>NZ_JBQYMC010000001.1:2571563-2717639 GCF_052683155.1 Altererythrobacter sp. Z27 | reverse complement strand
ATTCTGGTCACCGGCTCGCGCATCCAGAACGTAACGCCGTTCAACAGCCCTGACCCGATCGCCATCGTCAGCCCTGAGATCGCCAAGAAGGAAGGCAAGCTCTCGCTCGCCGAAGCGCTGCAGACTTCGCCGATCGCGGCTGGTTCGACCCAGATCACTTCGGCGCTTTCGTCGAACTTCGTCACCAATGGCGGCCCCGGCGCGCAGACGGTTGACCTTCGTGGCCTTGGCGCCAACCGCACGCTGGTGCTGCTCAACGGACGCCGTGCCGGCCCCGCCGGTACGCGCGGCGCTGTGTCGTCCTTCGACCTTAACGTGCTGCCGCTGTCGGTCATCAACGGCATCCAGATCCTCAAGACCGGTGCATCGTCGGTCTATGGTTCGGACGCGATCGCCGGCGTGGTCAATATCACCACCGGCAAGCGTGAAGACGGTTTCACCATGAACGTGAACGCTTCGGTTCCGTTCGACACCGGCGGCGAGGAATATCGCATCAACGGATCCTGGACCAAGACCTTCGATCGCGGCCACTTCATGATCGCGGGCGACTACACGCACATCAACGAGCTCGCTCGTGGCGACCGCGACTATCTCGCCTGCCCCGAAGCTTATGTTTTCAATGAAAGCGGCGCTCGTGCGGACCTGATCGATACGCGCACCGGCAAACCGATGTGCTCTGACCTGCGCTGGGGCCATGTCTGGACCTACAACTACTTGCATAGCAACACGCGCCCATGGCCCGCTTCGTTTGGCCAGCCGCTCGGCAATATGTTCCTGGATGGTCCCGGTGGAGCAAACACCGGCACCCAGACCTCGCCTGGCGGTCGTACGGTCCTTATTCAGTACCAATATGCGGACGGCATCGCGGCAGGTAACCTCGGCCTTCCAGCCTATGGCGCCCCAGCTTATGTTGGCGACTTCAGCGCACCTGCCGGCTTCTACCCGACCGGCTATGATGCTGCGTCGATGGCGGTGCAGAACGCCTACCACCCCTTCGTGGAAGAGCAGACGATCGTGCCGGAGACCGATCTCTATACGATCTATGCCGAAGGTTCGTACGAGATATCGGACAGTGTCGAGCTGTTCGGCGAGTTCCTCTACAACCGCCGCAAGACCTATCAGAACGGCTGGCGCCAGTTCTGGAACTTCGGCTGGACTGGCGATCTGTACAGCACCGGTGCAGGCAATTACTTCAACTATTGGGGTGACGGCTGGCAGGGCGTCAATTTCATCAGCCCGACCGCGATCACCAACCATTCGGACAATAGCCAGAAGGTCGATTACTACCGCGGCGTCGGCGGCCTGCGCGGCGACATCGGCGGCAAGGGTGACTGGAAGTACGAAGTCTATGGCCAGTACAGCCGCAGCATCGGCCGCTATCGCAGCGAGCAGATCCTGCAGGATGCGTACGATTCGGGCTATTTCCAATATAGCTCCTGCGTCGGTGACATCCTGCCCGTCTCGGGCAAGCAGTGTATCGATATTCCGTGGGCCGACCCTGAATTCCTGCGCGGCAACCTCACGCAGGAACAGGTCGACTTCCTGTTCGACTGGGAAGAAGGCAAGACTGTCTACACCCAGCTGACTGGTGAATTCTCGATCTCGGGCAATCTGCTCGAACTGCCGGCAGGCCCGGTCGGCGTGGCCTTCGGCGGCACCGCACGTCGCGACAAGATCAACGACACGCCGGGCGAGATCACCCTGGCTGCCAATGCCTGGGGCGCTTCGGCCAGCGGCATCACCGCGGGCAAGAGCGACACGCTCGAAGCCTTCGGCGAGCTCAGCGTTCCGCTGCTGGCGGACAAGCCCTTCTTCGAAGAGCTGACGCTTTCGGCGGCAGGTCGCGTCACCAATGTGAAGGCAACCCGCGCGTCGGATGGCGTGTCGGACTCCGACAACGGCAACTGGACCTACAAGCTCGGCCTCAACTGGGCGGTCAACGACTGGCTCCGCTTCCGCGGCAGCTATGGCACTTCGTTCCGTGCTCCGGCGCTGTTCGAACAGTTCCTGGCTGACGAGACGAGCTTCCCCTCGCAAGGCAGGATCGATCCGTGTTCAAGCTGGGCAGCGGGCCTTATCGCTGGCACGACCTCGCAGCGCGTGGCCGATAACTGCGCGGCAGACGGCATTCCGGGCAATTATGCGGCTGGCGGTGTAAGCGCCACCGCGATCGCATCTGGCGGTCTTGGCGTGCTTGAAGCCGAAACCTCGAAGGCTTTCGTGGTGGGCACGATCCTGACCCCGAAGCTGACCTTCCTGGGCGATACCGACCTGCGCATTGCTGTCGATTATTTCGACATCAAGGTGAAAGGCGAAGTCTCGCAGCTGGGCGCAGCCAACATCTTGTTCGGTTGCTACAACTCCGAGGACTTCGCCAACGAACCGCTGTGCGATCTCTTCACTCGCGGCCAGAACGCCACGGCGATCTACCAGATCGACGAAGTGTACGACAAGTTTGTCAATATCGCGAGCCAGCGCAATCGCGGCATCGACCTTGCAATCAACCTGAAGCACGACTTCGGCAAGCTTGGCCTGCTCACGCTCACTGCGGACATGACCTGGCAGCTGAAGGATGACTTCCAGCTTCTGCCCGGTTCGCCGATCGAATCGGACAATGGCGAAGCAGGTTCGCCCAAGTGGGTCGGCGACTTCCGCGCGACCTGGGCGCATGAATCGGGCCTCAGCCTGTTTTATGGCATCAACGTGATCGGTGCGACGTCGAACCAGAAGGAACTGGAAGACGCCTTTGGCGGCCCGTGCATCAACTCGTTCAATCGCCAGGACACCGCTGATCCGTCGGACGATTTGCCGATCTATGGCACCTATTGCCCTGACGTAACGGCGAGCGCGAAGTTCTATCACAACTTCTCGGTCACCAAGGAAATCGGCGACGGTCGCTTCGAAATCACGGCAGGCATCAACAATCTGTTCGATACCCGCCCGCCGCGCGTCTCGGTGCTCAACGGCAACCAGATCGGCATGCTGGGCCCGGTTATCGCAGCTTCGCAATACGGCTTTGCCGGACGGCGCGGCTTCGTGAACCTGACCGCGAAGTTCTGATCACTCCGAACAGACCGCCTGGCGGCTGAAAAAAACGAACGGGGCGGCATGGCAACATGCCGCCCCTTTTGATTCAAAAGCTCATGAAGTTACAAAGTCGAGAGCGGGTTCTAAATTGCACTAGTGCAGTTTAACTGCCCTCCTTGCCTTGTCTCAAATCCCTCACTTTGCTTTCTGCAGTCGATCCGGCGGTTCGGGCCGCGTAAATTGAGGGCGCATACTTATGAGAATGATTTTGGGTGCCAAGCGCGGCCGTTTGCCGTTGCTTGCTGGTGTCGCTTTGGGCGCGGTCGCGCTTTCGAGTCCGGTCCTGGCTCAAGATGCCGAAGTCGCGGAAGAGGCCGGTCAGGCATCTCCCGAGTCGGATGCGATTCTGGTCACCGGCTCGCGCATCCAGAACGTAACGCCGTTCAACAGCCCTGACCCGATCGCCATCGTCAGCCCTGAGATCGCCAAGAAGGAAGGCAAGCTCTCGCTCGCCGAGGCGTTGCAGACTTCGCCGATCGCGGCTGGTTCGACCCAGATCACTTCGGCGCTTTCGTCGAACTTCGTCACCAATGGCGGCCCCGGCGCGCAAACCATCAGCCTTCGCGGCCTTGGCGCCAACCGCACGCTGGTGCTGCTCAATGGCCGCCGTGCCGGCCCGGCCGGTACACGCGGCGGCGTGTCCTCCTTCGACCTTAACGTGCTGCCGCTCTCGATCATCAACGGCATCCAGATCCTCAAGACCGGTGCATCGTCGGTCTATGGTTCGGACGCGATCGCCGGCGTGGTCAACATCACCACGGGCAAGCGCGAAGACGGCTTTACCTTCAACATGAACGCTTCGGTTCCGTTCGACACCGGCGGCGAGGAATATCGCATCAGCGGATCCTGGACCAAGACCTTTGATCGCGGCCACTTCATGATCGCGGGCGATTATTCGCGCACCAACGAGCTCGCTCGTGGCGACCGCGACTATCTCGCCTGCCCCGAAGCCAATATCTATAATGAAAGTGGCAATCGTGCGGACCTGATCGATCCGCGCACCGGCAAGCCGCATTGCGAAGACCTGCGCTGGGGCCATGTCTGGACCTACAACTACTTGCATAGCAACACGCGCCCATGGCCCGCTTCGTTTGGCCAGCCGCTCGGCAATATGTTCCTGGATGGTCCCGGTGGAGCAAACACCGGCACCCAGACCTCGCCTGGCGGTCGTACAGTCCTTATTCAGTACCAATATGCGGACGGCATCGCGGCAGGTAACCTCGGCCTTCCAGCCTATGGCGCCCCAGCTTATGTTGGCGACTTCAGCGCACCTGCCGGCTTCTACCCGACCGGCTATGATGCTGCGTCGATGGCGGTGCAGAACGCCTACCACCCCTTCGTAGGTGAACAGACGATCGTGCCGGAGACCGATCTCTATACGATCTATGCCGAAGGTTCGTACGAGATATCGGACAGTGTCGAGCTGTTCGGCGAGTTCCTCTACAACCGCCGCAAGACCTATCAGAACGGCTGGCGCCAGTTCTGGAACTTCGGCTGGACCGGCGACATCTACAGCACCGGCGCAGGCAATTTGTACAACTATTGGGGTGACGGCTGGCAGGGCGTCAATTTCATCAGCCCGACCGCGATCACCAACCATTACGACAATAGCCAGAAGGTCGATTACTACCGCGGCGTCGGCGGCCTGCGCGGCGACATCGGCGGCAAGGGCGACTGGAAGTACGAAGTCTATGGCCAGTACAGCCGCAGCATCGGCCGCTATCGCAGCGAGCAGATCCTGCAGGATGCGTACGATTCGGGTTATTTCCAGTACAGCTCCTGCGTCGGCACCACCCTGCCCGTTTCGGGCAAGCAGTGTATCGACATTCCGTGGGCCGACCCTGAATTCCTGCGCGGCAATCTGACGCAGGAACAGGTCGACTTCCTGTTCGACTGGGAAGAAGGCAAGACTGTCTACACCCAGCTGACTGGTGAATTCTCGATCTCGGGCAATCTGCTCGAACTGCCGGCAGGCCCGGTCGGCGTGGCCTTCGGCGGCACCGCACGTCGCGACAAGATCAACGACACGCCGGGCGAGATCACCCTGGCTGCCAATGCCTGGGGCGCTTCGGCCAGCGGCATCACCGCGGGCAAGAGCGACACGCTCGAAGCCTTCGGCGAACTCAGCGTCCCGCTGCTGGCGGACAAGCCCTTCTTCGAAGAGCTGACGCTTTCGGCAGCAGGCCGCGTCACCAATGTGAAGGCGACCCGCGCGTCGGATGGCGTGTCGGACTCCGACAATGGCAACTGGACCTACAAGCTCGGCCTCAACTGGGCGGTCAACGACTGGCTCCGCTTCCGCGGCAGCTATGGCACTTCGTTCCGTGCTCCGGCGCTGTTCGAACAGTTCCTGGCTGACGAGACGAAATTTGAAAGGCAGAGCCGGATCGATCCGTGTTCAAGCTGGGCAGCGGGCCTTATCGCTGGCACGACCTCGCAGCGCGTGGCCGATAACTGCGCGGCAGATGGGATTCCTGGCAACTATTCGGCTAGTGGCATCGATGCCACAGTGGTCTCCTCGGGCGGCCTTGGCTTGCTCGAAGCCGAAACCTCGAAGGCTTTCGTGGTGGGCACGATCCTGACCCCGAAGCTGACCTTCCTGGGCGATACCGACCTGCGCATTGCTGTCGATTATTTCGACATCAAGGTGAAAGGCGAAGTCTCGCAGCTGGGCGCAGCCAACATCTTGTTCGGTTGCTACGACTCCGAGGACTTCGCCAACGAACCGCTGTGCGATCTCTTCACTCGCGGCCAGAACGCCACGGCGATCTACCAGATCGACGAAGTGTTCGACAAGTTTGTCAATATCGCGAGCCAGCGCAATCGCGGCATCGACCTTGCAATCAACCTGAAGCACGATTTCGGCAACATGGGCGTGCTCACGCTCACTGCGGACATGACCTGGCAGCTGAAGGATGACTTCCAGCTTCTGCCCGGTTCGCCGATCGAATCGGACAATGGCGAAGCAGGTTCGCCCAAGTGGGTCGGCGACTTCCGCGCGACCTGGGCGCATGAATCGGGCCTCAGCCTGTTTTATGGCATCAACGTGATCGGTGCGACGTCAAACCAGAAGGAACTGGAAGACGCCTTTGGCGGCCCGTGCATCAACTCGTTCAATCGCCAGGACACCGCTGATCCGTCGGACGATTTGCCGATCTATGGCACCTATTGCCCTGACGTAACGGCGAGCGCGAAGTTCTATCACAACTTCTCGGTCACCAAGGAAATCGGCGACGGTCGCTTCGAAATCACGGCAGGCATCAACAATCTGTTCGATACCCGGCCGCCGCGCGTCTCGGTGCTCAACGGCAACCAGATCGGCATGCTGGGCCCGGTTATCGCAGCTTCGCAATACGGCTTTGCCGGACGGCGCGGCTTCGTGAACCTGACCGCGAAGTTCTGATCACTCCGAACAGACCGCCTGGCGGCTGAAAAAAACGAACGGGGCGGCATGGCAACATGCCGCCCCTTTTGTTAGAGCTGCTCCCCAACGAAGCAAGTTCCAGAAAGGCGGGCGCAATGCCGCGGATATTGGTCCAGCGAGACACGCTGGACGAAGCCAATGCTGAATTCGCGCAAGCGCGGCTGACGCAGCCGGTCTTCCTTAATTCTGTCCCCAAGAGTGGAAGCCACCTGCTGCGAAACATCATCCGCATGTTCGTGCCAGTCGACCAGCAATACAATGCGGACTTCATTCAGTGGGCCAATATGAAGCAGCACCTCTCCGCCTTCGATCCATCGAAGCCGCAGTTGAGCTGGGGCCACCTTTTTTTCGCCGATGCTTCGGCAATCGAGACCGCGTCCACACGGCGCATATTGCTCTATCGCGATCCCTATGACTGGGTGATCGCCCGTGCGCGTTTCATCCTGTCCGACCAGTTCGAGAGCAATGTCAACCATTTGAACAGCGGCGCGCTATCGGCTGACGAATTGCTGACGATGATGATCTTCGGATTGCCGGGCAAGCTGCCCTCGCTCAACGATATTTACGAGCTCAACGCGGCGGCCTGGCTCGGCGCGCGCTGCCACGTCGTGACTTATGAAGACCTGCTGCGCCATATCGGCGCGCTTGAGAGCGCCGAGGCGGAAGGCTTCTTTGCCGCTCTGCTCGAAGCATGTGGAATCGCCATGCCCGATGACTGGCGCGAGCGCGTCCGGCGCGGATCCGATCGCAACCAGAGCGGAACGGCCCGGGAGAACCTTTCGGGCATTGCGATGGATTTGCCCAATGTCCTCGGCGAACGGCATCGCGCGCTCGTGGAATACCAGGCCCCGGGCCTGCGCTCGCTGCTCGGTTATCGCTAGGGTTCTGATACATAATGGATAATTACGGCACAATTAGCACCAATCCGGCTCTCGCGCGAGCCCAGGGGCTGATCGATTCCGAGCAATACGAACACGCCGCCCAACTTCTTGTCGGATATTTGCGCCAGAACCCCAATGACCATCGTGCGCTGTCGAAGATCGGTTTTTGCGCCATGCGGCTGGGCGCGCTCGGGCAGGCCGAGCATTTCCTGCGTAGCGCGATCGCGCGCGGGGCAAGGGACTTCGAGGCTCGCCGCAACCTTGCGGCGGTGATGAGCCAGCAGGAACGCCCGCTGGAAGCGCTGCCGATGTTCGAACAATTGGCGGCCGAGAGCGGCGATCACAGCCTCAAGGCAATCGTCGCGGGCTTGCTCGAGAAGACCGGGCGCAGCGATGACGCGCGAGCGCTCTACAAGGAATTGGTGGAAGCACGTGCAGACCATCAGCCGCTTTGGCTCGCATACGGGCACAGCCTTCGGTCTGCAGGCGAGGTCGATCAGGCAATAGCGGCCTATCGCCGTGCCATCGCCATTGATGACGAATTCGGGGAAGCTTGGTGGGGCATAGCCAGCATCAAGCGGAAAGTATTCGATGACGCGGATATCGCCGCGATGCGACAAGCTCTGGCCATCGCGATCGATCCGCGCAACCAGGCACCGCTGAATTTTGCACTCGCGCGCGCGCTTCATGACCGGGGCGAGTATGAGGCCGCCTTCCGCCATTATGACGAAGGCAACCGCATCCGCGCCGAAAGCCTGAACTACAATGCAGAAGAGCTGACACAGGAAGTGTCAGAGGTCGAACGTCTTGTGGATGCGGCCTATTTGAACGGGCTGCCAAAGGAAGCGCTGGGCGACAGTACGCCGATCTTCATCGTTTCGCTCCCGCGCTCGGGCTCGACGCTGCTGGAACAGATGCTCGGGAGCCATCCGTCGATCGAACCGATCGGCGAATTGCCCTATATCCCGGCAATCCTCCGCTCATTCATGGAAATGGCCACACGACGGGGGGAGATCACGGTCACCCAGGCGATCATGCAATTGCCGGACCAACAGGCGCAGGCGTTCGGGCGCGAATATCTCCGCCGTGCGCAGTGGCATCGGACGACCGATCGTCCCTTTTTCATCGACAAGCTGCCGCACAATTGGGGCAACATCCTGCTGATCCGACGGATCTTGCCGCAAGCCCGCTTCATCGACATTCGCCGCCCGGCGATGGACTGTTGCTTTTCGAACTTCACGCAGTCCTTCACCAGCGCGCACGCTTCGTCATTCACGCTCAAGGATGTCGGCCGCAGCTATGTCGACAATGTCCGGCTGATGGATCACCTTAAGAAGGTGGCGCCTGGCATGGTGCAGCACGTGGATTACAGCAGGCTGGTCGCCGATGCGCAGAGCGAACTCGCCCCGGTGATGGAATATCTCGGCCTGCCGTGGGACGATGCCTTGCTTCAGTTCCACCAGCTGGATCGCGTCGTACGAACGCCCAGCAGCGAGCAGGTCAGGCGCCCGCTGAACCGCGACGGCATGGAAGTGTGGCGGCCCTATTCCGAATGGCTCGATCCCCTGCGCGAAGTGCTGGGCGACCTCGCCTGATTCCAGATTGATGCCCTGCCTGGACGGGCATCGCCAACTCTTACTGAAAAGAAGAACGGCCCCGGACCGAAGTCCGGGGCCGCAATTGTCGCTCCAGTCGATCGACCGGCTTAGAACTTGAAACGGGTCGAAGCGAAGAACTCGCGACCGTTCAGGTCATAGCCGTTACCGATCGGCGTGTTGGCGAGACCGAACACCTGAGCAGTGTCGATACGCGGCGGGGACTTGTCGAAGATGTTCGACACGCCGACTCGAACTTCAAACCAGTCAGCCTGATAGCGGATCGAAGCCGAGCTCACGAAATAGGCATCCGCAAAGCCGACGTCACGGCACCAGGTGTTGTCACCGGCGACGATCCCGTTGACCTGGCCGACATTCGCACCCGAAGTGTTGCGCGAACCCGCACCAAGGCAGGTGTTGCCGGTGAAGCCGGTGCGGACACCGTCAGGACCATAGCCGAAAGCATCGGACAGCGGATCGATGCCGTCGGCCTGCTGCTCGGTCTTGCCGATCATGCGTGTCTGCCAGGTGAAGGTGAACGGAGCCATGTTCGCCGTGAAGGTCGCGCGGCCCGTCCACGACGGGAAGCCGAATTCACCCGCATCCTCGTCAAGCGTCGGGTTACCCGCCGAGTCGAGGAAGATCGTGTCACGCTGGATTAGGTGGTTCGCGCGCAGGTTCAAGCCAAGGCGAACGTCCTTCTTTCCGATGGTCACATCGGTGCGGAAATCGGCGTTCAGGTCGATACCCTTTACGATTTCCGAGTTGATGTTCACGAAGCCCGCGAAGACGTCGCTGATCATCAGTCGCGATGATGGATCGGTCTGGTATTCGATGAAATCGCAGAAGCTGCTGCGCTGCGGATCGTCACGAAGGAAGCACTGGTTGACGAGGAACTGCCCGGTCGGCTCAGCGATCGCACCGCTGACCTTGATCCGGTAGTAGTTGAAGTTGAACGCGAAATCGACCGGGCCGAGCTGTTCGGTGAACGCGAAACCGGCCGTCAGAGACTTCGAGGTTTCGGGATCGAGGAAGAAGCTGCCACCTGAAGTGACTTCGACGCTAGCTGCCTGGATCACGTTCGGGCCGTTCGGACCATCGATACCGACACGCGTCGGATCGCGACCTTCGCGGCGGCAATTCGCCAGGATCACCGGATCGCGAGTATCGAGCGCCGCGTTGTATCCGCCACCGAGCGGTGCATAGGCTGCGGTCGGAACGGCGCAAGGATCGCTGATGGTCGAGAAGCCAGACTGGCCGGCCAGGAAGTTCTCGCGCAGGTTAGGCGCGCGGAACGATGTGCCGTAGGCTGCCTTGATCAGCAGTTGCTGGATCGGACGCCAGCCGAACTTGACCGAATAGGTTTCGTTCGTGCCGTAGAACTCGTCGTCCGTCAGACGGCCCGACAGGTTCAGCCTGAGGTCCTGGACAAAGGTTTCCCCCGACATCAGCGGAAGGTCGATTTCGCCAAAGACTTCCTTGGTTTCCTTGCTGCCGACAGCACCCTGGTCGGCGAAGAAGCCGAAGAACAGGCCTTGCGAAGCCACTTCGTCCGGGATCGATTCGAGCTTGTCATTGCGATATTCGGCGCCGAGCACGACCTTGGCAGGGCCGCCACGCAGGTCGAACACGCTACCCTGGATGAAGGTGGATACGATCGTCTGTTCGTAGACCGTGTCGAAATCGCGGCTGTCGAACACGTAATCCCGCTCGGCCTGGGTCGCGAAGTCACCGATCACGTTTTCGTAAAGGCTCGGCGCGAACAGGTTGACGGGAACGCAGCCCTGCAGAAGGTCAGGCTGGACGTTCGAAGGGTTGCTGAAGCCCGTCGTCGAGCAGGGCCCGCCAGCGAGCTGGACCGGAGTCGACTGGCGCGTCGGGCTGGCGACGGTCGGGTCGAGGCCCAGCGCAAGTGCGAGCTTGTCGGCGCGAATACCGAGACGCGAAGATTTGCCTTCCGACCTCGAATAGACGCCTGCCACTTCGAAGGTCCAGTCATTGCCCGGGCCGAAGTTGATGAAGGGCAGGTCGCCCCGGACACCGAACACGCCGCGGTACTGTTCCTGCTTCGTCTCGACGAAATTGCGGTCCCCGAACACGCTGACCACCGGCTGGACGGTGTACGACAGGCCGAGCCGGCGAGCGTTGACCGTTCCCGTCAGGCCATCGAACGTATTCTGTGCGAGACCGCAGTCCACCCCGTTGGGCTGGTTGAGGTTACAGGGGTTGAACGGGTTGTTCGAGCCGACAACCGGGAAGAGCTGCGGCACGTTGCCACGAGCCTTGACGTCAGCGCGGCTGTAATTGGCTTCGAAGAAGGGTGTGATGTTCCAGTCGCCCTCGAAGGTGTACTCGCCATAGGCCATGACGTTGTACAAATCTTGCGGGCTGACGAACGACACTTCGAGATCGTTGCCGTTGCGAGTCACTGCAGTGTAATCGACGTCCAGCAGCCCGTCGCCATTGCGGTCGACCGGACGGCCGAACGCGTCGAATGCGTCCGAGAAACCCGGGATGCCGGTATTACCCGCCTGGCCGGTCGAAGCGTAGGTGGTCGGATCGTAATAGATCGAGCTGAAGAACAGGCCGCTACCGGCGACACCGGGCGACGAGCTGGGAATGATGCGCTTTGCAGCGACTTCGATCTTACACGCGGTCGTGACTTCGCCGATCGCACCGTTCGACAGACGCCGGGTGTTGGCATCGTCCGAAAGGCCGATCGTGCGGATGTTCCCATCCTGGTCGATTTCGTAGTGGGTGTTACATCCAGAGAGGAAGTCGCGGTCACCCAGCTTGATCTCGTCGCGCTTCGCATATTCCGCGCCGATGCCGAACTGCCAGTTGCTGCCGCGCTTGCCCCATGCCGCGCTGATCTGCCAGTCGTCACCACCGTTGCTCTGTTCGTTCTTGTTGCCCGATGCAAAGACTTCGAACCCGTCGAGGTCCTTGCGCAGGACAATGTTGCCAACGCCGGCAACCGCGTCCGAACCATAGACCGACGACGCACCGTCGAGCAGCAGGTCGTAGCGCGCCACCAGCGAGGTCGGGATCATGTTGATTGACGGGTTGGTCGGAGCGCCTTCAACGCCGGCGGGCGCGAGGCGACGGCCATTGACCAGCAGCAGGGTGCGGTCTGCCCCGAGGCCGCGAAGGTCGAGCGTTTGCGAGCCCGGGCCGTTGTTAAGCACGAAGCCCTGGAAGGTCGCGTCGATCTGCGTGCCTGCAGCCGCTTCGGATTGCTGCAGGATCTGCGCAGCGTCGAACTGGCCGGCATCCTGGAGCGCTTCGGTGTCAAGCACCTGCAACGGCGAAATGCTGTTGTAGGGCGAGTCGCGCTGAATGCGCGAACCGGTAACGACGATCGCCGAGTGCTGGTCAGGTGTTGCCTGCCCGCCTTGCGTTACTTCAGCAGCCTCTTCCTGCTCGTCGTCTTGCTGCGCATCCTGTGCATAGGCAGGCGCCGCGATCACCAGCGCGATAGCCGATGCAGAGAAGGCCAGCGCCTTCACCGAATTGCTTTGGAATTTCTTCATGATTTCTCCAGTCACCACAACTGGAACCGGATCTTGGATAACAGTTTCGCGCGAGCCCAATACGGACCCACGCGAATCCCCCTGTTATCCCAAGCCCCAGCCCCCAAGGATTTTGTACTAGTGCAAAATCACTCGTGCCATGTCAAAGCTCGGAGACTAATATCTAATGGGATGTTGCGAAAATCCCACAAATGACACTGGTGGCGTAACGATCTGAGTTCAAAAGGTATTTCCGCGTAATTAAATTACGCGACGACCTACTTTACTTCCATCTGCAGCTCGCCATCGCCTTCGTCGATGGTCACCGTGCTGCCATCGGGCACCTTCCCCTCCAGCAACATTTCGGCCAGCGGGTCCTGCAGGTAACGCTGCACCGCGCGCTTGAGCGGGCGCGCGCCATAGACCGGATCGTAGCCGACGCGGCCAAGCCACTTCTTGGCTCCTTCGCTGAGGTCGAGCGTGATCTTGCGGTCCTTGAGCAGCTTCTGCACCCGGCCCACCTGGATATCGACGATCGGCGCCATGTGCTCCTGCCCCAGGCGGTGGAACAGGATGATCTCGTCCAGCCGGTTAAGGAATTCCGGGCGGAAATGCCCGCGCACCACGTCCATCACCTGCGGTTCGACATCCTCGACCTTCTGGTCGTCGCCCAGATTGGCGAGATACTGGCTGCCGAGGTTCGAAGTGAGGATGATCAGCGTGTTGGAGAAATCGACCACACGGCCCTGTCCGTCGGTCAGGCGACCGTCGTCGAGCACCTGCAGCAGCACGTTGAAGACATCGTTGTGCGCTTTCTCGACCTCGTCGAACAGCACGACCTGGTACGGCCTGCGTCGCACCGCTTCGGTCAACACCCCGCCCTCTTCATAGCCGACATAGCCCGGAGGCGCGCCGATCAGGCGGGCGACCGCGTGCTTCTCCATGAATTCGCTCATGTCGATACGGACCATGGCGGTGTCGTCATCGAAAAGGAATTCGGCGAGTGCCTTGGTCAGCTCGGTCTTGCCCACGCCCGTGGGGCCGAGGAACAGGAAGCTGCCGAGCGGCCTGTTCGGATCCTGCAGGCCTGCGCGCGCGCGACGGACGGCTTTGCTGACCGCCTCGATCGCCTGGCTCTGTCCGATCACGCGCTTGCCCAGGATGCTCTCCATCTGGAGCAGTTTCTCGCGCTCGCCCTCCATCATCCTGTCGACCGGAATGCCGGTCCAGCGGCTGACCACCGCAGCGATGTCTTCCTCGGTCACTTCCTCGCGGAGCAGCGCATGTTCGGAAGCGCCGCGCGCCTCGGCGAGCGATTTCTCGAGTTCGGGGATGCGGCCATAGGAAAGCTCGCCCGCCTTTGCGAGGTCGCCTTCGCGCTGGGCCTGTTCCAGTTCCAACCGCGCGACATCGAGCTGCTCCTTGATCCGGCTTTCGGCGTGGATCTTGTCGCGCTCGTTCTGCCAGCGCGTGGTCAGCGCGGCGGATTGCTCCTCAAGGTCCGCCAGCTCCTCGCGCAGCGCCTTGAGGCGCTCTTTCGAGGCGTCGTCGCTTTCCTTGGCGAGCGCAGTCTCCTCGATCTTGAGCTGGATGATCCGGCGATCAAGCTTTTCGATTTCCTCGGGCTTCGATTCCACTTCCATGCGGATGCGGCTCGCCGCCTCGTCCATCAGGTCGATCGCCTTGTCGGGCAGGAAGCGGTTCTGGATGTAGCGATTGCTGAGCTGCGCCGCCGCGACGAGCGCCGCATCGGTGATGTTCACACCGTGGTGCAGCTCATACTTCTCCTTGAGACCGCGCAGGATCGAAATCGTGTCCTCAACGGACGGCTCGTCGATGAATACCGGCTGGAAGCGCCGCTGCAGCGCCGGGTCCTTCTCGACATACTTCTGGTATTCGTCGAGCGTGGTCGCGCCGATGCAGTGCAGCTCGCCGCGGCTCAGCGCAGGCTTGAGCAGGTTCGAGGCATCCATGCTGCCTTCGCTCGCCCCCGCCCCGATCAGCGTGTGCATCTCGTCGATGAACAGGATGATCTGGCCGTCCGAGCCCTTGACCTCGTCAAGCACGGTCTTGAGCCGTTCCTCGAACTCGCCGCGATACTTCGCACCCGCAATCAGCGCACCCATGTCGAGCGACATCAGCGTGCGGCCCTTCAGGCTGTCAGGCACGTCGCCATTGGCGATGCGCAGCGCCAGCCCTTCGGCGATCGCGGTCTTGCCGGTGCCGGGTTCGCCGATCAGCGCGGGATTGTTCTTGGTGCGGCGGGCCAGAATCTGGATCGTGCGGCGGATTTCCTCGTCGCGGCCGATCACCGGGTCGAGCTTGCCGTCGCGCGCCGCCTGCGTCAGGTCGCGGGCGTATTTCTTCATCGCGTCATAGGCGCTTTCGGCATTGGCGCTGTCGGCAGTCTTGCCCTTGCGCAGTTCCGCAATTGCCGTCTCGAGCGCCTTGGGATCGACATTGGCCTGCTTCAGCGCCTGCCCTGCCTTGGTGGTGCTGGCGAGCGCGAGCGCGACCAGCAGCCGCTCGACCGTTACATAGCTGTCGCCCGATTTCTCGGCGATCTGTTCGGCCTGGTCGAGAATGCGTACGGTGTCGTTGTCGAGACCGGGGGTCTGCTGCGCACCGCCTCCCGAGACTGCGGCGATCTTGCCCAGCTCGGTATCGACTTCAGTGATCGCCACGCCAGGATGGCCGCCGGCGCGCTGGATCAGCCCGGCCGCCATGCCTTCATTGTCTTCGAGCAATGCCTTGAGCAGGTGGGTCGGCGTGATCCGCTGATGGTTCATGCGGATCGCGACAGTCTGCGCGCTTTGCAGGAAACCCTTGGCGCGATCGGTAAATTTTTCCAGGTTCATGAACGATCCCTCACTCGCTAGTTCCGCCAATATAGTGTTGCAGATTGGCAACACAAGTGGTGGCAGGCATCACAACCCGATGGTGTGTTACCTGACTAGGTGGGTCTTGCGAAGCATTCCGCAAGACCCCCTGCGAGATCGTACTAAACTAAAGTCCCGATTGGACTATTCGGCCGGGCGCCAATTGCGTGCCAGCTCGTCGAGCAGCATCACGCCGAAGCCACGCGCGCCGCCCGGGCAGGTCGGCATGCCGCTGGAACAGCGATCGACCGCTGCCATGTCGACATGCACCCAGGGCAGGTCCTTCGGCACGAAATACTCGATGAAGTGCGCACCCGCGCTGGCGCCCGGTGCCGGGTCTGCATCACCGTTCTTGATGTCGGCGATCTCGGACTTGATCGCCTTGGCATAGGCCGGATGGAGCGGCAGGCGCCACAGCGCCTCGTCAGTCGCATCGCCCGCGGCGATGGCAGCTTCGGCATGGGCGTCCTTGCGCGCAAAGACCGCGGCATATTCGACGCCCAGCGCGCGGACCGCCGAACCGGTCAGCGTCGCGATATCGACCAGAGCGAAGGGTGCATGCTCACGCACAGTGTATTCGATCGCGTCCGACAGCACGAGCCGCCCTTCGGCATCGGTGCTGCGGATCTCGATGGTCTTGCCCGAAAGCGTCCGCACCACGTCGCCGGGGCGCTGCGCATTGCCGCCCGGCATGTTTTCGGCCAGCGCGACGGCGGCGACTGCATGGACCGGCGCGCGCGACTTGGCGAGGCTCAGCAGAGCTCCGGTGACCGCTGCCGCGCCCGACATGTCGCCCTTCATTTCCCACATGCCGGGATTCTGCTTGAGCGAGATACCGCCGGTATCGAAAGTGATGCCCTTGCCAGCCAGCGCGATCGGGGCGCCCTCCGCCCCCTTGTAAGTGATCATCAGAAGGCGGCTGCCGCGCGGGGAACCCTGCCCCACGCCGGCGATCGCGCCCATCCCCAGCCGCCGCATGTCGGCCTGGTCGAGCACTTCGATGGTCACGTTCGGAACGCCGCGAAATGCCGCGCGCGCGCGTTCCACGAAGCTTTCGGGATAGATCACATTGGCGGGTTCGTTGACGAGGTCGCGCGCCAGGGCCACGCCTTCAGCCAGGGGCGCATGGCGCGATTGCCACATGGCTTGCGCCGCAGCCGCACCGCTGCCAACCAACGTCATCGTCTGCGCGGGCGGGTTCTCGCGGCCGCTCTTGTAGCGGTCGAAACGATACTGGCCCAGCGATGCGCCGAATGCGATTTCGGCCATGGCAGAGGGATCGTCGACGCCCAATATGGCGACCGGCGCCTTCTCCTCGCCCATCGCCTTAGCGATCCGGCCACCAACGGCGCGCCAATCGGGGGCGCCATCATTAGCAGCCGCACCGACCAGCACCACGCGGGTCGCGCCACCGCCCGTCACCAGTTCAAGCGACTGGCCTGCCTTTCCGGCGAATTCGCGCGCGGCGATCCGGCGCTCGGCCAAAGCGCGATCGGCATCGGAGAGCGAAATCGATGCGGGAAGTTGCGCACCCGTCATCACGATTGCCATGGCTGCGCCTGCAGGCGCTTCGCTGGCAAAGCCGAATGCACGCGGCGCGCTGTTTCCGGCGGTACCGGGCGCGATTCCTGATCCGGCGATTTCCTGCGCGGAAAGCGCAGGCGCGGCGAGCGCGAGCGGAGCGACGAAAGCAAGAGCGGCGAGCTTGAATTGATTGAGGCGCAAGTTTCTGGTTCCTGACAAATGGTGTGAGTTGACCGGGACGAGTGACCAGAGCAGTCTAAACGCGCATTCCAATAGGGGTTTCCCGTGATCCGTAAATGGCTTTTCCGTGGCGCGGCTGCGCTGCTCGTACTGTTCCTCGCGCTATTCGTTGCGCTCGCCACGTGGGAACCCTTTTTCGCCGAAAGCGGACATGCGCCTGACGAACAGCGCCACTATCGCGCCGAGATATTGCGCAGCGAATTCGGCGTCCCGCATATTTACGGCAAGACCGATGCCGATGTGGCCTTTGGCGTCGCCATCGCGCATGCAGAGGACGATTTCTTCACCTTGCAGGATGTGCTGGCGATGGCACGCGGGCGCTATGGCGCGATCGCTGGCGAGGAAGGCGCACAGATCGACTATGCCTATCACCTGCTCGACGCGCGCGGCACGGCTGAGCGGCACTATCCCGCCTTGCCCGAGGATACGCGCGCGCTGTTCGAAGCCTATGCCGCCGGGCTCAACCAATATGCGCGCGAACACCCGCAGGAACTGAAGCTGGCGAACCTGTTCCCCGTGAACGGCGAAGACATCGCTGCCGGCTTCGCGCTGCGCCAGCCCTTCTTCTTCGGGCTGGGCGGCGTGATTGGACCGCTGGTTTCTGGCGACCCGCTGCGGCGCGAGTTCGGCCCCGATATTCCCGGCTTCCCGCGCGACGCCGAATCCGCTTCCTCCCCCGCCCAAACCGCGCAAAGCCGGCGCTTCCCCCTGCCATGGGGAGAGGACGGCGCGCTGTCGGGCTCGAACGCATTCGCCATCGCGCCGCGCAAGTCGGGCGACGGGGTGACCCGGCTCGTATCGAACAGCCACCAGCCGTGGCGCGGCGGCGTTGCATGGTACGAGATGGTCGTCGAAAGCGAGGAAGGCTGGCACTATGCCGGGGCGAATTTCCCCGGATCGCCCTACCCTTTCCTTGGCCACAATCGGCACCTCGGCTGGACCAATACGGTCAACCGGCCCGACATGGTCGACATCTACAAGCTGGAGATGGATGACAGCGGTACGCGCTATCGCCTCGACGGCGAATGGCGTGAGCTTGAAAGCAAGGCGGTGACGCTGCCGGTCAAGTTCGGCCCGATCATCTTGCCAATCCGCCAGACAGTCTATCGCAGCGTGCATGGCCCGGTGATCTTCAATCACACCGGCGTCTATGCGCTGCGCTATGGGGGGATCGACAGCGTGGAGCAGCTCGATGCCTATTACCGGCTCAACAAGGCGACGAACCTTGCCGAGTGGCAGGCGCAGCTGGCGCGCATGGCGGTGCCGAGCACGAATTTCATCTACGCCGACGAAGCGGGCAACATCGCCTATGTCTACAACGCCGCGCTCCCTGACCGGCCAAAAGGCGCCAACTGGCGCAGCGTGTTGCCGGGCGACCGTTCGGACCTGATCTGGCGCGGCCCGGTCAGCTATGACCGGCTGCCCAAGCTGATCAATCCAGCCAGCGGCTGGCTGTTCAACGCCAACAACCAGCCCTATTCGGCGGCGGGCCCCGGCAGCGACCTGTCACCGGCAGACTTCGCCCCCGAACTGGGGATCGAGCTCAAGACCACAAACCGCGCAGAGCGTGCAGCAAGGCTGATGGCCAATGCACCTGTGATCGACCGTGCGACGCTGGAGGCGATCAAATATGACACGGGCTACGAGCGCGCGGGCTATGTCGCCGATCTCTGGTCCGCGCTGGAAAAGCTCGACCTGTCCAAAGAGGCCGATCTCGGCAAGGCGCGCGACCTGCTGCTGACATGGGATTTCACCGCCGACAATCGCGGCAAGGCGGATGCGATCGCATTGCTGATGATCAAGGAGTTCATGTCGGCGGAATACCAGAACAAGCCGCTGCCCGACGTCAAGGAGCATCTCCGCAAGCAGGTCGATCACCTGATGGCGCATTTCGGGCGGATCGACCCGCCGATGAGCGAAGTGCTGAGGCTGCGCCAAGGGCCGGGCCCGCATGCGGTGGACCTGCCGCTCGACGGCGGTTCCGACACGCTTCGCGCCTCCACCACATGGAATGTCGAACCCGATGGGCGGCTGTCGGTCAATCATGGCGACAGCTTCATCCAGTTCGTCGAATGGCGGCCGGGCGAAAGGGTCCGCTCGCAATCGATCCAGCCTTTCGGCGCGGCCACAACCCGCCCCGGCAGCAAGCACTACACCGACCAGGCACAGCTATTCGTGAAAAAGCAGCTCAAGCCGGTACATTTCTGGCGCGAGGATGCGCTGGCCAATGCCGAACGGCGATATGTGGTTGAGTCCAACTGACACGCGTGTAAACAGGGCCTTGCACAGGGTACGGGCAATCCCGGCCCGGCAAACCCAGAGGTTTTGAGGAGAATCCAATGTCTGTAGCCGGCACCTATTCCACCACCGTCAAGAGCCCGATGGGCGACCAGAGCGGTACGCTGACCGTCAACGACAATGGCGACGGCACCTTCAGCGGTTCGATGGCCGGCGCGATGGGATCGATGGACATTCCGAGCGGCACAGTCGACGGCAACACCATCAGCTGGAAAATGCAGATGACCGTGCCGATGCCGATGACGCTCGACTGCACCGCCACGATCGACGGCGATGCGCTGACTGGCAGCGTCAACGCCGGCGCATTCGGCGCGATGCCGCTTTCGGGCACGCGCACCGGCTAAGCCGCGCTCGCAGTCGCGAAATCGAAAAGGGGCCGTCGGAGAGATCCGGCGGCCCTTTTGCGTTAAACACGGCTCTCTATCGAAATTCTGGCCGCTGGCCATTTCGCCATTTGGCGGGCGAGACATTGAACTGGCGATTGAAGGACCGCACGAATGCGGACGCCTCGCTATATCCCAGCCGCTCGGCAACTCCGTGCACCGGCAGGTCGCTCTGGAGGAGAAGTTCCTTTCCCAGATCCATCCGGGCCTGGTCGAGCAATTCACGAAACGAAGTGCCCGAATTCGCGAGATTGCGAGCGAGCGTGCGCTCGGAAAGCTCGTGCATCCTTGCGAGATCGGCGAGTTGCGGCACTCTGCCAAGCTCCGTTAGGGATGTGCTGATCGCGTCTGCAAGAGCCTTGGCGTCGACTTGCCTTCGCCGGGTGCGAGGAACGCGCTGGCGCGGGCCAACGGGCATGGTCCACGTGGCAGGATCGAAATCGGGATTCGAATGGGAAAGCAATCTGGCCGGGATCGCCATGCTTGCCTCGCTAGAAGCCTGCACAACCTTGCAAGGGAGCAGTTCCGCGATGATCGGGCCCGAGTGCACTTGCCTTATCGAGATTTCGGACAGGTCGGATTTGCTGGTGTGGGTCATGCCGATGAACGACCTGGCTATCAGGAAATAGAGGACCAGCACCACTTGCTCATAGATCGGCCGGAACGGGCCGAGCTCGGGGTGGAGAGAAACCTCGACAACGTCTGCATCCCTCTCTGACCTGACCGAAACGCTGATCGGGGCATTCTGCAAATCGATCGAATCCGATCGCGACCAGATCGCCGCCTTGAGATCGGGTGCCGCCAGAACGATCGCTTCGCCGGGATAGCGCGGCCAGTCGAGCATCATCTCCACCAGCCTGGCTTCGCCGACGTGGTGGAGGAGGTTCGCCAGCAGCTTCAAGTCGTCGATCAGCGTGATCTTGCGAGTAAGCGATTGAGGCCCAGCAAACGATGTCCCTTCGAAGATCCATGCTGGCCACCCGAGGCTGCTGCCCCAGAAGCGTGTGATGCCGGCCGGCACTTTGGAAGATGCCATGTGCGGGTGCTCGCGCACCAATGCCGCAATGCATTCCTGGAATCTTTTGCGCCTGTCAGAAGGCATGGAGAGGCCCCGCATTCCGTACAAATTCGGTTCGCCAAGCTGCCATATTGGCAGGAAATGTCAATTCAATGGCAGAATTTGTCGATACTTCCGGCGGGAAAGGTTCGCTAGCTTGGCGAGGCACTTAGTCGGCTGGCTAATGTAAAAGGTCGCAGGGGGATTCGGCACGTGTCGCCATCCCTCGTCAAAATTTCAGCCGGGCTTGGATTGCATGGATTTTTAGGAGAAACCCATGAAAGCTCGCGTTACCAAATTCCTCATTGCCACCGCTGCGACGACTGCTCTGGTCGCAACGCCCGTTCTTGCCGAAAAGGCCAGCCAACTTGTCGACATCAACGGAATGCGCGGGAGCAGCGCGGAATCGGCACTGCAGCAGCGCGGTTTCAGCCATGTTTCAACCAACAAGAAGTCATCTGGCTACGTCTACAGCTATTGGTGGAACGGTGGTGACGACGATTGCGTCCAGGTCGAGGTCTATAATGGGCGTGTGGAATCGATCACCGATGCGACCGATCAGGACTGCGGCCATCACAAGGGTAGTGCAGGGGCAGCGGTTGGCGCTGTTGCGGGCGCGGCGCTTCTCGGCGCATTGTTGAGCCACAAGTCGAGCCATCACGACGACAACCAGCATAGTGCCGATGCGAAAGCCGAGGCCGATTACGAACGTGGCTATACCGACGGCCTGCACAACGCCGCCTACCACAATTACGATCGCTCAAATTCCTACTCGGACGGGTACCAGGCGGGCGTGGACCAGCGCGAAGCCAACCTTAGCCACCACCAGCGGCGCGGCGGCTATGCACAGGTCGCGCAGTTCAAGGACCTTGAGGGCGCACGTGCTGCAGGCGGCATGGATGAGTTGAGCCGCCGTGGTTTTACTCAGGTGGACAATTTCACCAGCGGCAATGCGCGCTACTCGATCCAGTGGCGGCCCGAATCGCGCCAGTGCCTGCAAGTGATCGTTTCCGGCGGGCGGCTCGAGGATTTGCGCGACATCGGGCAGCATCCCAAATGCCGAGGTAACGGCGGCTCAGGCCCGGCAATGGGCGCTGCTGCACCGGCACAGTTCAATGACGTGATTGGCAGGACCGGCGAACGTGCGCGGGAAATCCTCAACGGTCGCGGCTTCACCCGGGTGGCGCGGCTCGGCGACGACCAGACGCGCTATGCCATCATGTGGCGCGCGGAATCGCGCCAGTGCCTGCAACTGATGATCGTCAATGGCCGCGCAACCGACATTCGCGACATCGGCCAGCATCCTAACTGCCGCTGAGCCCGGAGGAGCGTTCAGATGAAGCTGAAGCTGCTCATTGCGGGTGCCGCAATGCTTTCGCTCGCCGCTTGCGGAGGTTCGAGCGACGAACCCGATGCCGCGGCGGAGGAAGTTGCGGTCATCCCGGAAAGCCTCGCGCCCTTCGGAGATGGATATCCAAATCCCGGCGCGCCCTGCCGCCGGCTGGGCGAGTCCGCCGCTACCTCGAACTATCTTGACGACAGCGCGATACTGGTTGGCTGCCCAAGCGAAGCCGCTGCCGAAACTCTGGGTGGCAGGATCGTAGGCAATGTCGAGGGCGTGCGGCTCGTCAGCGTACCCATGGGCGATGCCAATGCGGGGATGCTGGCACCGGTAGAAGCGCCCGCTAAGCAGCCGCCCCAGCAGGCGCTGAAAGACCCGATCCGCTCGCCCGGCGGGCTGGAATCGAAATGCCTCGCCCGCATCAACGACATGACCGGTGGCGGGGTTATCGGAACCAACCGGATTGAGGAATCGGAAGCTGCAATCGCTATCTACGTCAATGTGAGCGGTGCCGAAGCGCCGTGGCGGTGCCTGGGCTATCGCGACGGAACGATCGGCGAAGTCATGTATACCGGCAGCGAAGGCGCGATGTAACCAGTTTGGGGCCTGGCTTGCAGGGTTCCAGGCCCCAATCACCGCTTCAAAACTTCGAGCAAGGCGCCGATCAGGCGCAGACAATGGGAGTGTTCTTGAGCCATGCAGAAAGCAATCTTCACGGGATTTCTCGTTCTCGCCCTCTCCGCCTGTAGCGGCGGCGAAACGGATTCGACTTCAACCGAAACACCTGATCCTGCAGCGACCGAGACAGTGCCAACCGCCGATGGGACGGAGGATGTGCTGGTGGCGGGAACCGACTACAATGCGACGACAATACTCAATTGCGGCTTCGACAACGCACCTCCAACGCAGTCGTGCGACGCAGGGGTGAAGCGCAATTGGGGCGATGACGGCACAACGCTGGTCGAGGTGAAAAAGCCCGATGGCTTCACCCGCGCGATCTTCTTCAAGGGCACCGAACCCTATGGTGCCGATAGCGCACAGGCTGACGGCTCGGCCGGCTGGGACTTCAAGACCACACGCGAAGGCGATCAGGTGACGATCAATTTCGGCCCGGAGACCTATGTGATCGTCGATGCCTTCGTCGAAGGCGGCTGACCTCGCAAGACGCTCGGGAATCGCGGCGGGGCTGGCCATCTCGGCAAGCCTCGCCCAGTGCTTGCCCGCAATCGCGCAGGACGCTCCTCTCAAGCCTACAACACCCGAGTGGGACATGATCGCATTCGAGGTCAAGAGCTGGGGTGCGCCGATAAGTTCATGGCGCGTATTGTCGAATGGCGGCGGAAGCTGGACCGAGACCGTGCGCGCAAAAGACGCGGCCTATTCCGACTACCAACTTGCCTGGCATGAGATCGAACCCGATCCAGAGAATTACATAACGCTTGAGAAGTTGCTGCGCCGATTGCCCAAACCGGTGCCGGATTCGCAGCAATGCGAAAGCTTCTTGCCTGACATGGCTTATGGCACGATCCGCCTGACCCGCGGAGCAACCACCATCGAAATCGAATGGAATGATGGCTGCATGGATGAAAGCTATCGAGCTTTCATGGCGATCCTTAAGCAGGCCGACGAACATATGCAGGGGTTGGGCAAGGTCGCCCCCGTCACGCGCACTGAAAGTCCACCAACTGGCGGTTAAGGCTTCACCGCCTCCAAAGCCAGAAGAGGATTGCCGCATTGATCGCCGGGGCAAGTATCGCTGTTAGAGCTCCGCCAATTCCGATCTTGTCCGCGACGAAGTTCCACGGCAGGCCGAGAGGCATCAGGAACACGCCCGAAAGTGGATCCTGCTCCTGCCCAAACCAGCCAAAGGTCCCGACTGCCAGGACGAATAACGCGAGCGCATAGAGCACGGCGAAGATCAAAAAGGCCCACTTCATATGGGAAAGACTAGCCCGCAAAGCGAAATTGGCAAGCCATGCGGGCCGCCGTACGTTAGCGGCGAATACTAGGGTAGATGCGCTCGCAAGGCCTGATAAGCCGCCGCAGCGACGGTGTTGGCGAGGTTCAGCGATCGCACCTTGTCCGAACGCATCGGGAGGCTGACCATCTGCTCGCGGTGTGCCGCGACGATCTCCGGCGGTATACCCTTGGTCTCGCGCCCGAACACCAGATAGGCCTCATCGGGATAGTCCGGTTCGTAGAAGCTGCGTTCGGCATATTCCTCGAACAGGAACAGCTGGTCCGCGCGCGGCGCGCGTTCGGCAATGAAGGCATCCCAGCTGGCGAACTCGACCAGCCTTATATGCGGCCAGTAATCGAGGCCCGAGCGCTTAACGCGCTTGTCCGAAATCTCGAAGCCGAGCGGATGGATCAGCACCAGTTCCATGTCGAGCGCCACGCAGGTGCGCCCGACCGCCCCGGTGTTACCGGGAATTTCCGGCTGGACGAGGACGATGGAAGTCATTTTCTGATCAGGGCCTTATGGCGTTCAGCCCAGCTTGTCCTTGAGGATCTGGTTGACCACCGCCGGATTGCCCTTGCCCTGCAGCGCCTTCATCGTCTGGCCGACGAAGAAGCCGAACAGCTTGTCCTTGCCGCCGCGATATTCCTCGACCTTGTCCATATTGGCGGCGAGCACTTCATCGATCACGCTTTCGATCGCGCCGATGTCGCTGACCTGCGTGTTCGCTTCAATAGCTGACTTCAAAGAGACGTTGCCTTGCAAGACTTCAGCGTAGATTTCCTTTGCCTTGCCGGTTGAAATTGAGCCGTCGATTGTCGCCACGATGATAGCAGTGTTTGCGGTCGTAATCTGGTCCACCGGAATTCTAATTTCCACCGCATTCTCGACACCAGGCGCCTCCGAGAGAACCCAGTTTGCAACCCGTTTAGCAACTTCCCGCGGAGATTTGCCACTTTCTGACGAAACTTCCTCAAGCCGCGTCTCGAAGCGCGCAAAAGTCTCGACCTCGGCGGTCAATTCGCGAGCATTGTATTCGCTGAGGCCCAGTTCCCCGACATAGCGCGCGCGCTTGGCATCGGGCAGTTCGGGCAGCGAGGCGCGGCATTCCTCAAGGAATGCGTCGTCTAGCTCGAGCGGCAACAGGTCCGGATCGGGGAAATAGCGATAATCATGCGCGTCTTCCTTGCTGCGCATTGTCCGCGTGGTGCCGGTACCCGGATCGAACAGGCGGGTTTCCTGCTCCACAGCGCCGCCGCTCTCGATCAGGTCGACCTGGCGGTTCGCCTCATACTCGATCACCTGCATCACGAAGCGCACGGAGTTGACGTTCTTCGTCTCGGTACGCGTGCCGAATTCCTCGCCCGGGCGGCGCACGCTGACGTTGACGTCCGCCCGCATCGAACCTTCTTCCATATTGCCGTCACACGATCCGACATAGCGCAGGATGCTGCGCAACTTGCGGACATAGGCGCCAGCCTCTGCAGGGGAACGCATATCGGGCTTGGAGACGATTTCCATCAGCGCCACGCCGCAGCGGTTCAGGTCGACGTAGGACATGGTCGGGTGCTGGTCATGCATCAGCTTGCCCGCATCCTGTTCGACATGGATGCGTTCGATCCCGATCACCTTGTCTTCGGGAATCCCGGCCTTCTCGTCCGCCTCGATATGAAGCGAGCCTTCGCCCACCAGCGGATGGTAGAGCTGGCTGATCTGGTAGCCCTGCGGCAAATCGGCATAGAAGTAGTTCTTGCGGTCGAACCGGCTCCACTTGTTGATCTGCGCCTCGATCGCCATTCCGGTGCGCACCGCCTGGCGGATGCACTCGGCATTGGGCACAGGGAGCATGCCGGGCATCGCGGCATCGACGAGCGAAACCTGCGCATTGGGCTCCGCGCCGAAAGCGGTCGCCGCGCCGGAGAACAGCTTGGACTTCGAGACGACCTGCGCGTGAACCTCAAGGCCGATCACGACCTCCCATTCGCCGGTTGCGCCCTGGATGCGGTAATTACTCATCGTCTTTCGTCCGTGTATTTGTCGTATCGAAACGCGCTTCGCCATGCTCGACCGTGCGCGAGAGATAATAGGCGAAGCCGCCTACTGCTGCCATGGCTACGAGGAAGATGATGGCGAAGGTCACCACCACTTCTCCGGCCTGGCGCTGAACCCGGCGCGCTGTTCGATCGCGAGGCCTGCATTGAGCACGCCCTGCTCGTCGAAAGCCTTGCCTACGAGCTGCAGCCCCAGCGGCAACCCGTCCTTATTGGTCATCGCAGGAACGCTCATCGCCGGAAGCCCCGCCAGCGAGGCGGGCACGGCGAACACGTCATTGAGATACATCGCCAGCGGATCGTCGCTCATCTCGCCCAGCGGGAAGCTGGCGGTGGGCGTGGTCGGCGCAAGGATCACATCGCACTGCTTGAATGCTTCGCTGAAGTCGCGCGAGACCAGCGCGCGGACCTTTTGCGCCTGGTTGTAATAGGCGTCGTAGAATCCTGCGCTCAGCACATAGGTGCCGATCAATATGCGGCGCTTCACCTCGTCGCCGAAACCGGCGGCGCGGGTAGCGGCGTACATGTCCTGCAAGCCGGCCCCCTCGGGCAGTTCGCGCAAGCCGTAACGCACGCCGTCATAGCGCGCGAGGTTGGACGAAGCTTCAGCCGGTGCCACGATGTAATAGGCGGGCAGCGCATATTTGGTGTGCGGCAGGCTGACGTCGACGATCTCCGCCCCCGCATCGCGCAGCCATTCCTTGCCGCGCTCCCAGCTGTCGAGGATTTCGGAATCGGTCCCGTCCATGCGGTATTCGCGCGGAATGCCGACCTTCTTGCCTCTTAGATCGGCGTCCAGGCCCGCTTCCCATGCGGGTACCGGCATGTCGAGGCTAGTGGCATCCTTCGGGTCGAAACCCGCCATCGCCTCCAGCATGATCGCGCAATCGGTGACGTCGCGCGCCATCGGCCCTGCCTGGTCGAGGCTGCTGGCAAAGGCGACCACACCCCAGCGGCTGCACCGGCCATAGGTCGGCTTGATCCCGCAAATGCCGGTGAAGGCGGCGGGCTGGCGGATCGAACCACCGGTGTCAGTGCCGGTCGCGGCAGGCGCGATCCGCGCCGATACGGCAGCCGACGAACCGCCCGACGAGCCGCCCGGGCTCATCGCCGCGTTGGTGCCTTCCTTGCGCCAGGGCGAAGAAACATTGCCGAAATAGGAGGTCTCGTTCGAGGAACCCATCGCGAACTGGTCAAGGTTGAGCTTGCCCAGCATGCCCGCGCCCGCGTTCCACAGGTTCTGGGACACGGTGCTTTCGTATTCAGGCTCGAACCCTTCGAGGATATGCGATGCAGCGGTGGTCTGGACGCCCCTGGTGGCGAACAAATCCTTCATGCCGATCGGCACGCCCGCCATCTTGCCCAGCGGCTTGCCCGCCGCGCGGTCGGCATCGACCCGCTCGGCTGCCGCCAACGCATGATCCGGAGTGGTGACAATGAAAGCGTTGAGTTCGGCAGCACCGGCCACGGCGGCGTTAAAAGCCTCCGCCACTTCGCGCGCGGTGAAATCGCCCTTCGCAACCCCGTCACGGATCGCCTTGACGCCCAGTTCGGTAAAATCAGCCATTATTCGATCACCTTGGGCACGCCGAAGAAACCGTGTTCGGCCGCAGGCGCATTGGCGAGGACATCGTCGCGCTTGCCGCCGCCGGTCAGCGGATCGGC
The DNA here is from genome assembly GCF_052683155.1 of Altererythrobacter sp. Z27. Classification (NCBI taxonomy): domain Bacteria; kingdom Pseudomonadati; phylum Pseudomonadota; class Alphaproteobacteria; order Sphingomonadales; family Erythrobacteraceae; genus Altererythrobacter; species Altererythrobacter sp. Z27. The sequence goes on along the minus strand of NZ_JBQYMC010000001.1, from coordinate 2,689,741 downwards.
ATCGACCACATCGTCGCGCAGGCGCAAATGATTGGGGATCACAGCGGTCATCGGCTCAATGCCGGTCACATCGACTTCGCCCAGCTGGTCGACCCATTTGAGGATGCCATTGAGCTCGGGCACCATGCGCTCGAGCTCTGCATCATCCATCTTGATGCGGGCCAAAGAGGCGATCTTGGCCACGGTTGTTTTATCTACGGACATAGCCGCGCGTTAGCGGTGCGTGCGGCGCGCTTCAAGCGGGAGTTGCGGCGGAAACACGCTATTCGAACGGTTGGCCGACAGGCTTTCCGTCGATGTACAGCTGCTGACCATTGAAGGGCCGCAATTCGACTGGACCATCCCAGTCGATCTTGTTCACTTCAGAGGCGCCGCTCGGCACAAGCTTGCCGTCTTGCTGCCAGTATTGGACCAGCTTGCCTTTATCGCGATCGTAGATGAGAAGGCGATGATCCCCATTGCTAAGCAGCACAACAACCGGCCCGGCTGCGATATTGCCTACCTCGACCGCGCGGCAAGATTCGCGGCAGGTATGGACTTCGCTGCTGACAAATTCGCGGACCGCGTTGGCGATCGCTGGATCACTAACTTCGATCTGAGCGTTTTCAGCAATCTCGCGGCGTTCGCTGGCGGTGGTCTGTCCGTAGTAGGGGCGCGTCTCTTGATTGACCGCGTCATTTGCCAGCTTCGCGATTTCCGCATTCTCGCTCTTGGCAAGTTCAGCCAGCGCATCCCGCCCAGCCTCGCCGAAGTCCCAGCGAAGCGCGGAATAATCGAAGTCATCAACGCTCACTTTGCCGCTTTCCAGACGGGCGAGCTGGTTGCTGGCCGAAACCGCGCCGAAATTGAAGATCGGCAGCGCCAGGGCAAAGGCAATCACGCAGGTCAGCACCGCCAGATGCAGGTTCGCTTGCCGCAGCAGGTCGCGCCAGCCTGCGCGCCGCCCGCGAAGGGCCGCGACAAAGTACCCCACGCCATAGGCCACGGCGACCGCAATCGCGACCAGCGCCCACAGCCGTTCGGGGCTTAGGCCATGCTGGCCGATCCGTGTGCCCATCGAAATCGCCGCCATCACCGAAAGCGGCAGGATCCCCAGCGCCAGCACGAAGCCCGCCAGCCGCAAAATGCGCGAATTGCTCGCCTGCTCGTCCTCGTCGCGCACCACGGCATTGGCGAGCACGAAGCACCCGACCGCAATGGAAAGCAGCAATGGCGTGGCGCTCTTGGTCGCTTCCCACAGCACGTCGAGCCCCGATGCCGCGACCGCGAGCAGGAAGATGACCAGCGCAATCGCCAGCGGCACTGCCAGGATCGACAGCACCAGCAGGACCACGTTCTGCAGCGTGCCGATGATCTTCAGCTGGTTGCGCAGCACACCCAGCGCCGCGCCGAAGGCTGCACCGGAATACAGCCAGCCGAACCAGTCTTCGTCGATCAGGTCTTGCAGCAGGTCGATCTTGATGACGCTGAACAGCTCGGCAAGCAATGCGAGCAACGCCCAAGCCAGGCCGACAAACGCCAACGCGCCCGCTCCGCTGATCGCGTCGGTCCAGACATGGAAATGGGTCGCCTTGTAGCTTGTGCCCCAGCGCAAGCGGTGAAAGCCCGCCTGGAACAGCGGCAGCGCCAGTGTGACCGCCAATATGCCGGCCGCGACCCAGAATTCCTCGTCGGCATAGCGATCGCCTGCGCTGGTCGCGCGCCAGGCGATCCCCGCCATGACCAGCGCAACCGCTGCGGCAAAGATGGCGGGCGCTTCCCAGCGATCCTGCGCCAGCGTGAACGCCAGCGCCAGCGGGCCAAACACCGCCGCGGCGGCCAGCGCCATGCGCCATGGGACGTTCTCTCCGCCATCAGCCGCGAAATAGACCAGCAGCCCGGCCAGCCCCAGCAGGGCGGCGAGCAGCCAGGGCCGCAAGGGCCAGTCGTGCAGGACTGCCTCGTCGGCAGGGTGAGCGATTGCGCTTTGGTCAGCCATCCGGCGGTTGTCGCAGGTTTGAACCTGCGATCAACCCGCTATCCGGCTTAGTCCATTTTTACGGTTGAGGAACCGGCGCACCTTCAGGAGCCGCTTGCGGGCCGCCTGGCGCGCCCTGCCCCTGCATCATCTGCTGCATCATCATGAAGCGCCGTTCGGCGTCTTCCTGACTCATGAAATCGACCATCTCGACTTCGAAGACAAGGTCGGAACCCGGCGGGATGCTCGAAGTCGGCGGCGGCGAATCACCATAGGCCAGCACGGCGGGGATATGCAGCGTGTACTTGCCGCCCTTCTCCATCTGCTTCAGCCCCTGGTAGAAGCCTTCGACCATCCGGCCCGGCTCGATCAGCATGGGAACCCCATCGGGAAACAGTCCCGGCGGGAAAGGCGAAGCGCCCGCTTCGTCGAACACAGTGCCGTCAGCGAGAGTGCCCTTGTATTTCACGAAGGCCACATCGCCATCCGCAGGGCTGGCGCCGGTGCCCGCCACCAGTTCTTCAACCGAGATCGAAGGCGGCATTGTGGTCCAGGCAAGCCCCGCACCCAGTAGGACTGCGCCGATCACGCCCAGCCACAGCTTGGCAAGCGAGCCTTTTTCGATCGGCTGGATCGGAACGCGGGTAACTTCGGTCATTGATTCGTGTCCTGCTGCAATCGGTTGCGCCCGGTGGTGCAATGCAAAAGGGCGCGGAATCGGTTTCCGCGCCCTGATGGCTTATCGCATGTAGGTGTTCAAGCGCGAAACGCCCGAACGCGTCGGCATTACTTGCTGCCGTCGCGCTCCATCCGCTTGCGCTCGAGCTTACGTGCGCGGCGAACGGCAGCGGCCTTTTCACGGGCGCGCTTTTCACTCGGCTTTTCAAAGTGCCGGCGCAGCTTCATTTCGCGATACACCCCCTCGCGCTGCAGCTTCTTCTTGAGCGCGCGCAGGGCCTGGTCGACATTGTTATCGCGAACGATGATTTGCATAAATTCCTACACCTCACAGCAATGGTACAGAGCCCGCCTCAAGCGCGGGTTGCGCCACTTGAAAATCAACGAAAAAGGCGCCGAATCCGCGAACGGTCGGCCTCATCCGGGGGCGCCCTAGCGAAATCAGCACCTTTTGGCAAGGCTCTGGCAGCGAAAGCGCTGCTAGGCATAAAGCGCTTGGCTCGTTAAGGAGTGCCGCAATGTCTGCCGCACTCTCTCCATTCGCCGCCAGCCTCAACGTCGCCATAGGCGGCGGGGTGGGCGCGCTCCTGCGTTACCAGCTGGGGCGCGGGATGACTCATTGGCTCGGCCCGCAAGTGGTCACGACCTTCCCTTGGGCCACATTGGCCGTCAATGTGATAGGCAGCATGGCGATGGGCCTGCTCGCCGGCTGGCTGGCACGCCACGGCAGCGCACAAGGCGAGCAGTTGCGCCTGCTGCTGGGCGTGGGCCTGCTGGGAGGCTTCACCACTTTCAGCGCTTTCAGCCTTGAACTGATGCTGCTGATCGAACGCGGCCAGCCTGCAACCGCGCTCGGCTATGCCGCCATTTCGGTGCTGGCCGGGCTGATCGGGCTCTATCTCGGCCTGATCGTGATGCGGATCGTCGGATGAGCGACGCAGCGAAACCCGCCGCGCCCGCAGTGCGCCAGTTCACGGTCGATGCCGATGATGACGGTGTGCGGCTCGACCGCTGGTTCAAGCGCCATTTGCCGCAAGTCGGCTTCGGCACCGTGTCCAAATGGGCGCGCACCGGCCAGCTGCGGGTCGACGGCAAGCGGGTAAAGCCCGAGGATCGACTGAGCGCGGGACAGGTCCTGCGCGTGCCCCCCGGCGGCGAGGACACCGGCCGCAAGCCCAAGCCGCAGCGCCAGCTTTCCGCCGAAGATCTCGCCGAGGCCCAGGCCATGGTGATCAAGCAGACCAAAAGCGCCATCGTGCTCAACAAGCCGCCCGGCCTCGCCACGCAGGGCGGAAGCAAGACCACCCGCCATGTCGACGGGCTGCTCGACGCCTTCGTCGAAGGAGACGAGCCGCGCCCGCGCCTCGTCCACCGGCTCGACAAGGATACATCGGGCGTCCTGCTGATCGCGCGCACGCCCGGCAGCGCCGCCTTTTTCTCCAAGCGCTTTTCAGGGCGCAGCGCCCGCAAGATCTATTGGGCGCTGATCGCGGGCGTTCCCGATGTGAAGGAAGGCACGATCGACGCACCGCTCGCCAAGCAGCCGGGCACCGGCGGCGAGAAAATGCATATCGACGAGGAAGGTGGGCAGCCTGCCAAGACGCGCTATCGCGTGGTCGACAAGGCCGGCAACCGCGCGGCCTGGGTCGAGCTCGAGCCGCTGACGGGCCGGACGCACCAACTGCGCGTACACCTTGCCGCTATCGGCCACCCGATCGTGGGCGACGGCAAATATGGCGGGCAGGATTCCTTCCTCACCGGCAGCATCAGCCGCAAGATGCACCTCCATGCGCGGCGGCTGATCATCGACGAGCCGGGCGGCGGCAAGCTGGACGTCACTGCAGAACTGCCCGAGCACTTCGCGGCGAGCATGGAACAGCTTGGCTTCGATCCGGGGCAGAGCGATGCCGCTCCGCTGCGCGACGACATTCCTGAAAAGACCCGCGCCGACAAGAAGCAGGCTGCACGCGCGCATGCCAAGCAATATCGCAAGGCGCGGCGTGGCGAGCGCCGTGGCCGGGGCGCCGCGCCCGCAGGCAAGGCGAAGCCCAAGGGACCGGCCAAGGGGCCGAAGCGCTGATGCATCCCAACCCGCTTTTTCGCAGCGAGGACCGTGCCCTGCTAGAAGCCCTTATCGACGAGATCGGCTTCGGCATGGTTTTCCTGACCACGCCCGATGGGCCGCGCGTTGCGCACACGCCCCTGCTTTCGACCGGTGACGGCGCGGTGCAGTTCCACCTTGCGCGCGGCAATGCGATTACCCGCCATCTCGACGGATCGAACGCGCTGGTAGTGGTCAATGGGCCTGACGCCTATGTCAGCCCCCGCTGGTATGCCGATCGCGCGACGGTGCCGACCTGGGACTACGTCGCGCTCGAACTCGAAGGCCGGGTGCGCCGGATGGACGATGACGGACTCGAAGCCTTCCTTTACAGCGTGATCGAACGCTTCGAAGGCAGGCTCGGCGGCGAGCAGTGGAGCGCAGACGAAACGCCCGAAAATATCTGGAGCGGCCTGTTCCGCGGCATCGTGGGCTTCGAAATGGAAATCCTCGCCTGGCGGCCGACGCTCAAGATGTCGCAAAAGAAATCGCCCGAAGAGCGCGAGCGGATTGCGGCAGGCCTGGCCGAGAACGGATCGCCCGCGCTGGCGCATCTGATGCGGACGCTTGGCGAATGAAACTCGCCGTATTCGATTGCGACGGCACGCTCGTCGACGGGCAGGCGCATGTCTGCGACACGATGGAGCAGGCCTTTCTCGATGCGGGCCTGGCCGCACCCGACCGCAACGAAGTGCGCCGCTCGGTAGGGTTGAGCCTGCCCGTGGCGATCCGCCATCTTGCGCCTGAACTCGATCCCGAAATGAATGCGCGGCTGGTGCAGGCCTATAAGGAAGGTTTCTTCGCGCGCAGGCAGCAAGGGCTGATCGACGAGCCGCTTTACGAAGGGATTCACGAAGTGCTGACCGGCTTGGCGGAAGCGGGCTGGCTTCTCGCTGTAGCCACCGGCAAGAGCGACAGGGGGCTCAATGCCTGCCTCGAACGGCACGGAATTTCCGATCTGTTCGTGTCTCTGCAGACCGCCGACCGCCACCCCTCGAAGCCGCACACAGCCATGCTGGACGCGGCGCTGTTCGAAGCGGGCGTGGCGCCCGGTGCAGCCGTGATGATCGGCGACACAACATTCGACATATTGATGGCGCGCGATGCGGGGGTGCGCGCGCTTGGCGTGGCCTGGGGTTACCACACGCCCGACGAACTTCGCCACGCAGGCGCGGAAGCGGTTGCGCAGCACCCGACAGAGCTGGAGAAATTGCTGTGATCGACGACAAGGAAGCGCTGGCGCGCCAACGCTACATGATCCTCAACCTGGTGCGGGTCGCAGGCGTAGCGATGGTGCTGGCGGGGATCGCGATTGCGCGCGGGGTGATCGACCTGCCCGTTCCGCTTGGATGGGTGCTGGCCTTTGCCGGCCTATTCGATTTCTTCTTTGCGCCCCGCTTGCTTGCGCGGGGGTGGCGCTCAAACGACCAATGAAGCGATTCTACAAGGAAGTCTCCGTCGCCGAGGTTCCGGGTGGCTGGCAAGTCACGCTCGACGGGCGCGGCATCAAGAGCATGAGAGGCGCACCGCAAGTGCTGCCCAGCCGCGCTCTGGCCGAGGCATTGGCGAGCGAATGGGCCGGCCAGGGTGAAGACATCGACCCCGCGGCGTTCCGCTTCCGCGACCAGGCCGATTTCGCGATCGATATCGTCGCAACTGACCCTGCAGCCGCAATCGATACCCTGCTGGGCTTCGCCGAAACCGATACGCTTTGCTACCGCGCCGATCCCGACGAGCCGCTCTATGCGCGCCAGCAAGCCGAATGGGAGCCGCTAGTCTCAGCCTTGGAACAGCGCGAAGGCATCGCGTTCACGCGCGTCAGCGGGATCATGCATCGCCCGCAGCCGCCTGCCACGCTCTCTCGCTTGCGCGAACGGCTGGAAGAACTCGATCATTTCGCGCTGGCCGGATTGCAGGCCGCGGCTTCGCTCGCCGCATCTCTGGCGATTGCGCTTCTTGCGCTGGAACAGGCGGAGGATCCTGACGTCCTGTGGCGGGCTGCCGGCCTCGAGGAAGAATGGCAGGCCGAGCAGTGGGGCCGCGACCCGCAAGCGGAGGAGCACCGCGCGCGGAAACATGCGGACTTCCTGGCGGCTTGCGAGTGGATGCGGCTGCAGCGCGCCTGAGCCCTATTGGGCGACCCAGTCTGCGACCTGGCGCGCCACGTCATTCGCTGCGCGATTGAGCGCTGCGCCTACCGGCCCTGCTTCGGCGATCACGCCTTGCTCGACCGCTTCGAAGCGCTGCTGCTCGACCACGCCGTCCTCTCCTACCAGCATGGCATCGAAACGAACCACGACTGCAGCGCGCGACGCGTCATAACCGAATTCGCTGATCTGGCCGCGCAATTGCGGGGCACCACGAGCCAGCGGATCGCCGCCAGCCAGCACCACGCGCTCGGTCCGCACGCGGATGGTTTCGGCGAGCATGCGACGGAACAATTGCCCCGGACGCTCGACCCACACGGCATCCTTCAGATAAGCCACATTGGTCGGGTCGATCCGCACGGGCACACGCAGCACGTCGATTTCGGCCGGAACAGCCAGCTCGTTAAGCGCAATCGCCTGCCCCCGCGCTGCGCTGACTGCGCTGCCCGCCGGTGCGGACATTTCGGGCGTCAGGGTAAGCAGGCTTTCGGGCGGTTCCGCCCCGCCTAGGCTCACGCAGCCACCCAGCGCCAGCAGCGGCGCCAGCAAGGCAAGGCGCAAGGCACCCCGGGGTCGTTTCGCGAGTGACGGCATGATGCCCCCCATAGTCATGGCCTTCCTCATGGCTTGTAGTCCGGCAGCGTTTCGCCCTTGAGAACCGCGCCAGCGCCCTGGCTTTCGAGACGCTCTGTCACCTTGCGCAGCGCGCGGCTGGTGGCTTCGAGATCGCGCAAGGTGGCTTCAGCCGCCGGGATCGTAGTCTGCGACAATTGCTGGGCGGCGGGTTCGGCCGCGTCGAGCGTCTTCGCCAGCGACGCCGAGGCTGCATTGACCGATTCGAGCGTGGCGCGCAGTTCTTTCGCCAGCGACTGACCCTCGCTGTTGATCACCTTGTCGGTCGAAGCCATCACCTTCTCGAAGGAGTCGAGCGCTTCGGCTGCTTCGGTCAGCGTCACCTGCAAGTCTTCGAGCGTCGCATTCACTTGCGGCGCGGTTTCGGCGAAGCTCGCCGTCATGGCATTGGTGTTGCGCAGGATGGCGGAAATCTCGTTCTGGTTGTCATCCGAAAGGACCTGCGTCATCCGTTCGGTCAGCGTCGCCAGCCGTTCGAGCAGCAGCGGTGCGTTCGACAGCAATTCGCCCAGCCCGCCCGGCTTGGTCGGGATCACCGGCACGCCTTCGGGGCAGGCGGTCGCGCCTTCGGCATCACCGCAGGTGATCGGCGGAGCGCCACGCCGCGCACCGTCGAGCAGGATGGTGGAGACCCCGGTGAATGAGCCCTGGATCGTGGCGGTGGTGCCGACCAATATCGGCACATCGTCGCGTACGCGCACCCTCACGCGCACAAACTCGGGGTCGCGTTCCCACAGCTGGATTTCGCTCACCTGCCCCACCGGCACGCCCGCGAACGACACTTCCGAACCCTTGGCCAGGCCCGAAACCGACTGCTGGAAGAAGATGTCGTAATCGTTCTGCTGGCCTTCGCCCAGCCGCGCGATCCACACGATGAACGCGGCCAACGCTGCCAGCAACAGCAGCGTGACCGCACCGACCCAGAGATGATTGGCCCGTGTTTCCATTCGCCCCTCTATGGCCCGCCGGGCCCGTCATTGTCCATCGACTTGGCCATGCCGTCCGCACGGGCCTTGCTGTCGCGAGCGGCGCGCCCGCGCGGCCCGTTGAAATATTCGTCGATCCACGGATGGTCGGTCTTGAGCAGTTCGGGGATCGTGCCAACCGCGATCACGCGCTTGTCCGCGATCACCGCCACGCGGTCGCAAATCTCGTATAGCGTGTCGAGATCGTGAGTGATCAGGAACACGGTGAGGCCAAGCGTTTCCTGCAATTCCTTGGTCAGCCGGTCGAACTTGGCCGCGCCGATCGGGTCCAGCCCGGCAGTCGGCTCGTCAAGAAACAGCAGCTCGGGATCGAGCGCGAGTGCGCGCGCCAGCCCGGCGCGCTTGCGCATCCCGCCCGAAAGTTCGGAGGGAAATTTGCTTACCGCATCCTCGCGCAGGCCCGACAGCAGCACCTTGTAACGCGCGATGTCGCGCCGCAGGCTGTCCTCGATATCGGGATAGAACTGTTTGAGCGGCGTCTCGACATTCTCGCCTACGGTCAGCGTCGAAAACAGCGCTCCGCCCTGGAACAGCACGCCCCAGCGGCTGCGTACGCCCATATAGGCGTCGGGATCGGCGCCGGTGATGTTGCGACCGAACACTTCGATGGTTCCAGCGGCAGCGGCCTGCAGCCCGATGATCGCGCGCATCAGCACCGATTTGCCCGTGCCCGATCCGCCCACGACACCGATGATCTCGCCGCGATTGACCGTAAGCGACAAATTCTCGTGCACGACATGCGTACCGAACTGGGTCTTGAGCCCTTCGACCACGATCGGGTGGTCGCCCTTGAAGCGTTCGTGCGCTTCGGGCGCGCGCTGGCCGAGCAAATTCATCCCCAGCCCACCTCGGTGAAGAATACCGCGAAAAAGGCGTCTAGCACGATCACTGCGAAGATGGCGGAGACGACCGCCATGGTCGTCCTGAGGCCAACCTCTTCGGAATTCCCCCGCACCTGCATCCCGTGATAGCAGCCGGCGAGCGCCACGATCAGGCCGAATACCGGCGCCTTGATCAGCCCGACCCACAAATCGTGCGTCGGCACCACTTCCTGGATCCGCGTGAGGAAGGTCCAGAAAGGGATGCCCAGCAACAGGTCACCCACCACCGCGCCGCCCACGATCGCCACGACCGAGGCGTAGAAGCCGAGCAGGATCATCATGAAGGTGCAGGCTAGGATGCGCGGCACCACCAGCACTTCGATCGGTGAAATCCCGATGGTACGCATGGCGTCGATTTCTTCGGTCAGCTTCATCGTGCCGATCTGCGCGGCAAAGGCCGAGCCTGAGCGGCCCGCAACCATGATTGCAGTCATCAGCACGCCCAGTTCGCGCAGCGTAATGCGCCCGACGAGGTTCACTGTAAGCGCTTCCGCGCCAAACTGTTCGAGCTGCACCGAGCCCTGCTGCGCGATCACGATCCCAATCAGGAAGCTCATCAGCCCTATGATCGGCAGTGCCGAAACCCCCACCAGTTCCATCTGGCGCACCAGCGCGGTCCCGCGAAATCGGCTGGGGTGTATGATCAGGCTGCCGCAAGCGATCAATACCTGGCCGAGGAACCCGACCACGCCGACGAAGCCCTGCCAGCCGTTGGTGACCAGCGCACCGGCGGCTTCTGGCACCCGCTCCCACACGGGCAGGCGCGGCGGTTCAAGTGCAGCATTGCTGTGCGCCGTGCCGACCGCCGCTAGCAATCGCTGCGCACGCTCGTCCGCACCGATGATTTCGGCGCAATGGCGTTCGGCAAGCTGGAGTGCGACCCAGGCACCGACCGTGTCGATCTCGGTCACACCGGCAATGTCGATGGCCTCGATTCCGTCCCCCACGGCGTAGAGATCCTGGTCGATCGCGCCGATGGTCGAGATCAAATAGGGGCCGGTGAGGACCAGCCTCCCCGCCCCGCTCTCGTCATGCTCGATTGAAAATTCGGCCCCGCCGTACATAGCGGCAAGGTATGCGGGGAAAATCGGGCCATAACAAGCGCGCAATGGAACTGGTCGCATCTGTCGTTGCTTCGCAGCCGCAACATTGGCAAAGGCGGTGCCCTATGAGTACCGAATTATCCAAGACTTTCGACCCCGCCGCGATCGAAGCGAAGTGGTATGCCCATTGGGAAACGAACGGGCTGTTCCGCCCCGAACGGCCCGATGCCGAGCCTTTCACGCTGGTCAACCCGCCTCCGAACGTGACGGGAAGCCTCCATATCGGCCACGCGCTCGACAACACGCTGCAGGACGTTGTGATCCGTTACGAGCGGCTCAAGGGCAAGGATGCGCTGTGGGTGGTCGGCACCGACCATGCGGGCATCGCCACGCAGATGGTGGTCGAACGCCAGCTCGAGGAGCGGCAGGACAAGCGCACCAATTACTCGCGCGAGGAATTCGTCGATCTCGTGTGGAAGTGGAAGGCCGAAAGCGGCGGCAAGATCACCGGCCAGCTTCGTCGGCTGGGCTGTTCTATGGACTGGAGCCGCGAACAGTTCACCATGGACGAGCACTTCACGCGCGCCGTTCTCAAAGTATTCGTCGACCTCTACAATGACGGGTTGATCTACCGCGACAAGCGGCTGGTCAATTGGGACCCCAAGCTCAAGACCGCGATTTCGGACCTCGAGGTCGAACAGCAGACTGTCGCAGGCAGCTTCTGGCATCTCAAATACCCGCTTGCCGATGGCGTAACGCTCGACCACCCCGACCTTGGCGCGCGCGACTATCTTGAGGTCGCCACCACGAGGCCTGAAACCATGCTGGCCGACATGGCCGTGGCGGTGCACCCCAACGATGAACGCTACAAGAGCGTGGTCGGCAAATATGTGGTGCTGCCGATTACAGGGCGGCGCGTGCCGATCGTGGCTGACGAGCACGCCGATCCCGAACTGGGATCGGGCTGCGTCAAGATCACTCCGGGGCATGACTTCAACGACTTCGAAGTGGGCAAGCGCGCGGGGATCGCCCCGGCAGACATGCTCAACATGCTCGATAGCGACGCGAATGTCTGCCAGACGGCGGACGGGCTGGTGCCCGCCGAATTCATCGGCCTCCACCGCTTCCGGAAGGACGGTGTAGACGGCGCGCGCGAACTGGTGGTCCAGCGCCTGAAGGAACAGGGCTATCTCATCCCGCATGTCGTCGAGAAGGATGGCGAGCGGATCGAACACGATGCCGAACCGCGCCAGATCGCAACGCCTTTCGGCGACCGCGGCGGAGTGGTGATCGAGCCGTGGTTGACCGACCAGTGGTACGTCAACGCCGCCGAACTGGCGAAGAAGCCGATCGAAGCGGTGAAGACCGGCGAGATCGAAATCGTCCCCAAGAGCTGGGAAAAGACCTTCTTCAACTGGATGGAGAACATCCAGCCATGGTGCGTCAGCCGCCAGCTGTGGTGGGGCCACCGGATCCCGGCCTGGTATGACGAGGCCGGCAAGGTCTATGTCGCCATGACCGAGGAAGAGGCGCAAGCGCAAGCAGGCGCAGGCGTGAACCTCACTCGCGACAATGACGTGCTCGACACGTGGTTCTCATCCGCGCTGTGGCCCTTCGCCACGCTTGGCTGGCCCGAGAGCACCGAACTGCTCGACAAGCATTATCCCAATAATCTGCTGATCAGCGGCTTCGACATATTGTTCTTCTGGGACGCCCGCATGATGATGATGGGCTATTACAACATGGGCCAGCGCCCGTGGGAAAAGCTCTATCTCCACGGCCTCGTGCGCGCGGCGGACGGCGCAAAAATGTCCAAGTCGAAGGGCAATGTGGTCGATCCGCTTGGCCTGATCGACCAGTATGGCGCTGACGCGCTGCGCTTCTTCATGGCGGCGATGGAAAGCCAGGGCCGCGACATCAAGATGGATGAGAAGCGGGTCGAGGGTTACCGCAACTTCGCCACCAAGCTGTGGAACGCGACGCGTTTCTGCCAGTCGAACGGGATCGGCGCTTCCACTTCCATCGCAGCACCCAAAGCGAAGCTCGCTGCCAACCAGTGGATCATTGGCGAAGTGGCGCAGACCGTCACGGCGCTCGAAGCCGCCATGGCCGATCTCCGCTTCGACGCGGCCGCCAACGCGATCTATCATTTCGTGTGGGACCGGTTCTGCGACTGGTATCTCGAGCTGATCAAGCCGGTGTTCCAGGGCGAGGCAGACAGCCCCGCCGCGCAGGAAACCCGCGCCGTGGCCGGATGGGCGCTCGACCAGATTCTCGTGATGCTGCACCCCTTCATGCCCTTCATCACAGAAGAGCTGTGGCACGCGCAGGGTGAGCGTGGGTACGAGCTCATCCTCGCCAAATGGCCGGAACCCGATGCCAGCGTGAGCAAGGAAGCGACCGACGCGATCGACTGGGTGATCGAACTGACCACTGCAGTGCGCAGCGCGAAGAACGAACTCGGCATTGCCCCGGGCGCGAAGCTCGCGGCCTTTTGCCCCGCCCCTTCCGATGTCGCGCAACGCGTGATCGAGCGCAGCAGCGCGGCGATCGAACGGCTCGCGCGATTGACGCCGGTTACGCTGGGCGAGGCGCCCTCGGGGCCCGCCATGCAAGTGACCGCAGGCGACGACGTGTTCATCGTGCCGCTTGAAGGCGTGATCGATATCGACGCCGAGAAGGCTCGACTCCAGAAGGCGCTCGACGCTTCAGCCAAGGAAGCGAAATCGCTCGAAGGGCGGCTGTCCAACCCGTCCTTCGTCGAACGCGCCAAGCCCGAAGCGGTTGAAAAGGCGCGCGCCGACCATGCCCATCACAGTGCGGAAGTCGAGCGGCTACAGGCTGCGTTGGCGCGACTTGGTTAGGAAATGATCCGTTCGCCCTGAGCTTGTCGAAGGGCTGTCCTTTTCCTTATTGTCGGGCCTGGCGAAACACAGGGCTTCGACAGGCTCAGCCGAACGGAATGGATATGGCGCTAGTACTGGCAACAACGGCCCCCGGCGAACCGGAGATTTTCGCTTCGCTGCAAGGCGAAGGGCCCAGCGCGGGGATGCCGGTCGCTTTCATGCGCTTGAGCCGCTGCAACCTAGCCTGCGTGTGGTGCGACACGGCCTACACCTGGCATTTCGAGGGCGACAATCGGCCGCATCGCGATGGCAAGACTTTCGAGCGCAAGGCCAACCAGGTCTCGCTGCAAGTGACCGATGTCGCTGCGCGGATCGCTGCATTGGGGCAGAAGCGCCTCGTCATCACCGGCGGGGAGCCGCTGCTGCAAGCGGGCAAGCTGGCGGAGCTGCTCGCGCTGCTGCCCGACATCTCGGTCGAGATCGAGACCAACGGCACCGTGGCTGCACCCGCGCGGCTCGATATCCGTGTCGATCAGTACAACGTCAGCCCCAAGCTGGCGCATTCCGGCAATGAAGCGGAGCTGGCGCTGATCCCCGAACGGCTCGATGCCTATGCCACCGACCCGCGCGCATTCTTCAAATTCGTGATCGCTTCGCCCGCTGACGTCGACGAAGTGCTGGCGCTGCATCGCCGCTATCGCTTCGGGCCTGGCCATGTCTTCCTGATGCCCGAAGGCACCGACAGCGCTACTCTGCGCGAGCGCGAGACATGGCTCAGCGAGCTATGCCTTAAGCACGGCTTCCGGATGAGCGACCGGCTGCATATCCATCTCTACGGGGATACGCGCGGGACTTAAGCATTCTGGATTCCCGCGTTCGCGGGAATGACGAAACAAGAGGAAGGCGAGTTCGCAGGAGGGAATTTCCGGGAGGGCAAGGTGAAAATGGCGGACTGCGAGAACCGGCGCGCAGCGACCATGTGGGTCGTGAGCACCGGAAGCGCAGCAGGCTGCCGTTTGCAGCCCGCCATCGCGGAAATTACCCTTGCGAACGCCAGCGCTGGACGACGCGGTGGACGACCTCTTCCTCGCCGCCGGTTTCGTTCCACAGCTGCACGAAGCTCGGGTCTTCCGAAGCCGGGCGCTTGTTCTCTTCGAGATTGTCGAAGGCGACGCGGATCGGGATTGCGACACCTTCGCCGCAGACGATGCATTCGCGGTTACGCAGCGCCGGAATCGAATCGAGGAAGCCGCGTGCGCCTTCGGGCATGGCGGCGCGCACGAAGGCCTGGTCGCGCTCGTTGTTGAGGCGCATCGAGATGATCGTGCCGCACTGCGAGAGCACGCCTTCGGCAAGGTCGGACGGGCGCTGCGTGATCAGGCCCAGCGAGATGCCGTATTTACGGCCTTCCTTGGCGATTCGGCTGAGGATGCGGCCAACCGATGAACCGTCGGCGTTCTTCTCATTGGGCACGTAGCGGTGCGCCTCTTCGCAGACCAGCAGGATCGGGCGGGTCTTGTCGTCGCGGCCCCAGATCGCAAAGTCGAACACCAGTCGGCTGAGCACGGCTACCACCGTGCTGGTGATGTCTGAAGGCACACCCGACACGTCGATGATCGAGATTGGCTTGCCGTCGCCCGGCATGCGGAACACCTTGCCGATGAATTCGGCCATGGTGTCGCCCACCAGCATCCCTGAGAACATAAACTGGTAGCGCGGATCGGCCTTGATTTCGTCGAGCTTGTTCTTGATCCGCATATAGGGGGCAGACGAAGTCGCCTTGTCGAGCTTGCCCATCTCGTCGAGGATCTTGTTCGAAAGGTCCGACAGGAGATAGGGGATCGGCGAATCCACCGTGATCTTTCCGAGATGTTCGGCCAGCCGGTTCTTCTGGCGCGCGTGCAGCAGGCACTTTGCCAAAATGTCGGCATCGACCTGCCGCTCGTTGCCTGCGCTAGTGAGCAGAACTTCGCAATGCTCTTCGAAGTTCATCAGCCAATAGGGCATCTGAAGGTTCGACACGTCGAGGATCAGGCCGGTCTGGCGGAACGCCGCCGAATATTCGCCGTGCGGGTCGACCATCACGATATGACCATCGGGCGCAGCCTGGCAGATGCGGTGCAGGATCAGCGCGGCGCTGGTCGACTTACCGGTACCGGTCGAGCCGAGCAGCGCGAAGTGCTTGCCCAGCATGGCATCGATGTAGAGCCCGGCGCGGATGTCGCGCGTCGGGAACACGGTGCCGATTTCGATATTGGCACGGCCATCGCTGGCATAGACTTGCTTGAGGTCGGTCGTGGTCGCCGGATAGATCATCGCACCCGGGATCGGGTAGCGTGTGACGCCGCGGCGGAACCCGCGCAGCCGCCCGGTCAGCTTCTCTTCGACGCCTTCGCCGAGGAAGTCGATATTGGCGAGGATGCCGCCATTGGCGCGGCGATCCTTGCGCTGGTTGCGAACGCTGGCGAGCAGCCAACTATCGCCAACGCGGATCTTGATCTGGCTGCCGACCTGCCCGGCCAGCGCAATCGAAGGATCGTCATCCTCCATGCATTCGTTGATCCGCTGGATATCGAGCGCGATCTCAGAGCCCGAACCCGCGATTTCCAGCACAACGCCGATCGGCATGCGAGCATTGTCATCTGGAGCAGAGGAAGGCTTGGGCGCCGCAGCGCCGGCAGCAGCTGTCGGCCGAGCCGCATCCTGCGGTTGCTGGCCGTTCGCCGGGTTGAACGAGTCGAAATTCTGATTGCCCATATCGGTCATGCAAAGCCCCAAGACGCGTGGAATTATTCGCCCGTGGGCCTAGCCGCACGAGGTTAAGATCGCGTCAACGATACCGATTTCGGAAAGATCAGATGAAAGCGAACAGTCGCCCGGCGACCCAACCCATACCGATCGACAACCCGACTGCGATGAGCCCGTAGAACAGCGCCCAGTTCTGCGAAAACACTTCGACAAAGCGCTCGAAACCCACCTTGCGCACTTCAACCTCGGCGATGGCAGATGCGATCACGCGATTGTCCGAAATGGCAAAGGTTTCAGCCGTATATTGGCCGGTCACGACATTCGACGGCAGCCCGATTCGGGCCTGGTAGAGCACTTGCTCGCTAATCGTGACCCCGCCCATGTCTTCCTTGTAGAGCCCCTGCCGCTCGCGCAGGTCCACCAGCCCGGAAGCAAACCGCGCCTGCTTTTCCGGTTCGATCTGGCCGGTCGGCGAAAGCTGGATGAATTCGGTGCCCAGCTCGTAGATCGCGGCTGTTCGCTCATCGACGATCTCTTCGACCGGTCGCGAGGCCGCGACCGCGAAGAACGAGGGTGCTGAGCGGAAATCCGAGCTTTCGGCATTCATCCAGATGCCGAGAATCCGTTCTTTCTCGCGAATCCGGATCGGTTCGGTTGGCCCTTTCAGCACAACCACGATATCGTAATTCGAACCGCCGCGCTGGCCGCGCGGGTCAAGAATGGCGCCGTATAGCAGCAGTTCCGTGCCGGTGAAGCCCTGGCGCACCTGAACCTCGCTCTGCGAAACGGCGGGCACGAGGATCGCGTCACGCTGCCCCATCAGGAACAGCGCCGCGACGATGAGGAACAGCGCCCTCATAGCGGCGCCACCGTATAGATCTCGTCGGGTTGCACACCGAGCCCGAACAGCATCCTCAGCGCAACGGCGAGCACGATCGCCGCCAGCACCAGCCGCAGGATTTCGGGGCGTGCCTTGAGCGCAATCTGCGTGCCGAACTGCGCGCCGAGCACCGAGCCGAGCAGCAACAGCCCGGCCAGCACGATATCGACCGCCTTGGTCGTAAGCGCATGGACCATGGTTGTAGCCATGGTCACGAAAAGGATCTGGAACAGCGAAGTGCCGACCACGACGTTCCCGCTCATTCCCAGAATGTAGAGCATCGCGGGCACAAGTATGAACCCGCCGCCCACGCCCATCAGCATGGTGAGAATCCCCACCAGCACACCGAGAATGAACGGAGCAAACGGCGAGATGTAGAGCCCCGAGCGGTAGAAGCGCCAGCGCATCGGCAGAGCTGCGACTAGGGGATGATGTCGACGTTTGCGCACCTGCTGCCTCGCGCCTTCGCGCGGGCGAAGCGCGCTGAGCGCTTCATGCAGCATCAGCGATCCGATCGCCCCGAGCAGCACCACGTAGAGCACATTGATGACGACATCGATCTGCCCCACCGCTTGCAGCACGCGGAACAGCAGCGCCCCGATCATCGCCCCGAAAATGCCGCCGCCCACCGCGACCGAGCCGAGCCGGTAGTCGACCCCGCCGCGGCGGCTGTGTGCAAGCACGCCCGACACGCTGGCGCCGGTGACCTGGGTCGCCGCCGAAGCCGCCGCAACTGTCGGCGGGATACCGTAGAAGATCAGCAAAGGCGTGGTCAGGAAGCCGCCGCCCACGCCGAACAGGCCCGAGAGAATTCCGGTCAGCCCGCCCAACGCGACGATCAGAAGACCGTTCACTGAAAGATTCGCGATGGGGAGGTAGACATCCATAGCGTGGGCCTAGCCCAGCGAGGTTGCGGATTAAAGCGGCAGTAGCCCCGCTATCGCCTAAAACCGTGTCGAAAGCGTCACGGCAAGGCCCGAAGGCGGCTCGGCCTCGCCCGCGACGCGCTCACGATAGTCGACCGATAGCCGCGCCGGAGCCTCGCCGATCGTCAGGTCGAACCTCACGCTAGGCCCGAGGTCGATCCGTTCCGCTCCCTTTTGCGCTCCGCCCCAGGCTGCCGCGCCGACACTCACTTCGCCCAGGTCGAAGCTGCTCACGCTGCGCAGCAAGTGCAATTGCCCGTCGGCGAACGGCGTTGCCGCTTCGCCGCCAACATAGCCCGCCTGTGCATAGGCTTCGCCACGCAGGCCTGCTGGAAGGCGAACAGCAGGAAGTTCGGTCGTGACGAAGCCCGCCGGCCTCAGCCTCGTGCCCACGGCAAATTCGGTCGCGCGAAATTCGGCATGGGCGCGCAATGGCACGTGCGAGAAGGGGCGGGCCGAAAGTCCGGCTGCCAGCTCGCTTTCACCTCCTGAGATCAACGCGCGGTAGGCTCGGAGGTAAGCCTGCGGGTCACGCGCATTGTCCGGCGCAAGGTGATAGCGCAGGACGGCGCCAGCCTGGCTGGCGCCATATGTCGGCACGCGACCTTCCGAAACCGCTCCGCTGCCCGAACCGGCGCGCCACAAAGCCCAGCCGTCAAGCGACCAGCGCTCGACCCCCGGCAAGCTACGCTTCGGCAATGCAGGAACGACGGAACCCGGCGGCGCGGCTTGCGCAAGACGCTCGTTCACCGCTTGCGGCACCGGCAAATAGGACATGGCCGCCATCCACAGATGTTGATGCCCCGCCGCATCAGCAGGCGCTTTGCTTAGCGGCACCGCAGTTGGCTTGCCCCATGCAAGCGGGAAGTTATCCCGGAAGGTCGTGTTCTCTGCGAAATTCTCTGCTCGCGACGCTTTCGAAAGCCGATTTGGTCCCGGTGTTCTCGCTGCCGAAACTGCTGCGATCGTCGGTGTTTCGCCCGATGCAAGGGCAGGAAATGCCAAGTCATGCAACTTGCTTGCGTCCTGCAGCGGGGATTCCCACATGACCACGCGCGACCCCACCCAAACCAACAGCAATACCGCCAGCATGATCAGCGGCTGGCCGCGCCGCGGTCGCCTTGCAATGCCGCCGCTTCCGATCATGTGGCGCTCCGCACGCGTTGCGTCTTCGCAGGCACGCCGCGAGCCGGATGATCGAAGTGCTGCGTCTTGTCCCACGAGATCGCTTGCCCGGCCAGCGTCCCGACATAGGCCATGAACGCCCTGCGCCCTGCCATGATTGCGATGATGTTGGTGATGGGGAAACGCAGCACCGCCCGTAGCCCTTCGACCGCCCCGTACTCGCGCGTGGTGAAGGCAAAGCGCATTGCTCCGCGCCACAGGAAAGCGGCGAAATTCGCGGCGAGCAAAATCTTGAGTGCCGGGGTCAGCTCGATCGACTGGCCGAAACCAAGGGCTGCTGCGACCCAAACCAGCGCCGCGATCGCCAGCAGCAGATAGCCGACGAACAGCACCAGCGCCGTCAGCGGGCCGCGCCGGTCGCGCATCCGCATCCATTTCTCAGCCAAGCTCGTCGCCTCCCCCGGCGGGCTCCATCCCAGCCGATCCCATCCCTGGAAGGCGATTCCGTGAATCCAGCGCGTCTTCTGCCGTACAACATGATCGAGCCGCGCGGGGAAATAGGCGCGCGTCGCCACCAGCTCGCCATTGGCGTGGCGCGCACGGATGAAGCGGCAACGCCCGCCCTGGTCGGCGATCCGCAGGCCGAGTTCGTAATCCTCGGTCAGCGATTCGGTTTCGAATGGGTCTTCTGCGCCGCGCGACGCGGCAAGGCGAGCGAGTGCCGCTCTAGAAACGGCGCAGCCGACGCCTGCTGCAGGCAATGCCGCACCAAGGGCATCGCGCACGACCAGCCCCTTGCCATGCGCTTCGGCGAACTCCTCGCAATAATGGCTGCCGATCCAGCGGCTGTTCGGTTGCGGCAGCGGCAGCACCGGCAATTGCACGAAATCGGAAGTCGCTACGGCGCGATCCAGCAGGCAGAGCGCGGCCGGATCAACCATGTCCTCCCCATCGTGGAACACGACCATCCGCGCCATTTTTCCGCTGCGCGCCTCATCGGCACATAACGCCCCATAGAGGCGGTTGAGGCAATCCGCCTTGGTGCTCGGCCCCGCCCTGTCGTGGATTACCAGCCTCAGGCGAGGATCGCCGGGCGCTGCCGCCATCACCGCCTGGATCGTTTCGGGATCGTTGCGGTAACAGCCGACATAGATCAGCAAATCCGCCTGCGGCCATGCGCGCAAGGCATGCGCGATGGTGTATCCGACTACTTCGGATTCCTGCCAGGCGGGAATGAAGATCGCCGCTGGTCCCTCCAGTGGCTCGGAAGCGAGGCTTTCGCTATCGACTGTTTCGGCCTTGGCCCGGCCAGTCAGCCGCAACCACAGCCAGCACAAATCGACGCCGAAATCGTCGAGCGCACCCAGCAGAAAGAAAATCCCAGCAAAAAGAAGCAGCTCGTGCTGGAACAAAACCAGCAGCTGCCACGTAGACAGTTCCAACACGGGCAAGGCGACCCCCTTCCCTTATGTTGCCGAGACTAGTCGGATCGATCTCCCCTTGCAACGGCGAAGAAATTCCTAAAAAGGCCATGTACATCATGACCAGTTCAAATCCCCTCCGTTCGATTTTCGCACCTGTGCGTGCACTGTTTGTCAGCGATGCATCGGCTGGCGTGCTGCTGATCCTCGTTGCGGCGGCTGCAATGTTGGCGGCCAATTCGCCTTTGGCAGGGGAATATCGCAACCTGTTCTATGGCGACCTGGCCTGGACCCCGATCGCCAAGCTCGACGATCTGCACCTGTGGATCAATGACGGGTTGATGGCGATCTTCTTCTTCGTAGTCGGACTGGAAGTGAAGCGCGAACTGATCGCGGGCCAGTTGGCCGATCCGATGAAGCGACGCCTGCCGGTGCTGGCGGCTGGAGCCGGCATGTTTGTACCCGCCGCCGTCTACATGCTGGTTTCCGGCGGCGGGCAATATACCAGCGGTTGGGCCATCCCGGCGGCTACGGACATTGCCTTTGCGATGGGCGTGCTGGGGCTGCTCGGCAACCGCGTGCCCGCTTCGCTCCGCCTGTTCCTGCTGACCGTAGCGATCGTCGACGATATCGGTGCGGTGCTGGTGATCGCGCTGTTCTACACTCCGTCGATCAAGACGGCCTGGCTTCTTGCATCGGTGGTGGTGTTTGCCCTCATGGTGGGGCTCAACCGCGCCCGCGTGAGCAGTCTCTGGCCGTATATCCTGATGGCTTTGGTGCTGTGGTATTGCGTGCTCAACACCGGCATTCATGCGACTATTGCAGGCGTTGTCGCCGCTCTGACCATCCCGATGCGGCGCCGCGATGGGAACTCGATGCTCGAAAAGCTGGAGCATGGCCTGGCCCCTTGGAGCGCCTATCTGGTGGTTCCTGTCTTCGGCTTCGCCAATGCGGGCGTCTCGCTCGATGGCCTGGGGCTCGAAGCTTTGCTCGATCCCCTGCCCTACGCGATTGCGGCCGGCCTGGTGGTCGGTAAACAGCTGGGTATTTTCACGGCCGTTTGGCTGGCGGTGAAGACCGGGTTCGCCCAGAAACCCGACCATGCCAGCTGGACCGAGATCTATGGCGTTTCGGTGCTTTGCGGGATCGGTTTCACGATGTCGCTGTTCATCGGTGGCCTTGCCTTCCCCGGCAATGAGCTGCTGATCGACGAAGCGAAGATCGGCATCCTCAGCGGTTCGGCCATCTCAGCGATCCTGGGATATGTCATCCTGCGCATGACCACCCCGCATCCCGAAGAGGAATGCGACGACCACGCGAACGACCCGTCGAGGCACTGACGCGAATGCTAAAGCCGACGCGGGAGAGCCAAGTGGCTCTTCCGCCCGACCTCGCCTTACCAGCTCCCGCTATTTTCCATGCTCGCCCAGGGTTCCTGCGGCGGCAAATTGCCTTCCTGCAGCAATTCGACCGAGATTCCGTCAGGTGATTTGACGAAGGCCATGTGCCCGTCGCGCGGCGGGCGATGGATGGTATGGCCGGCGTCCATCAGGCGCCGGCAGGTCTCGTAAATGTCGTCGACCCGATAGGCCAGGTGACCGAAATTGCGCCCGCCATTGTACTCCTCGGATGCGCTTCCGTCAGCGGGCGGCCAATTGTAGGTCAGCTCGACTTCGGCGAGCCCCTCCTGCCCTGGCGCCGCGAGGAAAATCAGGGTGAAGCGCCCGGCTTCCACTTCGAAGCGGCGCACTTCCTCAAGGCCGATCAGCTTGAAAAAGGCGACTGTCGCATCCGGATCGCTCACCCGGATCATGCTGTGGAGGTATTTGACCATGTGGCACGCCTTCATTCAAAAACGGTTCATCGATGATAATGCACGGTTCACCGCAGCACTAGCTCCGGGAGGAAGATGCGATGAATGAGCCTGGCATGCAACCCACAAGCGCCCTTCACGGGGGCACATTCCTGCGCGATCCGGTTACCCTGCGATGGTTCGGCACAGCCATGATCGTAACACTGGGGCTCGCTTCGGCTGGATATCTATTGGGCGACGGCCTCCTGCGCGCGAAAGAAGCGGAACGTTCGGTGACAGTCCGCGGCCTTGCCGAGCATGACGTCACCGCAGACCTCGCCACCTGGACGATCTCCTATTCCGCTACCTCGACCGACCTGGCGTCCGCGCAAGCCAAGGTGCGGCGTGACACCCAAGCTATCGAGCAGTTCTTCGATGGACTCGGCTTTCCCGACGATGCGCTGCAACCGACCGGAGCCAATGTTTCGAGCTACACCCAGAACGGCACAACCCAATACACCGTTCGCCAGCGATTGGCGTTGCGAAGCGGCGATATCGCGCGCGCGCAAAAAGCGGTCGCGCAGCAATTCGACCTCGTAAGCCGTGGCGTGTTCCTCGAGGAAGGGTCAGCCATGGCCTATAGCTTCACGAGGCTAAACGACATCAAGCCCGAGATGGTGGCCGAGGCCACACGTGACGCGCGCGCCGCTGCCGAGCAATTCGCCAAGGACAGCGGAGCCGGGGTCGGCGCGATCATGAATGCGACGCAGGGCTATTTCACGATCGAAGCACGCGATGGCGATAGCGGCGGATGGGGTGTGAGTGACAGCCCCTACAAGAAGGTGCGCGTGGTCACGACGGTCAACTTCGCGCTCGAGTGAACCCAGCACAGGAAATGAAAGGGGCGCCGACCTGCATGG
Organism: Altererythrobacter sp. Z27; assembly: GCF_052683155.1. Lineage (NCBI taxonomy): Bacteria > Pseudomonadati > Pseudomonadota > Alphaproteobacteria > Sphingomonadales > Erythrobacteraceae > Altererythrobacter > Altererythrobacter sp. Z27. The sequence continues at coordinate 2,666,657 of NZ_JBQYMC010000001.1, read as the reverse complement.
CCAGCGCCCCTTCTATTTACGCGAACTAACGCTGAAGCGCGATCAGATGCTCGCGCTGATCGTGAACACGATTGCGTCATCGGTGAAATTGTAGACGAAGTCGTCCAGCGGATCGGCCGGCGTGCCGCCGTCATCCAGAAGCGACGGGCTGCCTTCCACGCCAACATAGGCGATGCCAAAGCTCACCGGACCGGCGACTGCGGCCTCAACCCCGATCGACCAGTCGAATGCCTTGCCGTCATTGGTGAAAGTCAGGAAGCCATCGGTGTAGCCGACATGGCCGGTGACCGAGAACGGCGTTTCCGGAATGCCGAACGCAAGGTCGGTGTAGATGTAGAAATTGTCCGTCCCGCCGAGCGAATCCTGCTTGGGCGCATAGGCGACCCCAAGAGTCGTTTCAGCCGGACCGATCGAGAAGCCGACCGAACCATAGGCTTCGATGTAGTCGTAATCGCCCGCCCCGGCATTGGGGTAGAGATAGGCGAGCGCACCGATATCGAAGCTGACACCTTCAGCCAGATCGCCGCTGAAGCCGGCGTAAACGTCGAGTTCGGTGTGGCCATAGCCGACAGTGGTTTCATCGAGCGACGAACCCCAGGTGCCCACATAGAAGCCCGAGCTGTGCGACACGTCGATGCCGCCCTGGACGGCAATATCGCCGCCCGACAGATCGACACCGCGGAAGCGGTATTCGCTGACCAGCGCGACGTTGCCCGAGATTTCGACGCTGCTTTCATCGCCAGCGCGGTTCACCTGGGAATAGTCGACCGCGGGAGTGGCAGCCTCAAGGTCAGCCACATTGACAGTGACGTCAGCCGCAGCTTGCACGGCGGCAAGATCGAATTCGGTTTCGGGTGCCGAGGTTTCGGCGAATGCCGGCGCTGCGGAGAGCGCGAGGCCGGTTGCAAAACTTGCGGCAACGATGCCGCGAATGGACGTGAGCATGACAACTTCCTTCGTTGTTTTGTTGCTTCGTCCCACCTGCGTATCCGATAGGTCGCCTCTATTTGCGGGCAATCTCTTCCGGAGACGCAATAATCGTGCACACATTTGCTGCAACGCACAAGGGAAATTGCGCGACATGCTGCAAAGCTTCAACAGTGTTGATTTTCTGCACCACTCGCACCGGCCACCCCTTCGCATGTGCCACTCGGTTGCCGTTATGGCCCGCGTCGCCTAAGGCGTTCGCCTGATCCGGACTGATCCCAGAACCATGATTCTAGCGCCCCTGAACAAGCTGTTCCGCCGCGAGGCCACGCAAACGACGCGCCCCTGCGTGCCGGGGGGCGAACGCTATTACGTGGTCGGCGACATCCACGGGCGATGCGACCTTTTCGATGCGCTGGTCGAGGCGATCGAAGCTGACACGGCCGATGCCGATTCGGTGGTCACGCATGTCGTCCTGCTTGGCGATCTGATCGACCGCGGCCCTGAAAGCGCCGGTGTGATCAAGCGGGCGCGCAAGTGGCGCAAGAAGCGCCCCGTCCGCATCATCGCGGGCAATCATGAAGAGATGTTTCTCGAATCCTTCCAGGATGCGGAAGTGCTGCGCCATTTCCTCAAGCACGGCGGGCGCGAGACGATCCTGAGCTACGGCTTGCCGCGCAAGGAATATCGCAAGCTTTCGCTGGAAGAGCTGTTCGAACGCCTCCCCGAGATCGTGCCGCAGGCCGACCGCGAATTCATCGCCGGATTCGAAGATATGATCGTCGCGGGCGATTATGTTTTCGTCCATGCCGGGATCGACCCGAACCTGCCGCTCGAACAGCAACGCCGCAGCGACCTGATGTGGATCCGCGAGCGGTTCCTGCGGCACCGCGGGCCGCTGCCCAAGGTTGTGGTTCATGGACACACGATCTTCGATGAGGTGGAGGACAGGCCCCATCGCATCGGAGTAGATACCGGAGCCTTCCGCACCGGAATTCTCACCGCGCTCGTGCTTGAAGGGGACCAGCGACGCACCATTCAGGCGGTCGAAAAGGAAGGCCGCATCAAGATCAAGCGCAAGGAACTTGCTCAATGAAAATCGCAATGGTGGGATCGGGCTATGTTGGCCTTGTCTCGGGCGCCTGCTTTGCCGATTTCGGCCATGACGTCGTGTGTATCGACAAGGACCAGTCGAAGATCGACCGGCTCCATCAGGGGATCATGCCGATCTATGAGCCGGGGCTCGATGCGCTGGTCGAAAACAACGTCAAGGCCGGTCGTCTGAGCTTCACCACCGATCTTGCCGAAGGGATCAAGGGTGCGCAGGCGATCTTCATTGCGGTCGGCACTCCCAGCCGCCGGGGCGATGGCCATGCCGACCTGTCCTTCGTCCATGCCGTAGCGAGGGAAGTTGGCGAGAGCCTGGCCAATGATGCCGTCGTCGTGACCAAATCGACCGTGCCGGTGGGAACGGGTGACGAGGTCGAGCGGATTATCCAGGCCAGCGGAACGCCGCACAAGGTCTCGGTTGTCTCCAACCCCGAGTTCCTGCGCGAAGGCGCGGCGATCGGCGATTTCAAGCGCCCCGACCGGATCGTGATCGGGGCCGAGGACGATTTCGGGCGCGAAGTGATGCGCGAAGTCTACCGTCCGCTGTTCCTCAACGAGAGCCCGATCCTGTTCGTCAACCGGCGCTCGAGCGAGCTTATCAAATACGCCGCCAACGCGTTCCTCGCGACCAAGATCACCTTCATCAACGAGATGGCCGACCTGTGCGAAAAGGCAGGCGGCAATGTGCAGGACGTGGCGCGCGGCATCGGCATGGATGGCCGCATCGGCTCGAAGTTCCTCAATGCCGGGCCGGGCTATGGCGGATCGTGCTTCCCCAAGGACACGCTGGCCTTGCTCAAGACCGCCGAGGACTATGACAGCCCGGTTCGCATCGTCGAAGCGGTGGTCAAGGCCAACGACAACCGCAAGCGCGCGATGGGCAACAAGGTGATCGATGCGCTGGGCGGTGATGCGGCCGCGCGCGGCAAGAGGGTCGCGCTGCTTGGCCTGACCTTCAAGCCCAACACCGACGATATGCGCGATTCGCCCTCGATCGACATCGCCGAGACGCTCGGCGACGCCGGTGTGAGCATCGCCGCCTACGACCCTGAAGGCATGGAGCTGGCGCGCCCGCTGATGCCCGACGTGGCGATGTGCGACAGCCCCTATGCCGCGATCGAAGGCGCCGACGCCGTAGTGATCGTGACCGAATGGGATGCCTTCCGCGCGCTCGACCTCGACCGGGTCAAGGCGCTCGCCAAGGCCCCGCTGCTGGTCGATCTCAGGAACATCTACAACCCCGACGATATGCGCTCCGCCGGCTTCATCTACGAAAGCATCGGACGGGCTTGAACCGAATAGCGGAGAGTTTGCCAGGGGGCCTGTAAGCCGGGTTCTGTCTTGCGGGCGATATGCTTGCACATCAGCCCCGCAAGGGCAGCCATTCATCTAGGCCATGGATCGCTCCATGGCTCAAGCAGCCAACCCGGGCCTCTCGGGGCGAAACGCCCCTGTCCCGGATCAAGTCCGGGGCGGGAGGCCCCTATTTGGCCTTGCTCCGGGTGGGGTTTGCCATGCGGACCCTGTTGCCAGCGCCCCGGTGCGCTCTTGCCGCACCCTTTCACCCTTGCCTGTGCCCTTTAGGGGCCATCGGCGGTATACTCTCTGTGGCACTTTCCCTCGGCTTCGGCCCGAAAGCCTCGCCGGGCGGGCGTTACCCGCCACCCTTGCTTCGTGGAGCCCGGACTTTCCTCGGTATCTTGCGATAACGCGGCTGCCCGGCCCCCTGGCAATGGCGCATATAGGGATGGCGCAGCGATTAGGGAAGCCGCCTCCTATTCCGCGGCCTTGTCGACATATTGGTCGTAGGCCTCGAGCGCCTGCGCAGCATACATCGCGGCTGGCCCCGCACCCATATAGACAGCCATGCCCATCGTCTCGGCGATCTCCGCCCGCGACGCGCCGTGTTTGCGCGCGCCTTCGACGTGGTAGGTGATGCACGGATCGCAGCGCACCGCCACTGCAATCCCGAGCGCCAACAGTTCCTTGGTCTTGGGGTCGAGCGCGCCCGCTTCATGCGCGGCGGCGCCCATTTCGCGGAATGCCTTCATCACTCCCGGCGCGCCCTTGTGCAGTTCGCGGATTGCGGGGATCAGGTTTGCGGCCATCGCCGGCCAGTCCTTGAATTCGGTATGCGCCATGAGTGCTGCCTCCTGTTTTCGATCCCTGACTAGTTGATCCGCCCCGCCGCCCTCATTGATCGAGGTCAATCTCCCTCAGCGCGTCACCCCGCGGTCGCGATCGAGCAGCAGTTGGAACAGGATCGCACGGAGCTGCCCGTCGATCTCGCCATTGATCCGCTCTGGCCGCCAGCGCCGCTGGAACGCCTCGACCGCCTTGTGCCCGTCTGTGATGTCGTAGCCGAAGCGCTCGAGCGCGAGATAGAATGCGCCGTCATTGTCGAACGGATCGCCCAGTTCGATCCTGGGCCTTGGCAGGCACAGCCCGTATTCGGCCAGCCTGTCCCAGGGGAAGAGTTCGCCCGGGTCGGTCTTGCGCGCCGGGGCGACATCGGAATGGCCCACCACATTGGCGCGCGGGATATCATACTGCCGCTGGATACGGTGGAGCAGCGGGATCAGCGCATCGATTTGCTCTTCGGCGAACGGGCGATAGCCAAGCGCATGGCCCGGATGATCGAGCTCGATGCCGATGCTGGCCGAGTTCACATCCTTGTGCCCGCGCCAGAACGACGCCCCCGCATGCCAGGCGCGCTTTTCTTCAGGCACCAGCCGCGTGACTTCGCCTTCCTCGGTGATCAAATAATGCGCGGAAACCTGCGCTTCGGGATCGCACAACCTGTCGAGCGCGGTCTCGACCGGCTTCATTTCGGTATAATGCAGCACCACCATGCTGATCGGCAGCGCGCGGTCGTTGAAATTGGGAGACAGCCGCTCGCGATGGACCAGCTCATCGTCCATTTCAGCCGATCATCCCGTCGGGCTGGGGGATCACTGCCCCCATCACCAGCGTGCCGTCATCACGCTTGTATTGCAGGCCGCCGCGGCATTCCTCGGCAAGGATGGCGATCATATGCGCGGCAGCCGTGCGGCTCGACAATTCGCCCGGCGCGAGATTGCCTTCGAGAGCACGGCCGATCGTCTCGTCGAAAGCGATCTTGTCCCCGCTGGCGCGCACCACGATCTCGTAATTCCCGTCATGCAGCTCGGCCCCGATGTCCAGAGTACCGCCGCGGATCAGCGCGTCGAGCGCGATCTGCGCGAGGTTGAGCATCACCTTGACCGCGGGCTTGGGCAGGCTCGCTCCGTCGATCGCCCAATTGAGCTCGACCCGCCGGGCTTCGGCCACCAGCGCTTCGATCACGCCTTTCGCTTCCTCGACCGGAACGGCATCGCCAAAGCCGCCTGCCGCACCGAAGGCGAGGCGGAAGAACTTGAGCTTGCCGGTGCTGATCCGCGCGCTCTGCTCGAGCAATTCGATGCAGCGCGCGCGCATTTCCGGGTCTTTCTCGTCGGCGAGCAGTTCCAGCCCGTTCGACAGCGCGCCCACGGGCGAAAGCATGTCGTGGCACAGGCGCGAACACATGAGCGCGGCGAGTTCGGTTGCGGAGGTATCATTCATTGCTTGACGGCTTCACCTGAATTGGCGCGACACATGCGACACTGTCTAAGTTGAAAAAACCTGCCCCACCACCCGCATCGGCAAGGTGGCTGGGGAAAGGGGCAAGCGATCGCGCGGACATGTGCAATCCCTAGCTTTCTTCGACTAGGTAGGAAAGCGCCCGGAAGCCATCCGCTGTGTCCTGCCAGAACAGGAGCTTGTCGCGGCCGATAATGGCCCAGACCCGGCCATCGCCCGACGCCATTGCCCGGTCCGTGGTGGAAGGTTCGGCCGCGCCGGTGGGATGTGAATGGTAATAGCCCAGCACTTGCGGCCCGCCGTCACGCGCAGCGCGATGGGCATCGATCAGCGCCTGCGGATCGATCTCGAAATGCGTTTCAGGCTCGGGGTGGACATTGGCGGCAAGCCGCGCCTCGGTGAAGCGATTGCCAGTGCCCAACAGGATCCCGCAACATTCGCGCGGATGGGCGGCGCGGGCGGCGGCTTCGATCCGTGCGATCACATCGCTTGTCACTTCGATATGCATGCCCCATTGCCCTAGCATGAGCGACGCGAATGTCATCACCGGCACCATTGCCGCACCCGGCCGCCTCGACAAGGCGCTGGCCGAGGCGAGCGGGCTATCGCGCGAACGCATCAAGGCGCTGATCGCGGAAGGCATGGTGGCAATCGGGGGCAAGCCCGCCACCAGCGCCAGCGCAAAGGTCGCGGCAGGCGCGGCCTACACGGTCGAAGTGCCGCCCGCAGCCGAAGCCGCAGCGCGCCCGCAGGATATCCCGCTCGAAGTGGTTTACGAAGACGAGCATTTGATCGTGATCGACAAGCCTGCGGGCATGGTGGTGCATCCGGCGGCGGGCAATCCCGACGGAACGCTGGTGAACGCCCTGCTGCATCACTGCCGCGGGCAGCTTTCCGGCATCGGCGGGGTAGCGCGCCCCGGCATCGTCCACCGCATCGACAAGGACACTTCGGGGCTGCTGGTTGTCGCCAAGAGCGATGTCGCGCATGAGGGGCTTGCACGCCAGTTCAAGGACCATTCGATCGAGCGGCGCTATCTCGCGGTCTGCGCCGGGCACCCTTCCCCGCCCGAAGGCACGATCGCCACGCGAATCGGCCGTTCCGATGCGAACCGCAAGAAAATGGCCGTGCTCGACAAGAATTCCTCACGCGGGAAACACGCGGTTACGCACTATAAGGTAATCAGAAAGCTCAGGTCTGCCGCCTTGATCGAATGCCGGCTGGAAACGGGGCGAACCCACCAGGTGCGCGTTCACTGTGCGTCAATCGGCCATGCGCTATTGGGAGATCCGTTATATGGACGCACTCCATCCGAATTGCGGTCGATTCTCAAGGACTTGGGCTTCAACCGGCAGGCTTTGCATGCAGCATCGCTCGGTTTCGAACACCCGGTGAGCGGCAAATGGCTGGAATTTACCTCGGAATTGCCCGCCGACATGCGGGAACTGATCGGCCAAACCGCTCGTTAAAATCGATGAATCGCACTGCAAAACGCGACAGATGCGTCTATATGTAACCGTGTGGCCCTCACCAGCGGACGCCCATCAGGGGTCCGGCACCGAAGGGTCGACGCAAGAAAGGTTAGGGAAGAAGTGAGCACTAAGAAGAACCCGACGGTTCCGGCATTGAGCGGTGAGCAGAGCCTCAACCGCTATCTCTCCGAGATCAAGAAATTCCCCGTACTCACGGCCGAGCAGGAATACATGCTCGCCAAGCGTTACCAGGAACATGACGATCCCGAAGCGGCTGCACAGCTGGTGACCAGCCACCTGCGGCTCGTGGCCAAGATCGCGATGGGCTATCGCGGCTATGGCCTGCCCGTCAGCGACCTCATTTCCGAAGGGAATGTGGGCCTGATGCAGGGTGTGAAGAAGTTCGAGCCCGATCGCGGCTTCCGCCTCGCCACCTATGCCATGTGGTGGATCAAGGCGAGCATGCAGGAATTCATCCTGCGTAGCTGGAGCCTCGTGAAGATGGGCACCACCGCCGCGCAGAAGAAGCTGTTCTTCAACCTGCGCCGGATGAAGAAGAACCTCGACGCCTACGAGGACACCGACCTGCATCCTGACGATGTCGCCAAGATCGCGGCCGATCTCGGCGTGCCCGAGCAGGAAGTGATCAATATGAACCGGCGCATGATGATGGGCGGCGACGGTTCGCTCAACACGCCGATGCGCCATGGCGAGGAAGGTTCGGGCGAGTGGCAGGACTGGCTGACCGATGACCGTCCGCTGCAGGATGAGCTCGTCGCCGATGCCGAAGAAGCCGACATGCGCCATGAAATGCTGTCCGAAGCGATGGATGCGCTCAACGAGCGCGAGCGGCACATCCTGACCGAGCGCCGCTTGACCGAGAACCCGCAGACGCTCGAAGAGCTCTCGCAGCAATACAACGTCAGCCGCGAGCGCATCCGCCAGATCGAAGTGCGCGCCTTTGAAAAGCTACAGAAGGCGATGCAGCGCATTGCCGGCGAACGGCTGCTTCCGGGCATCGCCTGACAGTCACCGAAACGATGAAAAAGGGGCGGTTCTTCGCCCCTTTTTTTGTGCCGCTATTCGGCGGGCGCGAGGTCCAGCACCGCCGCGATCATCGCGCGGGTGCCCACCGTCACGGATTCGCGCGGTGAGATCTTGAACAACGGCGAGTGATGCGAAGGCACCGGCGGGCCGCCATTGGCTGCCGCCTCGAAGGCTTCGGCCGGGGTGCCGCCCACCGCGAAATAATATCCCGGAACGCCCAGATCCTCGGTCACGAAGAAAGCAAAGTCTTCCGCGCCCATGCCCTTCTGCTTGAAATCGGGAACCGATTCCTCGCCGAAGGTCCGCTTCATCGCCGCGTTGAGCCGCCGCGCCAGCGCCGGGTCATTATTGGTCACGGGAGTGCCTTCGCTGACCGTCACCTTGGGCAGCATGTCTTCGGGCAGGCCGTGCGCACGCCCGATATTGACCGCGATCCGCTCGATCGAAGCGAGCGTGGCGGCGCGCACCTTCTCGTCATTGGCGCGCACTGTCAGCTGCAGGTCCGCTCGGTCCGAAATGATGTTGTGCTTCGTGCCCGAATGGAATGCGCCCACTGTCACCACCACCGGGTCGAGCGGCATGGTTTCGCGGCTGGCGATCGATTGCAGCGCGGTGACGATCTGCGATGCGATGTAGACCGGGTCGCGCCCCGCATGCGGGCTGGCGCCATGCGCGCCGATGCCCGGCACCACGATGTCGACCGAATCCGCGCTCGAATACTGGATGCCTTCGGATGCGGAGACCATTCCGGTCGGCAGTTCCGAAGACACGTGGAAGGCCACCGCATAGTCGGGCTTGCCGAAGCGGTCGTATAGCCCGTCTTCGACCATCGCCCGCGCCCCGCCGACGCGCTCTTCAGCGGGCTGGACCACGAACATCAGCGTTCCGCTCCACTTGTCCTTCATCGCCATCAGGCGGCGCGCGGTGCCCACCATCGAGGTGATGTGCACGTCATGGCCGCAGGCATGCATCACGGGATATTCGACCCCGTCCTGCCCCACCTGCTTCGCGGTCGAGGCATAGGGGAGCCCGGATTTCTCGGGCACGGGCAAGCCGTCCATGTCCGCGCGCAGCAGGATCAGTGGCCCGTCGCCATTCTTCAGCATGCCCACCACGCCGGTGCCGCCGACGCCTTCGGTCACTTCCAGCCCGGCGGCGCGCAGTTCCGCCGCCATTCGCGCCGCGGTGTTCGTCTCGAGGAAGGACAGCTCGGGGTTGAGATGGAAGTGGACGAACAACTCGTCGAGATATCCGTCGTAATCCGCATTCACGGCGGCAGCGATTGCATCGTCATTGGCCATTGCGGGGGTGCCCGCCCATGCCGCGCCCAGTGCCGCGGCCAGCATCGCCTTGCGGATCAGTTTCATCGAGTCTCTCCTGAATTCGACCTCGGCGCATTCCAAGCAGCTTCGCACTTCGCGCGCAAGCGCACATGTATGATGATTGCGCAGCCGCCGCAGCGCGATTAATCGACAAAGCATGCGCACTGCATTTCTTCCCGCCATCCGCGAGGGATTCGCCAACCTCAGGCGCTCGCCCGGGCGCACGCTCCTTCGCTGGCTGGCCAAGGGGATCCTCGGCTTCGTGGCGATCAGCCTGGCGCTGGTGCTGATCTACAAATGGGTGCCGGTGCCGATCACCGCGACCATGCTGCTGGACGAAAAGGTGTGGGAGGAAGGCGGGCTTACCAAGGACTGGGAATCGCTCGACAATATCGACCGGAACCTGGTCACCGCAGTGATCGCGGCGGAAGACGGCAAGTTCTGCACCCATAACGGGTTCGACACTGAAGCGATCGCCAAGGCGGCGGCGCGCAACCTGCAGGGCGGGCGCATCCGCGGCGGATCGACCATCACCCAGCAAACCGCCAAGAACGTGTTCCTGTGGCAAGGCGGCGGTTATTTCCGCAAAGGAATGGAAGCCTGGTTCGCTTTCCTGATCGAACAGGTCTGGGGCAAAAGGCGGATCATGGAAGTCTATCTCAATGTCGCGGAGACGGGCATCGCCACCTATGGCGCAGAGGCCGGTTCGCAGCGCTATTTCGGCCATTCGGCGGCACGGATGACGCGGAGCGAGGCCGCCCGCATGGCCGCCGCGCTGCCGCTCCCCAAAAAGCGCCCGGTGGTCAATCCCGGCGGCTTCACAAGGCGTTATGGCAACATGATTGCGGCACGCATGGGCGTTGTGAGGCGTGACGGGCTCGATTCCTGCGTCTACGACTGACTTCAATGGGCGGGACTCACTCACATAGCCACGATCATGGGCATGACCATGGCCATCACCACCATGGTGGCCATAGCCATGCGCCCGCAGACTTCGGCCGTGCATTCCTCGTCGGGGTTGTGCTCAACACCGCTTTCGTCATCGTGGAGGCGACATACGGCATCCTTTCCGGCTCGATGGCGCTGGTCGCCGATGCCGGGCACAATCTATCCGACGTATTGGCGCTGATCCTGGCATGGGCGGCGAGCGTGGCGGCGAAGAAGCCGCCCTCGCCCCGCTTCACCTATGGCTTCAAGAGCTCGACCATCCTCGCAGCGCTGGCAAACGCCATGCTGCTGGCGATCGCGATCGGCGCGATCCTGTTCGAGACGATCCATCGCCTGTTCAATCCGGCCCCGGTGGAGGGCATGACCATGGTAGTCGTGGCGGGCATCGGGATCGCGATCAACACCGCCACTGCGCTGATGTTCATGCGCGGCCGCAAGACCGATCTGAACATTCGCGGCGCCTTCCTGCACATGGCGGCCGATGCGCTGGTCTCGCTTGGCGTGGTGGTGGCCGGGCTGGCGATCCTGCTGACGGACCAATTGTGGATCGATCCGGTCACAAGCCTGCTGATCGTGGCGGTGATCGGCTGGGGCACATGGGGACTGGCGAAAGACAGCATCAAGCTGGGCCTGCACGCCGTGCCCGAACAGATCGACGAGGAAGCGGTGCGCAGCCATATGGCGGCGCTCCCGGGCGTCAGCGCCGTCCACGATCTGCACATCTGGCCGATGTCGACCACCGAGACCGCGCTCACCGCGCATCTGGTCATGCCCGGCGGGCATCCCGGCGACGCCTTCCTGCAGTCGCTTTCGGATGCGCTGGAGCATCGTTTCGGCATCGTGCATGTCACCGTGCAGGTCGCAAGTGTGCGGCTGGCGGGCTGTTGCAAGGCGGCAGGGGAACACGATTAGGAGAGAGGCCATGGCAGCGAGTGAACGCGAGGGTGGCTGCGCATGCGGCGCCGTGCGCTATCGGATCGAAGGCGATCCGATCTTCGTCAACAACTGCCATTGCCGCCAATGCCAGCAGCAAACCGGATCGACCTCAGTCGTCAACGCCTTCTTCGAAAGCGACCGCATCACGCTGCTTTCAGGCGAGCTGACCGAGCATGTGGTTACAGCCGGCAGCGGCGGGCCGCATATCATCTGCCGTTGCAGCGAGTGCGGCACAGCATTGTGGAGCCATTATCCGCGCCTCGGCAGGCTCGGAGCGGGGCTGCGCGTGGGAACGCTCGACGATTGCCGCGACATCAGGCCGGATGCGGCGGTGTGGGTAGCAGAACGCATGCCCTGGGTCGCCCTGCCCGAAGGCATCCCGCACTTCGACGCCTATTACGACTTCCGCGAGCTTCTCGCGCCCGACAAGATCGCGCGGATGGATGCCCTGGTCGAGCGGCGCAAGGCGGGCGAAGGTTAACCATCGCCGCCCCGAAATGGTCTGAATGCTCGCCATTGCGCGACCGGCGCTTCGACCCTAGCCTGCTCCATCCCGGCGGAACCGCCGGACAGGTTCGGGAGGGGATAGCATGGCAGGCAGTTTCGATGGCAAGGTCGCGATAGTCACCGGCGCAAGCAGCGGGATCGGGCTGGCAACCGCCAGACTTCTCGCTGAACGCGGAGCAGCCGTCGTGCTGGCGGCTCGCCGGGGCGACGACATTGCCGAACATGCCGAAGCGATCCGCGCGGCCGGGGGGCAGGCCAGCCACATCAGGACCGACGTATCGGATTCCGCAGATGTGCAGGCGATGGTCGCCCATGCGGTCGAAACTTTCGGGCGGCTCGACATCGCCGTGAACAACGCGGGCATCGAAGGGCATATCTCGATGCTCACCGACATGCCCGACGAGAATTGGGATCGCGTCACCGGCATCAATTTGCGCGGCAATTTCCTGTGCCTGAAATACGAGGCCAAGGCGATGCTCAAGGCCGGAAATGGCGGCGCGATCGTGAATGTCGGGTCGGTCAACTCCTTCCTCGGATCGCCCGGAGCCACGGCCTATGCCGCGTCCAAGCACGGCCAGCTCGGCCTGACGACCTCCGCTTCCGCCGAACTTGCGCCGCAGGGCATTCGCGTCAACATCGTCTGCCCCGGACTGGTCAAGACGCCGATGCACCAGCGCATTCGCGACACGATCGGCGATGCGGCGATCGACCAGGGCATGATCACGCGGGTCCACCAGCACCGCGCGGGCGAGCCCGAGGAAATCGCCCGGGCGATCGCTTTCCTCTGCTCCGACGAAGCGAGCTACATCACCGGGGCCACGCTGACCCCTGACGGTGGCTTGATGTTGACGACCTGAGCCCCGCTGAGGCGCAGTCACTCGTTCAATTCAGGCGAGCGCCTGCTCCACCGCAGCAAGCGCGTGCAATTGCGTGGTGTCGAACAGCGGCACGGCGCTGTCTTCCTCGCGCACCAACAGCATGATCTCGGTGCAGCCCAGGATCACGCCTTGCGCGCCGCGTTCGACGAGGCGTGCGATCACATCGCGATAGGCCGCGCGCGAGCTTTCGGTGACGATGCCCGCCACCAGTTCATCATAGATCACCCGGTGGACCGTGGCGCGGTCCTCCGCTTCGGGAACCAGCACTTCGAGCCCGTGCTCGCTTTCGAGCCGCCCGCGATAGAAGTCCTGCTCCATGGTGAAAGCGGTGCCGAGCAGCCCGACCTTCGCAATTCGCTGCGCCCTGATCGCTTCCCCGGTGGGATCGACGATGTGCAGGAAAGGAAGGCCGCTTGCCGCCGTGATCCGGTCGGCCAGCTTGTGCATGGTGTTGGTGCAGAGCAGGATCAGTTCTGCCCCTCCTGCTTCCAGCCGGCTCGCGCTGTCAGCCATCATGTCGCCCAGCGCATCCCATTCGCCCGCATGCTGGAGCCGTTCAACTTCGCCGAAATCGACAGAGTGCATCAGGATCCTGGCGCTGTGCGGGGCGCCGAGGCGGTCGCGCACTGCGCGGTTGATGATCGCGTAATATTGCGCCGAGCTTTCCCAGCTCATTCCGCCGATCAGGCCGATGGTTTTCAATCCGGCAGTTCCCTCAAAAGCAAACGGGGCCCCCGAAGGAGCCCCGCAATCAGATTATCGTGTCATCGCGAGAGGAGGCAGTGACCGCTCAGGCCGCCTCTTCCTTCTTGCCGCTCTTGCCCTGCATCACGCGGACCGGTTCCTTGCGGCCTTCGACCACATCCTTGTCGATCACGATCTCGGTCACGCCGTCCATGTCGGGCAGGTCGAACATCGTGTCGAGCAGGATGCCTTCGACGATCGAGCGCAGCCCGCGCGCGCCGGTCTTGCGCTTGATCGCGCGTTCGGCGATCGCCTGCAGCGCTTCCTCGGTGAAGGTCAGCTCTACATCCTCAAGCTCGAACAGCTTGCGGTACTGCTTGACCAGCGCGTTCTTGGGCTCCTTGAGGATCTGGACCAGCGCATCGACATCGAGGTCGTGCAGCGTGGCGATCACCGGAAGGCGGCCGACGAATTCGGGGATCAGGCCGAATTTGAGCAAATCTTCCGGCTCGCTCTTCTCGAGCAATTCGCCCACGCGGCGCTTTTCCGGATCGGCGACATGCGCGCCGAAGCCGATCGAGCGCTTCTGCAGGCGGTCGGCAATGATCTTGTCGAGGCCCGCGAAGGCGCCGCCGCAGATGAACAGGATGTTGGTCGTGTCGACCTGCAGGAATTCCTGCTGCGGATGCTTGCGGCCACCCTGCGGCGGAACCGAAGCGGTGGTGCCTTCCATCAGCTTGAGCAGCGCCTGCTGCACGCCTTCGCCCGACACGTCGCGCGTGATCGACGGATTTTCCGCCTTGCGCGTGATCTTGTCGATCTCGTCGATGTAGACGATGCCGTGCTGCGCCTTCTCGACATTGTAGTCGGAAGCCTGGAGCAGCTTGAGGATGATGTTCTCGACGTCTTCACCCACATAACCCGCTTCGGTCAGCGTAGTGGCGTCGGCCATGGTGAAGGGCACGTCGAACGTTCGCGCCAGCGTCTGCGCCAGCAGCGTCTTGCCCGAACCGGTCGGGCCGACGAGCAGGATGTTCGACTTGGCCAGCTCTACATCGTTACCCTTGCCGCTGTGCTTGAGCCGCTTGTAGTGGTTGTGCACCGCGACCGAGAGCACGCGCTTCGCGCGGTCCTGCCCGATCACGTAATCGTTGAGCGTGTCGAAGATATCCTTCGGCGTGGGGACTTCGCCTTCCTTGCGCCCGGCGATCCCCGCCTTGGTCTCTTCGCGGATGATGTCGTTGCACAGTTCCACGCATTCATCGCAGATGAATACGGTGGGCCCTGCGATGAGTTTGCGCACTTCGTGCTGCGACTTGCCGCAGAAGCTGCAATACAGGGTGCTCTTGCTGTCAGTTCCGCTCAATTTGGTCATTTCCTAGGATTCCTGAATCCCCAATATATGGGGATTCGGCCAATCTATACCCGCATAATGATGAATCAACCTATAGCGCACGCTTTTGCGGCCCCGCGTAGCGCTATCCGGGGTGCCGGGCGCCGATCGTGGCGCCGGTGTCCCGCAAAGAGGCGAAAAGCCCGGAATTCTTACTCCGGTGCGCCGCCCGAGCCTTCGGCTTCGCTTGAACCTTCGCCTTCGGGGCGGCTTTCGAAGACCTTGTCGACAATGCCGAACTTGAGCGCTTCATCAGCCTCAAGGAAGGTGTCGCGGTCCATCGCCTTCTCGATATCGGTCAGGCTCTTGCCGGTATATTTCACGTAAAGGTCGTTCATCCGCTGGCGAATACGCAGGATTTCGCGCGCCTGGATCTCGATGTCGGACGCCATGCCGCGGGCGCCGCCCGAAGGCTGGTGCACCATGATCCGCGCATTGGGCAATGCGATGCGCATGCCCGGCTCGCCCGCCGCCAGCAGGAAGCTGCCCATGCTGGCCGCCTGCCCGATGCACACGGTCGAAACGCGCGGCTTGATGTATTGCATGGTGTCGTGGATCGCCATGCCTGCGGTCACCACGCCGCCGGGCGAGTTGATGTACATGCTGATTGGCTTCGAGGGATTCTCGCTTTCGAGGAACAGCAGCTGGGCCACGATCAGCGAAGCCATGTTGTCTTCCACCTGGCCGGTCACGAACACGATGCGTTCGCGCAGCAGGCGGCTGAAGATGTCGAAGCTGCGTTCCCCGCGGCTGGTCTGCTCTACCACCACCGGCACCAGCGCCCCGGTCAGGGGATCGCGGGTGAACTGGCCCTGGGCGCCATAGGTTTCGCCGGAATTGCCGAGCAGGTCGATCATCGATTCTTCCTCATAGAATTGCGTGAGGGCCTATGTCGGGCCGCGCGGCGCGATGTTCAAGGGCGTTAACCCTTGGAACTGGCAATAGCATGTGGATGCTTGCAATGGATGCGCATGGTGGCAGTGTGCGCCAATGCAGACATACGCCGCGCTGATCGCACTCGCCCTCGCTTCTGTCCCTGTCGCCGCGCAGGATGCGGCACCGCCTCCGGGAAGCCCCAACATCGCCGAACGCCATGCGCTCGAACGCTACCAGCGCATCCTCGAACTGGACGATGGAGAAAACGGGCTCAACGCGGTGATCGCACTCAACCCGGAAGTCGGGCGCGAAGCCGGTGAAGCCTTCGATGCCGGAACTTCGCTCGGCGGGCGCACGGTGCTGGTGAAGGACAATATTGAGACCTCCGAATGGCCGACCACCGCCGGTTCGCTGGCGCTGAAGGGCAATATGACCGGCCGCGATGCCCCGATGATCGCGCGGCTGCGCGATGCGGGCGGCGTGGTGATGGGCAAGACGAACCTTTCCGAATGGGCCAATATCCGCGACAATGATTCAACCAGCGGCTGGAGCGCGGTGGGCGGCCTTACGCGCAACCCGCATGCGATCGACCGCAACGCCTGCGGATCGTCGTCTGGCAGCGGCGCGGCCGTGGCGGCAGGCTTTGCCTGGGCGGCCATCGGCACCGAAACCAACGGTTCGATCACCTGCCCTGCCAGCGTGAACGGCGTCGTGGGCTTCAAGCCCACTGTCGGCATGGTCAGCCGCACCCATGTCGTGCCGATCAGCGCGACGCAGGACACGGCAGGGCCGATGGCGCGCAGCGTGTTTGCCGCAGCGCAATTGCTCGGCGCGATCGCCGGCAGCGATCCTGCGGACCCCGCAACCGCCGATGCAGACAGCCACGCGACCGATTTCACCGCAGGCCTTGCCGACTATTCGCTCAAGGGCGTGCGGATCGGCGTGATGCGCAACCAGATCGGTCGTCGCCCCGGCGTGACCGCATTGTTCGAACAGGCCTTGCGCGATCTCGAGGCAGCGGGCGCGGAACTGGTCGATGTCGAATACAGCTATCCCGAGGGCTTCTGGGGCCGCTCGCTGACCGTGCTGCTTTTCGAATTGCAGCGCGACATGAACGCCTATCTCGCCACTCTTCCCGATCCGGCCATGCCCGACACGCTGGCAGACCTTGTCGCATTCAACCGTACGCATGCGGATCAGGAATTGCGCTGGTTCGGGCAGGATTTGTTCGAGCAGGCGCTGGGAACGACCGACGAGGTGGCCTATCGCCAAGCGCTCGAGACCAATCTCAAGGCAACGCGCGAAGATGGTATCGACCGCCTGATGGCCGAGCACAAGGTTAGCTTCCTGGTCGCGCCGACCACCGGCCCGGCCTGGTCGACCGATCTCGTCAATGGCGACAATTTCGGCGGCGGGATCGGCGCAGGCTCGCTCCCGGCGATCGCGGGCTATCCGCACCTCACAGTGCCGATGGGCGCGGTTGAGCGGCTGCCGGTGGGCTTCAGCATCTTTGCCGGGAAGTGGCAGGACCACGAAGTGCTGAAAGCGGGCGCCGCATACGAAAGGGCGCGAACAGCCAAGCTGCCCACGCCCTCGTTCAAACCCTGGCACCCGGCGGACTGACCGCCAGACCCAAGCTGATTACTTCTTGGCCGCAGCCTTCTTGGCAGGGGCCTTCTTCGCAGCCGGCTTCTTTTCGGCTGCGGGCTTGGCTTCTGCCTTCTTTGCGGCAGGCTTCTTGGCGGGAGCCTTCTTGGCCGCAGGCTTTTCTTCCTTGGCCGCTTCCTTCTTGGGAGCGTCCTTCTTGGCGGGGGCCTTCTTGGCAGCAGCCTTCTTCTTCGGAGCAGGCTTCGCCTCGGCGGTCTCGTCCGCTTCGATCGCGGCTTCGAGCTCTTCCTGCGTCACTTCGCGCTCGGTGACGTCGGCCTTGTCGAACAGGAAGTCGACGACCTTGTCTTCATAGAGCGGCGCGCGCAGCTGGGCGGCAGCCATCGGTTCCTGGCGGACATAGTCGACGAACCGCTGGCGGTCTTCCGGGCGATACTGCTGGGCAGCCTGCTGGATCAGCATGCTCATTTCCTGCGCAGTCACTTCCACGCCATTGGCCTGGCCGATTTCCGACAGCAGCAGGCCCAGGCGCACGCGGCGCTCGGCGATGCTGCGGTATTCGTCACGCTCGTTCTGGATTTCCTTGAGCGCTTCCTGCGGGTTTTCCTCGCGCGAGGCTTCCTGCTGCAGCTGCGCCCAGATCTGGTCGAATTCGGCGTTCACCATGCCTTCGGGCACTTCGAAATCGTGGCCGGCGGCAAGCTGGTCGAGCAGCGCGCGCTTCATCTGCGTACGGGTAAGCCCGGCGGTCTGCTGTTCGAGCTGGCCGCGGATCAGGCCCTTGAGCTGGTCGAGACCTTCGAGGCCGAGCGACTTGGCGAAGTCTTCGTCAACCTTGGTTTCGCCTTCGACCTTCACCTGCTTCACATTGATGTCGAAATCGGCTTCCTGGCCCGCGAGGTGCTCAGCCGGATAGTCGGCGGGGAAAGTGACCTTGATGGTCTTCTTGTCGCCGGTCTTCGCGCCCACCAGCTGCTCTTCGAAGCCGGGGATGAACTGGCCCGAACCGATCACCAGCGCAGCGTCTTCGGCCTTGCCGCCTTCGAATTCCTCATCGCCCAGGCGGCCGACGAAATCGATGATCAGCTGGTCGCCTTCGGCGGCCTTTTTCGTCTTCGGCGCGTCCTTGTAGCTCTTCTGCTGCCCGGCGATGCCCTGCAGCGCCTCGTCGACGGCTTCGTCGGACACCGGCACCACCAGCTTTTCGAGCTTCAACCCGTCGGTCGACGGCGCTTCGATGGTCGGCAGCACTTCCAGCTCGACGGCGATTTCCGCGTCCTTGCCTTCTTCATAGCCCGTGCCCAGCTCGATGCGGGGCTGCATCGCGGGGCGCAGCTCCTTGTCCTTCATCAGCTGGTCGACCGATTCGCGGATCACGTCGTTCACAGTCTGTGCGTGCAGCTGTTCGCCGTGCATCTTCTTGACGAGATTCGCGGGCACCTTGCCAGGGCGGAAGCCGGGCATGCGGACCTGCGGCGCGATCTTCTTGATCTCTGCCTCGATCTTTGCGGCGATATCGCCTGCCTTGATCGTCAGCTGATAGGCGCGCTTGAGGCCCTGGTTGGTCGTTTCCTTGATCTGCATGGGATTAAAACTGAAGCCTTTTCAACAATTTCGCTATGACAGAGCAACGTTCGAGCGAATTGGTGCGGGCGAAGGGACTCGAACCCCCACATCTTGCGATACTGGTACCTAAAACCAGCGCGTCTACCAATTCCGCCACGCCCGCTAGCCCGAACGAAGCTGCGCGCGAAACGGAACCCGCTTCGCGTGTAGGGGAGCGCCATTAGTCGGGCCGACGCGAAAGGGCAAGCGGAAGCCGCTTGTTTGGTTCACTCCACGCGACTAAGGGCCCGCGCATGACCGAGAATTCCACAAACGACACTCCGCCCGACCGCCTGTCGGTGAATCCGCGCAGCGATTTTTTCGATGCCGACAAGCTGCAGCGCGGCATCGGCATCCGCTTCAAGGAGCGCGTGCGCACCGACATCGAGGAATATTGCATTTCCGAAGGCTGGGTGCGCGTGCAGGCGGGCAAGAGCATGGACCGCCACGGCAACCCGCTGACCATCAAGCTCACCGGCCCGGTCGAAGCCTGGTACGAAGACTTGGGCGAGAGCCCGCCGGTCGCCAAGGCCTGAGCCCGCACGAGGCTTGCCTTCGGGCAAGATAAGGGCCACTCCGCCCGGCAAGCATGAAACCGCAGGTCATCATCATCGGCCGGCCCAATGTCGGCAAGTCCACGCTGTTCAATCGGCTGGTGGGCAAGAAGCTCGCGCTGGTCGACGACCAGCCGGGGGTGACGCGCGACCGCCGCATGGGCGATGCCGAGATCGCGGGCATGGCCTTCACTATCGTCGACACTGCCGGTTGGGAAGATGACGACCCCGAAACGCTGCCCGGGCGGATGCGCAAGCAGACCGAAGTCAGCCTCGAAGGCGCCGACGCCGCGCTGTTCGTGATCGATGCGCGCGCGGGCCTGACCCCGCTGGACGAGGAAATCGGGCGTTGGCTGCGCGGGCAGAGCGTTCCCGTTGTGCTGGTCGCCAACAAGGCGGAAGGCCGCGCGGGCGAAGGCGGCGTGCTCGAAAGCTATGCGCTGGGTCTGGGCGAACCGATCGCCATCTCGGCCGAGCATGGCGAAGGCGTGGCCGATTTGTTCGGCGCGCTGTGGCCGATCATCGGTGCAAAGGCAGAAGCGGCCGAAACCGCCGCGGAATTCGCACTGAGCGAAGGCGAGGAAGCCCCGCTCGGCCCGCTCAAGCTGGCCATCGTCGGGCGGCCCAACGCAGGTAAATCGACCCTGATCAACCGCCTGCTGGGCGAAGACCGGCTGCTGACCGGCCCCGAGGCCGGGATCACGCGCGATTCGATCGCGGTCGACTGGCAGTGGACCGATCCGAAATCGGGTGACGTACGCGAAGTGCGGCTGATCGACACCGCGGGGATGCGCAAGAAGCGCAATGTGGTCGAGAAGCTGGAAAAGCTCTCGGTCGCCGATGCGCGCCGCGCGGTCGATTTCGCCGAAGTGGTGGTGCTGCTGCTCGATGCGACGCAGGGACTCGAACACCAGGACCTCAAGATCGCCGATCTGGTGCTGCAGGAAGGCCGCGCGCTGATGGTGGCGATCAACAAGTGGGACGTCGCCGAAGACCCGTCGAAACTGTTCAACGGCATCCGCCACGCGCTCGACGAAGGGCTGGCGCAAGTGCGCGGGCTGCCGCTGTTCGCGGTGAGTGCCAAGACCGGCAAGGGTCTCGACGACCTGCTGCGCGCCGCCTTCGAACTTCGCGAAAGCTGGTCGAAGCGTGTGCCGACCGCCGCGCTCAATCGCTGGTTCGACGATGCACTCGAAGCCAATCCGCCGCCAGCGCCCGGCGGCAAGCGCATCAAGCTGCGCTATATAACGCAGGCGGGCACCCGCCCGCCTCGCTTCGTGGTGTTCGGCACAAGGCTCGACATGCTGCCCAAGAGCTACGAGCGCTACCTCGTCAACGGTATCCGCAAGAACCTGGGCTTCGACGCCGTGCCCGTGCGCGTGGTATTGAAGAGCCCGAAGAACCCCTACGCCAAGGACTGAGGAAGGTATCCGGGAATGCTCGATCTCCTCGCTTCAAGCGGCAACATCGCCACCGATTTGCTGGAACGCACCGCGAGCACGCTGCGCGTGCAGGAAATCGTGCGGCTGAGCCTTGCACCGGCTTTCCTGCTGGCGGCGATCGGCGCGATCATGAACGTGATGATGACGCGGATGATCTGGGTCGCCGAGCGGATCGAGCGGCTCGAAGAACGCATGGAAGAGGAACGGACGCCGCGCGATTACAGCGAACTGGCCTGGCTGCGTCGGCGCCGGCTGCTGGCGCAGCGCGCGGTGATGTTCAGCACCATTGCGGGGCTGACGATCTGCGTGGTGGTGGCGCTGCTGTTCGTCAGCGCCTTCATAAAGCCGCAGATCGGCACGGTGACGGCGCTGGCATGGATCGCGACCATGGGCTTCCTGATCACCGGGCTGCTGCATTTCGTGGTCGAAACGCTGGTCGCCGCGCGCGGCTATAGAGAGCAGGAGCACCGGGACGGCCCGTCCGGCGACTAACCCTCGACAGCAGAAGGGGCGAAGCGCAGCGCGCCCCGCCCCTTGCCCGCCCAATCGAGCAGCGAACTACTTGGTGTTCATCCGCAGTTCGCGCAGGATGTAGGTGCCCTTGATCTTGCGGATCTTGTTGTAGACCTCGCGCACGGTCTTGTTGCTGTTTGCCATATTGGCATTGCCCCATGCGGTCATGAACTTGTCGTACTCGGCCTTGTCGGCGTCGAGCGAAGCCATGTTGGGATAGTTGATCCGCAACACCAGGTTCACTTCATTGCTGCCGTAAGGAACGGTGTAGATGCCATAGTCGGTGATCTGGCCGAGGCTCTTCGACACTTCATTGGCCTTCACCCAGGTCTGGGCGAGCCCTTCGAGATAGGTGTCCAGCTGGCCTTCATCGACCTTCACATAGGTCAGTTCGATCACTGTCTGTTGCGGCGTGTAGTCTTCCCAAACGGTGAGTTGGGCTGCCGCAGGCGAGGCAAATGCCAAAGCAGCGGCAGTCGCGCTTGCAAGGCCGATCGATTTCAGGATGGTCTTCATATTCGTACCCCTTCTTCACAGGTAACTGCGACCCGGAAAAGGAAGGCGCACGACCCACAGGTTCAACCTGACGCTTCCGGCGCACGGTGTGCGCGCTATTCATAGGCGAGTCAATGCGATCGGCCCGGCCGGATCGGCCCGGCGCACGGCAATGATTTGAAGGTTTGGAGGCCGGCTTGGCGGCCCGCGATCATTCCTCGGCGGGCTTGCTCTGCAGCTGAACGTAGTTCTGCAGCCCCATCCGCCCGATCATCTCGAACTGGGTTTCGAGGAAATCGACATGCTCCTCCTCGCTTTCGAGGATCGATGCAAACAGGTCGCGGCTGACATAGTCGCGCACCTTCTCGCAATGCTCGATCGCATCGCGCAGCAAGGGGATCGCCTCTTCCTCCATCGCAAGGTCGGCCTTGAGGATTTCTTCGACCGTCTCGCCCACTTTCAGCCGGTGGATCGCCTGGAAATTGGGCAGCCCGCCCAGGAACAGCACCCGCTCGGCCAGCTGGTCGGCATGCTTCATCTCGTCGATCGATTCGTGCCGCTCATATTCGGCGAGCTGCGCCACGCCCCAATCGGCCAGCACGCGGTAGTGCAGCCAGTACTGGTTGATCGCGGTCAGCTCGTTGGTGAGCGCCTTGTTGAGGAATTCGATGACTGTTGCGTCGCCCTTCATGGCGCGGCTCCCTTGCTTCCCGGATGAGCGCAGATTTATGCTCCCATGGGGCCGGAAAGACAAGATGAGCGGATGAAAAATGGCGGAATTCCGCCACTTGCGAGCGATTTGCGTTAGCGCGGAACCCGCTCAGGCGGCGATCGGCTTGCAGCCCAATTCGCGCTCCTCGAACAGGATCGCGTCAGCCTCCATCAGGCAGGTGCCGCAATTGGGGCGCTTGCCCAGCGCAGCATAGGCCGCCTCGGCATCGCCCGAAGTGCGCCGTGCAACATGGCGCAGTTCGGTTTCGCGGATAGCATTGCAGATGCAGACATACATCGGCGGCAGTCTCCTGCGAGTGATTCGCAGGAGTAGAAATATGCGAACTATTCTCAATAGCAAGTGAAATTTGTATTTGGCACCTGCCTCCGCAGGTGCATCCTCGGCGCTACTCCCTCCGCTTCGCTACAGGGCGCCTGCGGGCGGGCGGTCGCCCTTTGGCTGCCGCGGCCAAGCGCGTCAGCTATCGTCTCAGGGCGAACAGCTTCCCGTAAGTGAGGCTGCGCCACAGCCATTCGAGCGGGCCATAGCGGAAGCGCGCGAGCCATGGCTTCGACCATGCCAGCATCGCCACCCAGGCCAGCGCCACGACCAGGTAAAGCTGCGGGCGGTTGAGTTCGCCATACAGGCCCAGCGCCCAGCCGTGGAATACGAACAGCATCACGATCGACGTACCAAGATAATTGCTGAAGGCCGCGCGCCCCGCTGCCACGATCCGCTGTCCCAGCCAGCCGGTCCAGCCGGGCGAATAGGCCACCAGCAGCGCGGCCAGCCCCAACACCATGAACAGCCGCGGCAAAGGGCTGAACCCCATGAATGCCGCCAGATTGCCGTAATAGGTAAAGCCGACCTGCCGGGCCCATAGCGCAATGGCGACATGAATCGCTCCGCCAACCGCCAGCCCGATCCAGCCCCAACGGATCATGTCGCGCCGCTCGAACCCGCCCCCGAAGAAGCCGAGCCGGTAAAGCGCCACGCCGATCAGCATCAGCGGAATGCTTTCCATGCAGAACAGCAGCACGTTGGCGAGCGGTTCGAATGTGTGCTCGGTGATCCGGTGCGCGACGAATCCGGAATAGTCGCCCGAGGATATGAGGCCGGTTTCGACTTCGTCTTCTGCAAACGCCTTGGCCTTCGATTCCTCGAGACCCGAGCGCATTTCGGTCAGCGATGCCGTTTTGCCCATCGGCGTATCGGCGATGAAATGAAGCGGAACGAAGATCGCCGCATAGGCGAGAGCGCCCAGAATATAACCACCCAGCCCGACGACCAGCTGCGTCTTGGCCCGCCAGCGCAGGCAGAGCAGCACGATGAAACCGCACAGCGCGTAATAGGTCAGGATGTCGCCGAACCATACCAGGAAGAAATGCGCGAGCCCGAACAGCAGCAGGAAGAAAAGTCGCCGCGCCTGTAGCCAGCGGGTGGCGCCACGCGCCCACGCACGTTCCATGAAGAGATACAGTCCGGCGCCGAACAAGAGCGTAAACAGCCCGCGCATCTTGCCGTCGATCAGGAGGAACTGGGCAATCCACAGCCAGCCGCCCTGATCGCCGCTGGGCACAAGGAAGGCGTCGGGGAACATATAAGCGCTCGATGGTTGGCCGAAGGCGACGATATTCGCCGCAAGGATGCCCATCACGGCCAGCCCGCGGATGAAATCGAGGCTTCCGATCCGGTCCGCGCCCACAACCGGTGCGGCAGCGGCCGTGTCGCCATTCGCTGCCGGCATGTCTGCGTGATTCATCGAATTCCCCTTAATCCCCTGCGGTTTGCACTCATAACACGCTGGCCCCCTTTGGAAAGCCGCGCGCGATGTATTGCGACACCGGCAAGGCCTTTGCCGCGCCCCGAAACCTTGCTTCTGGCGCATCGGCGTTAACCCAAAATTAGGGGTATACTGCCATCCCCCTGTTTGAAGCCGCATTGGTTGCGGCATCTTTTGAAGGGCTAACCAGGGGGAACCAGGCGTTGCGAGTACTTGCATTGGCATCGCAGAAGGGCGGATCGGGCAAAACGACCCTGTCCGGTCACCTCGCCGTCCAGGCCCAGCGCGCTGGCGCTGGCCCGGTGGTATTGATCGACATCGACCCGCAGGGGTCGCTCGCCGACTGGTGGAACGAGCGTGAAGCGGAATATCCCGCCTTCGCCCAGACCACGGTGGCGCGCCTGGCGAACGACCTGCAGGTCCTGCGCCAGCAGGGCTTCAAACTGGCCGTGATCGACACGCCGCCGGCCATCACCATGGCAATCCAGTCGGTGATCTCGGTCGCCGAACTGATCGTGGTGCCGACCCGTCCGAGCCCGCACGATCTGCGCGCCGTGGGTGCGACCGTCGACCTGTGCGAACGCGCCGGCAAGCCGCTGGTGTTCGTGGTCAACGCCGCCACGCCCAAGGCCAAGATCACCTCGGAAGCCGCGGTCGCGCTGTCACAGCACGGCACGGTGGCCCCGATCACCCTGCACCACCGCACCGATTTCGCGGCCTCGATGATTGATGGCCGCACTGTGATGGAAGTCGATCCCGAAGGCCGCAGCGCCGCCGAAGTGACCGCGCTGTGGAAGTATATTTCGGACCGGCTCGAAAAGAATTTCCGCCGCACGGTGTTTGCTGCCCCGGGTTCGCAGTCGCAGCTGCCAGGCGTGCATCGTCCGGCAGGCGGTTTCGGCCGCCGCGTCGCTCAGTAAGGAGCGCGGGCCATGACCGAAGCCAGCTTTGCTTCCCTGAGCCCGACGCTGCTGGCCCGCAAAGGTGGCGCCAAGCCCGCGATGCGCCCGCAGCTCGCCCCGATCCCCGACGTTTCGTCCGCGAATCTCGAGGATCTCGGCTGGAACGACATGGGCGGTGACGAACAGGACAATGTCGTGCAGCTGACGCCGCCGTCGAATGACGAAGCGCCCGCGATCCGCCTCGCTTCCGCCCGTGCGGCTGCACCGGCCAAGCGCGTCTCGGCCTCGAAGCGCGGCAAGCGCGCCGCCTTTACCCTGCGCCTCGATGCGCAGCGCCATCTCAAGCTGCGCCTTGCCGCCACCATCAAGGGCGAAAGCGCGCAGCAGATCGTTACCGATGCTCTCGACCGGCTGCTGGCCGAAGTCGAGGACCTCGATGCGCTTGCCGACAAAATGACGCGCAAGTGACCGGAAATGCGTGAACTGAGGGGGATGACCCAATGAGCCAGACCGCCACCAACAAGCCGAAGATCGCCCTTGCGGTCAGCACTGCACTCGTCAGCATCGCGCTGTCGGGTTGCGCCACTTCAGCCGCTCCGCCGGCTCAGGCATCGGCTGCCAAGGCGCAGGTCGCGCTTGAAAAGGGACAGTTCAGCAAGGCCGTCAGCCATGCCGAAAGCGCCGTGCTGGCCGATCCCCGCAATGCGCAGAGCCGCGCGCTGCTGGGCGCTGCTTATCTCGAGGCAGGCCGCTTCCAGGCCGCGGCGACCAGCTTCAGCGACGCGATGGAACTGGGCGACAGCGATCCGCGCACCGTGCTCAGCTATGCGCTGGCGCAGATCGCGCTGGGCAACAGCCGCGAAGCGGTGGATGCGCTCGATGGAGCCCGCAACGATATCGACCCGGCCGACCTTGGCCTCGCGCTTGCGCTTGCGGGCGATGCCAATGAAGGCGTCGCCGTGCTTTCCGACGCACTGCGCAGCGGCCAGTCGAGCGCCAAGCTGCGCCAGAACCTCGCCTATGCCTATGCGTTGCAGGGCAATTGGCGCGCCGCGCGCGTCATGGTCGCGGAAGACGTCCCGGCCGACATGGTCTCGGACCGTATCGGCGAATGGGCTGAACTTGCCGCTCCCGAATATTACCAGCAACGCGTCGCTAGCTTGCTGCAGGTTTCCCCGTCCCATGACGGCGGCCAGCCCGCGCAGCTCGCGCTCGCCAATTTCCCCAGCCATGGGCAGATGGTGGCCGATGCGGCGGGTGATATCGCCGGGCCCGAACTCGCAGCCAGCGAAGTGCCGCAGGTTGCCGTGGCGCAGCCTGTCGAAGCGCCGGCCCCTGCACCCTCGCCCAAGCCCGTTGCGACACAAACCGTTGCAGTCGCTTTCGCGCAGGACAGCACGCCTGTCGCGCCCAAACCCGCTGCCGCTCCGGCCCAGCGCGTCGCGACCGGCCCGGTCGTGCAGCAGCTGCCGAGCGACTACAAGAAGCCCGCCGCCAAGCCGGCCGCACCCGCTTCGCGCCTCGCCGCCAGCTCGTCGCAGCGCCGCATGGCCGCAACGGCTGACAGCGGCTCGAACACGCACCTCGTGCAGCTGGGCAGCTTTGCCAGCCGCGCAAGCGCCGAGCGCGCCTGGGGCATCTACCAGACCCGATATCCGCAGCTTTCGGGCCGCGACGTCGTGATCACCGAGGCGGTGGTACGCGGCAAGACCTATTTCCGCGTTGCAGCGGCTGGCTATGGCGCGCGCAGCGCCACCGCCATGTGCCAGACGGTCAAGTCCGGCGGCAAGGGCTGCATTGCCTATGCGGCGAGCCGCCCGCTTCCCGGCGCGGTGGATCGCGGAATCCGCGTCGCGTCACGCTGACGCGCATCTCCTGAAATTCAGCGTGAATGCCCCCGGCGCCGCAAGGCTCCGGGGGTTTTCATTTCAGCCGTAAAGGATCCCGGGGGCGAAGGAGTGCCACCAGTCGCTGTTCCAGGCGAGGTTCACGAATATGCCGGTCGGCACCATCACCGCCGCCCAGATCCAATAGGCGCGGTGGATCTTCCGCTGGCGGTAAAGATCCCACAGGAACATCGGCGCGATGCAGAACAGCGGCCAGAAATCGGCACTTAGCGGCGAATCCGGCATGGTGTGATAGAGGAACTCCATGCGATCGAGCGCTGCCGGCATGGGCACTGTCGTGGCAAGGATCATCAGCCGCTTGTGCAAGCCGGGATCGTGTTTGCGAGCCTTCAATCCGAGATAGACCAGCAGAAGGAAGCAGATCGCAACCCGCCCCTGGATCAGCGCGATATTGGTCATGAAATGCAGGAAGCCCTGTACCTCGGCCTGGACTTCGGGCGGTTTGCCCTCTGCAAAGGCGATCATCGATTGCAGATTGGTGGGAACCAGCACCACGCCCGCCAGCACCAGTGCGGGTGCGAGCACCATCCCCAACATGCCAAGCTGCATGTGCCAATCGCGCCGCCCCGTCGCCATCAGTGTCGTCTGCGTGAGCAAGAGCAGCATCCAGCTTCCCATCAGCACGGCATGGACATGCATGGCGAATGGAAAGGGCGGTCTTTCTCCCGCCTCCACTGCTGCGATCTTGCCGATCGAATCCGGGATGAACCCCACCAGCACGACCGCGACGAGCATCGCCGCCATGAAAACATAGATCCAGCGGTCGATGAAAGCCGTGAGCGACGGCGCTTCGGCGCCGGACGCAGGCTGAATTTGGGCATGTGTCGCCATGTTCCCCTACCCTCCCTGAGGAACGCGACCCTGCGCGGGCTGATACAGCGAACGGCGGGAAAAGAGAAGCCGCGCTAGGCGATCCTGACGCCGCCCTTCCACAGGGCCGTCGCGCGTCCCTGCGCCGGCTGACCGTCGAAAGGCGTATTGTCGGCGGTGGCGGCCATTTTCGCGCGGTCGACGATCCAGGGTTTTTCGGGATCGACCAGCGCGATATCCGCCTCGCGCCCCACCTCGATCTCCCCGGCGGCCACGCCCAGCAGGCGTGCCGGTGCGGCAGCGAGAAGATCGAAGGCTCGGGGCAGGTCGATCACACCATCGCGCACCAGCGTGAGCGTCATGGCCAGCAGCGTTTCGGCCCCGGCCATGCCGGGCTCGGCATCGGCAAAGGGCAGGCGCTTGTCTTCCGGGCCGCGCGGATCGTGGCCCGAAGCGATTACGTCGATCGTCCCGTCGCCGATCGCGGCAATCACTGCCTGTCGGTCCGCCTCGCTGCGAAGCGGGGGCGAAAGCCGCGCGAAGCTGCGGAACTCCGCCGTCGCAAGGTCGGACAGCATGAAATGCGCCGGGGTTACGCCCGCCGTGACTGCAACCCCGCGACGTTTCGCTGCACGCACCAGTTCGAGCGCAGCGGCGGTGGTCACCTGCCGGATATGGAGCCGGGCCCCACAGATTTCGGCGAGCGCGATATCGCGCGCCACCGCCAGCGCTTCGGCCTCCGCCGGGGCGCTCGGGAGTCCGAGCCGCGTCGCCATTTCACCGGCGGTTGCGACCGCGTCGCCGGCCAGCCCGGCATCCTCGGCATGGCTCACCACCACCAGATCGAGCATGGCCGCATATTGCAGCAGCCGCAGCATCGCCCCGCTATCGCCAATCCAGCGCCGCCCGGTCGCGACGCCGCGCGCGCCCGCTTCTTTCATCAGGCCGATCTCGGCGAGTTCGCTGCCTTCGAGGCCGCGCGTGGCGGCGGCCAGCGGATGCACCCACAGGTCGGGCTTGCCGCTCTTGGCGATGTAGCTGACGCGGCTCGGCAGATCGAGCGGGGGCGACTGGTCGGGCATCAGCGCGGCGCGGGTGATCCCGCCGAAATGGCACGCGGGCTTGTCGATCGCGAAACTTCCGAAATCGACGAGGCCGGGGGCGACGAGCTTACCGCGCGCGTCGATCACTTCGTCACCGTCCAGCGGCGCTACATCGCCGACTGCTTCGATCCGCCCATCGACCAGCCGCACGCTACCCTCGGCGATGCCGCCGGGCGTGACCACGCGGCCATTGGTGATCGTGACTGGTGCAAGCTGTTTCATGCCCAGCCCTCCACCTGCCGCGCCCGCCGGGTCAGGATATCGAGGCAAGCCATGCGGATCGCCACGCCCATTTCGACCTGGCGCGTGATGATCGAGCGGTCGATCAGGTCGGCAACGTCGCTGTCGATCTCGACCCCGCGGTTCATCGGCCCGGGATGCATCACCAGCGCATCGGGTGCGGCGCGTTTCAACCGCTCCTTCGTGAGGCCGTAGAGGTGGTGGTATTCGCGCGCGGAGGGGATGAACTGGCCCTGCATCCGTTCGGTCTGGAGCCGCAGCATCATCACCACGTCGCTGCCCGCCAGCGCGGCGTCAAAATCGTGGAACGGCTGCGCGCCCAGCGCTTCGATCCCTGCGGGCATCAGCGCGGGCGGCGCGCAAAGCCGCACCGTGGCGCCCAGTGCCTGCAGGCACAGCAGGTTCGAACGCGCCACGCGGCTGTGCAGGATATCGCCGCAGATCGTGACCGTGAGCCCGGTGAAATCCTCTGCCGCCTCGCCGCGTTCGCGCAGCGCGTGGCGTAAAGCAAGCGCGTCGAGCAACGCCTGCGTCGGGTGTTCGTGCTGCCCGTCACCCGCATTGAGCACGGGGCAATCGACCTTGCTGGCAATCAGCTGGGTCGCCCCGCTCGACGCATGGCGGATCACGATCGCATCGGCACGCATGGCGTTGAGCGTGATCGCGGTATCGATCAGCGTCTCGCCCTTCTTCACGCTCGACTGGGCGGCGTGCATGTTGACGACATCCGCCCCCAGCCGCTTGCCCGCGATCTCGAAGCTCAGCAGCGTGCGCGTGCTGTTCTCGAAGAAGGCGTTGATGATGGTCAGGCCCGCCAGCAGATCGGCATGTTTGGAGCTTTGTCGGTTGAGATCGATCCACGGCTCCGCTTGGTCGAGCACATAGAGGATCTCGTGCCGCTCGAGCTGGGCGATGCCGAGCAGGTCGCGATGCGGAAAGGCCAGCCGTCCCGCGGGAAACCGGCCATTGTCGGGCAGGTTGGCCGACTGGCCAGCTTCGAAATCCACCATGAACTGTCGCAATCGCGCAGCAGTGCTGCCGCGCAAATCGCGCCCCGATTTCAGCTGTGAGACGAAGGGCTTGTCGTTGAGCGCCAGTTCGCCGAAGCGCGTCTCCGACATGCCGTTTCGGAGGCAGAATTGTTCGATTTCGTGGAGCAGGTCTTGCATGGAACGGCGCTCTAGGTTGGATTTAACCAACCGTCCAGTGGGAATCCGCACCTCCGCATCCAAAGCCGTTCGGCGAGCGATATCGGCGGCTCGACCAATTCCTTGCCCCGAATTCAGTGGAAGTTTGCACTTTCGCGCTTAGTTTAAGCCCACAAACGCAATTGGATCGACGAAATATGAGTTTTGCTGGAAAGGTTTGGCGGCTGCTGGTCGGCATCAAGGACGGGCTTGTCCTTGTGTTCATGCTGCTGTTCTTCGCGCTACTGTTCGCGATCCTGTCTGCGCGGCCCAGCCCCGGCATGGTGCGTGACGGTGCGCTACTGATCGAACTCGACGGCTATGTCGTCGAAGAAAAGTCCGAGGTCGATCCGTTCGCGGCGCTGCTGAGCCAGGAAGCCCCGGTCACCGAATATGAGGTCGGCGAACTGGTCCGCGCGCTCGATTCTGCCGCGGGCGATGACCGCATCAAGGCGGTCGCGATCGACCTTTCGCGTTTCCTCGGCGGCGGCCAAGTCCACTTGCAGGAAGTGGGCGAAGCGATGGCGCGGGTGCGCGTCGCGAAAAAGCCGGTGCTGGTCTATTCCTTCGCCTATGGCGACGACGCCCTGCAGCTTGCGGCCCACGCCAGCGAAGTGTGGGTCGATCCGATCGGCGGCGCAGTGATAGGCGGCCCGGGCGGCGCCTATCTGTTTTACGGCGATTTGCTCAAGGAATTCGACGTGAACGCGCGCGTCTATCGCGTGGGCACCCACAAGGCGGCGACCGAACCCTATACCCGCAGAGGATTCTCGGACGAGGCGCGCGAGAACATCGGCGGCCTTTACGGCGCGATGTGGGAAGAATGGAAAGCCAATGTGAAGAAGGCGCGCCCCGCCGCCGATCTCGACCTTGTCACCAAGGACCCGGTCGGCTGGGTGCAGGCTGCCAAGGGCGACCTCGCGCAGGCAGCGCTCACCGCCGGGCTGGTCGACAAGCTGGGCGATCGCACCGAATGGGGTGCGCGAGTGGCGGAAGTTTCGGGCGAGGACGACTGGAGCAGTGAGCCGGGCGCATTCGCTTCGACCGATCTTGGCCCCTATCTGGTCGACACCAAGCCGGGCAAGCATGGCCGCCCGATCGGGATCATAACCATTGCGGGCGACGTGGTTGACGGCGACGCAGGCCCCGGCACCGCCGGCGGCGACCGCATTGCCGAACTGCTCGACGATGCGCTCGATGACGACTTGGCCGCTCTGGTGGTACGGATCGACACGCCGGGCGGCTCGGTGACTGCGTCCGAACAGATCCGTCGCGCCATCCTGCGCCACAAGGCGCTGGACATCCCGGTGGCGATTTCGATGGCCAATGTCGCTGCGAGCGCCGGCTATTCGATCGCTTCGACCGGCGACCGCATTTTCGCCCAGCCCGAGACGGTCACCGGCTCGATCGGCGTTTTCGCAGTCGTCCCGACTTTCGAGAAGACCGCCGCGCGCTTCGGCATCCACTCCGACGGAGTGCCAACCACGCCGCTGTCCGGCCAGCCCGACATCATCGCGGGCTTCACGCCCGAAGTCGATGCGATCCTGCAGGCTTCGGTCGAAGACAGCTACGCCGATTTCATCACCCATGTTTCCGAAGGCCGCAAGATCACTCCCGAGCGGCTCGATGCCATCGCGCAGGGCCGCGTCTGGGATGGCGGCACCGCGCGCCAGCTCGGCCTCGTCGACCAGTTCGGCGGGCTCGGCGACGCGCTTGAATGGGCAGCAAAGCAGGCCGGGCTTGAGGATGGCGGCTGGTATCCCAAGCGGCTCGGCACCACGCCTTCAAGCTATGATTCGCTGATCCGCCAGTTGCTGGTCGACAGTGCGGAGGACTCCGAAGGAACTGCCGACGTCTTCGCCATGCTGGCCCGCCAGCGCAACGCCGCGCTGTCGCAGGTCGCAACCGACCTAGACCGGCTGACGCGTGTGCAGGGAGTACAGGCCTATTGCCTCGAATGCCCGCGCGAAGTGCGGGCAGGCAGTACCGCCGGCATCAGCGGATGGCTGGCGCTGCTGGGAAGGTTTTTCGGAGCCAGCTGAGGCGCGCCGCGCAACTGGCCCCTTGCCAATCGACCTGCTGCGTGGCAATGGCGCGCCCCTGTCCAGCCGGACGGGCGCGTAGCTCAGTGGTAGAGCACACCCTTCACACGGGTGGGGTCGCAAGTTCAATCCTTGCCGCGCCCACCATCTTTTCAATGACTTAAGCTCTCTGGCGCTCGCTTCTCAGAAACGCCCCACCATATCCCCATCATCCTCGGGATAAAACGCGGTGCTTGAGCTAGCGAATCGCTCGTGTCATTTCTTCTTGGTGCTACGTGGTTTCCCAGCATCTGAGCGTTTTCCCCGAATCCGCCCATCGGACTTGTTTCGAGACCTGTCTTTCCCCGCTGTCGGGCCTGTTTTGACTTTGGGCCAGCCTACCATTGGTTTCTCCTTAAACTCGACCCGGAAGGCTCAATATGGGCATCGGTCGGCCCCATTTCAAACGAGACGCAGGACGGTCGTAGCACTGCAGCGCCAAGCGCACCGCCCTGGGCTCCATCCCGACGACTGGCACTAGAGTAGCATGACGGCGCCGACGTTTCGAAGCCCCCTCCCCCCGCGGGGAGGGTTGGATTTTTATTAGAGTTGGACCGTATGGCAAGCAGCCATCGTCCTTCCAAAAAATTCAAAAATTGTCGCATGCCTCAAAACATCTCAGCCGCTCCCCATATGATGTCGTATTTTTCATTAAATCCATAGATTTAGTGACGTCGACAGTTTACAATAAAGTTGCATTCCTTTCGCGGTAAAAAGGTAAGCAGAGACATGTTTCGCATAATCCTTTGGGCCCTAACCTTACCATTTTTGAGTTTGCTTCATTTCTCCGCAAACGCAGCGACAATCTATATTCCGGAAAAGTGGATCGACGGTAAGGTCGCGATCATGGTGGATGGGCCAATCGAAGAGGGAGACGCCGAAAAGTTCTTGGCGCTATCAACCCTCGTAGAAACCGATAAGATCGTGGTGCTCTATAGCACCGGCGGTCAGCTCATACCGGCCATCAAGATCGGAGAGCGAATTAGGGAAGCGGGATACGAAACCGTTGTGCCAGATGGAGCGAAGTGCACATCTGCATGCGCGCTTATTTGGATCGCCGGGAAAAAACGATGGCTATCCGAGAAGGGTACTATTGGATTTCACGCCGCTTACCGTGACAAGCAGGGCAAGTTGCAAGAGTCAGGTGCTGCCAATGCCATCATTGGCCGGTATCTCACCTTGCTAGGATTTCCGGCCAAAAGCGTGATTTTTGCCACTAGAGAGCCGCCGCACAGCTTAATGGAGTTGAGCAAGCTAAACAGTGACGCGGCTGGAATCAGCTTTGAAACTCTTCCGCCATCCTGGAGCGCGGCGAACATTGCCCGCAAAGAGGCAGCGCTACCTCCTCCACCGATTGTGATAGCCCCTGCGAAGCCAGCTGAGAAGAAACGCGAGGCTAACTTTCAACTTGATTGGATGTGGGGAAGTGAGGATCGCGCAGGTGTATTCGAGCTTACTGACGAGGAAACACGCCTAGTATACGAAGTCAAAGCTCCGTGGTGGGCATCACGGCAATATCTCGCCGCATTGCTTTCGGACCACCTGAAGAACTCCAGGTGGCTATATGTTACAGGTAGTGATCTGGGATCTCAGATATTCATAGATTTAGAATCCTTAAATGTCTCATCAGGCAGGGTCACAACTTGGGTCAAATGGGATCATAGAAAAGATAAATCAACTCGAGACAGAGAACGCCTAGTTTATCAGATATATTACTGTAAATCTGATAGCTACTCCACTCTAGAAGAGGTAACTTATGATCCTGCTGGCCGCGTAACTTCATCGGAAAAGTGGAGTGGCGCCTCCCCGCGCAAGGTTGTTCCCGACACAATCGGCGAAGCGCTTCTCGAAATGCTTTGCTGGAAGAAAGGCTAATGCACCGCTCAAAGCACCTTGAAGGAAGGATTGTGTCGAATGTCGTATGTGGACAGTGATGAGCCGAAGAACAATCTAGGTAAGGCGTCATCCATTGCCGGGATTTCGAGCCTGTTCTTTGGGTTCATGCCGTATGTGGGCGTAGTGAGCTTAGTCTTGTCCCCCTTCGCAATCATTGCAGGGCTGATTGCTCTGCGCCGCAAGCCACGCCTATTCGCCATCATTGGCATTGTCTCCGGCATGGTCCTCCCGCTTCTTGCCATTGTGGCTACTGTTGAGCTTGGAAATGCAATCGAGAGCTCATTAGAAAACGCGACAACGGAAGGTACGAACCCGTAAGGTTGCAGCTAGGGCTCCTTGCTTGGGTGGGCTTATGAGTTCCTATAAATGCAGTGAGCGGCCTCACTAAGCATCTGCTAGATCAGCCCTAGCTGCTGCCAAGCCAAAATTCATTTGATCGTTGGTTTCTGACCTAGTCGTTGCTCATAGCTTCGCACCATCAACTCGTGGAGATGGTCTCGTCGATCTGTTGTTGTGATAAAGGAATCATGGACAGAAAGGACCGTCCAACCATCCTCCATCGCCGTTGAAATGATCTCCAACGCTATGTCGGATTCCAGGCGCATCAACTGAAGGCCTATTCCTGTGCCAAATGCATTAGAAATCAGTTCATGCATGGCCTCAATGAACTGCACGATCTCTCTTCGTTCTAGGTCGTCTGGGAATTCAATATCGGCCGGAGCTGAGACCATATCGGGCCTCCCCCCACAATTGATCAGAACTTGCATGAGCCATTTGATGCAAGGGCGATAATGCCCAGACCTAAGACCGTGCTCTTCTTCATATCTGGTAATCTCAGGAACACGGTAGTGATCGCCTTCAAATTCCAACCCCTGCTGATGATAGAGCATTCTTGGATGGCAGTTGGCGTAGTCCAGTTCTACCGTCGCCTCTCCATTGATTGTGATGGCCTTGCGAGCCTCTTCGGAAACTTGCATCCACCATCCGCCAAATAGCCGCCCTCCTTTCTCAAAGGATGGAATCTTGGCATTCCCATCGTTGAAGACACGATAAAGGTCGGTAGCAAAGAGTTCCGGAGCACGATGCTTTGGCCCGTTCTTTTCAGGGTCAGTGTTGAGCTGATCCAACCATGTCTGAAGATCACGATCTGACAGACCAAGTTGGATTGATTGCCGCCGGTAGGACCCGTTGATGGCAAGAAGCGTTTCACGCCAAACTTTGGTTTCGTCCGTGTGTTCGAACCAAATTCTTTCCCCTTTCCTAGGCTGCAATATTTGCCCTTTGATGCGGTCAAACTCAGGCCGTTTCTTGGGAGCATAGAGCTGCACCAGATCATCCTCGTAGACACGCGAGACGATCGAGCTCTCGGTGACACCAAGGCCCTTCGCCAAATCAATCAGCGCATCACTTGCCCAGAGGGAAGAGGCGTAAGAGGGAGTCGCTGAGTAGAATGGCATCTTCTTCCCAGTGGTCCCTTCAAGCAAGCCAGCTGCCATCAGAGTGTCTGCAACGTCTCCAAGCGCGCCATGCCTCATCCATTGAGGTTTGCTTTCATATGAGCCCGCTGCTGCCCCTCTAAAGTACAGAACGGAAGGGGGCCTGCGGAAGAAATAGGCCCTGAGGACGTTTGCGGCCAATTTGCGGACACGCAATCGCCATAGCTCCATGCCTCGAAGCCTCTGCTTCGCTCTGACCTCAACGAAGGCTTCCATCAGGCGGTCCACCAAGGCACGCCCCTCTGGGTCCCGCAAATCGAGCCGTTCGTCGAAGAACACCCCAACACCTGGGGGAGCCTTCCTGGCCACTCCAGATCGTGGTTGTCGTGCCTTTTGGGCGGGCAACATGACGGGCCCGGCGCGAATGCCGGGATCAATATCCACTTTCATCGCTAGTCACCCCCTCAAAGAGGCGACAAATGCTTCAACCTCGTCGCGCAGATAACGGGGGCACGAGCCGATATATCTCGGCTTCAGGTCGAAGGTGCATGGAAGGCCGTTGCGACGCTTGTGTCTCTGCCCCCTTACCCAGGCAGGAGACATGTTCAGAATACGCGCAATATCTTTGTCAGAATAGAATTCGGGAATAGCGTTCATGGCTACCTCGCATTTTACCGTTTATGCGAAGGACGGTAAAATAGTGCCAGAACGCTTCAGGGTCTTACTTCAGCCTGTTAACCCGCAAGGGGCGCTCTAGTTTAAGGTTCCCCTTCGCGGGAACAGTGCCAGAGCTTAAAGGCGGCTCGGTTTTCGGACCACTTCACCCCTGAGAGGGGCGCATCTAGTAGATTTTACTTTATCAGGCACCACGCCCGATAGGATGCTTATAACCGATATTGCATCGAAATTCAACGTTGCTGGTGACCGCCTAGGACTAGACAAAACTAGACCTTACGACACAGCGCACCCAAGCACCTAAAGAGATAGGAATTCAACCAAAACCACGTCGGCATGCCGTAGTACGCATTGACTCTTCGGGCCACGCAAATTCGAAGCGAGGGACATGGACGCAAACCGCTAAACGTTGCGAGGCCAGCAACTGGAATGCTCTGCGCGCATCATCCGACCGCACCTTAAAACCCAGTTTCCTTGGCGGGAGCTGAGAGAACCCAATTTCAACATCTTTTTGGCCGCAAGGTTGCTTATGATCATCACGCATCTATTGAGCAATAAAGCGAGATGGTGCTCCGTCATCTACCGAATCTCGCGATGAGGTGTGGCGTCCTTGAGAGCCAAGCGATTGAAGTATGAAGAAAATACAATCATGAAGAAGAGTTGATGAGTAATAACATTAGCACTGTTAGCGGCACGACCCCCGATCTTTTGGAGGAGCTCCTAGAAGAACTCCGCGATCTTATACCCTCGGCGTTCCCCGACGGCGATCTTGATGTTTCGCAACTGCTCACTGCTCTGGGAGTTTCAGAGAGAGGAGAAAGGACTCCTTTCGCATTCACTTGGCCCGGAATCGAGGTCGCAAGAGCCGATGCTCGTGCCGCCACAACGGCGACCCTCGTGCCGGATCAGGACGCCTCCCTGAACTGGCATACGGCAAGAGATGTCCTGATAGAGGGGGACAACCTCCAAGTACTGAAGATTCTCAAAGCGAGCTATCGAGGGGCAGCGAAGCTGGTCTACATCGATCCTCCCTACAACACTGGAAACACGTTCACATACAACGACAAGTTCTCAATCCCTGAGGCACAATACCTCCAGGAAAGCGGTCAGGTCGATAGTCAGGGAGGCGCTACAACAAGCAAGATTGAGACAAGTGGCAAGAAACACGGCCCTTGGCTCACGATGATGTTTCCACGCTTAGTCGTCGCAAGGCATTTGCTGCGGCGTGATGGCGTCTTTCTGGCATCAATCGACAACAATGAGGTCCATCACCTCCGCTTGCTCTTGGACGCCGTCTTCGGTGCTGACAATTTCGTGGACATGATGACGTGGCAAGGAGGTCGAAAAGGCGACGCCAAGTTGACAGCTGGTGGGCAGGATTATCTTCTTGTTTACGCCCGAGACCGAAATCATCTCAAAGAACTGGACACGGTCTGGCGAGAGCGAAAAACAGGTCTGGAACCGGTTTATGCAAAAGAGAAGGAATTGCTTGCGAAGCACGGTGGGGACCTAGAGTCGGCGAAGGCTGAGCTGCGTGATTGGTATGACTCTCTGCCCGATGGAAATCCGTCCAAGGCCCACTCACATTATAACTTCATCGACAATGGTGGGGTTTGGACCTCGGATAACAGCTCGAGCCCCAACTACAGGGAGAACCTAGTCTACGATTTTAAAGGTTACGCTCCACCTGACAACGGCTGGCGCTACGAGCTTCCTAGAATGGAGCAGCTGGATGCCGAAGGAAGGCTCATCTATCCGACTGGAAAAGCCAAACGCATCCGCATCAAGAAGTATCTACGCGAGCAAGAAATGTGGGCACCTCCATCCACATTCTATCAGGATAGAAGTGGAGCATCATCGGCCTTAGACACCCTCATGGGAGCGAAGGTTTTCGATGATCCCAAGAGTACGGCAGTCCTAGCACGACTATTTCAATCGCTAACCAGTGATGGAGATCTCATTGTCGACTTTTTTGCTGGGTCAGGATCAACTGGGCACGCGGTTTGGGAGCAAAACGCGGCCGATCACAAAGTTCGACAGTGGCTCCTGGTCCAAGCTCCAGAAGAACCAGACCCGTCCGAAGAATCGGGCCAGACTGCTCTAGACAATGGCTATGAGACCATTTTCGAGATCACGGCGGAAAGACTTCGTCGTGCTGCAAAGGAACTAGGTAAAGATAATCTAGGCTTTCGCGTTTTCCGCGCACGCCCATCGCAGCTCGTGATCGATAAACCAATCATCGCAGACGAAGAAACTACGGGTCAAACATACTTAAAACAACTGACTGACATGGCACAGGGCTCACCGGTCGTTGAGGGCTCTGAAGATGAGGCGGTAGCCTGGGAACTTGTTCTTAAGGCCGCAGGAGCAAAGCTGAACTCACCTGTGACAGTGCACGAAACTGAGGGCGTGAAGACGTTCGAATTTCGACCAGTCGAGAACGGCGATACGTCGAGGTTGTTCGTATCACTCGGGGCATTCACGGTAGAAACTGCTGAAAGTCTGGGCGTTACGTCCGATGACATGTTGATCTTGCGTGGCGACAAATTGGAGGATGCCACAACACTAACACTGG
This sequence comes from Altererythrobacter sp. Z27, assembly GCF_052683155.1. Classification (NCBI taxonomy): domain Bacteria; kingdom Pseudomonadati; phylum Pseudomonadota; class Alphaproteobacteria; order Sphingomonadales; family Erythrobacteraceae; genus Altererythrobacter; species Altererythrobacter sp. Z27. Next base: position 2,627,433 of record NZ_JBQYMC010000001.1, on the reverse strand, counting down.
CGCCCAGGATGCAGAAAAACCTCATATTGTTAGAGCGGGTGCAGCGTGAAGTTTCGCTTTGAAGATCAAGCACACCAAGCTGCTGCAGTTCATGCGGTTACCGATCTTTTTGAAGGTGCCTTGCACCCACCGGCTGTAGGGCCAATCGGTCAGGCCGCAGGTGCCGACGGCCATGAGCGGTATTCGATCGACTACGATGTTTTGTCGGAGCGCCTCGCAAAGGTTACCGAGCGTGAATCGGGTGTTGAGAAGCAATCGAAACTCGAGCTCCTAGAGATCGACGAAGACCTACTTGGGCAAGCCCACTCATCTCCGAATTTCTCGGTTGAGATGGAGACGGGGACTGGCAAGACATATGTGTACATCGCGACCGCACTCCAGCTCGCTCAAAGCCACGGTTTGCGGAAATTTGTCATCTTGGCTCATTCAGTCGCAATCCGGGCCGGTGTCATCAAGACTTTCGAGCAAACGAAGGAGCACTTCCGAGCCAAGTTTCCATCGCTGCACTACAGCTGGGGGGTTCTTGGCGAGGGCCCAGCCCTAGACGATTTTGTTGAGCCCAGCAGCACGGTCCAATTCCTTGTGGCGAGCGTGCAGGCCATCGACAAGCCCGACACCGCCGTAGTCTACCAAGAGGCGGAACAGCCTCAATTGTGGGGCGCGGCCGAAAGTGGAATGGCGTCGATCGCGAAGCTACGTCCCGTTGTAATCGTTGACGAGCCTCAGAATTTCAAAACTCCGCTGCGTAAGAAAGCAATTGCGACTCTAAACCCTTTGGTGGTCCTGAGATACAGCGCCACTCACGCTGAAAAATTCAATTTGGTACATCGCCTTGGCCCCAAAGCGGCGACAGAACTTGGATTAGTTAAGCGGGTAGCAGTTAAGGGCGTTGCGGCTGGAGCGTCGGGCAAGCCGTACCTGCGGGTGAACAAACTTCGTTCCAAGACGAAACGACTATTTGCCGAGGTCATGATCGATGAAGCCACGGGCAAGGGAGCAGAGCGAACCGATGCCGTCCTTCAGAACGGCGACGATCTCTTCGAGATTTCAGGTGGGCTAGACCAATACCGAGGTATGGTCGTCGACCGGTTTGAACGCCAACCGGATAGGGTGATTTTCGAGAACGGTTTGGAAATTCAGATTGGCGAGGAGATCGGCGTCGACCGAGAATCCATGTGGCAGGATCAAATCCGCCATTCGATCCGTGCCCATCTACAGCGGCAAGTCGAGATCGATCACCTAGGTTACGAGGTTAAGGTACTCACCCTCTTCTTTGTCGAAAGAGTTGCTGACTACTGGCCCACAGACACAGACGCCAAACCAATCCTGCCTGACCTTTTCGACAAAATGTACCGCGAAGAATGGGTGCGGGCGGGGAATGAGGCTGAAGGCTGTCCTGATCCTTCGGAGCTGCGTGTTCACTACTTTCCTTCCACGAAAACGGGCATATTCAAGGATGCCACCGGCGCTTCCAAGGACGCTCAAGAACAGCAGGCCCGTGCCTATCAAGAGATCATTGCGAACAAGGAGTTGATCCTCACAAAGGACAACCCCCGCGCATTCATTTTTTCGCACTCTGCGCTCAAAGAGGGGTGGGACAACCCTAATGTTTTTCAAGTCTGCTTTCTGCGGCATAGTGGCTCAGAAGTTGAGAGAAGACAGCAGATTGGCAGAGGCCTAAGGCTTCCAGTCGACGAGAATGGAGTTCGTGTTACCGATCCCGCAGTCTGCCGCCTTACCCTGATCGTAGATGAGTCGTTCAGCGAGTTCCGTGATGGCCTCAACAAGGAATATGCAGCGTCCGGATCGACGCCTGGCCCCGACCCAGATGATGTCGACCGAACGGTCATTGTCAAGCGCCGCGAAGACCAGTTTCTGAGTCCTGAGTTCAAAGAGCTCTGGAACCGCATACGTTTCAAGGCGAGCTATCGTGTAAATATAGATGCATCAATATTGCCCGAGATTGTGAGCGAGTCAGAGCACCTCGAAGACCTCAAGTTTTTGGCCAAGCGCACAAACATCATTCATTCGGGTGAGCTCGTTTATGACGATGATGGGAAGGTCATTACCTCCGACACAGATATTGCAGAGAGCGCTGGGACGTCTTTGTCGATCAAAGGCGGAAAGCTTCCAAACATCGTTAGATTGATCGAGGATCAGCTTCAGTCGGCAAAGTTTCCGCTACTTCTTACGAGAAAGACCATCGCCTCGATTGCAGCTGCCGTTCCTCCAAAGCTCCAAGATAGAGCAATTGATGATCCCGAAGGTTGGGCAAGGATAGTCGCCCAGGCAATTCGCTCGGTGACCATCGAACAGATGGTGAAGCACATTGACTATGTGCCCGACGATGAGAGCGACTGGTGGAACGCAGAGTTAGTATTTATTCGCGCCGAGGGATTGCACCCCCAACCCGTCCGTGCAGGAACAGATCCATCAAACGGGATAATGGAATCACCTTCAGGTGGATCAAATCTTTTCGACCATCTCGCTTACGACAGCCATGTAGAGAGAAGCTTTGCCACTCAGTTGGAAAACGATAGCGACCACGTGAGGTTTTTCACGAAGCTACCTCGCCGGTTCAAAGTCCGAACACCCGTCGGCGAATATTCTCCCGACTGGGCAATAGTCTACGATAACGGGGATGCCGAGCGCCTCTATCTGGTTCAAGAAACCAAGGCTACTACGAACCTGGCTGACTTAGATTGGGACGAAGCCATGCGGATTAGATTCGCGAGACGCCATTTTGCAGCTGCTCCCAATGGAGAGGTGATTTACGAGTTTACGAGCGCAGAAGCGGGCATTCGGCTTGAAAGTTATGGTCCTGAAAACGACTGAGACGACACGTGTGTCGGGCCAAGATGGCCGACCTTGCTCCAAATCTATGTTCTGACAGGACTGCAAGCGACCGGCTACGCAATGTAGGATCAATCAGACGCCGCCTTGAGCCCCACAATCGCTTTCATTCTTGACCTCATTGTCGCTGCGTCCCGGCTGAAATGCGCCATGCGGTGATCTTTGGGACAAAGCGCAATGACGTTTCCGACGCTGTCAGTTCCGCCCTCACCAAGAGGGTCGATGTGGTGGGTTTCAAGATAGAGAGCACCGCTCTCCATGACGAAGCCAGCGTCACCGCAATATTCGCAATTTCCCCCAGACCTGCGCTTTACCGCATCTCTGACCTTGGGGTCGCGAACAAAGACCGAGCCGGATTGCTCCCTTTTTTCAGGGCTGGATTTTTGCTCTTGCTCGATATCGAATTGATCGACGTACTGGCGGTCCACAATCCCGCGCTGGAGGACATGCGCTCCGTTTGACCAATCATATTCCAAGATTGTCCAAGGCTTTGGATCGAGCTGCCTGGCCAAAACTCTTGATGCCTTTGTACCGGATGGTTTGCGACGCTCACCTGAGTTTATGATTACGCGGATCGGCAGGTTATCCCGCAACGCTGTTTGCAGCGCCTGGTCCAATTTCTTCCCTCGCTGAAACCACTGCGCCTTACCTTGAGGTCCACGATGCCTCTCAGCGTCCGCGCGAAAATTTCCCCGTTCGATAATGGTCCCGTTCTCTTCGATCATGGACTCGTGCCAAAGGTTGAGGATCACCACCTGCCCGGGCTCAACGAAAGACCACTCGTAACAGTACTTTGGGTTCGCCTTGACCCCGCTGGGATTGTTCGAGCTGGCAATCCAGTCGGACATATCGAGACCAGCTTCTTCGACGAGGTCGAAGACGAGAAGCTTCTTCGAAGGCCGAATTTCATCCAAGACCGACATTAGCTGCCAGCCTTCATCTGTTCGGCTAGCTTGAGAACGCGGTGCGTGAAGGTCTTTTCCATCGCTCGATAGCTTGCCTCAAGCCATGCGATCATGTCGGGCCAGTTCTCTTTGCTGTAGCCCTGCACGGCCTTCTTGCACTGGATTATGCTGACCTTCTTGTCATCCAGGCGTCGCCACTCCAATTCTAGTTCCAACTCGTTCTCAATCTCAGACCGTTGATCTGCAAGCTGATCGAATATCCATTTGTTGTCGGATTGATCGGTGCGAGCCAGACTGAGTTCAACGCGAACTTCCTGCCGCAAGAATATCAGTGTGAGGCTGCACCCAGCGACGCCGATGCTGGAAGTGAGCCAGTGATCACGAGATGGTGAAATGTTCTGCCAGCGCTCCAGCCCAGCGCTTCGGAAGGCATCAAGCAATTCCGCCCAGAACGCTTGCCTCATTTGGTGACTCCAGCGCTGGGCACCCTTGGCAGATTTCTCCTCAGTATCCTTCTGAGCCATTCGGATCATATAGTCCGCCGCTTCTGGCGTCGGGATCACCTGCTGCAGATCGATAAACAATTGATCACCAAAGAGGAATGGAGACACCTTCACGCAACGAACGTCAATCTGGTGCTCACGCAGCCAAAGAACTGTAGAGGTGACCTCCCGCCGAAAATTCGCCGCGATAAACACGATCCGTTGGTCATTGCCCTCATTCAAGACCAGCTCGTCGAGTGCATCCTCTTCAAGGAATTCGCATATTGTTGAAGCAGCATCACCCCCGGTTCCGCTGTCGAGGTATTGCTGGAAAATGGTAATGATCTCCGCCTTCTTTAGGCTAGAGCAGTAAGCCGCATATTTCAGTGCTTGCCAGACAACATCGCGGCCCGAATCATCCAACTTGTTCTCGATAACGACGAGCTGCCCACTCTTGTCCAAGGCCAACAAATCGAGCCGTTCCCGCGTTCCATCGAAACCGTCAAACTCCTTCTGAATGACAAGGAGTTCTTCGCCGATTGCCTGACCGAGCGCATCAGGTGATTTTGCAAGCCACTCTTGCAGGTGATCTCTCTCGCGCAGTCCGGCATCAGCAAATGTGGTCTTGTTAAGTTGCTTCAATTGGTTTGCGCTACGATCAACTTGAAACATCGAATAGCTTCCAATCAAATAACGTCTGAAAAGGGCATGCTATCCTAATAGATTAAATTTCTCATCGAATGATAGTTTTATGAATCGAAAGCCCTTGTAAATGGGGTCCGTCGCCCGAACTTTCCGCTTAGCTCTTTGCAGTCTTCGACCTACCGAATGCTTTCGCAGCCTCTACGTCCCCACGATTGACAGCATAGTGCCTTGCCAGCATCGATGTGCCGGAATGCCCCAGCCGCCCCGCCACTGTCCTGGGGTCGATGTTATTTTGGATGAGGATAGTTGCGTGAGTTCGACGAAGGTCATGCAACCTCACGTCTTTCAGACCCGTTTCCTTCCATAGCTGCGCCAGCGACCGTTTCAGGGTAGTCATTGAGACAGGAAACAATCGTTCATCACCATCATCGCGCTCAAGCTCTTTGAGCCTCTTCAGGATAGCCTCCATTTCCTCGGTGCAAGTCACATAGCGGGGCTTGTCCGTCTTTGTGTTCACAACCTCGACCACCGTTAGCTCGTCAACTTTGCGGATATTGTGCCATGTCAGATCAAGAATCTCGGCTCGCCGCATTCCCGATTCATAGGCCCATTTGACGAACAGCTTGAGCCAACCTCGAATCTGGTGAGGCCTCGACTCCTTTTTCCCTTCCTGCTTCGCCTCGATGACATCAATCGTATCGAGAATTACCTTCCACTCGTCGGCAGTGACAAACCTCCCTCTCGCCTCGATTCCTTTGATCTTGTCCGCATTGTCGGCTGGGTTGCGGTCGATCAAACCGTTGCGGATCGCATCATTCAATACGGCCTTGAAGGTGTTTAGCTGTCGCTGGACCGAAGAGGGTTTGAGCTGCCTCAACTGCTGAGCAATCCAGTTGTTCACATGGCTTGGGGTGATTGCATTGATCGCTCGCTTACCGAATGCCGGATTCAGCGCAGACCTCACATTGCCTTGAGTGACCCCAAAGCTGCGCAGCGAAGCCTCCTTTCGATCCAACCATTGCTGAGCGTATTGAGCGAATGTTGGAACCTCATCTGCCTCCAACGGCTCGCCACGATCTGCAAGCCCTTGAAGTCGGTCACGTTCGCGAACAAGGCCTTCCCAATCCCATGAGGCTCTTCTCCCCAGCTTGCGCTCTATCGAGCCTCCAGGGGGAATTGAGCGCCCTTTGTAAGAACCCCCTCGCGGCAAGCGGACTTTGACCCATACGGTTGTATCCCTTGCCCCTCGAAAAATGCCGATACCGTCGCAATATGCTGGCCGCTTCCCAGTTGTCTTGGGTAGTCCAGCTTCAAACTCTTCAAATCTCGCGTAGCGCCTTGGTCGGCCCACTGGCTTTGATCGCGCGGAATTAGCTCTAGCTGGCTCCATAAGTCTGCACTCCCACCCAGCCGGCCAGGCTTGATTGCTAGAAGCCAGTGGGGAATACAGTGGGGTATAGGTCAATTGACAGAGAATTGCGACTAGATATGCGCCCCACTCCATCCCCACTCGGAACGGCTAGAAACACGGAAAACAGTTAAAACCCCAGAAACACCGTGCGTTAGAGAAATGGCGGAGTTCTCGGAACAGCAATAACGGATGAGTCCTCCAAGGACCTGTGACACTACCCTTCACACGGGTGGGGTCGCAAGTTCAATCCTTGCCGCGCCCACCAGGCAGATCAGTCTCTGCGGCACCATTCCGATCGTTACGCGATGACCCCGGTCAGGTGACTTCCACCAATGAGTTGATCGCCACCAGGTCGACCAGTCTGCGTTCCGCGTCTTCAATCCTGAGCGAGCCGGAGAGGCTGAAGGTTCCGCCCATGATTTCGCGTGCGGCCAGCTCTCGCAGCACAAACTTCGCCGTTCGCCTGGCCATGTCCGCATTGTCGAGGTCGAGGCACATGGATGCTTCCCGCACGCGCTTGGGATCAATGCTGTAATGGAAAAGAGGCATATCGCGACTCGCTCGATTGAGCCTCGCGTTATGGGTCAAGCCGCTCACCGAGTCAGACGATTCAATTCTCCGTCACAAATCGGATAGAATTCGGCAGCGTCAGCCCGCGTGCGGCACGATCCCGTGAGCCAGCAGGTCGTTGACCAGCGCAGCGACTTCATCCGGATCGCGGGCGCCCTCGTTCCACACGGCGAACCGCAAGCCGACGAACACGTTCATCCCCATCAGCGCCCAGGCGTGGACATCGCCCAGCCCCGTTCGGAATGCCCCGCTTTCACCGCCGGCCTTGAGCCGCTGCTCGATCAGGCCCGCGATCGTTTCATAGTGCATGTGGTAGCTCGCCGGATCGACGAATTCCGATTCGTCTATGATCCGGTAGATTTCCTTGTGCTCGCGCGCGAAGCGCAGGAAGGCGGCGAGCGCCACGCGCTCGACTTCGAGCGGCGACATGGTCGGATCGATCGCGCTGCGCGCACTCACCCTTACCGCTTGGCTCATGTCGGCGACGAGTGCGCGGAACAGCGCGTCCTTGCTATCGAAATAGGTGTAGAAACTGCCCAGCGCCACACCTGCACGGCGGGTGATCGAACTGATCGACGCTTCGTGGAAACCCTTCTCGCCGAACTCGACCGCTGCGGCATCGAGCAGCTTGCGCAAAGTGCGCCGCCCACGCTCGGTTCGCGGGGTCTTGTCGGTTTCAGCCTGTGACATTCGGATCACTCTCCCCCGTCATTCCCTGACTATGGCGCATAGCAGCCAAAAACAGAACTTGAAAGGTGGTTCAACTTTCAATATTGGGCCAGCGAGAGAAAATTTCGGGAGGAGAGCATCCATGAAACCTGCTATTTCGATTCGCCGCGCCACGTTCCTTGCCGGCTGCGCCGCAGCCGCATTCGCGGTCGCGCCTGCCGCGGCACAAGATGCGGGTAACTCCGCCGCCGAAGCCGCCAATGGCGAAGAGAGCAATGTCATCATCGTTACGGCCCGCCGCCGCGAGGAAAGCTTGATCGACGTGCCGATCGCGGTAACCTCGCTGAGCGGCGAGCAGCTTGAACGAAGCGGCGCGATCGACCTGACCGACATCGGCCTCGTCACGCCGAACGTCACGCTTGAGAATTCGCGCGCCACCAACTCCACCCTTACCGCCTTCATCCGCGGCGTGGGCCAGCAGGACCCGGTTTCGGGCTTCGAACAGGGCGTCGGCATCTATCTCGACGACGTCTACCTCAATCGTCCGCAGGCTGCCGTGCTCGACGTCTATGACGTCGAACGGATCGAAGTGCTGCGCGGCCCGCAGGGCACGCTCTATGGCCGCAACACGATCGGCGGCGCGGTCAAATATGTGACCAAGCAGCTGCCCGACGACTTCTCGATGAAGCTCAAGGGCACGCTGGGCACCTATGACCAGGCCGACGGCATCGTCACCGTCTCGGGCCCGATCAGCGACCTGGTGCGGCTGGGCGGATCGGTTGCGCGGCTTTCGCGCGGGGGCTTCGGCGACAACCCGACCACCGGCCTCGAAAACTACAACAAGGACGTGTGGGCCGCGCGCGCCTCGCTCGAACTGGGCGGCAAGGGCGAGCCGGTGCTGGTGCGCATTTCGGGCGACTATACCCGCGACAAGAGCAATCCGCGCGGCGGCCATCGCCTGATCCCCGGGATGATCTCGGGCATCCAGCCGCCCAAGGACGTGTTCGACACGCTGGGCGGCATTGAAGATCCGATTGCAGATGTCGAAGCCTATGGCCTTAGCATGAACCTGACGGCTGAGCTCACCGACATGCTGACGCTCCGCTCGATCAGCAGCTGGCGCAAGGATGACAGCGAAGCGGCGATCGACTTCGACTCGCTGCCCGCAGTCGATGTCGACGTCCCCGGCGCCTATTACAACGAGCAGCTGAGCCAGGAATTCCAGCTGCTGCTCGATGCCGGTCCGCTGCAGGGCCTGATGGGCTTCTATTATCTCGACGCCAAGGCAGATACGCTGTTCGACGTGCGCCTGTGGACGACCTTCGCCAACCTCTATCCCATGCTGACGGGGATCACCGAAGCTAATGTCGACACCGAAACCTATGCGGTGTTCGCCGACTTCACCTATGACATCTCGGACATGCTCAGCCTGTCGGTCGGCGGCCGTTACACCTGGGACGAACGCTCGGCGCGCATCCTCAAGCAGAGCGCCTTCCTGGGCGGTAGCGGGAATTTCGGCGATGCCGGCCTGGTCTTCTCGACCGACACCGATTTCGACGGGAACGCGAAGTTCAAGAAGTTCACTCCGCGCGCTTCGATCAGCTTCAAGCCGAATTCGGACCACAATATCTACGCCAGCTATTCGCAGGGCTTCAAGGGCGGCGGCTTCGACCCGCGCGGCGCTGGCAAGAACGCCAACGACCTCGACAACAACGGCAGCCTGAGCGACGACGAAATCGCCGCATATCTCAGCTTTGCGCCGGAATCTGTCGACAGCTATGAAATCGGCTACAAGGGCAACCTCATGGGCGGCGACCTCTATGTCGCCACCGCGCTGTTCCGGATGGACTATAGCGATGTCCAGATCCCGGGCTCGGTCGCCTGTACGCTCGGCGGCGTGCCGTCGTTCTGTGGCGTCGTGTCGAACGCGGGCAAGGCGCGGATCCAGGGCTTCGAGCTTGAAGCCAATGCCAAGCTGGCGCGCGACCTTGCGACCGCGGGCGACCGCCTGAGCCTGTCGGGCTCGTTCGGTTACATCGATGCCGAGTACAAGAAGTACGAAACCTTCGTTGCAGGTTCGGGCACGGTCGACGTTTCCGAATATCGCAAGGTGCAGAACACGCCGAAGGTGACGGCCAGCGGCTCGCTGAACTATTCGACCCCGGCGGGCGACGGGATGGTCAATTTCGGCACGACGCTGTCGTATCGCAGCAAGACCTACCAGTTCGAAATCCCGAACCCCTTTATCGACCAGGATGGCTATGCACTGCTCGACGCCAGCCTCGTCTATACCGCACCGGACAACCGCTGGAGCATCGGCATCCACGGCAAGAACCTGACCAACAAGCACTACAAGACGTCGGGCTACACATACATGAACATCAATCCGGTAACCGGCGAGATCCTCTACAATTCGAGCGGCAACATGATCTCGGGCCTTGGCAATGAAGGCGTGCTGACCGCCTTCTACGGCAACCCGCGCCAGGTCTTCGTAACCGGCACGCTCAACTTCTAGGCGCTCCTCTCCCGCGCCAGCGCTTCAGCGGTCCGCGCCCATAAAAGGGTTCGGGCCGCTGAATTCGTTTTGGAACCGAGAAAATGCCCCACTGGAAATGGGATGGCCGAACGTGCATAGGCGCTGGCCATGCATGACATCCGTTTGATCCGTGAGAACCCCCAGGCCTTTGACGCCGCGCTGGCAAAGCGCGGGCTGGAGCCGCTGGCCGCCGAACTGCTCGCCGCCGACGAGGTGCGCCGTGCTGCCGCCACGCGACTGCAGGAAGCGCAGAACCGCCGCAACGAAGCCTCCAAGCTGGTCGGCCAGGCCATGGCCAAGGGCGACAAGGAAACGGCGGAGGCGCTCAAGGCCGAAGTCTCCGATCTCAAGGACGTGTTGCCCGCACTGGAAGAAACCGGCCGTGCGGCGGACCGCCAGCTTGAGGATCTGCTCGCGGCGATCCCCAATTTGCCCGCCGACGATGTGCCTGAAGGCGCGGACGAGAACGACAATGTGGAAGTGAGCCGCTGGGGCGCGCAGCCGCAGTTCGATTTCACCCCGCGCGAACATGCCGATATCGCCCCCGCTTTGGGCATGGATTTCGAAACCGGTGCTATGATCAGCGGCGCACGCTTCACTTTCCTGCGCGGCGGGATGGCCCGGCTTCACCGCGCACTGGCGCAATTCATGCTCGACCGGCAAACGAGCGAGAATGGCTATCTCGAATGCAACCCGCCGCTGCTGGTGCGCGGGGAATCGCTTTACGGCACCGGCCAGTTGCCCAAATTCGCCGAGGATAATTTCCGCACGACCGACGATCGCTGGCTGATCCCGACTGCGGAGGTCAGCCTGACCAATGCCGTGCGCGAACAAATCATCGACGATTTGTCGCAGCCGATCCGCATGACCGCGCTTACCCCCTGCTTTCGCAGCGAAGCAGGCGCAGCGGGTAAGGACACGCGCGGCTTCATCCGCCAGCACCAGTTCGAAAAGGTCGAGTTGGTCAGCATCTGCCGCGAGGAAGATGCAGCGAACGAGCACGAACACATGGTGAAAAGCGCCGAAGGCGTGCTCGAAGCGCTGGGCTTGCCCTATCGCAAGGTCCTGCTCTGCACCGGCGACATGGGCTTCGGCGCACGCAGGACCTATGACCTCGAAGTCTGGCTGCCCGGCCAGGGTGCCTATCGCGAAATCAGCTCGGTCAGCTGGTGCGGCGAGTTCCAGGCACGCCGCATGAACGCACGATATCGCCCCGAAGGTGAAAAGAAGACCGCCTTCGTCCACACGCTCAACGGGTCGGGCCTGGCGGTCGGGCGCACGCTGGTTGCGGTGATCGAGAATTACCAGCAAGCCGATGGCAGCGTGGCGGTGCCCGATGTGCTGCTGCCTTATATGGGCGGTGTAACCAAGCTGGAGCCTGCCGCCTGATGCGTATCCTGGTCACCAATGACGATGGTATCCACGCGCCGGGCATCGAGGTGCTCGAAGCGATCGCGCACGAGCTGTCCGACGATGTGTGGGTTTGCGCCCCCTCCGACAACCAGACCGGCGCGGGCCATTCGCTCACGCTTTCGATGCCGGTGCGGCTGCGCAAGCATGGCGAGCGGCGTTTCTCCGTCACCGGCACGCCCACCGATGCTGTGTCGATCGGCCTCAAGCAGGCGATGGGCGACGAACCCGATTTGATCCTGTCAGGGGTCAATGCGGGTGCGAACCTGGGCGATGACATCACCTATTCGGGCACGGTCTCGGCTGCGATGGAAGGTGCGTTGGCCGGAATCCGCTCGATCGCCATGAGCCAGGTGATGAAGCAGGAGCGCCCCGAATGGGGTGACCGCTTTGCCGCTGCGCGCACATGGGGGCCGCGGGTGATCGCGCCGCTGCTTGATGCGCCATTCGTGGATCGTACGCTGGTGAGCGTGAATTTCCCCTGCCTTGCGCCCGAGGAAGTTCGCGGCATGCGCGTGGTGCGGCAGGGCTTCCACGATTACTCGCGCGGCAGCGTGGTGGAAGGGCGCGACCCGCGCGGCCAGCGATATTACTGGTTCGGGCTCGATGCGATCGAACACACGCCCGATCACGGTACCGATCTGGAAGCGATTGCCGAAGGTTTCGTTTCGGTCACGCCGCTGCAGCTCGACCTTACCCATCACGCATCGCTGGCAGGGCTGGCCGAACGCTTTTCGGGCCGATAGACTGGCCGGGCATGACCAGGCAGATCGACCGGATCGTACCCGCCAGGCCGCAGAGCCATTACCGCGGGCCTCGCTTCAAGCCGCTTCGGCGCGCGGTCAAGGTGCCCGTGTGGGGCGATTTCTTTATCCGCATCGGGCTGGCGTTGGCGCTGGTTTTCTTCGTGGTTACGATTCACTGGTTCGACCGCGGCGGCCTGCGCGACAGCGTCGATGGTTACGTCAGCTTTTCGGACATCGTCTATTTCACGATGATCTCGATCACGACCACCGGATTTGGCGACATCGCCCCGGTGACCGACCGGGCCCGGATGATCGAAGCGATCATCGTGACGCCGATCCGCTTTGCCGTGTTCTTCATCTTTGTTGGCACGGCCTATAATTTCATCATCAAGCGCAGCTGGGAGAAGTGGCGCATGGAGCGTATCCAGGAAAACCTCGCCGGGCATATCGTTGTCCTGGGATTCGGCGTTTCGGGATCCGAAAGCGTGCACGAGCTGCTCGAACGCGGTGTCGCCCCGAACGAAATCGTGGTGGTAGACCCGAGCGAAGACCGGCTGGCCGAAGCCGAGGGGCTGGGCTGCAACGTGATGGCCGCCGATGCGACGCGCGATTCCACGCTCGAGGCAGTGCGCATCCGCAAGGCGCAACGCGTGCTGGTCTCTGCCGGACGCGACGACACTTCGATCCTGATCGTGCTTACCGTGCGCGCGCTGGCACCCGATGTTCCGATCAGCGTGGTCGTGCGCGCAGATGACAACGAACCGCTGGCGCGGCAGGCCGGCGCCAATACGGTGATCAACCCGGTACGCTTCACCGGGCTGCTGCTGGCGGGCAGCGCGCGCGGCGCACACATCGCAGACTATCTCGCCGATCTCGCTTCGGTGAGCGGGCGGGTCCAACTGGTCGAGCGCGAAGTAACCGCCGACGAATGCGGATGCGCGGTCGACGCGCTGAAAAGCGGTGGGCGCGGCCTCAGGATCTACCGCGACGGCGAGGCCTATGGCTTCTGGGAAGCCGAATGCCAGCAGCTCAAGGCGGGGGATGTCATCGTCGAAATCCTTCCGACCGAGAACGGATCGAAATAGGCGGGCGTTCGGCTGGCGCTCGCCAGCCAGATGTCGTCAGCCCCATTCAAGGACAAGCGGCTCACCATCGGCCAGCGCACGCCAGCGGCCGCCAAGTTCGGCCAGCTTCGCACGGACCGAAGCGAGCGCCTCGCCTGACAGATCTAGGGCGGGCACATGGCTAGCGGCCCATCCCGCTTCGGCCATTGCGAGCAGCCCGGCATCGTCCTCGCTGCCCGACCAGCTCTCGGCCTCGAAGCATTCGACCAGCCGTTCGGCCTGCAGCAGCTCGATCAGCGACACGTCGGGTGCAATAGCCCGCTTGGCGCTGGCATGGCCGCCCGCCTTGGCGAGATCGGCGATGGCAGCTGGATCCTCGCCGCTTGCAACCATGCCCCAGTAGCCGTTGCTCATGCCCAGCGCGGATTCGACGCAAAAATGGACGATGTCATGCGAGATCGGGCCCTTGCGCGGGATGCGGAAGCGCGCGGTGCTGCCATCGGCGCGCACCACGGCAACCCGCTCCTCCGCTCCATACCTTGCAATTTCGATCCGCATCGCTTGGTGGTAGCGCAAACGCCCTTCGACGTGTAGAGGGCCGCGCAATCATGACTGCCACAACCACCTCGATCCCCGACCAGAAGAAGGTCGGCATGGTTTCCCTCGGTTGCCCTAAGGCGCTGGTCGATTCCGAGCGCATCCTCACCCGGCTGCGTGCCGACGGCTATGCCATGAGCCCGGACTATGCCGGTGCCGACGTGGTTCTGGTCAACACTTGCGGCTTCCTCGACAGCGCCAAGGAGGAAAGCCTCGCCGCCATCGGCGAAGCGATCGCGGAAAACGGCCGCGTGATTGTGACCGGCTGCATGGGCGAGGAAGCGGACGTGATCCGCGCGAAATACCCGCAAGTCCTCGCGGTGACCGGTGCACATCAATATGAGCAGGTGGTCGAGGCGGTTCACGAGGCTGCGCCGCCTTCGCAAGGCCCGTTTATCGACCTGATTCCGCAGTCCGGCGCGCTCAAGCAGCGAAGCGGTAGCGCAGACGAATACGTGAAGCTTACGCCGCGTCACTACAGCTATTTGAAGATCTCCGAGGGCTGCAACCACTCCTGCGCCTTCTGCATTATCCCGCAGCTGCGCGGGAAACTCGCCAGCCGCCGTGTCGACGCGGTGCTGCGCGAAGCGGAAAAGCTGGTTGCCGCGGGCACCAAGGAACTGCTTGTCATCAGCCAGGACACCTCGGCCTATGGGGTGGATATCCGGCATGAAGAGCGCGAGTGGAGGGGGCACCCTGTCCGCGCGCATATGACCGACCTAACCCGCGAACTGGGCCAGCTCAGGACGCCCGAAGGCATGACCCCGTGGGTGCGGCTGCACTATGTCTATCCCTATCCGCATGTCGATGCGGTGATCCCGCTGATGGCGGAAGGGCTGCTTACGCCCTATCTCGACATCCCCTTCCAGCATGCATCGCCTTCGGTGCTGCGCGCGATGAAGCGCCCGGCCAATGAAGCCAAGGTGCTCGAACGGCTGAAGAGCTGGCGCGAAACCTGCCCCGAAATCGCCGTGCGTTCGAGCTTCGTGGTCGGCTTCCCCGGCGAGACCGAGGACGATTTCCGCTATTTGCTCGACTGGCTTGAAGAAGCCCAGCTCGACCGCGTCGGCGCCTTCCGTTTCGAGCCGGTCGAAGGGGCCGCAGCCAACGCCCTGCCCGATCCCGTGCCCGAAGCGGTGAAGGAAGAACGCTACGCGCGGATCATGGAAGTGACCGAGCGGATCAGCGCCGCCAAGCTGCAGGCGAAGATCGGCAGGACCATCCCCGTCATCATCGACGAAGTGGGCGAAGCCGACGAGGAAGGCGACATCGGCGCGACCGGGCGGTCGCAGGCCGACGCCCCAGAGATCGACGGCGCGGTTTACCTGCGCAACGTGCCCGCTTCGCTCCAGCAAGGCGATATCGTGAACGTCGAGGTCGAAGACGCCGACGCCCACGATCTGTTCGGGGTAATTTCGCACTGAACGCAGGGATCAGGCGCTTGCCCGCTCCAGCAGCCGCACCGGCACGCGCCGCACGCTGGGATGGGCGCCATCGGTCGTGACCGCTTCCACCAGCAGCCGACCGGCGAGGTCGAGATCGGGCTCCACCGTGGTCAGCGGCGGATTGCTCATTTCGCCTGCGGGAAGCCCGTCGAAACCGACCACTTTAACCTTGCCGGGGACGCTCACCCCGGCGGCAGTGAACGCTTCGAGCACGCCAAAACCGATCGCATCACACACTGCGAACACGCCGTCGAAACGCTCACCGCTCTTGAGCAGCGCCTCGGCCGCAAGGCGGCCCTGTTCACGGCGAAGCTTGCCCTGTTCGATCTCGAACAGCTTCGCTTCGACCCCCAATTCCTTGGCGCGCGCAAGGAAACCGTCGCTCCGTTCGGCGAACTGGCGCTGCACCGAACCGCGCGAGCCAATGCACACCAGCCTTGTGCAGCCGCGTTCGACCAGATGCTCCGCAGCCAGCCTTGCCCCTGCCTCATTGTCCGAACTGACCCAGTCGAGATCGCCCATCGGCGAGCCCCAATAGGCGACCGGCTGGCTGGTTTCGCCGATCGCGCGGAAGAAGTCCCAGGCGGCGCGGTTGGCGGTGGTGCCGATCACGATCAGCCCTTCGGCCTGCCCGCGTTCGACATAATGGCCGAACATCTGGTCTTCCTCGGCCTGCAGCGAAACCAGCACTTCCAGCCCGCGCGCGGCGGCGGCAGTGCAAATCCCGCCCAGCAGCGCATAGGAGAAGGGATTGACGTCTTTCGCGCTATGTCCCGGCTTGCAGATCACCACTGTCGCCAGCGTGCCGGTATGCCCGCGCCGCAGCCGCGCAGCGCGTTCGTCGACGAAATAGCCAAGCTCGCGCGCAGCCTCGAGCACGCGCACCCGCGTCGCTTCGGTAATGATCGACGAGCCCGACAGCGCACGCGACACTGTCGACTGGCTGACGCCCGCTTTCTCGGCGACGTCGAAACTTGTTACCCGCACTGGTTTGCGCGGCGCGTCCATGGTCCTCATCCCTTGCCCCGAAACGACGCGTGAATAGCTATGCGACGCTATGGCCCACATTTGCCCGACGCGCTAGACACCAGTGATACCACGCGTGGGAGAAGCGTTTAAATGGAGGTTCCCTCGATGACCGGGACAGGATTTACGGCTGACCGGTTGCTGTTGTTCGGCGCCACCGGCGACCTGTCGCAGCGCATGCTGCTGCCCTCGCTGTGCGCGCTGCATGCCGATGAGCTGATCGATCGGGACCTCAAGATCATCGGCACGGCGCGCTCCGAAATGTCCGACCACGACTTCCGTAATTTCGCGCGCGAGGCACTGGAGAAATACCTGCCCGCCGAGCGGCGCGGCGGGCTCGCCGGCTTTCTCAACCGCCTGTCCTACCAGCAGCTCGATGCGACCCAGCTGGCCGGTTATGACGAGCTGGCGAAAAAGGTCGGTGAACCGAAGCAGGGGCTGGCGATCTTCCTTTCGACTGCACCAAGCCTGTTCGAACCGACCATCAAGGGGCTGCAGCACGCCGGGCTGGACGGCGCGCATGTGCGCATGTGCCTCGAAAAGCCGCTCGGCACCGATCTGGGTTCGAGCTGCGAAATCAACGATGCGGTTTCCGCCGCCTTCCCCGAAGACCGGATCTTCCGGATCGACCACTACCTGGGCAAGGAGACGGTGCAGAACCTGCTGGCGCTGCGCTTCGCCAACCTCATGTTCGAGCCGATCTGGAACGCGGCGCATATCGACCATGTCCAGATCACCGTAGCCGAAACGGTCGGGCTGGAAGGCCGCGTGGCGTTCTATGATGATGCCGGCGCGCTGCGCGATATGGTGCAGAACCACATGCTGCAGCTGCTGGCGCTGGTCGCGATGGAGCCCCCCGGTAGCTTCGACGCCACTGCCGTGCGCGACGAGAAGGTGAAGGTGCTGCGCGCGCTGCGCCAGATCGCCACGGGTGAAACCGTGACCGGGCAATACCGCGCCGGCGCAATCGGCGGAAAGGCCGTCCCCGGCTATGACGAGGAGCTCGGCAAGGCTTCGGACACCGAGACCTTCGTCGCGATCAAGGCCCATGTCGACAATTGGCGCTGGAAGGGCGTGCCCTTCTACCTGCGCACCGGCAAGCGACTGCCCCAGCGTGTGACCGAGATCATGGTGCAGTTCCGCTGCGTGCCGCATTCGATCTTCGCCGGAAAGGGAGCGACCATGCAGCCCAACCGGCTGGTCATCGGCATCCAGCCGGAAGAGAACATCACCCTCTCGCTGATGTCGAAAGTGCCCGGGCTGGACCGCGAGGGCATTCGCCTGCGCCAGGTGCCGCTGGATATCGCCATGCCCGACGCCTTTGTCGGCCAGCACCGCCGCATCGCCTATGAGCGGCTGCTGCTCGACCTGATCGAAGGCGACCAGACGCTGTTCGTGCGCCGCGATGAGGTCGAGGCGCAGTGGCACTGGGTCGATGCGATCCGTGCAAGCTGGCACGCCGAAGGGCTAACGCCCAAGCCCTATACCGCCGGGAGCTGGGGGCCGAGCGCCGCAATCGCGCTGGCCGAGCGCGACGGGGTGAGCTGGCATGAGTGAGCTCAATCCCGTCATTGCGCGCGTTACCAAAAGGGTGATCGAGAAATCGCGCGGCACCCGCAGCGCCTATCTCGATTTGATGGAGCGTGAGGCCGATCGCGCGCCCGACCGCAGCCAGGTCTCCTGCTCAAACCTTGCGCATGCCTTTGCCGGGGCACTCGAAGACCAGGCCGCGATGAAGGCGGGGCGCGGGCCCAATATCGGCATCGTCACGTCGTACAATGACATGCTTTCCGCGCATCAGCCCTATGGCCGCTATCCCGAACGGATGAAGGTCTATGCCCGCGAAGTGGGCGCCACCGCGCAAGTCGCGGGTGCGACGCCAGCGATGTGCGACGGGGTGACGCAGGGCGAAGACGGGATGGAACTGTCACTGTTCAGCCGCGACGTCATCGCGCTGTCGACCGGGGTCGCGCTGAGCCATGCGATGTATGATGGCGTGGCCTTGCTCGGCATTTGCGACAAGATCGTGCCCGGGCTGATGATTGGCGCGCTGCGCTTCGGCCATTTGCCTGCGATCTTCGTGCCTTCCGGTCCCATGCCCAGCGGCATCGCCAACAAGGAAAAGCAGCGCGTTCGCCAGCTCTATGCCGAAGGCAAGGTTGGGCGCGACGAGCTGCTGGCGAGCGAGATGGGCAGCTATCACTCGCCCGGCACCTGCACTTTTTATGGCACCGCCAATTCGAACCAGATGATGATGGAGATGATGGGGCTGCACATCCCCGGCTCTGCCTTCGTCCAGCCCGGCACAAAGCTGCGCCAGGCGCTCGACCGTGCCGCGGTGCATCGCCTCGCCGCTTTGGCGGGCACGCGCGAACGCACCATGGCGAAATGCGTCGACGAAAAGGCGATCATCAACGCCGCAATCGGCCTGCTCTCGACCGGCGGATCGACCAACCATGCGATCCATATCCCGGCGATGGCGCGCGCGGCGGGCGTGCAGTTCGACTGGGACGATTTGAGCGAACTGTCCAGCGTCGTGCCGCTGGTGGCGCGGGTCTATCCCAATGGCGCGGGCGACGTGAACCATTTCCACGAAGCCGGCGGCATGGGTTACGTGATCGGCGAGTTGCTGAGCGAAGGGCTCGCCCATCGCGATATCCTGACGGTGTGGGACGGCGATCTTTCCGCCTATGCCAACGAACCCGGCCTCGACGGCGAGGAACTCGTCTGGCGCGAAGTCGGCGCCAGCGGCGATCCCGAAATGCTGCGCCCGGCAAGCGATCCGTTCCAGCCCGATGGCGGAATGCGGCTGGTGCAGGGCAATCTCGGCCGCGGTTGTTTCAAGAGTTCTGCAGTCGAACGCGAGCGCTGGACGATCGAGGCGCCGTGCCGCGTCTTCGACGAGCAGGCCGATGTGACCAAGGCATTCAAGGCGGGCGAACTCGACAGGGATGTCGTGGTCGTGGTGCGGTTCCAGGGTCCGCGCGCCAATGGCATGCCCGAACTGCACAAGCTTACCCCGCCCTTGGGCGTGCTGCAGGATCGTGGCTATCGCGTGGCGCTGGTCACCGATGGCCGCATGTCGGGCGCATCGGGCAAGGTCCCGGCTGCGATCCACGTAACGCCCGAGGCACTGGGCGGTGGCCCGCTCAGCAAATTGCGCGACGGCGATGTCGTAAGGCTCTGCGCGGCCACCGGCGAGCTATCGACCACGGCCGACCTTGCCGCGCGCGAGGCGGCATCCTATCCCTCGCCCGCGTCGGGCGTAGGGCGCGAGATCTTCGCCATGTTCCGCAATATGGCCGATGGCGCAGAGAAAGGCGGCAGCGCGATGCTGGCGACTTCAGGCCTATGACCCAGCTCGTAGCCGTAGATATCGGGGGCACTCACGCCCGCTTTGCCATCGCGACGATCGCGGATGACGGCAGCATCGCGCTGGGTGAGCCCGAAACGCTCCACACCGTCGATCACGCGAGCTTCCAGACGGCGTGGGAGGATTTTCGCGACCGGCGGGGGGGCACCCTTCCCCGCGCGGTCAGCATGGCGATTGCCGGCCCCGTTGGCGGTGAAGTGATCCGCTTCACCAACAACCCGTGGATCATCCGCCCATCGCTGGTGAAGGAAAAGCTGGATGTCGACAGCTACTCCATCGTCAATGATTTCGAGGCTGTTGCGCATGCCGTAGCGCGGGCAAGCGAGGATCAGTTCATCCACCTTACCGGGCCCGACAAGCCGCTTGCCCCGACCGGACGCCTCAGCGTGCTGGGTCCGGGCACCGGCCTCGGCGTCGCCCATCTCTACCGCGAACCTGATGGCACCTATCGCGTCTCTGCCACAGAAGGCGGACATATCGATTTTGCCCCGCTCGACCAGATAGATGACGCGATCCTTGCCCGGCTGCGCAAGCGCCACACCCGCGTCTCGGTCGAGCGCGTAGTGGCGGGCCCCGCCATTTCCGACATTTACCAGACGCTCGCGGCAATGGAGGGCAAGCCTCTCGCCGATGAAGACGACATTGCCATCTGGACCCGCGGGCAGGACGGCAGCGACAGCCTGGCAGCGGCTGCGGTTGACCGCTTCTGTATGTCGCTCGGCAGCGTGGCGGGCGATATCGCGTTGGCGCAGGGCGGCTTCGGCGGCGTGGTGATCGCCGGAGGCCTTGGATACCGCATCCGCGAGACCCTGCTCAAATCCGGCTTTGCCGAGCGATTCAAGGCCAAGGGCCGGTTCCAGGAGCTGATGGCTTCGATACCGGTCAAACTGATCGTCCATCCGCAGCCGGGCCTGTTCGGTGCCGCGGCCGCCTATGCCTCTGAACACAGGAAACCAGCCCAGTGAAGCCCATCGAAACCATCATGCGCACCGCTCCGGTGATCCCGGTGATCGTGATCGACGAAGTCGATCACGCGGTTCCGCTGGCCGAAGCTCTTGTCGCAGGCGGGCTGCGGGCACTCGAAGTGACCTTGCGCACACCTGCGGCATTGGCGGCGATCAGGGCGATGAAGCAGGTGCCCGGAGCCGTCGTGGGCGTGGGCACGGTCACCAACCCGAAGGAACTCGATGACGCGTTAAACGCGGGCGCCGAATTCGTCGTCTCACCCGGCCTGACCGAACCGCTCGCGCGCGCCGCGATTGCAGCGCAAGTGCCGTTCCTGCCGGGCACCGCCAACGCCAGCGACATCATGCGCGGGCTCGATTTGGGCCTGACGCATTTCAAGTTCTTCCCGGCGATGGCGGCAGGCGGCCTGCCGGCGCTGAAGGCGCTCGCAGCGCCCTTTGGCCAAGTGCGTTTCTGCCCCACGGGCGGGATTGGGCCCGACAATGCCTCCGAATGGCTGGCGCACGAGGCCGTGCTTTGCGTGGGCGGCAGCTGGGTTTGCCCGCGCGGCGCGCCCGACAGGTCTGCGGTGGAGGCGCTTGCCCGCGAGGCCAGCCAGCTCGGGTCATGAACGGCGTCGGCGCCCTGATCGAGCAGCTTGGCCTGCTCCACAACCGGACGCAGGAAACGCCGCTGTTCAATCCCGTTTTCCAGCTCGGGCTGGACCTCTCGCGCCAGCTAGAAGGCGGCGAACTCGATCTTGCCGCGATCGAAGCGCTGGTGGCCGAACTCGAATGCGAAAGCATGCAGAGCCGGGCATCGCGGCTGCGGCGGCTGGTCGCCCCGGTCGCAATCGTCGACAACCGGCGAGAGTTGGAGATGTCGCTGACCGAGCGCGAATTCCCGGCCTTCCGCGCCCGCTGGGAACGCCCGCAGCTCCACGCCGTGTTCACCGCCCACCCCACCTTCCTGCTCACGCCCGATCAGTCTGCGGCAGTCGCCGACGCGGCGAGCAGCAGTGCCGATATCGGCCTCAACGCCTGCGTGACCGGCGCAGAGCGCCCTGCCATCACGCTGAAATACGAGCATGGGCGAGCGATGCGCGCGATCTCCCATGCGCAGGATGCCCGCGATGCGATCGTCAGCGAAATGCTGGAGCACGCCGCGGCGCAGTGGCCGGAGCAGTGGCACGAACTCGAGCCCTTGCCGTTCCGCTTCGCCAGCTGGGTCGGCTACGACATGGATGGCCGCACCGACATCAAATGGTACGATTCGATCGGCTTCCGCCTGGGTGAGAAGGCCGAACGGCTGGCGCGATATGCCGCGTCGTTGGCTGCGATCGATGCGAACCACCCGCTGCTGAACGATCTGCGCGGCGCGCTTGCCTATTCCGAAGCGCGTGCTGCCGATTTCGCGGAAGACCTGGCTTCGCCCGATGCGCTGTCCAGCGCCGCCAATCGCCTGACCGCCGACGATCCGCACAAGCTTCTGAGCCTCACGCCGCTGATCGACGCGCTCGAAGCCGAGGCCCGTGAGGCAGCGGACGAGCGCGCTATCGCGCTCAAGACCCTCGCCGCCGCGATGCGTGCGGACGGATTGGGCATGGGCTGGATCCATTTCCGCGTGAATTCGAGCCAGTTGCACAATGCGATCCGCCGCCGGATCGACCCCGACAACACGCTCGACCTGGCCAGCCGCGGCGCAATGGCGGCGCTGCGTGAAATCCTGGCGCAAGTGCAGCCGCTGCGCAGCAATTTCGCCGCGCTCGCGATCGAAAGCTCGACCGCGATCCGCCAGTTCCTGGCGATGGCGCAAATCCTGGCGCATGTGGATTCGGATGCGCCGATCCGCATGCTGATTGCCGAGTGCGAGCAGCCTTCGACCATCCTTGCCGCGCTCTATTTCGCCAAGCTGTTCGGGATCGATGACAAGGTCGACGTGTCGCCGCTGTTCGAGACTGAAAGCGCGCTCGAACATGGCGGGCGCTTCCTCGACGCCCTGTGCGCAGAGGAAAGCTATCAGGCCTATGTCCGCCGGCGAGGGCGGCTGGCGATCCAGACCGGATTTTCAGATGCCGGCCGCTTTGTCGGCCAGATCCCGGCGAGCCTTGCGATCGAACGGCTGCAAGGGCGGCTGAGCGAAGCAATGGTGGCAAACGGCCTCACCGATGTCGCCGCGCTGATCTTCAACACCCATGGCGAAAGCATGGGTCGCGGCGCGCATCCCGACAGTTTCGAGGATCGGCTGACATGGCCGCTCAGCCCCTGGGCGAAGCGGCGCTTCCTGCGTGCGGGGATAACGCTCGAACCCGAAGTCAGCTTCCAGGGCGGTGACGGCTATCTCTTCTTCGCTACGCCCGAACTGGCGCGCGCCACGCTGACCCGGATTGCAGAGCTGCGCCCGGCGGAGACCGATCTCGATGCACCGGTCGATCCGTTCTATCGCCGGACCGATCTCAGCCTCGATTTCTACCGTGCGATCCGCAGCCACCAGCGCAAGCATCTGGAAAGCCAAACCTATTCGCGCGCGCTCACTGCCTTCGGGTTGGGTCTGCTCAATCCCACAGGCAGCCGCGTGTCGCGCCGCCAGAGCGACATCGCCGCCGATCGCGGAATGAACCTTCGGCAAATCCGCGCCATCCCGCACAATGCGATCCTGCAACAACTGGGCTATCCGGTGAACGTGATCGCCGGTGTCGGCAGTGCAGCCGACGGCAATTACGAGGAACTGGCGGCACTGCTGACTGAAAGCGCCCGCGGGCGCCAATTGGTCAGGCTGGTGCGCAGTTCCAATGCGCTCGCCAGCATCAAGACTGTGGCGGCATTCGGCGAGCTGTTCAACAGCGCCTATTGGGCGAGCCGCCCCTATCGCGGCACAGAAAGCCATCTTTCGGACGCCTGCGAAGCACTGGCCGAATATCTCACCACGGATGACCGGACCGGCGTTTTCCGTCGCCTCGCTTCGCGCCTAAGGGTCGATGCGCTCAAGCTGCACCGCCTGCTGGCGCTGATTCCCAATGAAAACCCGCTGGACGACCGCGAGACTGTCCGTCGCACGATCGGCGTGGCGCAAGCGATCCGGCTGGCGCTGCTGCAACACATGTTCCTGCGCGCGGTCTCGATTCCCGCCTTCAGCCGCGCCAATGACATCAGCCGCGACGACGTGATGGAGATGGTCTTCACGCTGCGGATCGACGATGCACTCGCGCAATTGCGCCGCGCCTATCCGACGCATTTCCCGCAGATCACCGATTTCGACGTGAATGCGCCGAGCGATTATCCCGACAGCAGCGGCGAAGGCTATGCCACTATCGCGCGCGACTATATCGACCCGATCGAGCGCGCCTATGCGCTGTGCCTGCGGCTATCGACCGCGATCGCCAACGAATTCGGCGCGCACGGCTAGGCCTTAGTGGCGGGGCGGTTCAGGGCGCAGTACCCATGCATCCTTCTCCGCCCGTGCGAGCACACTGGCGAGATTTCCCCCCTCGCCGCGTTCGAGCACATCGAGCAATTCGGCGACTTGCGACAGGCGCGGCTGGCCGCCGAGCCGCTCAAGCGCGCGCGCCAGCACCCGCAAACGGATCTCGCGCGGAGTCGATGACTCAGGACGATAGCGGATTTCGCTATCCGCCAAGTCGACCTGCTCATCCCACTCCGCCCGAGCGTAGTGCTGCAGCGCCGCCTCTGCATCCGCCAGACAGGCCGCGCTTTGGGCAACGGCCGCCGGGTCGAGCCAGTCAGCCGTGGCCAAGGCCTTGCGGATGCGTGCACGGTCGAACCGATCATCCTCGTTCGAGGGATCGCGTGCAGGAGCCACGACGCAATCCCGCACGATCCGTTCAAGCTCGTCCTTGCGCCAGCCCAGAAGGGGGCGCAGCACAATCCCGCCATTGGCGGGATTGCTGCCACGCGAACGGACCCCGGCAAGCCCGCCCAGCCCGCTGCCGCGGTTGAGCCGCATCAGCAGCGTTTCAGCCTGGTCGTCCGCATGATGCGCGGTCATCAGGATATCGATGCCTCGAGCCTGCTGCCATTCGCCAAGCGCGCGGTAACGCGCCAGCCGCGCTTCCTGCTGCAGATTGCCCGGCGCCACTTCAACCTTGAGCACCGCATGCGGTACGCCCAGTTCATCGCAGATGGATGCAACCATCTCCGCCTCGGCGGCACTCTCAGGTCGCAACCCGTGGTCGACCGTGGCAGCTTCAATCGCGCCCGGCCGCGCCGCTGCAGCCAGCAACAGCAATGCAAGGCTGTCCGGCCCGCCCGAAACCGCCACACCCAGTTGCGCGGAGCCCGCCCCGAGACGGGCCAGCTCCGCGGCAAGGCGCGCAATCAGTTCGGGAGGGAGCGCCCTATCAATTGCATTTCACCTTTTGCCGGTTGGAATCGTACTGGCTCTGCAGGCGGCCGGTCGCGAGCGCCGGATAGGTTTCCGCGAATTCGGCCAGTGCGATGCAGGCGCGGCTGGTATCGTCGAGAGCGATCATCGTCTCGGCAAGGTACAGCAGGCTATCGCCAGCGCGCGCGGCCTGCTTGTCCACCTGGTAATTGCGCAGGAACCAGGGCGCCGCTTCGCGCGCCTTGCCATCGTCGAGATAGGCACGGCCAAGCAAATTGCGGCCATAGGTGGTCCGCCAGTGGCTGGGATATTTCTCGACGAAGAGCGAAAGCTGCTGCTGCGCTTCGGGGAAATAGCGGGCCTCCCACAGGCGGAAGCCATAGGTGTATTCATCATCCCCGGCGTCTTCGGTCTGCGGCTTTGTGATCGCCTGCACACCGGCAAGGCGGGTCGCGGTGGGGCCGGTCGCTGCCGGAGTTGCGGATGCGGCAGTGGCGGGAGCAGCGGCTGCCGCTGGCGGCAGTTCTGCAGTCGGGCGTGCAGTAGTGCCTGTCATCGCCGCAAGGTTGCTCTGGGTTGCCGCCGGTTCTTCGGCGGGCGCGGAAGTTTCCTCGGCGGCAGGTGCACCATTAGCTTCGAGCGCCGCCACACGTTCCTCCAGCAGGGCGACCGCATTGCGGTTTTCCTCGCCAGCTGCCGTCAGGCTCTGCAGCTGGGCCTCGATTGCGTCGAGCCGCACCAGAATATCGGTGACGGCCGTGGTCGAAGTCGTACTGGCCGGATTGCGGTCAGGCGTCTGGGCGGTGCTGATTTCAGGTTCGAAGAAGCGCGCATCGCCACCAGGGAAGACCTGGCGCTGCAGGGCGCGAATTTCAGACTCGATCTTGCGGATACGCGCTTCGGACGACTGCTCCTGCGCCATTGCAGGCACGGGCGAAGTCGCCACCACTGCCAGGGCAAGCCCGGCGGCAGCCGCACGCGAAAGGGGGAACAATTTCACTTGCCGAACTCCTCGATCAGAATGGCAGGCTGGCACACAGCCCCGGGGGGTCTGCCACGCCTTGCCTGAACCTCAGGCGAATCCTGCCTCAAACCGCCCGCTCAAGTCGAGCCGTTGACCCGCCAAAATGGTGGGAAATCCTCAGCCGGTTATGACTTGCGAGGCAGGCTCCGGCGTCGCCGCCGGTTCCGGGCGCTCGCGAAGCGCCTTTGCCGTGATGGCGACATCGCGCACTGTCACCTGCTGCTCGGCCAGCTTTGGTGCAGGTTGGCCACCGATCGTGATCGCGAAGGCATCGGGCCTGCCGGTCCAGACGCGCGGATCGCGCGCGTCTTCCGGCACGACAAAGCGCTCACCACGGGCCATCAGCTTCTGTTCGAGCCTGCGCCCGCCTGCCTCGTAGAAGCTCACCCACACGCCGTCTTCCAAGGCAGTGAACACAACCTCGTCGGCCGAAGCGGCAGGCGCAGCCGGAACCGCGGCGGCGGCCCTGGGCGCGGGTGCGGGTTCAGCCTCTGCCACGATTGGCGCGGGATCGGCGCCTGGCGCATAGAAGCGCGAGTAAAAGGCATAGACGCCAATCGCCAAGAGCAACACCGCGATGATGGAAGCCCAGACAATCCCCGGAGGTGGGACCTTTGCCGGATCGCCCGGTTCGAACCCGGGAGCATATGAATGGCGATGCGCCCCTCCCTGCGCCAGCTCCTCGCGCAACTCGGCGAGCAGCTGATTCTCGTCGAGCCCGAGTTCGCGGGCATAGGTGCGGGTGAAACCGATCGCATAGGTCCGCGCAGGCAGTTCGGCAAAATCGCCCCTCTCGATGATCTCGATATGGCGCAGCGCAATGCGCGTCCGCCCGGCCATGTCGGCAAGCGAAAGCTTCTGCTCCTCACGCGCCCGCCGCAATTTCTGGGCGACGCCTTCGAGCGGCAATTCTCCGTCGTGCGAGACGATCTCTTCCTCATCCATGGTTTTGCGACCCTTATTTCCCGTGGCAGAAGAACGCTGTCCTGCCGATGGTGTCAAGCGCGCCGGACGCGCCCCGATGCCGGATCGGGACGAGCCGTCCTGCACATAGGGTCAATGAATCCAGCGCACTCCGGCCTCAGTCGGTTTCGATGCCGCGCTGGTCGGCCCAGGCCTGCAGTTCCTTGCGCAGTTCCACCGTCGGGTCTGACAGCCAGCCATTCATTGCCGCAGTGATTTCGCCAAGGTCCACTTTGCGCACCAGTTCCTTGATCGGGCCGACAGCGGCGGGCGTGATCGACAGGCGGCGGAAGCCGATGCCGAGCAGCGCCAAGGCCTCGAGCCTGCGCCCACCCATCTCGCCGCACACGCCCAAATCGACCTGCTGGCCCACCATCGCCAACGAAACACGGCGGAGGAAGCGCAGGATCGATGGGCTCAGCCAGTCGTACCGCTCGGCCAATTTTGGATTCGCGCGATCCGCCGCGAACAGGAACTGAGTCAGGTCGTTGGTGCCGACCGACAGGAAATCGACCCGCGGCAGCAAGATATCGAGCACTTCGGCGAGCGCAGGCACTTCCAGCATTGCGCCGAAGCGGATCGAATCCGGCAACAGCTTTTTCTTCGTACGCAGATGATTGAGCTGGTCTTCGAATACCTGCTTGGCAGCGTCGAATTCCCACGGCTCCGACACCATCGGGAACATTACATAGAGATCGCGTCCCGCCGAAGCTTCAAGCAGCGCGCGCGCCTGCACCTTGAGCAGGCCTTCGCGCTCCAGCGCGAGCCGCAGCGCGCGCCAACCCATGGCAGGATTCTCGTCATGCTCGGCGTGTTCGGACTGGAGATAGGGCACGGCCTTGTCGCCGCCAATATCGACCGTCCGGAAGATCACCGGCTTGTCGCCCGCCGCATCGAGCACATCGCGATAGAGCCGCGTCTGGCGCTCGCGCTGGGGCAAGGTGGCCGAAACGAGGAACTGGAATTCGGTGCGGAACAGCCCGACCCCGTCCGCCCCGGTCATCGCCAGCGCCGAGATATCGTCGCGCAGACCGGCATTGATCATCACCTGCACTCTCGTGCCGCAACGCGTGAAGGGTTCGACGTCGCGCAGCTTGGCATAGGCGGCCTGCTTCTCGCGCGTCTTGGCGAAGCGCGCATCGAACGCGGCCGTCACCTGCGGCGAAGGGCGGATCGTCGCGGTTGAATTGTCGGCGTCGAGCAGGATTTCGTCGCCATCGCGGATAATCCCGCGGATACCCCGAGCGCGACCGAGCACCGGAATACCCATGGCGCGCGCCACGATCACCACATGCGCGGTGAGCGAGCCTTCCTCGAGGATCACGCCTTTGAGCCGACGCCGGTCATATTCGAGCAGTTCGGCCGGGCCGAGATTGCGCGCGATCAGGATCGAATCTCGGGGCAGGCCCTGCTGCGCCGCGGTACCCAGCTGACCTGAGACGATCCGCAGCAGCCGGTTCGCCAGATCCTCAAGATCGTGCATCCGGTCGGCCAGCAGCGGATCGTCGATTTCGCGCATCCTCATGCGGGTGCGCTGCTGCACGCGCTCGATCGCCGCTTCGGCAGTGAGCCCGCTGTCGATCGCTTCATTGATGCGGCGGCTCCAGCCTTCGTCATAGGCGAACATCTTGTAGGTCTCGAGGACCTCTTCATGCTCGCCCGCGCCGCCGAATTCGGCCTGGCTGGCCATGTTGTCGATCTGCTCGCGCATCTTGTCGAAGGCGCGATAGACCCGCTGGCGCTCCGCCTCGATATCGTCGGCCATCACCTGGTCGATGGTGACGCGCGGCTGGTGGTACACCGCCTGCCCGGCGGCGAGCCCCTTCACCAGCGTCAGCCCGGTCACCGTCTGGGTGCCGGTCTGCCCCTCGGTCAGGCCAAGCGCCTCTTCCTCATCGATCAACCCGGCATTGGCGATCAGCTCGGACAGGACCATTGCAGTGGTCTGCAGCGCCTCGATCTCGATGTCCTCGTAGCGCCGGGGATCGACATGCTGCACGCACAGCACGCCCACCGCGCGCTCGCGATAGACGATCGGGACGCCCGCGAAGCTGTGATACTTCTCTTCGCCCGTTTCAGGGCGATACTGGAAGTCCGGATGCGCCTTTGCCTCGGCCAGGTTCAGCGTTTCGATATTGGCAGCGATCGTGCCGGTCAGGCCTTCGCCGATCGCCATGCGGGTGACGTGGACCGCGCTCTTGTTGAGGCCGCGGGTCGCGAACAGTTCCAGCATGCCTTCGCGCAGGAGGTAGACCGAGCAGACTTCGCTATCGAGGCTCTGGCCGATGATTTCGGCGACCTGATCAAGCTTGCCCTGCGCATGGAGGCGGGAAGCCATCACCTCGTGCAGGCGGGTGAGGATCAAGCGGGCTGAAGCAGTGGCAGACATCGGCCGTACCTATAGCAGCTTGGGCGCAATGCAAAACGCCACAATGCATCGCCTGCACAGGCCAGGCGCGATCGCAGTTCAGAGGTGAATCAGCCGCAGCCGATCAGGTGGCAGAGAGTTCTTCCTTGATGCGCAACTTGTGCTTCTTGAGTTGCTGGACCATCGCAAGATCGGGCGCGGGCCGGTTCATTTCCTCGCGAAGACGGGCTTCGAGACCGGCATGTTTGGATTGCAGCGCTTGGACGTGCGACGATTCCATCAAGGTTCTCCTCTGTGGGTTAATCACAGGAGCGACTCGTCCAGGCGCGAACGAGCCGCGAATTGTCATCAAATCATAATATCCCTATCTTGAAAAGACCGGCCGACCCCCTATTCGGCACGTAACGTCCGCCGCGCGAGCCAAAGACATTTTCGGGAGGCACTTGATTGACCGAGCAGGAGTTTCGCAAGCGGCTGGAACTGCTGCGTACCGAGCATCGCGATCTCGATGCCGCAATCACCGCGCTGACCGAAGCCGGATCGCAAGACCAGCTGCAAATCGCTCGCCTGAAGAAGCGAAAGCTCAGGCTGAAAGACCAGATCGCACTGATCGAAGACACGCTGCTGCCCGATATCATTGCCTGATCGCAGGGGAGCCGGGTGTGCAGCCGGGCTGCATCCCCACATCGTAAACCGCCCGTCGTCAGATGGATGCGCTGCCTGCATCGAACATACGGAAATACCGAGTTTTTTGGCGTCTTCTTGGTTAATGCCGCCTGCCGATCCGTACCGGTTTGGGACAATGGCCCGAGAAGTGGCGGAGAATATGGTTGCCGCTCTGGACCTTGGCCCGATCTCGGGATTAGCGGTGTCGCCATGGTTCGTACCACCAGCCTTTCACGTCCGATCATTGAATCGCTCTACAGCGAAGCCTTGCTGCTCGCCGATGAAGTGCGTTCGGTGTTCGCGCTGGGCATGGGCGAGCCCGCGGCCGACACCAGCGACCAGCTACGCCTGGCGCTGTCGAGCGAAGGGCTGCGGGCCACGACACGCATGATGCATATCCTTGCGTGGCTACTCAACCAGCGCGCCTATTTCGCGGGCGAACTCAACGAAGCACAGTTGCGGCGCCATGGGCGCTTGCCGGAAGATCGCCCTTCGCGCGCCGAAGACCTCGATCTTCTCGAACATGGCACGCGCGACCTGATCGACGATACGATCCGGCTGCACCGCCGCATTGCCCGGCTCGACCAGGCATGGGGCGAACGGTTCGACGCGCAGCCGATGGTGCATCACATGCACGAACGCCTCGGCCGCGCGCTCAACCAGCGCTGACCTTAAGCAGACGTCGCAATTCAGGCCGCCGCCAGCGCGGCGTGCCAACGCGCCAGCCGCTCGTTCCGGACCTCCGCCACCATTTCCGGCGCAAAGCTGCTCAAATCGCCGCGCATGGCAGAGGCCGCAGTTGGCAGGTCCGGATGAATCCCGGCTCCCGTTGCAGCCAGCATCGCAGTGCCCAGCGCGGTCGTTTCGACGAAATCGGGCCGTTCTACCGGCAGTCCAAGCATGTTGGCGAGGTCCTGAGCCATCCAGTTGTTGGCGCTCATCCCGCCGTCGATCCGCAGTGTGGCCCAGCGTGCGTCATCGGCTGCGAATGCTTCGGCAAGATCATGCGTCTGGTGCGCCATGGCTTCCAGTGCAGCGCGTGCCAGTTCGGCCTTGCCGCTGGCGAAACTGAGACCGGTTATCACTCCGCGCGCGTCGGCCCGCCAATGCGGTGCTCCCAGGCCGGTGAGCGCGGGCACGATCGTTACCCCGCCGCTGTCGGGGATCGAGCGGGCGAGCGCTTCGGTCTGCGCAGCGACATCGACGATGCCGAGTGAATCGCGCAGCCATTGCACCAGGCTGCCCGCGACGAAGACCGAGCCTTCGAGCGCATAGATGCGTTGCCCACCCAATTGGTAGAGCACCGTACCGAGCAAGCGATTGGCCGAGGCGGGAATTTCGCCGCCCTTGTGGGTCAGCACGAAAGCGCCAGTGCCAAATGTCGCTTTGGTTTCTCCGGGAGTTAGGCAAGCCTGCCCGATGGTGGCGGCCTGCTGGTCGCCCGCGAGCCCGGTGATCGGGATTTCGCGCCCGAGCCATTCGGCCCGTGCCACGCCCAACTCGCCCGCATTGTCTACCACTTGTGGCAAGGCGCCATGCGGCACGCCGAACAATTCGCACAGCCCCTCGTCGAAGCCCGCCCCGCCCAGTTCCATCAGCAAAGTGCGGCTGGCGTTGCTGGCATCGGAGACATGCGCACCGCCAGTGAGCTTGTAGACAAGCCAGCTTTCGACTGTGCCCAGCGCCAGCCTGCCCGCTTCCGATGCACCGCGCACCGCCGCGTCATTATCGAGCAACCAGCGCATCTTCGTGCCAGAGAAATAGGGATCGAGCAGCAGCCCGGTGCGGCGCTGCACTTCGGCTTCATGCCCGGCCTCGCGCAGGTTCGCACAGAAATCAGCGGTCCGCCGGTCCTGCCATACGATGGCGCGGGCGAGCGGCTCGCCGGTCGTGCGATCCCACGCCACCACCGTTTCGCGCTGGTTCGTGATGCCGATGCAGGCGATATGATCAGCACCGCCAGCCTTTTCAGTCACTTCGCGCGCGCAGGCGAGCGTCTTGTTCCAGATCTCGGCGGCGTCGTGCTCTACCCAGCCGGGCGTAGGGTAATGTTGGGTGAGTTCCTGCTGCGCGACGCCTTTGAGCGCGCCGCCGCGATCGAACAGCATCGCACGGGTCGATGTCGTCCCCTCGTCGAGCACCAGGATAAATTCACTCACGCGCGGCCTCCCAATTCTCTCAGGCGTGACATGTGGCAGGCTCATCGCCATATGCAAGCCATGGCGTTACCTCCAAAGCCCTGGCCCACCGGTATGGCCGAACTATGCGAACCGCTCGTGCGGCGCGTGCTCGCGCCCAATCCCTCGCCCTATACATACACCGGCACGCAGACCTATATCGTCGGCAATGCCGGCGATGTGGCGGTGATCGATCCCGGTCCGGCGGACGAAGCGCATATCGAGGCCATTCTGGCAGCGATCGGAGATGCTAATCTCGTCGCGATCATGTGCACGCATACACACCGCGACCATTCACCGGCTGCCGCGCCACTTTCAGAACGCACCGGCGCGCCTGTGGTAGGCTGCGCGCCGCTGGTGATTGAAAGCGACCTGCCGCGCAGCGACGAAGCCTTCGACACCACTTATGCCCCCGATCGCGTGCTGGAAGATGGCGAAGCGATGACGGGAACCGGCTGGACCCTGCGCGCGCTGCACACGCCGGGGCACACGTCGAACCATCTGTGCTTTGCGCTTGAGGAAAGCGGCGCGCTGTTCACTGGCGACCATGTGATGGGTTGGTCGACCAGCGTGGTGATCCCGCCCGACGGGGACATGGGCGATTACATGAAGAGCCTCGACAAGCTGCAGGCGCGCGATGACCGCGTCTATTATTCGGCCCATGGCGAACCGATCGAAAAGCCGCGCCAGCTGGTGCGGGGGATGATGGGCCATCGCCGCCAGCGCGAAAACCAGATCCTGCGCCTGCTGGGTGACCGCGCACGCACGATCCCGGAATTCATACCCGAAATGTACAAGGGCCTCGACGAAAGGCTAGTCAAGGCCGCGCAGATGAGCGTCACGGCACACATGCTCGACCTGCAAAAGCGCGGAATGGTTAGTTCTTTCGACGATGTCTGGACGCTTTTGGTCGACCGTCCCTAGCGGATCGCGGCAAATTCGCCATCTGGCGCCCGTCTTCCCTGCTTTGCCGCTCCGATATAGGATGCGGGCGGGGACGAGGAGGGTTTCAAACAATGGCAACTACTTTCAAGATCCACGCCGATCCCGAACGGCGCTTTTTCCAGATCATGGCCTGGGTGATGTCGCTCATCATCGTGGCCGGCTTCGCAACCAACCTTGCAATGGGCCGTTCGACCTTCGACGTGCCTTGGCAATATCACGTGCACGGCCTGGTCTTCTTCGGCTGGGTGGTGATTTTCCTGGCTCAGGCGAATTTCATCGCAGGCGGCAATGTCGCCTTGCACAAGCGGCTGGGGCAACTCGCCTATCTCTGGATTCCGCTCATGGTCGTAATGGGCTTCGTCATCATGATCGCCGTAATGCGGCGCAATGGCGGCCCGTTCTTCTTCGACCAGAACGAATTCCTGATCAGCAACATTCTGCAGTTGCTCGTGTTCGCCGGGCTTGCTTTCGGCGCGTTGAAGGCGCGGCGCCACACCGGCTGGCACCGTCGCCTTATGGTCTGTGCGATGGCGATCCTGACCGGCCCGGGCCTTGGGCGCCTGCTCCCGATGCCGCTGATGATGCCGCATGCATGGCGGATCATGATCGTGGTCACGATGATCTTCCCGCTGGTCGGGGCGATCGCCGACTGGCGCCGCAGCGGTAAAGTGCATCCGGCATGGCTGTGGGGGATCGCAATCGTACTGGGTGCGCAGGTTGTGGCTGATCTCATCGCCTATAGCCCGCTGGGCGTTTCGCTGACCGAACAGGTCGTGGCAGGCACTCCCGGCGCCGAGCGGCCGATGGAGGCCTTCATGCCTCCCGGTTTCACGATGTAATATCGGCCGAAACGCGCTCGCAAATTGCCGCTGGCGCCCTATATGGATGCCAGCGGCAACTGACTGGATTGATTGATGAGCGTCGAGACCAAAGTCCCCACCGGCAAGGACCTGCTGGCCGAGATCGATCGCTTGCGCAAAGAGCGCAACGCAGTGATCCTGGCGCATTACTACCAGACGGCCGATATCCAGGACATCGCCGACTTTGTGGGGGATTCGCTCGAACTCAGCCGCAAGGCGGCTGATACCGACGCTGACGTGATCGCCTTCTGCGGGGTCAAGTTCATGGCGGAAACCGCCAAGATCCTCAGCCCCGAAAAAATCGTGATCCTGCCCGACATGGACGCCGGCTGCAGCCTTGAAGACAGTTGCCCGCCCGAGAAGTTCAAGGCCTTCCGCGAAGCGCATCCCGATCACATCGCGCTGACCTACATCAACTGTTCGACCGAAGTTAAGGCGCTGAGCGATGTCATCGTCACCAGCTCCAGCGCGGAGACGATCCTTGCGCAGATCCCGCCCGAGCAGAAGATCATCTTCGGCCCCGACCGGCACCTGGGAGGCTATCTCAGCCGCAAGTTCGGGCGCGAGATGCTGCTGTGGCCTGGCGTGTGCATCGTGCACGAGGCATTCAGTGAGACCGAGCTGCTCAAGCTCAAGGAACAGCATCCCGGCGCGCCGGTGGCAGCGCACCCCGAATGCCCGCCTTCGATCGTCGACCATGCCGACTATGTCGGCTCGACCAGCGGCATATTGAAATTCGCCAAGGAGTTCGAAGGCGACACGCTTATCGTGGCGACCGAACCGCACATCATCCACCAGATGGAAAAGGCGCTGCCCGAGAAGAACTTCATCGGCGCACCGGGGGCGGACGGCAACTGCAGCTGCAACATCTGCCCCTATATGGCGCTCAACACGATGGAAAAGCTCTATGTCGCACTGCGCGACCTCGAGCCGCGGATCGAAATCGAGGAGGATCTACGCCTGGCTGCCAAGAAAAGCCTCGACCGGATGCTGGAAATGGCGAGCGGCACCGTTGGCAAAGGCGACCTCGGCAAGGTCTGATCGTTGCTAGCTGGTTGCAGGCCTGCTCCCACGGGCCACCACCAGCGCACTGCCCAATAGCACCATGCCAAAAATATCGAGCGGCAGCAGCACTTCGCCGAACACGCCATAGCCATAAAGCGCCGCGACCGCCGGCTGGGTCAACAGCGCAAGCCCTATCACCAGCGGAGGGAAGTGGCCCATCGCATAGACCAACAGCCCCTGCCCCACTAGCTGGCTGACGACAAAAAGGCCCACCACGGGACCCCAGTCACTCGGCCAAACCGGCTCGCCCAGCGCCAGCGCCAAGGCGAGCAGCAAGGGGCAAGCGAAGATGCTCACCCACACCAGCAGGCTCCAACTGCCGATCGTCCGGCGCGCTCCCTGCAAGGTGATAAGATAGACAGCGTAAAGCAGCCCTGCGGCGAGGCAGAACAGGTCGCCCACCATTGTGGTGGTGGAGATTTCCGCGCTGCGCCCCATCAGGATGGCGGCACCTCCAAGCGCGAAGAGGATCGCGAGCCATTCCATACCGCGCGGCAAATGGCGCGCTATGATGAATCCCCAAAACAGCATCACGATGCTGCCGGCATTGCCGAACAGCGTGGCATTGCCGAGCCGGGTCAGTTCGATCCCCACATGCCAGCTGGCCAGATCGAGACCGAAGGTGACTGCACCCAGCGCCACCAGCGCCAAAGTGCGCCGCGGTATGCCGGTCAGTGCCTGCCCGCTGGCTCGGGCAACCAACGCGAGGAAAGGTAGCGCGAGGAACAGCCGCCAGAATCCCGCGGAAACCGGGCCGGTGTCCGCCAACCGCACGAACCACGGGCCAAGCGCCAGCGCCACATTGCCTGCAAGAAGGGCGAGCAGCAGCAGCCAGCCGCGCGGCCGGGCAAGAGATTCTTCCACGCCCCCCTCTTTTTCCATGGTTGCGCCGTAGCCCTGAAATCCCCAAGTGCGAAGCCGAATAGTTCGGACAGGAAAGGACAATCCCCTTGCACGACGCTCTCTTCCAGCCGCTCAAAATGGGCGCACTCGAAGCGAAGAACCGGATCTTCATGGCGCCGCTCACACGCGGCCGCGCGGCCGAGCCGATGTTCGTCCCCAATGAAGTGATGGCGACATATTACCGCCAGCGAGCCGGAGCGGGGCTGATCATCAGCGAAGCGACCGGGATCAGCCGCGAAGGGCTGGGATGGCCCTCAGCGCCGGGCATCTGGAGCGACGAGCAGGCCGAAGCATGGAAGGCTTCGACGAAGGCTGTGCATGAAGAAGGTGGGCTGATCGTGATGCAGCTGTGGCACATGGGCCGCATTGTCCATCCCTATTTCCTCGACGGCGAACCACCTTTCTCGGCCAGCGCCACCTGCGCGCCGGGCCATGCGCATACACCGGTGGGGCGGCAGGATTACCAGCCCGCCCGCGCCATGACGCTCGATGACATCAAGCGTACCATCGGCGACTATCGCCGTGCCGCCGAAAATGCCAAACTTGCCGGGTTCGACGGGGTCCAACTTCACGGCGCGAACGGCTATCTGGTCGACCAATTCCTGCGCGACGGGACCAATTTCCGCGACGACGAATATGGCGGTTCGCCCGAAAACCGCACCCGCTTCATGCGCGAGGTGCTCGAAGCGCTGGTCGACGTGTGGGGCGCTGACCGCGTCGGTATTCGCCTGTCACCCAATGGCGAATCTCAAGGCTGCGACGACAGCAATCCT
Source organism: Altererythrobacter sp. Z27 (assembly GCF_052683155.1). Classification (NCBI taxonomy): domain Bacteria; kingdom Pseudomonadati; phylum Pseudomonadota; class Alphaproteobacteria; order Sphingomonadales; family Erythrobacteraceae; genus Altererythrobacter; species Altererythrobacter sp. Z27. The sequence goes on along the minus strand of NZ_JBQYMC010000001.1, from coordinate 2,590,671 downwards.
CCCGCGACATTCGCTGCCGCTGCCAAGGTGTGCGAGGATCTGGGCCTCGCCTTCGTGGAACTGCGCGAACCCGGCCCGGAGGGCACGTTTGGGCAGACCGACGTCCCCAAGCAAAGCCCGCTGATCCGCGAGATCTATTCGGGCTCGCTGGTGCTCAATAGCGATTACACCGCCGCGGAGGCCGATGCGGGCGTAAGTTCCGGCAAGTGCGATGCGGTGAGCTTCGGGCGGCCCTATATCTCCAATCCTGACCTCGCCGAACGCATTCGTGTGGGCGCGCATTGGAACCCCAATAAGGATGTGCCCAAGAGCTGGTACTTCCCCGGGGAAGCGGGTTACGTCGATTACCCGACACTGGCAGAAGAACAGGCCGTAGCCTGATTGGTTGAAGGGCAGGGCCGGCTATCCGGCGGGCGTCTCTTCGCCTGCCGGGACCGGTTCGGCTGCAACCTCGCCGTCTTCGCCTGTAGTTTCGCCTTCTTCCCCGGCTTCGCCTTCCTGTTCGGCGCTTGCTGCGCGCAACACAGGCGATTGCGATTGCAGCTGGTCTAGCGGCAGCATTTCGTCGCTGATCGAACCGCCGAGCACTTCGCCTTCGGCTTCGCGCGCGTCGTCGCCACGTTCGGGTGTCTGCCCACTGCAGGCGGCCAGTGCGAACATGGCTGGCAGGATTGCAATTGTCAGGCCTCGCATGAATGTCTCCCGCTTGCACTGGCCAGATCTTCGAGGAAACCGGGCGCCTTGGCAATCAGCGCCTCGTCCCATTCCTGTGGCGAAATGTCGAGCCCCAACCGCTTGAGGCTGGTGACGCCGAACTCTTCGATCCCGCACGGTACGATGCCGGTGAAATGCGACAGGTCCGGATCGAGATTGACCGAGAAGCCATGCATGGTGACCCAGCGGCGCACGCGCACGCCGATTGCACCGATCTTGGCTTCGCGCCCGTCGATGTCATTGGTCCAGATGCCGACCCTACCATCGACCGCCCAGCCTTCGACCCCGAAGATGGCAAGCGTCGCTATGACCCATTGTTCGAGCCCGTGGACGAAGCAGCGCACATCCTTGCCGCGCTTCGTCAGGTCGAGCAACACATAGCCCACCCGCTGGCCCGGCCCGTGATAGGTGTAGCGTCCGCCACGCCCTGCCTCGACCACTTCGAAGCGCGGATCGAGCAGCTCGTCGGCGGCTGCGCTTGTCCCCGCAGTATAGACCGGGGGATGCTCAAGCAGCCAAACCAGCTCGCGCGCCTCGCCCACGGCGATCGCGGCATTGCGAAGCTCCATTTCGGCCAGCGCATCGCGATAGGGGACTTGCCCCGTTTCGCGGCGCCACTCGATCGCTTCTGTGGTTTGCGGATCCATCGCCGATTGCGTGGGGACATTCGCCTCGCTTATCAAGGGGGGAGCGCAATTTTCGCGTATCGACCGGGGAGAAGCAGTCATGAAGCTGGATATGGGCGCGGCGTGGAACACTGCCACTTCGCTTATCGGGCGCAACCGCGATGTCGTGCTGGTAGTGGCCGGGGTCTTCTTCTTCCTTCCCTCGCTGGCAATCTCGCTGATCATGCCGGAGGCCGCCGCAATGCCGATAGCTGAATCGGGCGATACCGAAGCGATGATGTCTTTCATGATGAGCCTCTACGCCGACTACTGGTGGGCAATCCTCCTTTCTGGCGTCGCGCAAGCAATCGGCACGCTGGCGCTGTTGACGCTGTTGACCGATCGCGCAAGGCCAACTGTGGGTGAAGCAATCAAGCGCGGGGTACTTTCCTTCCCGTCTTACTTCGTGACCAACTTGCTGGTGGTATTCGCAATTGCGATCCCGGTTGCGCTCGCCCTGGTAGCCAGTCCGCTGGCCATTTTCCTCGTCGCGCCCATCGCGATCTATCTGGCGATCAAGTTCTCGCTGATCATGCCTGCGATCGCAATCGACGGCATCCTTAATCCGCTGGGCGTCCTGTCACGTTCCTGGCGGCTGACCAAGGGCAACAGCCTGCGGCTCTTCGCTTTCTACATGCTCCTTTTCATTGCGACCGTGGTCATCTTCGCGCTGGTCTCAATGGTGTTCGGGGTCGTTTTCGCAGCCATGGGCGGCGAGATCGAGAAGATCGGCAATGCCGTGGTCAGCAGCGCGATCAGCGCCGGGTTCGTGGTGATTTTCTTCGCCGTGCTTGCAGGCGTGCATCGCCAGCTTGCCGGTGACCGCCCAGAGCAACCGGCCGAAATTATCGAGTAGCCACCGCGCTCGGCGCGGGTGCTGTCCAGGTCAATCCTCGCCCGCGTCGGCCTTCCATGCCCAGAACAGCTTGCAGGGCAGGATGTTGAGCCATTCGAAACCGCTGTCGATGCGCGGAAAATGCGGGCGCATGTAGTCAAGGCATGCAGCAGTGAACTGGTAAACCAGGAAACCGCCGCCCGGCCGCAAGGCGCGATGGGTGGCGGCCCCGATCGCCGAGGCGACGCCTGCCGGCAAGGTCGAGAACGGCAGGCCCGACAGGATGTAATCTGCCTGCTCGAAACCACGCTCACGGATGATCTGTTCGACGTCGGCTGCCGAACCCAGCACCGCGTGGAAGCGCTTGTCGCGGATCGTTCGCTGCAAATATTCGATATAGAGCGGATTGGTGTCGATCACGATCAGCGTGGCATCCCCGCTCAACCGCTCAAGCACCGGGCGGCAGAAAGTTCCGATGCCCGGGCCATATTCCACGAACAGGCGGCAATTGCGCCAGTCGACCGGTTCGAGCATTTGTTGCACGGTGAAGCGCGAAGACGGGATGATCGAACCGACCATGCGCGGATGTTCGACAAATCCCCGGAAGAAAACGGCCCATTGCCCTGCATAAAGCGCCAGCCGGTCTCGCAGCCGCTGCCGCAGGTCGATCACAACTCCTTTGGAATTCATATAGCTTCCGCACTCTCGCTCGCAGCCGTCTAAGGCGCGACCTCGCAGATGCGGCCGCGCATTGCAAGCTTGACGCCGCTGGCGTAGCGCTTGTCGGATCATGGCTGACTTCGAACCTGCTGCCACCACCACTGCATCGCCGGCCAAGGCCCCGGCGCGCATTTCGCGCGAGCGGATGGTGCTGCTGTTCTCGGTGATGCTGGTGACGGCAGCGGGCAACACCGCGATGCAGTCGGTCATGCCGTCGATCGGCACCGCGCTGGGCGTGGCGGATGTGTGGATCAGCCTGGCCTATACATGGTCCGCACTGCTGTGGGTTATCTGCGCACCGCTTTGGGCACGCCGGTCCGACCGGCGCGGTCGCAAGTCGATGATGGCGGTGGGCCTGCTCGGCTTCATCTCCTCGATGGCGCTGTGCGGCATGGTGCTGTGGTTCGGCCTTGCGGGCTTCATCTCGGCGAGCGCTACGCTGATCTTCTTCGCCGCTGCGCGAAGCCTCTATGGCGGCTTCGGCTCGGCCGCACCGCCCGCAGTGCAGGCCTATGTCGCTAGCCGCACGCCGCGCGCCGAGCGCACACAGGCGCTTGCTCTGATCGCGTCCAGCTTCGGGCTTGGGACAGTGATCGGCCCGGCGCTCGCGCCGCTGCTTATTTTCCCGAGGACCGGGCTTATCGGCCCATTCTTCGCCTTTGCCATGATCGCCGCGCTTGTGTTGGTAGCGGTCCGCCTGCGCCTTCCCAATGATGCGCCAAGCTATGCCGCGCGCGGCGTGGTGGTGGCTGCCCCCTTCAGCGCCAGTTCCAATTCCTCGCTGACCGGAGAGGACGAAAGCGACGACACACCAGCCGATGCAGGTGGCGCCGCGCTGCCGGAGCCTGACGATATTCCGCACCTGAAGTGGAAGGATGAAAGGCTGCGCCCCTGGCTGATTGCGGGGCTCTTGGGCGGCCATGCGCAGGCCGCGACCCTGGGTATCATCGGCTTCTTCATCCTCGACCGGCTGGGCCTGCGCGGCGACCCAGGCGCAGGTGCCGGGCCGATCGGGCTGGTCTTGATGTCCGGCGCGATTGCAACCTTGCTAGCGCAATGGGGCCTCATCCCGATGCTGAAGCTCGGGCCACGCGGATCGACCATGTGGGGCATGGCGCTGGCCGCGCTCGGCACCGTCACTTTCGCCGTCTCCAGCGATCTTCACTCGATCGCCTTGGGCTTTGCCATCGCCTCACTCGGCTTCGGGCTCTATCGCCCGGGCTTCACTTCTGGCGCATCGCTGGCCGTGACCCGGCGCGAACAAGGCCAGGTTAGTGGCATGGTCGCCTCGGTGAACGGCGCTGCATATATTTTCGCCCCGGCGATCGGGGTCTGGCTCTATGGCCACCACCCCGTGATCGGCTTTGCCGCGATCTGCACGCTTTGCGCTGCGGTCTATGTGCTTGGTTGGCGCAAGCTAACCAGCGATGCCGACCTGATCATCGACCGGCACTAAGTTCCGCGTCAGAGGATTTCGCCGACCACGTCTTGCGGGCGGCACAGGCGTACGCCCTTCTCCGTTTCGACCAGCGGGCGTTCGATCAGGATCGGCTCGGCCGCCATCGCCGCCAGCACGGTTTCATCGTCGGCGTCGGGCAATCCGCGCTCGGCGGCATCGGTTCCACGAAGACGCAAGCCCTGCTGCGGGGTAATCCCGGCATCGCGATAGAGCTGCGCCAGTTTGCCAGCCGTGGGCGGCTTCTTGAGGTATTCGACCACGCTCAGGTCAACTCCGGCTTCCTCGAGGATCGCCAGCGTCTTGCGCGACGTGCCGCAATTGGGATTGTGCCAGATTGTTGCCTTCATGCGCAGATCCTCGTGTTCGGCCCGGCTTCTTCGAGCGGGCGATTTCATGCCTGCGCGCCCTAGCGATTCAAGAAAATTGCGGCAAGTTCACTTTGCCTGTTGCTTTTGCGAATAATTCGCAATAGCGATCGCTCCAACAGCAATTGAGTCGAAAGATAGGACCAGGGATGACATCCATCAGCAAGGGCTGGCTGCTCGCCGGCGCCGCATTTTTCGTGGCCCAGGCAAGCCCCGCATTCGCCGCAGCAGGCGCAGATGCGGCCGAGCAGGACCGGCAATATTTGCCCGATGGCATCATCGTGACCGGCCAGCGCGAAGGCTATGCTGAAGATGACGGCTCGAGCGGGACCAAGACGCCCACCCCTGTGATCGACGTGCCGCAAACGATCACTTTCATTACCGAGGACCAGCTTGAGGACCAGTCGATCCGCCAGTTGGGCGATGCACTGCGTTATGTGCCCGGCGTCAGCATCGAGACTGGCGAAGGCCACCGCGACGAGATCTTCATCCGCGGCCAGAAGTCCACTGCCGACTTCTACCTCGATGGGCTGCGCGACGACGCGCAATATTACCGCTCGCTCTACAATGTCGAACGGATCGAAGTGCTGAAGGGCGCCAATGCCCTGATCTTCGGGCGCGGCGGCGGCGGCGGGGTGGTCAACCGCGTGAGCAAGGCTGCGCGGATCAATGGCTTCGAGGCTCAATTCGATGCGTCGGCCGACACATTCGGCGCATTCGCGCTGGCGGGTGACGTCAACTCGACGCTGTCCGAAGCTTCGGCGATGCGCATCAACGCCACCTATGAGGAATTCGACAGCAACCGCGATTTCTACACTGGCCATTTCATCGGCGTCTCGCCCACGGTTACGGTGGAACTGGGCGCGGCTACCAAGCTGACCGCTTCCTATTCCTATGAGGAAGACGAACGGATTGTGGATCGCGGCAACCCTTCCGATGGTTCCGGGCCTCAACGGGGCTATCGCGACACGCTGTTCGGCGATGGTGATTTCAACCACACCCATTCGCAGGTCCACATCGCCCGCGCACGGCTCGATCACGAATTCTCGAGCAATCTCTCGGCCAATGCCACACTGCAATTCGCCGATTATGACAAGGCTTACCAGAACGTGGTGCCCAGCGGGCTGCGCAATGGCGGGGCCGATGTGGAATTCTCCGGCTATCGCGACACGCAGGCCCGGCAGAACTGGATCGCGCAAGCAAACCTGGTTTGGGAAGTCTCTACTGGCGCACTCGACCACATGATCCTCGCCGGGTTCGAAGCGAGCTGGCAGGATTCGAACAACGGCCGCGCAAACGCATTATTCGATGACGGCGCGGGCGGCACGACCAGCCGCTTCACCACGCCGTTGGCTGACATTTTCACCTTCCCCGCGATCACGCTCACCGCCCCGCTGCGCGACCGGCACAGCGAGCTCGAAGTCCTTTCGGGCTATGTCCAAGACCAGATCGACATCGGCGATCATTTCCAGCTGATCGCCGGGCTGCGCTGGGACCGTTTCGACCTCAGGACGATCGAACTGCTGACCAGCGTTCGCGGCGACCGTGTGGATGAGAAAGTCACTCCGCGCGTTGGCCTGATCTACAAGCCCAGCGGCCAGCTTTCGCTTTACGCCAGCTATGCCACGAGCTTCCTGCCGCAGGCGGGCGATCAGTTCTTCCTGCTCTCACCGGGCGATACAGCCTTCGCGCCCGAGAAGTTCACCAATTACGAAATCGGCGCGAAATGGGCGCCCAGCGACAAGCTGTTCGTGACCGCAGCCCTGTTCCAGCTCGAACGGACCAACACCAAGGGCCCCGATCCGCAGGACCCAACGCTTGTCGCGCTGGTCGGCGAAAGCCGCACCCGTGGGCTCGAGTTCAACCTCGTCGGCGAAATCACTCCGGCATGGCAAGCCAATATCGGCTATACTTATCTCGACGGCGAGATCACCAGCACCAGCAGTTTCGGTGCGGAAGGCTTGCGGCTGCAGCAACTGCCAAAGCACCAGTTCAGCGCCTGGACGCGCTACGATTTCTCGGAGCAGTTCGGGCTTGGCCTTGGCGTGATCTACCAGGACGAGCAATTCGCCAGCTTCAGCAATGCCGTGACTTTGCCTGACTATGTCCGCGTCGATGCCGCGGCCTATTACACTGTGAGTGAGCGGCTTTCGCTGCAACTCAACGTCGAGAACCTGTTCGATGCGAGCTATTTCCCCAGCGCGCATGGCGACAACAACATCCAGCCGGGCAAACCGCTGAGCGGCAGGCTGGGCGTGCGGGTGAAGCTCTAGGGGATTACTCGCCCTCGGGCACTTGTGCCGGACGCAGAGCCGGCACTTCGCGCGCCGCATCCTCGGTGCTGATCCCTGGAGGCGGTGCAGCACTTATCGTTTCCAGCCGCCGCGCCACGCGCCCGGCGCGCTGGATCGCCCGCACCAGCCGCGGATAGACCCCGCATCGGCAGAGATTGGGGATCGCGGCCTTGATCTCCGCTTCGCTGGGATTGGCGTTGCTACGAAGCAGGGCCGCTGCGGCGATGGCGATACCGGGGGTGCAGAAGCCGCACTGGATCGCCTGTTCCGCCACCAGTGCCTGCTGGACCGGATGCGAACGGTCGCGCGACAAGCCTTCGATCGTGGTGACGAAGCGCCCCTCGGCCTCGGCAATCGTCACAAGGCAGGAACGCAGCGCCGCGCCATCGACCAGCACCATGCAAGCGCCGCAATCGCCATTGCCGCAGCCATATTTGGTGCCGGTGAGATTGGCCGCATCGCGCAGTGCCCAAAGCAGCGGGGTCTGCGGATCCATGTCGAATTCGAGCGGACGATCGTTGACGGTCATGCGCGGCATGAACGTGCGGGCTCCTTTGCGCACATTGTCTGAGCGGCGCCTATCGCATGCGGCACGGCGCCGCACAAGCCGCGCTGCCGACGCGGACCGGCATCGTCACCCGACATCGCAATTGGCCCGGTGACGCTTCGTTAACCATCTTCCCTCATAGAGTTCGGAGATTGGGCCGGAGCCGAGGGCTGAAGTGATGGACGACTTGCTGGCGGATTTCATTGAAGAAACCCGCGAATTGCTCGAAGCGAGCGAAGGCGAAATAATCGCCTGGGAAGCCGATCCGGGTGACCGGGCGCGGCTCGATACCATTTTCCGCTTCGTCCACACCGTCAAAGGCAATTGCGGTTTCTTCGACCTGCCCCGGCTCGAACAGCTGAGCCACGCGGCCGAAGATGCACTCTCCGATGTTCGCAACGGTCGCCGCGAACCCGATGCCGCGCTGGTCACGGCAGTGCTCGCGATCATCGATCGCATCGCGGAAATGGTCGACGCGCTCGAAGCGGGCGAGGAATTCGCTGAGGGAGGCGACGAGGGCCTGATCGCCGCGCTCGACGAGGATTTCTGCGACAGCTTTCCCGTTGCCGCCACTGGCGGACAGCAGAACGAACAGTCAGATGCGACGACCGCACCCGCCAGCTCTGGCGGCATCGCAACGCAACGCTCCATTCGCTTGCCGGTCGAACTGCTCGACCGCGTCATGAGCGGCGTCTCGGACATGGTGCTGGCACGCAACGACCTGGCGCACCGCTTGCGCGAGGCAGGCACCCAGCCGACCATCGACGGGCCGTTCGAGCGCCTCACCACCATTCTCGCAGACGTGCGCGACGCGGTTACCCGTATGCGCATGCAGCGGATCGACCATCTCTTCGGCGCTTTCCCGCGGTTGGTGCGTGACCTGTCAAACGAACTTGGCAAGCAGGTGATGATCGACCTCGATGGGGGCGATGTAGAACTCGACCGCGAGATGATCGAAATGATCCGCGATCCGATGACGCATATCCTGCGCAATGCGATTGACCATGGCTTCGAAAGCCCGGCCGATCGCCTGAAGGCGGGCAAGCGCGAAATCGGCCTGTTGTCGATCGCCGCGCGCCAGTCCGGCAACACGATCTCGATCGTCGTCAGCGATGACGGCAAGGGTCTCGATGAGGCTCGCATCGCCGCCAAGGCCGTAGCCAATGGCATCGTCAGCGCAGCTGAGCTCAAACAGATGTCGCGTAACGAGATCGTCCAGCTGGTCTTTGCACCCGGGCTTTCGACCGCAGAACAGGTCAGCTCGGTTTCGGGCCGCGGTGTCGGACTGGACGTTGTCCGCGCCAATCTCGAAAAGGTCGGCGGGACCATCCAGGTTTCCAGCACTCCCGGCCACGGCACAATATTCACGCTGCAGATCCCGCTCACGCTCAGCATTATTGCCGGGATCACGGTCGAGGCCAGTGGGCAGCATTTTGCGATCCCGCAGGGCTTCGTCGAGGAAATCGTACACGGCGCCACCGCCGAGCTCGAACCTGCGCAGATCGGCGAAACCGCACTGGTCACTTTCCGTGGCCAACGCACACCGTGCCTCGCGCTTTCGGAAGTGCTTGGCATCGATCGGGATGATGCACCGGCGCGCAAGGTGATGGTTCTGCTCAAGCTTGCGCGCGGCAATCTGTTCGCGCTGGCGGTCGACGCGATCCACAATCACGGCGATTTGGTGGTCAAGCCGCTCGCCCCGGCGATCATGGGGAGCCGCATTTTCGCGGGCTCGACCTTGCTCGACGACGGCCGCCCCATCCTGATGCTCGACATTCCCAATATCGCTGCGCAACATGAGCTAATGGCCGATGCGAGCGAGCGTTTCGCCCGCTCCGACCTCGATTTCGAACAGAAGGCCGCAAGCGAAGTATTGGCGCAGGCCATGCTGTTCCGGGGCTTTGACGGTTCGCGGCGCGCGGTGCGGCTTGAGCTGGTCCAGCGGATCGAAACCGTTCCCGGCGAAGCGGTCGACCGCAGCAGCAGTACAGTGCGCGCAGTCGTTGATGGCGAAATCCTGCCGCTGGTGGGAATTACGCCGGGCCAGGAAGTGCCGGCCCAGCTGCGCATGCTCCGCCTTTCCGACGGCAGCTGCGAATTGCTCCACGCGATCGCGGCGATCGAGGATGCGGTCGCGCTCGACAGCGAACTCGTGCCGGCAGAAGAGGATCCGCTGCTCGAAGCTGTGACCCTGATCGGCGGCGAAACCGTTGCGCTGATCGATGGCCACGCATTGTTTGCGCGCCATGGCGCCGTGCCGCAACGCATCGCCGGGCTGGCGTGCCACCTGCCAGACAGCGACTGGGCGCGCACCATCCTTGCGCCGCTGGTCAAGGCCGCCGGATACGAACTGGCCAAACGCGCGGACAAGGCAGACATTTCGATCCTGCTCGACGAGCAGATTACCTCGACCGGGAGCGGCGAAGTCATCCGCCTGCGCAGCCTGCCGGACAACCAGGCATCGCCCGAGGAAATCGGCAGCTCGATCTATCGTTACGACCGCGAAGCTGTGCTCAAGGCACTGCGCGCGGCAGGCAAGGGAGCAGCCGCATGAGCGAACTGCTGGTATTGGCCGAAGTGGCCGGGCGCAGCTGCGCCTTTCGTGCCGCCGACGTGCAATCGGTGATCGACATTGGCGAAGTTACCCCGGTGCCCCGGTCGCCGGATTTCGTAGTGGGCCTCGCCGCGCTGCGTAGCCAGGTGCTGACCGTGATCGATTGCCGTCGCGCCATCGGCCAGGACAATGCAGGTCTCGCCACCGACAGCCGCGCGGCAGTGGTCCGCGTCGACGGGCATTCCTACGCGCTCAGGGTCGATATGGTCGACGATATCGCTTCGGCATTGAGCGAACCGGGCGCTGTACCCGGCGGGTTCGGCGCAGGCTGGAACCGGGTTGGCTATGGCATGGTCGAAACCGATCGCGGGCCGGCCTTGCTGCTTAACGTCGCAGAGCTGATCGCAGGGCCTCCAGAGGCCCGGGCGGCGGCTTAAGGTAATAGTTACGGCTCACGCTTAAGAAAACGCGAAACAGGGAATAGGGGTTCGCATGAAAACGTGTCTGATCGTCGATGATTCGCGGGTAATCCGCCGGGTTTCGAGGCATATCCTCGAAACTCTCGGCTTTACCGTCAGCGAAGCTGAGAACGGCCTCGAAGGTCTCGACCGCTGCTCCGAATCCATGCCCGACGTTGTCCTGCTCGATTGGAACATGCCCGTGATGAGCGGGATCGAGTTCATCGTCCAGCTGCGCAAGCGCCCGGGCGGCGACAAACCGAAAGTTGTGTTCTGCACTACCGAGAACGACGTCGCGCATATCCGCGAGGCGATCAGCGCGGGAGCGGACGAATATGTGATGAAGCCGTTCGACCACGAGACGCTGCAGATAAAACTCCAACTGGTCGGCTTCAACTGAGGGCAGGTTCGGTGGAGCCGCTCCCTTCCCCAAAACCCCTGCGTAACGCTCCGCAACGCGCCGCCGGTCGTTCGCCAGTGCGAGTGATGGTGGTCGACGATTCGCTGACGGTGCGCACGGTATTCTCGCGCATGATCGAAAACGATCCTGCGCTGCAGCTCGCCACGACCGCCAGCAATGCCGAGCGCGCGATCGCGATCCTCCGCGAAAAGCCGGTCGACGTGATCTTGCTCGATCTCGAAATGCCCGGAATGGGCGGGCTCGAGGCTTTGCCCAAGATCCTGGAGACCGCCGACGGCGCACAGGTATTGGTCGTTTCTTCGCTGACTGAAGACGGCGCCGAACACACTGTGGCCGCCCTGTCGATGGGCGCAGCCGACACAATGCTCAAGCCGCGCCCGGGCGGCTTCGACAATGCCTATCGCGCCACGCTGCTGGACAAGATCCACGCGCTTGGCGGGCTCGACCGTGAAGAGGCGCAGGCCCGGTCGCAAACCCGCTCGGCAGATCTTCGTGAGACAGCGGCTGTGGCACGGCAACGCCACAAACAGCCCGAGGTGATCGCGATCGGCGGATCGACTGGGGCGATCCATGCGCTCAACATCCTGCTGCGCGACCTGCCGCGCAGTTTCGACCTCCCGATCCTGATTACCCAGCACCTGCCCGCCAATTTCATTCCGGTGTTTGCGCGCCAGGTGGAAATGGTCGCGGCGCGGCCGACCCGGATCGCCGAAGACGGCACCGAAATCCGGCGCGGCGAGATCGCCATCGCAACCGGTCACGGCCACATGGTCGTGAAGCGCGAACGCGACCGGCTGGTGGCCCGCATTTCGGCTGTTCCAGCGCGCAGCGGCTGCCTTCCCTCGGTCGATCCGATGCTGGCCAGCCTTGCTGAAACAACGGCAGGCCATGCGCTCGCAGTGATCCTTTCGGGGATGGGCCGCGACGGAGTGGAAGGCGCTGCAGAACTTGTCGCCGCCGGTGGCCGGGTGCTGGCGCAGGACCAGGCAAGCTCGGCCGTGTGGGGCATGCCCGGCGCTGTCGTCAGCCAGGGGATCGCGACAGTGGCGCTCCCGCCCGAAGCCTTGCTGAAGGAAATTCTCGATTGCGCAGGGGTGGCGGCATGGAAGTAAGCAGCGCCTCGCTCCAGGTGATTTCCGACTTGCTGGCCGAGCATACCGGCCAGCAGCTCACGGAATGCCGCCGCTGGCGGGTTGCCACGGCGCTTTCGCGAGTTTTCCGCGAGCGCGGCATTTCCAATGTCGACCAACTCGCTTGTCTTCTTGCCGGCCCGCCCGATCCCGGGCTGGTGCAGGACGTGATCGAGGCCCTGCTCAACAACGAAACCTATTTCTTCCGCGACAAGCCCACGTTCGACCAGCTTCCTTCGCGCATCTTCCCGATGCTTGCGGAACGCCGCGTCGATCGACGCAGGCTGCAGATCTGGTGCGCGGGATGCTCGACCGGGCAGGAAGTGCATTCGCTCGCCATCCAGTTTGCCGAGCAGGCGCGGCGATGGGAAGGCTGGTCGATCGACATCCTCGGCACCGATATCTCTGCGCAAGTCATCCAGACCGCCAGGACCGGACATTACAGCCAGTTCGAAGTGCAGCGCGGCCTCAGCGTGCAGCAAATGCTGTCGCATTTCGACGAGACCGCATCTGGTTGGCAGATGCATGCCGACAAGCGTTCGGTAGTGCGCTTCGAGCGCCACAACGTGCTCGGCCCGCCGCCAAGTCGCCAACCCTTCGACCTGATCCTGTGCCGGAACGTATTGCTCTATTTCGACCCGGAAACGCGCGGCGCCGCCTTTGAACGGCTGCGCCAGGCGCTTGCCCCGGACGGCTTCCTGATGCTGGGTGCGGGCGAAACCGTGGTCGGGCAGACGGATATTTTCACTCCGGCCAGCGGCCTTGCCAGCATTTATTCGCCGGTCCACGCCAATGCGCCGATGGCGCATGCGATGGCGGATTGAAGCCAGGGAAAGCTGCGACGCTGGCGAGCGCAAATCAAGGTAAATGCGCGGTTTACGCTTCCTTAGCGAAATCATGGCTAAGGCTATGCGGTGACTCGCAATAATCGCGCCGGAAGGGGGCCGAATTGAAGCTGGACATGCACCGGATTGCAGCCACACGGTTGCCTTTGCTGGCGGCGCCGCTGGTACCCCTGGCGTTGCTGGTGGGCATGGCCATGTCCACTACCGGCGCGGGCAGCAAGGCTTCCTCCGCCACCACTGCATCGCTGCTGGTCGCTGGTGTGCTGCTCTACGCGGCCGCAATCTACTATCTCGGCAAGATCGCCTCCGTACAGCCGGGCACGATCGGTCATGACGACGATACGGATAATCTGAGCCAGCTTCCCAATCGTCGCGCGCTACATGGCGATGTCGAACACGACCAGATCAGCGGCGAAGAAGTCGCCATGGCCCTGATCGATCTCGACAGCTTTAAGCAGGTTAATGAACATTACGGCCATTTCGTGGGCGATCAGCTGATCCGCACGTGTGCCGCGATCATTCGCGAAACCTGCGGCGAGGAAGCGCGGTGCTATCGGCTGGGTGGTGACGAATTCGCAATCACCATGGCAGGCCCCGTCGCCGGCAATATTCTTGAGGGAATCTGCCGAAAGATCATCACCGAACTCGGCAAGCCGATCTCGGTCAATGGTCGTGAAGTCGTAGTTGGCGCCAGCATCGGACTGACGCGTTCGACTGGCAAGGACGGGCTGAGTTCATCTGAACTGCTGCGCCGCTGCGACGTGGCGATGTATGCATCCAAGCGCGCGGGGAAGATGCGCTGTACCTGGTTCACGCAAGACCTCGACCGAAACCGCGAGGCCCAGCGTGAGATGGACACTGAACTGCGCCACGCCCTAACCAACGAAGAATTCGCGCTGCATTACCAACCTCTGGTAGATTCTGAGACCCACGAGATCGTGGCAGTCGAGGCGCTGATCCGCTGGAATCGGCCGGACGGCCAGCAAGTCGGCCCGCACATCTTCATCCCCGTCGCGGAAGAGTCCGGCTTCATCAATGCGATCGGGTTGTGGGTACTGCGTCGCGCCTGCACCGATGCGCGGGCATGGGACGATATCATGCTGTCGGTGAACATCTCGGCGGCGCAATTGCGCAACCCCGAGTTCCCGGTACAGTTGGGCCATATCCTCGAGGAAACCGGCTTTCCCGCCGAACGGCTCGAGCTCGAAATCACCGAGACCTGCCTGGTGATGGATCCGGTGGTGGCCGAGCGCAACCTTGCGGTCATTCGCGGTTTCGGCGTCAACGTTTCGCTCGACGATTTCGGTACGGGCTATGCCTCGATCGGGTTCCTGCGCCAGTTCCGCTTCGAAAAGCTCAAGCTCGACCGCTCGCTGGTGGTCGATGCCGGAACCGACGAAGGCTCGCGCGCGATGATGCTATCCAGCATCACCGTTGCGCGTGCGCTCAAGATGGGCGTCACCGCAGAAGGCGTCGAAACCAAGGAACAAGCCGACATGGTTCGCACCGCAGGCTGCGACCAGATCCAGGGCTGGCTTTTCTACAAGGCCATGCCGTCGGATCAAATCAGCCAGCTACTAGACCGCGTCCGCGCCGATCGCAGTTCGGGCGCAATTTTTTCGCATAAGGGTGTCGCATGAGCGCTATCGATGACGTTGCCAAACAGTTGCGGGCAGAGGTTGAACAGGACTTTGGCCCCGTGGCAGACGGAGCGCCCGCTTCGCGGTTCCGCCTGAAGGCATGGTTCCACGACTTGCCGCTGGCCGGGAAGATCCAGGTCCTCTTCCGTTCCTTCCTTGGCGCAATCATCGTCATGTCGCTTGTGCTGGGCCTCGGCATTGCCGACCTCTATGGTCGCTACAAAACGCATTCGGAGGTGCAGAATGCGGTGCTGGCATCGGCCGACATGCGCAGCACCACAGGTGAATTCCGCTACAATGCGGTGCGTTTCATCTTTGGTCGCGAGGACGCAGCGCTAGAACGTCAACGCCAGAGCTACGCCAGCGCGCAGCAGCGGCTCACCGAAGTGCGCGGCGTGATCGACGAGCACCTGCCCTCTTTCACTGCCAAAGTCGATGCGATCGGAACCGGCTTCACTGCCTATGACGCCAAGTTCGAAGAACTGCGCGCCAATCTGGTCCGCGAAGGCCAAAGCCCGGCTTCGGTGAAGCTGGCTTATGAACTTTCGGCGCAGGGCGATGCCCTTTTCGATCAGGCAGCCGCCTTCGAAACGGACATGACTGTGGCCTCGCGTGCGATAGAAGATGCCGGATTGAGCTATTTCTACCGCATGATGGCGATCGTCGCGCTGGTTATTGCTCTCGGCGCCGCAGTAATGGTGGCCGGCCTGCGCTATCTTTCGCGCGATTTCGCATCGAAGGTCGCAGAAATCACCGGCGGCATGACCATGCTTGCGGGCGGCAACCGCCATTTCGAAATCGTCGGGATCGATCGCAAGGACGAAATCGGCGAAATGCTACGCGCCATCGCGCTGTTCAAACGTGCCAATATCAAGCTGGAGCGCTGGGCAAAGGAACGCGCCGATCGCGCCAAGGAAGAGTTGGAAGAACAGGAAGCGGCACGCGAAGAAAAGGCTCAAGTCCTGCGCGAGTTCGCGGACCAGTTCGAACGGACGGTGGGCGATGTCGTGGGCGGCGTGGCGGCGGCTTCGAGCCAGCTGCAGACGACAGCTTCGGCGATGGCCAACTCGGCCGAGGAATCGACGCGGCAGACCGCAATCGTTTCGAAGTCGATGGAAGAAGCAAACGCTGGCGCGACCGCTGCGGCTGCCGCGAGTGACGAGTTCGCCATGTCTATCGGCGAAATCAGCCGCCAGGCAGCCTCGTCGGCCGAGTTGGCACGCGAAGCGAGCACATCGGCAAGCGAGGCGGACGCGACCATTTCGGCTCTGTCGGAATCTGCGGAAGAAGTGGGTGAAGTGGTCGAGCTGATCAAAACGATCGCCCAGCGGACCAACCTGCTGGCGCTCAACGCTTCGATTGAGGCCGCCCGAGGCGGCGAAGCGGGCCGGGGCTTTGCGGTGGTTGCATCCGAAGTCAAGGAACTGGCAACGCAGACCAGTCGCGCGACCGAGCAGGTCGCCGAGCAGATCCGAGCGATGCAGGACACCACTGGCGCGAGCGTCAAGGCGCTTCGCAACATTGCGAGCCAGGTCGGGCAGCTCGAAGCCACAGCGGTTTCGATCGCATCGGCGGTCGACCAGCAGTCTGTGGCCGGCCAGGATCTGGCGCGCAGCATCGACATGGCGGCACGTGCCACCGACGCGGTCTCGAGCCATATCGACGATGTGCGTGAACTCTCGCTTTCGACCGGCGCAGCTGCCTCGCAAGTCCTCTCCTCGGCTACCGACCTCGAGGAACAGGCTTCGACCCTGCGCAAGCAGGTTCACGAATTCCTCTCCAAGGTCCGCACGGCTTAATCCTGAAGCGAGCTGCGAGGCACGCAGTCCAACACCATCAGCTAGCTTTTGGAAGCTTGTAGGGGCCGCATTTATTGCGGCCCCTTTTTCGTATGCTGGTGCAAGAACGTGCTATTGCGTGGGCCACCGGTCAGAGCTTGTGCGCAGCAGCAGCCTGACCAGGAATGCTCGTTTGGTGCACCACAATATGGTCGAGAGCTAAGGAAGCCCCGAAAGAGGGCTGGACTGGGACGTCTCATGGAGCACAAACCGTTGGCGCATCGACGGAGATGATACCGTACAGACCGATCCGATGAACCGGGCACGCCGCAGGCCATCTCTTGGCGCTAACGCATCCAACGGCCCGACGCACCAAAACGACAAACGCCGCCTCCATGAAGGAAGGCGGCGCTGGTATGTCCGTATTGGTTGCGGGGGTTGGATTTGAACCAACGACCTTCAGGTTATGAGCCTGACGAGCTACCGGACTGCTCCACCCCGCGGCACCGTTAAGATCAACGTCTGTAGAGACGCCAAAAGGGCCGCCCTTGTGGGGTCAGCCCTTCGACTTGTGAATGGGTCTTTCCGCGCACCCGCCGGCTACAATGCCTGGCGACGACCTACTCTTCCAACGCTTAAGCGTTAGTACCATCGGCGCTACCTGGTTTCACGGCCGAGTTCGAGATGGGATCGGGTGGGTCACAGGCGCTATGGCCACCAAGCAATGAAGCAGGCGGATGCGGGTTAAATCGATGCCCCTTTTTCAAGGGTGTTCTGGGCGTATCTGGCTTTGAGGTTCCTCCTCACAATGCCAGCCTGCGTTGCAGGGCTGTCATTGATGGCGGGATTCATCAAGCGCGATCAGAACTATTAGGACTGGTTAGCTCCACGCATTACTGCGCTTCCACACCCAGCCTATCAACGTCGTGGTCTACGACGGTTCGAAGATACCTTATCTTAAGGGAGGCTTCCCGCTTAGATGCTTTCAGCGGTTATCCCGTCCATGCATAGCTACCCTGCGGCACCCTTGGCAGGATGACAGGTACACCAGAGGCATGTTCACCCCGGTCCTCTCGTACTAGGGGCAACTCCTTTCAAGTATCGACGCCCACGGCAGATAGGGACCAAACTGTCTCGCGACGTTCTGAACCCAGCTCACGTACCACTTTAATTGGCGAACAGCCAAACCCTTGGGACCTGCTCCAGCCCCAGGATGTGATGAGCCGACATCGAGGTGCCAAACGATTCCGTCGATATGAGCTCTTGGGAATCATCAGCCTGTTATCCCCGGCGTACCTTTTATCCGTTGAGCGATGGCCCTTCCACGAGGGACCACCGGATCACTATGACCGACTTTCGTCTCTGCTCGACTCGTCAGTCTCGCAGTCAGGCAGGCTTATGCCATTGCACTCTAACAGCCGGTTTCCAACCGGCCTGAGCCTACCATCGCGCGCCTCCGTTACTCTTTAGGAGGCGACCGCCCCAGTCAAACTACCCGCCACAGAGGGTCCCACTACCGGATAACGGTAGCTGGTTAGACATCAGAAAACAGCAGGGTGGTATTTCACCTATGGCTCCACGACAGCTGGCGCCGTCGCTTCAAAGCCTCCCACCTATGCTACACAACTCTTTCCTAATGCCACTCTGAAGCTGCAGTAAAGGTGCACGGGGTCTTTCCGTCTAACCGCGGGTACTCCGCATCTTCACGGAGAATTCAATTTCGCTGAGCATATCCTGGAGACAGTGGGGAAGTCGTTACGCCATTCGTGCAGGTCGGAACTTACCCGACAAGGAATTTCGCTACCTTAGGACCGTTATAGTTACGGCCGCCGTTTACTGGGGCTTCAATTCGGAGCTTGCACTCCTCCTCTTAACCTTCCAGCACCGGGCAGGCGTCAGACCCTATACGTCGTCTTGAAGCCGACTTAGCAGAGTCCTGTGTTTTTGCTAAACAGTCGCTACCCCCTGGCCTGTGCCCCCCACCAAAAGTTGCCTTAAGATGGGGCCTCCTTCTTCCGAAGGTACGGAGGCAATTTGCCGAGTTCCTTCAGGATACTTCTCTCAAGCGCCTTGGTATACTCTACCTGACCACCTGTGTCGGTTTCGGGTACGGTCTATACGGAGAGGCTATTTCCTGGAACCACTTGGCTGCATGTCCAATCCAATAAGGACACACAACTTCCGCGATCCGTCACACATCTCCAGGCCCACGAATATTAACGTGGTTCCCATCGACTACCCCCTTCGGGCTCGTCTTAGGGGCCGGCTCACCCTGCGCCGATTAGCGTTGCGCAGGAACCCTTGGTCTTTCGGCGAGAGGGCATCTCACCCTCTTTGTCGCTACTCATGTCAGCATTCGCACTTCCGATATGTCCACCGTCGGTTACCCTTCGGCTTCAACCACCTACGGAACGCTCCGCTACCGCTCAGTCATAAGACTGAACCCTAAGCTTCGGTGCATCACTTTAGCCCCGATACATCTTCGCCGCAGGAACCCTTATTTAGACCAGTGAGCTGTTACGCTTTCTTTAAAGGATGGCTGCTTCTAAGCCAACCTCCTGGTTGTTTTGGGATTCCCACATGCTTTCCCACTTAGTGATGACTTGGGGACCTTAGCTGTAGGTTAGGGCTGTTTCCCTTTTGACGACGGACCTTAGCACCCGCCGTCTGTCTGCCAGACAAG
>NZ_JBQYMC010000001.1:1386563-2566563 GCF_052683155.1 Altererythrobacter sp. Z27 | reverse complement strand
GAGGCGTCGCATCGTCGCGGCGATGGCTTTCGTACTCGCAGCGAAGGCCGTCACTCTCGCCCTGCCTTTCGCATATAAATACGCGGTCGACGCGATGGCGACCCCTGCCAATGGCGGCGCGATGGTCGCGCTTGCGCTGGTGCTCGCCTATGGCCTGGGCCGCTTCACCGGGGTCGCGTTCGACAATCTCAGAAACATCGCCTTCGAACGGGTGGGCCAGCAAGCCACGCTGCATCTTGCACAGGATGTGTTCCGCAGGTTGCACAGCCTTTCGCTGCGCTTTCATCTCTCTCGCCGCACCGGTGAAGTCACCAAGGTCATCGAACGAGGAACCAAAAGCATCGACACGATGCTGTTCTTCCTGCTGTTCAACATCGCGCCAACCGCAATCGAATTGGTGGCGGTAGGCGTGATCTTCTATCTCAACTTTGGCTGGGAACTGGTCGCCGCGACGGGCGCTACAGTTGTCACCTATATCGCCGTCACCCGCTGGATTACCGAATGGCGGACCCAGCTGCGGCGGGAGATGAACGAGCTCGACGGCAAGGCGCTGCACCGCGCTGTCGATTCGCTGCTCAATTACGAGACGGTCAAATATTTCGGGGCCGAAGCCCGTGAGCAGGCCCGCTACAGCCAGGCCGCAAGCGCCTATGCCGAAGCGGCGATCAAGTCAGAGAACTCGCTAGGCCTCCTCAACATCAGCCAGTCGCTGATTACCAATATCCTGATGGCGGGGGCGATGGCCTTCACCGTATGGGGCTGGAGCCAAGGTAGACTGACCGTGGGCGACCTGGTCCTGGTCAACACCTATCTCATCCAGCTGTTCCGCCCGCTCGACATGCTCGGCTTCGTCTACCGTTCGATCCGGCAAGGCCTCGTCGACATGGGCGCAATGTTCAAACTGATGGACACCGCAGTCGAGGTGAAGGACCGGCCGGGCGCTCCGGCGCTGGTGGTGCACCGCCCGCATATCACCTTCGACCATGTGGTGTTCGGCTACGAATCCGATCGCACCATCCTGAGGGGCCTGAGCTTCGAAGTTCCCGCCGGTTCGCATGTCGCGATCGTCGGCCCATCCGGAGCGGGCAAGAGCACCATCGCGCGGCTGCTGTTCCGTTTCTACGACCCGCAAGCAGGACGCATCCTGATCGACGGGCAGGACATTGCCGGAGTGACGCAAGAAAGCCTGCGCGCAGCGATCGGCATCGTTCCGCAGGACAGCGTGCTGTTCAACGACACGATCGGCTACAATATCGCCTATGGCAGCAGCGCAGCGACCGAAGCTGACGCAATCAATGCGGCACGGGATGCGGCAATCCTGCCATTCATCGAGCAATTGCCGCAGGGCTTCGAGACTGAAGTGGGCGAGCGCGGCCTCAAGCTTTCAGGGGGCGAAAAGCAACGCGTCGCGATTGCGCGAACGCTGGTCAAGAACCCGCCGATCCTGCTGCTCGACGAAGCCACCAGCGCGCTCGATTCGCGCACCGAGCAGGACATTCTCGCCACCCTGCGCCGCGTATCGCGCAACCGCACCACCATCGCGATCGCGCACAGGCTCTCCACCATCGCCGATGCCGACCGGATCCTCGTGCTCGACCAGGGCAAGCTGGCCGAAGCCGGGCGACATAGCGAGTTGCTGGCGCGGGGCGGCCTCTATGCCGAGATGTGGACGCGCCAGGCGGCCGAACGCGAGCAAGAGGCCGATGCGGCCGAATAACCGGCTGCGAGATTACTCCCCGTCGCTTGCTGCCTTGTGCAGGTCCACACTCGCGAGGTCGAGCTGGTCGAAGGGAATGACTTCCACATCGCCGCGCAGCGCCTTGAGGTCATCGATGAAGTATTGCGCATCGCCCACGATCACCAGCGAGGCATTCTCGGGCGCAAGGTAGGCCTGCGCCATCTGCGCAACATCCGCCGGGCTGACCTGCGCCAGCCGCTCAGCTACGCCGAAGGCCTCTTGCGGAGCCAGTCCGCGGAGCAGCAAGCTTGCCACCTGGCCGTTGAAGCCGTTGCTGGTTTCAAGGCTTCGCGCGAGCGCTCCGCCAAGGAACAGCCGGCGCTTCTGCAACGTGTCTTCATCGAGCGATTCCGCACCCAGTCGCGCAAACTGTTCGAAGAACACGGCCGCCACTTCATCGGCGGTTTCATTCTTAGTTTGCGCCTGTGCGGTCAGCGTGGCGTCATCGGCGCGTGTGCCGAGCGCACTGTATGCGCCATAGCTGAGCGCGCGCTTAGTTCGAACTTCCTCGAACAACCGGCCATTGCTGCCCGATCCGAGCACCGTGTTGGCCAGCCACAGTTTGTAGAAGTCGGGATTGTTGCGTGAAAGGGCGCGAACCCCCGCTACCACTGCGGCCTGGCCCGCATTAGGCATGTCGATCACCACGGTACGCGGCGCCGGAGCTGCGCCTGCAGGATCGGCAATCGCAACCGGCAAGGGGCGGCTCGAGGTCCAGCTTCCGAAAAGACCATCGGCAAGCGACTTGGCGTCTTCCGCCGAAAGCCCTCCGCTAACAACGATCCGTGCCGTGCCGGGATGCCAATAGGCTTCCCGATGGGCGACCAGATCGTCGCGCGTAATGGCTGGAATGCTCGCAGGACTTGCAACGCGGCCATATGGAGCGTCGGCATACATCACTCTGGCCGCGACCAGATCGGCCAGCGCGCCGGGGTTCTTCAGCGTAGCGGAAAGTCCATCGAGCACGCGCTTGCGTTCGCGTTCGAACTCCTCATCGGGAAAGCTCGCGTTCTGCAAGATGTCGACCAGCACCGCCCCGGCCTGCTTCAGATTTGCCGTCGGCGCAGTCAGGCTGACAAAGCTGCCATCCTCGCTGGCACTGAAGCCGAGGCGGGCACCGAGCGATTCAAGCGTGGCGGCGATTTCGGTCGCACTGCGAGTGGCGGTACCCTTGTCCGCTACCGTGGCTGCCATATCCGCCAGCCCGGCCTTTCCGGCGGGATCGGTCGCGCTGCCGCCAGGAAACACCAGCGTGATCGTTGCGATCGGCACATTGCTCGTTTGCGCGCTCACCAGAGGGATGCCGTTTGCCAGCGTCGATTCGACGAATTGCGCACGCTCAACCTTGGGTGCTGCGGTTGGCGGCGGCGGAGCATCGCGTTCGCCTTCGGGACGCACGGCCAGCGGTTCGCCACTTGCCGGAGGGACGCTGGAGAAAGTGGGCATCGGCGCCGGGTTGGCATAGGTGGAGGGATCATCCTCCCCGGACGTGTAAGTGATCGTCACCTTGCCTTCGGGCCGCAGCCATGTTTGTGCTACGCGCTGCACGTCGGCCACCGTCACTGCGGCGATTGCCTCAAGCCTTTTGTCCGCCGCATCGGGATCGCCGGTCGAGACCAGCGCCTCGCCCAGTTCAAAGGCGCGGCCTTGCGCGGTCTGGCGCGACGACAGGGCGGAAGCGAAAATCTCGTTCTTGGCTTCGCGCAGTTCGGCCGCGCTTACAGGTTCGCTGCGGACCCGGTCGATGACGCGGTCGAGAGCTGCCTGTGCATCGGTGAGCGACGCCGTGGGGCTGAGCACTACGGATGAACTGATGAAGCCGCCGTCTTCGGACATCTGTTCGCCATGCGACGCGTTGACCGCCATGCCGCTGCGCACCAGCGCTTCGTGCATGCGACTGTTGTCGCCGCGCGAGAGGATGGTACCCAATACTTCGATCGCTGCCGCATCGGGATGTGTAACCGCAGGCGCCTTCCACAGGCTGCCCACGACGGGAAGCGGAACGTTGGGCGCCGTGGCGTTGACCGTGCGTGGTACGGTCCGAACCGGCTCCTCTCCCTCGATCTCAAGGCTCACCGGATTGGCCCGGCGCGGGATATCGGAGAAATAGCGATCGACGAGCGTGCGCAGATTTTCGAGCTCGAAATTGCCCGCAACGATCAAGGTCGCCGTGTCCGGCCCATAGTAAGCTTGATGGAAGGCGCGAGCATCGTCGAGCGTGGCCGAATCCAGATCTTCGATGCTGCCGATTCCCGGCCTGCGCATCGGCAGGACGTCAAAGGAGTTTTCCGCCGTAACGAAACGCTGCAGCCGACCATATGGCGGCGCGAGCACGCGCTGGCGCAGTTCTTCCTTCACAACCGAACGTTCGCGTTCGAACACAAGGCTGTCGACCACCGGAAACGCCATACGCTCACGATGGGTCCACAGCATAGTCTCGAGGTATTCGGCCGGGACAGTCTCGTAGTAATTGGTGCGATCGACCCAGTTGGACGCGTTGCGCACCCCGCCGACATCCTCGGTCAGCTTGTTGATCATGTTGTAAGGCATGTTCACCGTCTGGCGGCTGAGGATATGCTCAAACAGATGCGAGAAACCCGAACGGCCTTCGGGATCGTGCTTTGCGCCCACCTCGTACCACAACGACGTGGTGACATTGGCGGTTGAGCTGTCGGGAATTGCGATGACCTGCAGCCCGTTGCCGAGCACCCAGCGGGTATACTCGATCTTCGGTGCACTCAGAGTGGGAGCAGCGCCCTCTCCATGGTCATCCGCCAGCGCCGGCCCGGCCAGCGCAATCGCGGCCACGGCCACGCCCGAAAGCAATCCCTTCACGATCATGAATCTGTCCCCGTTTAACTAAACTGCCACTCCAACGGCTTGCCGCCTTCAGCGGTTCCGGATCAACCGCAAGAAGCATTGCTTCCTGCGAACCGCCGATATTCATCGACGCAGGACATGGCGCGGTTGCTCACTATTTCGAAGCCGCCACCAATTACCGATAGGACGCGGACAGGTCGCTCAACAGGGCGAGCGCGCGCTTCGCTTCGGCGACAGGCAAGAAGAGGTGGTCATGGTGATAGGCCGCAATCATGTTGCAGGCGATGCCGTGCTCCGCCAGTGTGCTTGCCACCGCGGCGGTGAGGCCGAAGCCGGTCAGCGAGGAATGCACCATCAGCGTGATTCGCGCGAAGGCCGGGCCTTCCTCTCCCAATTCGCGCGCGACGTCCTCGGGCACGATCGCAGTCACGCCCTCGTCCTCGCGGAATGTGCCGATCGCCGCGCCCAGCGCCTGCGGCGCGGTGGAAGGCGTGACTACCATGAAGCAATAGCGGACCGGATCGAGACGCGGCGCCATCTGCGCCAGCATGTCCTCGCGGCCCGAGACTGCTCCGCCCGACATCACAATATATACTTCGAAAGGTCGCTGTTACCAGCGAGGTCGGCCAGCCGTTCGCGGACATATCCGGCGTCGATCGTCACGCGCTCGCCGCTATGCTCCTCGGCTTCGAAGCTGATATCCTCCAGCAGTCGTTCCATCACCGTCTGCAGGCGGCGCGCGCCGATATTCTCGACGCTTTCGTTCACCTGAGCGGCAATCCGCGCGACTTCGGCGATAGCATCGTCGGTTATATCGAGCGTCACCTTCTCGGTGCCCAGCAGCGCCTTGTACTGCTCGACAAGGTTCGCGCGCGTTTCCTTCAGGATCCGCACGAAGTCCTCCTCGGTCAGCGCGCGCAGCTCAACCCGGATCGGCAAACGGCCCTGTAGTTCGGGCAGCATGTCCGAAGGCTTGGCGATATGGAACGCGCCCGAAGCGATGAAGAGCACGTGATCGGTCTTCATCGGGCCGTATTTGGTGCTGACGGTGGTTCCTTCGATCAGCGGCAGCAGGTCACGCTGCACGCCTTCGCGGCTGACGCTGCCCCCGCGCACATCGGAAACCGCGATCTTGTCGATCTCGTCAAGGAAGACGATCCCGTTGGTCTCGGCATTCTGCAATGCGACACGTGCGACATCGTCCTGGTCCATTCTTTTTTCGGCCTCTTCATCGACCAGCTTGTCCCAGGCATCGGGCACCTTGAGCTTGCGCCGCTTGGTCGGCTTGCGCCCCATCGCCTTGCCGAACATTTCCGACAGATCGATCATCCCGACATTGCCGCCCATTCCGCCCATATCGAACGGCATCTGCGGCGCTTCGGTTACGTCGATCTCGACTTCAGTTTCGTTCATCGCATTCTCGACGATCCGCTGGCGGAACGCCTCGCGCGTCGCTTCGGAAGCATTTTCGCCCACCAGCGCGTTGAGCAGCCGGTCCATCGCCGCCTTGCTCGCGGCCTCGCGCACCGCTTCGCGGCGGCGCTCCTTCTCGAGCCGGATCGCTTCTTCGACGAGGTCGCGTGCGATCTGTTCGACATCGCGCCCGACATAGCCCACCTCAGTGAACTTGGTCGCTTCGACCTTCACGAATGGCGCTTCGGCCAGCTTGGCCAGGCGGCGGCTGATCTCGGTTTTGCCGCAGCCCGTCGGGCCGATCATCAGGATGTTCTTGGGCGTCACTTCGTCGCGCAGCTCGGGGCCGAGCCGCTGGCGTCGCCAGCGATTGCGCAACGCAACGGCAACCGCGCGCTTTGCATCCTTCTGGCCGAT
Organism: Altererythrobacter sp. Z27; assembly: GCF_052683155.1. Classification (NCBI taxonomy): domain Bacteria; kingdom Pseudomonadati; phylum Pseudomonadota; class Alphaproteobacteria; order Sphingomonadales; family Erythrobacteraceae; genus Altererythrobacter; species Altererythrobacter sp. Z27. The sequence continues at coordinate 2,560,175 of NZ_JBQYMC010000001.1, read as the reverse complement.
GATGTGCTCATCGAGAGCGGCGACGATCGCCTTGGGGGTGAGTGCTTCAGTCATGTTTAGTGGCAATCTCAGATTTTCTCGACGGTCACATTGCCGTTGGTGAATACGCAGATGTCGGCTGCGACCTGCATCGCCTTGCGCGCGATCACTTCGGCGTCCTCTTCATAGTCGGCCAGCGCGCGGGCGGCGGCGAGCGCATAGTTCCCGCCTGAACCGATCGCGGTGATCCCGCCTTCCGGTTCAAGCACGTCACCATTGCCGGTCAGCACCAGCAGCGTGTCCTTGTCGGCCACGATCATCAGCGCTTCGAGATTGCGCAGGTACTTGTCGGTGCGCCAGTCCTTGGCGAGTTCCACCGCAGAGCGCAGCAATTGCCCCGAATATTGTTCGAGCTTCTTCTCGAGCCGTTCGAACAGGGTGAAAGCATCGGCTGTGGCACCGGCGAAACCGGCGATTACCTTGCCCCCTTCGCCGATGCGGCGCACCTTGCGTGCGTTGGGCTTCATCACCGTGTTGCCCATCGAGACTTGCCCATCGCCCGCAATCACGGTGACGTCACCGCGCTTTACGCCGACGATGGTGGTACCGTGCCACTGGACGAGGCCGTGGCTGATCTTTTCGCTGTCCATGACCCGGCATATGGGGAGCCGGGATGGGCGGTCAAGCAAGCTGCGCGAAAAGCGCGCTTATTGCCCCGCGCCTGCGCCCGGCGCGCCAACCTGGCCGATATTGCCGAACAGGTCTTCCAGGAAGCCGCGTTCGCGGCCCAGAGTGGGCGTCTTGTCGCCATCGGGGCTGAGACGGACCACTCGGTCGATCCCGCTGCGGTCGGCGGAAACCACATTGCCAGCATTGTCGAACTTCACTGCCAGCACCGAATGCGAAGCGATCCGCGTCCCTCCAAAGGGGCGACGCGCGGTCACGCTGGACACATAATACCAGGTAGGCTGGCCATAATCGCTGGTGAAGCTGGGCCGCCCCAGCGTCATCTCGACCGAACGCTGGTTATCGAGCCCCGGCTGGACTGCATCGATCAGCATCGCATCGACCACATAGCCGCGCGATTCGCGGATCGATGAACAACCGGCAAGGCCGATCCCCATTGCCGCAACCAGTCCGATCTTGAACGCGTTCGCCCTGTACATCCGAAACGATAACCTTCTTGGCTTCCGGGTCTCTGGCGCATTGCCCGCACCGCAACCCTTCCTATATGTCGGCCACGTGCCTTAGGGCGATGGCGCGCGGCATGCAACGCCGCGTATTGCTGCCACTGGGCATAGTGAATTGAATTGCGGCTGAACGCCGCCACGGAGCTGCAAGACATGTCTTTTCTTTCCCGGCTTTTCGGCACCGCTCCCGATCCGCGCGAACAGGTGCGGCCGCTGTGGCACAAGGTCGTCGCAATCGCGCGCGATCCGGCCTGGTATGCCGAATGCCGGGTGGCGGACGAGGTGGATGGCCGGTTCGACATGATCACCGCAGTGCTGAGTGCAGTCGTGGTTCGGCTCGAGGCCACTGGCAAGCATGCGGAAAGCGCGCTGCTGTGCGAGTTCTTCGTCGAGGACATGGACGGGCAATTGCGCGAATTCGGTATCAATGACGTGGTCGTGGGCAAGCACATGGGCAGGCTGATGAGCGTGCTTGGCGGCAGGCTGGGTGCTTATCGCCCGGCGCTCGCCCGTGCCGATGCAGCCAAGCTTCGAGCCGCGATAGAGCGCAATGTCAGCTTCGCGGAAGGCGGATCACCCACTTGCGTTGCAGCGAAGCTCCAGGCGCTGCACGATCTTCTCGGAACGATCGAGGGTGATGCGCTGGTCGCAGGGGACATCGTGTTCGGGGAAGCTGCGGCATGAGCGCAAGCGAAGTTTCGCGGCCGATCAAGGCCCGCTACCTGCCCGCCGATGCGGTCGTGATCGAAGCGACCGAAGCCGAGCGGGCCGCGCTGGCCCGCAGATTCGGCCTGCCCGAAATCCTTTCGCTGCGCGCTGAAGTCGAACTCGACCGCGAAGCAAAGGCAGTGCTCGCAAAGGGCACGCTCTCCGCACGAATCGTGCAGGCCTGTGCGATCTCAGGCGAGGAGTTCGAGACTGCGATAGAGGAACCGCTTGCGCTGCGTTTTGTCGAAGAAGGGCGGATCGATCCCGCCCTGTCGGAAGATGAGGAGATCGAGATCGAACTCAGCGGCGACGAGCTCGACGAGATCGAATTTGCGGGGGAGAGCTTTGACCTGGGCGAGGCCGTGGCCCAGTCGCTCGGACTCGCAATCGATCCTTATGCGGAAGGGCCCAATGCCGATGCCGCACGCAAAAAGGCCGGCATCACCAGCGACGACGCACCATCGGGGCCGCTGGCCGAAGCCTTGAAAGCATTGAAGGGCGAGTAGGGAAAAGAGGCCGTTTCATCGGCCCAAAGGAAACTTGCGGCGTTTCCCCGGTCCGTTGTGCCTCGGCACAATGTCTTGGGAAACACCGCAAGCCCGGTCTGTCACTTCTTGGTAAACCTCGGACCAAAACCGTTGCGTGAGCATTGGTTCAAAACGACGTTTACTCTGTGACCGACGGCTATCGAATAACCGCCACCGGGCCCGAATCGGAATACGCAATTATCCGTAGCTGAGCGATCAACTCGCGCGCCAGCCCCGATCAGAATGGAATGTCGTCGTCGAGGTCGTCGTAATTGGAACCGCCGCTGGAGGAACCGCCCTGCCCGCCGCCGCCGAAGCCGCCGCCCTGGTTGCCGCCGCCACCGTAGCTGCCGCCCGAACGCTGGCCTCCACCGAAGCCCCCGCCCTGCCCGCCGCCGCCGCTGGCGCCGTCAAGCATGGTCAGCGTCCCGTTCATGCCGCGGATCACCACTTCGGTCGTATAGCGATCCTGCCCCGACTGGTCCTGCCATTTGCGGGTCTGCAACTGGCCCTCGATGTAAACCTTGCTGCCCTTCTTGAGGAAGCGTTCGACCACGCCGACCAGACCTTCCGAGAAGATGGCGACGTTGTGCCACTCGGTGCGCTCCTGGCGCTCACCGGTGTTGCGATCCTTCCAGGTTTCGCTGGTCGCAATGCGCAGGTTCGCAACCTTGCCGCCATTCTGGAAACTGCGGATTTCCGGATCGGCCCCCAGGTTACCGATGAGCATTACCTTGTTGAGTGACCCGGCCATTCAATTTTCCTTCGCTACAGTCCCAGCGCCAAGGCGCTCCAGTAAGTGATTCCAGCAAACACATAGGCAAGCGCGAACAAATACCCAACCATGAAGGCGGGCCATTTCCACCCATTCGTCTCACGCCGGGCGACCGCGATGGTTGAGATGCACTGCGGCGCAAATACGAACCATGCGAGGAAAGCGAGGGCCGTCGGGAGGCCCCACAGATCGGCGATCTTGCCACGCAGCGCCTCAAGCGTGCGGTTCTCGTCTTCGGAATCGACCGCATAGGTCGTCGCTAGCGAAGATACCGCGACTTCGCGCGCCGCCATTGCCGGAACCAGCGCCAGCGTCATCTCGCGATTGAAGCCGATCGGCTCGAACGCCGGATGCATCGCGCCCGCGATCTGGCCGGCGAAGGAGGCGTCGACCTGGCTTTCGCCTTCGTCCGCACGCGGGAAAGTGAGGAGCAGCCACAGCACGATAGTCGCAGCAAAAATGATCGTGCCTGCGCGGCGCAGAAACACCCAGGCGCGCTGCCACAGGCCGATCATCAGATCCTTCAGGATCGGCCACTGATAGCGTGGCAGTTCCATGATGAAACCGCTAGCCTTGCCCTTGGTCACCGTCCGCCGCAGCAACAACGCGGCAACCATCGCCCCGACGATACCGGCAACGTAAAGTCCGAACAGCACTAACCCCTGAAGCCCTATGAAGGGCGCAACGCGAGTGTTCGGGATCACCGCACCGATGATCACAAGGTAGACCGGCAGTCGAGCCGAGCAGGTCATCAGCGGTGCGATCAGGATCGTCGTGAGCCGGTCCTTCGGGTCGGCAATGCTGCGCGTGGCCATGATACCGGGAATGGCGCAAGCAAAGCTCGACAGCAGCGGGATGAAGCTGCGCCCCGACAGGCCCACGCCCGCCATCAGCCGGTCCATCAGGAAAGCAGCCCGCGCCATATAGCCTGAGGCTTCCATCACCAGGATGAAGAAGAACAGGATCACGATCTGCGGCAGGAACACCACCACCGAGCCGACACCAGCGATCACGCCCTCGGTAATGAAATCGCGCACGATACCTTCAGGCATGCTCGCCCGTGCCAAGTCGGACAGCGCGCCCGCACCGCCATCGAGCGCGTCTGCGAAAGGGGTTGCCCATGCAAATACCGCCTGGAAGATCACAAACAGCAGTGCAAACAGGATCAAGGGCCCCAGCCAGGGGTTGAGAAGCACCCGGTCGAGCCGGCTGTTGAGCCGATGCGCGTCGCTCTCCGAAAGAATCGCTGCCTTGGCGATATTCTGTGCCGCCAGCCGCCGCTCAGGCAAGGTAAGATGGCCGATGCGGCGCTCGTCCGCATGGCCGGGATCGTCAACCCGCACTTCGCCCAGAGCGGCTGCGAGTTCGACAAGCCCGCGGCGCCGCACAGCCACGGTCGGCACCACCGGCACGCCCAGCGCATGACCCAGAGCTTCCGGATCGAGCACCAGCCCGTCACGCTCGGCAAGATCGACCATGTTGAGTGCGACCACGGTCGGCCGCCCCAGCGCGATCACTTCCTGCGCGAACACGAGGTGCTGTTCGAGATTGGCGGCATCGAGCACCACCACGATAACGTCGGGCTTCGCCTGCCCCTCAAACTCGCCCAGCACGACCTTGCGGGTCACTTCCTCATCGGGGCTGGTGGTATCTGCCAGGCTATAACTGCCGGGCAGGTCGATCAGTTCGACCGGTTCGCCCGAGGGGAGTTGCAGCCGCCCCGCCTTGCGCTCGACCGTGACGCCCGGATAGTTGGCGATCTTCTGGCGCGCGCCGGTGAGCGCGTTGAACAGCGCACTTTTCCCGGCATTGGGATTGCCGACCAGCGCAATGGTGCGAATTGGACCCATCTGCGCACCTATGCCTTTGCGACTTGCATCGCGGCGGCATGGACGCGGCGCAGCGCAATGGTCATGCGACCCAGCGTAACCGCGATCGGATCGCGCCCGCCGAACACACCGCGATGCGCAATGGTGATTTCGGCCCCATCGTCGATGCCCAGCGCGCGCAGGCGCAGCGCTTCTTCAGGTGCCAACGCATCCCAGTCGACCGACGTGATTGTGGCGCTGGCTCCGCGCGGAAGTTGATCGAGAGTCATGTTGCCGCGCTGCCAGAGAGCGCGGCTAATTGCAACCGATTCTCAATTGCGTCAGCGAGAGGGGTAGCGCAACCGGCCAAGAAAGCGCGTGACGCTGAAATAGTCCCGCTCTCCGCTGGTGAAGCGCGCCTTGGCCTTTTCGAAGCGCATCACGCCTTCGATCCGCCGGTCGAGGAAATCGCGGGTCGCCTGCTTGCCCTCGCTTTCGTCATCGACAAAGACCGCGAGCGTCGCGGCATAAATCGAAGCGAGGATCGCGCGCTTGGTATAGTGGTTGTAATCGGTGGCGGTATCGCCGGCGAGCCGCCACATCCGGTCCGCGCTGCGCCAGCCGGTCTTGAGCGCGCGGGCGGCGTTCTGCGGCTGCGCCATCACCGCCAGCGAGCGACGCAAAGCCTCTTCAAGCCCGGCAACCGCATCGAGCCGGAACTGGACAAGCGAACGAATCCGCTCGCGGATCTTCATTTCGGCCAGCTTCGATGCGGGAAGCGCTTCAGCCATCGCCACGTCGATCGTGTCGATCCACGCTTCGATCATGTCCATCGCGCCGCCCGGAAAGGCGAGCCGCGCGACATCCATATCGACCCCTGCCAATTCGGCGGCATGCAGCAGCGCCGCATCGCTCCAGCCGTCGAAGATCGCCGCGGCGGCGATTTCGGGCGCGAGCGCAAGCCGCAACTCGTCGAGCGTCATCTCGGCCGGATCGGTCACTTTGGCAGCCTGGCTCATGTCAGATTCGGGGGCCGTAATCGCCCGACGCGCCCTTGGCTTCGCGCGCGGCATCGGCCCGGTCGAATTCGGCCTGGATGGTGTTCGCGCCGCTCATCAGCCTGGCATAGTCGCGCGCCGTGCGGCCCGAATTGTCCGCACGATCGGGGTTGGCGCCCTTTTCCAGCAGCAATCGCACCAGCCCGGCGTCACGCCGGTGCACTGCCGCGATCAGCGGGGTTTCGCCCGCGCCGTCGGTCACTTCGACTTCCGCGCCTGCCTTGATCAGCGCCTCGACCCCTTCGGTGAAGCCCAATGTCACCGCCATCTGCAGCGGGCTGACGCCCTTCTTGTCGCGGATGTTGGGATTGGCGCCGCGCTGGGTCAGGAAGCGGATCCACAAGACGTCGCGCCGCGCGGTCACGATATGCAGCGCGGTTTCGCCCGTGGTCAGGTCACGCGTATTGACAATAGTGGTGCCGGGCTGGTTGAGCGCTTCGGTCGCGGCGTCGCCGTCGCGGTCCTTCACCGCCTTGAGGAACTCGTAGCCTTCCGAAAACATCTGTGCCGCAACCGGTGTTGCAGCAATTGCACCCAGCAAGGCGCCGATCATTGCTATCCTGCGCAAAACGGGACGCGTCACGCTGTCATCCTTTCAAAAACCCTGTCACAACCCATATCAACGGCTGTTCACGATAGCCGGTTAGCAGACCATGAACCGAGACACCATGCCTCACCAAAACCGCAAATTCCGTTGGGTTCCGATCGCAGCCGCCGCTTTGGCGCTGGCAGGCTGCGACGCCGCACAGGCACCCGCTGCCGAGCCGCCGCTGGCCGGGGCCGATATCGGCGGCCCGTTCGAACTGGTCAACAAGGACGGTGAAACTGTCCGCTGGAGCGACTTCGACGGGCGCTATCGCATGGTCTATTTCGGCTTCACTTTCTGCCCGGACATCTGCCCCACCGATACGCAACGCATGATGCAGGGCCACCGGATTTTCGCGGAAAAGTCGCCCGAACTCGCGGCGAAAATCGCCCCGATCTTCATCTCGGTCGACCCTGAACGCGACACGCCGCAAGTGGTGGGCGAATTCGCCGCCGCCTTCTCGCCCGATCTGATCGGCCTCACCGGCACTCCCGAACAGGTCAAGCAGGCCGCCAACAATTTCCGCGTATTCTATTCGCGCGGCGAGACGACGCCGGGCGGCGGCTACCTCGTCGATCATTCGAACATCGTCTATTTGTTCGGGCCCAAGGGCGAGCCGCTCGCCACGCTGCCGACCGACCAGGGCGCCGAAGCCGTTGCAGCCGAATTGGCGAAATGGGTGAGCTGAGGGACCGCTTCTGGGAATTGCCGCTCGGCGAGTTGAGCCGGGCGGAATGGGAAGCGCTGTGCGACGGCTGCGGCCGCTGCTGCCTGCACAAGATCGAGGACGAGGATACCGGCGAAATCAGCGACACCAATGTCGCGTGCAAGCTCCTCGATACGCGCACGGCGCAATGCACCGACTATCGCAACCGCAAGGCCTTCGTGCCCGATTGCCTGCGGCTGACGTTGAAGATCGTGCAGGATGTGCCATGGTTGCCGCGCACCTGCGCCTATCGCCTTCGCGCGGACGACCGCCCCCTGCCCGGCTGGCACTATCTGATCTCTGGCGATCGCGAAGCGGTGAAGCATGAAGGCGTATCGGTGGCGGGCCGCGTGGTGAGCGAAGTCGATGCCGGGCCGCTCGAGCACCATATCGTCGAATGGGGGAGCGAGTGATCGACTGGCTGCGCCGCGAAATGATCGAGCCCGAAATCGAGATCGGTGGGCGCGTGCTGCCGATCGTGCTCAAGCGTCATTCCCGCGCACGCCGGCTCACTTTGCGGCTCGCCGCCGATGCCAGCGCAGTGCAGATCACCCTGCCCGGCTGGGCGCGCAGCCGCGAAGCGATCGCTTTTGCGCATGCGCGGCGCGACTGGCTTGCCGCGCAACTGGCGAAGCTGCCCGAGCGACGCGCCCCTGAACCTGGCGGGACCATCGCCTATCGTGGCGAAAGCCTGCGGATCGAATGGCATGCCGCCGCTTCGCGCCGACCGGCGTTAAAGGGCGAGAGCATAGTGCTGGGCGGCCAGCTCGATGCGCTGGAAAGGCGACTGGCACGCTGGCTGGAGCGCGAGGCTTTGGCTCTGTTCGAAGCCGACAGCGCGGATTATTGCGCCGCCGCCGGGCTGGAGCAGGTGCCGGTGGCGCTTTCGCGGGCGCATCGCCGCTGGGGCAGTTGCTCCGACCGGCAGCGAATCCGGCTCAACTGGCGATTGGTGCAGGCGCCCGATTTCGTGCGCCGCTCAGTCGTGGCGCATGAAGTGACGCACCTCGTCCATTTCGACCACAGCCCCGCCTTCCACGCTTTGCTAGGCGATATTTACGAAGGCGAGATCGCCGTGGCAGATCGCTGGTTGAAGCAGCACGGGCGAACGCTCTACGCCAGGTTCGGTTGAGCCGTTCATTCCGCGGTTCGGCGCGAATCTCTGGCATCGCGCGCGCTGCGGCCCTATGTTCACCCCATGCGATCGCTCCAACGTTACAATCCCGGCCCCGGCGTGGCCGATTTCTGGGACTACCTCCGGCGTCCCCAGCCCTATCGCTGGCCGATACTGATGGCCTCGACCCTTCCGGCTCTGGCCATACTGTTGTGGGCAGGCAGCGAAGCGCGCACCAAGGAGCCCGAGCGGCCCAAGGTCACCTATATCTCGACGCTCGCGGCGGATCGCAGCGACGAGGAGATCATGGCCGAGAACCTCGCCAACCAGGAAAAGCAGGACAAATTGCGCGACGAACGCGCGGTGATCGAGGCGCGCAAGCGCGAGCTCTATCGCACGTTGGGTTCGGCGACCGGCATCGACGTCGAGACGATGGAGCGCGAAGCGGTGGCAGAGCGCGCCCGCGAAGAAGCTGCCAAAGCCGCCCGGCGCGAGGAGATTCTTGCCAACCGGGTCAAGCCGGGCGCCGCCGATGCGGCGGAACGGGACGAGGACTGATTCGCCTTGATTGACGACGCGCGCTGGATGGGGGCCGCAGCCCGACTTGGCGCTCGCGCTCGTCCACTGTCTCGCCCCAACCCCGCCGTCGGATGCGTGATCGTACGCGACGGGATCGTGATCGCACGCGGCTGGACCCAGCCCGGTGGTCGCCCGCATGCCGAAGCGCATGCGCTGGCACAGCTTGGCTCCGGCGGTGCGGCAGGCGCGACCGTCTACGTCACGCTCGAGCCCTGCGCCCATCGCAGCGAGCGCGGCCCGGCCTGCGCCGATGTGCTGGCCGAAGCGTCGCCGGCACGGGTGGTGATCGGCATTGGCGATCCCGATCCGCGCACCAGCGGCAAGGGCATCACGCGGCTCGCCGATGCCGGGATCGAAGTGACCGTGCTCGACGATGCCGAGGCGCGCGAAAGCCTTGCCGGCTTCCTGGTTCGCGAGGAGCAGGGCCGCCCGCATGTAACGCTCAAGCTCGCCATGTCGCTCGATGGCTGCATCGCGCGCAAGGACGGCGAAAGCCGCTGGATCACCAGCGAGATCGCGCGCGGTCATGTCCATGCGCGGCGGGCGATGCATGATGCGATACTGGTCGGCGGCGGCACCTGGCGCGCCGATGCTCCGCGGCTCGACGTGCGGCTGCCGGGGCTAGAGGAGCGCAGCCCGGAGCGGATCGTGATGACCCGCGGGCCCGCCCCCGATGGCGTCCGCGCCATAGCCTCGCCCAATGAGATTCAGGATTTGGCGGATGTGCAATATCTCTATGTCGAAGGCGGATCGCAGGCCGCCTCTGCCTTCATCGAGGCTGACCTGGTCGACCGGCTCGAAATCTATCGCGCACCGATCCTGATCGGAGACGGGCTGCGCGCGCTCGACGATATCGGGCTCGACCGGCTAGACCATGCGCATGGCCGCTGGCGCATGGTCGAACAGCGCCAGCTTGGCAGCGACCACTTCGCCGCCTATCAGCGCGTCTGAGAAAGGGGCCAGCAGCCATGTTCACCGGGATCGTCACCGCCATCGGCACTATCGCGAAGGCAGAGCAACGCGGCGATTTGCGCCTGCGCATCGCGGGGCCGCTCGATCCCGCGCGGATCGACATTGGCGCGTCGATCGCCTGTTCGGGCGTGTGCCTGACAGTGGTCGACCGCGGCGGGGCCGCGGGCGAAGCCTGGTTCGACGTCGACGTGTCGGGCGAGACGGTCTCGTGCACTGTACCCGGCATGTGGGCCGAAGGTGCGCGGCTCAACCTCGAACCCTCGCTGCGCGTAGGCGACGAGATCGGCGGGCATATCGTGACCGGCCATGTCGATGCCGTGGGCGAGGTGTCCCGCGCCGAGCCCGATGGAGACAGCTGGCGGGTCGATATCCGCGCACCAGCAAGCCTGGCCCCCTTCATCGCACCCAAGGGCTCGATCACGGTGCAGGGCGTGTCACTGACGGTCAACGATCTGCGCGACGAGAATGACGGTGCCTGCACCTTCATGCTCAACATCATCCCGCACACCGGCGAAGTGACCACGCTGGGCGCGCTGCGCACCGGCGACAAGGTCAACCTCGAGATCGACGTGCTGGCGCGCTACCTCAAGCGGATGCAGGCGCTGGCCGGATAGGCCTGCCCGGCCCGCTCAGCGGGCTCCATCCCCCAATGGCCGCACATCCGATGCGGGCGTGCCAAGCGTCGGCAAACCGCGCGGGACAAGCGGGCGGACCGGTTCCTGCCTGATCTTCTCCTGAAGGATCGAAACCGCGGCCTGCAATTGCGCGTCCTGGCCCTGGAAGGTCGCATAGGGGCCGTTCTCGACCTCATAGTCCGGCCCAACCCCGTAACCTTCGATGATCCATTTCCCGTCGATCGAATATTGCGCGTTTTCGGCGATGCGGACTGCGCCATTGTCAGTCAGGCGGTTGCGGTCGGACAGCCAGATGCCCGCGCCTGCGGTCCGCGTTCCGACCAGCGGCCCGATGCCGAGCGACTTGACTCCGGCGGCGAAGGTCTCGCCATCGGAATAGGTCCGCTCGTCGATCAGCACCACCACATGCCCGCGATAGGCGTTCTGCATATTGGTTGTGGCGACGCCGGTGCCGCTGGGATCGGCCCAGAACGCCCATGCGCGCCGCAGCAGCATCGAGATGAGGATGCTGTCGACATTGCCGCCGCCATTGTTGCGGACGTCGATGATAAGCCCGTCCTTGTTGAGCTGCGGGAAATAGTCGCGCGCAAAGCTTGCCACATCGCCCGCCCCCATCGCCTGAAGGTGCAGGTAGCCGATCTTGCCACCCGACATCCGGTTCGTGGCCGCACGCTTGGTTTCGACGAAATCATTGTAGCTGGCGGTAACCTCGCCGCGCATGTTCATCGGTTCCACGATCGTGCTCACCGTGCCGGTTCCCCGCGCGAGATCGAGCCGGACCTGCTGGCCGGCCTTCGATCCCAGAGCGAGGCGCAGCTCGGCCAGAGAGGAGACCGGCCGGCCGTCGACACGCTGGATCACGTCACCAACCCTTGCATCGATTCCCGGCCTGCTGAGCGGCGGACGTTGCGCCACGAGATCGGCCTCGGCTTGATAGATGCTGTCAATCCGCAAGCCGCCGGCCACCGGCTTATATTGCGCGCCGAGATAGGCCATCTCGCCGTTTTCGGAATCCTCCGGCAAATCGCCCGGGCGAACCTGGCTGTGCAGGATGCCGAGTTGCGAAGCCATCTGCCCCAGGATCGTGTTGAGTTCGGCGCGGTGGCCGATCCTGCCCAGCAGCGGCTCGTGCCGCGCGCGCACCGCATTCCAGTCGACGCCACGCATCGCCGGATCATAGGCGAGGTCGCGGTGGAGCCGCCATGCGTCGACGAACATCTGGTGCCATTCTGCAACCGGATCGACCGACAGGCGCCAGTCCTTGAGCCGCACAAGATTGGGCTCCAGCTTCTCGGGCATCTTGGCCGCTGCAGGCACCAGCGACAGCACTGGCTTGCCCGGCGCTCCGGTGACGACCAGCGCCGTCTTGCGGTCGGCGGAAAGCTCTATCCCGCGCGCGCCCTTGGCGAAGGTTTCAACTTTTGGATCGCTCTTGTCGATCGCGATGGAGGCCACATCCTCGTCCATATAGGTGAAGAGGAAGTCCTTGGCTGCCAGCAGCGTGCGCCCCGCGCCCGGCTTGGCCGGGACCTTGTAGAGCCGCTCGGCAAGGCCATTCATCACGATCTTCGCCGCCTTACTCTCTTCCTTGGCATCTTTGCCTTCGGCTTCCTTGCCGCCCTTCGGCGCCGCGTCCTTGTCGCCTTCCTCCTTGTCGGTCGAACGCGTCAGCTCATTGTCTTCGCGGAAGCGGAATTCAGCGGAAGGATCGAGCTGGAGCGCGTAGATCTCGCCGCGATCGGGAAAGGACACGCCCATGTTGCGATCGCCCCACGGGTGGCCGGGCGTGGGAGCGAAGTTGCGATCCGAGATGAAATAGAGCCATGCCCCGTCATGCGCAAAGGCGGGTGCATAGTCGTTATATTTGCCCGACGTCGCCTTGACCCGCGCGCCAGTGGCGAGGTTCTGGACATAGATATCGGCTGTGTTGCCGCCATTCTCGCGCGAAGTTTCGGCATAGGCGATGTGCGAGCCATCGGGTGAAAACACGACGCCCGAAAAGGGCGTGTCATCGCCAGTGTCGTTTTTCGCAAGCAGGGTGGCTTGCCCGGTTGCGACATCGACTTTCTGCAGGCGCGACTGGATGTCCCAGACGATGATCGTCTTGGCATCGGGCGCCACTGCGAACGACCAGATATGCGCGTCATATCCCTTGGTGACGGCGATCGGCTGGCCCGATCCGTCCGCGGGCATGCGATAGAGATCGCCGCGTTCGCCCTGGTCGAGGATCAGGAAGAGCTGATCGCCCTTGGGTCCGGCCACCGCTTCGCGCGCGCGGGCGTCCATCGGTGTCGCGAATTCGACGCGCCGCAACTGCTTCGGAGCACCGAGCGCGACGCGCCCGCGCGCCACAACCGCAACGCTTTCGCCTGATGGTGAAATCCGCGCCGCTTCCAACAGGCCCAGCGGATCCTCGATCGAGCGGATCCGCGTCTGTTCGCGATCGGTGATTATGTCGAGCGCGAGTTTCCTGAGCGTGCCCGCCGCAATCGAATAGACATGCAGGTCAGCGCCGTTCTGCAGGAAGATCTCCCCTGCATCGATGCTCGCCTGCAGCACCGGGAAAGGCATTTCCGGCGAGTGCTGGACCACGCCGGTTCCGTCTTCCGCGACCGACCAGATTGCATCAGCCCCGCTCTTGTCCGAGACGAAATAGATGCGGCCGCCATAGGCCATGGGCTGGCGGATCGGTGCGCCGAAATCGGCGAGCAGCTGGGTCGCTTCTTCGCGGGCACCGCTATCCCACTTCCACAGCTGCGCCATGCCGCCGCCGCGATACAGCACGGCATTGTCGCGCGCGCGAGCGGTCAATCCGCGGCGCGAGAAGAAGATCGTGCGGCCGTCCTGCCCGAATGTCGCATCGTTCGCCCGCCAGAGCGGGATGGGATCGGCCGCGCCGCCGCGCGGGTCGACGGTGTAAAGGACTTCGCCCTGCCCGCCGCCTGCCATGCGCGATGAAAAGATGACCTTGCCGTCGGGCGTCCAGCCGACGGTCCGAAGGCCGCTACCTTCGAATGTCAGCCTGCGCGGCGCGCCGCCTGCCACCGGCATTACATAAACGTCCTGCCCGCTGTCATAGCTGGCGTTGAAGGCCACCATCGTGCCGTCGGGCGAAAGTGCGGGGTCGGTTTCTTCCGCTTCATGGTTGGTCAGGCGCACGGCGCTGCCGCCGATGCGCGAACTGCGCCACAGATCGCCTTCGCTGGCGAATACCAGCACGTCGCCTCTTGCGCTGGGATATTGGTAGAACCCTTCCTCCGCTGCGGCGGAAGATGCGGCGAGCGCGACAAGGCTGACGGCGATCGTACGGAAGCAATTCATGCGGCTGATACCCCTGATTCAATTGGCATCAGCATGGGGAACTGCTTTTAGGCTGGCAAGGCCTTCAACGGCCTATCCAAAGGCCAATCACCCGGCCAGCGGCCCCCTGGCGAAGCTCTCGCGGGTGATCTCGTAGACGACATGCTGCACCGGGCGGCCTTTGTACTCGACATGCTCGACCCTGTCGGTGAGCATCCCGCCGATCTTTTCCATCGCCTTGCGGCTGCGCCAATTAGCCGAGCCAACGCGAAACAGCACGCGCGGCACACTTGCGAGCGCATGCGCCAGCATCAGCCGCTTCAACTCGCGGTTGAAGGCGCCGCCCCAATATTCGCGCGCAAGATAGGTCCAGCCGATCTCGACCGCGTCGGGATCGATGGAATCGGGCCGGAACTGCGAGCTGCCGATGATCCGCCCGCTCGCCCGGTCGGTTACGACCAGTGCACCACCACTGTTCAGGCCTTCGTCGAAAAAGGAACGAAACACGTCGGGCTGCCAGCGATCGCCGATCGGATGCTGCTCCCACAGCAGCGGATCCGATGCCACGCGGAAAAGCGCGTCGCGATCATCGCTTGCCAGCGGCCGCAGCAGCAACCGCTCCCCTTCAAGGACCGGCTGCCGGTCCATCTCAGCCGGTGACCGCAGCAATCGCGGCGATAAACTTGTCGATATTGCCCATCGTCAAGCCGGCTATGTTGATGCGGCCCGAACCGGCCATGTAGATCGCGTGTTCTTCGCGCAGCTGCTTCACCTGTTCGGGCGTGACCGGAAGCATGGAGAACAGGCCGTTCTGGTGAGCGAGCGGCGCAAGATCCACGCTGCCTGCCATTCCGGCCTGGCCCAGCCGCTCGCGAACCTGCCGCATGCGCTGGCGCATCTGGGTCAGCTCGTCGAGCCATAGCTCGGTCAGCGCCGGATCGCGCAGGATGATGCGCGCTGCGGCACCGCCATGATCGGGCGGCATCGACCATGCTGCACGGGCCAGCGCATTGGCGTTGGAGAATACGGTGTCGAGATCCTCCGGCTCGCGCGTCATGGCGTAAAATGCGCCCACGCGGTCACGATAAACGCCGAAATTCTTGTCGCAACTATAGGCGATGAATGCTTCGGGCACGGCGGCGAGCACGCGGCGCAGGCCATAGGCGTCTTCCTCCATCCCGTGGCCAAGCCCCTGATAGGCGAGGTCGATGATCGGGAATGCGCCGCTTTCGGTAAAAGCGTCCGCAATCGCGTTCCACTGCTCTGCCGTGTAGTCGATCCCGGTGGGATTGTGGCACGCGCCGTGGAGCAGGACTGCCGCATCGGAACCGGCGCTGCGAATCGCATCGAGCACGGCATCGAGATCGGCAGTGCCGTCTTCGCGGGCATGGTTGAACCACACCACGTCCAGCGAAATGTCGTTGAGGATCTGCGCGTGGTTGGGCCAGCTGGGCTTGCCAAGGTGGAGCTGCTTCACACCGGCCTTCTGCGCCAGCGCCACCGCCAGCCGCACCGCGCCGGTGCCGCCGGGGGTCTGCATGCCGGTGATACGGCCGCCCATGGTTGCATCCGAGCCGAAGATATGCGGCATCAGCGCGTTGACGAAGCCCATGTCGCCTTCGGGGCCGAGATAGGACTTGCTGTCCTGCTGATCGACCAGGATCTGCTCGGCCTTCTTCACCGCCGCGAACACCGGCGTATCGCCTTGCCCGGTGCGATAGACGCCGACGCCAAGGTCGATCTTGTCAGTGCGCGGGTCGGCGGCGTGGAGCTTGATGAGCGCGAGCAGCGCGTCAGGGGCTTGCGGTGTGAGTCGTTCGAGCATGGGGTGCGCCATGCAACGAGACGCGAAGGGCCGCAACAGGGAATCCCTGTTGCGGCCCAGTGCGACCCACAGGTGGGATCAAGTCAGAAAGGCAACCAGCGCTGCTTCTTCGAAAATTTCATGTAGCCGGCGTTGATGCCCAGCCGCAGCCCGGCGCCGACCCGGATCGGGATCAGCACGATGTCGCCCTTGCGCATGTAGCTGACGTGCAGCCCGCCGACGAGATAGGCCTGGCCCTCGCCCGCCGGGAAACGCTCGTAAAGCTCCTCGGAATCGTAGAGGTTGTAGACCAGCACGAATGTGTTCGCGGCATTGGCTCCGGCATCGAAACCGATCGACGGGCCAGTCCAATAGACCGGACGGTTGCCTTCGACCTTGTGGTGCAGCGTGCCCGAGCCATAGCGCACGCCGATTGCGAAAGCGCCGCCCGCTTCGCGCCCGACGATATAGGCATTGGGCTCGCCCTGCTTGCTCAGCAGGTCTTCGATCACCTTGGCCAGCCCTTCCGCGCCCTTGCCGAAGACGCCTTCGGCCGCGCCGATCAAATCGTCCTCGCCATAGGTGGTTTCGCTGCCCTGCGTCGCAGTGGCAGTCTCCACGGCAGGCGCGGCTGCATCGGCCGTTCCCTCTGCCGGAGGAAGTTGCTGCGCTTCCTGTGCCCCTTCCGCACCGAAGGCGACCAGATCGTTTCCGGTCTGGTCGGCAGGTGCTGGCGGTGTTTGCGCTTGCGGCGCGGCCAGATCGCCATCGATCGGAGCGTCATAGGCGCTGTCGGGATCGATCGACTGGAGCTCTTGCGCAACCGAAGGAGCCGCGGCCAGCGCGAATCCTGCCGCCAGCGCGATGCCGATATGTTTGAAATACCCGGTGAGTGTGTTCTTCATTGTCTCTGCCCGGCCCATGGTTGGGCCCTTCCAATTTGCATCAGAATCCTATGCTGGCGGCTCGACAATTGCGCGGCGGTGAACCGAATCGAAAATGCGGCGAAGCGAGTCCAAAGGGCGGCATGCGCTTTTTTGCGCGAGATACTTGCCGCTTCAACTTCGCAGCTTTATAGCGCGCCCCTCGCAGCCGGAAATGCATGCGTCTTGCGGAGACGTGGGTGAGTGGCTGAAACCAGTTCCCTGCTAAGGAACCGTACTCTATCAGGGTACCGAGGGTTCGAATCCCTCCGTCTCCGCCACCGACTTTCAAACGATCAGATCATGCCGCGGGCAAGGTAATGATCGTTGGGCGGCGGCGGCTCCCCGGTGTCCTGCGATAGCTCGGCAAAGGCGCGGTTCTGCGACAGGAATAGCCGACCGTTGAGTTCGTCGAGGAAATGGGTGCGCCCGAGCCGATCGGTCACCGGGCCTTTCACTTCGGAAAGGTGCAGCCCGATTCCGGCATCGCCCAGGCGATGATTGATCGCCTCAAGGCTTTCGAGCCCGGAAGCGTCGATCTCGTTCACTGCGCTGCACATCAGGATCACGTGGCGTACCGCCGGCCTTTCGGCGACTTGCTCAAGCACATATTCCTCAAGCCAGCGGGCGTTGAGATAGGTCAGGCTCTCGTCGATCCGGATCGAAAGCACATGCGGCACGGTGAACACCTTGTGCCGCTCGACATTGCGGAAATGCTCGGTTTCCGGCACCCGCCCCACAATCGCAGCATGCGGGCGGCTGGCGCGCCACAGGTAAAGCAGCAGGCCTACCGCCACGCCCGCGATCACACCGAGTTCGACCCCAGCGAGCAGGGTGATTCCGATCGTGGCGATATGCGCCGCGAAATCGGCCTTGGAATAGCGCCACAGCTGGCCCGGGGTCTTGAGGTCGACCAGGCTCAGCACTGCAACGATGATCGTCGCCGCCAGCGTGGCGACCGGCAGGTTGAACAGCAGCGGGGTAAGGAACAGCGAAGCCAGCGCAATGCCGACCGCGGTGTATGCCCCCGCCGCAGGCGTTTCTGCACCCGCATCGAAATTGACCACCGAGCGGGCGAAACCGCCTGTCACCGGATAACCGCCCGAAAAGGCGCTGGCGATGTTCGAAGCGCCCAGCCCGATCAGTTCCTGGTCAGGCGAGATGCGCTGGCGGCGCTTGGCGGCGAGCGTCTGCGCCACGGACACGCTTTCGACGAAACCGATGATCGAGATGAGGAGCGCGGGCACCCACAATTGCTGGATCAGCGACAGATCGGTCGACGGCACGGCAAATGGCGGCAGCCCTTGCGGCACCGCACCCACCAGCTTCACGCCCTTGTCCGCAAGGCCGAGGCTGACCACCGCAAGGATCGTCAGCACCACGGCGACGACCGGGCCGGCCTTGGCCGCGATATCCGCACCGCGCGCGGACATTCCCACGGCTTGCAACGCCGGCTTCGCGCCCTTGCGGACCCAGAACAGGAACAATGTCGCCGGGACACCGATCGCCAGCGTCCACATATTGGTATCGCCAATCGTCGAAGCGAGCCCTCCTAACATGTCGGGCCAATTGTCGCCGCCCGCCTTCACGCCAAGGATATGCTTGAGCTGGCTGGTCGCGATAAGGATACCGGAAGCGGTGATGAAGCCGCTGATAACCGGGTGCGACAGCAGGTTCGCAAGGAAACCGGCGCGCAAAATGCCCAGAATGGCCAGCATGATGCCTGACAATGCCGCCAGCGTGATCGCCGCTTCGAGATATTCCGCGGTGCCCTGCGCGGCCACTGCGCCAGCGGCAGATGCCGTCATCAGCGAAACCACCGCAACCGGCCCCACGGCCAGCGTGCGGCTGGTGCCGAAAATGGCGTAGGCGACGAGCGGCAGGATCGAGGCATAGAGCCCCACCACCGGCGGCAACCCCGCCAGCAGCGCATAGGCAAGGCTTTGCGGGATCAGCATGATGGTGACGATCACCGCCGCCATCAAATCATTGGTTAGCACCCCCCGATTATATGTCCGGCCCCATTCGAGGATCGGGAAATAGCGTGCGAGCATCGCGAGGCCTTTCGGTGATTGCGAGTCAGTGAGCGATCATGTTTCCGGGCCCGGCGAGCCACTCGCGGCCCTTCAACATCCCGTTCCAGTATATCCAAGGCAAGGCATCCGCCTTGAGCATCCATGACAGGCGCTGGGCCTTGGTGCCGTCGATCAGCCAGGTCGGGAAGCTGGGCATCAACTTGCCGCCATAACCGAACTCCGCCAGCACGATCTTGCCGCGTTCGACGGTTAGCGGGCACGAACCATAGCCGTCATAGCCGGCAGTCGGCCCCTTGCAGTCAAGCTGGCGCAATGCATTCACGGCAACCACGGGAGCCTGCTTGCGCGCCGCCGCGGCGGTCTTGGCATTGGGCATCGATCCGGCATCGCCCAATCCGAATACGTTCGGATAGCGCACATGCTGCAGCGTGTGCTGGTCGACATCGACGAAGCCGCTTTCGGCCGCCAGCGGGCTGTCGGCAAGGAATTGCGGTGCGACCTGCGGCGGCACGACATGCAACATGTCGAAATCGCACATCACTTCGCCTGCTTCGGTCTTGAATGTCGCCTTCTGCGCCGGGCCATCGACAGCAACGAGATTGCTGCCGAGTTTCAAGCCGATGTGATACTTTTCGACATATTCCATCAGCGCGGGGACATAGTCGGCGACGCCGAACAGCACGCCACCGGCATTGCGGAATTCAACCTCGATATCCCCCAGAACGCCGCGCTGCAGCCAGTGATCGCACGAAAGGTACATCGCCTTTTGCGGCGCGCCGGCACATTTGATCGGCATCGGCGGCTGCGTGAAGATCGCGCGGCCCTTCCGCAATTGCTGGACCAGCTGCCAAGTATAGGGTGCCAGGTCGTAACGATAGTTGGACGTAACGCCATTCTTGCCCAGCGTTTCTTCCAGCCCGGCAATCTTCTCCCACGCCAGCCGGATGCCCGGAGCCACGATCAGCAGCTCGTAGCGGATCGTTGAACCGTCCTGCAGCGTGACCTGATTGTTCTCGGGCTGGAAACTGGCGGCGGCGGCCTTGATCCAATCCACGCCCTTCGGCATGACCCTGCTCATCGGGCGCACCGTGACTTCGGGTTCGAAAACGCCTCCGCCAACCATGGTCCAGCCCGGCTGGTAGGCATGGACTTCGGACGGCTCGATAATCGCTATGTCGAGCGAGGGGCGACGCTTGAGCATCGATGCGGCAGTGGCGATCCCCGCGGCGCCGCCGCCGACAATCACGACTTCATGGGATTGCGAAGTGGGCATGGGAATTCTCCTGACTTGGGACGCTCAATCGCCCAGCCTGCCGGCCAGGCCAGACAGGTCATATCCGGCAGCACTCGCAAGGCCCAGCCGGTCGGATGCGCTGCGCCCTTCGGGATTGGCAAGCGTTTCCAGAGTGATCGAGCGCGTCCCGGTGCGGCAATAGGCCATGACCGGGCCGTCTGCCGCTTGGCGAACGGCACGAAAGGCATCGATCGCGGCATCAGGGAACTGCCCGCCGCTGACGGGAATGTGATGGAAGGCAAGGCCCGCGCTTTCCGCCGCGGCGCGCATTGCATCGACGCCCGGCTGTCCGTCGTCTTCGCCGTCCGGCCTGTTGCAGATGACGGCGACGAAACCTTGTCGGGCCAGCTCCGTCATATCGCTTGGCTGCAATTGCGGAGCCACCGCAAATCCGGGTTCGACCTGGCGTATGTCCATTGCAGCTTTCCTTACCTAAGCATTGTTGAGCCGAGCATATCTGCACAAGACCGGAGCGCAAGCTTGCTGAGGCGGCGTCACTCAGCGATGCAATCACCTAGCCCGTTTCGATCTGCGCAAAGATCCTTCTTGTGTCTTCCGCGTGGGCCAGGCCCGTTCCGGCAGTGATCAGGGCGGCGGTGCCGCCGGCTATGCCGAGCCGGAAAGCGTCGAAGTCGCTTCGTCCGCTTGCAAGGCCATACACCATGGCAGCTACGAAGCTGTCGCCCGCACCCACCGCGCTGGCGGTTTCGACTTTTGGCGCCTCGCAGCGCCATATTCCGTCGGCACTGGCGAGAACGCCACCATCCGCGCCCATCGTCACCGCCACGAGCCGCGCGCTGCCCTGACTTGCAATGGATTGCGCGGCCTCGCCGATCGCTTCGGGATTGGAAAGTTCCTTGCCAACCAAGTGCTGGAACTCCTTGAGGTTGGGCTTGATCAGCTCATGTCCTCCGGCGCCCAGCCCTTCGGTTAGTGCTGCCCCCGAAGTGTCGAGCACTGTGCGAATTCCCCGCCGTTGGACGACAGTCGCAGCCTGTGCGTAGAAATCGCTCGGCGCGCCAAGCGGTAGCGACCCGCTCATGACCAGATAGTCGCATTCCAGCGCGTCGATCTTTTCGAGGCAGGCCTGCCACTCGCTTTCGCTGACTTCCGGGCCAGCCGGGACGACGCGAAACTCCTTTCCGCTGCCATTTTCGAGGATCGTGGTGCTGACCCGCGTGTGCCCGGCGATCGCCACACGTTCGCGCACCAGCTGGTGCAGGTCCAGCAGCGCGTCGAGCGCAATCCCGGTGGGCCCGCCCGACAGGTAAAGACAGCGCGCATTGCCGCCCATGCGCACGAAGACCCGCGCGACATTGATCCCCCCGCCGCCGGGATCGGCCTGTTGTGGCGGCGCGCGCAGCTTGTCGGTCGGCTCAAGCCGGTCGACGACATAGGCCAGGTCGATAGTGGGATTGAGCGTCAGCGTGGCGATATTCAGCATGGCGCGGCGGCACCTCGAAAGCTTGCACTCTGCCGCGCACGGAATATCGGCAGCGCAGTGTGATTTTTCCGAAGCTTAGCCATTTGACAGGCTGTTGCCACCCCCGAACCCGATCAGTTAATAACCTTGGTGCCGACAATCTGCCTGTTTTCCCGGTTTGCCTTGTGGAGTGCCTCTTCGGCATGGGCGACATGCTTCTTCACCGCCACGAAACTGTCCGGCGTAACCGAGATCGAATCGATGCCGCATTCGACCAGGAATTCCGCGAATTCCGGATCGTCGCTCGGTGCCTGGCCGCAGAGACCCACAGGGATGCCGCAATCATGCGCTTCGGCGATCACGCGGCGGATCATCCAGCGCACTGCCGGATCGCCCGCGTCGAATTCATCGGCAAGCAAATCTGAATCGCGATCGATGCCGAGCACCAGCTGAGTCAGATCGTTGCTGCCGATCGAGAACCCGTCGAATTTTTTTGCAAATTCGCGAGCAAGGATCACATTGCTGGGCACTTCGCACATCATCAGCACCTCAAGCCCGCCTTCGCCCCTGGCGAGTCCGTTCTTCTCCATTTCGGACAGCACCTGGTCAGCCTCGCCAGTCGTGCGGCAGAACGGCACCATGACCGCGACATTGGAAAATCCCGTTTCCTGCCGCAGCTTGCCAATGGCCCGGCACTCGAGCGCAAAGGCAGCACGGAACAGAGGCGAGGCATAGCGCGAAGCCCCGCGAAAGCCGATCATTGGGTTTTCCTCGACCGGCTCGAAGAAGCGGCCCCCAACCAGATCGGCATATTCGTTTGTCTTGAAATCGCTGAAGCGGATGATCACCCGCTTTGGGTGCATCAGCGCCGCGATGCGCGCCAAGCCCAAGGCCAGCTGTTCGACGTAATATTCCGCAGGTTCGGCATATCCGCGCGTCAAACGCGCGATCTGGTCGCGTTCGCCGCGATCCTTCACACGGTCGGGCTCCAGAAGGGCCATCGGATGCACTTTGACATGGTTGGCAATGACGAACTCCATCCGCGTCAGGCCAACGCCATCCGCCGGAAGCTTCCACCAGCGATAAACCGCAGCGGGATCCGCCAGGTTTAGCATCACATGCGTATGGGTTTCGGGAAGATCGGCGAGGTCGATTTCCTTCTCGCGGATCTCGGCGCGGCCATCATGGACAAGCCCGGTTTCGCCCACGGCGCAATTCACCGTCACTACCTGGCCATCAGCAAGGCTCGTGGTCGCATCCCCGCAACCGACTATCGCCGGAACGCCCAGCTCACGGCTGACGATGGCGGCATGCGATGTGCGCCCACCATGGTCGGTGACGATCGCTGCTGCGCGCTGCATGATCGGCACCCAGTCCGGGTCAGTGAACCCGGTAACCAGCACCGCCCCATCGACGAAGTTGTCGATCTTGCTGGCATCCTCGATCCGGCACACAGTCCCGCTTGCCGCAAGCGAACCGATCGCCTGCCCGCGCGCGAGCACGCGCCCCGCGTTCCTGACCTCCACTTCGCGCAGCAGGTCGCTCCGCTCATGCACGCGCACCGTTTCCGGGCGCGCCTGGACTATGAAGAGCTCTCCATCGGGCCCGTCCTTGGCCCATTCCATATCCATCGGGCAGCCATAATGCCGCTCGATCGTCACCGCCCATCCTGCCAGCTGCAGTATCTCTCGGTCGCCCAGCACCAGCCGCTCGCGATCATGATCCGGGGTAGCTCGCGACTGCGTGCCTTTGCCATTGTCGGCGTAGACGAGCATCCGCTGCTTGGCGCCGCATTGCTTCTTTATGATCGGAACGAGCGCCGGATTGGCCAACAAGGGCTTGAACACATGGTATTCGTCAGGCTCGACGGTTCCCTGCACCACATATTCCCCCAACCCCCAGGCGGCGCTGATGAGCACGACCTTGTCGAAGCCGGTCTCGGTATCGATGGTGAACATCACGCCTGACCCGGCGCTGTCCGAACGGACCATGCGCTGCACCCCGATCGACAGCGCAATCGCATCATGGCCGAAGCCCTTCAGCTCGCGATAGGCGATCGCGCGATCGGTGAAGAGCGAAGCGAAGCAGCGCCTGCAGGCATCGAGCAGCTCGGCTTCGCCGCGGACGTTGAGGAAGCTTTCCTGCTGCCCCGCAAAGCTTGCATCGGGCAAATCCTCCGCTGTCGCGCTCGACCGCACAGCCACGCCCGCCGCTTCCCGGCTGTCGCGCGCCGCAAGCTCGCGATAGGCCGAGGTGATGGCATGCGAGATATCGTCAGGCCATTCGGCAGCCAATATCGCATGGCGGATGGCAGCCCCGGCGTCGCTCAGGCTCGCTTTGCGAGCGTGGAATTCCTGCATCTTTTCCGAAATCAGCTTGTCGAGCAGGTTTGCGGCAAGGAAGCGGCGATATGCCGCTGCAGTGGTGGCAAAGCCCGGCGGGACATTGATGCCCTTGCCGACCAGCGATCCGATCATTTCGCCGAGCGAAGCGTTCTTGCCGCCGACAATCGGGACGTCATCCCGCGTCAGCGTTTCGAACCACCTTATTGTCTGATCGCCACCCATCGCCCCTCCAATGGAAATTCTCCGCGCACCCGGCGGAAGCGAAGCTAGATGCGCGAAGCCCTGCCGGTCACTACGCAATCCTCCCGAGGCGGAGGCAGAATGCAGGCGCGCGCACCGGTAACGATTTGGCCAATGTGGGGATTTCCGTAGCGCGGGCATCGATCGGGCTGCTAATGCAAGCAAATGCAGGGCCCGCCACAAGCCGACCTGACAGGAGGACATCCGCCTGCCTTCACGGGCAGGGGGCTGCGCAAGACCTACATCACTGGCGAAACGCAGGTGCATGCACTGCGCGGGGTGGATTTCGAGATTCACAAAGGCGAAGTGCTGGTGTTGCTTGGCCCATCGGGCAGCGGCAAATCGACTCTTCTGAACATCGTCGGCGGGCTCGACCGGCCAACCGAAGGCACGCTCCATTACGAAGGCGTCGAACTGACCGCACTCGACGATGCCGATCTCACCCAGTTCCGGCGGCGGCAGATCGGTTTCATTTTCCAGTTCTACAACCTCATCCCCAGCCTGACTGCGGAGGAGAATGTCCGGCTGGTCACCGACATCGCCGAACAACCCATGGACCCGGCACAGGCGCTTGAACTGGTGGGGTTGGCAGAACGGCGGGCGCATTTCCCCGCGCAGCTTTCCGGCGGCGAACAGCAAAGGGTTGCGGTGGCGCGCGCAATCGCCAAGCAACCGGGCGTGCTGCTGTGCGACGAGCCAACCGGCGCGCTCGACAGCGAAACCGGCGTGCGCGTGCTCGAAACGCTCGATCGCGCCAATCGCGAGCTTGGAACGACATTGATCCTGATCACGCACAATGCCGGCATCGCCGCCATGGCCGACAGGGTGTTCCATTTCCTCGACGGGCAGATCGCCCGGATCGAGGAGAATAGCCGCCGCATCGCACCCTCGGAGATCAGCTGGTGAAGGCGCTCGACCTCATGCTACTGCGCGACCTGTGGCACATGCGCGGGCAGGCGCTGGCCATTGCCGTCGTGCTGGCTGCGGCCTCGGCCACCTTCATCCTGTCGATGGGTGTCCACGGTTCGCTCATGATGACGCGCGACGCCTATTACGCGCGCAATCATTTTGCCGATGTGTTCGCGCAGATGACGCGCGCACCGCGAAGCGTGGTCGACCGCGTCGCGCAGATCGATGGTGTGCAACAGGCGCAGGGCTCGATCATCCAATATGCGATCCTCGATATGCCGGGACGGGTCGATGCCGTGCGCGCGCTGATGCAATCGGTTGACGATCGCGGGCAGGACCAGCTTAACCGCGTTACGCTCAAGTCGGGCCGCATGCCTTCGCCCGACCAGCCGGGCGAAGTGGTGGTGGATGAGGCTTTCGCTCAGGCCAATGACATCGGCCCCGGCAGCGAGATCGACGCGATCATCTATGGCAACAAGCAGCGGCTCAAGATCGTGGGCGTTGGCTTGGCCCCCAATTACATCAATGCGCTCGCCCCGGGTGACATCATTCCCGATGACACGCGTTTCGGGATATTCTGGATGGGCCAGAAGGCGCTCGAAGCTGCGACCGACCGGACCGAAGCAATCAACTCGCTATCGGTATCGTTGCAGCACGGCGCGTCGGAAGCCGATGTGATCCGTGGCATCGATCGCCTGCTCGAACCCTATGGCGGCACGGGCGCCTATGGCCGCGAAGACCATTTGAGCCACCAGTTTCTGCAGAGCGAGCTCGACCAGCTGGAAGCCATGGTGAAAGTCATTCCGCCGGTCTTCCTGCTGGTGTCGACCTTCCTCGTCTACATCGTGCTGGGGCGCATGATCCGCACCCAGCGGTCGCAAATCGGGCTGCTCAAGGCGTTCGGCTATTCCGGAGCGGCAATCGGCTGGCATTACCTCAAATTCGCGCTCGCCATCGCCGCGCTGGCCACGCTGATCGGCAGCGGGGCTGGCATATGGATGGGGCGCGCGATGACGGCGCTCTATGCCGAATATTACCACTTCCCCTTCCTGCGTTTCAGCTTCGACCCCCTGGTCTTCGTCGGGGCCGCCGGGCTGGCAATCGGCTCGGCGTCGCTCGGCGCGCTGAGCGGGGTGTGGAACGCGGCGCGGCTCAGCCCGGCGGTCGCGATGTCGCCGCCGCCGCCGCCGATCTATCGCGCCGGGGCAGTCGAGCGGCTTGGGCAAAAGGCCGGTTTCTCCGCCATCGGCCATATGATCGCGCGGCATATCGCACGCTGGCCCGCCCGCTCCGCGCTGACGGTGAGCGGCGTGGCGATATCGATGGGGCTGCTCTTCTCGACACTGCAATTCATCGATTCGAGCCAATACATGCTCGAGAGCTACTTCTTCCGTTCGCAGCGGCAGGACATCTCCGTGACCTTCACCGAACCGCGCAACGAAGACGTGCTCTACGAATTGCGCCAGATGCCAGGCGTCTTGCGGGTCGAACCGATCCGCGGGCTCAGCGTGGAAATGCGCAACGGCAATCTTCGGGAACGGACCGCGCTGGAAGCGACGACGCCGGGCTCGATCCTGACCTCGCGGATCGACCAGGACGGCGCGTTGATCGACATGCCGCCCGGTGGCCTGATGCTGAGCCGCCAGCTCGCTCGCCAGCTGGATGTGCAGGCGGGAGATGTGGTGCGGGTCAAAATGCTCGGCGGGCGACGAACCGAAGCCGTTCTGCCAGTCGGTGCGGTGGTGGACGAATTCATCGGCACACGCGCCTATGCCACCGACAAGACCATCGGCGAACTGGCCCGAGACGGTGCACCGGTTGGCGCTGCGCTCCTGCTGATCGATCCATTGCAACGCGAGGCGCTGTTGACCGAGCTCAAGGCGATGCCCGCCACGCTCAGTATTGGTGACCGCGACATGGAGATGGAACGCTTCACCACAATGATCGACGACAATATCAACACCATGGTCCTGTTCTACATTGCCTTCGCATCGGCAATCGCGGTGGGGGTGGTGTACAACAGCGCGCGGATCCTGTTCTCCGAACGGGCGCATGAATTGGCGACATTGCGCGTGCTGGGCTATCACCGCAGCGAGGTTGCCCTGGTGCTGGTCGGCGAGATCGCCCTGCTGGTGGTCGTGTCGGTACCCTTCGGGCTACTCATAGGTTACTGGATGGCGCAGCTGATGATGATGATGTTCAGTTCCGATCTCTTCCGCCTGCCCTTTGCGCCGACCAGCGCGACCTATGCCTATTCGGCGATCGTCGTGCTGATTGCTGCCGGAGTCACCGCCGTGGTGGTGGCACGGCGCGTGATGCGGCTCGACATGGTCCGCGTCCTGAAGGCGCGCGACTGATGCGCGAGCTGATCATGAAATGGCGCTGGGCGATCCTGATAGCGGCGCTTCTGGGCATCGGGCTGCTCTATGGCCTATGGCCGGAATCAACGCCGGTCGATGCGGGCGAAGTGTCTCGCGGCGAAATGTCGGTCGGCATCACCGATGATGGCGTGACCCGTGCCGAGGAGTTCTACGTCGTGTCGGCGCCTGTCACGGGCTATCTGGAACGGATCGAACTGGAACCGGGCGACAGCGTTGCGCGCGGCGCGCTGATCACAAGGATGACCGGCCGCCCCTCCTCGCCGCTCGACGAACGCAGCCGCGACGAAGCGCGCGGCGCTCTGGCAGCAGCAGTGGCCGCAGAAGCGGGTGCGAGTGCATCCATGGCGCAGTCGACCCGCGACCTCGAACGGGCCGAAGCGCTGGCGGAAAGCGGGTTCGTTTCGAAAGCCCAGCTCGAAGCCGCGCGCACGCGGGTCGCCACCGACAAATCGGCAGTGGCACAGGCGCGGGGCGAAATCGCGCGACTGCGGGCGATGATCGCCAATCCCGACGGGCGCGGATCCGGAGCGCCGGTGCCGGTACGCGCCCCGGCCGGAGGGAAGATCCTGTCGGTCATCAACGAGAGCGAAGGCGTGATCGCGGAAGGCACTCCGCTCGTCACAATCGGCAACCCCGACGCGATCGAACTGGTGGTGGACCTGCTTTCGCGCGAAGCGGTGAAGGTCAAGCCGGGCGACCGTGTTTCCGTGACGCAATGGGGCGGACCCGAGCCGCTGGCAGGCCGGGTGCAAAGGGTCGAACCCTTTGGACGGCTCAAGATTTCGGCACTCGGCATCGAGGAACAGCGGGTCAATGTGATCATCGACCTGATAGACCTGTCGGTGGCGCAGGCTGCGCGGCTTGGCCATGGCTATCAGATCGACGCTACCATCGAATTGTGGCGCGACGAGAATGCATTGCGGGTCCCCATCGGTGCCCTATTCCGCGGCCCCAAGGGCGAATGGCAGGTTTTCGCCATCGAAGATGGCCGGTCCCGCGTTAGGACGGTCGAACTGGGCCAGATCAATGACGAGTACGCTCAGGTCCTGGGCGGGCTCGCGCAAGGCGACCAGGTTGTGCTCAACCCCGGCAATACCGCGGAGGACGGCAGCCGCGTCGCCCCGCGCGAATAGGCCCGATCAGATTGCCGGCTGGCCGCGGTGCTGCAAGTCGGACGTCAGCCGGTGCAGCCACATGCCCGCGAGCATCGCCGCCACGAACACCACAGGTTGCCAATTTCCATAGACCAGCCCGGCAATCGCCGGTCCGGGGCAATAGCCCGCCAACCCCCAGCCCGCGCCGAAGATCGCCGCCCCGGTGATCAGCTGCCGGTCGACAATCCGGTTCTCGGGAATGTGGAACTTTGTGTGCATGATGGGGCTGCGCAAACGGCGCGAGAGCACATAGGCAATCGCCGCCGGAATCATCGCGCCGCCCATGACGAAGGCGAGCGCAGGGTCCCAGTTCCCGAACAGGTCGAGAAAACCGATCACGCGGGCGGGATTGATCATGTCGGACAGGGCAAGGCCGGCCCCGAACAGGATGCCGGTTACAAGGGCGATGATTGTCTGTCGCATGGCGTCAGCCTCCCACCATGAAGCGCGCCAGTGCCACAATGGCAAACCCGGCAAGCATGAAGGTTACGGTTGCCGCAAGCGAACGCGGCGAGAGGCGCGATACGCCGCAGACGCCATGGCCGCTGGTACAGCCATTGCCCATCCGCGTTCCGAAACCGACCAGTACACCGGCGGTCACAAGGATCGGGATCGACGAAGTGACGATCACTTCGGGCTGGCGCAGCGAGGCGCTGACCAGCCAGGCGCCGATCGGAAGCCCGACGACGAAGGCAAGCGCCTGCAGGCGCGGCGTGCCGCTGTCAGCAATGCCGACCGCGCGCGCGATCATGCCGCTGATCCCGGCGATACGACCTGAAAAGAGCAGCAGAACCGCAGCGGCAAGTCCGATCAGCAAGCCGCCCGCAAGGGCGGTCAACGGATCGAGGGGAGCTAATGTAGACATCTGGCCTGGCTCCTTTCTTACAGAGTGTTGAGCGGCAGCTTGAGGTAGCGTGTGCCATTGCTCTCAGGCTCGGGCATGTGGCCCGCGCGCATGTTGATCTGGATCGAAGGCAGGATCAGGCGCGGCATGTCGAGCGTCGCATCGCGCGCAGTCCGCATGGCGACGAAGTCCTCTTCTGCTACCCCGTCATGAACGTGGATATTGCCTTCACGTTCGGCTCCGATGGTGGTTTCCCAAGCGAAAACGTTACGCCCCGGCGCCTTGTAATCGTGGCACAGGAACACGCGCGTCTCGGCAGGGAGTTCCATCAACCGCCGGATCGAACGGAACAGGGTGCGCGCATCTCCACCCGGGAAATCGGCCCGAGCCGTGCCATAGTCGGGCATGAACATCGTATCGCCGACGAATGCGGCATTGCCGATCAGGAAGGCGAGATCGGCCGGCGTGTGCCCGGGCACATGCAGCGCGATGATGGAGATCTCGCCCAGTTCGAGCGTCTGGCCGTCATCGACCAGCAGGTCGAACTGCGAACCGTCACGCGCGAAATCGCTGCCTTCGTTGAATACCTTCCCGAACACGTTCTGCACGGTCAGGATTTCGCGGCCGATCACGATCTCGCCGCCTAGCTTTTCCTGCAGATAGGGCGCAGCCGACAGGTGATCCGCATGGGCATGCGTTTCCAGCAAATATTTGATCGATAGTCCGTGGGAGCGGACGTATTCGATCATCTCATCAGCGGACTCTGTCGAAGTGCGTCCGGAAGGCTGGTCGAAATCGAGCACCGAATCGACGATGGCCGCCACCTTGGTCGCAGGGTCATGCACCACATAGCTCGCGGTAAAGGTCGGCTCGTGGAAGAAGCCCTTCACGATCGGGGCCGCACTTTCACCGCCGAGGACGGTGCGAACCTGCTCGATTGCCTGGTTGAGGTGGGAATCCTTGCTCATCGTTCTCGTTCCTGTTCCTTGGTCAGAAATTGGTCGGGGCTGAGCCTAATTGCGTAAGGGCGGCGCCCCGCTCGCTCGTGGCCCCTGCGGCGTCGCAAAAAATGTCATGCAGAGTGTCGAGCAGGCGCCCTGCCCTCGGGTCTGCAACCCGGTAGAGCAGCGTCTGCGCTTCGCGCCGATACGCCACTAGGCCTTCGGCTCGCAGCTTCGCCAAATGCTGCGAGAGGGCGGATTGGCTCAGCCCGATACGCAGTGCCAGTTCGCCAACCGGCAATTCGCCGGCCTCTGCCAGATGGCAAAGGATCAGCAAGCGCGGGCGGCTCGAGAGCATGGCCAGATACTCGGCGGCCTTGCCCGCATTGGCGCGCATCGCATCAAAACTGGTGAGGTTGCTCGACTCCATGCGCTCTATATATAAGCCTTCACTAATTTAGCAAGTGCTAATATATTGGCGGATGCAGGAATGGATAGGCCGCCCCGGCCTACCTTTGGGGGCAATAGGCCGGGGCGGCGTTGCGGCCAACCGGGTCGCAAGGTCAGCCTTGCAGGAGAATGCGGCGCGGGATCGCTTTCGCACCGACTCGCCCTGTATCTTCAAATCTACCGTCGGTCCGCGCTCGGCCCGATACGGAAACTTCCTTATCTTCGAGCGTGGCAGAATCCGGGTCACCCTGTGCCGCGCATGCGGCGCGCGTCCTAATGTGCTAAGTGACTTGCGCTTTGGCCCGACTATTGTGGGATGCGCGATGCCGCACACGAACATGACCGCAGGAAAGCCAGCATGCCCGGCATGATCGCGGAAAGCGAAGGCAACCTCCACGCGCTCATCGATACGGTGCCCGACGCTATGGTGGTCATCGACGAGGAGGGCTCCATCCTTTCATTCAGCACCGGCGCGGAACGCATGTTCGGCTATGCGGAAGCCGAAGTGGTCGGCCAGAACGTCAGCCTGCTGATGGCGCAACCCGATCGCGACCAGCACACTGGCTATATCGAGCAATATCTCGTCACTGGCCGGGCGCAGATAATCGGCACAAGCAGGGTCACTACGGCTCGCCACCGCGACGGGCACAGCTTTCCGATCAATTTGGCAGTGGGAGAGCTCAAACGAGGAAGCCAACGCGGCTTCGTCGGCTTCATGCGCGACCTGACGGAGAGCCGCCAAACCGAGCGTGAGCTTCATACGCTGCAGGCCGAACTGGCGCATGTTTCACGCATCTCGTCGATGGGTTCGCTAGCGACTTCGCTCGCGCATGAACTCAACCAGCCGCTCACGGCGGTGGTCAATTACTCCAATTCTGCACGCGACCTGTTGGACGATCCAACACCTGCCAATCTGGATCTGGCGCGTGAGGCAATGGAAGAATGCGCCCGCGAGGCGATCAGGGCTGGCCAGATCGTCCACCGCTTGCGCGACTTCATCGCGAGCGGCGAAACCGAGCGCCAGATCGCCAGCCTTCGGCGCATCATCCAGGAAGGCGCGGCGCTCGCGCTGATCAACGGCGACGGCAGGGGTGTCGACTTCGAGACCGAATTCGGCGCCAGGTTCGACAAGGTCCTGGCGGACTCGGTCCAGTTGCAACAAGTCGTCGTCAACCTGCTGCGCAATGCGCTCGAGGCAATGTCCGACGCCACCCGCAAGCAGCTGCGCATCATCGTGCGCGATGCGCCATCGGGCTTTGTCGAGGTCGTTATCGCCGACAGCGGCCCCGGCCTCTCAAGAAGCGTTGCCGAGCGCCTGTTCAGCCCATTCAACAGCACCAAGGCGCAGGGCATGGGGTTAGGATTGTCGATCTGCCATACAATCATCGCGGCGCATGGCGGAAAGATCTGGGCCGAGCCTTCGGATCTTGGCGGGGCAGCCTTCCATTTCACCTTGCCGCTCGCGGAGGCCGACGATGGAGAATAGTGAACATCCGATATATCTGGTCGACGACGACGAGTCGGTCCGCCGGTCGGTCGGCTTCATGCTCAAGACCTCCGGCTTCAAGGTCGAATCCTATGTCGGCGGGTCCGAGTTCCTGTACGATGCGCGCCAGCTTGAACCGGGCTGCGTACTGCTCGACATCCAGATGCCAGAGGTTGGCGGCCTCGAAGTACAGCAACAGCTGCAGGAGCACGGCCTCGCCTTCCCCGTAATCGTCATGACCGGGCATGGCGACGTGAACATCGCAGTGCAGGCTATGAAGGCCGGTGCGGTCGATTTCATCGAGAAGCCCTTCGCCAAGGAGGCGCTTCTGGACGCCCTGAGCGAAGGCTTCGAGCGGCTCGAGCGCAGCGATCTCAGGACCACCCGGCGCGAGGAAGCCCGATTGCGGCTCAACGGCCTTACCGCGCGCGAACGCGACGTGCTGGAAGGGCTGGTGGCCGGGCATCCGAACAAGACGATCGGCTACGATCTCGGAATCAGCTCGCGGACCGTCGAGATCCACCGCGCCAATCTGATGCGCAAGCTCGATGTGACCAATCTTTCGGACCTGCTGCGCATCGCCTTTGCGGCCGGGGTCGGCGATTGATCCTCAATCGGGCAAATTGGCCCTGATCGCTCCATCGCGGTTGTAGATGTCGGGCAGAACCTCGACCCCGCCGGCACTGTCGCGCACTGCCGTGAAATAGGTGATGTAGACTGGCACGGGCCTGGCGAGGCTGACTGTGGTCGTCTTGCCCGAGGCGACGATACTGTCCACTTCCTCCCTCGTCTTCACGCCTTCAAGCAGGGTCGCCGCATAACCGATGGCATCGCCTGTGCGGATGCAACCATGGCTGAAGGCACGCACTTCCTCCTCGAACAAATTCTTGTTCGGCGTGTCATGCATATAGACGGAGAAACGGTTGGGCATCACCAGCTTCATCTGGCCGAGCGCATTGTTCGGCCCGGGCCGCTGGCGATACTGGCCATTGCTCCAGACATAGCCCCGCTCTCGCGCGAGCGCGGGATTTCGCCGGACAAGCGCCCCCACGCTCTCGCGAACGATGCTGGCGGGGATTTCCCACCAGGGATTGAGGATCACCCCTTCGATCGTGGCGTTGAACACCGGGGTCGGGGTCGACTTTTTCCCTACGATCACTCGCCATGTTCCTGCCTGCGTCCCGTCGCGCCACAGGCCCGCTTCGAACCGCGCAGCATTGACCAGCACATAGTCGCTGCCCAGCGATCGCGGCATCCAACGCCAGCGCTCCATATTGCGCGCGATCGCCTTGCGCCGATCCGCATCGGTCTCGTTCGCAAGCGCTGTCTTGAGCGCGGAATACTCGACATGCGCCGGGCGCAGCAGGGCGAAGTACGTGTCGAGCGTGTCGTCCTCGACCGCCTGTTCGAGCATAGGTTCGAGCGCGATCTCGCGGTCGCTGTCGATGATATTCCATCCTGCCCGCTCGGCCTGGGAAGCCGATCCCAGCAGGTGCGCACGCGCCAGCCGCAGCGCCAGCATCGTCGCTTCGTCATCGATCTGCTGCTGGTCGGCCGCAGCCACGGCGCGATCGAGCGAGGCCGAAGGCAACTTCGGCAAGGCATCGAGCGGCGCCGAATCGACCCAGCGCTTGAGCGTGGCGACGTCGCTGGATGACCATGTGCTGTCGTTCGCCTGCGCCGATGCGGCGGCAGTCGAGATCAGCAGCGCAGTCGTCGCAATAAGGCTTCGCTTCATCCGTGAATCCGTCCCTTTGGCTTGCCGGAGCATATGTCCGCACCCACATTAACGCAAAATGAGACACGGGATCGCACCATGAAACTCAACCGACGCCACTTCATTGGCGCCTCGATCGCCACGACGGCAGGATTGGCCGCGCCGCTAACGCGGGCCGCGCCGAACACCCCGCCAGCACTGCCTCCGGTGCCTGCCCAGCCCATGCTGGCCGAGCCGCCTGCCTTGCTCCAGCAGGCACTGGCCGCACTCGACAGGCACGGCGCAGACATCGCGCTGCGCGACCGTTTGGGCATCGCGGATTTCTCCGAGCATTCGAAGGAAATGCGTTTCCACATGGTCGACATTGAGGCCGGAAAGATCGATCGGTCGTACCTGGTTTCGCACGGCAGGGGTTCGGACCCGGGCAACACCGGGTTCGTCCAGCGCTTCTCCAACCGGCCCGGTTCGAATGCGTCCTCTAAGGGCAGTTTCCTCACTGGCGACGCCTATTACGGGAAGCACGGGCGTTCGCGCCGCCTTCACGGGCTCGAAGAGCAGAACGACCATGCCTTTGCCCGCGCAATCGTGATCCATGGCGCAAACTATGTCGATCGCGACATGGCGATCGACCAGGGGCGGATCGGGCGCAGCCTCGGCTGTTTCGCCTTCGAGCAGAGCGAAATCGACGAAGTGCTCGAATTGCTTGGCCCGGGCCGCTTGCTGTTCGCGGCGGGCTGAAGCCAGCGCCACACACCTCTTCGTCGCCGGTAGGGGCGATGCGCGCGATTGACCTCGATCAATGCATTTTCGCCTCATTTGGGCGATAAAACATCAAATGTGATGGGTCGCCGCACGGAGATGAGAGGTGACAGCGCACAACCCTATCAGGCAGGTTTCAGCCGATTTGCCGGCGATCTTGCGGGCCAATGCCGAGCAATTGCCTGCGCCTGACTCGCAAGAATTTGCGGAGGCATTCGACCGATTCGGCGATGCCCGGATCGTGCTGCTGGGCGAAGCCACGCACGGAACGCACGAATTCTACACCGCCCGCGCGCAGATCACCCGTCGGCTGATCGAACGCCACGGATTCAACATCGTCGCGGTCGAAGGCGACTGGCCCGATGTCGCCCGGATCGACGATTACGTCCGGCACAATGCACCGCGTCCGCGCAGCGGAGAGCCGTTCACCCGCTTCCCCACCTGGATGTGGCGCAACCAGGAAGTGCTCGCCTTTGCCGACTGGCTGCGCGGCCACAACAGCAAGCTGCCCGAAACCGACCGCGCGGGAATGTGGGGCCTCGACGTCTACAGCCTGCGTGAGTCGATCCATGCCGTGATCGCCTATCTCGATCGGCATTGCCCCGAAGATGCCGATGAGGCCCGGCGGCGCTATGGCTGCCTGACCCCATGGCAGGACGAACCGCAGCACTATGGCCAGGCGGTGAAATATGGCGGGATGGCCAAATGCGAAGATGCGATGGTGGCCCAGCTCAATGCCTTGCTGGAAAAGCGCATGGAACTGATCGCGCGCGATGGCGAGAATTACCTCGATGCCGAACAGAACGCCCGGATCGTGCGTGCCGCCGAGCGATATTATCGCGCGATGTACAATGGCGCGGTCGAAAGCTGGAACCTGCGCGACCGGCACATGTTCGACACGTTGCAGACGCTGATGGCACATCGCAAGGACGCACGCGCAGTCGTGTGGGCGCACAATTCGCATGTCGGGAATGCCGCCGCGACCGCCATGGGCTGGCAAGGCGAGTTCAACATCGGCGAGCTGGTGCGCAAGTCCTATGGCGATCAGGCGGTGCTGGTCGGATTCGGCACCGATCGCGGCACTGTTGCCGCCGCATCGGACTGGGGCGCGAACATGCATGTGATGAATGTGCTCCCGGCGCGCGATGACAGCTGGGAAGCCGCCTTTCGAAGCACCGGCATCGCCCGCAGCCTCACCGATTGGCGCGGAGGCAAGAATAGGGAGCTGGTCGACGCGCTTTCCAACGTGTTGCTCGAACGCGCGATCGGGGTTGTCTACCGGCCCCAGACCGAGCGCATGAGCCATTATTTCGAAGCGGTACTGGCCGAACAGTTCGATGCCTGGATCTGGTTCGAGGAAAGCCGCGCCGTCACGCCGCTGGGCCCCGAGCATCCGCACGGTGCCCCCGAAACATGGCCGTTCGGGCTATGAACCCGGCGATTCCTCCCCCCGATTGCAGCGAAGTGACGCTGGGAGGCGCGCTGGGCCTCAAAGCCTTCCTGGGCGTGCCTGCCGGTGCGAAAGGGCTGGTGATTTTCGCGCATGGCAGCGGCAGCGGGCGGATGAGCCCGCGCAACAATTACGTCGCGCAGCGCCTGCGCCACGCAGGTCTCGCCACGCTGCTGCTCGACCTGCTTTCGCCGTTTGAAGAAGCCGACCGGCGCAATGTATTCGATATCGGCCTGCTCGCGTCGCGCCTGCGGCTCGCGGTCGACTGGGCCGCCGCCAATCCGGCGACATCAGGGCTGAGCCCGGCCTATTTCGGAGCGAGCACTGGCGGAGGAGCGGCCATTCGCGCTGCGGCGGGCGATCCGCGCATCGCAGCCGTCGTTTCGCGTGGAGGCAGGCCGGACCTCGCCGGCGCGGATGCGCTCATGCATCTGCGTGCACCCACCCTGCTGGTGGTCGGCAGCCTCGACGGGATAGTGATCGACCTCAACCAGGCGGCAGCGGCTGTGATGCGCTGCGAGCACCATCTCGCGATCGTGCCGGGCGCTGGCCATCTGTTCGAGGAGCCGGGAACGCTCGATCAGGTCGTCGAGCTCGCCAGCGCCTGGTTCCTCGACCATGTGCGGGAGAAGGCTTCATGACTACAAGCCAGGGCTATTTCAGCGACCGGCGGGTGGCTGGGCGAAAACTGGCCGACGCGCTTGCCGTGCTCGCGCTGGCCGATCCGATCATCCTGGCGCTGCCGCGCGGAGGCGTTCCTGTGGGATATGAAGTGGCGAAGCGGCTCAAGGCCCCGCTCGACATATTGATGGTGCGCAAGATCGGCGCGCCCGGCCACGAAGAATACGGCATCGGAGCGCTGGTTGATGGCGCTTCGCCACAAGTGGTGATCGACGAAGCAACCGCCCGAATGGTGGGCGCGACACCGGAGTACATACAAGACGAAGTCTCGCGGCAGTTGGCCGAAATCGAGCGCCGCAGAGCGACATACGGCTCGGGCCTCGCGATCCCCTACACGGGGCGCACAGTTGTGGTGGTGGATGACGGGATTGCCACCGGCGGCACGGTCAAGGCGGCGCTCAAGGCGCTGCGCAAATCGGGCGCAGAACGGATCGTACTGGCAGTGCCGGTGGCACCGCGCTCCGCCCTGATCGACCTTGAGCCATGGTGCGACCGCATCATCTGCCTGTCCTCGCCAGAACCCTTCTATGCGGTGGGAGCGCACTACGCCGATTTCGGCCAGACGAGCGATGCAGAAGTGGTCGATCTGCTGGCAAAGGCGCAGGAATGGAGCGGGGCCGGGGCCGAATAGCCGGTCGCTACTTGCCGGTTTTGCGCTTGGCCCGGTGCGCGGCGTAGCTCCGCAGCACTTCCTTCATCTGCGCAATGGCCTCGCGGCGATCGCGGTCGCTGCGCAACTCGCCCAGCTGCCGCTTCAGCGAAGTGGCGAAATCGGCATAGGCATTCTGCCAGTCGCGCCCGATGGCCTGCTCAAGATCGGCTCGCCCGGTTTCGGTACGTCGGGCGGCCTTGCCAATTGCCAATTCGTAGCGCTCTCCGATCTGCGGCAATCGCACGTTCAGCCCCGGACTGCGGCGTTGAAGTTCGCGGCGCATGCCTTCCATCGAGGAAGCCTCGCCGTGATCGAGGAACAGCGTGCCTGCAATCGGCGAGCGCTCTTCGATCCAATCGAGCAGTTCGTGCTGGTCGGCATGGGCGGAATAGCTGTCGATCCGCCGGATCTGCGCCCGCACGCGCACATCCGTGCCGCTGATCCGCACCGCTTTCGCGCCCTCCAGGATCACGCGGCCAAGCGTCCCTTCGGCCTGGTAGCCGACGAACAGGATCGTTGAATCGCGCCGGTGAAGGTTGTGCGCAAGATGGTGCCTGATCCGCCCGCCTTCGCACATGCCTGACGCAGCCATGATGATCGCGCCCGACATGGAATTGAGCTTCATCGATTCCGCGACGTCGGTCACGAAATGGAATGAAGGATCGTTGAAGATGTTGTGCTGGCCGGTATCTTCCAGCTCGCTGGCATAACGCGTGAACACTTCGGTTACGCGATTGGCGAGCGGCGAATCCACGAAGACATGCACATTGGGGATCGCTCCCGATCTCAGCAGGTCGTGCAGGTCCAGCAGGAGTTCCTGTGTGCGCTCCAGCGCGAAAGCCGGGATTACGAGGTTCCCGCCACGCACCAGCGCGGCCTCGACTTCGGCCTGCAGCAGCTTGCGCCGCTGTTCGATCGTCACCGGCTCGCGCGCGCGGTCGCCATAGGTGGATTCGCAAATCACGTGATCGAAGCCCGATGGCCCTGCCGGATCGAGCTGGAACGCCTTGTTCTCCGGCCCCACATCGCCCGAGCACATGACATGCACGCCGCCCGCATGGAGCTCGACCGATGCCGAGCCCAGGATATGGCCGGCATTCCACAGCCGCGCGCGAAATCCGGGTGCAGGCTCGAAATAGTGCTCCAGCTCGACCGGGCGACACCTGCGCCAGGCCGCCATCGCATCGTCGCTGTCATAGACCGGCTCGAACGGTTCATCTCCCGCGCGGTCGCGCCGGCGATTGCGCCGCTCGGCTTCGTTTTCCTGGATCCGGCCTGAGTCCGCCAACATGTATTCGAGCAGGTCGGTAGTGGGCTGGGTGGACCAGATAGGGCCCTTGAAGCCCTGTTTTACCAGCTTGGGCAGCAATCCGCTGTGGTCGATATGCGCATGGGTGAGCACCACGGCATCGATCTTGCGCGGATCGAATGCGAATTCTGCGAAGTTGAGGCGTTCGAGCGTGCGCGATCCCTGGAACATCCCGCAATCGACCAGGATGGTGCTGCCGCCATGGGTGAATTCCATGCAGGAACCCGTCACGGTCCGCGCCGCACCGTGGAAAGCAAGCGAGAGTGCGCCTTCGGCCATCATTCGTCCTCCAGCCATCCCTGATCGAGAATTGCCCCAGCAAGCAGCCCGGCAAGCGGGATCGTAGCGGTCGGCCCCGGCACCGAGTCAGTCGAACGGATGCGGTCGATCCCTGAGGCGGCGAGTTCCGCCCACTCCGCATCATTCGACAGGCAGTGCGTGGCTATCGCTTCGACTCCCGAAGCGCCCGCTTCGCGTAAAAGCTTCGCCGCGCATTGCAGCGTTCGCCCGCTGGAGATGACATCGTCGACCAGTATGGCGCGACGTCCGGCGACGGCGCCCAAGCCTTTGAAATCGATCGATACGTCGCGATCGCCATGGCGCTGCTTTTCGCCCAGCAGGACGTCGAGGCCCAGCGGCTGCGCAATCGCCTCGACCCACTGGCGCGATTCCGCATCGGGGCCGACCAGCACGGGATTGTCGGAACGGTCGATGGCCTGCGACAGGACCGGCGCGGCCGAAAGGCTCACCGCTCGCGTCTGCGGCATGACTGCATCGAGCGAGGCGATGCGGTGCAAATGGGGGTCAACCGTCAGCACCCCATCGAAATGCTGTGCCAGCATCGCGCCGATGACCCGCTGGCTAACCGCCTGCCCCGGCGCGAAGGCCATGTCCTGCCGCATGTAGGCCAGATAGGGCGCCACCAGCATCACCCGCGCTGCGCCATTGTCGCGCAGGGCGGATGCGGCCAGCAAGATCTCCACCAGCTTTGCATTGGGATCGTCGAGCGAGCGATAGAGCAGCGCGACCGGCGGCGAAGGAGTCACTTGCACAAGGCTTTCGCCATCGGGGAAGTGGTGTAGCCCGATCGGGCTCATTTCGCAGCCGAGAGCCTCGGCGAGGCTAGTGGCAGGAGCGTGTTCTTCCGCAAAGGCGAACACTGCGACGCGCATCAGCCGATCTCGTAGCCTGAATTCTCGTCGGCGCAGTCGCAGCCGAAACCAAGCCCCGCCTCTGAACCCGCGTAGATGCGGTAGAGCGTATCGCCCTTGCTGACCTGCTCACCGATCTTGTGCATCAAATATAGCCCCGCACCTTGATCCATCGGCGCGCCGGCCTGCCGCGCAATCTTGGCGATCCGCTCACAATCGATCGCGACGATCCGGCCCGAGCGGTGAGCCTTCACTTCGTGCTGGAACCCCCCAAGGTCGGGCATCGCTGGCTTGCGCCCCTGCGCATCGATGATCCGCTCCATCGCGGCCAGCGCCTCGCCCGAAGCGAGCAGTTCAAGCGCGCGCGAATAGCCCTTTCCGCCTTCGATCGCCGGATCGAAATCGAGCACATGCCCGGCGAGAGCCACTGCATGGTCGCGCAGGTCCTCGGGCGCGTCCGGCTCGTTGCGCAAGACCGCCAAAACGTCTCGCGCCTCAAGCACCGGCCCCACCCCGCGCCCGACCGGCTGGCTGCCGTCGGTGAACACGATATTGGTTACGAGCCCCATATGCCGCGCAACATATTCGAACAGCTTGCGCAGGCGAACCGCATCGCCCTGGCTGCGAACCTTGGCGGTCGGCCCTACAGGGATATCGATCACCAGATGGGTAGAACCCGCCGCCACTTTCTTCGAAATGATCGAAGCGACCATCTGCTCGAACGTGTCGAGCCTGAGCGGGCGCTCGACAGAGATCAGCACGTCGTCCGCGGGTGAGAGGTTGACCCGCCCACCCCATGCCAGGACCGCGTGCTCCTTCGCGACGATCTCGGCCATCTTTTCAGCACTGAGGTTCACTTCGGCCAGCACTTCCATCACATCTGCCGTGCCGCAAGGCGAAGTGATCGCGCGCGAGGAAGTCTTCGGGCAGATCAGGCCATGCGCGGCAACAATCGGCACAACGATCATCGAAGTGCGATTATTGGGAATGCCGCCGATGCAATGCTTGTCGACCACCAGCGGCGCGTTCCACTTGAGATGGTTTCCGACATTGACCATCGCCCGCGTCAGCGCGAGCGTTTCGGGCGTGCTCATGAATCCGGCGCAAGCGACCAGGAAGGCGCCGATCTCCATCGGGGAGTAACGGTGCGCGGCGATGTCACCGATAATCGCACTGACTTCGGCCTCGCCCAGTGTGTCGCCATCGATCTTGCGCCTGACGTAATCGAGGCTGGCAGGCGGGCGGGCCTGCGCGATTTCGACTTCGGTCCCTTCCGGCAGGTTGAGCCTACGGAATGCCTGCTCGCCAAGGCCGATTTCGCCATGGCCGATGATGCTCTCGTCATCGACCAGCGCCAATGTGGCGAGGATCTCGCTACCCCCGCCAGTGACCCGTATCTTGCGCAGGGCCTGGAACTGCTCCGCCGAATAGCCATTGCCATGCCGCAGAAGGAAGGCGGTGTTCTCGGGGTGGGTGTCGATCGGAAGGCGCCGGATGCGGGGCAAGGAATCCTCTCGGTTTCAGGCCCGCGACGATGCGGCCTTGGTCCAGATACCCCCACATGCTGTGGCTAGTCTTGTTGCATGTCAAATTTAACCCGCGAAGCATCCCGTTGGCGCCCAATTTGCGTAAATCGGACGCCGACGGGAGCTTGCGATGAACGCTTGTCGACTAGAACTCCTGCGTCAGGCTTACCTCGAGTCCGTTGTCATTGCCGGACCCGCTGTTGCGGCGATTGTTATACTCCAGATCGAGCGCCGTGTGGTTTCCGATGAGGAATTCCGACCCGACCCCCAGCAGCAGGCGGCTGCGCGAGTAGCCGACAAAGGGGATGGCGTTGAAGGCGCCGTCCAGTTGGTCGTGATAGCCCACCAGCGCTTCGCCATTGCGCTCGATGTCATGCTGGTACTCGACCCGCAGGCGGGGCAGGATCGTCGCTCCGTCCAGCGCCAATTTGTAGTCCGCCTTGGCTCCGAGCCCGATCGCCGTGAACGCCAGATCCTGGTCGAGATACCGCAGGTCGAATGCCGAGCCGCTGTCTTCGCTATAGCCATCGAGCTGGCCGCGCTGCGCATCGATCCGGGCATAGGGCGTGAGCCGCAGATCCCCGCTCTCAATGTCGGCCCCTGCCGAGATCGCACCGAACCATTGATGCCCGCTACGCGACGAACTCACCGTTGCACCAGTCATCGTGACAAATCGGCGCAAGTCGAAGTCGAGCCATTGGTAGCCCGCAAGCCAGTCGACATAGAAACCGCCGCCGAGCAAATGGCTGCCATAGATCGCAACGGTCTTGGCTTCGCCACGGCTGCGCGAAGTCTCCTCGCCCACGTCAGTGGTATCGCGACCGAGACCGATGCCGATGCCTGCTGCAAAGGACGGGCTGAAGCGGTAGTCGGCACCAACCGTGACACCTTCGGACTCAAAGCGCTGAGCACTCATGCCGTCGGACGACTCCCGATCGCCATAGCGGATCGTTCCTGCGGCCCACAGGGCCCATTGCGCAGCATCGGATCCTTCAGCGCCCGCAGCGTTTTGGTTTGCGGAATTGCCTGCCGGGGCCGGTCCGATCGGCCCGCCACCGAGGCGCGCGGATGCCGCACCGCTGCCATCGAGCCAGCGCAACCCGCCGCTTTCGCCCCCGCCAACGATCTGACCGTTGGAGAGCGCATTGATCGAACTTCCTCCCATGCCGCAGTCGTTGAAGGTCCATGACTGGATCGCTTCGAGGCAACGATCGTCGCCGCTCAGGCGGATCCCGTTGTTGAATCCTCCCGATCCGCCACCACGACGCATCCCCTCAAGCCGCCTGCCGAAATTGGCCGCCTGGCTTTCGACGAAGCGGCGTGCCGAATTCACCTGCGCCTGTGCAAGCGCGCGTACTTCCGGATCGTCGGCCGGGTTGGGCCGCGCCGCGATGTCCAGCGTATAGGCGACCACAAGGGTCGATGCCGTGCCTTCGGTGCTGTCGGTGACGGTCAGCGTGAAGCTGGCTTCGCCCGAACCGGTCGGCGTGCCGCTCAGCAACCCTGCGGCACTCAAGGTAAGCCCCGCCGGGAGGTTCCCTTCGGTCACCGCATAGCTGTAGGGCGCGACACCGCCCGCCGCGGTGAGCTGCTGGCTATAGGCCACGCCCTGGATGCCGGCAGGCAGTTCCGTCGGCGTGATGGTCAGCTCGGCATTGGCGACCGTCAGCGACGTGTCCACACTAACCGTCTGGCCATTCGCGTCGGAGATCTCCAGAGTCAGCGGGAAAATACCCGCTGCCACCGGCGTTCCTGACAGCAACCCGTTTTCCGCCAGCGTCATACCTGTGGGAAGGACGCCCGCCGTTATCCGGAACGTATAGGGTGCAACAGCTCCGCTTGCGGCCAAGTTCACCGAGTATGCGCTTGCCGCCGTCGCGATTGACAGGCTGGCCGGCGCCATCACGATCGTGGGGGCTACAACCTCCAGCGTATAGGCCTGCGACACCGTGAAGGGTGCGCCTGATCCGGTCGCAACTGTATCGGTCGCCGTCACGCTGATCGGGTAGCTGCCCGGAACGGTCGGCGTGCCCGAAAGAGTGCCATTGGCGAAGCTCAACCCGGCAGGCAATGCGCCGGTGACGGCATAGCTGTAGGAACCTGTGCCTCCACCAGCACTGAATATCTGGCTGAACGCTTGCGCATAGGGCACGTTCAAAGT
Source organism: Altererythrobacter sp. Z27 (assembly GCF_052683155.1). Classification (NCBI taxonomy): domain Bacteria; kingdom Pseudomonadati; phylum Pseudomonadota; class Alphaproteobacteria; order Sphingomonadales; family Erythrobacteraceae; genus Altererythrobacter; species Altererythrobacter sp. Z27. The sequence goes on along the minus strand of NZ_JBQYMC010000001.1, from coordinate 2,516,602 downwards.
CCCCGCACCGGGCGAAAGCGTCAATGTTGGCGCGGCAATCGCCAACGTATAGGCCTGCGTCCCGGTCTGTCCGTGAATATCCGTGGCTGTGAAGGCGAAGTTATACGTTCCCGCCTCGGTCGGCGTGCCGGTGATGGTGCCACCAGAGTAGGTGAGACCAGCTGGCAAGGCACCTGAAGTGATCGCGACGGAATGCGTACCTACACCTCCGCTCGCACTTAGAGACTGTGAATAGGCGCTGCCTACTCGTCCCGACTGGAACGAGCCAGGCGAAATCGCGATATTCGGCGCCGAAACGTTCACGGTATAGCTTTCGGTCACCGTGAAAGGAGCGCCTGCGCCGGTCACCGTCAAATCGGTGGCAGTAACCGTGATCGAATATGTGCCCGGCACAGTCGGAGTACCGGATAGTGTGCCGTTGCTAAAGCTGAGTCCGGCAGGCAACGCTCCATTCAAAGCATAGCTGAAAGTGCCGCTACCCCCGCTGGCAATGAAGCTTTGGCTGAACGGTGTGGCGTAAGGTGCAGCCAGTGCTCCGGTGCCTGGAAGCATGGAATAGGTCGGCGGCGCAATAGAGAAGCTGTAGGCACGGCTACCGCTCTGGCCGTTCCCGTCGGTTGCAGTGATTGTAAAGCTGAAATTCCCCACTTCAAACGACGTACCGGAAAGCATCTGCCCGATCAGCTCAATACCGTCAGGCAAACGTCCTGCGGTCACCGCATAGTCGTATGACAGCGCACCACCTGATGCGGAGATCATTTGGCTATAACTGCTACCGAGAATCGGATCGGGCAGGCTTGTCGGTCCTACGACGATGTTTGCCGGCAGGACCTCGATCGTGTAATTTTCGGTCACGGTAAACGGCGCGCCAGCTCCGGTCGCGCCGGTATCGGTTGCCGTGATGCTGAAGGTATAAGTGCCCGGCGTGTTGCCACCGCCCGATAGGGTGCCCCCGTTGAAGCCTATCCCCGGAGGAAGCGTGCCAGACACGGCATAACTGTAGGATCCGGTGCCGCCGCTGGCTCCAAAGCTTTGATTATAAGCCACTGCATATGGTGTGGTGAAGTTTGTCGAGCCGGGCGACAAGGCCAGCGTCGGGGCGGCCACGGTCAGGTTGAAGACCTGGCCCACGCTGTAGGGACCGTTGCCTGTGCTGCTGTCGGCCGCGCTGACGTTGATGTTGAACGATCCAGCCTGCGTCGGCGCACCCGAAACGGTGACGCTGCTTGCCGTTGTCCCCGTAATCGCGAGCCCGGCAGGCAAGTTGGTCACCTGAAACCCGCTCCACGGTGTCGCCCCACCCGAGAAGCTGAATGCTACACTGTAAGGCGCGGCGACCGTGGCCGACAGGCTGCCGCTTGGGGCGATCGCGATCGCTGGATCCGTCACGGTCACGCTGACAGTAGCCGGCGCCGACGTGCCACCGCTGTTGGTGGCACTATAGGTAAAGCTGTCTGAGCCCGCGAAGCCCGGGTTCGGCTGGTACGTGATCGAAGTGCCAGTGACGAGCGCCGTGCCATTGCTGGGCGGAGAAACTTCTGCGAGGCTGGTTGGCGTACCGCCCGAGATTGACAGGGGAACGTTGGCCGCACTGGAATTATAGGCCACCGTCAGCGACGATGCGTTGGCAACCGGCGCAACGTCAACCACGGTAATCGCATAGCCTCGAGTCGCTGTATAAGGGCCGCTGCCAGTGCTGCTGTCGCTCGCTGTAATGCTGAAATTGAAAGCACCCAGCGCACTTGGCGTGCCGGTGACGGCACCCGTCGTAAAATTGAGTGCTAGTCCGCTGGGCAATGCACCCGCTGTTACTGCATAGCTATAGGGCGAAGTACCTCCACTCGCCGCATTGATAGGGGCGGAATAGGCAACCCCGAGGGTGCCGCCCGGTAGCGTTGCAGCCGGTAACACGACAGTCGCCGGAGCGATCGTGAGCGAATAGGACTGGCTGCCGCTGAAAGGCCCAGGGAACGGTGAGCTGTCCGTGGCGGTCACAGTGAAGTTGAAGCTGCCGCCAGCGGTTGGCGTGCCGGACAGAACCCCGCCTGACGACAAGTCAACTCCCGCCGGAAGCGCGCCCGCAGTGACCGTAAACGTATAGGGGCCAGTGCCGCCCGATGCGGTAACGGACTGGCTATAGGCCGCACCCACAGTCCCGCCGGGCAAGGCTCCGGGCGAGACGGCGACCGGCACATCGTCATTGGTGATGGTTCCAGCACCCTGGTTGTCGGAAATCGTAGCGTTGGTCGCCCCGCTCAAATTCACGAAGAAGGTTTCGTTGGCTTCGGGCACGGATTCGCCGACGACCGGCACGCCGATGGTCCGGACCGTCTGCCCGGGCGCAAAGGTCACGGTGCCCGTGGCGCTCGTGTAGTCCGAAGGTTGGGTGGCCGTGCCATCGGCCGTGGCATAGTTCACGGTCACGGTCTGGCCGCTCGCCGCGCTCAGGGATACGGTGAAGACCGCATTGGTTGTACCCACATTACCTTCAAGCAATATCACGTCATTGATCGAAAGGCTTGGCTGCGGATCGTCATTGACGATCGTCCCCAACCCCTGGGCATCTACAACGACAGCACCGGTGACGTTGGCAATATTGACGAAGAAGGTCTCGGTGGGCTCATTGAGCGTGTCGCCATTGATCTGCACGGTGAAACTATAGGTGCTGCTGCCTGCCGGTATTGTCTGCCCGGTCAGGCTTTGCGCGACATAGTCCACGCCCGCAGTCGCCGTGCCATTCGCCGTCGCGATATCGAAAGTCACCCCGCCCACTGCGGCAGGCGCCGACAGACTGACCGTAAAGGTAAAATTGGCCGTTCCGGAAGCGCCCTCATTGGCGGTTACGTCGCTTATGGTGAGGTTCGGCGTGTCGTCATTGACGATCGTGCCTGTTGCTGCGCCAGGCGCTCCGACGGTGTAGCCCGTTCCGGCCGCCAGTGTCAGGATGACCGTCTCGTCAGCTTCGATTGTCACATCGGTAGTGGGATTGACCGTGATCGTCCCGGTGGTGCCGCCGGTGTTGATGACCAATGGCGAACCTATCGAGACAAAGTCGGTGCCATTTGTGGCGGTGCCGCCGATCGTGTAATTGATCGAAACTGGGCTGGTTGCCGGGGAACTAAGAGTGACCGTATAAACCAGATTGGCCGCACCATCCTCAACCACCGCGGCGGGTGATACTGTTATCGATGCGCTGGGCGCGTCATCGTTCAGGATCGTGATCGTAGCGCTCGAAGGGGAGCCGATCGTATAGCCGGTCCCCGCCGCAATCGACAGAGTGACCGTTTCGTCCGGTTCGACCGTGCTATCGGCTGTCGGGTTGATCGTGATGGTCGTTTGGGCCGCATTGGCCGGGATCGTTACCGATGCCACCGCGCCGACATAGTCAGTGCCGCTTGTGGCCGTGCCGCCGGTGGCAATGTTCACTGTGGTAGGCGTCGAGAGCGCAACGCTCCGAGTCACTACGAACGTAGCGTTAGTGGTTCCGTCCTCGTTCACGCTTGCGGGCGATGCCGCAATGGAGACCAAGGGCGGAGTGCTGACCACATTGATCGTCAAGGTTTCGAGCTCGAAATACGGGGCAGCGCCCGTGCTGGAATCGGTCACTCTAATCGTCGTGCTGTAGGTTCCAGCCGCATTCGGAGTTCCGGTGACGACGCCGCCTGAGGAAAGCGACAACCCGGGCGGCATGGCATTGCCTGCAAAGGCCTCAACCTGATAAGAGTAAGGAGCCACCCCCCCCAAAGTGCCGACGCTGAAGCTCGCGGCCTGACCCTGAATAACAGAGTAGGTCGATGGAGAGAGGGACAGGGTGGGGTTCTGGACAGTTCCCGAGTAGGATTTGCTAGTGGTCAGCGCCGTGGGTGAGGTGGAGTCGGTTACCCTCAGGGTAAATGCGTAATTCCCGCGCTGGGTCGGCGCCCCGCTCAGGACGCCGTTTGACAAGGAAACTCCGGGAGGCAGTGCCCCGGCCTGCAAGGCGTAGCTGTATGGGGCCACGCCGCCAGTCGATGAAAGTGACTGCGAGAATGCCGTACCGGCCGTTAAGGTTGGAAGCGATCCGGGTGAAACCGTAATCGGTGAAGTCGAGGGCGCAATCGTTACATTGATCCGGATTGTGCCGCCATCCTCGTCTTCAAGCCAGAACGTGTCGCTCGTCGCGCTGTTTCCGTTGTGCGCATAGGAAACGAACTGGACATTGAAATTGTTTGGGCCGATCGTGACGGTGCCGTGCTGTGCAAATGGCGCAAACGGGCCGCCTACGCCAATGTCGGACGGCCCGTCACAATTGCTCACTTCAACCGAGCCCGAGCCACCATTGGCAACGTTGATGGTAAGCGGGGCCGGACAGTAGGCAGAAGTCTGAGCAACTGCAGCGGGAGCCGCCAGCGCCGGCAGAACCAGCATTGCTAAGAGCGCAAGAAACTGCCGCAGATATGCGGAATTTGCCGAACGCAGCGCCATAATTACCCCCTTCGCCTCGGCACGCCATCGCGCGTGCGAGTAGATCAAAAACGCGAAGGTAATAGGGGGCGCCTGAGCCGGAGCGCTATCGCTCCGACGTACTGCTACATCTTTGATTCGCTTCCTGTTTCGCTCCGTGCGCTCACGATATCCACGCGGACGGCACCTGCGCACCGCGCGCGATTGCAGTGGCGGGCATGACGCCCTAAGACATGCATGGAGCAGGTGGGGCAAGGCATGGCTTCAGGCGAAAACAGGGGGAACCGTGCAGCTTTGCGCGTGACCCTGTTTGGCGAGTTCAGAGCGTTTGCGCCGGATGGCTCGGAAATCCACCTGTCGAACCGCAGGGCTCGCGCAATCCTTGCCATGTTGTGCGTCGCCCCCGGTGAAGCGCTCGATCGCGAACAGGTCAGCAAACTGCTTTGGCCTGGCCGTTTCAAAGCGCAGGCGCGCGCAAGCTTGCGCCAGTGCCTGCATGATCTCAATCGCCAGCTGCAAGCAGCCGGTTGCGACGCGCTGGACATCCAGAACGCGCGCATTTCCACCATACCGGCGGCCGTCACGTCAGACTTGCAGGAACTGGAAGCCACGCTTGCGAGCGGAGCCTGTGAAGACGCCACAAGGCTACTGGCAGAGATTGCCGGCCAACCACTGCTCGACCATCTCGGAATCACACCTCCGATGGAGGAGTGGCTCGCCGCGAAGAGGCTGCATGTCGAAAGCCGGCTGCAACTCGCGGTCGACCGCTTGGTGGGTGCGCTGAAATCAGCCGGCAACAACGCAGCTGCCGATCGCCTTGGCAAGGCTTGGCAAGCGGTCGGCGGCCCTACAGGCTCCGATCGGAAGATCGGCATCGCAATCTTGCCGTTCGAACAATTCGACGAGGTTGGCGGGGAATTCTTCCTTGCCGAAGGGGTGGTCGACGAATTGACTTCGCTGCTCGGTGCCATCGCCGGGATTTCCCTGGCCGGGCGCTCTTCGCTCTACGCCATGATGGCGCCTGGGCTGGCCGTTCCCGAGATCGCCGCTCGGCTAAACCTGTCGCATCTGATCGAAGGCACCGTGCGCCGCACGCCCGAAATCGTCACCGTGTCGATCCGGCTGGTCGACGGCCAGACCGGAAGGGAAGTCTGGTCCGAACGGTTTGAAGACACGGTCGACGGCTTCCTCGGTTCGCGCCAGGTCATCGGCAGCCATGTGATCGCCAGCCTGTGCAAGTCGCTGGGGATCGAAGCGACGCCGGCACCGCATCGCCGGATGACTGCAAGCCGCGACGCCTATGCACTTTACCTGCAGGGCCGCGCGCTCATCCAGAGGCCACTCAACGAAGGCGCAGTGGCGACAGCTATCGGCCTGCTCGAGCAAAGCCTCGCGATCGATCCGGACTTCGCCGAATGCTGGACCTCCATGGCAGAGGCGCATGTCCACACCGCAGTCTATACCCCGTGCCTCGAACGCGTGCTTCGCTCAGAACAGGCGGCCGATTGCGCCGACCGGGCCATCGCGCTCGACTCCGGGCAAGGACACGCGCTGGCCATGCGGGGTATCCACGAATGGACCAGAGGCAACCCGGTAGGCGCGCTCGATTTCGCACTCCAAGCCTACCGGCTGGAACCGAACAATGCCGATGTCACGGTGCGGCTTGGTTCGTTCCTGCTCTATCTTGGCCGGACGCAAGAGGCCCTGCCCTTCCTTGAAGCGGCTGTGCAGCAGGATCCCGTCTACGGACGCAATTTTGCGATGCTGTGCACCGCGCATTTCAACCTTGGTAATATGGTTGAAGCGCTCGCTGCGGCGCAGCGGATGGTCGATCTCGGAATGCCGGGCCTGTGGCTCGCCGTGGTGCAGTCGGCGATGGGCGATCACGAGCGCGGCGTCGAAACCTACTATCGTTCGCGCCTGCTGATGAATTCGGTGATCCTGCCACCTGCCGGGACCGCGCCGATGAGCGACGAAGCGCGCGACGCCTATTGGCGGATTGCCGCCAACGGAGTGTGCAGCGGCAAAGCGGAGGACCGCGCGCTTTACTGCCAAATGCTCGACGGGCTCCATGCGACCATGCCCGACCCCTATGATCCGTCAATCGCGTTTCCCGCGATCTGGATGGGCCATGCGCCGCTTGCGATGAAAATCTATCGCGAACGGATTCACCCGGCCAACATGTTTGGGCTGATGAGCCTTTGGGCCGATGTCGATCCGATCAGGCAAACCCGCGAACACCCGGACTTCATGCCCTTTGCCGAGAGCATGGGTCTGGTCGAGGCGTGGGACAAGCATGGCTGGCCCGACCTGATGCAGGTAGCCCCCCAGCGCACGAATTGACGCTTTTTTGACGCCTGCGCCAATTGACCTCCGGCACTTTCCGGCGGCATCACTCGCACCCGGGGATCGCACGAAATTTCAGGTAGTTGCTGGCTGGCGAAGCATGCTTTGCCAATGCGAGCAAAGCCTTGCCTCCCAGCGAGGCGCAAGATCAGGGGCGGGTCTGGATTAGGCCAGTTACTGGTTCCGGCGGATGACTTCTGCGACCCGGTCATCCGCCGGATTTTCTCCGGTCCGAACTTGAGATAGCTTGCTGGATCCGCGTTACACAGGAACGACCTGCATGAGTGAACCGGCAGTCGGCAGATCCCAGCTACAGAAACGCCTCGGCCTGCCATTTGCCATCGCCATCATGGCCGGTTCCGTGATCGGGGCCGGTATCCTGCGGACTCCCGGCGTGGTCGCGAACGAGGTTCCGATGCTTTGGGTCGCCATGCTGCTGTGGGTGCTAGGCGGCGTCTATGTGTTTCTCTCGGTCAACGTCGCAGCGGAACTAACCGTGGCCCTTCCCAAGGCAGGAGGCATCTATGTGCCGGTCCGCGAAGCCTTTGGCGACAGCATGGGCCTGTTGGCGGGATGGGCTGTATGGGCGGGCTATGCCGCCGGAGGTGCGGCGCTAGCGCTGGCTTTTGCCGACTTCCTCGGCACGTCCGTGCCGCTGGTCGCGGCCAACAAGCCGACCGTGGCGATCATCGCGATGCTCGCGGTGACCTTGCTCAACCTGCCCGGCGTCGAAGAGGGGTGCGTATCGAACATCCTAGGCCTCGCGATCAAACTGAGCCTGCTGGCCTGTGTCGTAGTGGCGGCCATGATAGCCGGTCCCGCAAGCCCTACTGCCAGTGATGCTGCGCCTGACTTAACCGGACAGGGAAGCGTTTTCGGATGGGTCGCGCTTATCACGGCGTTCCAGATCGTGCTGGGGGCTTATGACGGATGGCAGGGGCCTGCATTCTTCGCCGAGGAAGACAAGGATCCCGCGCACAATATCCCTCGCGCTTTCTTTCGATCGGCTGCGATCATCATGGTCGTCTACCTCGTGATCAATCTGTGCGTATTCGCGGTGCTCGACCTTGAGCTTTTGCGGTCATCGGAATTGCCGGTCGCCATGGTAGTCGAAGGCCTGCTTGGTCCTGCGGGACACACAATGACCGGCCTCGCCGCCGCGATCATGGCGCTGTTCACACTGAACGCCCTCGTGATGACGCACCCGCGCATTTTGTTCGGCCTGGCCCGCGACGGGCTGTTCCTTCACCACGCCACCTACGTCAACCGCGGCGGCACCCCTTGGGTGGCCATGTTGGTCGGCACTGCAATAGCGATCCCGATGATCCTGACCGGAGCCTATGTGTTCGTGTTCAAGATACAGGTCGCCGCAGCGATCCTTGCGTCCGTTCTCTATAATGCGGCCTATTTCACGCTACGACGGAACAGGCCCGACCTGCCGCGCCCGTTCCGCGCCTGGGGCCATCCGGTACTTCCCGGAATGATACTCGCAATCACCTTCGCCCTGCTGGTGGCGGTTATCGTCGCAGACCCGGAGAGTGGATTGTGGGTCGGCGGCTTGATGGCGATCTGCATCCCCGTGGGGCTGCATCTTGGGCACAAGCGGCGCGTCGCGAAGGCGACCGGAACCGCCTGAAGCCAGGAATTCTCGCCTATATCCGGCTGTCGGCAAGCGCCGAATAGATCAGCGTCTTGAGCTGGCGCCGGATCGGATAGGTGCTGGAGGGGTAGACCTGCGTCATGAACACGCAGGTGATGCCTTCGAGCGGATCGACGAAGAAAGCGGTCGAATAGGCGCCGCCCCAATAAAATTCGCCGAGGCTCGAGGGCATAAGCGTCTTGGCGGGATCGATCACCATGGCGAAACCCAGGCCGAAGCCGGTCCCGGCATTGTTGCTTTCGGAGAACAGGCTGCTCGAGACCTGGGTCAAATCCACTCCGCCCGGCAGATGGTTGGTCCGCATCAGCCGCAGGGTTTTGGGGCTGATGATGCGTACGCCGTCGAGTTCGCCACCGTTGAGCAGCATCGAAGTGAAGCGGTGATAGTCCGCAATCGTGCCGCACAGCCCGCCGCCGCCGCTGTCGAACCGCCCCGGCTCGGTGAGCTTGCTGGTCGGCCCGGCGTCGATCATCTTGGGCGGGCCGCCAGGGGCATATTGATAGGCATCCACCAGCCGGTCCTGTTGCCCCTCGGAAATGCCGAAAGCGGTATCGCTTATGCCGAGCGGGCCGAAGATATGCTCACGGAAATAGTCGCCCAGCCGCATGCCGCTGATCCGCTCGACGCAAATGCCCAGCACATCGGTCGCAATCGAATAGTTCCAGCCCTGCCCGGGCGCGAATTCGAGCGGCAGGTCGGCCAGGATGCGGATGACCTCATCCGAAGTGTGGCGGCTGCGCGCGAAATCGAGATTGTGCTCGCGATAGACGGCATCGATATTGGTGCGGTTCTGCAAGCCATAGGTCAGCCCGGACATATGCGTCAGCAGGTCCACAAAACGCATCGCCGGCGCGGGAGTGCCCGGCGCGAACGGAATGCTTCCGCCGCCCCCGCCATAGACCTTGAGATTCTTGAACTCGGGCAGGACCTTGGTGACCGGCTCCTCCAAGGCCACCTTGCACTGCTCGACCAGTTGCATGAAGGCGATCGACGTAAGCGGCTTGCTCATCGAAGCGATGCGGAAGATCGCATCGTCGCGCAGCGCCGCGCGCCCTTCGCCCATCCTTCCGCGTGCATCGTAGTAGACCGGCTGCCCGTCGCGCGCGACCATAAGCTGCGTCATGGGCAAGCGACCACTGTCGAGGTAGCTCGCCTGCAGGAACGGACCGATCCGTTCGAGCCGCTGGAGGTCAAAACCGAGCGAAGCCGGATCAGCGCAGACAAATGGGCTGGTCATGTTCGTTTCCCTGATAGCAGTGCTTGTGAGTGAAGACCTTCGCACCTAGCATCGGGTTTGCGAAAGTCACAACGGATTGAGAGAGAGGCCAGTTGAGCGACAAAAGCAATTTGGCGACACTGTCGTTTTGGACAAAACCTGCAAGCTGGCCCGCGATGTCGCTGGACGAGATCGAGGCCACGCTGTGCGCGCCGGGCCAGCGTTTCGAAATGGAAACGGTCGAGATACGGGGTGTGCCGACCCGCGTGTGGAAGCATGCGCCCGCATCGCTGAGGGTGCTGGCCGTTCACGCCCGCAGCCACGGCCAGCGGCTGATGACGATCTATGATGATGAGCGGATCAGCTATGACGCGTGGTACCGCGCAATGGCAACGCTGGCCGCCGAACTTCAACGCCGGGGCGTGGCGAAGGGGGACCGCGTTGCGCTTGCCATGCGCAACCTTCCCGAATGGCCGGTGGCATTTTTCGCCGCGACTACCATTGGCGCGATCTGCGTGCCGCTCAACGCCTGGTGGACCGGCCCGGAACTCGCCTATGGCCTGGCCAATTCGGGCGCGACCATGCTGATCTGCGATGCCGAGCGCTGGGATCGGATCGCTCCTCACCGCTCCGAATGCCCTGACCTTCGGACGGTGCTTGTCTCGCGAGCGGATGCTCTGGAAGGGGGAGCCGAGAGGCTGGAAGGCATCATCGGCACGCCGCATGAGTGGGCGGGCCTGCCCGAAGCGACGATCCCCGATGTCGAGCTGTCGCCCGACGATCCGGCCACGATCTTCTACACGAGCGGGACCACCGGCCATCCGAAGGGCGCACTGGGCAGCCATCGCAATCTCACCACCAACATATTCTCGACCGCCTATGCCGCAGCGCGATCGGTCATGCGGCGCGGCGAGGAATTGCCCGCGCCCGCTCCAAAGGTCGGGCTGACGGTGATCCCGCTGTTCCACGTCACCGCCTGCTCGGCCGGGTTGATGGGGCAACTCTTCGCCGGGCACACAATCATCTACATGCATCGCTGGGACGCGGTGAAAGCCTTCGAGATCATCGAACGCGAGCGCGTCAATCTGGCGGGCGGCGTTCCCACGATCGCCTGGCAGATGATCGAACACCCCGATCGCGCGAAATACGACCTCTCAAGCCTTGAATCGATTTCCTATGGCGGTGCACCCGCCGCGCCCGAACTGGTGCGCGAGATCTACGAGATCTTCGGCGCAATGCCGGGAAATGGATGGGGCATGACCGAAACCATGGCCACGGTCACCAGCCATGCAGGCGAAGACTATCTCAACCGCCCCGAAAGCTGCGGGCCGCCAGTGCCGGTGAGCGACCTCAAGATCACTGACGACAAGGGCGATACCCTTCCCACAGGCGCAGTCGGCGAATTGTGGGCACGCGGGCCGCAAATCGTGGTGGGTTATTGGAACAGGCCGGAAGCCTCCGCCGAGACCTTCGTCGACGGCTGGGTCCGCACCGGCGACCTTGCCCGGCTCGACGAGGAAGGCTTCTGCTATATCGTGGACCGCGCAAAGGACATGGTGATCCGCGGGGGCGAGAACATCTATTCCTCCGAAGTGGAGAATGTCCTTTACGACCATCCGGCGGTGACCGACGCGGCGCTGATCGGGATCCCCCACAAGACGCTAGGCGAAGAGCCGGCGGCAGTGGTCCACCTCGCGCCCGGCATGTCGGCAAGCGAACGGGAACTGCAGGATTGGGTCGCTGACCGGCTGGCCAAGTTCAAGGTGCCGGTAAAGATCGTGTTCCTCAGCGAAACTCTGCCAAGGAACGCCAATGGCAAGATCCTCAAGAAGGATCTGGGGGCGCTGTTCGCAGACAGTTGAACGGGGCGAGCGCGCCTGCGGGAACGGAAATCAAGCGGGCCCGGACACATTCGCCCGAGCCCGCCCTGAAGCTGGTTTATGCCGCGCGGCTCAGTAGCCGTTGAGCCTGGCGTGGCGATCTTTCAGGAAGCCGCTGCCGCCCCAGCTCGCCTCGAGCACGCGGGCGCGCTTGAGGTAGAAGCCGACGTCATATTCGTCGGTCATCCCCACGCCGCCATGGAGCTGGACGCCTTCGCGGCTCATCAGGTGCAGCACGTCATTGGCGCGGGCCTTGGCGAGGCACGCCGCCTCGGGCACTTTGAAGCCGGTGTCGAGCGCAGTGAGGCCTGCCTCCACTGCGGTCCGCATCAGCTCAAGGTCAGTGTACAGTCCGGCCATGCGATGCTGGAGCGCCTGGAACGTGCTCAGCACCTGGTTGAACTGCACGCGCTGCTTCAAATAGGCGAGCGTGGTGTCGAACACATATTGCGCCATGCCGAGCATCTCGGCCGCAGTCAGGATGCGCGCCCGGTCGAGGATCGCCTCGGCAAGATTATCGCCGCCATCGGTAAGCTTTTCCGCTGGTGCCGAAGCGAAAGTGACTTCGGCATGATCGCGGCGGTCGACCAGTTCGCGGTCGGACACTGACACGCCCTCGCCCTTCTCGACGAGGTAGACCCCGTCGCTCGCCAGCACGACGAACAGGCCCGCCCCGTTCGCCTCGTGCACGAAGGATTTGGTGCCCGAGAGCTTGCCGCCTGAAACGCTTGCTTCGGCAACTGCGCCGCGATGCCGCGGACCTTCGTCGAAGGCCAACGTGCCGATCAGCTCGCCGCTGGCGAGTTGGGGCAGGTATTTCTCCTTCTGCGCCTGCGAACCGCCCAATGCGATCGCACTGGCGGCGAGCGACGAAGCGACCAGCGGGCTGGCGGTAAGAGTCTTGCCCAGTTCTTCGACCACCAGGCCAAGGCTCATCCAGCCGAAATCGGTGCCGCCGAATTCTTCCGGAACGATGATGCCGGTCCAGCCCATCTGGCCCATTTCGGTCCATTTCGAGGCATCGAAATCGAGGCCTGCGTCGCGCACCTTGCGCCATGCGTTGACCGGACTTTCGTTGACTGCCCATTCGCGTGCCATGTCGCGCAGCATGGACTGTTCTTCATTGAGGACTGCCATTGTCTCCGCGCTCCCTTACTGGTGATCGAGCATGCCAAGGATGCGCTTGGCGATGATGTTGTTCTGGATTTCCGTCGAGCCGCCATAAATCGTGGTGGCCTTGCCGAAGAGCCAGCCGCGGACGTGCTCCAGCTCCTTCTGCGTGAAGCCTTCGCCTTCCCAGCCGAGGCCACGGAAGCCCATGATCTCGATCAGGAGTTCGGCGCGTTGCTGCCCCAGCTTCGAACCCACGTTCTTGAGGATCGAGCTGATTTCCGACACGCCGCCCTGCGCCTTCGATTCCTCGATTGCGCGGCGAGCGGTGAGCAGGAAGGTGTTCCACGCGATCTCGTAATCGGCGATCCGCCCGCGCAAATCGGCATCTGCCAGCTGACCGTTTTCGTCGGTGCCGAGATAGTCCTTGGCGATCTTCGACAGCGGTTGCGCATTGAGCATCGCCGCGCCGCCACCCGAGATATTGGTCCGTTCGTGTTGGAGCAGGCGCTTGCCGATGGTCCAGCCCTGCCCTTCTTCGCCGACAAGGTTCTCCTTGGGCACCTGGACTTCGGTGAAAAATGTTTCGCAGAAGGGGCTCATGCCGCTGATCATCTGGATCGGCCTGACTTCGACGCCGGGCGCATCCATGTCGATCAGCAGGAAGGAAATGCCGGTGTGCTTGTCGCTGCGATCGGTGCGAACGAGGCAAAAGCACTTGTCGGCCCACTGGCCGCCGCTGGTCCAGGTCTTCTGGCCATTTACGACATAGTGATCGCCCTTGTCCTCCGCGAAGGTCTGGAGGTTCGCAAGGTCAGAACCGGCATTGGGTTCGGAATAGCCCTGGCACCAGCGAATCTCGCCGCGGCAGATCGGCGGAATATGCTCCTGCTTCTGCGCTTCATTGCCATATTCGAGCAGCGTGGGGCCGAACATCATCACGCCCATGCCGCCGATCGGGTTCCATGCACCCGCCATGGCCATTTCCTGCTCGAGCACGCGCGCCTGCTTCTTGCTGAGGCCGCCACCGCCATATTGCTTGGGCCAGGTCGGGGTGCCCCAGCCGCGGCTGCCCATTGCGACACGCCAGTTCTTCTCCGCCTCAGTTTCCTCGGTCGGACCCTCAACAGAACGCAGGGCACTGCCCTTGCCCTTCAGTTCGTCCGGGAAATTCGCCTTGAGGAAGGTCTTGACCTCCCCACGGAATGTTTCGAGGTCGTCCTCGGGCCGAGTCTCGGCTGCCGTTGCCATCGTATCTCTCCTTTTGCGTCATGGTCCCTAACCGGAGTTCGCCATGCTCGTTTGCGCGCCACCGAACTGCAAATGTGCGATTCTCATACGCGGCGCTCAAATCGCTTACACAAAAGAGCCGCGACTGGCGCAACCCCAAATTCCGATAAGGAGTGCAAGCAGGTACTTTTCAATGGAACGAGGCCTGCTTCCTGGTCCATCGCCTAGGCGGCGGCCAATTCCCCACGCCGAACAAGTCGCCCGGGAAGCGCACCCGTGTGAACCCCATCGCGATAGGTCACCTTGCCCGAAACCAGTGTAGCGACGATGCCGTCTGCCTTCTGATGCATGCGCTTGCCGCCGGCAGGCAGGTCATATTCGATGGTCGGAACATGGAGTTTTAGCGCGTCAAGGTCGATCACATTGAGGTCCGCCTTCATTCCTGCCGCGATCCGTCCGCGATCGGTCAGGCCGACCAGCGCCGCCGCATGGCTGGTGAGTTCCGCGATCGCATCAGGCAGGTCGATCCGCTCATCCGGTGCGGCATCGCGCACCCAGCGTTGCAAGTAGAAGGTCGGGAAGCTGGCATCGCAGATCAGGCCATAATGGGCGCCGCCATCGGCCAGCGCCATCACTGTGTGCGAACTCCCCAGCATCTCCCGAACCGGCTTCAGATTGCCCTGGGTGTAGTTGGCCGCAGGCAGGTAGAAGACCACATGCCCGTCATTGCCCAGCAATGCGTCGTAGGCATATTCGTCAAGCGACAGGTCAGCCGCTTCGGCGCGCGCATCGACGCGGTCCTGCTGTTGCGGTTCGTAATTCGGCTTGTCGTCCCACTGATAGGCGGCGCGGAAGGCAGCAATGAGCATCAGCGTGGTCGGATTGGTATCTTCGGGCTGCTCCGCAAGCAGCCGGGCCTTGAAGGCCGGATCGCGCATGATCGAGACGCGCTCGGCAAGCGGCAGGTGCGCGATCGCCTTGTAGCTCGGGTGACTGCTGAAATGATGCAAAGAAAGATCGAGCCCGAAGAACATCCCGACCGGGCGCGGTGCGACCTGGCCATGCATGACCAGCCCGTCGGCAGCCGCCTGCTCCAACCCCGCCAAATGGTGGCGCCAACCATCGCCCGGCTGGTTCGGCACATCGAGCAGAGTGAAGGATACTGGTCGGCCCGACTGCTCCGCCACCTGGCGCAGGATCGGAAATTCAACTTCCGCCGGTTCCGCGGGAGCGGGAATGATCTGGAACACCCCGCCATTGGCATCGTTCAGGCCGGCCGCCAGCGCGCATAGCTCATCGACATCCGAATAGAGGCTGGGCGCCAGATCACCCGCCCTTGTGCGGTGCATGACATTGCGCGAAGTGGTCACGCCAAAGGCGCCCGCTTCGATCCCTTCGGCCACAAGCTTGCGCATGGCAGCGAGATCCTCACCCGTCGGAGGTTCCTTTCGGGCTGCGCGATCGCCCATCACATATACGCGCAACGCCGAATGCGGGATCTGCGTGGCAATATCGATGTCGAGCTCACGCTGTTCGAGTGCGTTCAGGTATTCGGGGAAAGTCTCCCAGTTCCACGGCAACCCTTCGACCATCACGACTTCAGGAATGTCTTCAATCCCCTCCATCAGCTTGACGAGAGTATCGCGCTGCTCGGGACGACAAGGCGCAAACCCTACCCCGCAATTGCCCATGACGGCAGTGGTGACGCCATGCCCGGACGAAGGCGAAAGGCGGTTTTCCCAAGTAACCTGGCCATCGAAATGGGTGTGAACGTCGACGAAGCCCGGCGTGACGATCTTGCCGCCGGCATCGATCACTTCGTCGGCATCGCCGTCAATCTGGCCGACCTCCACGATCCGTCCGTCCCTTATGGCCACATCGCCGGTCTGCGGTGGCGCACCAGTTCCGTCGTGAATCGTTCCCCCTCGGATGATCAGGTCAAAATGCGCCATGCCCATTCCTTCTCGACTTTTCGAAGCTGCGTCCGCCATCGCCTGTAAATGATCCCAGATACCAACGGACACGGCAAACCGTTTCTGCCGCACCGAGCAACTTACCGCCCCTCTCCTTTCGGTTAGGCGGTGCCTGTCCGGACACGAGGGATCGGCGCCTTCGCCGCGATCATTCCTCTGCCAGCAACGCCAGAAGCGCGAAGCTCGCCAGCCAGTGTTCGCCCATATAGTCTCCCGCGACATGCGGCATCGAGGCCTCAAGGTGTAGGTCCGCAAGCGCTTCGAACTGCCCGGTGCACGGATGCGGCGCGATCTTGCGCGAGAGCTTTCGCAGGCACCACGCGCGGCTGAGGTTGAGCCCGTCGAGATGGGCGATCTTGCCGTCGCTGCGGTCGGACACGAACACCGGTTTGCACTGTTCGTCGATCCAGCCGGTGTCCAGGATCAACCCTTCCAGCCACGGCATGAATTCGTCGCGGCCCTGCACTCTGCTCATCAGCAGCGCCGCTGTGAGCACCGGGGACAGGAACTCGTCGCCGCCCGGCTCCCATCCGCGATAGTCAGATCGCGGCGCGAAAACGCGTTCGGCCCAATTCTCGATAGCCAACAGCAAGTCGGCATCGCGATGCATGGCCCATTCGTGCGCCAGCGCCAGCGCGAAACTAGTGTTGAAGTGGGTTCCCACCGTGATCGGGTAAGTGAGGACAGCAAGATAGTCGCGGAACCTCTCCGCAAAGGCCCTGGCGAGCGGCTCCAGCCGTTTGCCCCATTCGCGGTCGCCATGGCGTTCGGCTTCGTGGTGGAGATAGAGCAGCCAGGCCCAGCCATAGGGCCGCTCGAACCCGCGCGATGACGGCCGTTCGAGATAGGCAAGTTCCACGGCGAGCTTCTCTTCCGTGAAGGTTTCCTCGGCCAGCGCGGTGATCTGCTCTGCCTCCGGCATGTCAGGGTACTGCCGTCGCAGCGTGAGCAAGGTCCACCAGCCATGGACGCAGGAGTGCCAGTCGAAACTGCCGAAGAAGACCGGATGCGCCTCGCGCGGAGGCCTGACATCCGCCTCATCGGTAAAGACATGGTCGTCCTTGTACGGATAGGGCCGCGCCACATGCCCCAGCGCGATCCGGGCGAAATTGCGCGCGACATGGTCGGTCAGCTCCATATCAGGAACGCTCCGACATAGATGATCACGACGTTGCATGCCCATAGCGGGATTGCCGTTCCGACCTGCTGCCGGATCACGCCGTGCTGGTCTTTCAGTTCAAGCAGCGCGGCTGGCACGATGTTGAAGTTGGCCGCCATCGGGGTCAGCAAGGTGCCGCAAAAGCCCGCCAGCATCCCGACCGCTCCGATCACGGCGGCATCTCCGCCATATTGCTCCACCAGTAGCGGGATACCGATCGCCGCTGCCATCACCGGGAATGCGGCGAAGGCATTGCCCATGATCATGGTGAACAGCGCCATGCCGAGCGCATAGACCAGCACCGTGAGGAAGATGCTGCCCTTGGGGATCATCCCTCCCGCCATGGTGCCGATCAGGTCGCCTACCCCCGCCAGAGCGAACAGGGCGCCCAGTGCGGCCAGCATCTGCGGCAGGATCGCCGCCCAGCCTATTGAGTCCAGCAATCGCCTCCCTTCCTGCGCGGGGGCAAGCATGGGCGGCCTCAGCCATACCATTGCCGCGACGAGCGCGATTACGACGCCCACCCCGAACAGGATCAACGTCTCGCGTCGCGCTTCGAACAGGCCGGTCTCGCCGAAAGGCGTGTAATTGTAGAGCAGCGTGCCCGCGACGGCAGTGACAGGAACGATCAGCGCAGGGAGGAACAGGCGATTGCCGAGCAGGGCCGAGAATTCGAGGCGTTCTGCAACGGTCGTGGTCGCAGGGTCGCTGCGCTTCAGCCCTCCCATGCCCGCTATCGCGACCATGGCGAGTACCAAGAGGCCATTGACGAAGTCCGAAACATGGCTGCCGAGCAGGAAGCTCGCCGCCAGCAGCGCCCAGAAGCCGGCATTGCCCCAGCGCCTGTCACGCAGACTGAGCAGCGAGCAGAAGGTGAAGAAGGCGCCCGCGAGAATATAGAGCCATTCGTAAGTGATCATCGGGCCAGCCTCCCCAATCGACGGTCAAAGGCTAGGATGCGACCGCCGTGGATCATGAAGGCGCAAATCGCGGTGGGGATCGCCCAGACGGAAAGGTGCAGCGGCGTGAGCGGGTAGCCCGCGCTTTCGAAAACGCCCTGGATGAGCAGGATCGAGGCAATCGCGAAGAAAATGTCTTCACCGAAGAACAAGCCGACATTGTCTGTGGCCGCTGCCATCGCGAGAACTTTCTGCCGCTCGCCTTCGGGAAGCGCGCCGTACGACTTTTCCGCCGCCGCCTCAGCCATGGGCGCAACCAGCGGGCGTACCGCCTGCGCATGGCCGCCAATATCCTTCATTCCCAATGCGGCCGTAAGCTGGCGGAAGAGGAGATAGATCACCAGCAGCTTACCCATGGTCGCCCCGCGCACGCCTTCGATCACTGCGCGTGCGCGTTGCTGCAAGCCATAGTGTTCCAAGAGGCCGATGACGGGCAGGATGATCCAGGTGACGCTGATGTAGCGATTGTCGTTGAATGCTTTGCCCAGAGCTTCGATCACAGATACGAGATCGAGCCCCGCAAGGACGCCCGTCGCCACCGCGGCGCCGACGACAACCAGCAACGGATTGAAGCGCAGGGCGAACCCCAACACGACGATCGCAATGCCCAGCAACGGCCAGTAATTCATTCGCTATTTCTCCCCGAACCCGCCGCCGCCCGGCGTCAGGATGACGAACGTATCGCCCGGTTCCATGTCCACCCATGCGGTTGCCTCGAATTCTTCCCGCGATCCGTTGGCTCGCTCGACCCAATTGCGGCCCGGCTTGGCATCGCTACCTCCGCAAATGCCCCTGGGCGGCACTTTCCTGCGGTTGGCGAGGATGTTGGCGCGCATCGGCTCAAGAAAGGTAATCCGCCGCTCTACCCCGTCGCCGCCGCAATGCCTGCCTTCGCCGCCCGAACCGCGCCTGATTGCGAAGCTCTCCACCCGCACCGGCAACCGCGCCTCGAGAATCTCGGGATCGGTCAGCCGACTGTTCGTCATATGGGTCTGGACCGCACTCGTCCCGTCATGGTCAGGCCCGGCGCCCGACCCGCCGCAGATCGTCTCGTAATATTGGTGCCGGTCGTTGCCGAAGGTGAAATTGTTCATCGTCCCCTGGCTTGGCGCCAGCATGCCCGTCGCCGCAAAGAGCGTATCGGTGACCACCTGGCTGGTCTCGACATTGCCCGCCACCACCGCCGCGCCGGGGAGAGGATTGAGCATGGAGCCATGCGGAACGACCAGTTCGACCGGGCGCAGGCAACCGTCGTTCATCGGGATTGCATCGTCGATCAGCGTGCGCAGAACATAGAGCGCGGCGGCACGGGTGATCGAACGGGGTGCGTTGAAATTGTCAGGCAGTTGCTCGCTGGTTCCGGTAAAATCGAACACTGCAGAGCGCGCCGCATGATCGATCCGGATGGCCACTTTCACCGTAGCGCCATTGTCCGTCCGATAGGTGAACTGGCCATCGCGCAACCGCCCCAGCAAGCGGCGCACGCTCTCTTCGGCATTGGCCAGCACATGGTCCATATAGGCCGCGATCACTTCGCCGCTGTAATCGCCGACTGCCCCCTGCAGCAGTTCCGCGCCGCGCGTGCAGGCGGCAAGCTGCGCGCGCAGATCGGAAAGGTTGCGATCGGGATTGCGCGCAGGGAATTCCGCCGAGCCGAGCACCTCGCGCACGGCATCTTCGCGGAACGCTCCCTCATCGACCATCAGCAGATTGTCGATCATCACGCCTTCCTGCTCGATGGTGCGGCTTTCGGGCGGCATCGAACCGGGTGCAATCCCGCCAATGTCGGCATGGTGGCCGCGCGCTGCGACGAAGGCGTCGGGCGATTGGCTGTCCTCGGTATAGAATACCGGGACGATCACTGTGATGTCGGGCAGGTGGGTGCCGCCGCGAAAGGGGTCGTTGAGCACGTAGGCATCGCCGCTCCTGAAGCCGCGCCCATCGCGCATATCGCCGCGCGCCTCAATCACGCGCGCGATACTGTCGCCCATCGAGCCAAGGTGGACCGGGATGTGCGGGGCGTTGGCAATCAGCGCACCGTTTGCATCGAACAGCGCGCAGGAGAAATCGAGCCGTTCCTTGATGTTGATCGAAGTGGCGGTCGACTGGAGCACAACGCCCATTTCCTCGGCGATGGCCATGAACAGGTTGTTGAATATCTCCAGCCGAACGGGATCGACCTCGGTGCCGAGCGCAAGGTCGCGTTCGACCGGCCTGGTCCGGGTGAGGACGAGGCTGCCTTCCTCCGCCAGTTGCGCTTGCCAGCCTTCCTCGATCGTGGTGGTCGAACCGGGATCGATCACCAATGCGGGCCCTTCGACCGTATCTCCCGTTTGCAGGCTTGCTCTTTCGACCGCGTGCCATTCTCCGGAAGCCATGCCGCCAGTGGCGATCGGCTCGGCAATCGCTTCGGCCAGCCCGCCCGAACTGCCATTGGCCTCCACGCTCAAGGCGTCGACTATGATCCGTGCCCCTGCGTCGGAATATCCGAAGCGCTGGCGGTGTCGGCTGCGGAACATGGCATCCATCGCGGCCGGATCGTCGCATTCGACAGTCAGGATGCTGTCGCTGCCTTCGAACCGCAAACGTGCCCGGCGGTCGATCCGGATCAGGCCGCCGGCAATTCCTTGTTCGAGCAGCGCATTGCGGGCCTCGGCCTCAAGCGCCTCGAGTTCGGCCACGAAACTCTCGCCCAGCGGCCGCACGAGGCTGATTTCACGGATGGCCTTCACCGGTGCCAGGCCGATGCCATAGGCAGAGAGCATACCCGCCAGCGGATGGACCAGCACGGTTTCGATGCCGAGCTTGTCGGCGACCTTGCAGGCATGCTGGCCGCCCGCCCCGCCGAAACACGCCAGCGCATAGGTCGTGACATCGTGCCCACGCGCCACGCTGATCTTGCGGATCGCATTGGCCATGCTGTCCACTGCGATCTCAAGGAAACCTTCGGCTATCTCCGCCAGCGACCTGGGTTCGGGCAATGCCTCGGCGACTTCCTCCAGTCGGCGCCGGGACGCGGTGGGATCAAGCGGTTCGCTGCCATCGGGTCCGAAAACGCTGGGGAAGAATGCCGGGTCGATCCGGCCGAGGAAAAGGTTGCAGTCGGTTACAGTCAACGGGCCGCCCTTGCGATAGCAGGTAGGCCCGGGATCAGCCCCCGCGCTTTCGGGCCCAACGCGAAATCGCGAGCCGTCGAAGCGGCAAATCGAGCCGCCACCGGCCGCAACGGTGTGTATCTGCATCATCGGAGCCGCAACCCGCACCCCTGCCACGATGCTGTCGGCGGTCAGTTCATATTCGCCTGCGTAATGCGAAACGTCGGTGCTGGTCCCGCCCATGTCGAAGCCGATCAGCCTGTCGTATCCCAGCGGCTTTGACGCGGCGACCATGCCGACCACGCCGCCCGCCGGCCCCGACAGGATCGCATCCTTGCCGCGAAACGCGCCGACTTCGGCCAGGCCGCCATTCGATTGCATGAACCGTAGCCGCCCTGCCTCAGGCAGTTCGGCCTGGAGCGTGTCGGTATAACGGCGCAGGACCGGTGAGAGGTAGGCATCCACAACGGTCGTATCGCCGCGGGGAACGAGCTTGATCAGCGGCGCGACCTCGTGGCTGACACTGACCTGTGCGAAACCGGCCTCGCGCGCTATCCGGGCCAGGCGCTCTTCATGTGCGCGGTAATGCCAGCCATGCATCAGGACGATGGCGATGGCCTCGAAGCCGTCCTCGCGCAGCACCGCGAAGTCGCGCCGTGCCTGCTCCTCATCGAGCTCGCGCAGCACCGCGCCGTCGACGTCGATCCGCTCCTCGATCTGGACGACCCGTTCGGGCAATTGTTCGGGCAGCACGATATGGCGCGCAAAGATCGCCGGTCGCGCCTGCGTCCCGATGCGCAAGGCATCGCCGAAGCCGCGCGTGATCGCCAGCGCCAGCCGCTCTCCTTTGCGTTCGAGCAAGGCATTGGTCGCCACTGTGGTTCCGATGCGAAGTTCGGCAATCGGTCCTTCGCCATGGCGCGCCATCAGCCGCCGCACCGCTTCACTGGCGGCATCGGAATAGAAGCCGGGGTTCTGCGACAGCAGCTTGTCAGTCACTAGCTTACCGCCTGGAGTCGTCGCTACGACGTCGGTAAAAGTGCCGCCACGATCAACCGCAAAGCGCCAGGCCTTCATTCCGCTAATCTCTTTCCAGCACGGATCGCGAACTAGGCCGATGACACCATTTATGTCTAGTCTCGGGTCGAAAATCGGTCAGGACACTGAGCAGGATATTCAGGTATTTGCCACCTGAATGCAGTCAGTTAGGTTCTATTCGCCCGATTGCCTGAACGTCGAAACTTTACCAATCAGGCCGCTCCGCTCGATTGCACTGCCACACTGGCGAACGAACCATGCAAATCCTCATAGCCCGGCCAGATTGCCGGAGTGCCCTTGTCACTTCCAAAGCAACGCGCAAGCACTGCATCGCGGCCGCCAGAGCGAGCTAGTCGGCTCAATTCCTCACCACAGGGATCGTCGACAAACCTGCCATCTTTAAGATGCCACAGCCAGGCATCGAAAGCCTCGCATAGGGCCACCGGTTCCTGTCCCTTGGAGCGAAGCGCCCGCACCGTATCGAGCCAGCGCTGCGGGATCTTCTGCGTACCGTCCATCGCGATCTGGGACAGTCGATGGCGCAGGGCCGGATCGGCAAATCGCGCGAGCAGCTGGTCGGCATAGGCCGCAAGGTCCTGCCCCGAAGCAGCATTGATTGTGGGCATAGCCTCATCGCGCATCAGCCGCTCGGCGAGCGAGCACAACGCCGGATCGGCCACGGCCTCATGAACGAACTCGTGGCCTGCCCGCAGGCCGCAATAGGCAAGCAGCGAATGCGCCCCGTTCAGCATCCGCAATTTGGCGGTTTCAAAGGGCGCGACATCCTTCACCAACTGGACGCCCTGCGCTTCCCAGCGGGGGTGCGGCCCGGCAAAATCGTCCTCGATCACCCACTGGCTGAAGGCTTCGGTGAAGACGGCTGCGCGATCTTCGAGGCCCAGTCGCTCGTCGAGCGCAGCCAGGTCTTCCGCGCTCGTGCGCGGGACGATCCGATCGATCATGGTCGCTGGAACAGTGCATTCTCGGGCAAACCAATCGAGCAGCTGAGGAGCTTCGACGGCAAGCCATTTCCGCATGAGTGCTCCAAGGACGCGGCCGTTGTCGGCCAAATTGTCGCAAGAGAGCAGAGTGATACCGCAAAGGCCGCGCTGGCACCGCCGCTCAAGCCCTTCGGCGAGCAGCGGATAGAAACTGGCGCGCGCCCTCTCAAAATCGAGCGCGTCCGCCGCCCCGCGCGCATAGCCCTTTTCGGTGACTGTGAAGCTGACGATATGGCAATCAGGAGAAGCGATACGCTCCACCACCGCCTCACCTTCTTCCGGGGCATAGAGGACCTCGCTGACGGAGCCGATCAAACGGGTTGCTGAACTTTCCCCGCTGCGCTCGGTCAGTGTGTAGAGCCCGGCCTGCGGGTTCAACTGCTCGGCAACCGAACGCGATCGCAGCGATACGCCGCTTATCGCCCAGTCCCGATCACCGGCGTCCATCGCGAGATCCGTGTACCAGGCCTGATGGGCACGATGGAACGCACCGATCCCGAAGTGGACGATCCCTACCTTTTGCGCATCTCGATCATAGCGATATCGAACAATTTCCGGCGGCAAACTATTAGCCGTTTCGTGCGAAAGCCTCACAGGCGATAGGCCTTCTTGACGAGGTTGTAGGCGAGGTCGCGTGCCACCTCGGCCGCTTCCCAATCTTCCATCCGGTGCTCGGCGGCGAGCTGCGCCAGAAAGCCGCAATCGATCCTGCGCGCAACGTCGTGGCGGGCGGGGATCGAAAGGAATGCCCGCGTGTCATCATTGAAGCCGACGGTGTTGTAGAAGCCCGCCGTTTCTGTGGTCATCAGGCGGAAGCGGCGCATGCCTTCGGGGCTGTCATGGAACCACCACGCCGGGCCCAGCTTGAGGCAAGGGTAATGGCCCGCCAGCGGAGCGAGTTCGCGCGCATAGCTGCTTTCATCGAGCGTGAAGAGGATGATCGAAAGGTGCGCTTCATTGCCATAGCGGTCGAGCAGTGGCTTGAGCGCGTGCACATAGTCGGTGCGCGTCGGGATATCGGCACCCTTGTCGCGCCCGAAGCGTTCGAACAGCAGGTGGTTGTGGTTGCGGAATGATCCGGGGTGGATCTGCATGACCAACCCGTCGTCAAGGCTCATCCCGGCCATTTCGGTGAGCATCTGGGCACGGAACAGTTCGGCATCCTGCGGGCTCGCGCCGCCATGCTTCACGCGATCGAACAGGCTTTCGGCTTCAACCGCCGACAGGTTCGCGGTCGCCGCGCTCGGATGACCGTGATCGGTCGAGGTTGCCCCATGCTCGGCGAAGAAGGCGCGGCGCTTGCGATGCGCGGCGAGATAGCCCTGCCAGCTGTGGCAATCCTCGCCCGTCAGCTGCGAGAATGTGACGAGGTTCGCCGCAAATCCTTCGAACTCCGGATCGACCACCGGATCGGGGCGATAGGCCGTGACCACCCTTCCTTTCCACCCGCTGTCGCGAATGGTGCGATGATGCTCGAGCGTGTCGAGCGGGTTTTCGGTGGTCGCCAGCAGCTCGATGCCATAGCGGTCGAACAGCGCGCGGGGGCGGAATTCGTCACGCTGCAGCGCTTCGGTGATCGTGTCGAAGTAGAGATCGGCGGTCTCGCTATCGAGCCGCAGCTCAAGTCCGAACGCCTCGGCAAAGACCCAGTCGAGCCACATTCTCGAAGGCGTGCCGCGGAACAGGTGGTAATTCTCTGCAAGGATACGCCATGCGGCTCGCGGGTCGGCGGGATGCCCGCCAATGCCCAGATCCTCCAGCCTGATACCTTGCGAATAGAGCATACGAAACAGGTAGTGATCCGGCACCAGTAGAAGCTCGGCCGCATTTCCGAAGGGCGCATCGGTGGCGAACCACTCCGGATCGGTGTGGCCGTGCGGGCTGATGATCGGAAGCCCTGCAACTTCGCGATAAAGCTCCCGCGCAATCGAACGGGTTGCTGGGTCCGCCGGAAACAACCGATCGGGATGAAGTTCTAGCCGCCTCGACATCTCTCTCGCTTTCGCTTGCTTATTCCGACGCTTTGCGGCGAGCCTTGGCATTGCTGCGTTGCCCGCATTATGGTAACCGGTGTCAAAGAGTGAAATCGCACGGTTTGCGGAGCAAATCAACCTTTGCGAGAGGCGATTGGCGGCATGGAAGCCATGGATAGGAATGCACGGCCGGGATCGGCCGCACCGCTGGCCTGGAAGTCGCACGCAAGCGACAGCGTTGCCGTCGCCTTGCAGGCGCTGGCTGCCGGGCAGGACCTCGAAGTCTCGGGACAGGAGATTTCCCTCACCAACGATATTCCATCCGGCCACAAATTCGCGCTGCGCGATCATCGGAAAGGCGAGGCGGTAATCCGATATGGCGAACAGATCGGGCTTGCTACCAACTCGATCGGCACAGGCTCGCATGTCCATTCGCACAATCTCGCCACGGCACTTTCGGGCGAGCGCAATTACGCCGCGCTAGGCCATAGTAGAGTGCGCAGCGATGCGAACCCCTTGCCCAGCTGGCGAGGCTATCGGCGCAGTGACGGCCGTTTCGCCACCCGCAACGAGATCTGGCTGCTGCCGACCGTGGGCTGCGTCGCACCACTGGTCGAAATGGTCGCGCGCGAGGCTTTGATCCGCCACAAAGGCGCAATCGATGCGATAGTCGGCTTTGGGCACCCGCACGGCTGCTCGCAATTGGGCGACGATCTTGCGGGCACACGCGCCGCGCTCGCGGCGCTGTGCGACAACCCCAATGCGGGCGGCGTTGTCCTGGTGGGCCTGGGCTGCGAGTCCAACCAATTGGATGATCTGATTACGCAGGTCCCCGAGCGCAGCCGCGCCAAATTGCGGATCATGCGCGCGCAGGATCCGGGCGATGAGGCTGAGCGGGCACACGCGCTGATCGACGAGCTGGTCGAGGAACTGGCCCCGCTACAGCGAGAGGAAGCGCCTGCCTCGGCGCTTTGTGTGGGGCTCAAATGCGGCGGCTCGGATGCCTTGTCCGGACTGACCGCAAATCCCCTGCTCGGCCGTTTCAGCGAACGTGTGGCAGCGAGTGGCGGCAGGCTGGTGCTCACGGAAATTCCGGAAATCTTCGGAGCCGAAGATGCGCTCCTTTCCCGCTCCACCTCGCCGGAAGTCCTCGAAGCGGCAGCCGCACTGATCAACCGCTTCAAACGCTACTTCCTCGACCAGGGCCAGCCGGTGTCCGAGAACCCGTCACCCGGCAATATTGCGGGCGGGATCACCACGCTTGAGGAAAAGTCGCTTGGGGCAGTGCAGAAGGCGGGCAAGGCCCCGCTCGCCGATGTGATCGACTATGGCGGCGTCGCAAGTGCACGGGGGGTGACCTTGCTCGAAGCGCCGGGCAATGATGCGGTTTCCTCAACCGCCCTTGCTGCGGCAGGGGCAACGATGATCCTGTTCACCACCGGTCGCGGAACGCCGCTCGGCTTCCCTGTTCCCACAGTGAAGATCTCGTCCAACTCCCGCCTCGCCGATGCCAAGCAGGGCTGGATCGATTTCGATGCTGGACAGATGCTGGCGGGCGATCCCGATGCAGTCGCCGAGGATTTCGCGGAGCGATTGCTTGCCATCGCCAGTGGCGAACAGGCCGCCGCCGAACGCGGTGGGCATCGGGTCATCTCGCTTTGGAAACGCGGCGTCACCCTATAGCTTCGACGCATCCTTACTCGGCGAATACCCCAGGCAACCACAGCGACAGCGCCGGGATATAGGTGATCAACATCAGCGCGGCGATGAGCGTCAGGTAGAAGGGCGCGATGCTGCGAACAAGCGTGGTAACGGGAATCTTGCCTACCGCCGATCCGACGAACAGCACCGACCCGACGGGCGGGGTCACGAGCCCTATCCCAAGATTGAGCATCATGATGATCCCGAAGTGGACCGGATCGACGCCTACCCCCATCGCGACCGGGAGGAAGATCGGCGTCGTGATCACGATCAGCGGCGCCATGTCCATGAAAGTCCCCAGTGCGAGCAGCATCAAATTGATGATCAGCAGGGTCAGCAACGGGTTCTCGGTGATGAAGCCGATCAACCCGCCCAACTGCTCAGGAACTTCGAGCAGCGCCATGGCGAAACCGAAAGCCGTGGCAGCGGCGATGATGAACAGCACCATGGCTGCGGTCCGCACCGATTTTGCCGCTGCTTCCCAAAAGCCTTCCCAGCCAAGGCTGCGATAGACGAGGGTCCCCACCAGCACGGTGTAAATCACCGCAACGGCGGAACTTTCGGTCGGAGTGAAGAACCCGCTCAGGATCCCGCCCATGATGATCACCGCGGTCATCAGCCCCGGCACGGCGTAGATCGCCGCCCGCGCGAACTCCCGCCAGCCGGGGAAGCTGCCGCGCGGCAAATCGCGACGGCGCGCCACCAGCCAGGTGGTGCCCATCAGCATGAAGCCGGTCAGCAGGCCCGGGATCACGCCGGCGAGGAACAGGTCCCCGATGGAGACGCCCAAACCCGAGGCTGCCGAATAGATGATCATGTTATGCGAAGGCGGGATAAGCAGGCCCACGATCGCTGCAGTCACAGTCACATTGACTGCAAAGTCGCCGGGATAGCCCTTTTCCTTCATAAGCGGCACCATGGTCGATCCGATCGCCGAGGCGCTGGCGATGGCCGAGCCGGAGACCGCGCCGAACATCATCGATGCGCCTACGTCGACCAGGCCAAGCCCGCCGCGCACCCGCCCCATCGCAGCATCGGCGACGCGCACCAGCCGGTCCGCGATGCCCGCCCGGTACATCAAATCGCCGGCGAAGATGAAGAACGGTATCGCCATCAGCGTGAAGACGCTGATCCCTGCAGCGACCCGCTGTACCGCGACAATCGGCGGGATTCCCATCACCGCGAAGCAGGCAAGCGCCGCGCCCAGCAGCGCATAGGCAACCGGCACACCGATGATGAGCAGGAGGAAAAGCCCCCCGAACAGGACGAGCACTTCCATCAGGCGTCTTCCTCTGTGCCGCGCGGCTTGCCGTCGATGATCTGCGGCAGCGCAAACAATGCCATCAGCAGGCCCGAAATCGGCATGGGTATATAGGCGACCGAGCGGCTCACCCCGAGCGACGGCACCACGTTCTCGCGCACCAGCCAGGTCAGCTGCGCCCCGTAAACCAGCAGCACCAGGCCAAGCAGCAGGACGATTGCAGCGACTGCTCGCCGGACGGGAGCGGCGTGATCACCCATTCTTTCTTCGAGGAGAGCTATGCGGATATGAAAACCTTCGTAGACGCCTGCTGCCGCAGCGAACATGACGTACCAGATCATCAGGATAAGCGAGGCTTGCTCGGTCCAGGACGGACTCGAATCGAGCACGAACCGACCGAAGACCTGCCAGCCGATGATCGCCGCCATCGCAACCAACCCAAGCGATCCCAGCCGAACCAGCCAATGCGCAACTCTTGCCGCCATGGTCATCCCTCCTTCATCGCCAGGGTCCGTTCGACCACGGATTTTTGTTCAGGCGTGGTGATGAACTGGTCCCATACGGGCCGCATCAGTGCGGCGAAGGGCTCCTTGTCCAGCTGGTTCACCTGCACTTTCGATTGCGCGATCGTCTGTTTCGCTTCAGCGACCCTTGCGTCCCACAGCTTGCGCATTTCGGGAACGGACTGCTTCGCCGCCTCACGGACAAGTTCGCGGTCGTCGCCCGAAAGCTTTTCCCAGCTCGCCTTGCTCATCACCAGCGCTTCGGGCGTAAGCAGGTGCTCGGTCACACTGAGATAGTTGGCGACCTCATAATGCCGTGCGCTCACAAAAGAGGGCCAGTTGTTCTCCGCCCCGTCGATTACGCCCTGAGCGAGCGACTGGTAGACTTCGCCGAACGGGATCGGCACGGCATTGGCCCCCAGCGCATTGACCATCGCGACATAAAGGTCGGATGCGGGAACGCGCAGCTTGAGCCCGACCATGTCCGCGGGCGTGTAGATCGAGCGCCGCGTATTGTAGAAATTGCGCGCGCCGGAATCGTAAATGCACAATCCGATCAGCCCATGCCGATCAAGCGCGGCCAGGACTTCATCGCCCACTTCGCTGTCCACGACCCTGCGCATATGTGCGACCGAGTCAAAGATGAACGGTAGTGAAAAGGGCAATGTCATCGGCTCGATCGAGTTGAGCGGCGCAAAATTGACGCGGTTGAAATCGATACCGCCAAAGCTGGTGATCTCGAGCGTGTCGGTCTCGCTGCCAAGCTGCCCCCCGGCAAAAACCTTGATGCCGAGCCGCCCGGCGGTCTTCTCGGAAAGATAGCGCCCCATGAATTCGACCGCCTGGACCGTCGGGTAATCGGCCGGATGGGCATCGGCCCCGGTAAGTATCCCCGACATGCGCGCCTTGCATCCCGGCAAGGCAGCAGATGCTGACAATGCGACCCCCGCGCCAAGGAGTCCGCGCCTCGAAATTCGGCCGCGCAACGGCATAGTCAGATGGTCCTCCCCCATGTCAGTCGTCCAATGCCCGAAAGCGGAAATCGCGAAAACGAGCCTGACCCTTTCCGGCAGCATAGAGGCCCGGACGCAGCATGAGGAAGCCCCCTCTTACATTGTGGTGATAGCCCGAGACTTCCATTCCGCGATCGAAGCGGTACCAGGTTTGGCCGCCATCGCCGCTCGTATCGAAAGTGACGATATGCTGCCGGTTGGTCACGCGCATCCGCATGCGCGAGCCGTGCGGATTGGCCGGGCGAGCGCGCTCGATGCCATATTGATGCGTGACGAAACGTTCCTCATCGAAGCCAAGGCCGCAATAGAGCTTGTCGTCATAGAACAGTACCAGCCCGGCCTTCCCCCCGCTTGGAACCTCGATGTCGCATTCGAAGGAATAGCTGCGGTCGCCTGCGGTCAGCAGCAATGGCGAACCCGTCGACGGCGCGTCGCCCTTGGCCGCGAAGGTGAGCGTCCCGTCGCTTACGGCAATTCGCTCGGCTTCATCAGATGCCGGGCGAAAGAACGCCCACTTGCTGCCCAATTTGAGCGGAGCGGAGAAATCGTCGGACAAGCCCATGCCGTGCGGCTGCGGCGCTCCTCCGCCCGGCTTCGCCATCGGTCGCGAGAGGTCGCCGCCAGTCATTTCGAACCAGCCGTCAGCCGTGAAGCGCACGGGATCGAGCAGGCACTGACGCCCGAGCGTCCAATAGCCGTTCTCATATCCGTGATAGAGCGACCACCAGCTCCCGTCGGGAGCCTCGACCAGCGAGGCATGGCCGCGTGACCACCAGGCTTCATCGATGGAAGTCGTGCGGACCAGCGGGTTCTTCGGGTGATGTTCCCACGGTCCGTGCAACGAACGGGAACGCGCGGCGATGACCATGTGCCCCGTCGGCGGCCCGGCCGTGCCGCCCACTGCAGTCAACATGTAGTACCATTCGCCGATGCGATGGATCTTGGGGCCTTCGGGCGAGAAGCCCTCCACGATCCAGTCGCTCGGATAGCGCCACGGATCGTAGACATGTTCGACGTCACCCGCGAGCGAGAGGTTGTCATCCGCCAGCCGGACCCGATCCCCGCCCGACAGGAACAGCCAGCGGGTGCCGTCCTCGGCAATTGCATGGCAGGGATCGATGTGGTTCGGCAGCCCGAGAGGCACGGGATCGCTCCACGGCCCTTCGATATCTTCCGCCCAGCTGACGAAAATGTCATTGCGGGGCTGCGCCTTGACCGGAATGTACAGCAGGTAGCGCCCGCGATCCTTGTGGAGGCTGGGCGCCCAGACCGAGCCGATGTTGCGGTGCAGGGCAGGTTTGAGCGGGCGCCAGTTCACCAGGTCGCGCGAATGCCAGATGGTCAGCCCGGGATAAGCGTCGAAAGTCGAAAAGGTGACGTAGTAATCCTCGCCATCCTTGAGGATTGCCGGGTCGGGCCGATCGCCTGAAATGACGGGGTTGAGAAAGGTGCCATCCCCCAGATCGGGAATTCTCTGGTTGTCGAAGCCCCGAAGATACGGAAGCGCGGCCAAAGTGGGGGAAGCGGCTTCGCGCGCGGACAACCCCATGGGCATCGCGCCAGCCATGCCCAGCGCAGCAACGCCGCGAGCAAAATCCCTGCGGTGCGCCCTCATGCAAAGCCGATCGATCGCGCCCAATTGCGCCAGAGCTCGGGCCAGATCTCGACCGGCTTGCCGATCGCCTTGCGCAGGCCGAAGCCATGTCCCCCATGTTCGAACAGATGGGTTTCGACGGGAATGCTCATGGCCTTGAGCGCCTGGCGCAGCAGGATCGCATTCTCGACCGGGACGACATCGTCATCTTCGGCATGCAGGATGAAGAATGGCGGCGCATCGGCCGGAACGTTCCTGTCTGGCGAATGCGCCGCCTCGAGCGCGGAGGGAGGTGCCGCGCCCAACAGCTTCTCGCGTGAGCCCGGGTGCGCAACGCCGGGCTTCATCGAAATGACCGGATAGATCGGTGCCGCGCAGAACGGGCGAGCGCCAAGCAGGTCCGCCTCGTCGACGCTGCCATAGGTCGCCGCCGTAAACCGCGTGGCCAAGTCGGCACACAAGTGACCACCCGCCGAAAAGCCCATGGCGGCGACCCTTTCGGGGTCGATCGCAAATTCCGCATGGCGATGCCTGATCAGCCGCATCGCGCGCTGCGCATCGGAAAGGCAAACGTCGGGGCCAGCCGCCCAGCCGTCATAGGGCAGACGGTAGAACAGCACGAAAGCGGTGAACCCGCGCGCCGTCAGCCAGCGCGCCATTTCATAGCCTTCCTTGTCGACCACGACATGGTTGTAGCCGCCGCCTGGAATCAGCAGGACTGCGGCACCATTCGGCCGATCGGGCCGGAACACTGCCATGCGCGGCACAGTGAGCCCCAGTACCGCGCGATCGCTCACAAGCGCATCGGTGGATCGTTCGGTCGTCTTTTCGACCGGCGGCCGGGTGGGCATGCCGGGCGCACCCGAGGGCCATAGGTCGATTGTTTCGACAGGCTGCGGCAATCCGGGAGGAAGCGCGCTGCCCGCAGTGGGTGGCGCGGTCTGGGCCACCAGCCCGTTTGCGCCGAAAGCAGAAAGCATAAGGCCCGCGGTGAGAAGTGATCTGCGATCGCTATTCATGCCGCGGGCCTCCGTGTCAGTGCCGGTCTGGCGTCACATTTCGATGCGAACGCCAGCCATGATGATGCGCCCGAAGTGGTTGTTCTCGTAGTTCCGGCGAGCGTCCAAGTCCGCCCAACGGTAGCGATACTCGTCGGTCAGGTTGTTTCCATCCAGCGTCAGCTCGATCTTGTCAGTGACCTTGTAGCGGATCGCGGCATCGAGGTTGAAGGTGGAAGCGAAGCCTTCAAGGAAGTTGCCGTTGCCACTTGTCCCGGTGTTGTAGTCGCTGCGATAGGCGCCTGAGACGCGGATCGAGAACCGGCCATTGTCATAGTAGACCGTGCCATTGGCCGAATACTTGGACACGCCCGAGAATGACACGGTGTAGTCCTGGCCACCAAAGGTGTAGTCGGCAGAGCTGTCGACATAGGTGAAGTTGCCAAGAACCCCGAAGTCTTCCAGCGCCTCACTGAAGACCGAAAGCGGCAGGTTCAGGCCGAGTTCGAGGCCCTTGATGCTGGCGCCTTCACCATTGGTCGATGTTCGTTCCTCGAATTCACGATTGGGATCGGCCCCATCCACCACCGCGACATATGCCGGACGGCCGGGCGTGAGAATCGAGGTCGGCAATCCGCTTTCAGCATATGTGATCTGGTTGCTGACAGAAGTCGGGAAGCTCGAAATGTCCTTCTTGAACAAGGCAAGCGAAGCGATCGCACCCGGAGCGAAGTACCATTCGAGCGAAAGGTCGTAATTCCACGCCCGATAGGGCGTCAGGTACGGATTGCCGCGCGTGATGCGGAAGTTGAATTCGTCGACCGAACCGCCCGGCGTAACATTGCCAAGGGCGGGACGGGTAACGACCTTCGCAACGGCGCCGCGGATGATGAAGTTGTCGGACGGGAACAGGTTCACGTTCAGCGCCGGCAGGAAATCGTCATAGGTGCGAGTGATCGACTGATATGTAGTTCCTACATAGCCGAACGATGACTGTTTCGTATGCGCATAGCGGGCACCCACATTGCCGTTGATACGGATACCGGGATCGAGTTCGAAATCGGTCTGGATGTAGGCACCCTTCACCTTTTCGGTCACGCCCCGCTCATTGCCCAGCGCTGTCACGGCCGTCCGGTCGTAAAGGCCCAGGAAATCGGTCGTGGCAGCCAGGTCTGGAACGATCCATGAGTTGGTGTTCCCGGCCGGCTGACCTGCATCACCTAGCTTGAACAGTTCGGCGAGGTCGGGAGTTACAAATGCACCATACTGGCCCGTCGCGCAGGTAAACGCTGCACAATAGGTGCTGTCGCGTGCCGAACTGGTCGTGAAGAAATCGAACTGGCGATAGAACGGTCCAGTCGAAAATTTCAGGCCGTCGGTCGCTTCCCACTCGAGGTCGAGAGCGATCGTCTTGAACTTGTTTTCAACCTGGCTCGGGCGGTCGCGGAATTCGGCCAGCTGGAAGTTCGTCGGCTGGGTCACATCGGTAGTGAACACCAACAGCGGCGACTTCATATTGGTGTAGTCGTAGCTGTAGACCCCGTCGCGATCGTCGAAGATGATCGTCGTTTCGACCGGGATCGTGGCGTCGGACTTGGAGAAACCGCCAAGCAGCTTCGCAGTAAAGCTATCACCGATCTGCTGCTCGATACGACCCGAGATCTGGTAGAAATCGGTCTCGCTTTCGCGATGATACCGCTCGTTGCGGATCCACGCATTGGTCAGGTCAGCCGAGATGACGTTGTTATTGTCATCCATGACATAGTTCGAGATGTCGATGCTGCCTTCGTTCGAACGCAGCAGGACTTCGCCCCAATACTCGTCACGGTCTTCCTTGAAGTTCGAATAGAGCGCGTCGATCTCGATATCGGTGCTGTCGCTCGGGCGGAACTGGATGGCCGCGGTAGCGCCCAAACGCTCGCGGTCATGGTTCACCAGGCCATAGCGCGGGATGCGCGGGTGGAAGGCATCGCGTACTTCGATACAGCCCGGATCGGTAGTCGTGCTGGGGCAGGCAACGCCGTCGACCGAGCGGAACCTGGCGTTGTTGGCCCAGCGTACCGAGTTATTGCCCAGTTCGGGCGTTTCATATTTCGACCAGGCTGCCGATGCCGAGAAACCGAAGGTTTCGTCTGCATTGTTCCATGCGAACAGGCCAGCGAGGCGCGGCGCGAGATCGTCATTGAGGTCGTTGTAGCGGGCCTGCGCAGACGCGACGACTTTCGTACCTGCGCCGTAAGCAAGCGGATTGCCGGTAGTGAGGTCGATAACCGCGCCGAGCGAACCTTCGTCCAGCGCCGCAGCGGCCGTCTTGTTGACGACGATCGAGTTGAACAGTTCGGATGCGAACACGTTGAAGTCGAACGCACGATCGCGGTTGAACGAAGCACCGTCGACCGAAGTCGCGATCGTTTCCATCCCGTTGACGCGCACGCGCGTGAACTGGGCGCCGAGGCCGCGAACGGTGATCTGGCGGCCTTCGCCCGCATCGCGTTCGATCGCGACGCCGGGGATACGCTGGAGCGATTCGGCGAGGTTGGTATCGGGGAACTTGGCAATGTCCTCGGCCACGATCACGTCGACCTGGCCAATCGCTTCGCGCTTGGCAGCAACCGCCGCATTCAGCGACTGGCGGAAGCCCGAAACGATAATGACGTTTTCGTCGTTAGCGCCGTCCTGTGCGGCGACCGACTGGTCGTCGCCAGCGTCCTGTGCGAATGCGGCCTGCGGCATGAAGGCCGCCCCGCCGATCAGCAGCGCAAGCTTGTATCGCGAGACCTTACGAAAATCAGGCATTCCAACCTCCCTCACACATGTTCGGGTAGGTGACACCGGTTTCCCTGAGAAGCAGACTTCGTGCCTTCTCATATCCGACTCTCCCACCCGATTTTTTGGTAACCGGTGTCATTCACTATTGCCGAGAGACGGCAGGGCTGTCAAGTTATGTTGGAGGAGAGTTGCTATGCGTCTGATTTTTCGCTCGATCGCCCTACACTTTGCCATGCTCGCCGCACTGATTCTGCCTTCGCCTGCATTGGCGGATGCCCGAAATCCGACGCGGGGTGGACAGGGTGGCGAGATCGTTCGCGTAACGACTCTGGCGAAAGACGGCCCTGGCAGCCTCGCCGAAGCCCTGCGCCGGAAGGGGCCGCGCATCATCGTGTTCGAGGTAGGCGGGATCATCGATCTTGAGCGATCGACGCTTGAGATCAGCGAGCCCTATGTAACGATTGCAGGGCAGACGGCACCGTCGCCGGGGATCACCATCATCCGCGGCGGGTTCGACCTCAACACCCATGACGTTAAGCTGCAGCACCTCCGCGTCGTGGTCGGCAGCGATGGCCTTCCCAAACGACAGGGATGGGAAGCCGATGCCTTCTCCACGCGTTCCGCGCACAATGTCCTTGTCGAGAACAACAGCTTCTTCTGGGCGATCGACGAGAACATGTCTGCCTCGGGCCCGCGCTTCACTGGCAAGACGGTCGAGGAATGGCGTGCCGGAACCAGCCATGACATCGTGTTCCGTTCGAACCTCGCGGCCGAGGGCCTGGCCGATTCGACTCATCCAAAGGGCGAACATTCGAAGGGTTCGCTGATCCATGACAATGCCACCGGCATAGTCTTCGAGCGCAATGTCTGGGCGCACAATGTCGAACGTTCGCCCTTGCTGAAGGGCGGCGTCGAAGCGCTCATGATCAACAATCTGATCTATGACCCGCAGTACCGCGCGGTGCATTACAATCTGATGGATCTCGAATGGGCCGGCCATGCGCCGGTTGACGGCAAGCTGACCGCAATCGGCAATGTCATGCGCGGCGGCAACAGCACCGATCCGGGGCTACCGTTCCTGATGATCGGCGGGGTCGGTGACCTGCTCTACTACGGCAAGGACAATGTCGCGGTTGACCGCCACGGCGGGGCCCTACCGATGTATGGCCGCTATGGCGTAACCAGCGCCAGGATCATCGAGCAGGATGCGCCGCTTCACGATGTATCGGCTTACGAGATCATGCCGAGCATCGACGTCGAAACGACGGTTCTCGCCACCGCCGGCGCGCGGCCCTGGGATCGAAGCGAAATGGAAATCCGCGTGCTGTTCTACATCGCCGAAGGTCGTGGCGAAGTGATCGATTCGGAAGATGAGGTTGGCGGCTATCCGAAGTTTTCGGAAGCGCATGCGCCTTTCGTGAAGGCCGATTGGAACCTCGATACGATGACTCCCAAATCCGGGATCTTCCCCGGCCAGAAGGAAGGCGCGCAAGAGCATCTTTCGCCGCGCGACCGGATGATGCGCGGCGGCCAGCAATGAGGGCCGTACTTAGCATCCCCTTGCTTGCATTTGCATCCGCCTGCGCGGCGTCGGCAGAAACGACCGGGGCACCACCGATGGTGGTAGTTCACGAAAGCGAGGTCGAAGTTCGCGAGGCCCCGCCGCATGGCGCGATCGGCATGTCGACCGCCTATCGCATCAGCGATGCCGCCCCACAGCCGCGGACCATGGAGTTCCGCAGGCGAGTGCTGGACAAGGGCGCCGCCATTGGCGAGCATCCGATCAGCCATGACGAGGTCTATTACGTCACATCCGGCCAAGGGGTCGTGATCTCGGACGGTGTCGAAGCCGAACTTGAACCCGGCATGGCGGCATATCTTTATGCGGGCGCAATCGTGGGGATCAGGCAGGTCGGCGATGAACCGCTATCGATCATCATCGCATACCCCGTCACGAAATAGGTCGGCTCAGCTTCCCGGCTGGATATAAGGCGCCTTGGCCCACAGCTCGCGCTCCCATCGGCGCGGGTCGTTTTCGACTGCGATGCGATCCTCGGCAATCATCAGCGTTGCGCGGTCCGGCAGGGTATAGGGGCTCCAATCCGCCAAACCCGGCCTCCCGCTATGTGCCATTCCGGCGAAGGCCTGGATCATCGCGCGGCTTACTTCGCGTGCGCGCTCGCCCGTGCCGGAGTAGCTTCCCGGCGCATCCAGAGTCCCAAAGACATAGGGCAAGTCATCCGTATGCGCGGCCCCGCGCGATGGATCCACCGGTGAGGCGCGGTCCAGTTGGTAGACCCATGTCTTGCGTGCACCCACCCTCGCCCGTTCGTCCGCTTCGATGACCTGCCCGGGCCAGCTGCGCCCGGCCGTGGTCGCCGCATAGAACAGCTTCTCGGCGCTCCATTCGGGAAATTGCGCTCGATACTGCTCAACCACCCAATCGGCCGGCAAGTCGATGCGGATCTGTGGCGCAAGGCGCTCGGCGATGTTCGACCAGTCGAGCCCGCTGGCGACGGGTCCCTTCGGGGAAATGAACGCGCGAGTTTCGTCGCTGGTATTGCCCAGAATCATCGGGATTTCGAGCGACTGTGGCGCGGCATCGGGCCAGAACGGATGCCGGTGGAGGTGGACCATATCGAGCACCGGCCCGAAATATAGGCTCCCGCCGATGATCGGATCGACTGCAGCCAACCCCTCGACCAGCCGTTCGGCAGGTAGCGTAAACAGGGCTTCGACATCACCCTCCCCTAAGCCGAGCTGCGCCATGAAAGCCTGCATGCGCTTTCTCGCATTGCCCGGTCCTTGCGCGGTCACCTGCTGCCCGCTCATGGTTGCAGCGGAATGGAACAGGCCCTCGGCCTCAGGCATGGCCATCAGCGTTGCGATCTTGGCGCCTCCCCCCGATTGGCCGAACGCCATCACGCGCGAAGGATCGCCGCCGAACGCCGCGATATTGTCGCGCACCCATTCGAGCGCGCAGATGAGGTCGAGCTGGCCCAGATTGCCGCTTGATCGGAACCGCTCGCCATATGGGTGAAGCCAGCCGTAACCGAAGACATTGATCCGGTGGTTGACCGAGACGACCACAACCTCGCCTTGCGCGGCGAGATAGGGGCCTTGCGTTACGGGGTCTGTGACCGAACCCGAATTGT
This sequence comes from Altererythrobacter sp. Z27, assembly GCF_052683155.1. Taxonomy (NCBI): domain Bacteria; kingdom Pseudomonadati; phylum Pseudomonadota; class Alphaproteobacteria; order Sphingomonadales; family Erythrobacteraceae; genus Altererythrobacter; species Altererythrobacter sp. Z27. Next base: position 2,478,525 of record NZ_JBQYMC010000001.1, on the reverse strand, counting down.
AGGCGCCGCCATGGAAATAGACCATGACGGGGCGACGCGCGCGGTGATCGGGATCGGGCGTCCAGACATTGAGGAACAGGCAATCCTCGCTTGTCGCCGGTGTGATCCGGCTACTCTGCGGCGCCAGCGGCCCGAACTGGACCGCCTTTGCAGGACTGGACGGAAGCGGCTCCCTGGTCGGCGGAGCAAATCGTGCGGCTCTTGCATAGCGGATGCCAAGGAACGCCGGAGTGCCGCGATCTATAAAGCCCTGCCAGCCCAACACGCTCGGGTCCTGCCCCCACGCCGACAGTGGCGATGCAAGCGAAGCCATTCCCGCGCCAACCGCGAACACCTCGCGGCGGGTCAGTCCCTTAGCGGCTGACATCGGCCCCGGCCGGATCGAACGTCTCGAGTTCGGCTCGCGTCACTGAAATTGAATCGCCCACAACGCCATGCTTCATGGCGGCAAGCGCGAGCCCCGTCTTCGCCATGTCCTGCGCGCTGCCTCCCTCAAGCCAGCGGAGTAAAACTCCCGCTGCATAGGCATCTCCCGTGCCGATGCGGTCTACCACGGGGGCAATACGAACCTCGTCTGTCTGCCAGTGGCTTGCGCGCAGGTCGACGCGTGCCGACAGGCGTTGCGCAGTGGCGCTATCGACATGGCGTGCGGTGGAAGCGATCATTTCAAGCCTGCCGAAGGCCTCGAACGCCGCTTCGGCGGCTTCACGCCGCCGGTCCGGCCCATCGCCCGAAAATGTCTTGCCAAGCAAGAGCGAGATATCGCGGTGATTGCCGATCAGGATCGTCGCATGGCTGACCAGCTCAGTCAGGATTGCGCGCGGATCGCTGTCCCAGGATTCCCACAGATTGGCGCGATAGTTTCCGTCGAAACAGATCGGAATGCCCGCATCGCTCGCCGCCCTGACTGCGGCTAGCGCCAGTTTGACCCCATCCGGCCCCAGTGCCGGAGTGATGCCCGACAGGTGGAGCAAGCTCGCGCCTGCCAAGGCCCCGGTGAAATCGAGGTCAGCCGGTTGAGATTGCGCGAAGGCACTGCCGGCACGATCATAGGTTACCCGGCCCCCGATAGGACCTGAGGGCGGTTCGAAGAAATAGAGGCCGATCCGACCATCGGAATGACTGGCGTAGCTCATGTCGACCCCGGCTTCGCGGAGCGCCCCAAGCGCGCGCCTGCCGAGCGGATTGCGCGGAAGCACCGTGAGCATTCGCGTTGGCTGGCCGAGGCTCGCAAGCGCGACCGCGACATTGGCTTCGGCCCCGCCCACGGCGAGATGCAGAGAATTGCCATGCGACAAGGGCGTTCCAGCCTCGGACGAAAGCCGCAACAGCATTTCGCCGAAGCAGACGACCGGCCCGGTTGAGGCCGCTCCGCTCATCGCGCCAGCCATCCGCCGTCCACCGCCAGTATATGGCCCTGGACATAATCGGCTGCCTTGCTGGCGAGGAAGACCGCCGCGCCGCCAATGTCTGCGGGATCGCCCCAGCGGCCTTCCGGAATTCGCTCGAGGATCTGCCGGTTGCGCGTCGCATCGGCCTGCAGCGCGGCGGTGTTGTTGGTGGCGATGTAGCCGGGGGCAATGGCGTTCACATTGATGCCCTTGATCGCCCACTCATTGGCGAGGAGCTTGGTCAGGCCGCCGACCCCGCTCTTCGACGCGGTGTAGCTCGGCACGCGGATCCCTCCCTGGAAGGTCAGCATCGAGGCAATGTTGATGATCTTGCCGCGCTCGCCGTCCTGGCTTGCCCATTCGACCATGTGCCGCCCGACCGCTTGCGTCAGGAAGAACAGTGTCTTCAGATTGGTGTCGACCACCGCATCCCAATCCGCTTCGGTAAAGTCGAGTGCATCGTCGCGCCGGATGATCCCCGCATTGTTGACAAGGATGTCGACCCGCCCGAGTTCGCTCACGGCTTCCGCAACGACTTCGCCGACTGGCCCGATCGACGACAAATCGGCACCGATCAGCACCGCCTTGCGTCCCTGGGCCTGGACCAGTTCCTGCGTCTCCAAAGCGGCGCTGCGCCCGACCAGCCCGATATCGGCACCGGCCTTTGCCAGCGCCACCGCGATCCCCTGGCCGATGCCGGTGTTGGCCCCGGTGACGATGGCTTTGCGACCGGTCAGGTCGAATGGATTGCCTGCCATGATGCCCTCCCCCGGCTTCACTCAGAGGCTACGAAGGTAGTCGCTGATCGCTTCGTCTTGCGAATTGGCATAGAAATACTCGGCGAACTTCTCGCCTGCGATGGCCGAACGCAGCAAGTCCTGGTCGACATTCTTGAGCACGGTCAGCATGTCGTTGCAGGCCGCCGACTTCAGGTCCTTCAGGATGCCGCGGTTCTTCCGCATGATTTCGGCACGCTCCTTGGGATAGCCCGCCCCACCTTCGTTCTCGAAGATCTTGCGATAGCAGTCCTGCAGGTTCAACTCTGCCGCCCAGCCGAAACCCTTGGAATAGGGCATCGACATGCAGTTTCCGTCATTGATCTGGCTGAACAGGAACGCGTCGGTCGGGTCGATCACCAGGCCGCAGAACACGCCGGGCATCGAGTTGCAGGCCAGCATCGAACCCATCCCCGTGCCGCAACCGGTGATGACGAAGTCGGCAGCCCTGGAGTTGAGCAAGATTCCGGCCAGCAGGCCGTTCATCACATAGGTCAGCTGCGCCTCATCCTCTGGCGCGTACATGCCGTAATGAAAGACCTGGTGGCCGAGCGGTTCGGCGACGCTGGTGAGTGCCTCGTGGACGATGGCGCTCTTGGCGGCCTGGCTGTTTTCGATGATCAGCGCGACTTTCATAATGCCTCTCCTGCCCTTGTTGGGCCTAATTCAAACGCCACAAGCGCAACGCGCATGGACCTTAGGAAACCGGTGTCATTATTGCTATAGCGCCAAACTCCGGCACATTTCAACCTCGGTTTCACATATCGCCCGGCGGAGGGGCAACCGAATCCCTTTGCACGAGCCGCGAAAGGAATTTGAACGGCTGGGCGTCCGCCTCACCGGGGGCAATCAGCTTGAGCGCCGCGGCCTTGGCCATTTCGCGGATCGGCCAACCGACCGTCGTCATCGGCGGCCAGATATGCGCCGCGATCGGCGAATCGTCGAAGCCGACCAGCGACAGGTCTCCCGGAACGCTCAGGTCCCTCTGCCTTGCCGCGTGGAGCGCGCCCGCCGCCATTTCGTCATTGCTCGCGAAAATCGCCGTTGGGCGCGGCGATGCATCGAGCAGCTTGTCGGCGGCAGCGATGCCGGAATTGAATCGGTAGGTTCCCTGCGCCATGGCTTCGGGCGGGACATCCAGCCCGTGACGCTTCATCGCCGCGAGAAATCCTTCACGCCTTTCGTGCGCGGACCGGAAACCGGAAGGGCCCTCGATCAGCGCAATCCGCCGATGCCCCTGCTCGACCAGGTGATCGACCGCCCAGCCGACCGCTTCGCGGTCATTCGATTCGACGAGATGTTCGGGCTCGTCGAGTTCGGCCGAACCCATCCTCACGTAGCCGCAATTCAGCTCCTCGCAGATCGCGGCGATATCGTCGTTCTCCGAAACGGGCGGAAGGACCATCACCCCATAGAGCCGCTGCTTCTCTAGGAAGTCGCGAATGTCCTCAAGCAAGTCGGGCGAATGGCGGTCGACCGGGCGCACGACCAGCGCGAACTCCGTGTCGCGGATGGCATCGAGCACGCCTTCCTGGAAATTGAGCACGGTCTGCGCATTGGGATTGTCATGCAGCAGGCCAAGCAGGAAGTTGCGCCGCAGCGCCAATGCACGCGCCTGCGGATTGGGCACATAGCCAAGCTCGGCGATCACCGCCTCGACCTTCTTGCGAGTGTCCTGTTTGAGCAGCGCCGAACGATTGATCACCCGGCTGACGGTCTTTTTCGAGACGCCAGCCGCGCGGGCCACATCGTTGATCGTCGGTGCCCTGTTCTTCTTGGCCATGCGGTCGTCTACACTTCCCTTCACACTAGCCCCGCTTTTAGTCTGCAATCTCCCAAAAGCGAAAGAGCCCTCGACATGATCGGAAGGCGCACTCGCAAATTCATTTTGACACCGGTTTCCTTTTTCGTCAAAAACGGGCAAATCACAAGTGCGGGACGAGGGGTGCAAAGTGGCTGTGCAGGCACGCGAGATTGCTGGTGCGTTCGTCGAAGCTCGGCGCAAAGGCACTTCAATCGCCCAATATCCCGGCGATCGCCCGACCGACCTCGCAACTTCCTATGCAATCCAGGATTGCGCGCTTTCGATCTGGGACCGCGACGTCGGAGGCTGGAAAGTGGGCCGGATCAATCCTCCCGAATGCGACCGCTTGGGCGCGATTCGATTGGCCGGGCCGGTCTTCGGCGACACGATCCTTGAAGCGGGATCGCCAGCGCCGCAATTCGCCATCTTCCAGGGCGGATTCGCCGCAGCCGAGGCCGAGTTCATGCTGCGGCTTGCGCCGCGCGATACCCCCTTGCCGCGCGACAATGCCGAGGCGATGGACTGGATCGACGAAATCCGGATCGGCATCGAAATCGCGTCATCGCCCTATGCGGCCATCAATGCCGACGGGCCATGCGTCACGATCTCAGACCATGGCAACAATGCGGGCCTGGCGCTCGGCCCAGTGGTTCCGCGGGAATTCTGGCAGCGCCTCGACGATGTCGAAGTGTCACTGGAAGTCGACGGGCAAACAGTGGGGCGGGCGACAACAGCGACCATGCTCGACGGGCCTTTCGGCGCAGCGAGGTTCCTTCTCGAAAACCTCGCCCAGCGCGGCATTGCGCCCAAACCCGGCTGGTGGATTTCAAGTGGTGCGATCACCGGAGTTCACGAAGTCGCGAGCGGCAATCTCGTGAAAGCTTCCTTCGAAGGCATCGGAAGCCTGACAGTCGGGATTCTCTAGGCGCAAGCATACCGATGCCCGAGTGGCGAGAGGGGCACAAGCGTCTGCAATTGAGAAAGACGACACTGCATGTAGAACCGGACAAGGGATCTATATTCCTACCGCTGATTCTAATCACGCGCAGTTGGCGGATTTGGAATTTCTCTTGTAATATCATAATGATAACTGAAGCAGGAAGTCGCCTTCCGCTCTTGATTGCAAAGAGTAGCTAGCGGCTGCCCCCCTTTCGGATCGCCCCAGATCCATAGTATGGGCGGCGCCAGCCAATGAAAGCCCAAAAGGCGCTCGCATGGAAGAATGGCATCTGTCCTGACAAGCGAACCTCCGCGTGGATCGGCAGGTATTGGAGGTCCCCGACGGACCCATTGAGCTTCCCGGTTCTTGCGGGCGCACTTTGAATGGCAGGTAGGTTTCCTCTCTCAAATCATTGCTATTCGACAAAAGTTGGTAGGAGAACTCTTTCAGCTTGGCTTGAGCGAACCACGCACGAAGGGATCGGGCCAAATGCCTCGCTTGCGCCAATAGGCAACGTGCCCCATCCGCTCGCATAGACCGGTGAACCTCTCGTCATCGCGAAACGCAGCAGTTGCAGGGATGAAGAGGAACTGCGTACGGGCCCATTCAGATCCCGAATAGAGGTCCTTAATCCCTTGGCCGCGCGACTGCTGGACAATCGCTCCGCGCCCTTCGAACAGTCCATCCGCCACGCGATAGGCATCGTCGAGACGCCCAAGATACGAAAAGATCATGATCGCATTCGCGGCAAGTCCCGGCGCCAGGCTTGCCGCTTCGGTACAAACTTCGACGGCCTTGGCGATATCGCTTGATGAGCGGGTATCTATTGCGCGCAGGGCTGCCCGCCAGGATTCCACACTCGGCTCTGTAAGGTTTACCGGGCGGCTCGGCAGATCGTCGAGCAAGGCAAGGGCCGCCGCGACGCGATCACTGAAAGCATAGATCATTAGCCGCGCATTCCAGGCAAAGGGATCGCGCGGCCTGAGCCTTAGCGTTTGATCGGCGACTTTGTCGGCTTCTCCGATCCGCCCAAAAACCCAATGTTTAATGGCCCTTCGATGAAGTCCGGTGGTGTTGAATGGCTCTGATGCGATGAGTTGCTCGTTGGTCACCCATGAATCCTGGCAGCGCCCCATCCCCTGATAGAACAAGGTCAGGAAATCGAGGGCAAGCGTATTGTCTGGCGCTTGAGCGAGCACTTCCAGCAGCGCATCCTCCCAATCCGCCCAATCGACAAGGTCGCGCCGCTGCGTAATCAGAACCACGCGAGCATTGGCCTCGGAAGGGTCAAGCTCAAGCGCATGCCTGGCGGCTTCGCGTGCTGCATCGACGTCTCGAACTACACGCGCAAGCCAACCCCATGCATCGGCCCTGCCCGGATCGATTTCGATTGCGGAACGAAAGATAGCCTCTGCCTGTGCATTACCATTGGGGGCCGAGGACGCCTGTGCAATTTTGCCGCGATCTATCAAGCCGTCGACTTTCGAAGCGCGTTGCCAGCTTGAATAAGCCGTGCCACCTGCAGCCAGTGCAGCAACCGCTGTCACACCGCCGACTAAGAGCTTTCTGCGATCGAACTTGAGCTTCTCGAAGTTCAAGAACTCGCGCAAAGGTCGCTTTGCGCTTCTGGCTTGTTCGATCCGATAGCCGATCCGCGGGATCGTCTCGACCGATACCGCCGCACCGGTTTCGCGCAGAGCGCGCCTGATCTCTGCAATTGTGCGATTGATCGCATCATCGCCAACGATCACTCCGGGCCAGCATAGCTCCAACAGGGCGTCGCGGCTGAGCACCTCTCCTTGCGCGTCAAGCAGGGCAAGGAAGACCTGCATGACCCGCGGTTCGATTGTCGCTGTGCCGACTGGCCCTTCGATCGATCGTGTCGACGGCCGGACCGTCGCCTCCCCGACCAAAAAATCGCGCCTTTTCGCAAGCGCGGAAACAGGAACAGGTGCAGCTTCATCCATAGATCGATGCTTCCCCCGAGCGCATCACGGCCTGAAGTATTTCATTCGCAAATACTTGAGCAGGTCCCTGCGCGCAATTGCATAGAACCGATCGGGATCAGAACTGAAATTCGAGGCCGCCCCCCAACTCGCGCGGACTTGCTGCGGTCGCAAGGTCGCCGCCGGAGGACAGGGAGGTCAGGTTGAAGCGGTCGAAGACATTCCGGACGAAGCCAAACCATCGCCAGTTCGCTTGTCTCCATTCCAGGCGGGCGTTGACAGTGTCGGCAGAGCCGACCCGCAGCGACGCATCGTTGTTGTCCTCGCTGAAATAGCCGGACCTACGGCTGTAGCTGAGCCCGAGCGAGAGCTTGTCCGAAGGGCGCCAGTCGATCGCGGCAGAGCCCGTAAATCTCGGTGACCTTTGGAACTCCTTGCCAAGCAAGGGATCGCGATCGAGCGGCGCTTCCGTTATCCGCGTTTTGAGCAGGCCTGCCGCAAGCCGAATATTCAGCCGGTCGCCGGGTGACCAGCCAAGCGCGAACTCGGCGCCCTTGCTCCAGCTACGCGGCATGTTGCCGATCTCTAGCAAAAAAAAGCTGCCACCGGGTGTTTCGATCACCTTCAGTGCCGAACGCTGGGCATTGAACATGTCATAGTAAAAGAGATTGGCAGAATACTCGAGATTTGCGCTGGGCAGTTTGCCCCGCAGGAAGATTTCATAATCCCACAAGTGTTCGGCGGCGAAGGTATCGAGCAAGCCTGTCGAAGGCGAAAGCGTCGCGCCACCCGGATTGGCCGCCCGCTGTAAAAGTGCGCCAATCGTCGTTCCCTCGCCCACTCCATAGGTGAGTGAAGCCTTGGGCGAAAAGGAGCTGAAACGACCATCGAAATCATAAGGCGTGAAATCGAATGTATTCGCCAGTGTCCCGCTGCGCAGCTGCCTGTCGGATTGGTAGCGCGCGCCGGTCGTCAAATTGAGGCGCGGAGCCAAGGCAAGGCTGATCTCTCCAAACAGCCCCAGGCTGTCTTGCCGGTCACGAAAATTCCCAACGCCCAACCCGACCGTCGACAGATCGATTGCCTGCGTCAGCTTCGTGCGGCTGGCGCTCGCGCCGACGAGCATGTCGAGCCGCCCCCGATTGCGCTTGAGAAGAATCTCGACTGCTTGATCGTCAGTATCTGTAAGCGCTTCGCCAATTCCAGCTGGCGCAAACCGGCGAGCATTCGAGCTGCCGCCTGAGAGGGTCGCCGAAAGTTCCATCCCCCGGTCCAATTGGAGTTGCGAGCGCAAAGTCAGCGACTCTGTCGAAACCCGAAAAACGCCGTAGCCCGCCCGCGGATCATTCCGTTCACGGTAGGGCGGCCTGATGCCCTCTATCTGCGGAGCCTGCGACTTTGAGGTTTGGAACGTTGCATCAAGGCGAAGCTCGGGAATGGATGCCGGAGTGGCGAGTATCTTTGCGCGGAAGAGTTCATGCCAATCCCTGTTAGGATCAACGCCAACCGCAGGGCTCGTCAGGTCGCTAAAGGTTCGCTTTTCCCGCACATCGCCGACAATCCGGACGGCAAGCTGCTCCTCGACAATCGGGCCGGCCAACATGCCCGAAATCTGCCTTGTGTCGGAGCTGCCAGTAATGGCCCTTGCCCTGCCTCCCCACTCGTTCTCTGGCAGTTGTGTTTCGATGAAGATCGCACCGGCAATCGAGTTGCGCCCTTGCGTGGTAGTTTGCGGGCTTCGAAATATCTCGACCCGGTCAACGTCCCATAGCGGCTGGCTGCCAAACACGAACTCGTTGTAGGAAGTTGATCTGCCATCGATGACAACCGTTGTCCGCGGCCTGTTCCCGCCGAGAAAGGCGGGAAGATCGCGCAGCACTCCCGTTGTATCCTGCCCACGGATCGTCGGACCCTGCCCACCCGAGCCGAGAACCAGGTTCGGCGTCATCTCCAACAACTGATCGAGGTGCGAGATATCCGGCATTCGTTCCAGATCGTGTGCGCTGGTGAACGCGACGCTTGACGCCGTTTGTTCGAACGAGCGCGGAATACGCTCCCCCGTCACGACGATGACCGCTTCGGTTTGGGATTGGTTCGGCGCCTCGTTGGCCGCGCTGGCCACCGCGGGACAAGCCGGCAAGGCGATAACGACCATCCCGGCAATGCTGTGCAATCGCTTGGCCACGGCGCAAATTACCACCGTATAATCAAGGCGCTCAAGCAACTTCTTCCATCATCGGCAAATCATCAGGAATCCATCAGCCCGCATCGGCGGGGGATCATGGCCTTGCCGTGCGGACAATGCTCTCCTCGACCTTACTCGTCCTGATCAGCTTGCCTTGGCTGCAAGCGCATATTGTCGAGGAGACGTAACATGAAAGGCTCAACTACGACCAAACGGATCAAATGGCTTGCAGCGCCTTGCCTGCTGGGCGCAGCGGCGATCGCTCTTGGCGCACCGCCCTATGGCGAATGGGGCACCCCCACCAACGCGGCCGCGCTTTCCGGCTCGGCACCCAATCTGAATACGCCGGCAGTCGATGGCTGCGTCAGCCTGTCGCGCGACGGACTGCAGATTTACTTCACCTCCAATCGCTTAGGGAATTTCGACATCTACATGGCGGAACGGGGAAGCCTGTCGGAGGGCTTCGGGGCTCCGACCCGCTTGCCAAACACGGTCAATACAGGCGCGACCGAGGCGTGTCCCAGCATAATCGGGCGCAACACACTCTACTTCCTCCGCAGCGAAGGCGCCGACCCGGGCAACCTCTTCGTCAGCCGCCGCAATTCTGGCGACTGGCAAGAAGCGGTGACGCTGAACCCAAGCTTCAACTCGCCGCTGCTTGAGGAGGCGGTGAGCATCTTCGAAGATGATGACGGCCGGGAAGTAACGATTTTCTCACGCAACAACGGTGACGGGACGGGCGGCCAAATCTTCCAAAGCGTCGGCGGTGGAACACCGACACCGGTTGCAGGTGGGCCCAACGCCGCCGGCTGGAACAATCGGGCCTGGGTTTCGCGCGACGGCCTGTTCATCGCCTTCGACTCTACCCGCCCCGGAGGTCAGGGCGGACCCGATCTTTGGTTCGCTGAACGAGACAGCACCTCCGAGCCATTCGGCCCGGCGTATACCCTGCCCGAACTTAATTCCCCCGGGTTCGATGCGCGGCCTTCGCTATCATTCGACGGAACGCAGATCTTCTTCGCGTCGAACCGCCCCGGCAGTGCCTCCCCCGCCCCCGACATCTGGGTAGCCGAGCGCCCCCGCCGAAAGGGACCCAAGATGATCGAGTTCCCGGCAGGCGATTGACCCCGCCGCGTCCGGCGCCGCCGCAGCAGGACTGGCGTAAGCACGTCACCCCGGCTGCGCCCCTCTTCGGCGGCGCTGGACGAAAGGGAAGGAAGGATGAAACCAATGATGAGCAAAGGTCGCACGATCCTTTCATTGACGTCAACCTCGTTGCTGCTGGCGTCGTGTAGGAGCGAAGGAGCACCTCCAGTCGTGTCGGTTCCACCGCCTTCGCCATCTCCGACGCCAACACCAACACCAACGCCGTCGCCAACGCCGACATCGTTCCAGCCTGTCCCAGCAAGGATATTCGTCGAACCACTCTACAACGAGCAGTTGGACTTGCTCGGAAAAGGGTGGCAATTCAACTACCAGATTGGGACAGGAGAGGTCAGCAATCAGCGCATCAGCGAAGATCTTTCGATCAGCTATGATTCCGAGACGGCCACTTACCTAGTCACTGCACCACTCGCTGGGTCCGGTACAATAATGCAGAATGGTGATTACCGGAAATGGACATTTGAACCGAGCTTTCCTGCCGACCCATCGATCAAGTCACCCAGCAGTTATTGCTGTAATAGCCTAGATATAAGTGCGCCTGGCCTTTCAGACTCGCTTTACACTTATATGTCTTTGGTTCACCTTTTCGCCTCAAACGCGCTAAATGCGAACACAAATACAACAGCTTATGGCGCATTCGTTCTTATCCAGCCAACAAAGCCTGGCGAAGTACCAATTACTGGAACAGCAACTTACTCTGGAAATCTAGTGGGTTATTTCAGTGGCGATGCAGGAGCCACATGGCTGCAAGGTAAATCGCGCTTCGATTTCGATTTTGCCAACGCAACATTAGCGGGCGATCTCACGATCGCGATGGCATGCCTTATGGGCTGCAGCTATGCCCCGGTCGTGTATACCTTGACAGAAACGAAATTCACAACCGGCAGCATCAATTTCAGCGGTTCTTTAGCGAGCAGCGGCACTGCCTCCAACGGGCATTTCAATGGGACCTTTGCTGGACCGAATGCAGTGGAAATGGCCGCGCAGTTCGAATTACCCTTCTACAATCCCGAGTGGCAAAAGTGGCTAACCGCCAGCGGCGCTATTTTAGGAAAGCGCGACTAGCTAAAAACTCGCCTCACGTTTTCACTCAGAACGCGCGCGCAATTCCAAACTCCCCACGCCACCGGTCATAGCGGTAAATCTCGATCGGGCTCGAGTTGTTCTCCCAAATGAGTTTGACCTGAGGCGCCCAGCCCTTCCAGCTGAGCGTGCGCAGCGTTGCACCCAACGACAGCCGCAGGAAGTCCTCCTTGCGGCGGCTGGGATAAATCGCGAGGCGCCGATCGGCTTCGAGGTGCTGGTAGGTCGCTGAAGCAAACAGAGTTGTTCGCCCGAACTCGCGCCAGCCCGTCGCCGAGACCTGGCCGCTGCTAATCGAATAGGCGGGGTCAGCCGCGATCTGCCGGGTCCCCGCGATTGTAAGGCTGGCACCGGCGCGCTGGCTGAGTGCGCGCTCATAGCTGGCGAAGCCTGCCAGCGTGTCCGAATCCTGCAGTTCGTTGAATCGGTAATATGTGCGTGAATAGCTCATCCCCGTGCGCAATTGGGAGCGCCGCCCCAAGGCGCGCTGCCACTGCAGATTGGCATCGAGAGCATCATTGTAGCGCTCTCCGCCAAACCACCGCCGCTGGCCACCGATGAGAAGATTGGCTCGCCCGCCGATAAGCGGGAATTCGGGGCCAATTGCTCCGATTGCAGCAATGTCGTTGAACTGGTCTGCGCGGTAGAAATTGCCGGTGAAGCCTGCCCGCGCCAGCAGCGATGTCTTGGCCGACAGAGGTTTGCGATAGTACGCCTCCGAACTCATCGTGATGCCTATACCCGATGATTGGCGGGCGTCATCGTCGAGCTCAAAATCGCCGAGTATCGTGCCAAGCGTTCCCGATCGGGTCGCGCGATTGATGTTGCTGTCCGGTGCGATCGCGATCTGGACGTTGACCCCGAACGGCTTGCGTTCGCGGAGCGCTGCAGAAAAGCGTTCGACCAGGCGTGCCACATCGGGGGGCAATCCCCCTGCCTGTGCCTCTCGGAGGGTTCGGCGGGAGGCATCCAACTCACCCAGTTCGGCCTGCACGCGCGCCAGTTCAAGCCGCGCGCGCTGGGCACCCGGCTCCTCATCGAGGATCGCCCGCAAATATTCACCCGCTTCATTCCAGCGCCTGTCTCTTGAGGCCAGCATCGCAAGGCGAAAGCGGGCCTCATTGCGCACCTTCACTTCCGGATCATTCAGCAAGGTCTCGAGGATCTTGATCGCAAGGGCATCCTGTTGCGAAGCAAGTGCCCTCACCGCCAGCAACAGCATCTGGGTGCTGTTGGCGGTGATCACCGTCGTTTGCTCCGATGGGGGCGGCTCAATCTCGGGCGACTGTCCGGCGGCTACTTGAGCCAGCAAAGCGACGGAAAGGGAAAACATTCCTCAGTCCTTCATGCCGGTCCAGGTTCCTCCCATCGTCCCTGAAACGCCTTCGAATGTGTATGGCGCCTTCCAGCGCGCCATCAGTTCGGCGGCCTGCGGTCCGTTGAAGCTGCCTTCGAACCACGAAGGGACCGTCTTGCCACTGATTGCGAACTGGCCCGAGAACGACGTGCTGCCGACGGCGTAGACTGTCTGCGTGAAGGTGTATGTGCCCAACGAATAGCAGTCCCATGGGCAAATCTCCGGCAACATCTCGCCCGCCAGCGTCCCGGCGCCGAAATCGAAGCGCAAGTGAGCGGTGCCAAGAATCCAGTCGCCATAGGGTGAGCCGCCGTACGGAATGTCGGTAAAGCCATAAACTTGCGCGGTGTAGCTGGCGCTCCCGGTCGTTGGCACATCGGACATTGCTGTAGGAATGCCGTAGACGAAATATCCGTAATTTCCTGCCTCGGCAGAGCCATCGATATCATAGTCATCGCCCCAGCTACCCCATGACGTATATGTCAGTTTCTCGTCAGGATTGAGTGAGCCGGCGGGCCAGCGCAGAAATACCTGCGCGTCTTGTCGGCCGGAATCGCCATCCAGCAAGGCATTTTGCGAGCCATAGATCGATTGCCACGTATTGCTGCCCTCGATCCAACTGCCCGAATAGCTCTTTGTTTCCAGTTCGCCCGCCCCGTAGCCTGGTAGCGAGATGAGGTAGACGTTGTCGGATGCACGATACTCGAGCGAAACATCGGCCCGATCCGGCGCGCTCAAGCCGAAGTTGCCTGACGCATTCTTGGCGTAGTCAAAGACAACTCCCAGCACCTCAAATGGCTCATCCGATACGAGCCCGATCGGCCCGCTGGGTGGTGGAGGCGGGACGGGAGGCGGTGGCGGAGGCGGCGGAGGGGGCGGTGGCGGCAAGGAAACAGGCGGCGCTGGCGTCGACTGGACGGATCCGCCGCCGCACGCGGCGAGGCTGCCTGCGACAATCGTGACAACCAAAATCTGCTCGATACGCATCTTTTCCTCCGGCTTCCAAGCGGAGGCCAAAGGTCTCATTACCGGCAGGATCATTCCATGATGGCGCGCCGATCTTTTGCCGATCTTCTACCGAGCTACGTAAAGACAGTCCCAATCGGCAAACATCACCACTGTGCGGACCGACATGCCCCATGCCATCATTGGGGGCATCGGAGTGTACGAGGCTTGGTCCAAGCATGACGCAAGTTGCGTGGACGCTGCATTGGGGCAGTTCCCTGATCAACGCGCTTCTATTGGTTGAAAACTGGACATGCGACACGTTCGACCGCCGTTTGTCCGGTTGCAAATGCCGCTGCTTGGAACCGCGCTTCTCTCGCCAGCTGCCTGCAAATGCGTCGTAGGCGGACAGTCCGCAAATGGCCGGGGACACGCCCGACTAGCGCAACGGGCCGCACCAAATCTGTATCAAATTTCTCACCAGAAGCAGGCGACGTCACCTATCCATCTGATATCTTTGTAGTATACTCTGTATCAGCGGAGAGGGATTTGATGTCTAAGCGATTTTGTATCGTTTAATATCAACAGCTTAAATCGATATTGGCGGAGAGGGAGGGAATTTACCTTTTCGAAATTTTCTGCTTTATTTTCAATGTTTTATTTCAGGACGATTTTCTGTTTTGTAGCAAATTTTGTATCATTTCGCCCACAGACCTGATCGTCCGCATTGCGCCCCAATATCAGACCTTCGAGGTTGGCTTCCAATAGCCCAAAAGCCGAACGACCGCTTTCAGGAGAGGGTCGCGATGACTTTATCGTCTGAGGTTGGGTGGAAAGCGGACGCCGAACCTTGCAGCCTCGCGTTACTTGCCGAAACTTGCCGCGCCACATTTAGGACAAGGATCGATGATCCATGGATACCAGAATGGTCCAGACTGCGATACCATACCGTGTCCGCATGTTCGGCGCTTCCCAGCAATCAAAATGTATCGCACCCCGCAGTAACCAGCAATGGTCCACCAAATAAGGCGAATGGGCAATGAAGCGTCGCCGGAAAACACTGCTGAGATGGCAATGATGCCGAAGGCTAGCATTTTCAGTGAAGCGGTCGATTGCGACATGGGTTTCAATCTAGGTGGAAAACCGTCGTCGAACAATGTCCGCAATTGGGCCGATTGCTGACAGCCTGGTTTCAGGCGTCAGGGGCCGAAGAGCTGCCGTTCGGCTAACGACCCAATTGCTGACGTTGGGGCCTTGCCCCGTTGGTTTCGGTTTTTTGGTCGTTTGCCCCAATGTAGAAACAAGGCCCAATATTAAGTTGGAGCGTTTGGCAGAGGTAGCGTCGGGCTTTCGCTCTTCGTTCCACAGCTTAATCAGCGTCCCGCTCGAGGGGTACGCGCGGCATTTTTCTTCTCGCGTGCGACCCCTTTGTGCCCAACTGGCGGAGCCGCGGCAGGTCTGCCTGCATCTCGCTGCACAGCCAATCGACGAAGGCGCCGATGACGGGATTCTTCCGATCGGCCTTGCGGCAAGCGACATAGTAGCTTCCCCCGTCCGGAGCCGGAACACCGGAAGGCACTACCAGGTCGTCTGCTCCAGGCATGTCCCAGACCATTGGAGCCAGCGCCATAGCCACGCCGCGGCCTTGCAGAGCGGCATCGAATGCTGCGATCATCGTGTCGACCAGCAAGAGTCGTTCGGGCACAAGGTGGCTGGCGCCTGCAGCAGCAAACCATTCGGCCCAGCCATTGCGCCCCACATTCAGGCCGATAAGTCGTTGCTGGACCAGGCCATCCATTCCCTCAAACTCCGCTGCAACCGCAGGCGTACAAACTGGCACTGCGCGCAAATCAATCAGTTTGCGTGACCAGATGGCTGGCGCAGAAGTCGCAATATTGCGGATGGCAACATCAACCTCGCTACCGGCGAGATCCACAACGTTGGGACTGGTGTCGATGGAGATGGTCAGGGCTGGGAATTGCGCTTCAAATCTTGCGAGCCGGGGCGAAAGCCAGGCCGATGCGAACAGCGGCAGAGCCGATATTGCCAATTGCGTGGACTGAGCTTGCTGGCGGGCCTCCATGAAGGCGGATTCGATCTGACCCATGCCGCTTTCGATCGCATGGGCGAGCCGATTGCCTGCGTCGGTCAATTTCACTTGCCTGATCCCGCGTTCGAACAATGGCGTGCCGACCAGCGACTCCAGTCGCTTGATCTGGTGACTGATTGCCGAAGGTGTGACGCGAAGTGTCAGGGCGGCTTCGCGAAAGCTGCCGTGGCGCGCAGCTGCTCGAAATGCACGCAAGGCTGGCCATGGCAAGGATGATGTAGGTCCCATGGTTGAATTGTATTCAACTATAACGCCGCATTCTCAAGCATTTTTTGTTGGGCCTTGGCGCTAGAGGGCCATGCAGCGTGGTTCAGCAATTGCCCCCGGGCGCAAGTCCCATCCGCTGTTCCCAAAACACCCTGCAGGAGAGTCAACCCATGGCATCCCCTTTAGCCCGCATCGGAACCTATCTCGACACTTGGGATGGCAATATCGCAGCGCGCCGTCACCGCGCCGGCTGGCCCTCGGCCACTTCCAAGCAGATCCATTTTTTTCAGTCCGCGCTGGTGCAATATCGCTATCGCGTCGCTGGAACCGGGCGAACGCTGGTATTCGCTGCAGATCCGCCGATGACGCTTGAGATCTATGACGAACTGATCTCGACCTTCTCTACCCATTTCCGCGTGGTGATTGTCGAATTGCCGGCCATGGGCTTCTCGGCAGTTCGCCCCGGCTATGGCTTTGGGTTTCGCGAAACCAATGACGATCTGGCCGAATTCCTGATGGCTGTGGCCGGACGTGACGCCATTCTGGCCTTCTCCTGCGTATCATGCCTCGCGGCGCTCGATATCGCCGAACGTTACCCGCATCTCGTTTCGAAGCTTTGCCTCATTCAGGCGGGCGGCGTTGCTGCGTTTGCGCGATGGAAGGAAGGGCGCGATCCCAAGAACATCCTGGGCACGCCGGTTGTCGGGCAACTGGCGATGCGGAAGATGGCGACCAGCCGGATGCCGAAGTGGTACGACCTGTCCGTTGGTCGCCGCGACAGGATCGAGCAGTTCTGCGCCTGTGCCAGCAAGTCTTTCGATCACGGAGCCAGGTGGTCGCTGGCCAGCGCCTATCAGCACTATCTCGATCTCGATGGCGAACTTCTGCGCCCGAGCCAGCCGATCCTGTCGATCTGGGGCAGCGCCGATGGTTCGCACCCGGCGGGGAACGCCCACAGTCTGGCCGAGATTTACGATGAAGTGGAGACGGTGACGCTGGAAGCCCTCGGTCACACGCCCGAGCTTGAAGATCCGGAAGGTGTGCTGAGGCACGTCCTGGCGTTCACTGGCGGCGACTGAATACCGACGAGATCCTGCCAAGCCAATTTTGGAGACAAAGCTTGCAAATGTTCGACCTGTTGCGTGACCGGCTCGCAACCACCGTTCCCTTCGCCCACCATACCGGCGTGCAAATTCTCGAAGTGGGGCCTGGCGTCTCGAAGGTAGCGCTGGAGGAGCGGGACGAGATCAAGAACCATATCGGCTCGCACCATGCCGGCGCTCTGTTCACTTTGGCCGAGGCGGCGTCTGGCGCGGCAATGGTCGGCGCGTTCTTTGCCCTCCTTCAGCAGGTCCGTCCGGTCGCCGCCGAATCGAGCATTCGCTATCTCAAGGTCGCCAAAGGGCTGATCACAGGGATCGGAAAGGTGCGCGGCGACTCAAGCGATCTGATGGCACAGCTCGAACGCGATGGAAGGGTGCGCTTTCCGGTCGACGTCACCTTGTCGAACGAGGCTGGTGACGAAGTCGCCACAGTAATTGTTGAATGGCATCTCACGAAAATTGTCTGACTCCGCATCCATTATGGCGCAGAGGCGGCTTGAGCGCGCGCTCGAGGGGCGACTGATAAGGAACGACACATGCTTGCAGCCTGGTTTGACAAAAAGGGCCCGGCCCGGGACGTGCTGACAATTGGCGAACTGCCAGTTCCGGAAGTGGCACCGGGCGAAGTGCTCGTTTCGATCAAGGCGTCGGGCATCAATCCGTCGGATACCAAGGGCCGCGGCGGCAACCGCGGAAATCTTGCCATGCCATTCCCCCGGATCGTGGCGCACCAGGATGGCGCGGGCGTGATCGCCGCTGTGGGACAGGGTGTTCCGGAGAGCCGGATCGGTGAACGCGTCTGGCTTTATGAGGCGCAACTGGGCAGAGCTCACGGAACTGCGGCGCAATTCATTGCGCTTCCATCGGCCCAGGCCGTAACCATGCCAGACTCGCTGAGTTTCGCCGAAGGCGCTTGTCTGGGTGTGCCTGCGCTTACCGCGCATCGTTGCGTGTTTGCCGATGGTCCGGTTACCGGTAAGACCGTTCTGGTGACCGGCGGAGCGGGAGCGGTAGGCTTCTATGCCGTCCAGTTCGCCAAGCGCGATGGCGCGCGGGTAATCGCGACGGTCAGCACCGAGGAACAGGCCGCCGCAGCGCGGCGCGCGGGGGCTGATCTGGTCATCAACCGCCGTGTGGAGGATATCGTTGCCTCGGCAGCCGATTTCACTGGAGCGGAGGACGAACGAAGCGTCGACCGCATCATCGAAGTCGCCTTTGGCGCCAATCTTGCGACGTCGATGAGGATGCTCAAGCCCAATGGCGTAATCGCCTCCTATGCGTCTGACCTTGAGCCGGAGCCTGTGCTGCCGTTCTGGCCGCTCGTCGTGCTCGATGCGACCGTTCGCTTCGTTCTGGTCTATGTGATGAGCGCTGAAGCCCATCAGGAAGCCATCGCCTATGTGAGCAAGGCAGCGAGCGAAGGCTGGCTCTTGCACAATATCGGCCATGTCCTGCCGCTTGAGGCGGTTGCCGAGGCACACGAACTCGTCGAAACTGGTCGCGGCGGGGGCAAGGTCATCATAGAGCTCGACTGATTGGAGACTATGTCGGCCCAGACCCGATCCATGCGTTCGCCCTGCCGCGATCGAACAAGAGACTGGATATCCAGTTGATCGATCGCGGCATTTCTGGGCGGACGGCGCCGCTCAGATCGGCGTCGTCAACACGAGCCTGAACCGGCGTGGCGGCGTGTAGTTCAGCGTCTCCGAGTTGTTGACGTCCCATGAGTACTGGTTGAAGGCATTGAGTACCTGCAACCGCGCGACAAGATCGCGTCCGGCGATGCCAAAGCTTCGCCTGAGGCCTAGATTGAGAGTGGTCATGGGCTTGACCAACAATTGGCCGCCATCCGCCGCAAGCGCCGATCTGGCTGCTCGACTGCCGACATGGCTCAACGAGGCGTCCACGCTCATTCCTTTGGTTCCGGGAATTTTAAAGTCGGCGCTCAAAAGGCTGCGCACTTTCGGCACGCCGACCGGGCGGTTGCCCACGATGCGGTTGTCGACCGACGGTCCGCTCAGCTTTGGATCAATCAGTACACCGCCGGCGACGATCGTAAGCCCTGGTAGCGGGCGCGCCGATGCAGAAACCTCGATGCCGCGATGTCTGACCTGGCCCAGGAAGCCATATTCCCCTGACGCAGCATTGATACCCGCATAGGGCTTGTCGGTGTGAAAGGCTGCCGCGACCAGGTTGAACTTGCTGCTTGGAGACCAACGAAGGCCCAGTTCGCGCTGTGTTACAAGGATGGCTTCAAGAACTTCGTTGCGGTTGCTTGCGGCAAGCGGTGCGACTCCCGCCTCTTCGATCCCGCGAGCGTAACTTCCGTAGAGTTCGACCTTGTCCAGAATCCGCCATCCGGCCGCGGCATTGAACAGCCATGGGCTGGAACTGCTCTCCCTGACGATCCCGTCTGCTGCGCGAATACGCTTGCGGTAATCGCTCCGGAGCACGCCCAAATTGACGCGCAAATTTGTGCCGGCCACAGCCAGATAGGTCAGGCCGACGCCGTATTGGTCGACCGAATCCCGCAGTGCGGCCTCGTGATCGTCCAACTCCGGTGCAACGACACTCAAGGGGCGCTCTCCGAAGGCGGTTCGCCCCAGGTCGACCACCTGCGCACCGCCAATGCTGGCGCGCTGCACCCGGCCGCGAAGGGTAAGGTGGATCCGGTGCGCGACCTTGCCCGTCTGGCCGCCGGCATGAGCGCGAAGCTGCCCCGACCATGCGGTTGATCGCTGTTGCGGCGTGGCGACTACTTTGGCGTGAGCGGTCCCGTCTGGCAGCAGGTCCGAGAACAGTTGCAGGAAGGCCCGGGTCGGGTCATCCTGCGAGAAGACCAGTGTTGCTCCGCCGCCGATATCGTCGGTTTCGCCAAGGTCGAAGAGCGCGCCAGCTATGCGCCTCTGACCTCGTTCTCTGGCCCAATCCTGACCAAGGAACCGGCCCCGCTCGATCTCGGACGGTAGTTGTTCGGCGCCGGGCGACACCCGGAACTGGCCGGGGCGCTCATACTGATATTCTCCTGCGAACACGCGCGCGATGGCCCGACCCGATCCGATCCGCCCGCTGCCCGCGATCAGGATCGTGTCGCCGTAATTCCCTCCTTGAAGGTCGCGTACCTGAAATACGCGGCCAAGCCCCAGCGAATAGCTGTAGCGGTTCCGCCGATCGCGCCCCTTCAAATGCAGCTCTGCATAAGGCTTCAGATATTCGTCCAGTCCAAGGTTGATCACGCTCGGCTCGTCCGCGCCCGGGTCGCGCAAGCGATAGTCGACCACGCCCGATGGACCGGGCAGGACCGAACCCAGCGTGTTGGTGCCGATGCGGACCGTCGTATTCTCGAGGAAGAAGCTGCTGACTCCGGAATTCTTGACGAAATAGGTACCGTGCACGCGATAGTTTCCGGCCGCCTCGAGGCTGAAGCCCCTGACGGAGCTCTCATCGTAAATGCCTACGGCTTCATCGCCGGTGCGATAACCGAAGGCGTCTTCGGCTTCGGTGACCGGGTTTGCATTGGCCTGCGCAAAGGCCACGCCTGGGGCCAATCCCGCCAGAGCAATCCCGCTCAACAACTCTCGCTTCATCTTCCAGACTCCATAGTTCCGCGCTTCAAATTGCGCCGGCGGCGGCACTAGGAGGGTAAGTTCAGGGCGTCGTCCCGATGCTTGCTCTCAAACTTGAAAAAGGGGGCGTGAGGCCACGTTCATGCATGCCTCTTTGCCCAGGTGCCGCTCGGCCTGACATCTGGTTTTGACCTTCGTCGCAGCGATGGCCGGTTTCGTCGCATGGCGTCGCCATTGGGCGCGCGAGCGTGTGCGTTCGGATAAGTCTCGATGTGAAACCCTGGCGAAACTGACATTGCGCCGCTCGAAGGCCGGACCGTCCGGTGCTTCGAAGCCAGGCGGTCGTGAATGCCGCAGTTTTGAGGGTTCAAAGATGAAACAGTTGGTTATTGCTGCGCTGGCCCTGGGTGCCACTGCAACCCCTGCATTCGCGCAGGAAGAAAACGCGTTCGAAGGCCCGTGGGTCGGAGCAACCACCGGTTACGACAGCATCGGCGCCAATGACGGCACCGACAGCGGTTCGGAAGACGGCGTCGCATACGGCATTGCGGCTGGCTATGACATGAAGCTTGCCGGGATGATCTTCGGTATCGAAGCCGAACTCGGCGAAAGCTCGGTCAGCGCGCATGGCGCCGATATCATCGAGGCTGGCGACGAACTGCGCCTTTCGGCCGGTCGTGACATCTATGCTGGCATCCGCGTCGGCCTGCCGATCAGCAACCGGATGATGGCCTACGCCAAGGCCGGCTACACCGACCTGCGTTATGAAGCGGCCTACACGCTTGATGACGAAGTGACCAAATATTCGGCCACCAGCGGCGGCTATCGCCTGGGCGCCGGTATGGAATTCAAGATCGGCAAGCCCTTCGCTCGCATCGAATACCGTTATTCGGATTACGGTTCCTTCTCCGACAGCGATCTGGAAACCGATCGCCACCAGGTGATGGTCACCGCAGGTTTGCGCTTCTGAGTTAACTCCTCGCCCCCAACCCCTAACTCGGAAGCGTGCCCGCCCGGCTTTTGCCGGGCGGGCATTTTCTGTTGCCAGCGATGTGAGCAAATTGGATGCGGACATCAGTCCTGCTTCGCGCCGAGACGGCCAAGCACTTCCTTGACGTAGCTTGGCCCGACCTGGACGATCGCACCGTCGCGCAGCACGAGATTGAGGCTGCCCTTGCCCGGCCGCTCGAGCCGTTCGACCAGATCGGGCCTGACAAAGGCCGAACGATGTACCCGCATGAGTTCCCGCGGATCGAGTTTGGCCTCAAGCGAATTCATCGAGACACGGTGCAGATAGCTGCGCGTCGAAGTGTGCAGCAGCACATAATCCTTGGCGGCCTCGATCCAGTCGATCATCCCGACCTCAAGGCGAACCTGGCCCCCGCGCGTCGCTATCCAGACTTCCTTGAGGTAATCATTGCCGGATTGGTCCACGCCGGCAGACGAACGCTCGGTCTCGGCAAGCTTGATGCGACGCCGCGCGCGCGTCAGCGCCTGCCGAAGCCGGTCGAATCGCACAGGCTTGAGCAGGTAATCTGCCGCTTCGACATCGAACGCGTCGGGCGCGAAATGTTCGAACGCCGTTACGAAGATGATCTCCGGGCGATCGTCGATCGGCAGGTCCGAGGCAAGCGCCATGCCGCTGCCGCCCGGCATCTGTATGTCGAGGAACACGATATCGGGCCGGAACTGCTCGATCGCATCCTTCGCCTCCCTGGCGGTCGAGGCCGTGCCCACCACTTCAAGCTCGCCAATATCGTCGATGAAACCGTGCAGCCGGTCCAGCGCCAGCTGTTCATCGTCCACCAGCAGGGCCCTGAGCAACTTCACTGCCCGGCAACCCGGTAGGGTAGCCGGACGATCGAAAGGAATCCCGTTTCGCGCCGGATTGTCTCAAGCGAGGCGCCCGTCCCGTAGAGCGCCTGCAAGCGATCCGCCACGTTGCGCAAGCCGACCCCCGTCCCCGATTGGGCGCGGTGTTCAGTGCCGATGCTGTTGTCGACCAGCATGACCAAATGCTCGCCTTCCAGCGTCGCCTCGATCATGATCTCGACCGAACCTGCGTGTTCGGAGACTCCGTGCTTCACGGCATTCTCGATCAGTGGCTGGAGAATGAAGCTGGGCATTTCGGAATCGCGCAATTCGGGCGGGCATTTGTATTCCACCGCCATCCGGTCGCCGAAGCGGATGCGTTCGATATTGAGATAGGATTCGATCGTCTCGAGCTCCTGCTCGAGCGTCTGCGCGGCATTCGGATCGCTTGCGAGAGTGACGCGCAGGAAGTCCGACAGCTGCGACAGCATCTGTTCGGCGAGCTTGTTGCGCCCGGTCACTACAAGCGAGGAGATCGAGTTGAGCGTGTTGAACAGGAAGTGCGGATTGAGCTGGTAGCGCAATGCGGCGAGGTTCGCTGCATGCGCCGCGCCCTGCGCCCGTGCGGCGGCAAGCCGCGCAGCCTGGATTTCCGCTTCCTGCCGCCGGTTCCTCGAGAAGACCTCAAGGCTCCATGTCATCGCGGCGATGACAGCGAATTGCGAAATGAAGATCGCGAAATTGCCGAACCAGCGGGTCAGGTCCGAAACGCCGGGCTGGAACTCGCGCCCAAGCCGGCTGTCGATCATGTCGAAAATCGCAAGGTCGGCAAAACTCATCGCCACGCTCAATGCTATGGCAGCCGAAAAGACGATCGGTATCGCGTGGCGCCGCCTGAACCCGGTCGCCCAGATCACCGCAGCAAACAGTACGACCGACGCGAGCAGGCCCACCGCACCGACAATCGCGTGCGCCAGCATCGCCGGCCAGTCGATCTGCTGTGCGAATGTGATGAATGGCAAAGTGAACAAGGTGCTGCAGACCAGCCAGGTAATCGAAATCAGAAGCAGGATTTGCTTGCGTTCACCGCCTAGCGAAAGGAGCGCACGCTTCAGGAAGCCGGGATCGGGAGTGGCGGCGACCAGATGGTCCGACCCACCAGCTTTCCCGGAAGCGACCTTAGTCGTCATCAAGCGCACTGTTTGCAGGATCCCAGAATATTGCGAGCGCAACCGATGCAACGGCGATGGTTCGCGCCAGCCCTTCGTCGGCACCGTCGGAAACGAACATCACGGGCGATCCGTTGAGCTCGATTGCGCCGACCGGTCGGCCGTCTTGCTCGAAAACATATCCAATGGGATTGGCCATGGCGATTGGCGTTCCGACAAGCTTGTGTACGGAGCGGATTTGCACCGTTTCTCCGCCAAGGGCAATCTCGCCGTGGCGTTCGTTCTTCGAAAGCGCACCGGCCAGCCCGCGGCTGACCTCCTGCAATTCGAAGCGCGCGGGGAAGGGGCGCCCTTCGGCAGTGTACTCGCAGCGATAGGCCATCTTCTTCGGCTTGAATTCGGCGATCTCGAGATCGACCAGCCGCTCGGCGAAGCGGCAATTCGCTTCGATCGTGCTGCTGATCGCAGGGCCCTCGACCACATATTCGGCATGGCCATAGTTGCGTTCGAAAACGTCGAAGATGGCGAGCCGCTTTTCCGATCTTTCGAATTCGCCGCGATAAGCGCCAACGGCGAAGCGGCCCTTCGTGCCGCCGCCGATACCGCTGAAGGGAAGGCGCTCCGACGCCACATCGAGGCCGGACGGCATGCGCATCGCGGCCGGCTTGATGGCCGAACATCCGCCAGCAAGCATGGCGGCGAGTAGAATGATCGTGAAACGCATCGTGCGGCTCCAATTGCCGGGCATCCGTTGAGTGGGCCTGCCCATATTGAGCAGCCTCTCGCGGAGTTGGCCGCCGATTGCGCGAGCTAATCGCCCAAACCCGACAAACCCGCGACAAAACCACCCGCGCCACAATTAGCTGCCTTCAATAATTGACGCCAGCGAATCCGTGCGCTAAGTTCAAAAAATGAAGTTTGATGCGAACCCTCCGCCGCGCCAGCGCGCGCCGATAGCAACCTCCGACTGCGGCATGGCGATGTCTGCCAAATTGCTCGGCGACAAGTGGACGCTGCTGATCATGCGCGAAGTCTTCTATGGCGTTTCCTGCTTCGGCGACATTCAGGCGGACCTGGGCGTTCCTCCCGCAACCTTGCAGAAGCGCCTCGCCATGCTGGTGGACAGCGGCGTCCTCGAGCGTGTTCCTTACAAGGTCGAAACCGAACGCACGCGCGAAGCCTACCAATTGACCGAAGCCGGACGCGCCTTGCTGCCCGTCATCCTCGCGATGAAGGAATGGGGCGACAATGTCCTGCGCGACGACGACCCGCTGACGCGGTTGGTGAACAAGAAGACCGGCGAGCGGCTGAAAATCGGACTGGTCGATGCCAACGGACAAGCCGTGCCGCTGGACCAGGCGGAACTCCGGGCTATCAAGGGCCTCAATTCGTGAAACTGTTCTTCAAGCGCTCGCTTGCCGCGCTCTTGCTGCTGGCTCTACTCGCGGTGGCCATCTGGCTGCTGGTCTTCCGGGTTCCCGCTCCCCCTTCGCCTGCCTATGAGGCCTTCGCGCTCGAGGATGTGACGATCGTCAATCCGATGCTCGATCGAACCTCGCAAGCGAGGATCGAGGTGGAGGGCGGCAAGGTCGGATTGTCGGACGCAGGCACCAACCTGCCTGTGCTGGACGAATATCGCGGCAAGTTCGTCCTGCCCGGCTTCATCGACATGCACACCCATTTGCCGGGCGACAATTTGCTCAAGCTGACCCGGCACTATGGCCTGCTGCACCTGACGCATGGCGTGACGACCATTCGCAGCGCGGGCGATATCGACGGCACAGCGGATCCCGCGGCGAGGAAGCTGATCGGAAAGGACATTCCCTTCCCGAGCATGATCTCCTGCGGCCCGTTCGTTTCGAAGGGCAAGAAGGTCTGGCCCAATACGCTGCTAGTCGAGACGGTCAGCGACGCGGAGCGTGCGGTCGCCAGGGTCGCCGAAGGTGGCAATGGCTGCATCAAGGCATATGAAGGGCTAACACCCGAGCTGATCCGCGGGCTGATTGCCGCCGCCGATGCGCGCGGCATGCATGTGATCGGCCACGTTCCGGTCGAAATGACGCTGGAAAAGTCGGGCATTCCCGACGTCCAGCATTTCTTCGGTGTTCCCGACCCTTCGACGCTCGACGGGCATGAAGTGACCTATCGCAATGGCGATTGGTCGGATGTGGGAGCCGAACGGCTCGACGCCGTGCAATCCCATATCCTCGCCAAGGGGATCCGGAACACTCCGACCATCGCGACGCTCGAAGGCTTTCAGGGGCTTACCGATCCTGCGGTGGCGTCGCGCAGGTCCAAGGCTTTGCTGCCCTCGTTCTTCGCCGATGTGGTGTGGAATTCGAAAACGGGCCTTCCGGTCTACCGCGGGCTGGAAAAGGAACGCTTCGCACAGGCCGCCGGTGCGCTTGCGCTCAAGCAGCAATTGGTGAAGCGCCTGTCCGACCAGGGAGCCGTGCTCCATATCGGGACCGATGCGGGCCAGCCATTCACCGCGCCCGGCTGGTCATTCTGGCGGGAAATGCGCCTGTTCGAAAAGGCGGGGGTGGCTCCTGAACAGGTGCTGGCCTACGCCACCAATGTGGCGGGCACATCGCTTGGCAATGGGGCGGGCCGCATCGCACAGGGATCGCAGGCCGACCTTCTTATCTTCGGCCGGGATCCGACGCAGTCGCTCGGTGCGCTGGACAGCCTCGAGGCAGTCGTCCTGCGAGGAAAGCTCTACACACGCGCGGAACTCGAGCGCGCGGTGCGCCAGTCCCTGGAGCATTACGAGGCGTGGCCGCTGCGCGCCATTGCAGCCAAGGCGGCACAGCGCACCGTGGACGAAGCCGCGCGCAATTTCTGACGACCCCGGAAAGGGAAGGGATCATCCGGCCATGCGAAAGCTCTACTATTCACCCGGCGCATGCTCGCTTGCGGTGCATATTGCGCTCGAGGAAATAGGCATTCCATTCGAAGCGATCAGGGTCGCAATCAGGGAAGGTGCGCATCAAACGCCCGATTATTTGGCTCTCAATCCGCATGGCCGCGTGCCGACCCTGGTCGAGGACGGCTTCGTACTGACCGAAGCGCCGGCCATACTGCATTATCTCGGCCACCTTGGCGGGCAGGCGCAACTGCTGGACCTCGACGACCTTCAGGCGCTCGGGAGAACCGCGCAGCTCCTGAATTTCTTCACCTCAACCGTGCATGTCGCATTTGCGCAGCTTTGGCGGTCCGAACGGTTCGCCAGCAGCCAGGACGCACGGCTTGAGATCGAGCAGGATGCGCTCGAAACCATCAGGCGGCATTTCGATGAACTCGAAGAATTGGCCAAGGCGGGCGATTGGCTCGTCGGGGAGCGCTTTTCGATCGCCGATCCCTACATGCTGGTATTCTACCGTTGGGGCGGGCTTGTGGGGATCGACATGAGCCAATACCCCGCATGGACCGCGCACAAGGACAGGATGCTGGCGCGCCCTTCGGTGCAAAGAGCGCTGGCCACCGAAGAACTGCACATCGACTAGGCCATCGGCAGAAGACACGATCGTCCTGAATGCAAAGGGACTCTTGAGGGCATCAAACGCGATGGTTTGAGCTATCGCTAATGTCCGCCTTTCACCCAGTACCAGCCGGTTGGCCTTCGACCCAAAAGGCGGGCTTTCCGCCTTCTTTTCCTATCAATCAAACACGGATCATTCCTGTGGGATCAAGGGCTGACCGCAATCCTGGGTTTGGCACGAAACCAATACCAGTGGTTTGTTATCCGGAATCGTGAAGAACGGAAGCGTGCGATGGACAATTGGACCTATCGCTAGAGCATAGATCACCGTGCCGACTCCGGCGGTGCCTCCAAGCATCCAGCCGATGGCCAAAACCAGCAGTTCGATACTTGTCCGGATAAGGCGAACCGAGCCTCCAGTGCGCTTGACCAGCCCGGTCATCAGGCCGTCACGTGGGCCTGGGCCAAGGCCTGCACCGATATATGCGCCGCCAGCGATTCCATTGAGGAGAATCCCGGTGATGAGCATCACCCAGGCCCACGAAATGCTCGAAGCCTGTGGAAGTAGCCAAAGGCCGAAGTCGGCAAAGATGCCAATCATGAAGACATTGCTGATCGTGCCGATGCCCGGTCGTTGGCGAAGCGGCACCCAAAGGAGCAGTACAGCGGCACCGGTCAAGATGATGACTGTGCCGATGCTGACGCCCGAATGGTCCGAAACGCCCTGGTGAAAGACGTCCCACGGATTGCCGCCAAGGCCCGATCGGATGACAAAGCCGATGGACAGGCCATAGAGCGCGAGGCCGAGGAATAGCTGGATCAATCTGCGAATCATGCCAGGCATTTCGCCCAAAGTGGTATTGATTTAAATAGCCACTTTTGCGACAGTGGACTGATGTCGACACGCAAGATTGGCCCCGCTTCGCTCGCCCGACTGATGGGTGGATGGCATAGGGTAGGTGGGAAGGTGCCCGCGTATCGCCAAATCCAGCACGCACTGCGCCTGCTGATACTTGACGGTCGCTTGCCAATTGGAGTGCGCCTCCCCGGGGAACGTCATTTGGCCGAAGTGCTTGGGGTGAGCCGCACCACAATTGGTGCAGCCTATGCCGGACTGCGCGATCTTGGCTTCGTTGTCAGTCGCCACGGATCGGGGAGCCTCACGCGCCTGCCCAGTGAGGCCAAGCGGCTGCCGGACGAGGCGCATGATGATTCCCTGATGGAGTTCTCCATTGCCGCGCCTCCGGCTCCAAAGGAAATCCATGCTGCCTACACGAGCGCCCTTGCCGAGCTACCGATCTATCTGCCTGCACTAGGCTATGAGCCGGCGGGTCTTGTTGGGCTCAGGCAGGTGATCGCCGACCGCTATGTCCGTCGTGGGGTGCCAACAGCACCTGACGAAATTCTCGTCACGCAGGGCGCGCAGCATGGACTGGTATTGGCTCTCAGTCTTTTGTCTCGTCCGGGCGACCAGGTTGTCGTCGACCAGCCGACCTACCCAAAGGCGCTCGACGCCATCGCCAATGCCTCCTGCCAGGCAATTCCTGTGCCGTTGCCGCCGTCTGGCTGGGACATCGAAATGTTAGACGCAACACTTAGGCAGACCGGCGCACGCATCAGTTATCTCATCCCTGATTTCCATAATCCATCGGGCCGATGCATGAATGAGTTCAGCCGAGCGGCGCTTGCGAAGATCATGGTCGATCGCGGTTGCAATCTCATTGTCGATGAAACCATGGCCGACCTCTGGCTCGACCAAGGGCCTCCGTCTCCCGTCGCCCATTTCGATCGAGGGGGCAAGATCATCAGCCTCGGTTCGATGAGCAAAAGCTATTGGGGCGGCATGCGGATCGGCTGGGTGCGAGCAGACCGCGACATAATTCGTGCCATGGCTTTGCATCGATCGAGCCACGACATGGGGGGACCGGTTCTGGAGCAGTTGGCCGCGATGTCCTTGCTGCGCAACGAAGAATCAAGTCTTCCCGATAAGCGGGATCAAATCCGGCGTCAGCGCGATCACCTGCTCGCTCTGTTAGGAAGGAAATTCCCAGATTGGAACTTCGAAAACCCGCAGGGCGGCCTGTCAGTCTGGGTGGAGTTGCCAGTCCCTGTCGCTATCGCGCTGACCGCTGCGGCGCGTGAGCAAGGGCTACGAATTGCACCCGGCAGCAGGTTCGGTGTCGATGGCGCACTCAATCGCTTCCTGCGCTTACCATATTCCCTGCCTGAGAGCAGTATCGATGTCGCAGTCGAACGGCTATCCTGCGCATGGGACAATGTGGCAAATGGCAAGTGTCGGACGACCAAGCTTGATCCGGATAATCTGACATCCGCCATTTAGGCGTCAGGTGGCGATCGTCATTAAAGCAGGCATCAAACAGAGTTGGCTCTTCGCCCGCATTCCACCCAATTTCTGACATTAGGGCACTGAGAATGGGGAATGCCCGCTAGCGACCTAATTGCGGAACCTTATTGTGCATCACCTCATTGAGCGGATTTCCACTATTGACTCGCCAACAATGCTTCGATATTTTAATATTTATCGAATCATAGGAGTAAGAAATGGAAGCCGATCGCGTGATCCGTGCCCTGTCTGCCCTGGCACAGGAGCATCGCCTCGCTGCATTTCGCCTGCTGGTGCAGGCTGGGGAGCGGGGAGTGGCCGCGGGCGTGCTTGCTGAAAAGCTGGACGTGCCCCCTTCCTCGATGAGCTTCCACCTCGCCCAGCTCGCCAATGCCGGGCTGATTACCCAGCGGCGCGAAAGCCGCTCGATCATCTATTCGGCGGACTATGCCGCGATGAATTGCCTGATGGGCTTCCTTACCGAGAATTGCTGCGGCGGCGTTTCCTGTTCCGAGGATGCCGCATGCCTTCCTTCCCCTGAACGAAAGAGCGCCTGATGAAACGTTTCCATGTGCATGTCGGTGTGACTGACCTCGACAAGTCTGTTGCATTTTATTCGAGTCTGTTCGGTGCCGAACCCGCTGTGGTGAAGGCCGACTACGCAAAGTGGATGCTCGACGATCCACGCATCAACTTCGCGATCTCGATGCGCGACGACGCCAGAAGGGGCATCAGGCATCTCGGTTTACAGGTCGAGGACAAGGCCGAACTCGAAGAGGTCTATGGCCAGCTAAAGGCCGCCGATCGCCCCGTGCTTGAGGAAGGGGCAACCACCTGCTGTTATGCGCAATCGGAGAAGAGCTGGATTGCCGATCCCGATGGCGTTGTGTGGGAAGCGTTTCTGACCGAAGGCGAAAGCACGGTCTACGGCGGCAGCCCCGATTTCGAGCAATTCGTCGAGGACGGATCCGCTTCTGGTGCCTGTCAGGAACCACAAGCCGCCGCGCCACAGCCTGCCTGCTGCTGAGGGCGCCGATGTCCGCCGAAGTTGGTGCCCGCGCGGCGGGTCTTGGCCTGTTCGAAAAGTGGCTTTCGGTTTGGGTCGGCGCGGCGATCCTCGGCGGAATCACGCTGGGCAATATCGCCCCTGATATCTTCGCTTCGCTGGCTTCGATCGAGTATGCCTCGGTCAATCTTGTCGTTGCGATACTGATCTGGGCGATGATCTTCCCGATGATGGTCGCAGTCGATTTCGGCGCGGTGCGCCGGGTCGGCGACAAGCCGAAGGGCCTCATCATCACATTGGTCGTCAACTGGCTGATCAAGCCCTTCACTATGGCAGCGCTGGGCGTGCTGTTCTTCGAGCTCGTGTTCGCCGATCTGATCGCTCCCGCCGACGCGCAGCAGTATATCGCAGGGCTGATCCTGCTGGGTGCGGCTCCGTGCACCGCGATGGTGTTCGTGTGGTCGCAACTGACCAAAGGCGATCCAGCTTATACTCTGGTCCAGGTCGCGGCGAACGATCTCATAATGATCGTCGCCTTTGCCCCCATAGTCGCGCTGCTGCTCGGCGTTGCCGATATCACCGTGCCGTGGGAAACGCTGCTGCTCTCGGTTGCACTCTATGTAGTGATACCGCTCGTCGCCGGCGTATTCGTGCGCCATCGATTGCTGGCCAACCATGGCGGCAGCGAAATTGCGGTTTCGGACTTTACGGCGCGAATGAAGCCGCTCTCCATCATCGGCCTGCTAATGACGGTGCTGCTCCTGTTCGGATTCCAGGCCGAAACCATCGTAGCGCGCCCTCTGCTGATTGCGCTGATCGCTGCGCCGATCATCATCCAGAGCTACGGCATCTTCCTGATCGCCTATGGAGCTGCAAAGGCTTGGAAGGTGCCACACTCGGTAGCTGCGCCTTGCGCACTCATTGGGACGTCGAACTTCTTCGAGCTTGCAGTCGCTGTGGCGATTGGCCTGTTTGGTCTCGGCAGCGGAGCGGCGCTGGCGACGGTCGTCGGAGTGCTCGTCGAAGTGCCGGTCATGCTGTCGTTGGTGGCGATCGCAAACCGGACACGGGGCAGCTTCCAGTCGAACTAACCTAGAAGCAGAATGTCAGCTTTCCACCCAATAGCGGTCGCTCGTACTAGCATGTGCTTTTTGCAACCCTAGTGAAAAATAATCCGTTTGCGCCCCACTTTTGCAGGAACAATGGGAGGCAGGAGGGGCCGTGCCTTATTTTGCGGTTTATGGCCGTGACACTGCTGTTTGGAGGTAAATGGTGCAACTTGAAGAAGGCGAGAAGGCGGCGTGGATTTTCAAGTCTGGCTGGAAAGGTCTGTGCCCGCGGTGCAGCGAAGGAAAAATGTTCAAATCCTGGCTGAAGGTAAGCGATGAATGTGAGGTTTGTGGCCTCGACTATAGATTTGCATCGCCAGATGACGGTCCGGCGTTCTTTTCATTGACGTTCGTAGCGTTTCCTCTGCTGTTCCTAGTTGTCTGGCTTCAGGTTCTGTGGGAGCCGCCACTAGCTGCCTTGCTCGCAATCGCGATTCCACTCATGAGCTTAGGCTGCTTGCTTCCGCTTCGCCCCATCAAAGGGTGGTTAGTTGCATCGCAGTTCATAAATCGATCGGTTGAGGCTGGAACTGAGAAGCTTTGGGCGGATATGCATAAGAGAGAGGACGAGATTAGGCGCAACAAACCTGAAGAATAATGCGCAGCAAGCCTCCGCTTTCCACCCATTGGTGGGCGTTGCTGCCATTTGTGTCCTCGACACTTACGGCATGGCAATTTGGAAATGCTATAATCGATTGTCTGACATGTCAGTCTAGAAGGCCAACTCTGTCATGATCCGAGAAACGCAAAAAATCTCATCCATGCTAGACTCTGCACTCCGATCGTCTGTGCTGTGCTGGCTTGCAACAGTGAACACGGAAGGACAGCCCAATGTCAGTCCAAAGGAGCTGTTCTGTCGGGCTGGTGACATGTCGCTGTTGATTGCAAATGTCGCGTCTCCCATGTCTGTCGCAAACATCCGATCTAACCCATTGGTATGTGTGAGCATGATTGATGTGTTCGCGCAACTTGGTGCGAAATTCGTTGGACGTGCGCGGATAGTTCGTTCGTCAGATCCCGAGTTTGGACTTCTCTCGCCGCCACTGCTTCGCATGGCGGGCCCCAACTTTCCGGTCCACGCCTTAATCAAGATCGATGTGGAATCAGCTGCGCCAATACGTGCGCCAAGCTATTCCATTTTCCCAGAACGTAGCATCGAAGAGCAAATCGAGCGGGCCTACGTTCGCTATGGCGTGGCGCGCAGCGCCAGCTAAACTGTATCGATCAATACAAATGGGCAATGTCCGCTCTCCACCCAAGAGCGGACGCCAGCCCATAACGAGCTGGCGCCCAACAACAGTCAGATTTCAGTCTTCTCGGCTAAGGTGAGGGCATCTTCTATGTCGACGCCCAGGTAGCGGACGGTATTCTCGATCTTGGAGTGCCCGAGCAGGATCTGTATCGCCCTGATGTTGCCTGTCGCTTTGTAGATAATCGAGGCTTTGGTTCTACGAAGCGAATGGGTTCCGTATTCTTCCGGCCGCAAACCTATCGCATCAACCCACTCATCGACCAGTCGAGCATATTGGCGGGTGCTGAGATGTCGCGCGTGATCGATGCGGCTCGGAAAGACAAAGTCTTCGACCCCACCTGCTCGGCGTTCAAGCCAAGCAAACAAGCTGGCCCTGGCGTCTGATGCGATTTCAAATTGAACTGGCCGGCCGGTCTTTTGCTGAGTGATCGTCGCCCGCGTCCTGACTTCCGGGCCAACAACCAGATCCCCGATCTTGAGCGCGACGAGATCGCAGCCTCTCAACTTGCTGTCGATCGCCAAATCAAAGAGGGCTCGATCCCGAATACGTTTCTCGCGATCGAGGAAGAACCGGATCGCCCAGATCTGTTTCTGATTGAAGGGACGCTTTGGGCCGATCTTGGCACCAAAGTTCCATGGTACACGGTTCTGCGCCGCTGGGTCATATTGTGAGTATGTCATCTTCATTCTCCTTGGCCGGAATGGCCGCAGAGACGGTCCGCTTTTGGGAACTAAGAAATCGGAAGCCTACGTCTTGGATTGGGACGCAAAGCCGACCTTGTCGCTATGCTCACCACCTCCGATGCAGCGCTCGAAAGCCGTTAAACTGATGCGCTGAGCCTGAGGCTGTAAAAACCACTTGCAAGCGGCAGGCACTTGTGGCTCGTTAGTAGTACATCGACCTGAGACGGTATTTGTCACTGAGCTTCCAGCTCAATCGCAAATGGATGTAGGCCCCTAAGTCATGGGGTCAGGTCCTGAAACTCCCGCGTGGAGGCAGGACCAACTGTGCACTCAGCTCCTCCTCCGCCGGAACCAACGGACGGAGGAAATTATGAATAGCCAGGACCATCCCAAGAAAGCCAGCCCGTCGGCCGCAAAGGCCAGCGACATTTCGACAACAAGCAAAACACCCTCCGGCGGCAGCAAGAAGCCTGCTGCCAAGCGCAAGATGTTAACTGACAGGATGAAAGAGCAGCTGCAGGAAAAGTCTCGCGCCCGGCGAAAGGGACAGGCGGCGAAGGCAAGGGTCGTTGGTGCTGCGTCCCGCCCCGCGCGCAACGACATCCAGCCTAGTCTTGTCGTCATTGAAAAGCCCCTTTCCGACCTTCGGCCCTCGCCAAATCGAACGCGCATCACTTTGCCCGACCAACTCGAGAAAGTGATTTCGTCGATCCGTACATTCGGTTTGGTGATGCCCGTGCTGATCGATCAGAATGATGTGGTCGTATCCGGCCACATCCTGTGCGAGGCGGCAGAGCGGCTCGGTTTCGAAAGTGTTCCCTGCATCTCGGTCGAACATCTAGACGAGGCAGAGATCGAGGCACTCGCACTTGCCCTCAATCGCGTCGGTGAGACAGGCGCGTGGGACACGGACCTGCTGCGCGAACAGATGATCAGGCTCGAGTCAGCCGGTATCGAGCTCACAAACACCGGCTTCACCCTGCCCGAGATCGACCAGATCACGACCCTGTCCGAACCCCCAGGGAGTGATAGCGGTGAGGACGAACTTGAGTATGATGAAGGCAGTGCGCCGGTCGTTTCACTGCTCGGCGATATCTACCAGCTGGGCGTCCATCGCCTGCATTGCGCCGACGCACTGGAGATGGACTCGTATGTGCGCCTCCTCGCCGGCGAGCTTGTCCAGTGCATCTTCAGCGACCCGCCTTACGGCTGCGGGATCGAAGGCTTTGTGAGCGGGCTTGGCCAGCACAAGCATGAGGACTTCCTGATGGGTGCTGGCGATATGGATCGCGGGGAGCTCCAGGAATTCTTCAAGAACTATCTGGGCCACTGCAAAGCGAACAGCTCAACCGGCGCTATTACCTTCGCGTGCATGGACTGGCGGCAGATTGACCCGCTTCTGCTCGCCGCGATGGATATTGGCCTTACGCGCAACAACATTGTTGTATGGGACAAGGGTTCTGGCGGTATGGGTGGCCTCTACCGCAACGCGCATGAGTTCGTTGCGGTCTTCTGCAATGGCAAGACCCCTGCCACCAACAACATCCGGCTCGGCAGGCATGGGCGCGATCGCTGCAACATCTGGCGCTATCCTGGCGCAAACCGGCCGGGGTCTTCCTCGGCCAAGGCATTGGCTGACCACCCCACACCCAAGCCAATTCCGTTGGTTGAGGATGCCCTGCTCGATGTCACCAATCGCGGAGATATCGTGCTGGATCCGTTCATGGGATCAGGCACCACCATCCTTGCTGCCGAGAACACCGGGCGTATCTGTCGCGGCATCGAACTCGATCCCAAATATGTGGACCGGACGATCCGCCGCTGGGAGCGCGAGACGGGTATACCAGCCATTCACATCGAGACCGGGCTGACTTTCGACGAACTTACAAGGGTTCGCCTGTCGGAAGGGGAGAAAAGCCATGGCTAAGGGCCCCTACAAGAAGCCATCCAAATGGGCCAAGGGCAAGACCGACCCTGACAGCTGGTGGAAGAAGGGCGAGCCCTCCCCCAATCCCAAGGGACGCCCGAAGGGTTCGAAGAACCAGAAGACACTATGGAAGGAGGCGGTCCAGAAGAAGATCACCGTCAATTTCGACGGTGAGACCCAGAAGATGACCAAGCAGGAGCTGACCTATCATCAGCTCGCCCAGAAGGCCGCATCCGGCGACCTCAAGGCTATCGCCATGCAGATGAGCCTCGATGAGAAGTTCGACCCTGGTGAGAATATCCCTCCAACCAAGGCGGAATCCGCTGCCGACTTCGATACCTTCGATCAGTGGTTCAAACTGCGAGAGACATTCAAAGTCTTCAAACAATCAGACGAGGAGGAAAACAATGGCTGATCCGTTCGAACTGCGCCGGATCGTCGATGACCTTTGCCGCAAGGACTTCTTTGCCTTTGCCATTCGCGCCTTCCCGATCCTCGAGCCTGGCAAGCTCTATATGGACCCGCATATCGCGATCATCTGCTTCCTTCTGATGAAAATCTTCAGAGGCGATGTCAGACGAGCGCTCGTCTGCATCCCGCCGCGCTATCTCAAGACCTACCTGATCTCGATTGCCTATCCAGCCTGGCTGCTCGGCCAGGATCCCAAGACGCGGATCATCTGTGCTTCCTACGGCACAGACCTCGCCGAGAAGTTCAGTGGTGACTGCCTAAAGCTCATGAAATCACCATTCTACAAACGCGTATTCCCCAACACCCATCTCGATCCCAAGCAGCAGAACAAGACCGAGATAGGGACCACGATGGGCGGCTACCGCTTTGCCACATCGACCGGGGCAACGCTAACTGGCCGAGGTGCCGACGTGATCATCATCGATGATCCGATCAAGGCGAGCGAGGGTCACTCGCCTACCGCCCGCGCCAAGTGCATCGAGTGGTTCAAATCGACCATCCACACGCGCTTCAATCACCCCAAGAAGGGCAGGTTGATCGTCGTGGCGCAGAGGCTCCACCAGGAGGACCTGCCCGGTCACATCATCGAGACCGGAGGCTGGACCGAGCTGATCCTGCCGGCGATCCAGCCGACAACCCAGGTTTTCGACATTGTTGAGGGTGGCCTCAAGGTCCGCTTCAAGGCCGGCCGCGTCCTTCAGCCCGAGCGCCACGACTTGAAGGATCTTGAGCAGCTCAAGAAGGACATGGGCGAGTTCGACTTCGAGGCCCAGTTCAACCAGAGCCCACTGCCGCCGGGAGGAGCGATCATCAAGGAGCAGTGGATCCGGCGCTACGATAAGCCGCCCAAGCCGTCCCAAACCATGGCCATCGTCCAGAGCTGGGATACGGCCTATGAAGGCGATGAGGAAAGTGCCTGGAGCGTATGCACCACTTGGGCGATGTGTCCAGACGGCTTCTATTTGCTCGATGTCTGGCGGGAACGGCCCAGCTTTCCTGACCTCGTAAAGGCGGTCTACAAGCTCAAGGCAAAGCACAAGGCAAGGCTCGTGATCGTAGAACAGAAGGCCAGTGGCATCAGCCTCGTCGAGACTATCCATGATCTTGATGGTCAAAAGTGGCTGGTCAATCTCTTGCCGTCCAAAGGCAAGGTTGAACGTACCGAGCAGCAGGCTGTGAAGTTCGAGCAGGGAAAGGTCTGGTTACCTGAAGAGGCCCCCTGGCTTCCTGCTTTTGAAGCCGAGCTCTTCAGTTTTCCCCACTGCAAGTTCAAGGACCAGGTCGACTCAACCGTCCAGTTCCTTGCCGCGACCGATTATCACAAGTTCAAAATGCTCCTGAAACACCTCTGACCTTCGCCTGAAAAGCCAAGCCCTCGTTAGCCCGATCTGCAAGCGCAGGCCGGCTTTTTCGTGTTCTGGCGCATACCCATCTCCCGCCAACCAACTGTTCTCTCTGGTGAAAGGGAGCCGCCAGTGCTCGCTTTCCGTGTTCTTTTTGTGATTTTCCGTGTTTTTAGGCCGTTAACACGGAAAGATCCCAATCCGGTACCACGCAAATGGCCCACAGAGAAAACCGGCCGAACGGGCTGAAAATCTCTCCGCATTCCGCTCTCTGTGGTACGGGTTCGCAGCCGCAATCCCGCAGAACTGCGAGGTTCTGAGGGGTCAATTCTCAAAGGTCGGGAAAAGACAAGACTAGGTGGCGGAGAGGGAGGGATTCGAACCCTCGATAGAGTTACCCCTATACCGCATTTCGAGTGCGGCGCATTCGACCACTCTGCCACCTCTCCGCATGTCGGGTGCGCTTGCGGGCATGGGCCCAGGTCGAAGCGAGCGCGCCGGTTAGCCGAAGCCCCGCTCCTTGCCAAGCCCCAATTCGCGCCAAAACTGGGGACGATGCATCGCACGCATCTTGTTTCGCACCTGCAAAAACCCATATCCTGCGAACTATGGATCGCGCTGTGTTCTTTTCCAGCCAGGCGGGCCGCAACATTGATGCCCCGCGCCACGTCAAAACCCGCTTCGGGATCGGTGAGATCGTGCGCCACCGCATGTTCGATTTTCGCGGGGTAATCTTCGACATCGACCCGGTCTTCGCCAATAGCGAAGAATGGTACCAGGCTATCCCCGAAGAGATCCGCCCGGATCGCGACCAGCCGTTCTATCACTTGCTGGCAGAGAACGAGGACTGTTCCTACGTCGCCTATGTCAGCCAGCAGAACCTGCTGCGCGATACGAGCGGCGGCCCGATTGACCATCCGCATATCGCGCAGCTGTTCGAACAGTTCGATGGCGGGCGCTACCGCATGCGGCGCGCCTTGACCCACTAGGTCTGAGGCTCAGTCCTTCAGCTTCCAGCCGGACTTGAGCACGCGATACACCACATAGGCCATCGCCAGGTTGAGCACGCCCAAGCCAAGCGCGGCCTGCACGATTGCGCCGCTACCTTCGCCGATATCGCTTTCGCCCAGGAAGCCATAGCGGAAGCCCGAAATCACGTAGAAGAAGGGGTTGGTGCGGCTGATCCCCTGGAACACGCCGTGGAGGTTGTCGATCACGTAGAAAGTGCCCGACAGCAGCGACAGCGGAGCGATCACGAAATTGGTGATCGCTGCGTTGTGATCGAATTTCTCGGACCAGATGGAAGTGGCGAGGCCCATCACGC
Organism: Altererythrobacter sp. Z27; assembly: GCF_052683155.1. Lineage (NCBI taxonomy): Bacteria > Pseudomonadati > Pseudomonadota > Alphaproteobacteria > Sphingomonadales > Erythrobacteraceae > Altererythrobacter > Altererythrobacter sp. Z27. The sequence goes on along the minus strand of NZ_JBQYMC010000001.1, from coordinate 2,440,026 downwards.
TGAGCATGATCGCGCCCATCAGGCCGAACCAGATCACCGCCCACCAGTGCTCGACCCCAAGATGCACGCCCGGCCACAGCAGCATCGCCGCGGCCACGGTGCAACCGACCATCACCGCACGGGTCACCGCCGCGGCCACGATTCCGGTCATCAATTCTCCGGGCGAGAGCGGCGGCATCAGCAGGTCGATAATGGTCCCCTGGATCTTGCCCGAAAGCAGCGAGAAGGACGAATTGGCGAAGGCATTCTGCATCATGCCCATCACGATCAGCCCCGGCGCGACGAAGCTGGCGAAGGGCACGCCGAGCACCATGCGCCCTTCGCGGCCCAGCGCCACGGTGAAGATCACGAGAAACAGCAGCGTGGTGACCGCCGGAGCCCAGATTGTCTGCGTCTGGACCTTGAGAAACCGGCGCACCTCCTTCATATAGAGGCTCCACAGCCCGATGCGGTTGATACCGGTGATCACCGGTTCGCCGCGGGGCTGAAAACGGGTCCCTTCGCCCGAGACTTCGCTATCGAGGGGTGCCTCCGGAACGGGGCTGGCTGCAGGTGCTTGATCGGCCATGCATGGGCGACTAGTGCGATGCGGCGGCTGTGACAAGTCGGGCGATGCGATCGCCCCGCTGTTAGACGATGCGGGGGCAGGCGAACAGGAAATGGAATTTCGATGAGTTGGACTGACGAGCGTATCGCAACGCTGAAGAAGATGTGGGAAGGCGGCGCCACCGCCAGCCAGATTGCCGACGAACTTGGTGGCGTGAGCCGCAATGCGGTGATCGGCAAGGCGCACCGCCTGGGCCTGAAATCGCGCCCGTCGCCGGTGAAGGCCAATGAACAGCCCAAGGCGGCTGCGAGCAAGCCTGCGGCCAAGGCTGCAGTCGCAAAGAAGCCGGCGGCCAAACCCGCGGCGCCCAAGCCTGTGGCCAAGCCGGTTGCGAGCGCGCCCGCTTCGACCGCGAGCGCGAGCCAGGCAGCGATCCCGTCGCAGCCGATCCCCAATCCGACAGCCGACCTGCCCAAGATCGTTTCGGTCGGCCCGGGCGGCTTCCTGCGCCAAGGCCCCGGCGAACAGCAGGCGCCGATCCCGCCGGCCCCGCCGCGCCGGCTGGTGCCGGCCAAGCCGAGCCCGGAAATCGCCGACAAGACGAGCCTGCTCGATCTGTCAGACAAGGTCTGCCGCTGGCCGATGGGCCATCCGGGAGAGCCTGACTTCCATTTCTGCGGCGAGCAGGTGAACCCCGGCTATCCTTATTGCGTCGACCATTGCGGGCGCGCCTACCAGGCGCAGCTGCCGCGTGGCGCGCGCAGACCACCTCCGCCGCTGCCCTTCGGCGGTCCGCGAGTACGCTGATACAAAGAACAAAGGGCCCGGCAGTCGCGCGATTGCCGGGCCTTCTTGCAACCGGAGAGAATGACCATGGCCCTTTCGCTTTACGACGCATTCGTTCCCAGCTGCCAGCAGATCCTTGGCGGCGTCGCCAATCTCATCGACAAGGCCGAAGCCCATGCCAAGGAGCAGGGGCTGGACGATGCCGAACTGATCGAGGCGCGGCTGGCCGAAACCATGTGGCCGCTGCCGTGGCACGTGCGCAGCTGCTGGGTCCATTCGGCCTTCGTCATCGACCTGCTTCCGACCGGCGAGTTCTCACCCGATTTCACCGACATCCCGGGCAGCTGGGATGCGATGCGCGCGCAAATCGCCGCAGCGCAGCAGGGCCTCGCCAGCGTGACGCCCGAACAGCTCGAAGCTGTGGCCGACCAGACCGTTGGCTTCGTACTGGGCGGAAAGCGGCTGATGGAATTCACTGGACAGAACTTCCTGCTGAGCTTCAGCCAGCCAAATTTCTATTTCCACGCCACCACCTTCTACGACATCCTGCGGATGAAAGGTGTGCCGATCGGCAAGCGCGACTATATGGGCGTACCGCGCTTCAACGGCTGAAGAGATTTGCGATGACTGTTTTCCGTGCGAGCCTCGCGCTCGTTTGCCTGATGTCCCCGGTTGCCACCGCAGCGGAGCTTCCCGCGCCGGTCAGAGCCATGATCGATGCGGCAATCGAGAAGGGCGATCCGGAGACGGTGCGGGCGGTGATTGCCCTCGCGCGCCAGACCAATCCGGGCGACAGCGAAGAAGTCGACGCCATCCTTGCCGGCTTCGAAGCCGACCAGGCCCGGCTGGCAGAGGAAAAGAAGGCGGCGAAAGAGGAAGAAATCCGCCACGCGGGCCTGTTCGACAATTGGGACGGCAAGGGCGAATTGGGCGGGTTTCGTGCCACCGGAAACAGCTCGAATACGGGGCTCACCGGCAGCCTGGCGCTGACCCGCACGGGGATCGACTGGCGCCACAAGCTGCGCGGCCGCGCCGACTACCAGCGCACGAATGGCAGCACGACGCGCGAGCAGTATTTGTTCGCCTATGAGCCCAACTACAACATCTCGGACAAGCTGTTCGTTTACGGGCTCACGCAGTACGAACGTGATCGGATCCAGGGCTTTTCAGCGCGTTACGCAGTGTCAGGCGGCATCGGATACCAGTTCATCAAGCAGGCCGATCTACAACTCTCGGCGAAGATTGGCCCGGCCTATCGCGTCACTGAATTCGTGAATGGCGAAAGCGAAGATCGGATCGCCGGCCTGTTGGGCGTGGATTTCGACTGGAACATTACCGACCGGCTGAAATTGACGCATGACACCAATGCCGTCGCGGAAACCGGCGGCTCGGCAACGGTGATTGTCGATGCGGGCAATACCAGCATCAATCTCGTCACCGGCCTCAACGCCAAGGTCAGCGACAAGCTGACTGCGCGCTTTGCCTATGCGATCGATTATGACAGCAATCCACCCGCGGGCGCGGTCCAGACCGACACGCTCAGCCGGATGACGCTGATCTACGACTTCTAGTCGCTAACCGCCCGCACGGCGCTCCGCGAACCAGATCGTGTGGCGCGGACCCTTGTTGTTGGGGCGGGCGCGAACCGTCTGCACGTCGACCGCGAAGCCCGCATCCTTCAATCGCACGGTGAACTTGTTGTCGGGCGCCGCCGACCACACCGCCAGCACGCCGCCCGGATTGAGCGCGTCGCGCATGCGCGCGATCCCGGTGCGAGTATAAAGCCGCTCGTTTCCTTCGCGCACGATCCCGTCGGGGCCGTTGTCGACATCAAGCAGGATCGCGTCATAGCGCGGCGTGGTGCCGTCCACCGCGTCGTCGATCAGCGCGGCAACGTCGGCGATCACAATCTCACCCGCAGGATCGTCGAGCGTGTCGCCGGTCAGATGCGCCAGCGGACCTTTCGCCCAGTCGAGGATCTCGGGCACGACTTCGGCCACGACCACCCAGCCTCTCCCGCCGAGCTTGGCAAGTGCCGCGCGGAAGGTGAAGCCCATGCCATATCCGCCGACCAGCACGCGCGGCGCGGGCGCAGTGACGCGATCGAGCGTCAGCTCCGCCAGCTGCTCCTCGCTGAACTGCATCCGCGTGCCCATCAGTTCGTCACGGCCAAGCATGATGATGAAATCGCGCCCGTGGCTGACCAGCGTCAGCCTGTCGCCGCCGGGAATCTCGGCCGTGGCAAGGGTCTCGCGCGGAAGCATGGCAATTCTCCAAAGCAAAAGGGCCGCAGGCGAACCCGCGGCCCCTTCATGTTACGCCAGAAGGACGATCAGTCCTTCAGGAAGTCGGGCACGTGTGCCGCACCGTCGTCACCGCCGCGTTCGCGACGGCCGCCACGGTCGCCGCCCCGGCCACGGTCGCGGTTGCCGCGCGGGCCCCGACGATCACCCCGGTCACCGCGGTCGCCACGATCTCCGCGCGGTTCACGCGGTTCGCGCGGCGGGCGCGTATCTTCCAGCTCTTCGCCGGTTTCCTGGTCAACGACGCGCATCGACAGGCGGACCTTGCCGCGATTGTCGATCTCGAGCACCTTGACCTTCACTTCTTGGCCTTCGGACACGACGTCGGTCGGCTTCTCAACCCGCTCGTTCTTCATTTCGCTGACGTGGACGAGGCCGTCCTTGCCACCCATGAAGTTCACGAAAGCGCCGAAGTCGACGATGTTGACGACCTTGCCGTTGTAGATCTTGCCGACTTCGGGTTCCTCGACGATGCCGAGGATCCACTTCTTCGCGGCTTCGATCTGGTCGAGGTCCGACGAGCTGATCTTGATCACGCCTTCGTCGTCGATGTCCACCTTCGCGCCGGTTTCGGCCACGATCTCGCGGATCACCTTGCCGCCGGTGCCGATGACGTCACGGATCTTCGACTTGTCGATCTGGATCGTCTCGATGCGCGGAGCATGCTTGCTGACTTCGGTACGAGCGGAACCAAGAGCCTTCTGCATTTCACCAAGGATATGCGTGCGGCCGGCCTTCGCCTGCTCGAGCGCCTTCGCCATGATTTCCTGCGTGATGCCGGCAACCTTGATGTCCATCTGCATCGTGGTGATGCCCGCTTCGGTGCCGGCCACCTTGAAGTCCATGTCGCCGAGGTGGTCTTCGTCACCCAGGATGTCCGACAGGACCGCAAAGTCCTTGCCTTCGAGGATCAGGCCCATTGCGATGCCCGAAACCGGGCGCACGACCGGAACGCCGGCGTCCATCATGCTGAGGCAGCCGCCGCACACGGTCGCCATCGAGCTCGAGCCGTTGGACTCGGTGATGTCCGACAGGACGCGGATCGTGTAGGGGAAGTCCTCATGGCTCGGCAGCACATTGTGCAGCGCGCGCCATGCCAGCTTGCCGTGTCCGGTGTCGCGACGCGACGGCGCGCCAAAGCGGCCCACTTCACCGACCGAATAGGGCGGGAAGTTGTAGTGCAGCATGAAGCGTTCGTAGCTCAGCCCTTCGAGGCCGTCGATCATCTGCTCGGCGTCCTTGGTGCCGAGCGTGGTCGAGCACAGCGCCTGGGTCTCGCCGCGCGTGAACAGCGACGAACCGTGAGCGCGCGGCAACACGCCGACCATTGCTTCGATCGGGCGAACCTGGTCGAGCTTGCGACCGTCGATGCGGGTGCCGTCCTTCAGGATGGCGCCGCGGACGATTTCAGCTTCGAGCTTTTTGGTCAGCTTGATCGCGGTCATGCGCTGCTGGCCGTCGAATTCTTCCGAAGCGTAATGCGCCTTGACCTTGTCGCGGGCGGCGTTGAGCGCGTCCGAACGGGCCGACTTGTCGGTCAGCTTGTAGGCGGCAGCGATATCGTTGCCGATCATGGCCTTGATCGCCGACTTCATGTCGTCATTGCCATCCTGCGAAGCGACTTCCCACGGATCCTTCGCAGCCTTTTCGGCCAGCTCGATGATCGCCTTGACCACCGGACGAATGTTGTCGTGGGCGAAGGCAACCGCGCCGAGCATTTCCTGCTCGGTGAGCTCCTTGGCTTCGGATTCGACCATCATCACCGCGTCATGCGTGGCGGCAACGACGAGGTCGAGACGGCCATCGTCGGAAAGCGAGGTCGTCTGCTTCGGGTTGAGCACGTATTCGCCATTGACGAAGCCGACGCGGCAGGCGCCGATCGGGCCCATGAAGGGAACGCCCGAAATGGTCAGCGCAGCCGAAGCAGCGATCATCGCCAGCACATCGGGCTCGCACTCGCCATCATAGCTGAAGACCTGCGCGATAACGTTGATTTCGTTATAGAAGCCTTCGGGGAAGAGCGGACGCACAGGGCGGTCGATCAGGCGGCTGGTCAGCGTTTCCTTTTCGGTCGCGCCGCGTTCGCGCTTGAAGAAGCCACCGGGGATCCGGCCGGCCGACGAGAATTTTTCCTGGTAGTGGACGGTGAGCGGGAAGAAGTCCTGGCCTTCCTTGACGCTCTTGGCGGCGGTCACGGCGCACAGCACCACGGTTTCGCCATAGGTGGCCAGCACAGCGCCATCAGCCTGGCGGGCAATGCGGCCGGTTTCCAGAGTGAGGGTCTTTCCGCCCCACTCCAGCGATACGGTTTTCGTGTCGAACATTGATTTTCCTTACGTGTTCCCGCAGCGCCATATTGCGGTGCGGGGCCTATATTGTCTGGCCGTATCGCGGGCGCAGAAACCGGTTTCCACTTTCTGCTGCGATACTTCCAAATTCCGGGAAAGCCGTCCCGGCCCGGTGCGGGGCGTTTTCCTGCCCCAAGGCGAACGGACCGAATGCCCGCATGCCCCAAATAGACGAAGGGCGACCCTTGAGCCGCCCCTCGAGAAACTCTTACTTACGAAGACCCAGCTTCTGGATCAGTGCGTTGTACCGCTCGACGTCCTTCTTCTTGAGATAGGCGAGCAGGGTGCGACGCTTGTTGACCATCATCAGCAGGCCACGACGCGAGTGGTTGTCCTTGTGATGATCCTTGAAGTGATCGGTGAGGTTGCGGATGCGCTCGGTGAGGATCGCGACCTGCACTTCGGGGCTGCCCGTGTCCTTGTTGTCGCGGGCGTTGTCCTTGATGATCTCTTGCTTCTTTTCGGCGGTAACCGACATGTCTGTTCTCTCTTACTCAGCGACATCTGGCAGGTTGAAACCCCTGACGACCTTGGCCGTGCCAGCGGTGAGTTCCATCAGCGCCACCGGTACATCGCCCAGCCTTGCCAGATAGAGCCCGTCGCTTTGGGGCATCTCCGTTAGCACCCGGCCCTGGCGGACCGCCTGCGCGCTAACGGAATCGAGTTGCAAGGCCGGGATGTCGTCCAGCCCCGCCTCGAGCGGCAGGAGGAGGTCTTGAAGGCTCGCGCCCTTAGCGATTTCCTCCAGCTTGTCCAGCGAAATCGCCGATTCCTCAAGGAACGGACCGGCCTTGGTTCGCCTGAGATAGGTGACGTGACCGACCGTTCCAAGCGCATGCGCAATATCGCGCGCCAGCGAGCGGATATAGGTGCCTTTCGAGACATGAGCGCGCAGGGTAACCGAGCTTGCGCCAGCCTCGACCAGTTCGAGCGAATGGATCGTTACAGCGCGGGTCTTCATTTCCACTTCTTCGCCCGCCCGCGCCAAGTCATAGGCGCGCTTGCCCTCAACCTTGATCGCGGAATAGGCAGGCGGGGCCTGCTCGATCGGGCCGGTGAAGCGCGGCAGGATGGCTTCGGCCTCGGCCCGCGATGGCATCACATCGCTGGTCGCCACAACCTGACCCTCGGTATCGAGCGTGTCGGTCTCCTCGCCAAAGCGAATCGTGAAATCGTAGATCTTGCTCGCATCGAGCATCCGCCCGGCCAGCTTGGTCGCTTCGCCCAGCGCAATCGGCAGCACGCCTTCGGCCAGCGGATCGAGCGTGCCGCCATGGCCAACCTTGGCCTTGCCGTGCCCACCTTGGCGCAGCACGCGCTTGACCATGCCGACTGCCTGTGTCGAACCAAGCCCGCGGGGCTTGTCGAGAATCAGCCAGCCGTGCGGCATCACTTGCCCGAGACGGCGCTGGCGAGGTGCAAATATTTCTCAAGCGCCCAGTTTACCGGCGGGCCGATCGTGTTTTCCAGTACGCCCCACTGCGGCGCGAACCACGTCACCGCGACCAGCCCCACGAACAGCAGCATGCCATACGGCCGCAGGCGCGCGTAGAGGTGGACGTATCGACGCGGGAGCAGGCCTTCGACGATGTGCGACCCGTCAAACGGCGGGATCGGCAGCAGGTTGAACATGCCGAGGAAGACGTTGATCAGGATGAAATAGAACAAGCCCTGCGCCAGCAGCGGCGGATGTTCACCCAGCGCAGGGGCAAGTGTGGGCGCCAGAAGTCCCAGCGCGATCGCACCCAGCGCAGCCAGCACGAAATTGGTGCCCGGCCCCGCCGCCGCCACGGCCATCATCCCGTAGCGCGGGTTGTCGAGCCGGTCCTGCCGTACCGGCACAGGCTTCGCCCATCCGAAGACCGGCGCACCCATCAGCGCGAGGCTGCCCGGAACCAGCAGCGTGCCTACGGGATCGACATGGCGGATCGGGTTCAAGGTCAGCCGCCGCTGGTCGCGCGCAGTGGTGTCGCCGAGCAGCAATGCGGCATAGCCATGCGCGACTTCGTGGAACACGATAGCGATAACCAGCGATGGGATGAGCACCAGCGCGAGTGTGAACGTCTCTGTCATCGCCTGTAGATAGGGTGCGGCGGGTCAGCCCGCCAGAGCCTCGCTGAAATGCTTGCGGCACAGCGCAACATAGCGGTCATTGCCGCCAATCTCGGTCTGCGCGCCATGCTTCACCGCCTTGCCGCTTTCATCGACGCGCATGTTCATCGTCGCCTTGCGGCCGCAATGGCAGATGCCCTTCAGCTCGACGAGCGAGTCCGCGATCCCCAGCAAGGCCGCAGATCCTGGGAACAGCTTGCCCTGGAAATCGGTGCGCAGGCCATAGCAGACCACCGGCGTGCCGGTTTCATCGGCCAGCCGGGCGCATTGCCAGACCTGCTCATCGGTAAGGAATTGCGCTTCGTCGATCAGCACGCAGTCGACCCTCCCTTCGGCGTGTTCCTGCAGCACGCATTCGAGAATGTCGGTCTCGGGCGAGAAGCGGTGGGCATCGCTGGCGAGCCCGATCCGGCTGCTGATCGCGCCGAATCCCGGGCGATCGTCAAGCGCAGCGGTCCAGAGCGAGACCCGCATTCCGCGCTCGCCATAGTTGAAGGCAGCCTGGAGCAAGGTCGTGCTTTTCCCCGCGTTCATGCTGGCATAATAGAAATAAAGCTTGGCCATTCGCCGGTGATAGGCGAGCCGCGGGAACCAGACCAGCGTTGACGGCTTTTCCATTCACAGGGCAGAACACAAACACCGGCAATCCGGAGCCTGTTCGAATACCGGATCGATTTAGGGGAGTTTCATGGGGGAATCGGCGACTGCGCAACAGCGCGGCATCTTGGGTTGGATCGAGCGCACCGGCAACAGGCTGCCCGATCCGGTATTCCTGTTTTTCTGGCTGATAGGCGGCCTGGTCGTCATCTCGATCGTCGCGTCGCTGCTGGGCTGGTCCGCCGCGCACCCGACCGAGATCGATCCCGACACGGGGGCGGGCCAAGTAATCGCCGCCAAGAGCCTTCTGGCGGCAGACAACATCCAGAAACTCTGGGTCGAAATGCCCAAGACTTTCACCCATTTCCACCCGCTGGGCTATGTGCTGGTGGTGATGCTGGGTGCCGGCGTGGCCGAACGCGCCGGCCTTTTCGGCACCGCGATGCGCGCAGGTGTGCGCGACGCGCCCAAGGCACTGCTCACCCCGATCATCGTTGCTGTAGGGATGATGGGCAACCTTGCTGCGGATGCGGCCTATGTCGTGTTGATTCCGCTTGCAGGCATCATCTTCCACGCTGCAGGCCGCCATCCTATAGCAGGCATTGCCGCGGCATTTGCCGGTGTTTCGGGCGGATTCTCGGCCAATTTGCTGCCTGGCCAACTCGACGCGCTGTTGTTCGGGATTACCGAGGCGGCAGTCGAAACGGTGTTTGGTGACTTCACCGCCAATATCGCTGGCAATTGGTACTTCATCGCGGCCATGTTCGTGATCTTCCTGCCTGTGATCTGGTATGTCACCGACAAGATCATCGAGCCGCGCTTGGGAACATGGGATCCGGCTAAGGCAGGTCGCCCCGCCGATGAAGAGCCGAGCGATCGCCCGCTGACAGACGGGGAGCGCCGCGGCTTGCGCGATGCGGGCCTGGCCGTGCTGGCGGTTGTCGCCCTGTGGCTGGTCTTCACCTTCGGCCCGGGCACGCCGCTGATCAATGAGGATGCCACACCAGAGGCACAATTGACCCCGCTCTACCAGAGCCTGGTGGGCGGCTTCTTCCTGCTCTTCCTGCTCGCCGCATGGGCCTATGGCCGCGCGGCCGGAACGATCGGCAACCATCGCGACCTTGTGAAGATGATGTCAGGCTCGATGGAAGACCTGGCCTATTACCTCGTGCTGGCCTTTGCCGCGGCGCATTTCGTGGCGATGTTCACCTGGTCGAACCTTGGCTTGATCATGGCGGTCGAGGGCGCCGATGCGCTGCGTTCGTCCGGCCTGCCGGCCTGGGCGCTGCTCGCGGGCATCATCGTCCTGACGGGCTTGCTCAACCTGTTCGTGGGTTCGGCCAGCGCCAAATGGGCGTTGCTCGCACCGGTGATGGTACCGATGTTGATGTTGTTGGGGATCACTCCCGAGATGTCGACAGCCGCCTATCGCGTCGGCGACGGGGCGACCAACATCATCACACCGTTGATGGTCTATTTCCCGCTGATCCTGATCTTCTGCCAGCGCTGGCAAAAGGACTTCGGGCTCGGCAGCCTGGCCGCGACCATGCTGCCCTATTCGGCGGGGCTGCTGGTCGTCGGCGTTGCGCTCACGATCGGCTGGGTCGTGCTGGACCTGCCGCTGGGGCCGGGTGCGCAGGTCTTTGCGCCGCTGCCAGTGGGTGCCGAAGCGGCGAGTGCGGCAGCTACCAGCTAGCTCTCGCCGCTGAGGTCATCCCTGATAAGCCCCGCCCCTGCCGGATCGACTGGCGATCCATGCAGGAGGCGGGCATTGGCATGCCCCAGCTGTTGCCAGCCCATCGCCGCACTTAGCGCAACGGAATAACCCTGGGCGTCGAGGCTTTGGTTGCATGCGAGCTTCGCCAGCCGCAGACCCATCATCGGGCGTTTGGCGATGCGTTCCGCCATCGCCAGCGTGAAAGTCTCGAGGTCTTGCTTTGGCACGACGTGATTGACCATGCCCAGCCCACACGCGGCTTCGGCACTCAGGTCGCCGCCGGTAAACAGCAGTTCCCTGGCCTTGCGATGGCCCAGTTCCCACACATGCGCGAAATATTCGACGCCGTTCACGCCAAAACCGACCGTCGGATCAGAGAACACGGCATCGTCAGCGGCGATAACGATATCGAACGGCCAAACGAGCATCAGGCCACCTGCCATGCACCGGCCATGCACCTGCACGATCGTGGGCTTGGGCAAGTTCCGCCAGCGCATGCACAGCCCGAAGTACATCTCATGCTCGGCGTTCATCTGGCCCGCCTGCCCCGGATCGTCGAATTGCGCCCATTGCGTCACCGTCGGAAATTCGGCGAGCGAGCTTTCGTCCTTCAAATCGTGGCCCGATGAGAAGTTCTTTCCATCGGCCCCGATCACGATGCAGCGGATCGCGTCATCGCGCGCGGCTTTCGAAAGCGCCGCATCGATTTCGTAGAGCATCGCTTTGTCCTGGGCGTTTGCCTTGTCGGCCCGTGCCAGCATGATCCGCGCTACGCCGGGCGCCGGCTGTTCGTATCGGATGCGCTCAAAATTCATTCAGGCCCCCTTCCAATTCGCGCGACTATCGAGCGCGAAGGGTCGCTTCGTCAATCCTCGCGATAGAGGTCACACGGTCCAGCCGCTTACCGCCCCAGGCCCCGCGCCATTTGCCGCAAGCCGATTGCGCGACGGGCTGTGCAAGGCGTATATCGGCACGCATGAAACTGGCCCGCTCCGCGCTGGCTCTGATCGCCGCTCTGATGCTCGGCGCTGCGACGCCGGGAGGGCTGCTTTATGCGGTCGATGGCGCAGCCAGCAGCCTTTCCGCCAAAGTGCCGTTTTTCGGCATCGGCAGCCGCAGCGCCGGCTTTCCGGCCGTTTCCGGCTCGATCCGGCTCGACCAAGCGCATCCGAAGGACATTTCGCTCGACGTGGCGATCGACGCGCGCGCGCTGACGGCACCCGACAAGCTTACGCTCAGCAGGCTAAGGGGGGAGAAGTTCTTCTGGGTCGAGAAATATCCGGCGGTGCGTTTCATTGGCCGCGAGATTTCATTCACTTCGCCCACGAGCGGAAGCGTGAGGGGCGAACTGACTGCGCGCGGTGTGACTCAGCCCGTCACGCTGCAGGTCACGTTCGACCGTCCGCCGATGCAGGCGCTTCCCGGGGAAGCGATCACATTGACCGGGGAGACGAAGATCAACCGCTACGAGTACGGAATGAAGTCCTATCGCCTGATCGTGGGCAAGTGGGTCAATATACAGCTCAAGGCACGCCTTGTACCCCAGGCCTGACGCGGCTTAGTCCTCGCCGTGATCGGAAAGGTCGCGCGCGACTTTGGGATCGCGCAGCAAGCGCTCGATCCGGTCGGCCTCGTCGAAGCTCTCATCGGTGCGGAACTTGAGCTTGGGCGCAAATTTGAGCCCCAGCCGCTTCGCCACCTCGCGCTGGAGATAGGCGGTGTTCTGCCGCAGCGCCGTGACGATCTCGCTTTCATCCTTGCCAAGGAGCGATTTCACATAGGCGGTCGCGTTCCTCAGGTCCGGCGTCATGCGCACTTCGGTGACCGCGATATTGGCAGCCGAAACGCGCTCGTCATGCACTTCCTGCCGCGCGAGCAATTCCGACAGGATGTGCCGCACCCGCTCGCCCACTTTGAGCACACGGACCGAGTGTTGTTCAGGCGTGAATTGCTGGCGCGCCATGGCCTAGCTCCCCGGTCGCGGAGTAGGGATGGCGGTGCTGGTCGCGCGGGCCAGCAAATTACCGGCCGGGTCGAACAACTCGCCTTCGAGGAAGATCGCGCGCCGCCCGCGCCGGATCACCCTGCCCTTGCCCACCAGCGCGCCGGCGAGGACCGGCTTGAGAATGGTCATGTTAATGTCGAGATTGAGCGGAGCCTCGGCATGATCGGTCGCCCAGACATGCGCCCAGCCCATCACTTCGTCGAGAAACCCAGCGATCAACCCGCCCTGCACGCTGCCGCGCGGAGTGATGAAGCTGTCGGGCGCGCGGAAGCGCAAGGTTATCTCCTCGCGCTCCCGATCGAAGTTGTCGAACTCGACGCCCAGCAGTTCCGCATGGAGGGCGCCAAGTGCATGCTTTGGGGCGTGGGCGGCGTCGGTCACAGCGTCCGTTCACGCTCCTCGACTTCGAACACTTCGAGGTGGTCGCCCGCCTTGATGTCGTTGGTATCCTGCAGCACCACACCGCATTCGAGGCCGGCGCGGACTTCGTCCACGTCGTCCTTGAAGCGCCGCAGCGACGCAATCGTGGTCTTCGACACGATGACGTCTTCGCGGGTGAGGCGTGCGTGCAGCCCCTTGCGGATAACCCCATCGAGCACCAGCAGGCCGGCGGCCTTGTCCTTCTTGCCTGCAGGGAACACCTGCTTGACTTCGGCACGACCCACGACCGTTTCGATCCGCTCCGGACCGAGTTCCCCCGCCATTTCCTTCGCGATCTCTTCGGTCAGGTGGTAGATGACATCGTAATACATCATCCGCACCTTCTCGCGTTCGACCAGCTGGCGCGCCTTGGGATTGGGGCGCACGTTGAAGCCGATGATCGGCGCATTCGATGCCGATGCCAGCGTAACGTCGCTTTCGGTGATCGCGCCGACGCCTGCATGCAGCACGCGCACCTTGATCTCGTCGTTCGAGAGGTTGTGCAGCGCGTTGACGATCGCTTCGACCGAGCCTTGCACGTCGGCCTTCACCACCACCGGGAATTCGATCACGTCGCTCTTGAGGTTCGAGAACATCGTGTCGAAATTGGTCGGGGCAAGCGTAGTACGCTTCTCGGTCGCCTTTTGCTGGCGGAACGCAGCGACCTCGCGGGCACGTTGCTCGTTCTCGACAACGGTCAGCTGGTCGCCTGCCATCGGCACGCCGCCAAGGCCGAGGACCTCGACCGGAACTGCCGGACCGGCTTCCTTCACCTGCTTGCCCTTGTCATCGATCAGCGCGCGCACGCGGCCGCTTTCGGTGCCAACCACGAAGGTATCGCCACGCTTGAGCGTGCCGCGAGTGACGAGCACGGTGGCAACCGGGCCGCGGCCCTTGTCGAGCTGGGCTTCAATCACCGTGCCTTCGGCATCGCGATCGGGGTTCGCCTTGAGTTCGAGCAGTTCGGCCTGGAGCAGGATCTTCTCGATCAGATCGTCGAGGCCCGCGCCGGTCTTGGCCGAAACCTCGACATCCTGCACGTCGCCCGACATCTCTTCCACGATCACTTCATGTTCGAGCAGGCGTTCGCGCACCTTCTGGGCGTTGTACTCCGGCTTGTCGGCCTTGGTGATCGCCACGATCATCGGCACGCCAGCAGCCTTGGTGTGATTGATGGCCTCGATCGTCTGCGGCATGATCGCATCGTCGCCTGCCACCACCAGCACCACGATGTCGGTGACATTGGCACCGCGCGCGCGCATTTCGGTGAATGCAGCGTGGCCGGGCGTGTCGAGGAAAGTGACCTTGTCCTTGCCTTTGGTGGTGATCTGGTACGCACCGATATGCTGGGTGATGCCGCCGGCTTCGCCCTTGACAACATCGGTGCCGCGCAGCGCATCGAGCAGGCTGGTCTTGCCGTGATCGACATGGCCCATGATCGTCACGACCGGTGGACGCGGCTTCAGCGTTGCATCCGCATCGACGTCGACCGACGTGTCGATATCGACATCGCTTTCCGAAACGCGGGTGATGTTGTGGCCGAATTCCTCGACCAGCAGTTCGGCCGTATCCTGGTCGATCGTCTGGTTGACGGTGACCATCATGCCCATGTTGAACAGCGCCTTCACCAGGTCGGCGCCCTTCTCGGCCATGCGGTTGGCGAGTTCCTGCACCGTGATCGCTTCAGGCACGACCACGTCGCGCACCTGCTTTTCGCGCGGCGCGGAAGGCCCGCCATGCAAGCGACGTTCCTTCTCGCGGGCGCGCTTGAGCGCGGCGAGCGAGCGGGCGCGGCGGCCCTCGTCATCGTTGAGAGCGCGAGTAACGGTCAGCTTGCCCGAACGGCGCTTGTCGGCGCCGCGATCGCCGCGTTCGTGGCGCGCGGGCTTGTCGTCCTTCTTCTTCTTGACCTCGACCTTTTCAGGGCGCTTCGCCTCGGGCCGTTCGACCGGAGTGAACTTGCGCGGCGCAGGCGTGGGCGTGGATTCGTCGCCAGCTTCGGCAGGCTCGGGCGCTTCCTCGACAGCCGCTTCGGCTTGCTCGACGCGGCGCTTGGCAGCCTCTTCCTCGGCCTTGCGGTTCTCTTCCGCACGGCGCTTTTCGTCCTCGGCGGAACGGCGAGCTTCCTCTTCCTCGCGCTTGCGGTTTTCTTCCGTCAGGCGCAGGCGCTCTTCCTCGGCCTCGCGCTGAAGGCGTGCGACGCGCTCCTGCGGAGTTTCCGAAGCCGAGACGGCCTTCTTGGGCGCAGGCTTGGGAGCTGCGGCCACCGGCGGCGGGGGCGGCGGCGGGGGCGGCGGCGGCGGAGGCGCAACATCGCCGGGCTTGCCGACCAGGCGGCGACGCTGCTTCACCTCAACCACAACCTTGTTGGTGCGGCCGTGGCTGAAGGTCTGCTTGACCTCGCCAGCATCGACCGACCGCTTCAGGCCAAGCGGTTTACGGGCAGGTTTGTTGTCTTCGTCGCTCATCTAGCTCGTACGTCCTTCACGCGTTCAATTGTTCGTCCTGGCGACCTGAAAAAGCCGGATCGCCATCTTCCAAGGCGGGCGAATTGCCCCCCATATAATGCAGCAGGCGTGCCAGGGCCCCCTGGACCCGCCCTGCCGCAGCGCCGTTGTTCAGCGCCAGGTGGACGACATTGTCGCGGCCCAATGCCACAGACAAAGCCGCCCGGTCCAGTGGCAAGACAATGCCACGTTCACCGGAGCCTTCGGCATCGCGCCCCACGCGCCATGCCTGGTCGAGTTTCTTGCGCCCGTCTTCGCTGGCGTCGGCTGCATGGAGCAGCAGCGCGAGCCGCCCCTGTCGTGCCTGCTCGGCAATGCGCTCGCCGCCGAGCACCACGTGCCCGGCGCGCAGTTCGAGCCCCAGCCGCTGGGTCAGCGCATGGGTCAATGCGCGTGCCACCAGTTCAGGCAGGTCGGCCGGAATTTCCAGCTTTGCGCCCTTGAAGGCGCGTGCCAGCGCGCGTTTCAAGCGCCCCTTTGCCAGCGCCGTCTCGAGTTCGGCCCGTGAAACGCCAATCCATGCACCGCGTCCGGGCGCTTTGGCATTCGGATCGGGCAGCACGTGGCACACACCCGCGCTATCCGCAGGCGAAATCGCAAGGCGCAGCAGCGCGTCGCGCGCGCCGTGCTCACCTGAAAGGATGCAGCGGCGCTCGGCGCAGGACTTCGCAGGCTCGGAAGCGTTCCGTGCCTTGGGCGCGCCAACGATGTCGGGCGTCAGGCGCTCATTGTTCGGAGTCCGCATCGGCGGCCTCCTGGGTTGGTGCCTCTTGGGTCGCAGCGGGCGCCGCTTCCTCTTCGTCTTCGAACCAGTGCGCGCGGGCAGCCATGATGATCTCGTTGCCCTGCTCTTCGGTCAGGCCGTATTCGCCCAGCACGCCGCCCTTGTCCTGCTCGCGCACCGAGGGGCGCCGCATCGGCGGGCCATCGGCATTGCCGCGACGGCGGGGCGCTTCGCGCCTCTTCGCGATCAGTTCGTCGGTCGAGAGATCGGCCAGATCGTCGAGCGTCTTGATGCCGGCCTTGCCGAGCGTCACCAGCATGCCTTCGGTGAGGTGCGGCATATCGGCCAGATCGTCTTCGACGCCCAGCTCGCGGCGTTCGGCGCGCGCGGTTTCCTCGTGGCGCTCGAGCGCTTCCTTGGCGCGGTTCTGGAGTTCTTCGGCCAGGTCCTCGTCGAAGCCTTCGATCGAAGCCAGTTCCTCGAGTTCGACATAGGCGACTTCCTCGAGTTCGGCGAAGCCCTCGGCCACCAGCAGCTGCGAGAGGGTTTCATCGACGTCGAGTTCTTCCTCGAACATCTTCGAGCGCTCGGCGAATTCCTTCTGCCGCTTCTCGCTCGCCTCTTCCTCGGTCATGATATCGATCTGGTGACCGGTGAGCTGGCTGGCGAGGCGCACGTTCTGGCCGCGGCGTCCGATTGCCAGGCTCAGCTGGTCATCGGGCACGACGACTTCGATGCGGCCGTCTTCCTCGTCGAGCACGACGCGGCTGACCGTGGCCGGCTGCAGCGCGTTGACGACGAAGGTAGCGGTGTCCTGGCTCCAGGGGATGATGTCGATCTTTTCGCCCTGCAGCTCCTGCACCACCGCCTGTACGCGGCTGCCCTTCATGCCGACGCAGGCGCCGACCGGGTCGATCGAGCTGTCGTGGCTGATCACGCCGATCTTGGCGCGGCTGCCCGGATCGCGGGCGGCGGCCTTGATCTCGATGATGCCGTCGTAGATTTCGGGCACTTCCTGCGCGAACAGCTTCTTCATGAAGTCAGGGTGTGCGCGGCTGAGGAAAATCTGCTGGCCGCGATTGTTGCGCTCGACCTTGGTGATCAGCGCGCGCACGCGCTCGCCGACGCGGGCCGCTTCGCGCGGGATCTGCTGGTCGCGGCGGATCACGCCCTCGGCGCGGCCGAGGTTGACGATCACATGGCCGAATTCGACCGACTTAATCACGCCGGTGATGATTTCGCCCGCGCGGTCCTTGAACTCTTCGTACTGGCGCTCGCGCTCGGCATCGCGGACCTTCTGGAAGATCACCTGCTTTGCGCTCTGCGCGTCGATACGGCCAAGGTCGACCGGGGGCAGCGGGTCGACGATGAAGTCACCGACCTTGGCGTCCTTGTCGAGCTTCTGCGCCTGCTTCAGGTCGACCTGCTTGAAGTAGTCGTCCACTTCCTCGACCACTTCGACGACGCGCCACAGGCGCAGGTCGCCGGTCTGCGGGTCGAGCTTGGCGCGAATGTCGTTCTCTGCACCATAGCGCGCACGCGCAGCTTTCTGGATCGCTTCTTCCATCGCTTCGATCACGATCGACTTGTCGATCATCTTTTCCGAAGCGACCGAGTTCGCAATCGCGAGCAGCTCGGCCTTGTTGGCGGAAATTGCAGTGGCCATCAGTCTTCAGCCTCTTCTTCTTCAACGATGTCTTCAGCACCGCTCGTGTCGAGCGGGCGGGTGGCGGCAATCAGCTCGTCGGTCAAGACCAGCTTTGCCGAATGTATCATGCCGAGCGGCACGGAAATTGCGCCTGCCTTGCGGTCTTCGAGAGTGACGGCTTCGCCCTCTATACCACGCAGGATGCCCCGCAGGCTACGCTGGCCGTCCCAGGCCTTGTCCATGCTAAGCTTGGCTTCGTGCCCGGCCCAATTGGCAAAGTCCTTAGGGCGGGTCAGCGGGCGGTCGATCCCCGGCGAGCTGACTTCGAGGTGATAGGCCCCTTCGATCAGCACTTCGCCGCTTTCTTCCGCAGCGTCGATCACGTCCGACACGCGGCGCGACAGCGCAGCGCATTGATCGATGATCAGCTGGCCGGTCGCGGGATCCTCGGCCATGATCTGCAGCGCCATGCCACCGTCACCGGCCTCCGACGGCATCATCTTCACGCGAACGAGATCGAAGCCGAGAGCTTTCGCTTCGGGCTCGATAATCTCGGTCAGGCGCGCGATATCCGCCACGTGGTCTCCATTCCTGCATGACATTGACTGCAAAGGCGTTTCGTGCCGGCCCCTCGCGGCGCCAGCATCCAAACCTTGTTTGACAATGTCGGGATGACGGCCAGATAGGAGCGCGAAGGGGAAAACGCAAGCACCAAAGCAAAGGGCCCGGCAATTGTGCCGAGCCCTTCGTGCTTAAGTTTGCCGCCTGAGCAGTTAGAAATCGAAGTGGCGATCCCCGCTGTGTTGGCGAGGGCCCGGATCGTAGTGGTCGCCTTGCTCGGCCGCCGCCTCTATCGTCCAGGTCACATGCGTAATGACGCGGTAGCCTTTGAACTGGCGCTCATACACATGCGGCTTGCCATTCGGCAGGAACTCGATCGGGTTGCCCCAGCTATCAGGCGTGTTTCCGACCGACGGGAGTTTGGCCGGTTTGCCGCCGGGCCTGCCGCCCTTACCGCCGCCGCCTGTCGTGCCATCGCTGACTGCGTACATCGCCTCAAGCTGATCGTAGTCGTGCTGATCGGGGGTCGTATTGCCCGCAGGCCAACTGGTATATTCCATGCACGACGTCGTGGCGTCGGTCATGAAATTCTCGTTCTGGTGCGCCAGGCCATAATCATGGCCGATTTCCTGGCAGGTAACGAGCTGTTTCCAGTCTTCGGTGTTGTAATTTGGCTGATTGAAATAGTAATCATTCAGCTTGGTGTAGCCCGCGATGATCTCGTTTCCATTGATCGAAATGCTGGCGATGCCCAACCAACCGGTGGATCCATAGTCTGCATTGCAGACATGGATCTGGCCAAGGACAAAATTGCAGTTGGTATTGGTGCCCTTCGGCACAGGAACCCCGGCCTTGATCCGGCTGGACTTGTTCCAATCGTTGACGGCTTGGCCCACACGCGTGGACCAACCGCCGCCGCTTGTATTGTCGATGACCGGAGCATCTATTTCAGTGCCATCATAGGCCCATTCATATTTGCGCCATTGATGCCGCGCATCCGCAACGGTCGCTAGCATGGCGATTGCCGACACAGTCGCCACCATCCCCAGCTTCACCCTGGTTTTCATCGGATCACTCCCTTCCTTGCCGAAGAGATCGCCGCCTGTTCGCCCGCATTGTGCAGGGCATGCGCCGCCCTCTATCCCCAGAGAGGTCATACTATAATCTCCCGCTCAGGGCAAAATGCGGCGCGCCCCGATCAGTCAAGGCAGGTCAAAAAGGTCATGCTCGTGATCGCCCGCCTCTTCCGGCGTCCAGGTTACGTGCGCGACGAATTTGATTCCGCTGGCTTCGCGCTCGAACACATGTGGGCGGCCGTTGGGAAGGAATTCGGTCGGGCGCCCCCAGGTCGAAGGCGTATTGCCTACTGCGGGCAAGACGACGCGGTTCTTGCCCTTGCCCCCGCCGCCGTTGCCGCCTCCCTTGCCTTTGCCGCCACCGCCCGTGCCGCCGCTATCGCCGCCCGAACCGCCCCCTGCAGGATAGATCAGCA
Organism: Altererythrobacter sp. Z27; assembly: GCF_052683155.1. Taxonomy (NCBI): domain Bacteria; kingdom Pseudomonadati; phylum Pseudomonadota; class Alphaproteobacteria; order Sphingomonadales; family Erythrobacteraceae; genus Altererythrobacter; species Altererythrobacter sp. Z27. The sequence continues at coordinate 2,420,259 of NZ_JBQYMC010000001.1, read as the reverse complement.
GCAATTGGTCATAGTCATGGAAGTCCGGATGCTCATTGTCCTGTGGCTTGCTGGTATATTCCATGCAGCTCGTGGTTGCATCGGTAGAGAAGTTCTCGTTCTGGTGCGCCAGGCCGTAATCATGGCCGATCTCCTGGCAGGTCACGAGCTGCCGCCAGCTGTATGTGTTGTAGCGATCCTGGTCGAAGTAGTAATCATTGAGCTTGGTGGTGCCGGCCACGATCTTGCCGCCGGAAATGGCGATACTGGCGAGCCCCAGCCAGCCATTGCTGCCATAATTCCCGTTGCAGACCTGGATCGTGCCGGTGATGAAACTGCACGAGGAATTGTTGCCATATTCGAGCGGAGCCTCGATCATTGGCGACGCGTTCCAGTCGGCCACAGCAGTCTCGACATAGCCGCTCCAGCCCGAGTCAGTGTTGTTGACCACCGGTGCGCTGACCGGGTTCACCCCGTCGAAGCTCCACGCATAGCTGCCCCATGAATGATTGGCGAACAGCGGTGCGCCGGCAATCGCAGCAGCCGAGCAGCAAGCCACAATTGCCGCCTTGCTAGTGAAAGAGTGTGACATCATCCCGTTCCCTTCCCGAAACTGTTCCGGGTTGATTGCCCGGGGCAGCGGTAATTTCAGGCGAAGGAAACTGGCTTAGCGATGTGATCGACAAACATGCCTAATTTCGAAAGGCGGCCGCGCTGACTATCGGTGGAGGCGTGTGTCAGCCGGAAGTGTCGTCGGTTTCCTGCATCAGGCCATGCTTCTTGATGGCGTGGCGCAACTGGTCATAGCTGAGGCCCAATGCTTTTGCTGTCTGGCGCTGGTTCCAGCGATGCTTGCCCAGCGCATGCTCCAGGATCGCGCGCTCATGCGCATCGACCGCAGCACGCAGATCGTCGACCGCGTCAAGCTCGGTCGGGGCTGCCGCAGCGACCCCGCCCGATCCATTTGAACTCGCAGGACTTGGTGGAACTGCCCCTGCATCCGACTTGCGATGGCTGGGTGTGAACGGCTTCCACGGGGAATCAAACGGATCGAACTGGACATGCGCGATCGGTTCGGATGGGTCGTCCCAGCGATAGACCGCGCGCTCGATCACATTGCGCAATTCGCGCACATTGCCCGGCCACTGGTATTCGTCGAGCTGGCGATGCACATGTGGCGCGAAACCGGGCCAGGCATGCCATTCGAGCTCGGCCGCCATACGCCGCCCGAAATAGTCGGCGAGCACCGGTACGTCGCCGTCGCGCACGCGCAAAGGCGGCAGAGTGATCACTTCGAAGCTGAGCCGGTCGAGCAGGTCGGCGCGGAATTCGCCGCGTTCTGCCAGCGCAGGCAAATCGTCATTGGTCGCAGCGACGATCCGCACGTCGACCCTGATCGGGCGCGACGAGCCGATGCGCGTCACTTCGCCATATTCGACCGCGCGCAGGAGCCGCTCCTGCGCCGCCATCGACAGCGTGCCCAGTTCGTCGAGGAATAGCGTGCCTTTGTCGGCTTCCTCGAACCTTCCCGCGCGCGCTCTGGTAGCGCCAGTGAAAGCCCCTGCTTCATGCCCGAAAAGCTCGGCTTCGATCAGCGTTTCGGGCAGCGCAGCGCAGTTCATGATGACCAGCGGTTCATCCCACCTTGTCGACAGGCGATGGAGGCGTTCGGCGATGAGTTCCTTGCCGGTCCCGCGCTCGCCGATGACCAGCACGGGGCGGCTCATCGGCGCGGCACGGCTGGCGCGTTCGACCGCGTCGAAGAAGGCGCTGGACTGGCCGATGAACTGGTTTTCGCGCTCCATGCGCCAACCTATAGTGAAATTTCCCAATCATTGGCAATCAAAACCAATGCGACTTTTTGGGGGAACTCACAACTATCTGTTTTTGAGTCTTTTTATTGGTTTGGCACGCCTTTTGCTCATTGGTGGACGTACCGCGAGGGTACCACAAGGGAGGTTATGAACCATGTACGATCGCCGCTTCTTCCAGACCAAGCTGGGACAGGCTGCGCTGGCGAGCATCGCAGCGATGGTCGCTTTCGTCGCTCTCAGCACGCAGATGCATGCAACGCCCGCTTTCGCCGCCACCACTGGCGACCAGAGCGTGCTGGTCGAGATGGCATGACCAAGCCACCTGAAAATTCCCCGTTCGGGCCGGAGCGCTCAGTCCCCCCCGCGAGCAACCCCACTGGCGCCAATTCCAGTCGCGGCGCCAATGCTCCGGCCCAACACCTTTCGCCCGAACGCCCCCAGCGGCGTTCGCGGCTCGATGCCGAGATCGAGCGCCTGCGCCAGAGCCCGACCCCGACCCAGTCGACCACGCGTTCGAACGACGAGACGAATTTCTTCAACGGAGTAGCCTTCATGGGCATTTTCAGCCGGACCCGCGATATCATCGCCGCCAACTTCAACGACATGCTCGACAAGGCCGACGACCCGGCCAAGATGATCCGCATGATCATCCTCGAGATGGAGGAGACGCTGGTGGAAGTTCGCGCGAGCGCCGCCCGCACGATCGCAGACCAGAAGGAAATGCATCGCCACGTCGTAAAGCTTGACCGGCTCCAGGCCGATTGGGGCGAAAAGGCGCAGCTGGCGCTGAGCAAGGACCGCGAAGACCTGGCCCGTGCCGCGCTGGTCGAAAAGAAGAAGGCCGGCGACATGGCCGACCAGCTCAAGCAGGAAATCGCCGTGCTGGACGACGCGCTGCGCGCCTATGAAGACGACATCCAGAAGCTGCAGCATCGCCTGCGCGAAGCCCGCAGCCGCCAGACCGCGATCGCGGCCCGCCTCGAAAGCGCCGAAAACCGCGTCAAGCTGCGCACGCTGATGAGCACCGAGCGCACCGATGAAGCGCTCGCCCGCTTCGACCAGCTTGAGCGCCGGGTCGACTATGCCGAAGGCCGCGCCGAAGCTCTGAGCATCGCCGACCAGTCGGGCACGCCTTCGCTGGCCGACGAGATCGCCGCGCTCGCGGGCTCGGACAAGATCGATGAAGAACTCGAAGAAATGAAACGTGCGCTGGGCAAGGACGGCGCGAACAAGGAGGACTGAGCCGTGGATATGGATCTTGTTATTGTCATGACGACGCTGTTCGTCGGACTTCCCTGGATCATCCTGCACTACATTACCCGCTGGAAAACCGCCGCGACCATCACCGCCGATGACGAAGTGCTGCTGGAAGAGCTGTACCAGCTCGCCAAGCGCCTCGACGAACGGATGGACACGGTCGAACGCCTGGTCGCCAGCGACAACCCCGATTTCCAGCCGGCCCGGCTCAGCCATGACCGCGAAATCGACAACCAGCAGCTGCGCGAGCTCGAGAACCTGCTCGCCGAGAAGAAAGGAAGTTCAAAATGAACAGCCCCCGCACGACGCTGTATCGCGACAAGCACAATGCCAAGCTTATGGGCGTGTGCGCCGGGATCGCGGACTATACTGGTGTGAACGCGCTGTGGGTGCGGCTCGGTTTCCTCCTGCTGCTGTTCACGGTCGCTCCGATCCTGCTGCCCGCCTATTTCGTGGCCGGCCTGGTGCTGAGCAAGAAGCCGCCGCATCTCTATGTCGACCGCGAAGAACAGCAATACTGGCAGCGCGTGCGGCAGAGCCCGCAGCGCACCGCTCGTGAGATCCGCGCCCGCTTCCGCGATGTCGACCGTCGGCTGGCCGATGTCGAAACCTATTACGTCAGCAGCAACCCGCGCCTCACCGCCGAAATCGAGCGCCTGCGCTAAGCGCTGCAAGGGAGGGACAGCAAATGGACGCTGGAGTTGTAGGAGCCATGATCCCGGTCGTCGCAATCTTCATGGGTTGCAGCGTCGCGATCATGGGAGTTTGGACCAAGCACAAGGAAAAGATCGCCCGGCTGCAGATCGACACGACCGCGCAGAACACTGCAGAACGGGCGGCGCAATATGCCAGCCAGGTCCAGCGGCTCGAAGATCGGGTGCAGGTGCTCGAACGCATCGTCACCGACCGCGGCTATGACATCGCGACCCAGATCGAAGCGTTGCGCGACACGCGCCGGGTAGACGAAGCCGATGCAGGCGTACCGCTGGGCCTCGATCGGAACAGGGAGAAGGTATAATGGATTTTGGAGTGATCACTCCCGCAGTGATGGGCATTGGCGTGGTCGCCATGTCGTTTGCCTGGGTCATCAACACCTGGATCAGGGTGAAGCACGGCTACCCGCTTGAGAACAGCTGGGGCAAGGCGGTTTACCCGCAGAAGAATGAAGATGCGGTCGAGCGCGTCAGGCTCATCAGCCAGGAAAATGCACAGCTGCGCGCCGAACTCGGCTCGATGAAGGACCGGCTTGCCAATGTCGAACGCATCGTGACCGACAGCGGCTACCAGCTGACCCATGAGATCGAGCGCCTGCGTGACGAAGGAAAGGTGCAATGAGCATGTGGTCGGCAATCGTCCTGATCGTGCTGATCGTGGCGATGTCCCGCGTCCTGCGCGCCCGCCATGGCGGCAGCCGCCGTCTCCGCCGCGACGAGCAGGACCAACCGCTGCTGCCCAGCGCACGCGAGAAGCAGCTGGAGCGCGAAGTCGATGACTTGCGCGAACGGATCAAAGTACTCGAGCGGATCGCCACCGATGGCAATTCGATCGATGCACAGGAAACGCGGCGGATTGCCGCCGAAATCGAAGCCCTGCGTAGCGGGCAGGCCGAATAGGCCGCAGGTTCAAGGAGGACATGAGGGAAATGTTCGAACCGACACTGATCATCGCCGCCGCATCTTTGGTGGGCCTGTGCGTGGTCGCCTTCGCCTTGCTCAAGGCATGGCAGGGCTGGCTGGCGCTCAAGCAGCGCGAGCTCGATGCAAATCCGCGCGAAATCGAAGCAGGCGTGGGCAATAGCGCTGCCCGGATCGAGATTGCCGACCTCAAGGAACGCATCAAGAAGCTTGAAGCGATCGCAAGCGGGGTGGATTTGTGAGCCAAAGCGCCTAGATGCCCCCGCATGCGCAGCCTCTCCGACATTTACGAAGAATACGAGTTTCTTGAAGGCGACGAACGCTATCGCCTCCTGATCGAGCTTGGCCGCACGCTCGATCCCATGCCCGATGCGCTCAAGACCGATGCCACGCTGGTGCGCGGCTGTTCGGCAAGCGTATGGGTCTATCCCACCGAGCGCGAAGGCCGCCTGCATTTTCTGGCCGACAGCAATGCCGCGATCACCAAGGGGATCGTTGCACTGGTGATTGCCGCGGTCCAGGACAGGCCTGCCCGCGAAATCGCCGCGACGGACGTCACCGCCGCGCTTGAGCCTTTCGACTTGCGCAACCAGCTGTCGTCCAACCGCACACAGGGCGTGCCCAACATGATCGCGCTGGTCCGCGAACATGCCGCACGGCTCGCCAATGCCTAGGCGGGAGGGCTGACATGCGCCCGCTTTACGCGGCGGGGGGCATCATCGCAGTGGGATTGGCGGCGCTGGGCGCGTTCCTGCCGATCATGCCCACCGTCCCTTTCCTTCTGGTTGCGGTGTTCTGCTTTGCGCGGAGCAATCCGGCGTGGGAGAAGAAGATCCTCGACCACCCCTATTGGGGCCCACAGGTAAAGGACTGGCAGGAACGCCGCGCGATCGCGCGCCCGGCCAAGCTGGCTGCGCTGACCGCGATGTCGGCGGGCGTGGTCTTCACCTGGGCCACGCTTGGCCACCCGTGGTACTTGATTTCGATCGCGATCCTGGTGGTCGCGGGCGGCTGGATCGCGACCCGCAACGAATAGCGCCCGGCCGTCCAGCGCGTTGAATCGCAAGGACTTGATGGTTCCGGCAAGTTGATGCACCTTCCCGCTCACGCATTCATGCAGGGTAGGGGAGAAACTCGCATGGGCATGACGGGCCAGGCCCCGGTCGCACCCGCGACCGTGGCAAACAATCTCGAACTCGCCGACCTTCGGGCCGCGCTAGCCGCCGGGTGGCGCGACTTTATCGCGCAGCCGGCATTCGGGCTGTTTTTCGCGGGCATCTATGTCGCGGCAGGCATCTTCGTTTGCTACGCGCTCTTCACATGGGGCGAGGCCGCCTGGCTGATCCCCGCAGCAGCGGGTTTCCCGCTGATCGCGCCATTCGTCGCAGTCGGGCTTTATGAAGTCAGCAGGCGCCGCGAGGCGGGGCTGCCGATGAGTTGGCGCGCCGTATTGGGAGCATTGCGCGGGCGCGGCGACGAACAGATCTTGAGCATGGGGGTGATCGTGTTTGTGGCCTTCGGCTTCTGGCTGATGGTGGCGCACGGCATTTTTGCGATCTTCCTTGCGGAATCCGGGATCGGCTCCGAATCGCTCGAGCTGTTCCAGACGCAAGCAGGAATGATGATGCTGGTGGTAGGGAGCGCGGTGGGCGCGCTGATGGCGCTGGCCTTCTATTCGATCACCGTTATCAGCCTGCCGATGCTGGTCGACCGCGAAGTCGATTTCCTCACCGCGATCATCATGAGCCTCGCCACAGTGCGCTCGAACACCTTCGTCATGCTGGCTTGGGCGGCGTGGATCGCAGTGGCGCTGTTTGTCGCGATGATCCCGCTGTTCCTGGGGCTGCTCGTGGCGCTGCCGGTGCTCGGACATGCAACCTGGCACCTATATCGGCGCGCGGTCGGGCCCTGATTCAGCCGATCTCGGCCTCGCGAACCTTGGCGATCCCCGCCTCGCGCTGGGCCTTGAGCTCCGCCTTCAGCCTCGCCGGATCGCGCGCAAAGACGAAGCCGAAGCTGACCCCGCCTTCCTTGCCGATGGTGGCATGGTGGAGCTTGTGCGCCTGGACCAGCCGCTTGGCATAGCCGCGCTTCGGCACCCAGCGGAAATAGCGCTGGTGGACCAGCCCGTCGTGCACCAGCGTGTAGATGATCCCGTAGAAGAGGATGCCGAGCCCGATCCACGTGCCCGGCCACCATGCGCTGGCGCCCATCACCATCGGCGATCCGAGCGCGAACATCGAAATGCTCATCGCTGCACCGACTACCGCGAAGAGGTCGTTCTTCTCGAGCGCCTTGTCATGCGGCTCGTGATGGTCGCGGTGCCAACCCCACGCCCAGCCGTGCATGATGTATTTGTGGCTCGACCATGCGACCCATTCCATCGCGACGACGGTGGCAAGAACGATCAGGGCAGGCATCAACCAGTTGGGCATAGCCGAACTATAGTCGATCAGACGTCGGGGAAAAAGAACCCGCGCAGGTGATCACCGATCCGCGCCGGTCGCAGCGTCTGCGCATCGATGCAGCACCAGCTCGATTTGACTTCGGCCAGCACTTCCTCTCCGCGCCGGATCACAGTGAGATAGAATGCGCGCGCGCCCTGGAAATGCTCCAGCACCGTCTGCGCAATCACATCATCCTCGAGAAAGGCGGGCTTGCGATAGGTGATCTCGTGCTTCAGCGCGACCCACGCCTTGCTCGCCACTTCCTCGGCCGGCGCCAGCTTGCGCCAATGCGCCAGCACCGCATCCTGCACCCAATTCAGGTAGCGGGCATTGTTCACATGCCCCATGAAGTCGATATCTTCGGGCAGGACTTTGATCGGAAAGGCAAATGGCGTTGCTGACATGTGTGTCAGTTAAGCATGCAAAGCTTTCCTTTCCATGACTATCGATTTCGTGGAGCCTATTCGGCTTGCCAGTGTTGCTTATGTGTCGCTAATCGCCCCTCGCAAGGGAACGAGAAGCCATGGCCAGCAAACCACGCACGCTCTACGAAAAAATCTGGGACGCGCATGTCGTCGAGACTCGAGATGACGGCACTTCGCTGATCTATATCGACCGGCACCTGGTCCATGAAGTGACCAGCCCGCAAGCCTTCGAAGCGCTCCGCCTCGCCGGACGCAAGGTGCGCCGCCCCGACCTGACGCTGGCAGTGCCCGATCACAATTTGCCGACCACGCCGCGGGTCGATGCCGCAGGCAAGCGCATCCCGATCGCCGATCCCGAAAGCGCGCAGCAGCTCGCCGCGCTCGAAGCAAATGCCCCGGCTTTCGGCATCCGCTATATCGATGCCGCCGCGCCTGCGCAGGGGATCGTACATGTCGTCGGGCCGGAACAGGGCTTCTCGCTGCCCGGCACCACCATCGTCTGCGGGGATTCGCACACCGCCAGCCACGGCGGGATCGGCGCACTGGCATTCGGCATCGGCACCAGCGAAGTCGAGCATGTGTTGGCGACGCAGACGCTGCAACTGAAGAAATCGAAGACGTTCGAAATCAAGGTCACGGGAAGCCTAGGCCCCGGCGTTACCGCCAAGGACCTCATCCTGCATATCATCGGGCGGATCGGAGCCGCTGGCGGCACCGGATATGTGATCGAGTATCGCGGACCCGTGTTCGAAGCGATGAGCGTCGAGGAACGGCTCACCGTCTGCAACATGAGCATCGAGGCGGGCGCGCGTGCCGGGCTGATCGCGCCCGACGAAACGGTGTTCCGCTATCTGAAGGGCCGCCCACTCGCCCCCAAGGGCGCGGAATGGGACGCGGCGCTCGCCTATTGGAAAACCTTGCGCAGCGACGAAGGCGCCAGTTTCGACAAGTCGGTCACGATCGATGCCGGGGAAGTCGAGCCGACCGTAACCTGGGGCACCAGCCCCGAGGACACGGTCGCGATCGGCGGCGTGGTGCCCGATCCGGCAAGCTTTGCCGATCCGTCGAAGCAGGTCGCGGCGCAGAAGAGCCTCGATTACATGGGCCTTACGCCCGGCCAGCGCGTGCAGGACATCGCGGTCGAGAACATTTTCATCGGCAGCTGCACCAACAGCCGGATCGAAGATTTGCGCGCCGCCGCCGCCGTGCTGCAAGGTCGTACCAAGGCTCAGAACGTAAAGTGGGCAATCGTTGTACCGGGCTCGGGCCTGGTGAAGGCGCAGGCGGAAGAGGAAGGGCTAGACCGGATCTTCCTTGATGCTGGCTTCGAATGGCGCGAGCCCGGCTGTTCGGCCTGCCTTGGCATGAACCCGGACAAGGTGCCGCCGGGCGAACGCTGCGCTTCGACCAGCAACCGCAACTTCGTGGGCCGTCAGGGCCCCGGTGCGCGCACGCATCTCGTCTCGCCCGCAATGGCAGCCGCAGCGGCAGTGGCCGGGCATCTCGTCGATGTGCGCCAGTTCACCGCATGATCCCTTGCCCCCGCGGCGGGGCGGCACCATAGAGAAGCCATGAACAAGAAGTCCAAGACCAAGGCAGCCATCGGTGCTGCCGCCATCGGCTCCGCCGCGATTGCTGCGGCGCTGCTCTACGCCAACAAGCGCAAAAAGAAGGACGAGCCCAAGCCGACCGTTCCTTCGGGCGAGCAACCGGAAACCGACTGACCGGGAATCGAAGCAGGGGAGAGTTGAATGAGAGCCATGATACCAGCAATTGCGGCCGTTCTGTTCGCAGCGCCGCTGGCGGCGAAAGACTCTCCCGATCTCGAAATGTGGCGGCTCGATTGCGGAAAGATCGACCTGAGCGACGCCGCCTCTTTCTCAGATGCGCACCTCTATGATGGCGAACCGCGCACTTTGGCGGTCAGCTGCTATCTCATCCGCAATGGAAACAAATACCTGCTTTGGGATACAGGGCTGTCATCGCAACTTTTGGGCACGAGTTTTAGCGATGGCCCGTTCACCGTTTCGCTGGAACGAACAATCATCGATCAGTTGGCGCAGCTGGAAATCAGCCCTGCCGACGTGACGCATGTTGCGGCCAGCCATTACCACTTCGACCATACCGGCCAGCTGGCAGACTTTCCTGCGGCAAACTTGCTGATTGGAGCCGCCGACTGGGACGTGGTCAATGCGACAGCCAAACCCAATCAGCTGGTCGATCCGCGCCCCTTCGCGCCCTGGCTGGGGGCGGAGCCTGCAGCAGTCACCGCCATTGCGCACGACCATGACGTATTTGGCGACGGCACCGTACTGATCAAAGCCATGCCGGGCCATACGCCTGGCCATACGAGCTTGTTGGTGCGTTTGCCCGAAAAGGGCGATGTTCTACTGACCGGCGACCTCTACCATTTCGAAGAGCAGATCACGAACCGCGGCGTGCCGGAATTCAACACCAGCCGCGCCGACACACTTGCCTCGTTCGAACGGTTCAACGCGATGGCGAAAGCGCTCGACGCTACTGTGATCATCCAGCACGATCCACGCCATTTGGATCGCCTGCCCGCTTTCCCGGAGTCTGCGAAGTAATGGACAAGATCCGCAATATCGAAGGTCGCGCCTATCCGTTCGGGGCGAAGAACGTCGACACCGACGTGATCATCCCGGCCGCATGGCTCAAGACGATCACCCGCGAAGGGCTGGGCCGCGGCGCCTTCGAAACCTTGCGCGCGCAGGAAGGCAATGTGTTCGACGACCCGCACTACAAGGGCTCGCCGATCCTGATCGCGGGCGACAATTTCGGCTGCGGGTCGAGCCGCGAACACGCCGCATGGGCGCTGGGCGACCTGGGCATACAAGCGGTGATCGCCCCCAGCTTCTCAGACATCTTCTCAGGCAATGCTTTCAAGAACGGCATTCTCACCGTGGTGCTTCCGCAAGAGGCCGTCGATCGGCTGATGGAAGTCGCGCAAACGGATGAGATCACGATCGACCTCGAAAGCCAGACTGTGACGACGCCGTTCCAGGACCGCTTCACTTTCGAGATCGACCCGTTCCGCAAGCATTGCCTGCTGAACGGTCTCGACGAAATCGGCCTGACGCTGGCGCGCGACGAGGCGATCGGCGCATTCGAACAACGCCGGGGCGAAGCTATGCCCTGGATCGAAAGAGGTACGGAAAACATGGCAATGGAGAAACAGGCATGAAGGCCCTGAGAACGCACGCAGTCGGCGGACCCGAAACGCTCACTCTGGACGAGGTTGAAGCGCCCGTCCCCGGCAAGGGCGAAGTGCTGGTGGACGTGAAGGCCTGTGCGATCAACTTTCCCGATACGCTGATCATCCGCGACCTCTACCAGTTCAAGCCTCCGCGCCCCTTTGCGCCGGGCGGCGAGATCGCCGGCGTGATCGAAGCGATCGGCGAAGGCGTTGAAGGCTACAAGGTCGGCGACAAGGTCATGGCCGGGATCGGCAATGGAGGCCTTGCGGAAAAAGTCGTGGTCAATGCCGGGCGCATGTTCCCCGTTCCCGAAGGCGTGCCCTTCGAAAAAGCGGCGAGCCTGCTGATGACCTATGGCACGACCATCCACGGGCTCAAGGATCGCGGCCATATCAAGGCCGGCGACACGGTCCTGGTTCTCGGCGCGGCAGGCGGCGTCGGCCTTTCGGCGGTCGAACTGGCCAAGGCGTTCGGCGCACGCGTCGTCGCTGCGGTTTCGTCCAAGGAAAAGGGCGAGATCGCGCGCCAGGCAGGCGCCGACGAAGTGGTGATCTATCCCAAGGGCGAGATGGACAAGGATGCGTCCAAGGACCTCGCCAACGCCTTCAAGGCGGCTTGCGGGCCCGAAGGCGCGAACATCGTCTATGACATCGTCGGCGGGCAATATTCCGAACCGGCACTGCGGTCGATCGCATGGGAAGGCAAATTCCTGGTGGTCGGCTTCCCGGCAGGGATCGCCAAAATGCCGCTCAACCTCACGCTGCTGAAAAGCTGCGACATCGCAGGCGTATTCTGGGGTGCGTTCACCGCGCGCGAGCCGGTCAAGTTCCGGCAGCAGGTCGAAGAACTGTTCCAGCTCATGAAGGACGGCAAGATCGACCCGCTGGTGTCGGAGACTTTCCCGCTCGAACGCGGCGGCGAAGCGATCGCCAAGCTCGAAAGCCGCCAGGCGGTGGGCAAGCTCGTGGTGACGATGGACTGAGGACTGCAACGAAGGGAGTTGGCGATGCTGGGCAAGGCAGTTTTCCTGGGCAGCGCATGCGCCGCGCTGATGGCGGCGGCGATGGCGCCACAGTCGCGAGCAAGCGAACCGGCCAACGTTTCGCCCGGCGACCTCGTGGCCGCCCGCCAGGGCGGCATGGCAATGTCGGTCTTCACACTCGCGCGGTTGAGCGCAGCAGCCAATGCCGACGCTCCTCGGACTCAAGCTGCCCTGCCAACCAAAGGCCTTGCGCGGTTCGCTCAGGCGCTTCCAACTCTCTTTGCGCCGGAGACGGCTGGCATTGAAGGCACGGAAGCCCTGCCAGCGGTGTGGCAGGACGAGGAGGCTTTCGCAGCCCGGATTGCCGACTATCAGGCAGCAACAGCCGCGCTGGCGGATGCAGCACGCAGCGATAATCGCGAAGCCTTCAACACAGCCCTTGCGAGCACGAAGGCCGCATGCCAAGCGTGCCACGACGCTTTCCGTGCAAAGCCACAGGGCTGAAACTTTGCAGAAAACAAGGATCTCAAGATGACCAATTTCAACGATCGTGAACGCGGCGAAGAAGCCAAGTTCGCATTCGACGAGGAAACCGCCTTCAAGATCGCCGCGCGGCGCAACCGCCTGGTGGGCGAATGGGCCGCAGCGCTGATGGGGCTGACCGAGGAAGAAACCGACGCCTACAAGAAGGCCGTGGTGCAGGCCGATTTCGAAGAGGCTGGCGACGAAGACGTCGTACGCAAACTGTTGGGCGATCTCACGGCTGCCGGCTGCGACGTCAGCGAAGTCGATATCCGCACCAAGCTTGAGGAAAAGACGGTCGAGGCGCGCCGCCAGCTGATGGGCGGAGCCTGACCCGATGCCGATGTCGGCTGCCGAAATCGAAACCATGATCAAGGCCGCCCTGCCCGGCGCCGAAGTCGAAATGACCGACCTCGCCGGCGATAACGATCATTGGGCGGCCCGGGTTATTGCCCCGCAATTTGCGGGCAAGAACCGGGTTCAGCAGCACAAGATGGTCTATGAAGCGCTCAGCGGGCGCATGGGTGGTGTGCTGCATGCCTTGCAACTCACCACCGCCATACCCACTTCCGACTGACGAAACCCACCATCTGCAGGTCCCAAGCATCATGACCGACGTCAACTCGCGCATCTCTTCCCTCGTGAACGACAATGATGTCGTGCTGTTCATGAAGGGCACTCCGCTGTTTCCGCAGTGCGGCTTTTCGAGCCGGGCGGTGGCGATCCTCGATCATTGCGGCATCGCCTATGAAAGCGTGGACGTGCTCCAGGACATGGAGATCCGCCAGGGGATCAAGGCCTTTTCCGACTGGCCGACCATCCCGCAGCTTTATGTGAAGGGCGAATTCGTCGGCGGCAGCGACATCATGATGGAGATGTTCGAAGCGGGCGAACTCCAACAAATGCTGGACGAACAGCAAGTCGCCAAAGCTTCATAATTTTCGCACGCCCATCCGGGCGCGCGATTTCCTCGCTCATACGGCCTAAAGGCCGCATCGCTGCGGACGGGCGGTCGCCCTTGCGGCTCGCTATTGGCTCGCCGATCCCGCCAGTTTTTGGATCATGCACAAAAAAACCGCCCCGGGGGTACCTGTGGGGCGGCTTTCTGTTTCGGGGAGGCGTTGCCAGGAGACTGGGGGCGCGGCCTCTTTCATCGAAGACTGTTCGGGTAAACTCCTCATTGCACCAAGCGTGCCAGAATCGGTGAAGCCAGGATTGCCGCGGAACACGATGGTTAATGCGCAGCAAGGTCTCGCTAACCTTGTCAAGAATCCCGACACCTCGCTCATTTGCCGGTTGGCAAGCGCCGCCAACTCCCCGCATAAGACCCGTGATGACTGAATCGACCCCGCAATCGCCCGACGGCATCCCGGCCGCCACTGTCGTTATCTTCCGCAACGGACCGACTGGCGGCCATCCCGAAATCCTCATGACGATCCGTTCGCGCAACATGGTCTTCGCGGGCGGCATGGCGGTGTTTCCCGGCGGGCGGGTGGATCCCGCCGATTACGAGCTGGGCCAGCAATTTGCGGGCTCGCTCGATCCGGACGAAGCCGCGCACCAGGTCGCCGTGGTGCGCGAAACGCTTGAAGAGACCGGCCTTGCGATCGGGCTCATCGGCCAGATCGATGCCGATCGCGCCCGCGCCGCGCGCGAGCTGCTGCTCGAAACGGGCGCGCTGGCACCGGTGCTGGAGCAATTCGGATGGTCGCTCGACCTTGCCCAGCTCACCCCCTTCGCGCGCTGGTTCCCCAAGAACGAGCGCATCCCCCGCGTCTATGACACGCGCTTCTACCTTGCCAATCTGGGTACCGGTGCAGTCGAAATCGAAGCCGATTTGTCCGAGAACACGCACCTGTTCTGGACCACGGCGCAAGGCGCACTCGACGCGGCCGAGAGCGGCGACATCAAGGTCATCTTTCCCACTCGCCGCAATCTTGAGCGGCTGGCGCAATTCGCCACTTTCGAAGAAGCGCGGGCGCAAGCCGAAGCGATCCCGGTACGCACGATTACTCCCTTCATGGAAGAGGTTGGCGGCAAAACCTGGCTCAATATTGGCGAGGATTTGGGCTATCCGGTGACGGGCGAACCGCTCGAAAGCGTCGCGCGGGGATAGCCCCGCCCGGCCATTTTAGCGCAGCGGCGAAGAGATAGCTGGCGCGCCCGGCAGGACTGTCCTCGCCGCTGCGCGGCTCGTTCATCTACGCGCCTGCGGCGCTTCGATTCCGAACTCTGTTCGAGCCCGCGACCACATCAGCCGCCATGCACCCCTGCGGGATGCCTGGTGGCTGGCGCGCCCGGCAGGACTCGAACCTGCTGCCTCAAGATTAGAAGTCTCGCGCTCTATCCAGATGAGCTACGGGCGCGCGCCGATGCCCGCATTAGCGTGCTTTGCGGTGCAATCAAATCGAGCTAAAGCCCACAGCGATGGAAAAACCAGATCCCGCCGCCGCATTTGATACCGACCCGAACGATGGGATCCAGGCGACCAGCCGCGCACCAGCGAGCTTCCGCTATTACGACCTGGTCATGGCGGCTTTCGTTGCGATCCTGCTGTTGTCGAACCTGATCGGCGCAAGCAAGCCGAGCTATATCTCGCTGCCCGGCGGCGAAACATGGATTTTTGGCGCGGGCGTGCTGTTCTTCCCGATCAGCTACATCATCGGCGACGTACTGACCGAGGTCTATGGCTATGCCCGCGCGCGGCGCGTGATCTGGACCGGCTTTGCGGCACTTTTGTTCATGGCCTTCATGGCCTGGGTTGTGGTGGCGCTACCGCCCGCCGATGGCTGGCCGTTCCAGAGCGATTACGAGAACGTGTTCGGCAATAGCTGGCGCATCGTGCTGGCGTCGATGACCGCGTTCTGGGTCGGCGAATTCGCCAATTCCTATGTCCTCGCCAGGATGAAGGTCTGGACCAAGGGGCGCTTCCTCTGGATGCGCACGATCGGTTCGACCGTGGTAGGGCAAGGGCTCGACAGCCTGATCTTCTACCCGCTCGCCTTCTGGGGCCTGGCCGGTTGGCCGCCCGAAACGCTGGTGCAGGTCGTGATATCGCAATGGCTGATCAAGACCGCATGGGAAGCTTTGCTTACGCCAGTAACCTATGCGGTGGTGGGTGCACTCAAGCGGCGCGAAGGGATCGATCTCTATGACACAGAGACCGACTTCTCGCCCTTCGCCACCACGACCCGCGCAGGCTGACCCGCTCTATTTGATCGGCTCGAAGAGAACGTCTGCTTCGGGCAGTGCCCAAACCGTATCGTCAGGCACGATTTCAACCGCCGGCTCAAGCCCCAGCCTCCCGGCGAGCAAGGCGAGGTCCTTCTCGACGGGAGTGCCGTACAGATCGCGGTGGCTATGCTGCAGCCGCAGCACCAGCCGCTCCTCATCGCGCAGCAAACGACTGACCTGCAGCGACTTGCGCGAACGCGCGCCAACCCGCCGCGCGAGGCGGATCGCGAGCCCCCAGCCAATCGCTTCGTCCAGCGCCTCTGGCGGAGCCAGCAGCTTGAGTTCGCGCGGCAGATCAAGCTGGTTGCCATTTCCCGCAATGGTCGCTGCCATCTGCGCGCGGCCCGCGGCATCCAGCGCGAGCCAGCGCTTTTGCAGCGCCCAGTCGATCGCTAGATCCATCCGCAGGTTCGGTTCGATCTGCATAGAGGCCAGCGCGAGCATAGTGGCGGCAAGGCGCACACGCTCGGTCCCGGCGGCACCGGTCGGCACCGCCTCGACCGTCCATCCGGCAACGCGGGTCGCCAATTGCGGGGGCGCCCCGCGATGGTTGGCAAAATGCGCCATCCCTGCAAGCAGCGGATCTTGTGCCTTCTGGTGCGGCTGCAACCGGCCATAGAGCAGCCCTTCGCGCAGGCCCCATGAAGAGAATACGACGCGCGATGGCGCGATCTGCCGAAGCAGCGCCTGCAGCAGCACTGCGGCGTCGGGAAGAACCGCAGCGCGAGTAGCCGTGACGCGCGGGTTGTTGCGCAGCGCCTCGGGATCGGCGCGCAAGAGTTGACGCGCAAAGGCCAAGGCTTCTGCCGGAGCCAGGTCGAGCGCATGCGGGTCGGTAAGCGGGTATTTGCTCGCTTCCATCGCGTAAGTCGCCAGCGCGCGCCATGTCCCGCCGACAAGGTAGAGCGGCACGCCGGTGGGCCTGCCCCACCCGCTCCGCTTGATCGCGGCCCCCAATCTCTTGCGCATTGCGCCCGGCTTTGAATCGTCTCCTTCACCGCGATATTCGCCGAGCCGCAAAGTCCCGAGCGGCAGCGAAGTCGCAGTATCGCTCATCCCGTCGGCAATCCGCACCAGTTCCAGGCTGCCCCCGCCGAGGTCGGCCACCACGCCGCTGGCGCCGGGAAAGGCGCCGATCACGCCGTCCGCACTGACACCGGCTTCCTCTTCACCCGAAAGCAGCCGCGGCTCGAACCCCGCCGCGCGCACCAGGTCGAGGAATTCGGTTCCATTCTCCGCGTCACGTACCGCCGCAGTCGCCACTGTCTCGACATCGTCGACCTCAAGGTCTTCGAGCAGCAGCGCGAAGCGCCTGATGCCGCGCATGGCAAGCGCGATCGAATCCTCGGGCATGCGCCCTGTAATGGCGATCTCACGCCCGAGTTGCGCGACTACCTTTTCGTTGAGCAGCACCATCGGTGCGCGCATCGTCCCGCCATAGACGACGAGGCGCACCGAATTCGAGCCGATGTCGATGATCGCCCGCTCCGCCGCACTGCCGGAAAAGCTCCCTGCCCGGTCCCCCCGCCGCCGGCGTGCCGTCATGCCGCGCGACCCTTGCGCATGGCGAGCTTGGGAATGGCATCGGGATCGAGCGCTTCGCCGCGGCCCGACAGGGAAGGGTTGGTCATGAAGTAGTGATGGCAGTTGAACGGCCGGTCCTCCGCCACCATGCGCGCATAGCTGCCGTCCGGCGCGAGGAGCCAGCTTTGCTCGGTGTCGAGCATATTGGCGAGCAGCACCTGTTGCAGCACCTGGTCATGCACCGTGTGGTTGAGGATCGGGATCATCGCTTCGACCCGCCGGTCGAGATTGCGCTCCATCAGATCGGCCGAGGAAATATAGACCTTCGCTTCGCCGCTGGGCATCGGATGGCCATTGCCGAAGGCATAGATCCGCCCGTGTTCGAGGAAGCGGCCGATGATCGATTTGACCCTTATGTTCTCGCTCAGGCCCTCTACGCCGGGCCTGAGGCAGCAGATGCCACGGACGACCAGATCGATCTCGACCCCTGCCTGGCTCGCTTCGTAGAGCCGGTCGATCATGGCCTGGTCGGTGATCTGGTTGCACTTGATCCAGATCGCCGCAGGCCGACCGGCTCGGGCATTCGCGATTTCCCGTTCAATCGCGGCGCAAAGCTCGTCACGTAAGTTGAGCGGCGAAATCACCAGCGCCTCGGTGCTGCGCGGTTCGACATAGCCGCTGACGAAATTGAACAGCTTGGCCGCATCCCGTCCGAATTCCGGAGCTGCGGTGAAGAAGCTCAAATCGGTATAGATGCGCGCAGTGACCGGGTGGTAGTTGCCGGTGCCGAAGTGGCAATAGGTGCGGAAACCGTCTTCCTCGCGCCGCACCACCATCGCCACCTTGGCGTGCGTTTTCCAGTCGACGAAGCCATAGATCACCTGCACGCCGGCGCGCTCGAGCTTCGCCGCCCACATCAAATTTTGCTCTTCGTCGAAGCGTGCCTTGATCTCGACCACCGCTGTGACAGACTTGCCCTCTTCTGCAGCCGCGATCAGCGCGTTGATGATCGCAGACTGGTTGCCCGCGCGATAGAGCGTCTGCTTGATCGCCACGACATCGGGATCGCTCGCCGCCTGGCGCAGGAAGTCCACCACCACTTCGAAGCTTTCGTAGGGGTGGTGGATCACGATATCCTTCTCGCGGATCGCGGCGAAACAATCGCCATCGTGTTCGCGAATGCGCTCGGGGTAGCGCGGCGTATAGCTGAGGAACTTCAGGTCCGGCCGGTCCGCATCGACGATCTCATAGAGGCAATCGAGCCCGATGATCCCCTTGCTCTTGAGCACCAGCGCGTTGCTCACGCCCAATTGCTCGAGCAGCACCTGCTCGGCGACCTGATCGAAATCGGCTTCGAGTTCGAGCTGGATCACTCGCCCGCGGCGGCGACGCTGGATCGCGCTGCGGAAAGTCCGCACCAGATCCTCGGCCTCTTCCTCGATTTCGATATCGCTATCGCGCAGCACGCGGAACAGGCCATCGCCATGGATCGTGAAGCCCGGGAAAACATGGTCTGCAAAGCGACAGATCAGGCTGGTTATGCTGATGTAGATCGAGTTCCCGCCCGGAACGCGCACGAAGCGCGGCAGGGCAGAAGGGATCAGGATCATCTCGATCAGCTGTTCCTGGTCCGCGTCGCGCGTGAGCGTGAACAGCAATCCCAGCCCGCGATTGGCCACGAACGGAAAGGGATGCGCAGGGTCGAGCGCCTGCGGGGTGATAACCGGCAGGATCTCCTCGAGGAAATATTCGCGCAGCCATTCAAGTGCTTCGGGATCGACGCGTCGCTCGTCGGCGACATGGATGCCCGCCTCGCCCAACAGGTCGTATAGCTCGCCCCAAACCAGTTGCTGACGCGCTGCCACGCTCGCCACGCGCTCGCGCACCGCGCTCAATTGCTGCGATGGAGTGCGCCCGTCGATCGCAGGCCGGTCGATCCCGCGCTGCACCTGGCCTGCAAGGCCGGCCACGCGGATCATCACGAATTCATCGAGATTGCTGCCCGAAATCGCAAGGAAGCGCAGCCGTTCGAGCAGCGGATAGCTGGTGTTTGATGCTTCGGCCAGCACGCGCTCGTTGAAGGCAAGCCAGCTCAGTTCGCGGTTGAAATAGAGCTCATTCGCGTCGCGCGGGGCCGCCTGCGGCAGTTCGATGATCGGATGGCTGCTCATGATCGGTTGGCCAGTGTAACTTGTGCCCGCGCCAGAGTCGAAGCCGGTTTCATCTGCGGGTTTATGTGTGATCTAAACCAGATCGCGGCTGTCGGCGATTGCGGTGATCCCGCGCTTGCCCACTCCATCGCGACCAAGCTGGACAATCACGTCGATCACCGAGGCGGCATAGGCGATCGTGTCGCTGCGCGAGAGGCCGATCCCGGTCTGCATCACCATCAGCGAAAGCTGCTCCAGCGCACCGCGCAGGCTGTTGGCGTGGATAGTCGAAAAGCTGCCAGGATGGCCGGTGTTGATCGCACGCAGGAAGCTGACGCTCTCCGCTCCGCGCAATTCGCCCAGCACGATCCGGTCCGGCCTCAGGCGAAGCGCAGCCTGCAGCAGCTCATTGGCGGAGACCTTCGCTTCGCCCAGTTCGCCCTTCACCGCCACCAGGCCCACGCCATTGGCGCCGGGCAGCTTGAGTTCGGGTGTGTCCTCGACGAGCACGACGCGCTCACTGCGCGGAATTTCCTGCAGCATGGCATTGAGGAAAGTCGTCTTGCCAGTGCTGGTACCACCCGAGATCAGGATCGTGCGGCGCTGCCGGATCGCTTCGCGCAGGTAAGCGATCGGTTCGGCCTCGGGGTCAGGCATTGCAGGCGCCGCAGGTTTTGAGAGCGGACCGGCGTCATAGGCATCGAGCGGCAGGTCGAGCCGGCGGTGGCGGCGGATCGCCATGACCCAATGCTTGCGCGCCGCTGGTGGCCCGCAGAACTGCACGCGCGCGCCATCGGGCAGGGTCGCCCCGAGCAAGGGATGCTCGCGATTGATCCCCTGGTGGCTGACCCGCGCGACCTGCTCGGCCAGCCGCTGAACCAGCGCATCGTCGATTTCCGGCGTTTCGATCCGCTTCATGCCGGGATCGGCGGCATCCTCGATCCACACTTCGCCCGGCCGGTTCACCATGATTTCGGTGACCGTATCCAGGTCGAGCCAGCGACGGAACGGCGCGAGATAGGCATCGAGGTAGACGCTGCGCTCACCCGGGCCGGGGCCATCGGAAGGCAAGGGATGGATTTCCGCGCTCATGCGATGCGCGCTCAGCCACTGACCTGCGAGAAATCGAGATCACGCGCGGTGAACACGCGGATCGGTTCGCCTTGGCGCACGCGCACAGTTGGGCCGACCTTGCCGTCCTGCTCGACCGCAGCAGCAGCAGCCGACTGCCCGCCGCCGAGCACCACCGATGTGCCGCCCGAGGCTATCGCGGAAAGCCCACCCACGACCGAGAGCAGCAGCGCCGAACCGAAGCGCTGGAAGAAGTGCGATTTGACCTCACCCTTGAGCCCGGTTGTGCCGTCGAACCCGACTGCCGGCGAAGCGAGATTGACCGAAGCGCCATCGGGACGGATCAGCCGCGTCCAGATCACATAGGCGCGCTTTTGCCCGCCCTGCAGGCCCGACTGGTATTGCCCGATCAGCCGCGACGAGCGCGGCACAAGGATGCGCGTGCCGTCGAAGCTGCGCACGTCTTCGCTCACCACCGCGCGCACGAAGCCGGGCACGTCGGTGTCGATCGCGGTTTCGAGCACGGCCGGGATCAGCGTGCCCTGAGTGACCGTGGTCGAAGGATTGCTCATCGCGCGCGCTTGCGCCGGGGCCCCACCAACGCCGCCGATGCGGCTGGCGAAGTCGGATGCGGAATTGCCCGTGGCGCCGGGTGCCGCCACTTCCGCACCAGCGCCTGGTCCTGCGGGCGCCTCCAACCGCTGGCTCGACGCGCTGGCATCGAACACCATGGTCGGGCTGGAATAGGGGTTGATTGCGGGCGCAACCGAACCAACCGGCAGGCCTTCGTCGATTGGCTCCGGCACTGTGAAAGGCACTTCTTCAAGCCCCTCCGGCGCGGGTTCGAGCACGACAGCCGAATCCGCCGGTGCCACTGCCTCGATCGGCGTGGGGTCGGCCGCGAGCGGCGGCGAGCGATCCTCAAGCCGCGCCGAATTCATCGCCCAGAAGGCGACGGCGCCAAGCCCCGCGACGATCGCGACGCCTGCTGCAAGGCCCAATGCGTCAGACTTGCCTGCCTGTTGCGCGACGGCGGGATAGGCGGTGCGGCTGGCGAGATCGATGATCTCCGCCGATTCCTGTTCGCGCGGATCGCCCCCATCGGAGGTGTTGCCATCGCGTTTGCCGGGAAGTCGCATAGCAAGGCGCATCAGTTTGCCTCCACCGTTTGTGCGCGGCCCTGCGCCAGGGCAGGATCGTCGCGGAGCGATCTGTCGGGGCGCTCAGGCCCGTTGTTGACCAGCACCGCCGATTCATCGCCGGAACGCAGCACGATCTCGCGCGGCACGCCCTGCACCACGATGGTGTCGCCGCGGACGGTGAAATTGACCGGGCCTTCCGTCCCTTCCGAATCCTTGATCAGGATTGCGGGCACCGCGCGATCGGCCGGCCAGGCAAGGAAAGTCGCGCGGCCATCGTCATAGGCGCGCGCAGGATGCAGCCCGGCGTCGCCGCTCTTGCTCCAGGCGAAGTTCAGCGCCGCCGGATCGACCACCGCATAAGGATCGGTCGCCGCCGCCATCTCTTCGGCATTGGCGGCCTCGCGGGCGGCCAGCGCAGCTTCCGCTTCGCTTGGCGCGGGCGGCGCCGGATAGGTGAAGCTGAGCACGTAGACCGGGCGGCTGCGCGGGTTTGCAACGAGGTCGAACAGATAGGTGCGCTTGCTCGTCACCACGGTCATGTTCGTGACGGCGGTTGGATCGAGCGGCTTCACGAACAGCAGATTGGCGCGCTTGTTGGGTGTGACCTGCCACGCCTGCGAATCGCCGATCGCAACATTCTCGATCACTTCGTCCTCGCCGAACATGATCGTGGCCTGCACACGCGCCTTGCCATCGATCCGCACGACTTCGCCGGGATCGTAGAGGCGTTCGACAAGGCGCGGATCGTCGGCCCAGGCGGGACCGGCGGCAACGGTAGAGAGCGCAAGCGCAAGCGCGGGCAAGGCGGCGCGGATCATGACGATGTCTCCATTGAGCGCGACAGCGCGCGCGATTGCACCGGCCGGAAGCGGTTGCCGATTCCGCGCGTGCGCGAGGGTGCGGCGGTGTTTCCTCCGGCAGGTGTGGCGGCGCTTGTGGCATAGACGCGCGTCTCGCGAACGCGCGAGCTTGCACCGGCAGCCCCCGGATCATTCGCCGGAGCTGTCGAACCGCCGGAAACAAGATCGACCCGGCGGGTCGAGGCTCCACCGGCAGCGGCATAGCGCGGATCGGGTTGGCGATGGGTGGTCGGGTTCGCACCATAAACGCCCGCACCGCCTGCCGCTTCACCGGCATCGGGCGCTTTGCCGAACACTTGCCATCCGGCGACCATCGTTCCCGCCACCTTGAGCACCATCAGCATCAGCGCGACATGCACTGCACCGACGAGGAAGAATGCCATCGCCGCGCGCGGATCGATCTGGCCCGGCGCCTGCACCAGTGCCGAAAGCACTGGAACCGCCAGTTCGAGCATGATCGTGCCGCCCAGCACAGCGAACAAAGGCGTCAGCGCCAGCATGACCAGCCCCTTGAGCCAGCCAGTGAACAGCCCGCGCGTACCGTTGAACAATGCCATCACGACGAAAATAGGCCCGAGCGCGACCAGCAGCGCCAGCGCGATGCGCGAAGTGACCAGCACGCCAACCGTGCCCAGCAACAGCATCACCGAGCCAAGCCACATCAGCCCGGCGGGCGAGAATGCCTCGAAATTCTGCTGCCCCTGGCTCGCTTGCTCGACGGCGGCGAACACCACGTCGAGCTTCTCGGCAAAGACGCGGGTAGCCGAACCGTCGCTTCCGGTCAGGATCGTCGCGAGATAATCGGGCGTCTCGACGAAGAGCGGCCAGATGAAACTGCGGAAAGCGACCCAGCTGGTCGAGAATGCCAGCACCATGCCGACCAGGATCATGCGCGGCAGCAGTGCGCGGATCGACAGGTTCGACCGGCCCAGCATGAGGCTGATCGCGAAGAAGCCGACATAGAGCGTCAGCAGGATGACGAGCGCGGTCTCAAGCGTGCCACCGGGCGCGAACAGCTGGCCGAAGGCGCTCGCAGTGCCGCCTGCAGCGACGCAATCGACCGCTTGCAGCGCCGCGGCGATGCCGCCGCCCATCTGCTCAAGCGCGCTGTCGCAAGCGGGGTTCATTCTGCCGCCTGCCAGACGGGCAATTCGCCCAGTGCATCGCTATCCGAATGGCCGGGCCAGACCCGCCCTGTAAGCGGCGGGAACCAGTCCGCCGGATCGTCACCCACTGCCGCGCGCAGCAGGTCCAATCGGCGAACCGAAGCCTCGCGACCCGACAGTATGGTGAGCACTTCAGGCGCCCCCGACAGGTCGAGCCGTACCACCACGCTGGCATCCGGCTGGCGAACGAGGAAACAGCGGCTGTGCGCGGGCAACGAGCGGATCAGTGCGAATTCATGCTCGGTCAGCCCGAAGCCATCGCAATAGTCCTCTGGCCGCGCGCGCGAATTGGGCATGAAGATCATCGTCGCGGTCTGTTCAACCAGCGCCGCTGAAATGCGGCTTTCGAGCGCGTCGCGCGCGCTTTGCGTGGCGAAACCGACCAGCGCGTTGCGCTTGCGCAGCGTCTTGAGCCAATCGCGAATGCGCGCCGCAAAGACCGCATCGTCGAGCGCCTTCCAGCCTTCGTCGATCAGGATCATCGTCGGCTTGCCGTCGAGCCGCTCATCGATCCGATGGAACAGGTACATCATCACCGGCGTGCGCAGCCGCGGGTTCTCGAGCAGCGCGGTCATGTCGAAGCCAAGCACGCGGTTCTCGAGGTCGAGCTCGTCGCGCTCATTGTCGAACAGCCAGGCATGCTCGCCAGAGTAGATCCAGGCCGAAAGCCGGTCTGCCAGATCGCCGCGCTCGGGCCGCCGGGCCCCGGCCAGCAATTCCCTGAAATGGCGCAGCCGGCGCAGGCCCGCATCATTCTCATAAGCCGCGTCGACCGCTGCGGCGACGGTCGCCAGTTCTTCCGGGCCCTCTGCGCTGAGCAGCACGCCCAGCCAGTCGCGCAGGAAGGCGCGGTTGGCCGCGCTGTCAGGCAGAGCCAGCGGATTGAACCCGGTCGGTTCGCCCGCCGTGATCCGGTCGTAACGCCCGCCGATCCCGCGAATGAACAGCTCGGCGCCGCGATCCTTGTCGAACAGGATCGTGCGCGGATTGAACTTCTGCGCCTGCGCGGCGAGGAAATTCATCACTACGGTCTTGCCCGAGCCCGAAGGCCCGATGACCGAGAAATTGCCCAGGTCGCCGTGGTGGAAATTGAAGAAGAACGGCGTTGAACTGGTGGTCTGCAGCAGCGTGACCGCATCGCCCCAATGGTTGCCGCTCGCCCGCCCCAGTGCGAATCCGTGCATCGAGCCAAAGCTCGCCATGTTGGCGCTGGAGATCAGCGCGCGGCGCACGACATATTGTTCGTTGCCGGGGAATTGCGCCCAGAAGCCGGGTTCGAGATTGATGTCCTCGCGCACTGCGATCGCGCCGGTATCTGCCAGTGCGGCGGCACAGGCGGCAGTCGCTTCGTCGAGCCGCGCGAGGTCGCTTTCGCGCACCAACACGGTCAAATGATGATCGCCGAACCCGACTACGCCATTGCCCAGCGCATCGCGCGCAGCCAGCATATCGGCACGCTCAGCGGCGGCTTCCTCGTCAACCGAACGCAGGCGCCGCAAGGCCAGGTCGATCCGCTCGCGCGCCGTGGTCCGTTCAGCCGGAGCGTAGCTCTCGGTCACGATCATCTCAAATGGCTGGCGCAGCAATCCGTCGAGCAGGCCAGGCGATGTCGCCTCAGGATAGTCCTTTAGGCCCAGCAAGGCCGCGAATTCAGGACGGCCCGAACCGCGCAGTTCCATCGCATCGAGCCCGAAGGAGGCCCGGCGATAGGGCAGCATCTGGCCGATATCCGTCTCTTCAGACGGGCGGCGTACCGGGCGCATCTCGCCATTGTAGAGCGCCGACAGCAATTCGAGCATTTCCGAATTGGTGCCGCCGCCGGGCGCTTCGTAATCGCCCAGCACTTGCGCCCCATAGGGCTGAAGCGAGGCGACGAGGCCGGTCACCGCAGCCTTCAGCGTGCGCACATCGCGCGGGTCGGCCTCGACCTCGCTGCGGCCGGTGCGGCTGAAGAAACGCGATGCGCGCTCAGCAAGTCCGGCGCGCCCGCGCGCAGGACGACGGATCAGCGTGACGAACTGGTCGTTGATGAACAGCGAGCCGCCTGCCAGCCGTTCCTTCCAGCGTGCGTCGATATGGCGGCACAGCGGGTCGTCGAAGTCGGCGTCCAGTTCGACTTCGACCCGCCGCCGTATGACATGGTGATAGAGCACGAAACGCGAATCGAGCGTCGAGCGCAGCACCACTTCGCGCGTCGCGGCATGCGCGTTGAGGCTGTCCGTAGCCTCGGTCTCGAACAGCAGCCCGTGCACCTGGATCGATGTCATCACCGATCCGTCGCGCAGCAGCAGCGTGCTTTCGTCGATCAGCCGGGCATAGGGCAGCCTGTCGCCCGCGCGGGCTTCCTTTTCACCCCAGGCCGCCATTCCGATCCATTTGCTCATCGTTCCGGGCTTCCTGCGTCAGGGCGTGTAGCTGTTGCAGCCCCAGCGCTTGTAATTCCTTACGCGCGGGCACTGCGAAACCCTGGTGATCCACAGGTCGAAGATGCGCGGTTCGCGCAAACTGACCACATAGCCGATCACATGGGTGATGATGGGTACTGGTATGATCCAGAAGCTTTTCAGGATCAGGAAAGCGATCGTCGTCACCATCAAGTTGATGATGAAGAAATTCATCGTCACGCCCGCGAACATCTGCGGCCGGGTGAGTGCACGGTGCACGGGATGGCGGACGAGATCAGGCATGTGCGTTCTATCCCGCCGCTGCCTGGATGCCGGCCACGATGGTTGTGGCCCCGAACAGGATGAACACGCCGACGATTACCGTCACGCCAAAGCGCCAGTTCATCCGGCCAGTGAGCATCATGAAGCCGATCGCAGCGACCGCCATGACGGCGACCGTGGTGGCCACGGTGCCCATCATCGTGCCTTGCAGCCATGCCAGGGCCGCGACGACCGGGCCCGACCCTTGCGGGTCCGCGGCTTGCTGGGCCAGCGCGGCGGTGGGGCTCAGCATGAGCATCGCCATGGCAAGCAGGCGGGTAATCGAAGGCATTTATCGGGCTTCCTTGTTGCTGTGGTTGTTGAGGCGGCCCATGATCGCCGCGACATATTGGCGCGTCTCCGCGATGCGCGGGACGCCTCCGGCGCGCTCGACCCGGCCTGGCCCCGCGTTATAGGCGGCCAAAGCCTTTTCGAGATCGCCATCGAACCGGTTGAGCTGTTCGCGCAGGTAGCGCGCCCCGCCTTCGAGATTGGCGAAGGGATCGGCAGGGTCGACGCCAAGATCGCGCGCGGTCCCCGGCATCAATTGGGCCAGCCCGCGAGCGCCCTTGGGTGAGACGGCGCCATGTTGCCAGCGGCTCTCCTGCCAGACCAGCGCCTCGATCAGCGCCGGGCTGAGATCATAGCGAGCCGCCAGTTCTGCGACCTTTGCGGCATAAGGAGCGGGAACGCCGCGTGCGCTGGCCTCGACAGAGGCTACCAGCTGCGGATCGCGCTGCGCGGGTTCAGGCCTCGGCGCGTCCGCGATCACGATAGATGCCGCCGGCGTATCCGGCGCAGCGCTCGCCTCTGCCGGGCCGCCAGCTATCCAGCGCGCGCCATCTGCGCCAAGCTCAAGCACGTCGGCCTGCGCAGGCACCGAAGCAAGCGCCAGCGCAACCGCGCCGGGCCAGTATAGCGATTGCGAGAGAATCGGCATGCGAACCTTCATCAGGCCCCCATGCTTAGCTCACATGACAATGCGGTGACAAAGAAGCGAAGGCCGATTGAGCGGAGTCGTGCACAGGCTGTCCACACCCCACCTTTTTCGCAGGGTGCATGGACGCGAGCGGATCATGCCGCCCGGTGTCAGATCAGTGGAATATAGAACCTACCAGTGGAAGTCGGCTGTTCAGAATCAGCGAGCGGCCATCCGTGCCATGTGCAGGTCGCCGCCGTCCAGCATGCGCAGGGCCTGCCGTGCCAATGCACGCGAATAGACCCAGTCGCCGGTTGCGGTTTCGAGCTCCATCTGGTCCGAACTTGCGACCGCCCCTTCGAACAGTGACCGGGCGCGCGCCTCGTCGCCCTGCCGCGCATAGGCAATGCCGAGGTTGATCAGCCGCACCGGATCATTCGCGGCAAGCGAGCGATTGGCTTCGATTTCAGCGATGGCACGCAAATTGTCTCCCGCCATCAGGGCTTCGTAGCCGACCCGCGACTCAGTGGCCGTAACTTCGATCTCCGCCGATTCGGCCGGGGCAATTGCGACCGCTTGGGCCCATATCATTGCAGTAACAAGTGATGCTGCAAGCATGCCTATTCTCCCGTTTATGCTGGAAGAATGCGCCAGCACCCCACTACGCGCAATAAAAATGTAACATTGTCATAAATGCGCAATCAAATGGCATCATCATCTTGATTTACATATGTAATATTTCACGCCTGCTGCCCATCCCCTGATCTCGGATCGCGCCCCTCCATGGTCACATTCGTCGTATTTCAGTCATAGTTTGTGGATTGTCGCAAACCCGCAATGTTGGCCAAGAAACTGTCACGCAAGCTGCCTAGCGAACCCCTGCGCAACACCGCGCTTACCAATTCCCGATTCTCGGAATCTCTTGAGGGGACCGCTCGCTGTGAAAAATTTCCACCGCACGCTCATTCTCGGCTGCAGCCTGGTTGCCCTGGCGGGCTGTGGCGCAGACGAAATCGTCTCGCCCGGTACGGGCGGCAACGTCATCATCAACAACCCGTCGCCGACGCCCACGCCCACCCCGACTCCCGGACAGACGGGTGCAGTCGCGGCAACCGATTGCCCCTTCATCTCGGACCCGCAGGGCCTGACCAACCGCGGGACCATTTCGGGGCCGACCGGCACCTATCGCCTGTGCCAGCTGCCCGCGCGGTTCAATCGTTCCTCGCAGCTCCAGTTCACCCCGTCGAACGCCGCCGTGATCTATTTGATCGATGGTCAGGTTGACGTTGGCACTGACGGCGGCCCCGCCGCTGATGCTTCGGATGGCCTAAGCGACACCAACGTCGTGCTGACGATCGAGCCGGGCGTGACCCTGGCCGGCCTCGATGCGTCCTATCTCAACGTCAACCGCGGCAACGAGATCCAGGCCAACGGCACGGCCGCTCGCCCGATCATCTTCACCAGCACCCAGAACGTGCGCGGCGAAAACTCGGATACTTCGTCCGGCCAGTGGGGCGGCCTGATCCTCAACGGGCGAGCCCCGGTGACGGACTGCCTTTCCAACACGGCAACCCCCGGCTCGGTCAATTGCGAGCGCGAGGTGGAAGGCACGACCACCCCGCCGCGCTACGGCGGCAATGATGCCGCCGACAGCTCGGGCAGCATCAGCTTTGTCCAGCTGCGCTATTCGGGTTCGGTTCTCGCCAATGGCGACGAACTGCAGTCGCTCACCACCGGCGGTGTCGGTTCGGGCACCGTCTTCAACAATATCATGTCGTTCAACAGTTCGGATGACGGGGTCGAATTCTTCGGTGGCCGCGTGAACATCAAGGGGCTGGTCGTGGTCGGCGCAGAGGATGACTCGATCGATACCGACACCGGTGTGAAAGCATCGCTGCAATATGTCGTGGCCGTCCAGCGCGCAGGCGCAGGCGATACGATCATCGAAGCTGACTCATCGAACACGCTCGAAGAGAACACCCCACGTCAGAACACGCTGATTTCCAACGCGACATTCATCCAGCGTCGAAATGGCGACCAGGTGATCCGCTTCCGCGGCAAGACGGACTATTCGCTGTTCAACACGATCGTCGTCGATGGTTCATCCAACGGCACGGCTTGCGTGCGCGTTGACGGCATCGACGCCTTGACCCGGGCAGCCGATGCCGGCCTCGACGAGACGGGTCCGGTTCGCTTCGAATCAGTCGGCCTTTCCTGTGCAACCCCGTTCCGTGATGGCAGCGGCACCACCGCAGCGCAGGTCCAGACGCAGTTCAACGCGGGTTCGAACAACAATTCGAACCTCGTGAGTACGCTGACGATGACCTACATCAACGGTGCGAACGAGAACGGGATTCCGTTCTTCGATGTGAGCGGGCTTACCAACCCTGCCGGCGTCGCGAACTTCTTCGAGAACGCAGGCTTCGTCGGCGCTGCCCGATCGGGCGACACGCGCTTCCAGGGATGGACCTGCGACTCGTCGACGATCACGTTCGGCAGCAACAGCGGGGCCTGTACCTCGCTGCCTGTCTACACTTCCTGATTGGAGAAAGGGGGAGGTGGCCATGCAATCCGCGTGGCCGCCTCCCCTTTTACGCATGCAGGGCCCGGGCCCTGAATTCGGAATTCAACAGACCTAACTGAAAGGGTCTCAAAGAATGAAAACTGGCAAGCAGTTGGCGGGGCTGCTCCTGCTCACAACCGCACTGACATTTCCGGTGCAGGCCTATGCCCAGGACCAATCGCCGCCCGAACCGAGCGAGCAGGAACCTGCAGGCGACCAATCGGCCCAGCCGCCCGTCGAGGACGAGGTCGCAGAGCCGGACATCTCGGTACCCGGAGGCGGGATCATCGTGACTGGGCGGCGCTTCCGCGATGTGACGCGCAGTTCGACCCAGGTCGTCTCGGTACTTTCCAGCGAGGAAATCGCGCGGACCGGTGAAGGCGACATTGCCGGCGCGCTTGGCCGCGTTACCGGCCTTTCGGTTGTCGGCAACGGCTTCGTTTTCGTACGCGGCCTTGGCGATCGCTATTCGCTGGCGCTGCTCAACGGCTTGCCCTTGCCTTCGCCCGAGCCGCTCAGCAGGGTCGTTCCACTCGATATCTTCCCCACCAATGTCATTGCCTCCTCGCTGGTGCAGAAGACATACTCCACCAACTTCCCCGGCGAATTCGGCGGCGGCGTCATCAACCTGACCACGCGCGCCGTTCCTGACGAAGGCTTCGTGAAGATCAGCCTGGGGATGAGCGGCGATACCGAAACCACCTTCAGCAATGGCCTCGACTATTACGGGTCGGGCTATGACTGGTCGGGCTTCGACGATGGCACGCGCGACGTCCCGCCCGCCCTGCAGGCGTTCTTCGACAGCGGGCTGCGGATCAACGATCCCGAAGTCGACCAGCAGGCCATCGTCAAGCAGCTGGGCAATCCCAACCTCATCCTGCTTCAGGAAGTTGGCAGCACGCGTCCGAATTTCTCGGGCGGGATAACTGCGGGGACCGCGTTTGACATCGGTTCCGACGGACGGCTCGG
Organism: Altererythrobacter sp. Z27; assembly: GCF_052683155.1. Lineage (NCBI taxonomy): Bacteria > Pseudomonadati > Pseudomonadota > Alphaproteobacteria > Sphingomonadales > Erythrobacteraceae > Altererythrobacter > Altererythrobacter sp. Z27. The sequence continues at coordinate 2,389,678 of NZ_JBQYMC010000001.1, read as the reverse complement.
CATCATCGGGACCGCATCGCTCAGCAACAAGCTGCGGACCAAGGTCGTCACTTCACAGAACCCGCTGAATGCCGATCTCGAACTTGACCGCGATTCCCGCAATTTCGTGACCGACAATCGCATGCTCGCAAACGCCATGCTCGGATTCGGGCTTGAGCTGGGCGAACACAAGCTGCGCTGGACCAACCTCTTCATCCGCGACACGATCAAGCAATCGGGGCTGGGCTTCAGCGAATTGCTGCTCGATGGCGACAGCACGATCACTCAGAATACCGGGTGGTATGAAAGGCAATTGTTCGACACCCAGATGGTTGCCGAGCTCAAGTTTGCCGACCTTTCGGTAGACCTGCGGGGCGGCTATGCACAGACTCAGCGCCAGGCCCCGTTCGAATATGAGTTCGTCTATGTCCGCACCAACCAGGACAATGAGGATACGGGCGACATCTACATCAACGTGCTCGACCGCCAACGCGGGAGCGCATCGGTCGCCTTCTCCGACCTGACCGAGGATCTGTATTACGGCGGCATCGATCTGAGCTATCCGCTGGCCGACTGGCTGAGCGCGACCGTCGGCTATGCCTATACGGACACCAGCCGCCTCTCAGAGCGGCGCCAGTTTCTTATCGACGGGGGCTCGCTTGAGCCGGCCGTCGGCGCACTCCGCCCCGATCTCTTGCTGGGTGACGCAATCATCGACTTCTATGGCATCGGTTTGAGCGAACCGACCCAGACGGACCCGGCGTTCCAGGCCGATCTCGAGATTCAGGCGGCCTACGCCAAGGTCAATCTTTCGCCGATCGTCGGCGTCAGCCTCGATGTCGGCGTCCGCTATGAAGATGCAAGCCAGTCGGTGGCAACGGTCCAGCGGTTCGAAAATCCCTTCATTTCGCTGGCCACGACGCAGATCGACAATGACTACTTCCTGCCGGGCGCCACGCTCACCTGGGAAGTCACGGACTCGCTGCAGGTCCGGGCAAGCGCTTCGAAAACCATCGCGCGGCCCCAGTTCCGCGAGCTGATTTTCCAGCCCTATACCGATCCTGACAATCAGCGTCAGTACATCGGCAACCCTGCCTTGCAGGACTCGGAACTGTTCAATGCCGAAGCGCGCGCCGAATATTACTTCGGCCGCGGCAATCGCGTTTCGCTGACCGGCTTCTACAAGGAAATCGACAACCCGATCGAACCCTATGTCTCGATCGGCGCGGACACCAGCTTCACTACCCGCTTTGCCAATGCGCCAAAGGCCCAGCTGTTTGGTGCCGAAGCAGACTTTCAGTGGACCAAGCCGCTGTTCGATTGGGGTGCCACCGGCTGGCTTGAAACCAAGCAGCTGATCTTCGTCGCCAACTACACCTACACTCAGTCCGAGCTCAAAGTTGCAGCAGGCGACACCACGCGGATCTTCACTGCGGGTGTTGGCGCAATCGAAGCCGATGCCGCATTGTTCTTCAACGACGGCGACCCGCTGACGGGCCAATCGGATCACCTCGTCAATTTGCAGTTCGGGATCGAAGACCAGGACAAGCTGCAGCAGTTCACCTTCCTGCTGAACTATGCGAGCAAGCGGGTCACGCGGCGCGGAACCGCCGGCCTGCCCGACATCGTCGAAGATCCCGGCCTGACGCTGGACTTCGTCGCCCGCCAGGAAGTGAAGCTGTTCAAGCAGCCGCTCGAGCTGAAGCTCGAAGCACGCAACATCTTTGGCAGAGGCAATTTCGAATACCTCCAAAACGACGCCAACCGCATCGAGATCAACAGCTACGATGTCGGGACTTCGTTCTCGATCGGGATTTCGGCCGAGTTCTGACCTGTCCTCCCCGGGTCGGATAGCGAAGGCCGCTCCGCAATGCGGGGCGGCCTTTTGCTATGGCGGATCGAAAGGCAGGTCGTGCCGAGTCTAGTCTTCAATAGCTGTCGAAGACGTATCCGAGCGCGCGCACTGTGCGCACAGGGTCACCGCCGCCTGCCGCCTTGATCGCGCGGCGCAAGCGCCCGATCCAGACATCGACGGTGCGTTCGTCGATTGCTGGTTCGCGCTTGCCAAGCCCTTCGATCAGGTCAGCGCGCGCCATGACCCGGTCAGGGTTTTCGGCAAGGAAGCGCAGCAGGCGAAACTCGTTGGGGCTAAGCTCGATCGGATGCCCCGCCCAGCGCGCCTGATAGGCAATCGTATCGATCACCAGCGGGCCGACTTCGATCGTCGGCATGCGCCGCAGTTCGGGCACGGGAGCGGACGCAGCCAGGCGTTGCGACTGGAGCGCAAGAACCCGGTCGAGCACGCCGATCCGATCGAGCGGGCCCACCATGTAATCATCTGCTCCGGCCCGAAGCGCGCGGCGCCGGTCCTCGACGTCATCCGCTTCGAGCACGATGGTGATATGCGCTTCGGCAGTGCGCGGATCGGCGCGCAACCGGCGGCACATCTCCAGCCCGGCCATATCGTCGGTTACCCAGTCGATGAAGGCCCAGACCTGCCCTTCGATCAGGCGGCGCGGCCCCTCGGACCCGATCCTGTCGAAGGTGAAGCGCAGTTCGTTATGGACGAAATCGTCAAGCGTTTCGCCCAGTTCACCTGTAAGGAAGATATTGATGACGCCCACAATCATCCACCTGTTGCTGCAGGTGGAATGACTCAGCCGTGTGACGGGTTCGTGACTTGGACGCGCCCTATTGCGCGGTTTTTTGCAGCTTCAGCTTTTGGCCTGCTTCAGAGAAGGCTGACCTGGTCCATCGGAGGCAATGCCAGGCCCATTCCGGTGGGCCATTTTGGCCGGTAGGGCGCTTCGAGCGCGGCAATCTCGTCAGCCGTCAGCTCGATCTCAAGCGCGGACACAGCTGCGTCGATATGGTGCTGCCTGGTCGCGCCGATGATCGGTGCCGTCACGGCAGGCTTGGTGAAGTGCCAGGCCAGCGCCACGCTGGCTCGCGTGGCTCCGCGCGCTTCGGCAATCTTGCCCACGGCGTCGATCACCGCGCGATCGGCGGCCTCGCCTTCCTTGTAGAGCGCCTTGCCCACTCCGTCGGTCTTGCTGCGGACCGTCTCTTCCTCTGCAGCGCGCGCCAGCCGCCCACGGGCGAGCGGGCTCCACGGGATCACTCCCACGCCTTCGTCCTCGCACAAGGGCAGCATTTCGCGCTCTTCCTCGCGGTAGATGAGGTTGAGCTGGTTCTGCATCGAAATGAAGCGCGTCCAGCCATTGGCGCGCGCAGCCTCCTGCGCCTTGGCGAATTGCCACGCATACATGGAGGAAGCGCCGATGTAGCGCGCCTTGCCCGCCTTCACGATGTCGTGCAGCGCTTCCATCACTTCTTCAACCGGCACCTCGTGGTCCCACCGGTGGATCTGGAACAGGTCGACATAATCCATGCCGAGCCGCCGCAGGCTGTCGTCGATGGCATGCATCAGGCTCTTGCGTGACAGCCCGCCGGCATTGGGCGCGCTGCGCCATGGGAAGTAGGCCTTGGTGGCGACCACGATCTCATCGCGCCGTGCCATCTCATTGAGCAGCTTGCCGGTGATTTCCTCCGACGTACCGCCAGCATAGATATTGGCAGTGTCGAAGAAATTTATGCCGGATTCGAGCGCCTTGCGGAAGAAGGGGCGGCTATGTTCCTCGTCGAGCAGCCAATCACCATGCCAACCCTTGTTGGTATCGCCATAGCTCATGCAGCCAAGGCACAGGCGCGAGACCATCAGGCCCGATTTGCCGAGACGGGTGAATTTCATCGCGTGGTTCCCTTCGTCACAAGGACAGGCCGCCGTCGACGATCAGCGTCTGGCCGGTCACGTAACTCGACAGTGGCGAAGCGAGATAGAGCGCCGCGCCCGCCATGTCGTCTGGCGATCCCATCCGGCCCAGTGGGACGCGTGCAATCACTCCCTCGCGGCGTTTCTCGCTCTCGGTCGTGACCTTGGTCATCTTGGTCGGGACAAAGCCGGGGGCTATCCCGTTGACTCTGATCCCTTCCGCCGCCCAGGCCTGCGCAAGCGAGCCGACCAGGCTGACCGCAGCGGCCTTGCTGGCGCCATAGGCCGGATTGCCGATCATCGCGTGGAACGCCCCCGTCGAGCTGACGACGATGATCGAGCCATGCCGTTCGGCGAGGCCCGGATGGAAGGCGCGCGCGCAGTCCATCACTGAGTGGAGGTTGACTTCGATCACCGCGTCCCAGCCTTCGCGCTCGAACTCCTTGCGACCATATCGGACCGCGCCCTGGCACAGCACCAGCACGTCGATGGCGCCCATCGCCGCCGCCAATCCGTCGGCGGCATTGCGATCGGTCACGTCGAGTTGGTGATAGGCGAGCCCGGTGAAGTCGCTATCCTCGGACTCGAGATAATCGCCTTCGTCATGCCTTGTGCCAGTTACATGCACTTCGGCACCGCGCTCGCGAAAGCCATGCGCTATGCCATTGCCGATCCCGCTCGAACCGCCCACGATGAGTACGCGCTTGCCGGTGAAATCGAGCGGATCGGACGGTAGGGACATTGGGCAAACTCTCCGTTAGATCGAGCGGCTGATCACTTCCTTCATGATCTCGTTGGTGCCGCCGAAGATACGCGTGACGCGCGCATCGCGCCACAGTCGGGCGATGGCATATTCGTTCATATAGCCTGCGCCGCCATGCAACTGCAGCGCGGTGTCGCAAGCTTCCCATTGCAGATCGGTGTGCCACAGCTTGGCTGCGCTCGCTTCATCGGTGGTAAGTTCGCCCGCGAGGTGCTTGCGGATCGCCCAATCGAGATGCGCCCAGCCGACCTGGATCTTGGCCTTGAGATCGGCCAGCGTGAATTTTGTGTTCTGGAATTCGAACACGGTCTTGCCGAAAGCCTTGCGGTCCTTGGTGAACTTGACCGCCTCGTCAAAGGCGCGCTGCGCCGCGGCTTGCGCGCCCACGGCGATACCGAGCCGTTCCTGCGGCAGTTCTTCCATCAGATGGATGAACCCGCGGCCTTCGCCGCCAAGGATATTGGTCTTGGGCACACGGCAATCGGTGAAGAACAGCTCCGATGTGTCGGCCGAGTGCTGGCCGATCTTGTCGAGGTTGCGACCGCGTTCGAAGCCCGGCGTATCGGCATCGACCAGCACCAGCGTGGTGCCCTTGGCGCCCTGGCTCGGATCGGTCTTGGCGACCACGATCACGCAATCGGCGTTCTGGCCATTGGTGATGTAGGTTTTCGAGCCATTGACGACGAGGTGGTTGCCATCCGCGACCGCGGTGGTGCGGATCCCCTGCAAGTCGCTGCCCGCACCCGGCTCAGTCATGGCGATCGCAGTGATGACGTCGCCCGACACCATGCCCGGCAAATATTTCTGGCGCTGCTCCTCGGTGCCGAGCCGCTCGATATAATTGGCGGTAATGTCGTTCTGCAGCGTGAAGCCGGCCGACGAACCGAGATAGGACAGCTCTTCGCACAGCACGCAGTTGAAGCCGAAATCGAGCCCAAGCCCGCCATTCTCGGGCTTCACGGTCGGGCACAGCAGCCCCGCCTCACCCATCGCTTTCCACGTCTCGCGCGGGACGATGCCGTTCGCCTCGTGCTCGTCGAGATGAGGCGTAAGATGCTGGGCGAATACCTTGCGCACCGTGTCGCGGAACGCTTCATGGTCTTCGTTATAGGCGGTGCGATGACTGGTATCGAGCATGGTTGCGGCTTTCCTCGGCTCAGTTGGACGCTGCGGCACCATGCCTGCGGCATGGGCCCGAAACAGTGCCATGCCAGCACAGGCGAAACAATGGACTTGGCGAATGTGACAGCATCGCGCCAGCTTGGCGTGCGCGGCCATCGGAGTTATCCTGTTCAGCCATACCAGGGTCGCAAGCACTGGGGGACGTATGACGGATCCACTCGATACCGGCGCACTGGTCGGCTGGAAGGTCAATGATCTTGGCCCGCGCATGGTGCTTCGCCTGCAGACGATGCACCGGACCGAAGAAAGCGAAAAGGAACTGCGCGAACGCGCCGTGCTGCTCGATCGCAACCAGGCCGTGCTGCTGGCCAACTATCTCTATGAAATAACCGGCCAGTCGCGCCCAAAGCGGCGCAGCCTGCTGCAGACGCTGTTCGGGAACTGAACCCGCCGACGAGGCTGGTGCCTCAATCCGCCAATATGTCGCGCAGGCTTCCGTCATAGGCCCAGCTCTTGTTGGCATTGATCAGGTGCAGGCGCCAATGTTTCGCCGCCGCCTCTCCATCCCCCGCTTCGATCAGGTCGAGCAGCTTGCGCAGGCTCTTGAGCGCGGTGGTGCTTTCGGCCACCCTTCCCTCGGCATCGCGCCGGATCAGCCGCAATTTCACTTCATCCATCAGCTCGTGCAGCATCTGGATCATGAAATGCAGCGTGCGGTTGCCGCCCTGCTCGACCAAGTGCTCGTGGAATTCGGTCAGCGCCGCAATGAAACCGCGCGTGTCGCCTGCACGGTCGAGCGCTTCGAGCCGGTCGACTTCAAGGCGCAGCGGCTTGACCGCCGCCTTGCCGCCACGGCGCGAAAGGCGGCGCACCGCAAACAGCTCGATCGCAAGGCGCGCTTCGAAAATATCGGGCACGGTCACTTCATTGGCCTGCAGGACGAAGCTGGCATAGCGCGACACGCCGCTCACTTGTGGCTGGCTGACCCGCGCGCCGCTGCGCGATCCGCGCGAGACCGAGATCAGCCGTTCCGCCTCGAGGATACGAAACGCCTCGCGCAATGTGGGGCGCGAGATCCCGAACTGCTCCATCAGCTGGCCTTCGGGCGGCAACGACGCCCCCTCCGCCAGTTCGCCCGAGATGATGCGTTTTCGAATGCGGTCGGCGACAATCTCGGCGGTCTTGGGTACACGCAAGGCTTCCGACTGGCCGAGATCGGGCATCACCGCTCGCGTGCCTTCGCCCCGCCCCGTATAGTCCGCCCGTGCCATGATACCTGTGTCGTCCCCGCGCCGTGACTGTCCTTGTCTTACCTAGTTAGCGAACTGGCGCGCGAGGTGCCATCCCTTTGACGCGATGGACGACAAATCGCTCCAGCGCTTGCAGGATCACTTGCGCCTGACTGCGACTAGCGTTCGCCGTCCGAGCCAACATGGTTCGAGACGAGTTCTGCAATCGCCAGAGAGGACGTTACGCCGGGGCTCTCGATCCCAAACATGTTGATGAGTCGTGGGAGGCCATGATCGGCCTCGAACTGAAGCGAGAAATCTGCCGCACTTTCGCCGGGTGCTGAAATCTTTGGCCTGTAACCGGCAAAATCCGGCACCAGTTTCTCCACGGGCAAGTCCGGCCAATAGGTGCGGATAGAAGCCGCGAACGAGTCCCGCAGCTCATCGGGAACGCCATAATCCAGTGCGTCGGCGGCCAAATCGCCCGTAGACCAATCAATGTCCGGCCCGAACCGTACCGATCCAGCCAGATCCAGCGTGGCATGAACACCGAGGCCCCCGTTGCCGGGGACAGGGTAGACAAGGCGCTTGAACGGTGAAGGGCCCGATAAGCTGAAGTAATGCCCCTTGGCCATCCATTGACGTGGAATCTTGGATTCGGGAAACCCCGAAATTCGCCGCGCAATCTGCGGCGCCGACAAGCCTCCACAATTGATGAGCCAATCCGTCCGCAGGATTGCTTCATCGGCTCCGCCTGTCGTCACCACATGGGCGCTGCCGTCGCTCTGAGAACCGATGAAGGGCGTGTTCAGTGCCACAACGCCTCGGGATTCTTCGATGCGTACCAGCAATGAAAGCATATAGGCGTGGACATCCACTATGCCGGTTTCGGGCGACAGCATTCCTCCTACACAATGGACAGCCGATTCAAGCGCGGCGATCTGGTCAGACGTTGCCAGTGCCACATTTGGAACTTCATTTTCACACGCGCGCTCATAAAGCCTCTCGATTGCTTCCAGTTCTTGTCCACTGGCGGCAACGATGACCTTGCCGCATTTAAGGAAGGGGACGCCAAACTTCGGCAAGTGCTCATAAAGGAGCGTTGCTCCTCGAAGGCAAAGGCGGTGTTTGAGGCTCCCGGTAGGATAGTAGATGCCAGCGTGAATAACGCCGCTGTTGCGAGATGAGATGCCCGTCCCGATCCTGCCTTCACTCTCGAGCACGACAACGGATTTTCCGAGTTCGCCAAGGTAAGCGGCGCAAGCAAGGCCGACAACGCCGCCACCGATTATCACGACATCAAAATCGGATTCCCCCTGCATCCGCTGGTTCCCCTAGAGACGCCGCCCTGCGACAAGGGCGGTGCTGCTGCGTGGAGCCGACATGCTGGCCGCCACGCACCCGACAATGAGCCATAGAAACGGTGCGGTCTTCACCGAGAAAATGGAAGTCCCGCTAACCAGCATGTTCATGAAGACATAGGTCGCGGTCAACTGCGCGCACACCTTGGACCTGGGCGTTTCGCCAGCGGAGAACAGCGAGGCGAACAGCCAATAGGCAATCAAACCGAACACGGTACTTGCTGTGATAATATAGACGTAGCCGCTATCGACGTAGTCGCTTGCTGTGCTCGCTGCGGTGCCGAGATATTCCGACAGCTCCAGTCCCGACAGGCTGCGCATGGTATAGCCGATGCGTCCGGCAAGATTGTCCTCGGTCGTCGGAGGAAGGAAGTTATACAGCCCGACCGCCACGATGAGGCACAGGGGAAGCACCGTGAGCGGTGTGAGGCGCGGCAATTTGGGGCCGGTAATTGCGATCAGGGGAGCAAGCACGAACAGGGCCGAGGCCGTCCGCGATGCAGTCGCAATGCACATCAGGGCGACCGCAGCGAGAAGCCAGATCCTTTCTTGCTTCGAAAGGTCGGTCCAGAAAGTGTAGACATACAGCGTGGAAATCATCGCGAAATTGCCAAGGGAAACCTGTTCGAGAAACACCGACGAACCGCGGTGATCCATGATGTTGAACAAGGAAAAGCGGCCTTCCCAGCCCAGCGCGTTACCAAAAAGGCCACTCTCGTCGTAATCGGGAACGTCGAGGCCGCGGGTCGCAGCGAAATATTCGGCGGGCTGGAAAATGGCAACGTAGGTGCCGACCGACAGGATCTCGATAACGAGTATGGCCGTGACAATGAAGACAGCGGCATTCATCGTCATTCGCAGTTGTTGCTGGGAATATCGCAATCCAACCAGCGTGAAAGCGGTGACGATCACGATATTTCTTATCATCCCGACCTGAAGCGAGTTCTCAAGCAAAGAGACCCACAGGGCGATCAAAATGAAAACGACAAGCAGGGCGACGGGCGCCAGGTCCTTGGGGCCCTTGGGCGTCAGCAGGAAAGCGACGATTGCCGAGGAAAGCAGAAGCAATTCAGCCAGAGCGACTTGGTTAAAACCAAGCCGGAACACATGCGCGCTGATGATCGCGAGCAAACCGTTCAGGACCAGCGGTGCCAATCCCAGGGCCGGCCAGATCAGCGAATGCCATTCGAACGCACCTTTCGAGACCGGCGGGTTTTCGGTCGGCAAGGGCATCGGTTCGACCGACAGGTCCTGCGTCGGTCGCTGTTGGCGTGCGCTCTTCCATTTCCTCGCCAAACTATCGGCCGGTGTGCCCGTCAGGCGAGACGTTTCGTTCATTCGACGATCAGGACCGACGGAGGAGGAACGCTTTCGCCACGCAGGAACTGGCACACGCGCTCAAGCTCACGCAACGAGGCAACATGCTCCTGCACCGCGACAACCAGGTTGTCGGCGCCGATCGCAATATTTGCCAGATGGTACTGCTCAAGCTGCCCCGCATCGACAAACACGAAATCGTAGCGCTTGCCGATCGGCTGCAGGCGATGGAACAGGCGTTGGCGCGCCATGCTGCTCGAAACACCCGGCAGGGACGGACCACTGGTCAATAGGTCAAGGTTTGCAAACTCGGTTCGCTGGATCATGCGGTGCGGGGGGTCTGAACTGCAAAGCAGTGTGGACATGCCAATTTCGTTGTCGACCCCGAAATCTTCGTGCAACCGCGGTGCCACGAAGTTGGCATCGACCAACAACACGCGCAGCCCGTTGCTGGCGCAGGCCATTGCAAGGCTTACGCATGTTGGAGTGACGGCTCTCGCACAGTTGATTCCGCCCATGACCACTTTTTGCGGATTCCTGTCATGCGAGCGGTTGTCGATCAGCGATGCCAGTATCTCCTTGATCTGCACAGCATAGGCCTCGCGCCAGGCTGCCCTGCTTGCCAATTGGTCGGCGTCGAGATCACCGGATTCCTGAGGGTCCGCATAGGGCGACATCTCAGAGCCGGTCTCGGCATCCAATCCACGCCTGAAAATCCGCGTCAGAGGGCGAAGAAATTCCATGGTCATGCCGGTCCTCCCAACAACCTCGGACCATCGCCTTTGCCGATAGAGAGGGGGCCCGGCGCTGGCAGCGCAACGCGGCCGATGACGCGGGCACCCAGCAACCGCTCTACTCCGCGCCAGCTGCGGACACGCGGATTGAGGTATTCGAGGAGGATGGCAAGGCACACTCCGATCAACCCTCCGAGCAATCCGGCTAGAGCCACAGTCAATGGGATGCTGGGCACGCGCGAAGTCAGGAACGGCGAAGCGCGATCGAGAACCTGAACTTCGGTCTGTGGCACTTCGCTTTGCAGCCGCATCTTGGAAAGGCGCTCACTCAACGCGTTGAAATTTTGCTGCGCAGCCACGAATTCGTTTTGCAAGGTGTTGTAGCGCGCAACGTTCTCACCCTGGCTTTGCAACCTCCTCCGCTGCTCGGCTTCCAGTGTCCGAAGTCTCGCCTCGCTGGCGATCGCCGCTGCGCGCTCCGCGTTCGCAGAAGCCTGCCGCGCACCGGAATAAGCGCCACGCACTGTCGCAAGCTCTGTTTCAAGTCGCTCGTTGAGCGTTCTTACCTGCGCGGTCGTTTTCATCACCTCAGGATGGGTTGGCCCGTAAACGGCCTTTAGCTGCGAAAGCAACGCAGTGGCCTGCGCGATTTCCGTACGAAGACGCTGGATCGCCTCGCTGTTTTCGGCATCGCCGACACCCTGTTCGTCAGCGAACGCAGACTGCCTTGCCGAAGCCGCACGCGCTTCGGCAATTGCCAGCTGGCCGGCAATGTCCGCCAGTTGCGTGCCTTCAGAACTCAGATCATTGCCTTGGGCAAGACCGGTCCGGCTTACCAGTTCGCTGAGGGTCTTTTCGCGCGCTTCCACTTCAACGCGGGCCAGATCGACCTGCTTTTCAAGCCACGCTGCGTAGGCCTTGGCCGGTTCGGTGCGCAGTTCATAGCGCGAGTCCACTGCCGCGTCAGCAAAACCATTGGCGATGCGCGCGGCATCTTCGGGCGACCGAGCAGAGGCGTTTATCGCGACGATGTTGGTGTCTTTCCCGATATTCACATTGACTTGGTCCAGTATCCAGACCGTCAACCACTCGGCATAGGGCTTGTCGCCCCCAGAGCGCTTCCAGGCACCCTTCACCTCATCGTCCTTGTCGAACCCAGCCTTCACGGCTGCCTGGCTTGCAACGCCTGGCGATGTCACCAGCTCCGCCTGCGTTGCCATGACAGTCTTTATTTCGGAGCGCTGGGCTTGCTCGTCGACCGGGTCGGGCTGATCAACATCAACAATGAGACTGGCGCGCGCCTCGTATTTTGGAGTGACGACCAGCAAATAGGCAAGCGCCGCCAAGATTGCGGCACCGAAGACGATGGCCACCACTTTCCAGCGGAATCTGACGGCGTCGAGAACGTCCAGGATACTATACATCGGCTTCCTCGCTGGCATATTTGCGCCTGGTGTGCTCGCGGCCGATGGCCTGCAGTGCGACCAGGAATTGCGGTGCGGTACCGTCGCGGAAGACCGCGCCTTCCTTTGTGTGGACAAGCGCGCCTCCGAAAGCGTCGAGTTCCTCGGTCACCTCGCGGTCACGCAATTCAGGAACAGCATTTTCGAGGGCATCGGACATGCTCCCCTTGGGACTCACTAGCGCCTTGCTCAACTCCACAAAGCGGGCAGGATTGCCGTGCCAGCCATCGACGATCCGGCGGAACACCGTTGCATCGTCGGGATTAATGGAGGCCCATTCCTGATAGCTGTGGGCGAGCCCGGTGTAGGCGTCTTTCTCCGACACGACCTTGGACCCGCGGCCGGCCGCTACGATCGCAGCGTTCATTCCGAACAACCGGGCGTGATAGGGGGAGCCCATAGCGGTGCGAACCAGCAGGTCCTTGGCCTCGTCCGAAAAGCTTATGCCGCTGCGCGACGAGCAAATATCGAACAGGCTTAGAATTGCACTTTCTTCGAGCGGCTTGGTGAGCACCTGAGTAACGTGCCGCAGCAAGGAGGGGTGGCTATCGATGATGTCAACAAAGCTTGCCTCATCGCCAGCCAGCACCATCCTTACGGGCAAGCGCCGATCGGAGATCAGTTTCAGGGTAGCGGCGATATCGGCACGCGCCTCTTCGCACTGCACCCGGTCGAACTCGTCGATGACCATGACAACCTGCGAATATTCGACCATGGCCGCGATCGTGACCGCCTGGAGCGGCGTACCGTCGCGCCCGAAGGCTTCGACGCGACTCTCGAATAAATCGGCCTTGTCCGGATCGACGCACGAATAGGGAATCTGCTCCAGAAGTTCACGAAATAGCGCACCGAACTGCGTGTCCTTGGCGCAGGACGTATTGACCACAACGACACCGTCACGGTCAGCCAGGTGCCCAAAAACGCGCAGTAACGAAGTCTTGCCCGACCCGCGCAATCCGGCAATGAACGCGTGATTGCGTCGATAGAGAACCGCGCCAAGGAGGGTACGCAGTTCATTGTCGCGCCCGCGAAGGTCAACAGGCTGGTTCGCGGGTTGGGAAGCATCAAAAGCACTGTAGATCATGTCTTCAGCGGATGGCTCCCAAACCAGGCCCTGGTCCTCTGGAACTTGCAACGACCGACTCTCGCCTTCGGTGCCTTGCTCAGTTACAAGCCCGCCAGCCTTGGCGCCGTCAGCCAATTCCTTGCACGGCTCCGGCTGATCGAGCTCGTCCGTTTCGGCATTTTCCTCGCCTGAGGCACTATCTTCGCCCGGATCTTCCTGCTCGCAGCCATAGTCATCGGGCTCAAGCTCTTCATGCCTGCTGCGCGATCCCAGAGATGCAAACCAACGATTCTTAGCCATAACGAGCTCTTTTCTACCAAACGAGCCAGGCCTGTTGGAATCAGGCCGCATCTCGTTCCTTATTGTTCCACCCGGTTTCCGAACCGGAGACGCCGAACCCGCGTTCGCGAGAGTTGGACGTCAATGAAATCTGTTTTGCGATAACCCGTTACTTGCTTGTTTTTTAACGTCTAAAACCGCGCGGCGCAGCGCGGATCAGTGGCTCCCGTCCTTGTTCCCTCCACCCATCTTTTCACGCAAGACACCGAAGAGGAATACGAAATTGCCGACGAGATATCGTCGCGCCAGGCGTCTTGGCTCCTTCATTAGACGATACGCCCATTCGAGCCGCAACTGGCGAATGATCCGAGGAGCCCGCGGAAACTTCCCGGCGAGGAAGTCCAGGCAGGCGCCGACACAGATCATAGGGCCGGCAAACTGCGGCGAATGGCGGGCTGCCCAGATTTCCTGTTTCGGCTGCCCCATGCCAACGAGCATGAGCGTAGCCCCCACATCCATTGCTTCCGCCAGTATTTCGTCGGTTTCGCCCGGGCCGAAAAAACCGTCGCGGGTCCCGACTACCCGGACACCGGGATAGCGTCGCTCGATCTCCACCCCGGCCTTTTGAGCGACACCCTTCTCTCCGCCGAGGAGATACACCCGCGACCCGTTGTCGGCCAGTTCAAGCAGACGTGGGCAGAAATCGGTGCCATTGAGGTTTTCCGGGAACGACCGACCGTGCAAGATCCGGCTGGCCAGGTCCACCCCGACGCCGTCATTGAGCACCATGGCTGAGGCCAGGCTCCGCTGCAGCCGGTAGTCTTTGCGCGCGATGTTGATCGTATTTGCGTTGGAAAAGGCGACCAGAAGCGAGCGTCGCTCGCGCATGGCGTCGAGAATGACCCTGGAAGCAGAATCGGAACTGGTCACGTCCACATCGACTGGGCCAAGCCTTCTCTTGGTCTCGTGGGCCAGGCCGGTCATGCCTGCCCCCCCGCTCCAACGGCCTGAAGGTAAGCCTGATCGAACTTGTCGATGGCCTTCTTCCAGCCAAACGGTTGCACTGCTTGCTCGACGTCAGCCATTGAGACTTCCCGCCGGAAACGCTGCTCCGCTTCGAAAAAGGGAGCGACGCTTGCCTTACTGGCAACCTCGTCCTCGAAATCGACGAGCATTCCCAGACCAATGGCATCCACATGGGCCTTGTGCGGCGGGATATCACTCAACACGGGAAAGAGGCCCGCACTTGCGGCCTCAACTGCTGCCAGTCCGAACCCTTCGTATGCGGAACTGGAACAGAAGACACTGGAAGAGCTGATGATCTCGCACAATTCGTCATCACTAGGCGACACCCGGATGTCGACGCTGCCAGAAAGGCCCAGTTCATCGACGAAGCGCATGAGTCGCTCACGCGTGACGTCCATTTCGCGACCCGCGACCACAAGTCGCCAGTCAGGATCGGCATTTCTCACCTCGCTGAACCATGCCAGCAATTTCTCGAGACGCTTGTTCGACGAGAACCGGCCAAAGTACACGATCCGCTTGTCTTGACGCTTCGCCAGACCGGCAAATTTGTCGATGTCGACTGGGTTATTGATGAGAACGACCTTGTCGCCGGCGATCCTTCGGAATTGGTCCGCATCGCTCGTGCTGCAGGCCAATACCGATTCATAGCTTTTCAGCGCTCGGCTGGTCACCAATCTGAAGTAGACTTGCTTCAGCCTTGCAGCGAACCTGGTGTGAAAGAAACCGCCGTGGGTGGTGAGAACCATCCGGGTGCAGTGCGAAGATCGTCTTAGCGCCAGATAATCGCAAAAGAAATCGACCGCATGAACGTGCACGACATCGAAACCCTTGACCAAGTCCAAAGCGCGAGGTGCGATCGGGTATCTGGTCGAACCGAAATAAGGGACGCGCCGGACTTCTACTCCGAAATAGTCTTCCTGGGCCGGCAATTTACCTTGCGTTTCGCTGGCGAAGATTCGGTCGAGCGTGACGACACGCACCCTGTTTCCGGCAGCCGCCTGACGCCGCGCCAACTGCGCAACAAAATTTTCCAAGCCGCCATGAGCCGGCGCAAACTGGCGCACGGCATGAACTATGCTCAACTTGCGGCCAGAATCGTCGTCGCTCAACATCGTCGAGTTATGGGCCATTTAACTAACGCCGCACAATCACCTACAAGGGATCGTACCATTCTTGAACACGGCGAAACAAGCTCTTAGTTCCGGTTCACAAAAGCGAGGATTGTGTCATAAGATTAGAATTAGTCGGCAAATCTAACCAAGACACAAAAGGGAATTCCAGCATGCGCAACCGCGTTATTCCCGCAACTGCACTCCTCTTCAGTTGCGCAGCACTGGCCGGATGCATGTCAACGATCGGCCTCGATCGCTCGAGCACGGCCGTCAACGTGACCGATTCCTTGCCGGAGCCGGACGCGACTACGGTGGCGCAGGATTTTTCGAATTATCGCATCGGTCCCAATGATGTGCTCACCGTCGAAGTGCTTCAGGCACCGGAGCTCAAGCGAGAGGGGGCCGTAGATGCGTCGGGAAACTTTTCGCTTCCTGTCGTGGGCGACGTAATGGTCGGAGGGAAAACCCCTTCGCAGGTACGCGATATGATCGCGGACAAATTGCGGGGAGGCTACCTCCTCGACCCACAGGTCTCGGTCAACATTACCGAAGCTCGCTCACAGCTCGTGACCGTCGATGGCGCGGTAAAGAGCCCCGGCATGTATCCGGTGACGGGTCGAATGACCTTGCAGCAGGCCGTCGCCTTGGCACGCGGCGTCGAACGAATTGCCGACCTTGACACCGTCATCGTGTTTCGCGACGTGAACCAACAGCGCCAGGCGGCCTTGTTCAGCCTCAACGATATTCGGTCGGGTCGGCAGGTCGATCCGCAGATTTACGCTAACGACATTGTGGTAGTGGGCGAGAATGCCGTTCGAGGCTTCTTCAGCGACCTACGTCTCTTCCCGACGCCAGGCTCATTCATCCCCGTATTCTAGCGAAGCCGCCATCATCGGACCCGCCCAGCCCCGGATATCGAGGAGACCCGGAAGCATGCTCCCTCCGGACTGTATCACCGCAAGACAGTCCAAAATTGAGACTTCGCAGTCCATATCCGCCAGCTATGCGTAGAACCGTTAGCCCAACAACCAGACAACCAGAGCGAATGGATCGGCACCGTGGAATACCAAGAACATAGAGCACCGGTGCCCGTGCGCACTTGCTCTGGGCGGGGGTCCTGACCCCGTGGCACTGCGGTATAAGATCTATCTCTTGGTCTTGCTCATCGACTTGGCCGTTGTCCTTTCCAGCTTCATGATCGCCAGCCTTATCCGGTTCGGCTATCCAGCTGCCGAGGGCTGGGGAGGCCTGGTCGTTTCGATCACGATCTTCTATGTCCTAGGCGCTTTTTCTTGGGGCGCTTATACGCTCGAAGCGATAACCGAAATCAAAGTCGGGCTGAAACGCTCGCTGTCATCGCTTTTGACAGCTTTCGGTCTCTTGTTCCTGACCTTCTACCTTCTCAAGGTCGGCCCAGACTTCTCGCGCGCGATGAGCCTCATGTCGCTGATCCTATCCGCTTGCCTGTTGATTTTGTCCCGCACGCTCTTTCGCTCGTGGGTGGACCGGCAGTTTGGCAGGAAACTGGTCAAGCGGGTGTTTATCCTCGACAGCGAATTGCATTGCGAAATGGCATGTGCGCCGGATTCCCAGTGGGTTGTTGCGCCTTGTCCGGAGCCCACCGACGTCGAAACGCAGATACAGTTTGCCAAGTACATCAATGGCGCTGACCGTGTGATCGTGTCGTGCAAACGCAAATCCGCGGATCGCTGGGCGGATGTATTGCGATGGAGCGGCGTCCAGGGCGAGATACTCCTGCCCAACTACGATAACATTTCACCGATCGGCGTGGGCCATCACATGAACCAACCCACGCTGATTGTGTCGACCGGGCCGCTTGATACCAATCAGAGGTTCGCCAAGCGAACACTCGATCTGGTGATCGGAACGATCATGCTCCTTTTGTGCATACCGCTCATCATTATGACGGCAATCTTCATCAAGCTGGATTCCCCGGGACCCGTGTTTTTCCGGCAAGCGCGGGTTGGGCAAGGCAACGTCATCTTCGAGATATACAAGTTCAGGACGATGCGTGCGGACAGCACGGATACGAACGGGAATGTCTCGGCTTCTCGCGACGACAAACGCATCACGAAACTCGGCCACTTCCTGCGTAAGTCGAGCATTGACGAGATACCGCAGCTGTTCAACGTCCTGATCGGCAACATGAGCATCGTTGGCCCAAGGCCGCATGCGCTCGGCTCCCGCGCTGAGAACGAGCTGTTTTGGGAGGTCGACGACAAGTACTGGTATCGCCATGCACTGAAACCGGGGATCACCGGTCTTGCGCAAATACGCGGCTTTCGCGGGGCGACCGAGACGAAGGATCACCTCCGCGCAAGGGTGCGGGCCGACCTGGAATACATTCAGGGCTGGTCGATCTGGAGGGACTTCTCGATAATCGCGCGCACTGCCCTGGTGATGGTTCACCCCAACGCCTATTGAAGCCATTCCAGTCCGGGTTGTGGAGGCAGCGCATCTGCCGCGCGTCTTACTGCGACCGCTCCTTGTCGTCGCAAGGTCTTTCCCGCTGCCTCAACCTGTCCCGATTGTTCCACATTCCATCCCGGTTTTTAGCCCGTCATCTTAGGGAATCCTTAACCATGAAGTGCCAGACCAAAGGTGATTTGGGCTTTCACCAACCAGGTTACCGGAGGAACAATCATCATGGCTTCGCAGCCGCAACTGATCTGGGATGATCGCCTTTCCCCGCGATATCAACTGTTTCTCGACGCCAAGTTGATCCAGGGCAACGCCAGCCTGGATACGGCGATAGTGAATCTTTCGGACACGGGCGTGATGGTCAAATTGCGCGGTGAAGACTTCGCGGCAGGCCAGGGTGAAAAATTGTATATTCGCGCCTCCGATAGTATAAGCAGGCCTGTTAGCGTTGTTTGGGTCGCAAACGGTCTGCTAGGAGCAGAATTTGATCAGCGGCTTACACAAGGAGAGGTTGCCGCAGCCAGGCTGATTGCGGAGACGGGTTCGCCAAATAAAACAAAGAGTAACGGTGTCGTGCAAAATAATAGCGAAAGGGACTTGGGGGGTCTGCGAGAGGCAGCCGATGGGATGTTTTCCAGAACGGCGCGACTACGCATCTTCACCGGCATGGTGTTGTCCGCCTGGGCCTTTACAATCCTGTCAATCTTGGCGGTTCGGTCGCTCATTTGAAGCGCGCGAGCCCGTACCACCGTCGGGACGAGAGCCCCGAAGCAGGCAAGATTTTGCCCTGGTTAGCACGAATGCTGGACCTATCGCTTGCAAAGGCCTATTAAAGAACCTGTCTCTTTGATGGAGAAGCGAAGCTTGAACGAGACCACACGAATTCGCAAAGCGCGCCCCTTGGGAGAGATCGAAGGCGAACTCCTCAAGGCTGAAACCGATTACATGGAAGCCGACGAGGCGCTGAAAAAAGCCAAGAGGGCGCGCGAAAACGCGCTTGAAAAGATCATCAGTTGCCAACTTGAACTGGACGCCGCCGTCACACAATTGCGAAGTGTTGCGACTCCCGGGTCCCGTTGGCACGCCCAGCAAAGCGAGCAGGAAGACGTGCTGAACCTCGACGAGTCGGCGGCAGTTTCGATCATCGACCTGCAAAGCGGGCCGGACGATGATCAAACTCCGAGGCTCCGCAACGTGACAAATTCCACGCTCTGAGAGTTCTCCCGTCGCATGCCCGCGTCGGCTGAAGCAGCTAGATGGCCTCGTTGGGCGCCAGCTGTACGATGACGAATGTGCCGTCGAAATCCTTGGCGTAGCACCAGTTCACACTTTCGACGGGGCCCGACCAGGCTATCCGGTTAGCGTCGGTCCAGACCGAACAGCGATCGCCCACGCGCGGGACCGAACTGGCTTCCTGAAACCATTCTTCCCCGGTGGCGCTGACGATCTTGAGTTTGATACGCGACTGGCTTTTATCATTCACGTCGTCCGGCATCTATCAGGAGTTCCTCACTCGAATTCCGCACATTGCCTCTGTATTTGGCAATAATGTTGCATCACTCAGCGGCCCGCGCGGCGGAACAGGTGAACCATCCATGGGCAACCAATCCACGGCTTTGGTTCACGACAACCCTTGGTCGACACGCAGTCGCTTCCTGTGGCATCTATCTCCCTCGTCGCCGAATTTGCAAGATTGAGTCCTGCAATATCGTGAAATGTCGACGGGAGAAGATCCGCAAAGCGAACAAATAGCTCGCAATCCCAAAAAGCACGTCAAAAGAAAGTGCGACGAGGCCCTGCCCAAGCCCGAGCGACACGGCAGCCAGCGAAGTGGCGCCATACATCACTGCACTGGCCGCAAGGCCCGGCGCGATCGCGGCGCCGATCGCGGGCCAGGTCACGCTCGTCCGTCGTTGGACCAGATAATATCGCAAGGGCAGAGTAACGAAACTGGTGGCCACAACAGCCCATGCTATTGCCGTGAGCCCGAATTCGGAGACGAAAAACAGGGCTGCAACGGCGACGAATGCCGTAACCCCTGAAGACAAACTATGGAGGTCCGCCCGCTGCGCGACATTCAGGATGGCCCCACCCAGAGTATGCAAAGTCAGGGCAATGCCGCCAAAGGAAATGACGGAGAGCACCGTTCCAGCGAGCTGCCACTGGCTGGGCAGCACAAGCGAGACCACGTCCGAGCTGACGAGCGAGAGCCCTGTAAAGGCCGGCATGGTAACCAGGCATGTGGCACTCAAGCCTGCGAGCATGGATTTCGCCCGCTGCCGCTCGTCTCCGATATTGGCCAGCGCCGCCGTCGAAACGGACTGGATCGTGAAGGTAAGGGTGATCGTGGCCGCCAGCAGGATCCTGCGGGCGGCATTGTAGAGGCCGGCGGCCACAGGACCGAGAAAGGCCGAGACGAAATAGATCGCCGAGTCCTGGCTAAGCGCGTTCCATAGGTTGCAGATGGAATTATGGATCGCCTGCTTGCTATGCGATCTGATCCAGTTGAGCGAGAGAACCAGTTTGGGGCGCCAGCTGGTGGCGAGCCACAAAGTCACAACGCTCGCTATGTTGATCGCCAGCTGCTGGCCAATCAAACTCCAGATTTCGAAGCCGTTCAGTGCCATCCACACTCCGACGACCCCTCCGGACAACACCGCCAGCATGCTCCGCAGCGCCAGCGCGCGATAGTTCATGGACCGGCTAAGCCAGACGTCATGGATCATTGTCAGGGCATAGCCGACTAGGATGGGAGCTATGAATGGCAGGTATTTGGCGCTGTCCGGCGTTCCCAAAAGGCGGGCCAAAGGAACAGCGAGGGCAGCGAGCAGGATAGCAATCAGTACTGACGCCATCAAAACGAAGGTGAACGCATGGTCGAGATCACGCTCGCTCACATTCGGTTTGGATTTCAGCGTGATGGCAACCGGATCCAGGACCAGTTGCCGCGCGAATTCAATTGTCATGAGACTGACAGCCATCAGGCCGAAGCTTTCGCGGCTGACGAAATTCGCGAGGAACAAGAACAGCAACAGCGACATGCCCTGGCCGAAGCCGTTGCCGAGCATGGACCACAAGAATGCCTTGCCGACCGTCTTGGAAGAAGCATTTGCCCCCAACTGCCTGGTGACAAGATCGGGTTCAGTCGTCACGCCACCCTCGAAAGCTCAGCTTGAGATCGCTCACGCACTGTTCGCAAGGCAGCGCCTGTCAAATAATCACCGGCAGCCACAGTTCGCGAATGCACGGAGTACCTTCTTTCACACTTCGCCTACGAAACTTCAATGCGTTTGCAGAGCCGTGCCACTTTTGGACGCCAGTACAATTGGCAGAAACCGAGTCTCGGGATTTACGGACGCTTGTGTCGGACACGTGCGGAAAGCTGTGATATGCCTATTGGCAGGCATAGTAGAGGTTACGCGAGCCCTCCAAAAGCCGCGCGTGCTCAGGCGGCGCGAATGGCTGGCGATTATCGGGAAGAGCATTCGAAACCGGTCTAGTGGGAGAAACGCAATCAGCGCTGGAAATCATGGAACGTCCATGCGACGCCGCTACGCTTCAACCCGGAATTTGCCGGGGTCGTTGAAGGTCTTGATTTCATGATTGGGCGTATCCCGCGCCCGGCGGCGAACTTCGCAGCGCTGGTTGCGGCGATGGTCTTTCTGGCGCTCGGTGGATTGTGTGCTGGAGAGAGCCGGAACGATGCCGGCACCGCCGCAGGATCCGCTTCTGGCGGGATTGCGACCACTGGCGCCATGCGGGGCGTAAACCTTTCAGGAGGCGAATTCGGCGCGGTGCCAGGCATAAGGGGAAGGGATTACACCTATCCCTCCAACGAACTCATCGACTTGGTCCATGCCAAGGGCTTTGAACTCGTACGCATCCCTGTGCGCTGGGAACGAATACAGCCCCGGCTCATGGGCGGCTTGGCAAAAGGCGATATTGCTGAAGTTGACCGGATCGTCGGGCATGCCCGCTCGCTTGGAATGGTAGTTGTGCTCGACCTCCACAATTACGCTCGACGCAAAGCAGGATCAGGCGAGGAACTGCTCGGCTCGCAGGGCCTGCCGGTGCCCGCGCTTGCCGATGTCTGGAGGCGACTCGGTGTGCGCTATCAGGGTCAGGACGGTATTTGGTTCGGATTGATGAACGAGCCACATGGCATACCCGCCGATGATTGGTGGCGGTATGCGCAGTCGGTCGTGCTGCAATTGCGTGCGAGTGGCGTCGAGAATGTCTTGCTTGTACCGGGGACGCGCTGGACGGGAGCATGGAGCTGGGAACTTTCGGGCAATTCGGGCAAGGCAGAGGCCCTTTCGGACCCGCTGAGAAGAAGCGTTTTCGAGGTGCACCAATATCTTGACGACAATTCGAGCGGCATGTCCGGGGAGTGCAGCGCCGGCTCGGCCGATCGCGTCGATGATGCGATAGAGTGGGCTGAAAACGGCGGACACAAACTCTTCTTTGGCGAAATCGCAGCAGGAGGCGGAAGCCGCTGCCCAGAAGAGTATTCCGCGATGCTTGCCAAACTGGGGAATTCGCAGGCGGTCGTGGGCTGGGCCGCATGGGGGGGAGGGCCATGGTGGCCCGCGGATTATCCGTTCCGACTGACATTCGGCGATGACCCGCCGACTGTACACGACCGTTACCTGTCGCAAACCAGCGAGTGAACAGTCCCCACCGACTTTGCCGGTCAGCGCGACCTGAGCGCTCGCCAGATCGCAGACGGCGTCGCCGCGAACCTGCCAAGGGCAATCCCGAGGCCCAGCGATGCGAGGATCGCGGCAACCCCATAGATCATTGGCGGGTCGTTCAGTAACCGCAGGATTTGGACCGGGATCATGTGGACAATGAAGATATAGAAGCTTGCCGATGCCACAGCCGTGGTCAGGTTGCGCACCAACTTTGGAAAGTGGAGCGGTGGCAACCACATTGCTCCAAGCATACCAAAGACCAGCCAGATCGCCAGCGACGCTTGCCCGATAAACGGAAGCATGATGACCGCGAGGCATGAAAGCGCGGCCTTGCGCTGCACGGTATCGGCGAAATTCGCACACCAGCCTAGAGCGAAGATGTAGAACAGGAAAATGGGCGTTCGCGTTTCGAAATGCCCTTCGGCGAGTGCCTCGCCAATACCAAGATGCGCAACCAGAAGTTTTGCGGCAAGGGCGACGACGAACGAAAGGCCAAGTGTCGCCAATCCGGTCGCCCACGGGTTGTTCGCCGACGCGCGGCGATAGGCCGGGATCAGGAACAGCGCTGTATAGAAGAGGGTAATCTGCACAAAGGCGCTGATGAACCAGTAGTAGGGCAATAACGAAAACTCGGCCTGCAATCGCGGCGAGAAGTTCGCCAACAGCACCCAATGAAGGAACTCGACATTTCCGCGAGTCAGCTGGAAGAGAACCAGGATGAGGTAATAGGCGAACAGGATCTTCAGCAATGGAGTCAGTACGGCCGCAAACCGCTGATCGAGCAGCTTTGTATGCTGAAACCTAGCAAAAAATGTGCCGGCGAGTGCGAGCAGCAGATAGGCGCCCCCCTCCAACGCGGGGAATATCGCATGCGTCGTTACCACCCCGGTTATGGCGATTGCGCGAAGCAGGAAATCCGGGCTGGTCTGCGCCCTGACTTCGCGTTTGTCGGTGCGTGGGTTGCTGGCAAGTTCCTCGATGTCGCGTATCGGCAGGGCTTCCCAGTCCTTCGGCAACTCCCCTATGCGGCTTTCGATCGCCAGCGATACATCGATATAATTGAGTGAATCCGCTCCGGCTTCCATGATCGACCGGGCCGGATCGATTTCTCTGCCCAGGATCAGGCCGATTTCCTCTTCCAGCGTGGCGGACGGATGATGACGCTGGAACAAGCGATCTAGAGCGACGCCGACGAGCGACCGAGCCCCTCCGGCGGGTTCCTGATCGGCATCTTGTTCGTCCGCCGCCGCCAATATCCGCCGGTAATCGGGCTTTCCGTTCGCCAACCTCGGCAGCGATGCGTAGCTCACCCCGGTTACTGCTGCGTTCGGCAGGCCGTATTGCTGCTGGCAGAATGTCGCGATGCGTTGCGCCAGTGCGTCTGCGCCCGCGTCTTCGGCCTCGACCGCCACCACAATCCCTTTGTCGTCGCCCGTGACTGCAGCGACCGGGGCGTATTCGCGGACAAAACTCTCGACTTCATCAAGATCGATGCGCAACCCGAGCGGCTTCACGAACCGCGACGCCCGGCCAACGATTTCGAAGAGGCCCCCTGGAGCAATGCGCGCGATATCGCCAGTGAGCAGCCACTCGGGCGTCTCGTCGATCGCCAGTTCGGCTTCGGAATACGCATAGCCCATCATTACGTTCGGACCGCGGTAAGCAAGCTGGCCCGTCTCGCCGTAGGTAGTGCTGAAGGTCCCGTCGTCCATTGCCAGCGCGAGTTCCCCGCCGGGAATGGCCAAACCGATGCTGCCCGGATTGTCGCAAGCGAGATGCGGCGGAAGGTAGGACATGCGCGGGGCAGCCTCCGTCTGGCCGTACATCACGAAGAACTGCTTTCCACACGCGGCAAAGGAACGGGCAAAATGGCTCACATCGTCAGGCGCCAGGCGCCCTCCGGCCTGGGCCGCATATCGCAGGTCGGGATATTCGGCAGGATCGAAGCCCTGCAGGCGGAGGATCTCGAAATTGTGCGGGACTCCGGAGAAACTCGTTACCCGATGATCGCGCAGGATGTGCCAGAATTCGGGCTCGATGAACGACCGATCCGTAAGCACCAGCGTCGCCCCACTGGAAAGATGCGAATTCACGATACTCATACCGAAGGAATAGAACAGCGGCAGGTGGCAGACCGGTCGGTCCCGTTCAGTGATAGCGAGGTATTCGCAAATCGAGCGGGCATTGGCGTGGATAGCCGCCGACGAAAGCTTCACAAACTTGGGCGAACCGGTCGATCCCGAAGTCGACAGCAACACAGCCAGGTCGGGGTGCAGGTCCAATGCATCCGAGTGCAGCGATGTTACGCTGCCTTTGCTGACGATCAAATTGGGGCGATAAGAATCGATCAGCCGCGCGGCCTGCGGCGCGTCGCAAGCCTCCATCAGATGGATAACGTGACCGCCTCTCAGCGCGGCGACGTAGTCGATCATTGATTCAATGGAATTGCTCGCTTCGAGGAAGATAAGCTTGCGAGCAGTACCAAAGTCTTCCAGCCGCCTCCTGCTCAATCGATCTAGCTTCGCATAGGACAATGCTTCGCCGTCTGCTCCACAAAGCAGCGCGATATTCTCGCTGTGCTTTTCAAAGTCGATCAGCTCGTGCTCGCCCATGAATCCTATAATCTCCAGTACGAAGGCATTAGAGGTGCTCGCACCGGTGGGTTCGGAACGCGCCAGAAGCCACCTTTGCCAACCAATGTCCGACCTTCAGTGCATTGATCTTCATGTTCAGCAACCTGCCCCCCCGATCGAGCACTACCTTGGGCGTTTATCCAGCTTCAGGGAGCGCAATGGATACACTAGACCAGTCAAACTATCGTGGGCGATAATTTTGGAGTCTTGCGCAGTTATGGAACATCCCGCCAATTTTGAGTGACAAACCGGCGCAGTTTTGGCTCACTCTCGGCGCGCAATAGAAGCCAAATTTGTGAGCCGGTGTATCTCGATGGACATTCATCTGATGTTGCCGTGCCTCAAGTGGATATCATGCAACCGATCGGAGTGGCGATGAAGGTATTGATCGTTGGAAACATGGGATACGTCGGATCCGTACTGGGGCCGCATTTGAGGCAATCTATGCCACATGCGACGCTTGTTGGGTTCGACAATGCCTACTTCGGCCAAGCGCTCGTGCCCGGTTCGACCTTGCCCGAACGGTTCCTTGACCGGCAGATCTTCGGCGATGCCCGCGACCTGCATCCCGGCTTGCTGTCCGGCTTCGATGTAGTGGTGGAACTGGCTGCGGTCTCGAATGACCCTATGGGCAACAAGTTCGAAAGCGCCACCTTGTCGATCAATCGCGACGCTTCGCAGCGGCTGGCCCGCTTGGCCGCAGAAGCGGGTTGCAAGTCCTTCGTTTTCGCCTCCAGCTGCAGTGTTTACGGCATCGCAGAGGGTGGCGCCCGCACCGAGCAGGATCCCACGGCACCGGAAACGGCCTACGCGCGCTCAAAGGTGGAAACCGAGGACCTCCTCGCCCAGATCGACACCGATATGACGATCACCGCGCTGCGTTTTGCCACGGCGTGCGGGTATTCGCCGCGCTTGAGGCTCGATCTTGTGCTCAATGACTTTGTCGCCAGCGCCCTGCGCCATGACGAGATCACGGTACTTAGCGACGGCTCGCCGTGGCGACCGCTAATCGACGTGAGTGACATGGCACGCGCGATCGAATGGGCTGCTTCGCGCAGCCCGGAACAAGGCGGCCGCACGCTTGTGGTGAACACCGGCCATAACGCGAACAATTTTCAGGTCCGCGATCTCGCCATGGCGGTGAAAGAGGCTTTGCCGGGCGTAACGGTTTCGATCAACACAGAGGCGCCCGTAGACAGCCGGTCCTATCAGGTCGATTTTTCTACCTTTGCGCGCCTTGCGCCACAGCATCAGCCGCTGTGCACGCTTGGCGATTCAATCGAGCAATTGATTGCCGGGATGCGCAGCGCCGGTCTTGACCAAGCGGAGACACCCAGTTCACCGCTGATCCGGCTTCACGAATTGCAGCGACTGACAAGCACTGGCCAGCTGTCATCCGAACTGGAATGGATTGCATGACCGGGCTCAAGCCGATGCCCAAGGTCGCCATTCTGGCGGGTGGCTTCGGGACGCGTCTGAGCGAGGAAACGACTGTCAGGCCCAAGCCGATGGTCGAGATCGGAGGCATGCCGATCCTTTGGCACATCATGAAGATCTACAGCCACTACGGCTGTTCAGAATTCGTGGTGATTGGCGGATACAAGGTGGAAATGATCCGCGACTACTTCCTCCACTACCGGTCCCGTCGATCGGACGTAACTGTGGATCTGGCAAGCGGCGAAGTCAGCTTCCATGGGGACCTTGACGAGAAGTGGAAAGTGACGATCCTCGACACCGGTCATTCCACCATGACCGGGGGGCGCATCCGCCGTGCGCGACATTTGCTGGAAGACGGTACATTCTTCCTTACCTATGGCGACGGGTTGAGCGACGTCCGCATCGACAAGTTGCTGGAGCAGCATCGACAGTCGAAATGCCACGCAACCCTCACGGCCGTTGTACAGCCGGGACGCTATGGTTCGCTCCACCTTGGAGATGAAGGAAAGCTCGTCGACGGATTCAGGGAAAAAGGCCGCACCGACGGAGGCCTGATCAACGGAGGCTTCTTTGTTTGCGAGCCAGAGGTCTTCGACCTGATCGAAGGAGATGCTACCGTCTGGGAAGACGAGCCGATGGGCCAGCTTGTGAATCAGGCGAAGTTGGGCAGCTACGTTCACCAAGGCTATTGGCAAAGCATGGATTCGCTGCGCGACAAGGAAGTGCTCGAGGAAGCCTGGTCTACCTCGCCGCCGTGGAAAGTCTGGGAATGAAGGAGCGGGCAAGAGGCCGATGATCATTGTCGATCGCATTCTGGAACAGCGCGCCCGGCAAGGGAAAGATATTCGCGTCGGCCTTGTCGGGGCCGGGTTCCAGGGGCGCGGCATCGCCCAGCAGATCATCGATCATGTGCCCGGAATGCGGCTGGCCGCGATCGCCAACCGCACACTGCCGAAAGCGATCGAATGCTATCGCCAGTGCGGCATCGAACCTGTGATCGCAAACGATGCGACGAGCCTCTCTGCTGCGATTTCGGATAACAGGCCCGCAGTCACAGAGGATGCGCTGGCGCTCGCCTCATGCGGTATGCTCGATGCGATCATCGAGGTGACCGGCAGCATCGAACATGCCGCCGGCGTGGTTCTGCGTGCGATCGAAAGCGGGATCCATGTGGTCCAGATGAACGCCGAACTTGACGGGACAGTCGGCCCGATCCTGAAAGCGAAGGCTGATAAGGCGGGCGTCGTCTATACATTCTGCGATGGCGACCAGCCTGGTGTGCAGGGCAACCTCCTGCGTTTCGTCACGGGACTGGGCGTGACACCGGTGCTGTCGGGAAACATCAAGGGCTTGCACGACCCATACCGCAACCCCGAGACACAAAAGGCCTTCGCCGCCAAATGGGGGCAGAACGCAGCCATGGTCTCGTCGTTTGCAGACGGCACAAAGATATCGTTCGAACAGGCTATCGTCGCGAATGCATATGGCTATCGGGTGGTACGGCGCGGCATGCTCGGCCCCGATTTCTCAGGCGGCGATCCGAACAGCCCGCTGGTGCCGATTGAGGAGGCGATCGCGCCATTCATCGAACATCTCGATCCCACCAGGCCGGCACTCGTCGATTATGTCGTAGGGGCCAAGCCCGGACCGGGCGTGTTCGTTATCGGCACTACGCCGGACCCGCAGCAGCGCCATTACCTCAATCTCTACAAGCTGGGCGAGGGTCCCTACTATGTCTTCTCCACGCCCTATCACCTATGCCATTTCGAAGTGCCGTTCTCCGTGGCTCGAGCTG
The DNA here is from genome assembly GCF_052683155.1 of Altererythrobacter sp. Z27. NCBI lineage: Bacteria > Pseudomonadati > Pseudomonadota > Alphaproteobacteria > Sphingomonadales > Erythrobacteraceae > Altererythrobacter > Altererythrobacter sp. Z27. The sequence goes on along the minus strand of NZ_JBQYMC010000001.1, from coordinate 2,361,454 downwards.
TACTTCTGGGGGACGCCACGCTCACGCCGCGCGCCGAAGCGAAGGTTGGCGTTTTTGCGGTAGCGAAGACCGACCTTGGCGTCGGCACCCGCATTTCCGAATTCGGAGGGTTCGAGGCCTATGGTGTCGCCGAAAACATCGAGGTCATGCGGCGGGACAGATTGCTGCCCATCGGCATCGCGCTCGATTGCCGCCTGAAAGTGGCGGTCGCTAAGGACACGCCGCTCACCTTTGACATGGTGGATGTGCCCGAAGGAAGAGTGATCGATCGCCTTTATGCGGAACAGGAAGAGCTGTTCTTTGGCGTAAACTCAGCCGACCAGATCGAGGTGGACGCATGATCTTCGAACCGACCACGCTTGCCGATGCTATGCTGATCCGGCCGGAACTTCGCGAAGACGAGCGAGGGTTCTTCGCGCGAACCATGTGCGCCGTGGAACTCGCGCAACATGGGCTCAATGCCGACTTCGTCCAGCAAAATGCCTCGCTCACCAGACGGGCTGGCACGATCAGGGGAATGCATTTCCAGATCAACCCAGATGCCGAAGACAAGCTGATCCGCTGCGTGGTAGGAGCAATTCAGGACGTAGTGGTCGACCTGCGACCGGAGTCGCCAACTTTCATGCGGCACGAAGGGTTTACTTTGTCGGCAGGGAACCGAGCCATGCTCTATGTCCCCAAGGGTTTTGCCCATGGGTTCCAGACCCTGAGCGACGATACTGAAGTAACGTATCTGATTACAGCGCCATACGCGCCCCAGTCCGAAAGAGGATTGCGCTTCGATGATCCGAAGCTGGGGATCGAATGGCCGATGCCTGTAGCCGACCTTTCGGACAAGGACCGCAATTGGCCCTTGCTCGAGTCTGACAAGCCAGTCTTCTTTGCTCGCTGAACGCGGCCCGCGCCAAACCTTCGAAAACGCGCGTTGCTTGGCGAACAAGCATCGCCCAACTTGTGGAAGCAGCTTCGCCGGACAGTTTGCGCTGCAAAGCGCTAATGCCGGGATGGAGTTACGATGCCGTGTCGGCCAGTTCTGCCAACTCGGCAATCCTTTCATCGTGCTGAGCTGTCCGGTCCATTCCCAGTACATCGAGTACCTGTGACCACCGATGTGCCCAGTCATGGCGACGAAGTGACTCGGCCGCGTTCCGGCGGCTTATCCGCGCCATACGATCCGGGTCAGACATAATACTGTCGAAAAGTGCGCACACATCTCCGTCGGGGCGCAGTTCGATAAGCGCGTCCGGCCAATCAAAATGAGTTTCGAAATCGTCGATCCTGGGCTTCGTCCCTAGCATTACCGCACCGCCGGCGGCCCCTTCGAAATAGCGGGTCGCGAGCGCCTGCTCGTTATGCGCCTTGCCATTGGCGGCGCCAATGTCGCGCGGATTGAAAGCAAGGAAGAACTTTGCCCGTTTCATCTGCTCCGCGCACAATTTCCTATGCTCACGCCAATCTTGCACGATGCCGCCCTGGATCGAATCGAACACGTAGTGAAAACTCGGATCATTCCTGCCGCGTTCGATCAGATCGGCATGAATCAGCGGAGCGCGGCGCCCGAAGTTGTACACATCGATCGATCGATCGGGTTGATAACGCAACGGAGTAGCCTGGTGGCAATCGACCGCAGTGGGCAATTTGCTTATTGGCGTTGAGGTGTATTTGCGCAGGTTGGGAATACTTTGTCCGTGCAAGACGAATACATGGTCCACCTTGTCCAGCAACCGCAAGTATGGAGCCATCTGTTCCAGCGAGTATGACCACGTTTCCATCAGATAGACGGCCACAAAGCCACATCTCTCACGCCAGCCCTTGAGATTCTCCAGCGTCGAAAGCTCGATGGGAAATTGGCACGAGAAGAACAGAAGGTCGAAGTTCCGGTCGATCGTTACGGGCACGCAGCTGCGAGCTCCAATCCTGCCGGCTGCAACTAGCAACTGCGACTGCAAACGCCGGGTTAGCTCCGAGGCGAGAAATCTAATGCTTGGCCTGACAGCGTGCTGGGCAAGATGTGGCATTGCCTCCGGCAGCACAATTTGAGCGTCCTCGATCGACGAAAGCACTTGGAGCAGCGCATAGGATTGGCTGTTGAAGGGCTCTTTCCAAACATTGCAGTTCGAAGAGAGTAAAACACTTCGCCGATTTGCCATGCTTTTCCCTCAACTCGTCGCTGACACTGTGCGGTCGGGTGAACCCCGGTCAAATTCGTTTGGCAAACCCTGAGATTTTGTTCTCGTCGGAAAACGTTGAACCGCACCAGGTGCAGTCAGCTCAGACTACCTCCGAGAGTCGCCGCAGGCAAATGCAATCACGAGATTGTGCCTTTTCTGACCATCCCGATTTTGAATGCCGTTCCGACAATCCCCACCAGGCATCCTGAACCGAGCCAAGGCAGTGCAGACTTATCATTCGATTCGAAGCTTTGAGTAAGAGACGTTTCATTTTGATACGTTGATTTTCAAGCAATGAATCGCGGTTGCGCTCGGCAAAAGGTCATATACCCCCATTCTATTAGCCGCAGCTCGATTCGTTCGACTGAGTCTAAGGGGGTAATCATTGGCGTCTTACAGGACTTCGTTCATCCACGCTTCGGGTAGGCTGAAACCAGCCCCGCTCTCCGATGCCAGCACCCGCGCGGTCCTTGCAGGTTGCCGTGACCTGGGCGCAGTCCGCATCGGCCCAATGGGCCGCGAGATATCCTTCATGCCTCCACCAGATCACCCGAAGTTTCACAGGACTCTTGAGCTTCGGCAAAGAGTGGCTCTTCGGCGAGTCTTCCTCCCAGCCCTCAGTTTGCGGGACAGTTTATGAAACAAGCGCTTTCCTCTCTGCCCACGCCACAATTCGCAACTCCGCACCAGCCAAGGCAGGGTCATTGTCGGTTCTGTGACGCGAGCCTGCAAGATGTGGTTGTCGACCTGGGCATGTCGCCGCTGTGCCAGAGCGTCGTAACCCTGGATCGCGCGCGCGAAATGGAGCCATTCTACCCACTTGTGGTCTATCTCTGCAGGGAGTGCCTACTGGTTCAGCTTGAGGAGTTCGTGCCTCCGGAAAACATATTCACGGAATATGCCTATTTTTCCGCCTTCTCTGACTCCTGGGTCGAGCATGGGCGGAAATATACGGAAATGATCGTCGACCGGCTTGCGCTCGATGAATCCAGCCACGTTGTAGAGATCGCAAGCAATGACGGTTATTTGCTGCAGCACTTCGTGGCGCGATCCATTCCGGTACTGGGTATCGATCCGGCTGCCAACGTAGCCTCTGATGCCGAGAAACGGGGTGTACCGACACTGGTGGAGTTCTTCGGATCTGACTGCGCCCAGCGGCTCAGGAATGAAGGCAAGCAGGCCGATCTCATCATCGGCAACAACGTCCTTGCGCAGATCCATAATATCAATGACTTTGTGCAGGGCCTCGCACTGCTGCTAAAGTCAGACGGCATTGTGACTATTGAGGTCCCTCACCTCGTGCGCCTTATGGATCAAAATCAGTTCGACACGATCTACCATGAGCATTTCTCATACTTTTCGGTGCTCGGAATGCAGCACATATTTGGCGCTAACGGACTGCAGATTTTCGATGTGGAGGAGCTGACCACACATGGTGGGTCACTACGAATTTACGCGCGGCATGAACACAGGGGCCTTCCGGTCACTGACCGCTTGAGCCGGATTGTTCAGTTCGAAGAGGACTACGGTTTGCGCGACTGGGAGGCCTATGCGTCATTTGCCAACAAGGTCGAGGCTACCAAGCGCGCATTGCTTTCGTTCCTCATCGAAGCAAAGGCGGCTGGCAAGAGCGTGGTCGGCTATGGAGCGCCCGGCAAGGGCAACACGTTGCTGAATTACTGCGGTATTCGCACCGACTTTTTAGACTACACCGTTGATCGCAATCCCTACAAGCAAGGCAAGCTCCTTCCTGGCACACATATTCCGATCTACCCTCCCGAGCGCATCGCAGAGACAAAGCCGGACTATGTTTTGATCCTGCCCTGGAACATCAAAGACGAGATTATTGCTCAGAACGCATATGTGCGCGATTGGGGCGGCCAGTTTGTGGTGCCTATACCCGAAGTCACGGTGATACCGTGAGCATTCGCGCCGCGACGCTAGAAACTGTCAATCCATGCGAGCATCGGCGAGGTTTCGCTTGATGACTGGAATTGCGTGCAACGATCAGGAAAAGTCCCAGGTGGGGGTCGAGTTGCATTCAATGGCTCGTGCGCTGTTTCCCATATGCCGATCCATTACGGGCAACGGTGTTCGAGAAACCTTGAGGCTTCTTGGCGACGGCCTGCCTATGGAAGTGCACGAAGTGCCCACTGGCACAACGGTGTTCGACTGGACGGTGCCCCGCGAATGGAACATCCGCGAGGCATGGCTCGAGGGCCCTGACGGAAACCGGGTGGTCGATTTCGCGAATTCCAACTTGCATGTGGTGAATTACAGCACGCCGATCGATGCTGAAATGACTCTTGAGGCGCTTCAACCGCATTTGCACAGCCTTCCGGACCGGCCGGAAGCCATCCCCTACAAGACGTCCTACTACAGCGATCATTGGGGCTTTTGCCTGCCGCACCGACAACGCGAGGCGCTGCTGCCGGGAACCTACAGGGCGCATATCGATGCAACGCTCGAATACGGCCATCTCAGTTACGGCGAAATCTTCCTACCGGGAACGGACGAGCGAGAAGTCCTTCTATCGACCCACATATGCCACCCTTCGCTCGCGAATGACAACCTGTCCGGCATGGTCCTGTTGCGCAAGCTTGCTCAATATTTGCAGGGATTAGAACACCGCTATAGCTATCGCCTGCTTTTCGTCCCGGGCACAATCGGCGCGATCACATGGCTTGCCCAAAACGAACACGTCTGGCCGCGCGTACGCCATGCGTTGGTGCTTGCCGGATTGGGAGACAAGGGGCCGTTCAGCTACAAGGCTTCCCGGCAGGGTGACGCGGAGATTGACCTGGCCATTCTCCGAGTGCTGCGCGATGGCAAGCACGAACACAAGCGGTTGGATTATTCGCCTGACGGCTATGATGAGCGTCAGTACAATTCGCTGGGAGTCGGGATCGCCGCGGGTCGGCTTTCACGAACGCCCTATGGCACATATCCCGAGTACCATACGTCCGGAGACAATCTGGATTTCATTTCGGAAAATTCGCTGGCAACTTCTTTCGAGGTGCTGATCGATGTGATCACGCAACTTGAATCGGCAACCTACTATCGCAGCTGCAACCCACACTGCGAGCCGCAACTGGGCCGCCGCGGCCTTTACGCTGCCATTGGGGGACATCTTTCTCCTGATCAACAGCTTGATGCCATGCGCTGGCTATTGGGCTTCAGCGATGGCCAACATTCATTGGCCGACATTTCCGAGCGATCGGGATTGCCACTGGACCTACTGGCAGCAACCGCAAAGCTATTGCAACAGCACGAATTGCTCGAACCAGAGGGCGATGCAGTGTCGTCATCATTTGCGCGCGCTTCAGATGTTTCTTTGAAGGGGGAGGGACCATGAAAGTCGTCTTGTTCTGCGGAGGATTGGGCCTGCGCCTGAGGGACTATTCGCAAACCATCCCGAAGCCCATGGTGCCCATCGGCACTCGCCCCCTATTGTGGCACGTAATGAAGTACTACGCTCACTACGGCCACAAGGATTTCATTCTTTGCCTCGGCCATCGCGGTGAAGCGATCAAGGAATATTTCCTGAACTATCAGGAGGCCTTGTCGAACGATTTCGTGATGACGCGGGGTGGATCGGATATCGAGCTGGCAAGCAAGGATATCGACGACTGGAGCATAACCTTCGCTGACACCGGCCTGGAATCGAACATTGGCGAGCGTCTCGTAGCAGTGAGAAAGTATCTCGACGGCGAGGAACGCTTTCTGGCCAACTACAGTGACGGGCTGTCCGACCTCCCCCTTCCCGAGTACCTGGAGTTTGCCGCGCGGCAAGACAAGACCGCATGCTTCGTCTCGACGAGACCGACGTCAAGTTTCCACGTGGTCAAGTCGAATGCCGAAGGAACCGTTACCGAAATCGCGCCTGTGGCGGAATCAACGCGCATAAACAGCGGGTATTTCGTCCTCAAACAGGAAATTTTCGATGCCATGGAGGACGGCGACGAGCTTGTGATAGAGCCGTTTAGTCGCCTGATCGAACAGAACCAGCTCTGCACTTACAATTACGACGGTTTTTGGGTCTGTGCAGATACCTTCAAGGACAAGATGCAGTTGGACGAAATGGTGCGTCAGAACCACACACCCTGGATGGTCTGGAAGGACTGAGGAAAGCAGTGCTCGGCACCAAACTGGACCTGCAAGACGGATTGCGCGTGCTCTGCATCGGCGCTCATGCAGACGACATCGAGATCGGCTGTGGCGGGGCGATGCTGCGCCTGCTGAATACATACGAGCGGGTTGAAGTAATTTGGCTGGTCTGTGCAGCAGGCGGCCAGCGCACGGAAGAAGCCAAAAAGTCGGCACAAAGCTTTCTGGCCGGGACCGTGAAAAGCAAGATAATCGTACACGAATTTCCTGACGGTTTCCTGCCATGGAATGGTGAGGCCCTGAAACGGGAGTTCAGGAACTTGGCTGGTCAGTTTGCCCCTGACCTGATCTTTACGCATACGCGCGACGATCACCATCAGGATCATCGCCTGGTCAATGAGCTTACCTGGCAAACCTGGCGCGACCAGCTGGTGCTCGAATACGAAATCCCGAAATACGACGGGGACCTGGGCCGGCCCAACACTTACATCCAACTGGACCTCCCCGCCCTCGACCGGAAGATCGAATTGCTGATGGAGCACTATGGCAGCCAGCGAAACAAGGACTGGTTTGAAGAAGATACCTTCCGGTCTCTTGCCAGGCTTCGCGGGATGGAGTGCCGCTCACCATCGGGTTATGCAGAAGCGTTTCACGTAAGGAAAGTCGTCGTCACCTGACGGCTACGGATCATGCCTTGGTGCATGAGGACGCGTCAGGATGATGTCAGCCTGATGCCAATTAATCCATTCGGCCGAGTTTGGATGCCAATAAGCGACGTTGGCGGCCAACCTCCTCCAAGAATATCCGCCTTCCGCGACTGGCGTACTGCGCGGTAACGCCTTATCGCGGCCCACGTTCTGCACCAGTCGCAAACACCGCCGGACGCGCAAAGGGAGAAGACCGGATGAGCCAGACACCAGCAGATGCAAGGCAGCGTGCTTCGTCGGGTTCGCCCTATGAAGACCTGTTCGGCTTCTCGCGGGCAGTGCGCGAAGGCAATCGCATCCTCGTTGCCGGAACCGGGCCGATCGAGGAGGACGGGACGACAACCCACGGCGGGGCGAGCGAGCAGGCGGCGCGGTGCTGCGAATTGATCGTTCGTGCGATCGAGCACCTCGGCGGCAGCGCCGAAGACGTGGTTCGCACCCGCATGTTCCTCACCGATATCGACCAGCAGGACGCGATCGGCGCAGTCCACGCGCGCTATTTCGCAGCGGCTCGACCGGCCGCAACCATGGTCGGCGTGGCGGCGCTTTGCAGGCCGGAATGGATGGTGGAAATCGAAGCCGAAGCCGTTATTGGAACCACATGACCAACCAATTCGAGCTCTCCGAAGACCAGCTCGCCATCCAGGAGATGGCGCAGCGGTTTACTGCGGACAACATCACACCTTTCGCTGCCGAGTGGGACGAGAAGCACCACTTCCCGCGCGACGTCATCAAACAGACCGCCGAGCTCGGCTTCGGCGCGATCTACGTGTCCGAGGAATCGGGCGGGATCGGGCTTGGCCGGCTCGAGGCCGCGCTGATCATGGAAGCGATGGCCTATGGCTGCCCGGCGACGAGCGCCTTCGTCTCGATCCACAACATGGCCGCATGGATGATCGACACCTTTGGCGGCGCTGAGGTGAAGGCGAAGTACCTGCCCGACCTCGTCACCATGGAAAAGATCGCGAGCTATTGCCTGACAGAACCCGGCTCGGGGTCCGACGCGGCCGCGCTCAAGACCACAGCGCGCCTCGATGGCGACCACTATGTGCTCAACGGGACGAAGCAGTTCATCTCGGGCGGAGGGGTGAACGACGTCTATGTCACCATGGTACGCACCAGCGAGCACAAGTCGAAGGGCATTACTTGCCTCGTGATCGACAAGGATACGCCCGGCGTGTCCTTCGGCGCGCCGGAGAAGAAGCTGGGCTGGAACGCCAGCCCCACCGCGCAGGTGATCTTCGAGGATGCGCGCGTGCCGGTAGCCAACCGCGTCGGCGCCGAAGGCGAAGGTTTCCGCTTCGCCATGGCGGGCCTCGATGGCGGGCGGATCAACATCGGCGCCTGTTCGCTCGGCGGGGCGCAGCGCTGCCTCGACGAAGCGATCAAATATACCAAGGAACGCCAGCAATTCGGCACGCCGATCGCCGATTTCCAGAACACTCAGTTCATGCTGGCGGACATGGCGACCGAGCTCGAGGCGGCGCGGGCGCTGCTGTACATGGCCGCATGCAAGGTCACTGCCAACGCGCCCGACAAGTCGCGCTTCTCCGCCATGGCCAAGCGGCTGGCGAGCGACAGCGGATCGAATGTCGCCAACAATGCGCTGCAGCTGTTCGGCGGCTACGGCTATCTCAGGGATTACCCGATTGAACGCTTCTGGCGCGATTTGCGCGTGCATTCGATCCTCGAAGGCACCAACCAGGTTATGCGCATGATCGTGGGAAGGGACTTGCTGCGGCAATGACGATGGATTCGGGAACCGAACAGATGATTATCCGCCGCGACGGTGCGGCGGGTTTTCTTACACTCAACAGGCCCAAGGCGCTCCATGCACTGACCCAGCCGATGGATCACGCCATGACCGAGGCGCTGCTGGCGTGGAAGGACGATCCGGCAGTCGAAGCCGTGATCATCGACCATTCGGAAGGTCGCGGCTTTTGCGCCGGGGGTGACATTGCCTTCCTGCGCAATTCGGCGCTTAACGATGGCGGTGTGTCCGGCCGGCGGTTCTTCTATGAGGAATACCAGCTCAACCACCTGCTGATGACCTATCCCAAGCCGGTGATCGCCTTCATGGACGGGATCACCATGGGCGGCGGGGTGGGCATCAGCCAACCCGCCAAATTCCGTGTTGCGACCGAGAACACTCGATTTGCCATGCCCGAAACGGGGATCGGCCTGTTCCCCGATGTTGGCGGCGGCTGGCACCTCTCGCGCCTGCAGGGGCGGATTGGGCAATTCCTCGCGCTAACCGGAGCGCGCCTCGATGGCGCCGAATGCCTCTGGGCGGGGCTTGCGACGCACTATCTGCCGCACGATGCGCTGGCCGAGGCGAAGGAACGCATAGTCCACGGACATGAGCCGGGCGGTGTGCTGTCGGCGCTGTCGGTGCATCCGCCCGAAGCGCGGATCGAAGGCAATGCGGCGGCGATCCGCAAGCATTTCGCTTCGGACCGCTATGAGGACATCCTTGCCAGCCTTGAGGCCGACAACAGCGAATGGGCCGCGAAGGAGCTCGCTACGCTTTCGACCAAGAGCCCGCAAACCTGCAAGGTGGCGCTGCGCCAGCTGGCCGAAAGCGCGAAGCTCACCGATTTTGCCGACAATATGCGGATGGAATACCGCATCGCCAGCCGCGTGCTGACCCGGCCCGATTTTGCCGAGGGCGTGCGCGCGGTGATCGTCGACAAGACCAATGACCCCAAATGGGATCCGGCGACGCCCGAGGGCGTGAGCGATGAACTGATCGACCAGATCTTCGCCCCGCTCCCCGCCGATGAGGAATGGAAACCGCTATGAACTTTGGAACCATCACCGTCGAAACCGATGCACAGGGCACCAAGGGCGTGACGCTGATCACGCTCAACCGGCCGCAGGCATTGAACGCGCTCAATTCGCAAGTGCTTGCCGAACTGATCGAAGCCTTCGCGGCCTACCAGGCTGACGGCAGCCAGCTGTGCGCCGTGCTGACCGGATCGGGCGACAAGGCCTTCGCCGCAGGCGCCGACATCAAGGAAATGTCCGACAAGCGTGCTGCGGATTTCTACTTGGACGATTTCTTTGCGCCCTGGACCAGCGAAATCGTGAAGAAGACCCGCAAGCCGTGGATCGCCGCAGTCAACGGCTTCGCACTCGGCGGCGGGTGCGAGCTCGCCATGATGGCGGACTTCATCATCGCTTCGGACAAGGCGAAGTTCGGCCAGCCCGAAATCAAGCTGGGTGTCGCACCGGGCATGGGCGGATCGCAGCGCCTCACGCGCGCGATCGGCAAGTCCAAGTCGATGGAAATGTGCCTGACGGGCCGGATGATGGGCGCCGAAGAGGCAGAGCGCGCCAACCTCGTCGCGCGCGTGGTGCCGCATGACGAACTGATCGCGGAGACGCTCAAGACCGCCGCCACCATCGCTTCGATGCCGCCGATGGCCGCGATCGCGAACAAGGAAATGGTCAACGAAGCTTTCGAAACCAGCCTCGACCAGGGGCTGATCGTCGAGCGGCGGATCTTCCAGATCCTCACCGCGAGCGAAGACAAGCAGGAAGGCATGGCGGCTTTCATCGAGAAGCGCGAAGGAAACTGGAAAGGGCGCTGATATGAAGCCGTTCTACCTTTTGCTGATGGTCTTTTGGGGTATCCTCGCCTTCTATACCGGCTATGTCGCCTCGGATTACGGCTTGAACCTGTTCCCCTATTTCTTCGGCGACATGGCGGAATGGACCTGGCCGGGGCAGTTCAATCTCGACTTCATGATGATGCTGTTCCTGTCCGCCAGCTGGACCGCATGGCGCAACGGCTTCTCAGTCCCCGGCCTGATCCTGGCGCTGATCGCATTTCTCGGCGGGGCCGGCTTCCTGCTGCCCTATCTCACCTACCTCGCCTGGAAGCATGAGGGCGACACCGCCGCCATCTTGCTCGGCGCCAACCACAAGGATCGCCAGTAATGAAAATCGCATTCATCGGCCTCGGCAATATGGGCGGCGGGATGGCCGCGAACCTCGTGAAAGCGGGCCATGAAGTTCACGCGTTCGACTTGAGCGAAGCGGCGGTCGCTGCGGCGCGCGAGCATGGCTGCGCAATTTTCGCCAGCGCGGCGGAAGCCTGCGACGGCGCGGACGCGGTCGTCACCATGCTGCCCAACGGGGCGATCGTGAAGGCGGTCTATACCAATGACGTGATCGGCAATGCGCCCGCAGGCGCGGTGCTGCTCGACTGTTCGACGATCGATGTCGCCACCGCGCGCGAAGTCATTTCGCTGGCGGAAGCCGCAGGATACGACATGGTCGATGCGCCGGTTTCAGGCGGGATCGCCGCCGCCAATGCCGGTACGCTGACCTTCATGGTCGGCGGGCCCGACAGCGCCTTCAAGCGAGCCGAACCGATACTCCAGGCGATGGGCAAGGCGGTGATCCATGCCGGTGCTGCGGGCAATGGCCAGGCCGCCAAGATCTGCAACAACATGCTGCTTGGCATCCACATGATCGGCACATGCGAGGCCTTTGCCATGGCGCAGAAGCTGGGGCTCGACCCGCAGACCTTCTATGACATTTCGTCCGTCAGCTCGGGCCAGAACTGGTCGATGACTTCATACTGCCCCGTACCCGGCGTCGGGCCGACCACGCCCGCCGACAACAATTACCAGGGTGGTTTTGCCACGGCGCTGATGCTGAAGGACCTCAAGCTGGCGATGGAAGCTGCTGCGAGTTCGGGTGCGTCCACCCCGCTCGGCAAACACGCGCAAGAGCTTTACGAAGCTTTCTCCGCCGAGAATGGCGGTCTCGACTTCTCTGCGATCATCAAGACGCTCTGATCTCGTCCAGTATCGCCGCGAGCCAGTCGCGCGGGGCCTGCCGCCGCCCGATATCGGCGACGAATTCCTGCCCGCGCGCCACGCTCCTGAGCTTTCCGCCCCGCTGCCAGCGATCGGCGCGGTCGTGATAGGTCAACCCGCCGCGCTGCAGCCAGCCGGGCCGTTGCCACAAGGTCACCGGGCCGCCGGGGACGGTCAGCCGCAAATTGTCCGAAGCGCGCGCTGCAACCCGACCCGGCCCGCGATAGATCACGTCATTCTTGTGATGCATCCCAAGCGCATGCGGATGGCCCAGCTCGACCAGCTCGCGCGGCGCACCTCCGGACAGGGGAATCATTTGCTCCACTTCGAGATAGGCGAATATCCGGTGGTGCGGTTCACCACCCTCAACGTCACGGAACAGGCCGAAGAACAGGAACACATCGCCCTCGCACACCCCCTGCCGTTCAAGATGGGTCTGCGCCGCGCCGCATTGCCCGAACAGGCAGCTATGTTCCCCAAGGAACATCGGATCGTGATGGCACAGATCGTGCGCACCCAGCCTGCCCCGGCTCGCCCGGGCCGCATGCACGCCCAACCCCAGCTCGCCATAGCTGGTGCGAGAGGCAGCGCCTGCGGGGATAGGCAGGCTCAGCGGGCGTTCATCGACGATCGGCGATGGCCCGCCGCCGGCCGCGCTGTCGAAACCCTTGCGGCTGAAGATAATGCGCATGGCCTTGCACTGCCCGCAGCGAGGTCGCATGACAAGGCTTGCGCAAAATGCACCAAGGGCTAGGGATCGCGCCGTAATGAAAGTCACTGCCCTGATCATGGCCGGGAAGCGTTCCGGCATCCACGATCCGCTCGCCCAGCGTGCGGGGGTTTCGCAGAAATGCGTCGTGCCGGTGGGCGGCATTCCCATGATCGAACATGTGGTGAAGGCCGTGGCGGCCTGCGACCTTGTGGGCGCGATCCACATCGTCGCGCACGACCAGGACGAAATCGCCCGGTTGCAGAGCGTTGCGCCGCTGCTTGCGAGCGGGCGCCTGCACTTTCGCGAAGGCAAGTTCAACATCGTCGACAGCGTGTTCTCGGGTGCCGAAGGCGCGACCTTTCCGCTGCTGATCACCACCGCCGACAATTGCCTGGTGACGCCCGAAGGCTATGCTGAATTCATCGACAAGGCACTGGCGGCTGAGGCTGGAGCGGCAGCAGCGCTGGCCCGCAAGGAGCAGATCCACGCGGTCGATCCCGAAGGGCAGAAGCGCTTTTACGAGTTCAAGGACGGCGCCTTTTCCAACTGCAACATGTTCTGGATGGGCAGCGAGGAGGCCTTGAAGGCGGCAGAAATCATGCGAAGCGGCGGGCAGTTCGTGAAATTCCCCAAGCGCATCGCGCAGGCATTCGGCGTGATCAATCTGATCCGCTTCTATTTCGGCTGGGGCAGCAAGGAGAAGCTGTTCGAACAGGTTTCCCGTCGGTTCGGCTTCAAGCTGGTGCCGATCGAAATGTCGAACGGCGAATTCGCGATCGACGTGGACAATGAGCGGACCTTTGCAGTGACCGAGCGCCTGCTGGCCAAGCGCGAGGCAGCCGCAGGCTGAGCCCCGCCGTCGTGCCATGAAACGCCTGCTCCAGAACATCGGCTGGCTGCTCGGGGGGCGCGGCTTCAACGCCGTGATGAGCCTGCTGTACCTGGCGCTCGCCACGCGCACGCTGGGGCTTGAAGGTTTCGGCTATTTCGCGCTGATCGTGGCGCTGGGGCAGGCAGTTACCGGCCTCGCCAATTTCCAGACCTGGCAATTCGTGGTGCGCTGGGGCGCGAATGGCGATGGCCCGGCAGATGCCACTGGCTTCGCCATCGCGCTCGACATGCTGTCGGTGATCATGGGGACGATCGCGGCTGCGGTGCTGGTCTCGACCGCACCGCTTTGGCTTCCCTTGCCCGAAGACCTGCTGTGGCTGGCCTTCGGCTATTGCCTTATATCGGTGCTGTCGATCCGCAGCACCCCCACCGGCCTGCTGCGCCTGCATTTCAAATATGGCACGTCGACCGCCGCCGAAGCGGTGCAGCCCGCGATCCGCGCCGCAGGTGCCGTGCTCGCCTGGCTGTTCATGCCAACAGTAGCTGGCTTCATCATGGCCTGGGCCGCAGCCGAAGTTTCAGTGGCGCTGGCACTGTGGTTCGTTGCGGGGAGAACCGAGCGGATCGACCTGTCGCGCATCAGCCTGCGCCGCATCCCGCGCGCGCATCCCGACGCATGGCGCTTCGTGTGGTCGACCAATCTTTCGGGCAGCCTCAATGTCGCGGGCAAGCAGGTCATGATCCTGATGGTCGGCTCGCTGGGGGGCGAAGCTTTGGCAGGCGGCTTCCGAGTAGCGAGCCAGCTGGGCCAGGCGCTGGTGCAGTTGGCGCAGACCGTGTCCAAGGCGATCTATCCCGAACTCGTCCATGCGCGCGACGAAGCCCTGGCGATGGCGCGGCGCATGGCCAATATCGCGCTGATCGGCGGCGTCATGGCTGTGCTCGTGGCGCTGTTCGCAGGCCGCTGGGGGCTGAATTTCGTGGCCGGGCCCGAATTCGAAGGCTTCTATTGGGCAATGGTGATCCTGGCCATTGCAGGTGCCGTCGAACTGGTTGGCGCAAGCCTTGAATCACTGCTTGTCTCCGCCGGCAAGGCGCATACCGCCTTCATCGTGCGGGCCGTGCCGACCATCCTCGCGCTGGTCCTGCTCGACGCTGCAATCGATTGGAACGGAGCCAAGGGCGCCGCCTTCGCAGTGCTGGGTTCAAGCTCGCTGGCCGTGATCGGCTTCTATGTCGCGATGCTCAATTTGCAGCAGATCCGGATCATGGTCGAACCGATCGATCCGCAGCAACCCAAGGAAGACCAGCCGGCGCCCGTGCCGCAGCGCGACTGACGCCGGCCGTCAAGCTCAGCCTTCCGCGTCGTCGCTCCACGCCAGCTTGGGCTTGCGCGCGGCCAGCGTTTCGTCGAGGCGGCGCCGCGGCGCGTAATAGGGTGCCTGCTTCATGCGCACGTCACCCGCCTTGGCACGCTCGGCCACGCTGCGGAACGCACCGATAAACTGGTCGAGCGAGGCTTTGCTTTCGGTCTCGGTCGGTTCGACCAGCATCGCGCCGTGCACCACCAGCGGGAAATACATCGTCATCGGATGGTAGCCTTCGTCGATCAGCGACTTGGCGAGATCGAGCGTCGACAGCTCCCCGCCGAAACCCGCGTCCGAGAACAGCGCCTCATGCATGCAGGGGCCGCTCGTGCCGAACGGCGCGTCAAGCAGATCCTCAAGGCTGCGCAGGATGTAGTTGGCGTTGAGCACTGCGTCTTCCGCAACCTGCTTGAGCCCGTCGGCTCCGTGGCTGAGGATATAGGTCAAAGCCCGGGTGAACATGCCCATCTGCCCGTGGAACGCCGCCATCCGGCCGAATGCCTGAGTGTGGCCAAACTTCTCCGCGCCATCCTCTTCCACCAGATGCACCACCCCATCGGCGGTGCGCGCGGTGAAGGGCAGCGGACCGAACGGGCTGAGCGCTTCGGACAGCACGACCGGGCCCGAGCCCGGCCCGCCCCCGCCATGCGGGGTCGAGAAGGTCTTGTGGAGGTTGATGTGCATGGCATCGACGCCAAGGTCGCCGGGGCGAACCTTGCCGACGATGGCGTTGAAGTTTGCCCCGTCGCAATAGACGAAGCCGCCCGCGGCATGGACCGCGTCCGAGATTTCCTTCATCTCGCGTTCGAACAGCCCGCAAGTGTTGGGATTGGTGATCATCACCGCCGCCACGTCTGGACCGAGCCGCGCCTTAAGCGCTTCGAGATCGACGCGCCCGTCCGCAGTCGCGGGAATGTCCTCGACGCGGTAGCCGGCAAAGGCTGCAGTGGCAGGATTGGTGCCGTGTGCGCTCTCGGGCACGAGGATCACTTCGCGCGCATCGCCGCGCGCTTCGAGCGCAGCGCGGATGCACAGGATCCCGCACAACTCGCCATGCGCGCCCGCCTTGGGGCTCATCGCCACGCCGTGCATGCCGGTGAGCCTGATCAGCCATTCGGCCAGCTCGTTGATCACTTCATAGGCGCCGCGCACCGTTTCCTGCGGTTGCAGCGGATGGACATCGGCGAAGCCGGGCATACGCGCGACCTTTTCATTGAGGCGCGGGTTGTGCTTCATCGTGCAGCTGCCGAGCGGGAACAGGCCCAGGTCGATCGCATAGTTCTGGCGGCTGAGGCGCGTGTAATGGCGCACCGTTTCGGGTTCGGTCAGGCCAAGAAGGCCGATCGGTTCCGCGCGATCGAGCCCGCCGAGGCGGTTGGGCGCGCCCGCCGCCGGTTCGGGCAGGTCGACGCCGGTCACATCCGCACGGCCGATTTCGAACAGCAGCGGCTCCTCGAGCATCAGCGCGCGGTTGCCGGTTGCGGTGACAGGGCCGCTGTGAAGCCCGTCTTCCGATGCCGCGGTCATTTCGGGCTTCCAGCCCGATGCGTTGGGCGCGCTCATGCCAGCACCTCCTCGAGTGCAGAGGCAAGCGCCTCGATATCCCCTTCAGTGGTGGTTTCAGTCACGGCCACCAGCAGGCCTTCGGCGAGGCGATCGACACCCGGATAGAGCCGCCCCAGCGACACGCCGCCGAGCACGCCCTTCTCCACCAGCCTATGGACTGCGGCGCGCGCGTCCTGCCCGATCATCAGAGTGAATTCGTTGAAGAAGCTCTGGTTGAGCACGCGCACTCCGGGCACTTGCGCCAGCCGCTCGGCCGCGAGGCAGGCCAGCCGGTGGTTCTCCGCCGAGAGTTGTCGCAAGCCCTTCTCGCCAAGCAGGGTCATGTGGACATTGAAAGCCAGCGCGCACAGCCCGGCATTGGTGCAGATATTGCTCGTCGCCTTCTCGCGGCGAATATGCTGCTCGCGGGTCGAAAGCGTCAGCACGAAGCCGCGCTTGCCCTCGGCATCCACCGTCTCGCCACAGAGCCGCCCCGGCATCTGTCGCACATGCTTGGGATCGCGCACCGCGAACAGGCCGAGATAGGGCCCGCCGAACTGCAGCCCCACGCCGATCGACTGGCCTTCGCCCACCACGATATCCGCGCCCAACTCGCCGGGCGACTTGATCGCGCCCAGCGCCACCGGCTCGGTATTGACCACCACCAATAGCGCGCCCTTGGCGTGTGCCGCTTCGGCGATCTCGGAAAGATCGGCGATGCGGCCCAGTATGTCGGGATATTGCACCACCACGCAGCTGGTGTTCTCGTCGATCCGCGCGATCAGGCCGTCATTGTCGGGCGTGGGCTGGATCGCAGGCTCGGCATCGGCAATTTCGTCGCCGGTGAATTTCGCCATGGTCCGGACCACTTCGGCGTAGTGCGGGTGCAGCGCGCCGGAAAGCACCGCCTTCTTGCGCCGGGTGATGCGCGCCGCCATCGCCACCGCTTCCCAGCACGCGGTCGAACCGTCGTAAAGCGAAGCATTGGCGACCGCGCAGCCATAGAGCCGCGCGACCTGCGTCTGGAACTCGAACAGCATCTGCAGCGTGCCCTGCGCGATTTCGGGCTGGTAGGGCGTGTAGGAAGTGAGGAATTCGCCGCGCTGGATGATGTGGTCGACGCTCGCCGGGATATGGTGGCGATAGGCCCCTGCCCCGATGAAGAAAGGCGCATCTCCCGCCGCCAAATTCTTGTTCGACAGCGCCCGCATGTGCCGTTCGACCGCCATCTCGCTCATATGCATGGGCAGGCCGGCAATCGGACCGTCGAGGCGAGCCTCGGCAGGCACATCGACGAACAGCTCGTCGATCGATGAGACGCCGATCCGGCCAAGCATCTCGCCGCGGTCGGTATCGGTCAGGGGCAGGTAGCGCATCGGTTCGAATTCCCTGTTGGACTTAGAGGCCGTCGACGAAGGCCTTGTAGCCCGCCTCGTCCATCAGGCCTTCCAGCTCGCTGGCGTCGCCCACGGTCATCTTGAAGAACCAGCCGCCCTCTTCGGGGTCGGTGTTGACCAGCGCCGGGTCTTCCTCGAGATCCGAATTGGCTTCGGTCACCTTGCCGCTGATCGGCGCATAGACGTCGCTCGCCGCCTTGACGCTCTCGACCACCGCGGCATCGCCGCCCTTGTCGAGGTTCGTCCCGATTGCGGGCAGTTCGACGAAAACGATGTCGCCCAGCTGGCCTTGCGCATAATCGGTGATGCCGACTGTGGCGGTCACGCCGTCGACATCGATCCATTCGTGTTCATCGGTGAAGTAACGCGGCATTGCTTCAACTCCCTCGGTAGTAGCGGTGCGGGACAAAGGGCATCGGCGTGACGGTGGCAGCAAGGCGCTTGCCACGCACTTCGATTTCTAGCGCCGTGCCTTGGGCGGCATGCGCGCTGTCGACATAGGCCATGGCGATCGGGCGGCCGAGCGTGGGCGAGAAGCCCCCGCTGGTGACCGTACCGGCCTTGTCGTTCCCGGCGAAGACTTCGGCGCCTTCGCGCGCGGGAAGCCGGCCGTCGAGCGCAAGGCCGACCCAGCGTCGAGCCGTGCCTTCGGCGATCTCGCCGATGATACGCTCGGCACCCGGAAACCCGCCTTCCTGTCGCCGACGCTTGTTGATGCCGAACAGCAGGCCCGCTTCGATCGGGCTGGTCTCGGGCGAAAGGTCATGCCCGTAGAGGGGCAGGCCCGCCTCGAGTCGCAGGCTGTCGCGCGCGCCAAGGCCGATCGGCTTCACTTCGGGTTCGCCGGACAGCAGCTCGGCGATTTCGACCGCCGCCTTGGCCGGAAGCGAAATCTCGAAACCGTCCTCGCCGGTGTAGCCTGCGCGGGCGATGGTTACCTCGTGCCCGGCAATCGTGAAGCGGCCGAACTTCATGAAGGTGAGCGCCGCAAGCGGGTGCTCGCCCTTTGCATGCCGCGCCAGGGCATCCACCGCCTTCGGGCCTTGCAGCGCCAGCAGCGCCTGTTCGTCGAGGTGGTTGAGGGTGACTTCGTCAGGCAGGTACTCGCGCAAATGGCCGATATCGTCCCACTTGGTCGCGCCATTGACGACGAGATAGAGCTGGTCCGGCCAGCGCGAGACCATCAGATCGTCGAGCACGCCGCCATTCTCGTCGAGCAGCAGCGAGTAACGCTGCATGCCGGTCTTGAGGGTCGAAAGGTCGATCGGCAGCACGGCTTCGACTGCAGCGTCGAGATCGGGGCCGGACAGCAGCAGCTGGCCCATATGCGTGACGTCGAAAAGCCCGGCGGAATTACGCGTCCATTCGTGCTCGGCGACGATGCCCTCATACTGGATCGGCATTTCATAGCCGGCGAATGGCACCATGCGCGCGCCGCGCGCGCGATGCCAGGCGTCGAGCGGCAAAAGCTCCAGCGGCAGTTCTTCGATGGTTTCTTCGTCGCTCAAATCAATGTCCCCGCACAGAAGGCGCAAAGCTTCGCTGTGAAGCCTCGTTCCGTACCCCCTCTGTCGGGTGACCTGAGAGCTTAGCCGAACGCCCCGGCGGGCCGCGCAGCCTTCCCCTTCGGTGGTTCCCACAGGCCCGCAAGGGAACCGGCACGAACGCTTTCCAGAGTGTCGATGGCCCGCGCGGTCCGGTGGCCTGAGAGTTTCCGGGGCGGTTGCTCCTTCGGCGCCGGGAGCATGTTGCCATGCCCCGCGGACTCTCCCGCGCGCGCCTGCCGCAGAATCGCTTCCCCGGCCGACCGTTTCGCCCTGCGCGATTCAGACTCCTGCGTCAATCAAGCAATGGTGCGATGCAGCGCTTTCTCAACGATTGGCTGCCAGCAGGGCCTGCGCGCGCGCCATCAGCTCGATTTCGCGCGGATCGAAGCCGCCTTCATCCTCGGTGCTGGGGCGTGGCGGGACAGCAGTGGTGAAATAGGCCACGCCCTGCCTGCCCTCCATGGTGAACCACAGGCCTGCACGCAGGCCATAGGCTTCCCCCGCATGGCCAAGCCGCGCCTGCCCGTCACCGAAAAGCGTGTCCTTGCAGGTGCTGTCACTTTCATCGATCACCTGCATGTGGAAGCCGTAGCGGCAGAAGAAATCCTGCCCCGGGCTTTGCTCCGCAAACAGGGCTTCCCCGGCGGGAAGCATCATCTCGTTCGGGAACACTTGCGATCGCTCGCGCATCAGTTCCTGCCCGATCCTGGCGAGGTCCATCATCCCGATCCGCACCCCGCCCTGCGGCGAGAGGATCGAGGCATTGGTACCGGGAACGTAATCGTCGAGGCTGCATTCGACGCCCTCTGCCACCGGGATCGCGCAATTGGGCGGCAGGTCTGCGGCGTCATCGCGCGCCACTTCGCCGGTGTCGCGATAGAGCACCACTGCGCGCTGCACCCGCTCCGGGCTACATCCTACCCAATTGAGGCAGGCCTCGATCCCCAGCGGAGCGAAAACGGTGCGCTCGACCAGACGGTCGTAACGCTCGCCCGTCGCCGCTTCGAGCACCGTCGCCACCACCGGCGAGCCGAGATTGGCATATTCGAACGGAGCTTCGCCCGGCGGCGCATCGGCAAACCAGGCGTCGGGATCGGAAACCCTCTCCCGCAAGCTCTCGCCCAGCGGGATGATGTAATCGACCCGGTCGCGCAGGCCCGAGCGGTGGCTCAGCAATTGCGCAAGCGTGACCTTGGCGTCGGGGAAATGCGGCGAACGCAGTTTCCAGCCGAGATAGTCCGAAACGTCGGCATCGAGGCTGACCTTGCCGTCGTTGACCAGTCGCAGGGTCGCAAGCGCCATGATCAGCTTGGAAATGCTGGCAATGCGAACCGGGTCGTTGGCTTCGACCTGTCGGCCGCTCGCGCGGTCAGCCACGCCCTCGACGATCAGCGGACGGATAGTCTCGCTGTCGAACGCGACCACGACAGTCGCGGGAACGGGTGGATCGTCTGCGCTGGCCATTGCCGGCATGCATACCAATAAAGCGGCGAGAGCGATGCGGATCATGTTGCAGTTGTTCGCCGGAGCGGGCGCAAGGTCAATCCCCTGACCTAGCGGTTCAGCCACAGGAGGTAGAAAGCCGAGAGGACGATCCATGCGCCATCGAGCGTCTTGAGCCGCCGCGCGCCGAGCCACAATGCTATCGGGCGTGCGAAGAAGCCGCCGAGCACGGCTGCGGGTGCAGCCAGCAACACGACTTCCCATTGGATCGTGCCCGCCTCGATATGCCAGACCGACCCCGCAATCACGCTGACCGAAGAGATCAGGCAGGCCGCGCCCGTGCAAAGCAGCACCGGATAATGGCGGATGAAGAGATAGAGCGCGACGAGTTCGCCGATCCCGACCGAGAACAGCGCGGTGATCGCGCCCCCGGGGACTGCGAGCAGCAGCAGCACGACGAGATCGATCCGCTCAAGCTTGCCCTTTTCCGGCCGGGCAAGATTGACCGTCCATGTGGAGACGATCAGCGCGAGGCCGAGCAGGATCGAGAACCCCTTATAGGCGAGCAGCACGTCCTGCTGGTCGAATTCGGTCGCACGCTGCACGAACAGCATGCTCGGCAGCGACAGCGCCAGCACCGCCAGCGCGACGAGGAAGAAATCGCGCACTTGCACGCGCGCTTCGAGCGGGCCCGGCTGCGGCTGGTGATACAATCGGTCGGTCCAGCGGAGCGCGCCCATGGTCATGCCGAAGCTCTGGATCGCCATGGAAACGCCTACCACTTCGAGCGGTGAGAGCGTCATCACCCCATGTTCGCGCAAGGCGTTGAACACCGGGACGAACACCACGCCGCCGCCTGTGCCCGATGTGTTGGCGATGATCGCGCCGATCACGCCGACGCCGGGCAGGAACCACAATTGCCGCAGCAGCGCGCCATCGAATGAGACCAGCCCCCGCAGCACGGCATAGGCTGCGAGCAGCAAAGCCCCACCACACCATACCAGCCGCCCAGGCGGCAATGCGCTCAATCGAGATTCGGCCTCAGCCATCGTTCCGCCGTAGCAAGATCGACTCCGCGACGCGCGGCATAATCTTCAAGCTGGTCGCGCCCGATCCGCGCCACGCCGAAATACTGGCTTTCGGGATGGCCGAAATAGAAGCCGCTCACCGCCGCCGTGGGCAGCATCGCGAAATTCTCGGTCAGCGTCAGGCCCGCATTGGCAGGCGCATCAAGCAGGTCGAACAGGATCGGCTTGAGCGAATGATCGGGGCAGGCGGGATAGCCCGGCGCGGGGCGGATCCCGCGATACTGCTCCTTGATCAGGGCCTCATTGGTCAGCTGCTCGCCCTGCGCATAGCCCCACAGATCGGTGCGCACATGTTGGTGCAGCCGCTCGGCAAAGGCTTCGGCAAAGCGATCGGCCAGCGCCTTGAGCAATATGTCCGAATAATCGTCCTTCGCGTCGAGGAAGGCTTTCGAATGCGGTTCGATCCCGTGGATGCCCACGGCAAATCCGCCGATCCAGTCACCCGCCGGGTCGATGAAGTCCGCAAGGCACATATTGGCGCGGTCGCGGCTCTTCTTCACTTGCTGGCGCAGGAAGGGAATCACGACGTGCTCCTCTTCCTCGACCAGGTGGATCGTCACATCATCGCCGTCGCGCGCGCAGGGCCAGAGACCCGCCACGCCGCGCGCAGTAAGCCATTTCCCCTCGATGATCCGGTCGAGCATGGCGTCGGCATCGGCCTTGAGCGCGCGGGCGGTCTCACCCACCACTTCGTCGTCCAGGATTGCCGGGTAGTTGCCGTGCAGTTCCCACGCGCGGAAGAAGGGCGTCCAGTCGATATATTCGCGCAAATCCGCCAGGTCCCAATCGTCGAACACATGGAGGCCCGGCTTGAGCGGGGGCGCAGGCTTGTCGCTGAGATAGGCGTCGTAATAATTCGCGCGCGCTTCCTCGAGGCTCAGCAGCACGCTTTGCGCCTTGCCTTCGCGCGCTTCGCGGACCTTCTCGTATTCGGCAGCAGTGGTCGAAACGAATTCGTCCCTTTGCGTGTCGGAAAGCAGCCGGCTGGCGACGCCCACCGCGCGGCTGGCGTCGAGCACATGGATCACCGGGCCGGTATAGGCCGGGTCGATCTTGAGCGCCGTGTGGACCTTGCTGGTGGTCGCTCCGCCGATCAGCAAGGGCATGGTCATCCCGGCGCGCTGCATTTCCTCGGCCACGGTCACCATCTCGTCGAGCGATGGGGTGATGAGGCCCGACAAGCCGATCATGTCGGCGCGGTTGTCATTGGCGGACTTCAATATGTCCTGCCATGGCACCATCACGCCCAGATCGATCACGTCATAGCCATTGCACTGCAGCACCACGCCGACGATGTTCTTTCCGATATCGTGCACGTCGCCCTTGACGGTCGCCATCACGATTTTGCCCTTGGACTGGCTGGCAAGGCCGCTGGCTTCCTTTTCCGCTTCGATGAAGGGGATGAGGTGCGCCACCGCCTTCTTCATCACCCGCGCGCTCTTGACCACTTGCGGAAGGAACATCTTGCCGCTGCCGAACAGGTCGCCGACGACGTTCATGCCGTCCATCAGCGGGCCTTCGATCACTTCGATCGGGCGCGCGCATTGCTGGCGCGCCTCCTCCGTGTCCTCGACCACATGCGCGTCGATGCCCTTCACCAGCGCATGTTCGAGCCGCTTGGCGACGGGCCAGCCGCGCCATTCCTCGGCCTCCTTCTCGGCCTTTGGATCGATACCCTTGAAGCTTTCGGCTAGCGCAATCAGCCGCTCGGTCGCGTCTGCATGGCGCATCAGGATCACATCCTCGCAAGCCTCGCGCAGCGCCGGGTCGATATCGTCATAGATGTCGAGCTGGCCGGCATTGACGATCGCCATATCGAGCCCAGCGGGGATCGCGTGATAGAGGAACACGGAATGCATCGCGCGGCGCACGGTCTCGTTGCCGCGGAAGCTGAAGCTGAGGTTGGACAGGCCGCCGCTGGTCTTGGCGTAAGGGCAGGCGGCCTTGATCTCGCGCACCGCTTCGATGAAGTCGAGGCCGTAGCGATCATGCTCTTCGATCCCCGTGGCCACCGCGAAGATGTTGGGATCGAAAATGATGTCTTCCGGCGGGAAGCCGATGCCGGCCAGCAAGTCATAGGCGCGCTTGCAGATTTCGACCTTGCGCGCCTTTGTATCGGCCTGGCCGGTCTCGTCGAAGGCCATGACGACCACCGCCGCGCCATAGAGCATGCATTTGCGCGCCTGCTCAAGGAAGGCTTCCTCGCCTTCCTTCATGCTGATCGAATTGACGATTGGCTTGCCCGAAACGCATTTCAGTCCCGCTTCGATCACGCTCCATTTCGAGCTGTCGATCATCACCGGCACGCGAGCGATGTCGGGTTCGGCGGCGATCAGCTTGAGGAAAGTGGTCATCGCCAGCTCGGCATCGAGCAGGCCTTCGTCCATATTGACGTCGATCACCTGCGCACCGTTTTCGACCTGCTGGCGCGCGACCTCGACTGCGCGGGCATAATCGCCCGCCATGATCAGCTTCTTGAACGCAGCCGAGCCGGTCACATTGGTGCGTTCGCCGATATTGACGAATCTTGCCGTGCTTGGGCGAGCGGTTGTCTGTTCGGTCATCAGGCAGCGATCGTGAAAGGTTCAAGCCCGGCAAGCCGCATTTCATGAGCCAGCGCAGGCACGGGGCGCGGCGCAATGCCTTCGACGGCCTTGGCGACCGCCGCAATGTGTTCGGGGGTCGAGCCGCAGCATCCGCCCAGAATGTTCACCCTGCCGCCTTCGGCCCATTGCCGCACCAGCGCGGCGGTGGTTTCGGGCAACTCGTCATATTCGCCCAGCTCGTTGGGCAGGCCGGCGTTGGGATAGGCCATCAGCAGCGCATCGGCGATGCTGCTCAGCAGCTGGACATGCGGGCGCAATTGGTCTGCGCCAAAGCTGCAATTGAGCCCGATCGTCACCGGACGGGCATGGCGCACGGTGTACCAGAAGGCCTCAACCGTGTGGCCCGACAGATTGCGGCCCGACAAGTCTGTAAGCGTGAGCGAGATCATCAGCGGAATCTCGCGCCCCTGCTCCGCCTCAAGCTCCTTCACTGCCATGATCGCCGCCTTGCAGTTCAGCGTATCGAACACGGTTTCGATCAGGACGAAGTCCGCTCCGCCCTCGACCAGCGCTGCGGCCTGTTCGCGGTAGACGTCCTTCATCTCGTCGAAAGTGACTTCGCGATAGCCCGGGTCGTCGACATCGGGAGAGAGCGACAGCGTCTTGTTGGTCGGCCCCATCGCCCCGCAGACGAAGCGCGGAATCCCGTCCTTCGCGGTCGCTTCCTCGCATGCTTCGCGAATGATCCGCGCCGCCGCGACATTGATCTCGCGCACCAGCGCTTCCGCGCCGTAATCGGCCTGGCTGATACGGTTGGCGTTGAAAGTATTGGTTGCCAGCACCGTTGCGCCCGCAGCGATATAGCTGTCGCAGATCGCGCGGATAATTTGCGGCTGGGTCAAGTTGACGAGGTCGTTATTGCCCTTTTGGTCCTGCACCAGGCCAGTGTTGCCCGCATAATCTTCCGCCGCGAGCTTCGCCTTCTGGATCGCAGTGCCATAAGGCCCGTCCTTGGTCAGGATGCGCCTGGCAGCGGCAGCGAGCAGCCGTTCACGTGGGGTCATGCGGCGCCTCCCTTCGGCCTGCGACCGAGCAAATGGCAGATCGCATAGGACAGCTCGGGCCGGTTGAGCGTGTAGAAATGGAAGTCGCGCACGCCGCCGGCATAGAGGCGGCGAGACAGTTCGGCGGCCACCGTGGCGGCCACGAGCTGGCGCGCGGCGGGCCGCGCGTCGAGCCCCTCGAAAAGCCCGTCCATCCAGTCAGGGATTGCGGCCCCGCAGGCACCGGCGAATTTCCGCGCCTGCGCGACATTGGTGACCGGCAGGATGCCCGGCACGACCGGCGTTTCGATCCCGCGCTGCGCCAATGCGTCGCGGAAGCGGAAGAAAGTCTCGGCAGAAAAGAAGAACTGCGTGATTGCGCGGGTGGCTCCGGCGTCGAGCTTGCGCTTGAGGTTGTCGATATCCGCCTCTGCGCTCGCGGCATCGGGATGGACCTCGGGATAAGCCGCGACCGAGATTTCGAAATCGGCGATCTGCTTGAGCCCCGCCACCAGTTCGGCCGCGTTGCGATAGCCTTCCGGATGCGGAACGAAGGGCGCACCCGGCTCGCCCGCATCGCCGCGCAAGGCGACGATGTGCCGCACGCCGGCTTCCCAATATTGCTCCGCCACTTCGCGAATCTCGGCCTTGCTGGCATCGACGCAGGTCAGATGCGCAGCCGCCGGAAGCCCGGCTTCGGAAATGATCCGCACCACCGTGGCGTGGGTGCGCTCGCGGGTCGATCCGCCCGCGCCATAGGTGACCGAGACGAAGCTGGGATCGAGCGGCTTGAGCTGCTCGACCGTGTCCCACAGCTTCTCTTCCATCTTCTCCGTCTTGGGTGGGAAGAATTCGAAGCTGATCGACAGATCGCCCGGCAGCGACGCGAACAGCGGGCTGTCATGCGCGGTCAGTTCCTCGTGCCGGGGATCGAGCGGCGCGCTCATGCTGCTGCCTCCTTGTTTGCGGCAGCGGGCGTGCTGCGGCGCTGGCCGAGCCAGATCTTGACCACCAGTTCGCCGCCTTCGAGCGCGACGGGCGCGCTGGCGGAATAGCCGGCCTGGCGCAGCATCTGCCGGATCTGGCTGTCGTCGAAACCGAGCCTTGCGTGAGCATGGCGCTCGCGCAATTCCTCGCGCCCATGCGCCGCGAAATCGACGATCGCGATGCGTCCGCCCGCACGGGTGACGCGCGCGGCCTCATGCAAGGCGGCTTCGGGATGCTGTGCGAAATGCAGCACCTGATGCAGCAGCACCGTGTCGAATTGCGCCTCGGCAAAGGGCAGGTCCGCGAAATCGCCCTGCACCAGCTCGATCTTGTCGGCCGAGAGGTTCTGGAGCTTGGCGCGCGCGAGCTTGAGCATCTCGAGGCTCTTGTCGAGCGCCACCACGCGTTCGGCGCGGTCGGCGAACAGCTCCGCCATGCGGCCCGTTCCGGTGCCGATATCGAGCAACTGGCCGAGCGGGGCATCGCCCAGCGCCTCGACCAAGGCCTGCTCGACCATCCGGTCGGGGCTGTGCATCCGGCGGAGTTCGTCCCACTCGCCCGCATTGCGTTCGAACCATGCCTGGGCTGAGGCTTCGCGCGCCGCGCGGATCGCCGAAAGCTTGCGCCGGTCTTCAAGACACTGGCGCGCAAAGCCTTCGTCCTCGCGTTCGGCAGTGGCGAGCAACCCCGCTACCGAAGCCGCAAGGGGAGTCAGCGTTTCGGCAGTGCCGGGTGCGTGCAGGAATACCCAGCTGCCTTCGCGCCTGCGCTCGGCAAGACCGGCATCGCACAAAATGCCGACATGGCGCGAGACCCGCGGCTGGCTTTGCCCCAACACTTGCGCCAGTTCGCCCACGGCAAGCTCCATCGCCGCAAGCAGGCGCATGATGCGAAGCCGCGTCGGATCGGCCAATGCCTTCAGGATCGTCTCGAGCGTCATCTCGAAACGACATATAAAGATATTTTTATATGTGTAAATGCGGGATCGGCGTCGCTGCGTCGATCCCGCATTTACATCATCCTGCGCGCGCCCGCCAGAGGAACGCGCGATGGCGCATCACGAAAAGCCGAGGCTTTCAGCCACCGCTTCGTTCACGATCCGGCCCTGATGCACGTTGAGGCCCAGCCGGAGGTGCGGATCATCCTCGCATGCAGCAATGCCCTTGTTGGCCAGCGCCAGCCCGAACGGCAGCGTCGCATTGTTGAGCGCATAGCTGGAGGTATGCGGAACCGCGCCCGGCATGTTGGCGACGCAATAGTGAATGATGTCGTCGACGATGTAGGTCGGGTCTTCATGCGTAGTCGGCTTCGACGTTTCGAAACACCCACCCTGGTCGATGGCGACGTCGACCAACACGGCCCGGCGCTTCATCAGCCCGAGCATGTCGCGCGTGACCAGCCGCGGTGCGCTGGCACCGGGAACCAGCACGGCGCCGATGACAACATCGGCCTGAGTGATCGCGTCCTCGATCGTTCCCGCGTTGGAATAGCGGGTGGTTGCCCGGCCCTGGAACATGTCGTCGAGCTCGCGGATGCGCGGCAGCGAACGGTCGAGAATCTCGACATTGGCGCCGAGGCCCACGGCCATGCGCGCTGCCTGCGTGCCGACCACGCCGCCGCCGATGACCACGACCTTGGCCGGCAGCACGCCGGGCACGCCGCCCATCAAAATGCCGCGCCCGCCATTGTTGGCATGGCTGGCATGCGCGCTCGCTTCGATCGACAGGCGCCCAGCCACTTCGCTCATCGGAGCAAGCAGCGGCAGCGAGCCGTCAGGCGCGGTCACGGTTTCATAGGCCACCGCCGAAACGCCCGACGCCATCAGCCCCTTCGCCTGCTCGGGATCGGGAGCGAGATGCAAATAGGTGAAAAGGATCTGGCCTTCACGCAGCTGGACCCATTCGGACGGCTGCGGCTCTTTCACCTTCACCACCATTTCGGCGCGCGCGAAAACTTCGGCGGCGCTGTCGACGATTTCCGCACCGACCGCCGCATAGTCTGCGTCGGTCTTGCTGATGCCCATTCCGGCGCCGGTTTCGACGATGACCCGATGGCCCGCAGCGACATATTCGCGTGCCGCTTCAGGCGTGAGGCCGACACGATATTCGTGGTTCTTGATTTCCTTGGGGACGCCGACAAGCATGGGTTCTCTCCGGATAAAACTCTCTCGGCGCAGTATACACGCATCCCCGACTTGAATCTCAGCGAAGATTGAGGGATACAGGCTCAATGCTGCAGTATTCCTGCATCATTTGATAAGTTATTGCAGGCTAACAGCATGGAACTCGATGCGGTCGATCGCAAGCTGCTCCAACAATTGAGCGCCGATGCGCGCGCCACGCATCAGCAGATGGGCGAATCGATCGGGCGCTCCCCCACTTCGATCGCGCGGCGCCAGCGCGCGATGGAGGAAAGCGGGCTGATCCGCGGATACCAGGCGGATTTGGACGTCGAGAAGCTGGGCTACGGCGCGCGCGTCCATATCCGCATGACGCTGGCGAGCCAGAGCCGCGAACAGCTCGACGCTTTCGAGCAGGCGATTGCCGCCAGCCCTTCGGTGGTCCAATGCGAGCTGATGAGCGGCAGCGACGACTATTTCGTCAGCCTGCTGGTCCGCTCGCTCGATCACTTCGCGCAGATCCACCGCGACGAATTGTCGCGCCTTCCGGGCGTAGTGCGGATGGAATCGAGCTTCGTGCTGCGGCAGGTGGTCGAACCGCGCCTGCCGCCGGGTTGGGCCGACGCCGCTACAAGCTAGGGAGCTTGGCGGCGCCGGACACCGCCCTCATTCCCACCAATATTTGCGCCGCTGGGCAGTGCCGGTGCCGACCTCGTTCATGGTCTTGGCATCATAGAGCCGCCCGCCCAGCATCACCTGGTCGATCTTGTCCGAATTGTGGATGTCGGCCGAGGGGTCGGCATCGAGCACCACCAGATCGGCCAGCTTGCCCGGTTCGATGCTGCCGATGTCCTTGTCCATCCCCAGCGAACGCGCGGATTCGATCGTGCCGGCGCGTAACGCCTCGGTCGGGCTCATCCCGCCGCGCGCGAAGCTCCACAGCTCCCAATGCGCGCCGATCCCGGCCTGCTGGCCATGCGCACCGATGCTGACCTTGACGCCGCGCTCCGCGATCTTCTTCGCTTCGCGTGCCGCATCGTCATCGACGAACGCCCAGTCGGGCGCCTTGGTGCGCCGCGCCGTTGCGGCGAGCAGATGCTTGGGGCTGGTGTGCACCATCAACGGGTTGTCGAACACATCGGTCGCCTGGCGCCAATAGGGATCACCCGCCAAACCGCCGTAAGTGACCGCCAGCGTGGGCGTGTAATTGGTCTGCGACTGACCGAACAGTTGCAGCACATCTTCATACATCACTTCGCCCGGGACGTTGTGCTCAAGCGTGGAATTGCCGTCCACGATCAGGTTCATGTCCATGCCGAACAATGAACCGCCCTCGGCCACCACCAGCATGCCTTCATCGGCGGCGGCGCGCGCCACCATCTGGCGCTGTTCGCGCCGCGGCTGGTTGTAGTTCTTCACCGAGATGCCGCCTTGCGCCTTGATCCGGCGGACATGCTCGAGCGCATCCTCATAGGAGTCGATCCGCGCGTAAACGCTCGGAGATTTCGCGCCGTAGATGATCTCGCCGGTCGAGAAGATGCGCGGGCCGAGCGTGAGCCCGGCGCGCTGCCGCTCGGCCGCCGCGAACACCATGCTCGCATCGGAGGAGGGGTTGTGGATCGTGGTGACGCCCATGGCGAGATCCTGGATCAGCGCCCAGTTCTGCTGCGGGATCAGATCGCCGGTGCCGTATGGGCCATGCGCATGCGCATCGACCAGGCCGGGCATGATCACCTTGCCGGTGACGTCGATCGTGGTCGCGCCTTCGGGCACTGTCAGCGCGCCGGTCGGCCCGACTGCGGTGATCCGGTCGCCCTCGATCACGACGGTGGCATTGTCGATCGCGCCCGCGCCATCGCCCGCCATGGTGAGCACGCGCGCGCCGATCAGCACCAGAGTGCCGGTGGGCTTGGCCGCTTCGATCGTCAAGGCAATCGGGATGCCTGCCTCTGGCGGAGTGAAACCGTCGCCCTTGTCATCTTTGCCCTTGGGCGAAGTGCGGAAGAATTGCGCGGTTTCCGCGGTCCTCACTTCGGGGCCGATCGACCAGTTGAGCAGCGCACCGTCGCGCGACCAGCCGATATAGTCCGCGCCGCCCTTGCTGACGCGGGTCACCGGCAGCGCGCCGCCCCTTTCACCCACATCGACCGGCTTGCCGCCCGGCATCAGCGGCATGGCAAAGACTTCGTAATTCTGCCGGAACGCAACGGTCTGCCCATCGGGCGATACGCGGAAGTCGTTGGCGAGTTCGCCCTGGGCATGGGTGCGGCGATCCTCGCCGTCGCGATGGGTCGAAACGAGCGCCAGCTTGCCGCCCGCGTTCACGCTCATGAAGATGCGATCATTGTCTGCGCCGAAATGCGGGTCCGATCCGTCGCGCGAGACGAGCTGCATCGCACCGCCTACCGCCGGGACGATATAGACGCCGGGGTTCTCCGAATATTCGGGGGCGGTCAGGTAGCCGCCTTCGCGCTTCTCGAACACGATAGCGGCGCCATCGGGGCTGAATTGCGGCATCGCGTAATGCCCCGGCTGGCTCGTCACCACGCGCGGGTTGCGGCCATTGGCGTCGGCGACGACGATCTCGCCCAGCCGCTCGTCATTCCAGCGGATGTAGGCAAGCTTCCTGCCGTCGCGGCTGAAAGCGGGCCACAGCTCGAGCGTGTCGGAGCTGTCGCGGGTCAGCCGGGCGGGAGCATCGCTGCCGCGCGCGCTCTTGGTGTAGAGCCTGCCCATGCTTTCGAAGACCACGCGGCTGCCGTCAGGCGAAAGCGTGGCGAAACGCGGCATGGCGGTAGTGAAGCTGTCCGGCGAAACCTCGATCACCGGATGCGGCGCATCGGCGACTCCGCGGGTGTCACTGACGGTGAAGGGAATTTCAGCGAGCCCTGCGCCGTCGGCGCCAATGCGCTTGAGCTTGCCGCCTGCCCAGAACACGATCGACTGGCTGTCGGGCGTCCAGTCCATGTTGGGATAGACGCCATAGACCGCCCAGGTTTCCTGCATGTCGAGGTCGAGATCGCCATAGACCATGCGCTCGGCGCCGCTGGCGATGTCCTTCACCCACAGCTCGCTCTGGTCCTTGTCGCGGCGGACGAAAGCGATCGACTTGCCATCGGGCGAGGGCGTCGGGCGCACTGCCCCGCCGAAGCCTGAAACCGCAGTGGTCACTTCGCCGCTGGCAATGTCATAGCGTTCGATCGCGAAAATCCCGGCGTTCGAATCCTGCGCGTAGATGAAGGCATTGCCCGGCGTGGTGTTGCGGGTGAAATAGACCGCGCGGCCATCGGGCGCGAATATCGGCTCGCCGATTTCCTTCTGGAATTGCGGATTGGGCCGTTCGGTCAGCTGGGCACCGCCGCCGCCTGAGACGTGGTACATCCAGATCTCGCCCGTGCCCGCCGAACGCTGGGTGGTGAAGTGCTTCTTGGCGACGATGAAACGCCCGTCAGGGCTCCAGCTCGGCTGGTTGAGCAGGCGGAAATCTTCCTTGGTGACCTGCCGCTTGTCCGAACCATCGGCATTCATCACCCAGATATTGTCCGCACCGGCGCGATCCGAAGTGAAGGCGATGCGGCTGCCATCGGGCGAGAAGCGCGGTTGCACTTCCCATGCCAGCCCTTCGGCAATGCGGGTCGGCGTGCCGCCCGCGATCGGCATGGTGTAGATGTCGCCCAGCAGGGCGAAAGCGATCGTCTTGCCATCGGGCGAAACGTCGACATCCATCCACGTGCCTTCGCTCGTCTCGATCGGCACTTGCTTGATCGTCGCACCCTTGGGCGCCTCGACATCCCACTTCTCGTCCTTTTTCTCCCCGCCTTCGTCCTGCGCGGCAAGCGGCGTTGCGACGAGTGCGGCACCGGCAAGCAGCACGGCGGCAATGGAACGGGTGCCGACAAAGCGGCTGGTGGCAGTGCGACGCATGGATGGTTCTCCCCTTGAACAGGCGGGGAGTCATAATGGGCCGCGCGAATTATGCCAGCGCGCGAACGATCATTGCGCGACTGGCATCGATGAATGGCGAGCGGCTAGCGCCGTCTCAGCCGTACATCCCTCGTTTGGGCCCGAGATAGCCGAACAGGTAGGCACCCACCTTGCGCATCTGGATCTCTTCCGCCCCTTCGGTGATGCGATAGCGGCGGTGGTGGCGATAGATATGTTCGAACGGCTTGTGCCGCGAATAGCCGATCCCGCCATGCACCTGCATCGCGCGGTCGGCGGCCTGGCACACCAGCCGGTTCGCCCAGTAATTGCACATGCTCACCTTGTCCGAGATGGTCTTCTCGATCATCTCGTGCGGCATGTTGTCCATTTCCCAGGCGGTCTTGTAGATCAGCAGGCGCAGCATCTCGCATTGGGTGGCAAGTTCGACCAGCGGGAACTGGATCGCCTGGTTCTTCGCCAGTTCCTCGCCGAAGGGTTTGCGTTCACGGGCGTATCGCACGCTTTCCTCGACGCAATAGCTCGCTGCGCCGAGCGACGAAGCTGCCTGGCGAATGCGGTTCTGGTGGACGAAGCTTTGCGCCAGCGCGAGGCCGCGCCCTTCGACGCCAAGGATCGCGCTGTCGGGCACCCAGACATTGTTGACCGACAGGCGCGGGTGGTCGGTCGGCATGTTGAAGGTCCACATCCATTCCTCGATCTCGAGGCCGGGCGTGGGGTTGGGCACGAGGAAGCAGGTGATGCCGCTCGCATCGCCAGCGTTGCCGCTGGTGCGGGCGAACATTGCGCAATGCGTGGCGACATGCATGCCGGTGATCCACATCTTCTCGCCATCGATGCGCCAGCCGTCGACCCCGTCGCGCGTCTCGCGAACGGCGCGCGTGCCCATATGCGTCGCGTCCGAGCCGTGGTTGGCCTCGGTCAGGCCAAAGGCGACACGCCGCGTGCCCTCGAAGCCGCCGAGAATGAATTCCTGCTTCTGCTCTTCGGTGCCGAATGTCTCGAACATGGCGACGAAGGGAAAATTGCCGACGATCGAATGTTCGTTCTGCAGATCATTGTGCAGCCCCAGGCCGCGCGCAGCGAAGCGATCGCGGATCACCGCCATCCACAAATTGGAACCGTCCTTGCCGCCATATTTCTTCGGCGCGGAGAAGCGCCAGTGGCCCGCTTCGTCGGCGAGCTTGCGCGACTGGCGCAGCAGGTCCTCCCATTCGTGACGCGGCAGTCCGCCACTCTCGAAATCGGTCCGCGCCCATTCGCGGCGATGGTCGAAGAAACGGATGTTGTCGTCCGCCTGTTCAAGCGGGACGATCTCGGTCTCGATGAACTTTACCAGTTCGGCGTAATAGTCCTCGAGTTCCTGCGGGACGGTGAAATCCATCAATCCTCTCCTGTCCATTGGCGCCGGGCAACCGCGAGCGCGGGGTATTTGGGCATGTCGACCGCCAGCTTGTCGAGCGCGGAGCGGCGCAGCTGCGCCAGCAGTCCGGGTTCGGCCAGCGTGCGCGTGCCGTCGAGCAGCGCGCGGGCGAGCGGCGCATCGACCGGGTCGACCTTCGCGGCATAGTCGCGCGCGATGATGCCGAGCGCGTTGCGCGCCACCGCATGCTGGAAGCGGTCATGGCCCTCCATCCGGTCCTTGACCGTGGCAAGCCATTCGGAAATTGCCGTGGCGAGTTCGCCTGCCGTGGCCTCGCCCGTGGGAGGCGGCAGCAGCGATGAGGGTGGCAACACCCGCTCGCGTTCGGCTTGCGGCGCCTCGCTTTCGAGGAGGAGGAGCAGGTCAAGCTCCTGCTCGCTGGTCCGGCGCGAAATGATCGCGCGCTCGACCGTGCGGTCGGCGCCTTCGCGCCAGGTGCGCCCCATGCGCCAGCAACCGAGCGCCCACCAGCATGTGCGATAGACCAGCCACCAGTGAAAGCGCGCAGGGTCGACCGGCCTGCCACCGGCCGCTTCATAGGCGGCGAACCAGTCCTCGAGGCTTGCCAGGCCCGCAGCGGGCCGATCGATCCGCGCGAACCGCCACACCGTCATGCAGGCATAGGCGAGGTCTTCATGCGGATCGCCGAGATGGGCGAGTTCCCAATCGAGCACCCCGGTGAGCTCATGTCCGGCGACCAGCACATTGCCGAGCCGATAATCGCCATGGATCAGCGCCGGATCGGTCGGCGCAGGCATATTGTCTTCCAGCCAGCGCAGCGCCAGCGCCACGACCGGGCGGTCGCCGCCTGCTTCCTCGAACTGCGTGCGCAGGCCCGCCACGCCTTCAGCCGGATCGAGCGTGGGTAAGCCCTCGGGCAATGCGTTGAAGTCGACCCCGTGGATCCCCGCCAGCTCGCGCGCAAGCTGGCCTGCGAGTTCCCGCCCTTCGGCGTCGCCTGCATTATCGGCAAGGATCGTGCGCGGGTCGGGCGTACCGGGCAGCGCGCGCATGACGAAACCCGTCCCCAGCCCGTCATCCGGTTCCAGCTCGACCACGATCTCGGGAGCGAGCACGCCCACCGTATGGACCGCGCGGATCGCCGCCGCTTCGATGTCGTGGCCGATCGCACGGCCTTCCATCATCGCGGCGGAAGGCGCGCGGCGCAGCACGAAATGCTCGCCGCTCGCCTCGAAACGCCAGCTTTCCATGGTTGCGCCGCCGGTAAGGCGCGTCATCCCCACAGGGGCACCGAGCCCGACCCGCGCCAGCGCGCGGGCCAGGCTCGTTTCGAGTGTGCCTGCTTCCGCCCCGCTCACCGC
The DNA here is from genome assembly GCF_052683155.1 of Altererythrobacter sp. Z27. Classification (NCBI taxonomy): domain Bacteria; kingdom Pseudomonadati; phylum Pseudomonadota; class Alphaproteobacteria; order Sphingomonadales; family Erythrobacteraceae; genus Altererythrobacter; species Altererythrobacter sp. Z27. The sequence continues at coordinate 2,326,328 of NZ_JBQYMC010000001.1, read as the reverse complement.
AATAGCGCGATCAGGCGGGGACGTTGTCTTTCCGCACGGTGATCACCTGCGGATAGGTGAACTCCTTGAGCCCATCGAGGCCGTATTCGGCGCCGAAGCCGGACTGCTTGTGGCCGCCGAAAGGCGCGAAGGGCGACAGGTGGAGATATTCGTTGATCCACACAGTGCCGGTTTCGAGCTGCTCGGCAATCTCGACGCCCTTTTCCGGATTTCCGGTCCACACCGCACCGGCGAGGCCATAGTCCGAATTGTTGGCGCGCTGGATCACTTCGTCCTCGCTCGAGAACTTCATCAGCGGCATGACCGGGCCGAACTGCTCCTCGGCCACGATCCGCGCGTCTTCGGGCGGATTGTCGAGGATGGTGATCGGCACGTAATAGCCGGTGCCCGACGGATCGACGTCGCCGCCCACCAGGAACTTGTAGCCATGGTCCTTGGCGTCCTCGATCAGCTCGCACACGCGATCGAACTGCTTCTTGTTCTGGATCGGGCCGACCCCGGTGCCCTGTTCGGACCCGTCACCCACCTTCACCGTCTTGGCATAGTCGACGATCGCCTGGCTCAGCTCGTCATAGATATCCTCATGGATATAAATGCGCTTGGCGGCCACGCAGATCTGCCCGGCATTGGAGAAGCTGGACCAGAACAGCTGTTCCGCCACCTTCTTCGGATCGGCATCGGGCAGCACGATCGAAGCGTCATTGCCGCCCAGCTCGAGCGTGATGCGCTTCAGGTCGGCACTGGCGCCTTCCATGATCTTCTTGCCGGTCGCGGTCGAGCCGGTGAAGGTGATCTTGTCGATATCGGGGTGCGAGGTGATCAGCGGGCCAAGGCTGTCTTCCCCGGTGATGATGTTGACCGTGCCAGCCGGCACCTTGTCCGCAATCAGCTCTGCGATGCGCAGCGTGGTGAGCGGAGTGAAGGGCGAGGGCTTGAGCACGATGGTGCAGCCGCTCATCAGCGCGGGCACGATCTTCTGGATCGCCATCATGACCGGGAAGTTCCACGGCACGATCCCGCCGACCACGCCCACCGGCACGCGGCGGGTGCGGCTGAGGCGTTGGTCGCTGTCTTCATTGACCACTTCTTCCAGCTTGAGCGTCGCCTGCCCGGCGGACATGCCGACCGCGCCGAAGATTTCGCCCTTGGCCTGCTCGTGCGGCTTGCCCTGCTCGCTCGTCAGCAGGCGATAGAGTTCTTCGGCATTGTCCTTGATCGCGTTCGAGATCGCCATGCAGGCCGCCTGGCGCTGTTCGAACGAAGTGTTCTTCCAGGTCTTGAACGCGCGGCGGGCCGCAGCCACGGCCTGGTCCAGCTCCTCCTTGCCGCATTTGGGCACCTGGCCGATCACTGTTTCATTGGCGGGATTGACGACGTCGCACCATTCGCCGGTCGTGACCATCTTGCCGTCGATCAGGTTCTTGTACTGGGTGACCATGGGAGCCTCTCTCTTCACTCTCTCGTAAGGGGATCTGCGAGTCGCCAAGATGGGACTGGCGCGCCCGCAGGGCAAATGTTTTCGCCGCATTTTATAGGCATTGCGTCGCCTTGCCGCGCCTATCCATTGCGCTATGCAACCCAAATCGCCCAATCGCCGGGCAGGGTTAGCGCGCATCGGCTAACCATTTCTTTGCCATGTCGCGGCATTGAGCGATAAAGCATGGTGCGAATGCGCGCAGACAGGGGAATTGCATGACCAGCCCGTGGACCATCGGGATCATCGGCGGATCGGGGCTCTACGCGATTGAAGGGCTCGAAGACGCGCAATGGATCGCGATCGAAAGCCCGTGGGGCAAGCCCAGCGACGAAGTGCTGTGCGGGCGCATCGGCGATGTGCGCGTGCGCTTCCTGCCGCGCCATGGCCGCGGCCATCCGGTCTCGCCGCGCGATCTCAATGCCCGCGCCAATATCGATGTGCTCAAGCGCGCCGGCTGCACCGACATTCTGGCGATCTCGGCGGTCGGTTCGCTGCGCGAGGAGATCGAGCCGGGCCGCTTCGCCGTGGTCGACCAGTTCATCGATCGCACCACTTCGCGCGAAAACAGCTTCTTCGGAACCGGGCTGGTCGCACATGTCTCCATGGCGGACCCGGTCTGCCCGCGCCTGTCCGAAATGGCCGCCGCCGCGATCGCCGGAGCCAAAGGCAAGATTGCGACCGGTGCGACCTATCTCGCGATGGAAGGCCCGCAATTCTCGACCCGTGCCGAAAGCCGCATGTATCGCGAATGGGGTGCAGACGTGATCGGGATGACCGCCATGCCCGAAGCCAAGCTCGCACGCGAGGCGGAGCTGCCCTACGCGCTGGTAGGCATGGTGACCGATTACGACTGCTGGCGTGAAGGCGAAGCGGTCGACGTGGCGCAAGTGATCGCGCAGATGCAGCTGAACGGCAAGCTGGCGCGCGACATGCTGGTGCGCTTCATCAATGCCCTGCCTGAAGCGCGCGAGCCTTCGCCGATCGATTTCGCGCTGGAAGACGCAGTGATCACCGCACCCGACAAGCACGACCACGCGCTGCTGGCAAAGCTCGACGCGGTGGCCGGACGGTTGCTGAGCGGGGCCTAAGCCTGCGCGACTTGGCCGAAGTGCTCCAGCACTTCGGCCATGCCAACCACATCGCCATATTTGGCGTTCATGTCGAACAGATTGGCGCGATGGACATCGTCGTGCCGGTCGCCCACCGCCTCTTCCACCACGATCGGGATGAAGCCGTGCTGGCAAGCATCGATGCAGGTCGCGCGGACGCAGCCGCTGGTCGATAGCCCGGTGATGACCAGGCTGTCATGCCCGCTGGCCGTAAGCGTCGACGCTAGCGAAGTGCCGAAGAAGGCGCTGGCATATTGCTTCGATATCACCAGCTCGTCCTCACGGGGCATCAGTCCCTCCGGCCATGCGCCTAGCGGGCTGCCGCGTACGAAACTGGAAAGCGCGCCGATCTTCTGCGCGAAGCGCCCTCCGTCGATCAGCGAGGGATGGAATTCGACATTGGTGTAGATCACCAGCAGGCCCGCCGCTCGTGCGGCATCGCGCAATTGCAATGCCGCCGCGAGCGCCGACTCTACATCCGCATAAAGCGGGCTGTCCTTCGCGAAATAGGCCTCGACGAAGTCGACCAGGATCAATGCGGGCTTTCGCCCGAACCCGATCCGTCCTTCGAAGACACCGGCATAATTGCCCTTTGCGCCTTCCGTGCTCACCCGAAGGGCCCCTTTCGCGTTGTTCGGCTCAGAACTTGTAGCCTAGTTCAACCCCGAAACGACGCAACCCTCCGGGCGAGATGAACGATCCGCCGAACTCGACCGCGGTGATCACTTCATTGAGATATTTCTCGTTGAGGAGATTGTCCGCGAAAGCGGTGATCGACCAGCTGCCGGTTTCGAGCCCGACGCGCAGGTCGAGCACGTCGAAGGAATCGCGCCGGGTGATCGAATAATCCGCGTCGCCGACAAATGCAGGCAGCACCAGCTTGTTGGGCGAATTCACCGGATCGGCCGGCAGCGGCAGCAGGCCGCTGAACAGCGTCGGGTTGGTGTCGTTCTGTAGCGTGTGGAACCAGGTCGGGCCGGTGATGCGATAGTCGGCGCGCGCGACGAAATCGATCGTGTCGTTCACCGGCAGGTCAAGCTGGGTGCCCAGGTTGATCGTATAGTCGGCGGTATAGGGCGACTTGTTGCCCACCGTTTGCGGACGCGAGGCGTTCTTTTTGATCTCGCTTTCGGTCACATTGGCCGAACCGAACACGCTCCAGCCCGGCATGATCTCGGCATTGAGGTTGAGCTCGGCGCCATAGACATCCACCTTGTCGATGTTCGAAACCACGCGCAGCAGGCCGAACTGGCCGACGAAGAATTCGAAGAACTGCATGTCGTCGATCTTGGTATAGTAACCGGCGAGATCGAAAGTGACCTTGCCGTCGAGCAATTCGCCCTTGAGGCCGGCTTCAAACGCGCTCGACTTCTCCTTGCGGAACTTGTCCTCGATCAGCACGTCCGTGCCGATGAACTGGTTGAAGGACTGGTCGACGATCGCGGCGGAACCCTGGTTGTTGAACCCGCCCGATTTGAAGCCGATCCCCCAGTTGGCATAGAAATTGATATCGTCAGCCAGTTCGTAGCGCAGCGAAATCTTGGGCTGGAGCTGTTTGAACTTCTCCGACTGGTCGGCAATCGGCTGGACGACCCCGCCGACTACCGTCTGCCCGGGGTTGATCGGGCCGCCGGTGAAGGGATCGAACGCAGCCGGTGCCAGGTTCGACACCTTGCGATCCTCGATATCGTAGCGTGCGGCAAGACCCAGTTCGAGCCGGTCGCTCACTTCGAAATCGGCCGATGCAAACAGCGCATAGACATCGGTCGAGAAGTCGTCGTGATAGAGCTGGGTCGTCGGGTTGGCGGTGCCCGGCCCGTTATAGAGCTGCGTGCTCACGCCATTGCCCAGGTCCGCGCCCAGGCTGACCCCGACTTCGCGGTCGATGTGGAGGTAGTAAGCGCCAACCTGCCAGTCGACATAACCGTCCCCGTTCGAGGCCAGCCGCACTTCGGCGCTGAAGTCGCTCTGGTTGCGGGTCTGGAGCTGCGTGCCATCGCAAGTCGTCGGGCTGTAGGGCCCGAAGGTCGAACCGTTGATCGGATCGAAGATGAAGGGAATCGGATTGTTGCCGATGAAGCCGGGCGCATTGACCGGGTAGCCGGTCAGCGCGGCGGTGCTGGCCCAGCAAGCATCCGAGGCCGCCACCGAGTCCGCCGTGGTGCCGGGGAAGGTGAAGCGCGCGAAGTCGGCCGAGGTACCGTCCGCGGTGAGCAATTGCTCGACATCGCTGTAAAGCGCCCAGGCGGTCAGCGTCATGCCATCGAATTCGTGCTCGATCTTGGCCGAAGCTTCGAAGGTCTGCTGGGTGTTGGTGGGGCGGATGTTCGAATAGAAATTGAACGGGTGGTCGTTCACATCCTCGAAGAAAGCGCCGCCGAATGCGGGGAGGTGGAAGGCCGCGTTGAAGTTGATCGAAGCACCCTTGAGATCGGCATAGCGCGCTTTCACATCGAGTTCGGTAGAAGGGCCGAGATCGGCCACGAAGCGCCCGTCGACCGACCAGACTTCCTGATCGTCGATCGTCTTCGAGCCGAGATAGACGTTGCGGTAGAAGCCGTCGGTGGTCGAATAGCTGCCCGACAGGACAAAGCCCGCGCCATCTCCTACCGGCGCCGAGATGTGCGCAGCCGCCTTGTAGGTGGAATCTTCCGCCGCGCTGACCTTGACCGCGCCCTCGAGCGCGTTGCCCGGCTTGAGCGTCTGGATCACGATCGCGCCCGCTGCAGCGTTGCGGCCATAGAGCGCACCCTGCGGGCCCTTGAGGATTTCGATCTGGCGCAAGGTGCCCTGCACCTGGTTGAGCTGCGCGGTGTTGGTCTTAAGGATCCCGTCGACCACCAGCGCGACCGAGCTTTCCGCGTCGCGCGCGCCATTGATGCCGCGGATGTTGATCTGCGTGTCGCCCGCCTCGGCGGTGCCGGTCACGATGGTGACGCCCGGGGTCAGCTGCACGAAGTCGTCGGCGCGCTCGATCCCGGTCTTGGCCAGCGTGTCCGCGGTGAAGACGGTGATCGCGGTCGGCACTTCAGCCAGCGTTTCGTTCTGGCGGCGCGCGGTCACGATGATCGCATTGCCTTCGGCTTCCTCAGCACCGGTTCCGGCGTCTTGCGCCAGTGCGGGGGTCGCAGCGAAAATGACGCCCAGCGCCGCGCTGGTAACGAGAGTGGTCTTGAATTTCCTCATTTTCAGTTCTCCCTGAACTGTTTGTTTGATTGGTGCGCCGCCGTCACGTCACAAGATCGGCTCCGCTAACGCAGGCATGGGTTTGAAAGGCCGTATCGGCAGGGGGGAGGAATCCGGCGCGCATGAAGCGCTCGGGCGAATGCTCGGCCCGGTCGGCGTCGCCAGCCTCATCCAACGGGATGGGCACGATGATATTCATGCGCCGGTTATGCGCCATCCACCGTTCTCCCTTGACGCACCCAATATTGTATACAATTTATACTTTCAAGCGAATTCCAGCCCGCTGCCATTCTTGGCAAATGGCTGTGGTATTTTGGCGGCGGCGAGCTTTGCAGCGAGGGATCAATGGCGTATCTGCTCCGGTTCTTGCCCCTGCCTGCAATCCCCTTGCACCCGCCTTGCACCCCGGTTGCACAACGTTTGCACCACATGAGTGATTCCGGATGAGCCGCGCTTCCGAACAGGCCTATGACAAGATCCGCGCGGTGCTGCTGAGCGGCGCGGTGCGCCCCGGCGAGCAGCTGACCGAAGACCAGCTGGCGCAGATTACCGGGGTCAGCCGCACTCCGGTGCGCGAAGCGGTGCGGCGGCTCGAAGGCGAGATGCTGCTGGTGCGCAGCGAATCCAAGCGCATCTTCGTGGCTGACTGGAGCCGCGACGACATCGACGAGATGTTCACTCTGCGCCAAATGCTCGAAGGCCATGCCGCGGAACGCGCCGCGCACAGGCTTTCGGCCGAAGAGATCGACCGGCTCGAAACGGTCAACCAGGAGCTGCACGAAGCCGTGAAGCAGGATCCGCCCGACGTCGTCCGCTTCCTCGATGCCAACCGCAGCTTTCACGAGATCATCACCGAAGCGGCGCATTCGCCGCGGCTGGCGCAAGTGCTGGCGCAGCTGGTCGAACAGCCGATCGTGCTGCGCACCGCGCGCAGCTATTCGGTGGAGGACCTGCGGCAATCCGCGCGCGACCATGACGAGCTGATTTCGGCTTTCCGCGCGGGCGATCCCGAATGGGCCCGCGCAGTGATGGGCAGCCACTTGCGCCGCGCCTTCCACACCTTCGCCGATGCGACGGAGGCGGAAGGATAGCCACTGGCTCCGCTCAAGGATGCAAGGCGGGCCTTGCCAGCCGATCGCGATGGACTTGCCCGGCCCGCTAATTTAGCTTCGCTTGCTCCGGGTCGCCCCCTGCCTTCGGGAAAGGATGCCCAATGCCGCATCGCATCGATCGGATTTCGCAATGAACGCCGCGCCGCGCCTGATCCGCCCGGCCACGCGCCACGTACGCAACCGGGCCTTCGACAGCACCTTGTGGGACGATTTCCCGATGCGGCCCGACGACATCGTGATCTCGACCTATCCCAAGTGCGGCACCACCTGGACGCAGCGCATCGTCGGCATGTTGGTATTCGGCAGCGCAGACCCTTTCCCCGTGCAGGACAGTTCGCCCTGGCCCGACTTCCGGATGCCGCCGCCCGGCGCCATGCTCGGGCTGGCCGAGAGCCAGACGCACCGCCGCTTCCTCAAGTCGCACCTGCCGTTCGATGCGCTGCCGCATTACGAGGGGGTCAAATACATCCACGTCGCGCGTGACGGGCGCGACGCAGCGATGAGCTTCTTCAACCACAAGTCGCACTACACGCCAGAGTCGATCTTACGCTGGATCGAGATCTGCAATGCCGACCCGAAATTCGGCGATGGCGACAGCTACGATTTCTCGCCGCAGGACCCGGCGGCGCACTTCGCCGGGTGGGTCGACGGCCCTGAGGACGACCAGGGCGATCCGGGCGCAGGCTATTTCGTGATGGAAAACAGCTTCTGGGCGGCACGGCACGATCCGAACATGCTGCTGGTGCATTACAATGACATGAAGGCCGACCTAGCGGGCGAGATGCGGCGCATCGCCGATTTCCTCGACATCGAACTCTCGGACGATCTCTGGCCCCAAGTCGTCGAGGCGGCCGGTTTCGAGGCGATGAAGGGCGCCGCCAAGGCGCTGATGCCGCATGCCGATGACATCTGGAAAGGCGGGGGCAACACTTTCATCAACAAGGGAACCAACCGCCGCTGGGAAGGGGTCTGCCGCCCCGAAGACCTCGCCCGCTACGATGCGAAGGTGACTGCCGAATTCAGCCCGTCGCTGGCGGCATGGTGCGAGCACGGGCGCTTGGTTGCGGGCGATCCGCGCGCATTGCCCGATTGAGCGGGTCGCTCGGTCGCTGCTGCTGAGGGAGCGGAAGGATTGAGACTGGTTCTGCTTCTGGTTGAAAGGCGGCAATAAGGGTGTGGCCAAAGCCTAAGGCGTTTCGACAATTTTGCATCTCTTTCAATGACTGAACGCAAGCAAATCGCAGGACCCTTCGGGGCGTTCATTCGTTGATCTGTCAGGAGGAAGCTATGTCACTGATATTGAAGGGACTGCTTCTCGGTAGCGCAGGTGTCGCGGCGTTTTTGATCCTGAAGAAGGACAGAGCGCCGCGGAACGCCGCTTTTGCAGAGGACCAGCCACACCGAAGCCACATGGATGTCCGCGATGCTGGCCCTGGCGCCATGCGCGATCCGCCACAGCGTGAATGGACGGAAGTCGACGAAGACCTGGACCAAAGCTTTCCAGCAAGCGATCCACCAGGGCGATATTGACCGGGAACGGATATCTTGCGCGAAAATGAGGCGGGCCAGGTTCCAACCGACTTGCTGAATGCGTCGGTCGGATCATGCCCAAGGACGAATGCAGCCAACGCTTCGACAACATAGGGGAAGCTTTGCGCATTGATCCGCATTTCCGCTGTGGCTTCCTTCCCAAGCATCGCAAGCATGTGGCGAATATCTGCCGCTCATCCCAATTGTTGGAACGAGCAAGCTGATCTGCCCGTTTGTTAGTTGTGAACTAGCAAGAGGAGGAGATAATGCAGGTTCAGCAATGCATGAGCACTGACGTTTGTACGATCAGTCCAGACACACCCCTCCGGCGCGCAGCGGAAAAAATGGCCGAGAACGACCTTGGCTCCATTCCCGTGGCGAAGGATGACAAACTGGTGGGCATGGTCACTGATCGCGATATCGCCATTCGCGGCATCGGCTGCGGATTCGGCCCGGAAGCAAAGGCGTCAGAAGTGATGACGCAGGAGTTGCTCTACTGCAATTCGAGCGACCCCATCGACGATGTCCTGGAAAACATGGCCTCGCTCCAGATCCGGCGGCTTCCCGTGATCGACAATGCCAAGCAACTCGTCGGCATCGTTTCGATCGGTGATCTGGTGAAAGTCCAGCCGACCGATGCAGGAAGGTGCTTTGCCGAGGTCGCAAGACCGTCAGAGCTGCACTCCCAATCGCTGGCATAGGAGGAGACAATGGTATCTGCTCAAACCAAGCAGCAGGACATCGTGAGCCCCTCGATGCGCGATCTTCGGGACCAGCGCAAAGGAGAGTTGAGCGATCCGGACCATGACCTGATCGCGTCTGACCGCGTGGAAGGCACCAAGGTGTTTCGCCCCGGAGGCGAACGCATCGGCAAGATTGACCATTTCATGGTCGATAAACGTTCCGGCCAGGTCGAATATGCCGTAATGAGTTTCGGCGGATTTCTCGGTCTTGGCGAAGAGCTACGCCCGCTCCCATGGCCTGCGCTGGATTATGACCGCGAGCTGGGCGGCTACGTGGTCTCAGCGGAAGACGACATCTTCCGCAACAGTCCGTTTATTGAAGGCGCGTCAGCGCCCGAATGGGACAGCGCATATGCAAAGGCACTCTATGGATACTGGGGCGTACCCTATTGAAGAGGCTTGTCGGCTGATCCGGGGTCAAACCGTCGCAGTTGCGCCTGCGCGTGAATGTCTATGACTTTCGTTGCTGCATATTGGTGGAAGACCAAGCCTGGCCATGAAGCCCAGTTCCGGGAAGCATGGAGAAAGGGGACAAGGCTGATACGCGAACGCTATGGATCGCTCGGCTCAAGGCTGCATTATGATCGGCAAGGACGCTTCGTCGGAGTCGCAGAATGGCCTGATCGAGCGACATGGCAACGGGCCTATGATGCCAAGATGGCTTACGACGACCCAAAGGTGCGCGCGGCATTCCTGGAGGCGCTTGAGGATTGGGCGGAAGAGCCCTTTCTGCTAATGGAGGTCTGTGACGACCTGCTCGATCGATAGATCGGCAGCTGTGAGCAAGGGGCTGGATGTTAGTCTGGCGGCTTTCGCTATCGAGGCGAACCCATGCCAGTGACGTATGCGTTCCGCATTCCCGATGCGCAGAACCATTTAGGCGGGAAGAATGAAAATAAGGTCCCTCTATCAAGCGATTGCAACGGTCTACTTCGTGTTGGCGACCATCGCCCTCATGACAATTGCATTCGTGATCTTGGCATCGGCAATTCTGGACGTAGTAGAGGCCTTCTCATCATCAGAGCATATTTCCACCGTAGCACTTCGCAGCGTTGGCCTGCTCATTATCGGCTTTGCCATCATCGAGACGGCCGCGTTTATCGCTGACGAGGAGATCTTCAGCAAAAGGGGGCCCCGCTCTCCAACAGAGTCTCGGCGATCCCTGACCGAATTTGTCACTATCATCGTGATTGCCTCAAGCCTCGAAGCGCTGGTGATGATCTTCGTCGCTAGCAGGAGCGAAGTGTCGAATTCACTTTACGCGGCAGCGATCTTCTTTGTGGCCATGTTCGGGCTCGTGGCGCTCGGCATATACCAATGGCTCTCGAGCAGGATCCGGTCCGGTGACGATGAGGGCAATCAGGAGCCTTGACGCATGCGCAACGGATTGAAGCTGTAGAATGGGTTGGGCCTTCGCCTGCTCGTGACGAAGCGTTCTGCTAGCCAGACCGGGGCCACAGACTGCAGCCGACATATGTGCTAGACTGAATTGGCTATGTCCTTGAACGAACTCTACTCGCTCCATCAACGCGCACTGCTGCACGCAGCCAACACCGACGACAGGCGAACCCGGAAGCGTCTCGAAGTAAAGGCTGATCGATTGGCTGAGGAAATCGCGGAAATTCAAGCAGCCAATGGCTCGCATGTCGTCAAACTGTTCCCTGCAGCCCGGTTCTAGCTAGCTTGCCGTCCCGTCAGGTTCGGCCGCACCTGTATTGGTGCGAGGCGGTCAGCTATTGGGCCTCTGGCGGCCTTTCGCGAATATCGGCCGCCCTGCTCGCGCGTCAGATAATCCCGCGCGCCTCAAGGTCCGCGCGGGTCGCCGAATCCATGCCCAGCAGCTCGCCATAGATTTCTTCATTGTGCTGGCCGAGCTCGGGGCCGACCCATTCGACATGCCCCGGCGTGGCCGAAAGCTTGGGCGCGACGTTCTGCATCTTGAAGTTCTCGTACTTCGGATGCGGCACTTCGATGATCGCTTCGCGCGCGGCGAAATGGGGATCGGCCAGCATCTCGGGCGCGCGATACATATTGCCCGCCGGAACGCCGAATTCCTCGCATTTGGCGAGCACTTCCACGCTGGTGAACTGCTTCGTCCATTCTCCGATCATGTCGTCCAGTTCCTGTTGGCGCTCGCCGCGCGCCACATGGCTGTTGTAGCGCGGATCGTCGCCCAGCTCAGGAACGCCCATCATCTCCGCCATGCGCTTCCACACGCTGTCCTGGTTGCCTGCGACGAGCACGCTGCCGTCGCTGGTGGGATAGACGTTGGACGGCGCGATCTTGGGCAGGATCGATCCGGTCCGCTCGCGGATATGCCCGGTCACCGTATACTCGGGAATGGTCGATTCCATCATCGCCAGCACCGCTTCGTAGATGGCTGAATCGACCATCTGGCCCTGCCCGGTCTTGTGGCGATGCTCGAGCGCCATCAGCGCGCCAAGGCAGGCGTAGGTCGCCGCGAGCGAATCCCCGATCGACAGGCCCGCACGGCTGGGCGGCCGATCAGGCTCGCCCGCGACATAGCGCATGCCGCCCATCGCTTCGCCGATCCCGCCATAGCCCGCACGCGGCGAATAGGGGCCGGTCTGGCCATAGCCCGAAACGCGGATCATGATCAGCGCCCGGTTGATCGCGTGGAGATCCTCCCACCCGAGGTTCCAGCGCTCAAGCGTGCCGGGGCGGAAATTCTCGAGCAGGAAATCGGCCTTGGCGGCGAGCTTGCGGACGATGTCCTGCCCTTCCTTCTCGCGCAAATTGAGCGTGATCGACTTCTTGTTGCGCGCGACGACGGAGAACCACAGCGGAACGCCTTGGCCCCAATTGCGCATGGCATCGCCCACCTTGGGCGGCTCGACCTTGATCACTTCGGCCCCGTGATCGGCCATCAGCTGGCCGCAAAACGGCCCCGCGATCAGCTGGCCCATCTCGATGAGCCGCAATCCTGCGAGCGCTCCTTCGGCCATCTCAATCCCTTCATCACTCACGCGACAGGCGCGAAAACACATGCCCGGTACAAACCATTTGCAAACCCGCTGCAGGCGCAATGCAGGCCCGCAACATGCCGCCAGAGGCGCTTCGGCAGGGGGTGCGCAAGCGGCCTGCAAAAAAGCCCTGGCGCAACCGGCCCGCTGCCCCGAAACCGGACCGGCGCTATAAAACGAGAATTTGCATTTGTATACAATTTGCGTATCAGGCGCAGGTCCCCTTGAGTTCAGGCAGAGCGATTCCGATGACGCAGGAAAGCATCGAACTGGTAGAGGTCGGCCCGCGCGACGGGCTGCAGAACGAGCCGGACATCATCGCCAGCGACACGAAGCTGGAGCTGATCGGACGGATGCTCGATTACGGAGCGCGGCGGCTCGAAGTCGCGAGCTTCGTCCATCCCGCGCGCGTCCCGCAAATGGCCGATGCCGAGGCGGTGATCGCCGGCCTGCCCGACCGGCCCGACACGACCTATATTGGGCTGGTGCTCAACAAGCGCGGCGTGATGCGCGCGCTCGCCACGAAGGAAGGCGGCCCCAAGGACGGAAAAGGGCGCGGGATCGACCAGGTCGGATGCGTCGTGGTGGCGAGCGACACCTTCGGCCAGAAGAACCAGGGCCAGACCATCGCGGAAGGCATCGCCGAGAACCGCGACATGATCCGCTTCGCCAAGGCGGAAGGGCTGCGCGCGCAAGTGACCATCAGCGCCGCCTTCGGCTGCCCCTTCGAAGGAGAAGTGAAACCGGAAACAGTGCTGGCCATCGCCGAAGAACTGGCCGCAGAGGGGCCGGAGGAAATCGCGCTGGCCGACACGATCGGCGTCGGCACGCCTGCGCAGGTGAGCGAACTGTTCGGCAGGCTGGGCGAGCTGCTGGGCGGGCGCATCCCGATGCGCTGCCATTTCCACAACACCCGCGGCACCGGCATCGCCAATGCCTGGGCCGCCTATGGCGCGGGCGTGCGCGTGTTCGACGCTTCGCTCGGCGGACTGGGCGGCTGCCCCTTCGCTCCGCGCGCAACGGGCAATATCGCCACTGAAGACCTGATCTACCTCATGGATCAATCGGGCATCGCCAGCGGCATCGACCTTGCCGGTGCCATTGCCACCAACCGCTGGTTCGCCGAAAAGCTGGGCCGCGAATTGCCATCTCTGGTCGCGCGCGCGGCCTGACGAAACCGAAGCCACGGAGAGACTATGACTTACAGGCTGGGCGTCGACGTTGGCGGGACCTTCACCGATCTGCTGCTGTTCGACGAGGAAAGCGGGAAGTTCTGGCGCCACAAGACGCCGTCGACCCCGCATGACAGTTCCGAAGGTATCCTCAACGGGGTGAAGGCGATCACCAAAGCTGCCGGTGTTTCCGCCAGCGACATCGCCTATTTCCTCCACGGCACCACGGTTGCGACCAATGCCGTGCTCGAAGGCAAGGGCGCCAAGGTGGGGCTCGTCACCACTGAGGGCTATCGCGACATCATGCAAATCGCGCGCAGCTTCGTGCCCGGCGGGCTCGCGGCGTGGATCGTGTGGCCGAAGCCCACGCCGCTGGCGCATCTGGAAGACACGGTCGAAGTGCCCGGCCGGATGGGCGCCGATGGCAAGGAAGTGCGCCCGCTCGATGAAGACGCGGTGCGCGCAGCCTTGAGGAAACTCAAGGCCAATGGCGTCGAGGCGCTGACGGTCAGCCTGATCAACGCTTACGTCAACGGCGCGCATGAGAAGCGCATCGGCGAAATCGCAGCGGAGGAACTGCCCGGCATCCCCGTGTCGCTGAGCCACGAAGTGCTGCCCGAAATGCAGGAATATGAGCGCACACTTTCGACCGTCGCCAATGCGGCGGTGCGCCCGGTGGTGAGCAAATATGTCTCGAACCTGCGCACCAAGCTGGAGGAGCAGGGGCTGGAAGGGCGGCTCTCGCTGCTGCGCTCGGACGGCGGGCTGATGAGCAGCCAGAAGGCCGAGGAACACCCGGTCAACATACTGATGTCGGGCCCGGCAGGCGGCGTCACCGGCGCGCTGTGGGTGGCAAAGAATGCCGGTTTCACCAATATCCTCACGCTCGATGTGGGCGGCACGTCGACCGACGTGGCGCTGATCGAAGGGCTGGAGGCGCGCCGCGTGCGCACCACCGATGTCGGCCACTTGTCGGTCCGCGCATCGGCGCTCGACGTGAAGACCGTGGGCGCGGGCGGCGGCTCGATCGCGCATGTGCCCGAACTGACCAAGGCGCTGCGCGTCGGCCCCGAAAGCGCGGGCGCGGTGCCCGGCCCGGTCGCCTATGGCAAGGGCGGCACGCTGCCGACCGTGACCGACGCCAATGTGGTGCTGGGTTACCTGCCCGAAGACCTGCTCGGCGGCAGTTTCCACCTCGACCGCGAAGGCGCCAAACGCGCGGTGCAGACCGTGGCCGATGCACTGGGCGTCACGCTGATGGAGGCCGCGCGCGGCATCATCGATATCGTCAACGAGAACATGTTCGGCGCGCTGCGCATGATTTCGGTCCAGCAGGGCTACGACCCGCGCGACTTCGCGCTGATGGGCTTTGGCGGCGCAGGGCCGCTGCATGTCAATGCGGTCGCCCGGCTGATGGGCAGCTGGCCCGCGATCAGCCCGGTATCGCCGGGCGTGCTCTGCGCCCTGGGCGATGCCACCACGCGGATGCGGACCGAAACCGCGCGCAGCTTCTCGAAACTGGCGAAAGACACTTCGATCGCCGACCTTGAAGCCGTGCTCGACGAGATGGCGGCGCAGACGCGCGGCGAGCTGCTTGCCGATGGCGTGCCCGCAGACCAGATCACGACGCAATTCGAAGTCGATATCCGCTATGCCGGGCAAGCCTTCGAAGTGCCGCTGACAATCGACAAGAAAGTGCTCGAGGCGGACGGGATCGAGGGCATCCTCGCACGTTTCGACGACGAACATTTGCGGCTGTTCACCTTCAACATGGATACGCCGCACGAGATCGTGAACCTGCGCGCGGTGGCGCTGGGCCAGGCGCCCGACCTGCCCGCCGCCGAATTGCCCAAAGGCGATGGCGATCCCTCGGGCGCGAAGATCCGCGACCATGTGCTGTGGATGGACGGGCGCGAGCAGGCCGCCGTCATCTACGAGCGCGACCGCTTGCGGCAAGGCGACGTCATCCCCGGCCCCGCGATCATCACCGAGATGGATTCGACCACGCTGGTCGAAAGCGGCTGCGTGGCCACGGTCGACAGGGTCGGCAATATCCTGATCAATCCCCCCAAGAATAACGAAAACGCGGAGGGCTGAGCGATGCCGGCACAAATCGTCGAAACCAATCCCAAGCCCTTCCAGAAACTCGCGATCGACCCCGTCACGCTCGACATCATCGAGAATGCACTGCGCAATGCGCGCATCGAAATGGATGCGACGCTGGTGCGCACCGCGATGAGCCCCGGCATCCGCGAACAGGGCGACGCCTTTCCGTTGATCGCCGACCCCAAGGGCAAGATGATCGTGGGCCAGTTCGGCAGCTTCATCGACGGCTTCCTTCGCGGCTTCGACGGCACGCTGGAAGACGGCGACATGATCTTCCTGTCGGACCCCTATTCCTGCGAAGGCGCGATTTCGCACTCGAACGACTGGCTGGTGCTGCTGCCGGTGTTCAAGGACGGGCGGCTGATCGCCTATACCGCCATGTTCGGCCACCAGAGCGACATCGGCGGCGCTGTCCCCGGATCGATGCCGATCGGCGCCAGCTCGATCTTCGAGGAAGGGGTGCGCATCCCGCCGGTGAAGATCTGGAAGAAGGGCGAATATAATGACGACCTGATGAAGCTCGTCATGCACCAGACGCGCAAGCCCGACTGGTGCCAGGCCGATCTCAACGCGCTGATCGCATCGTGCCGCGTCGCCGCGCGCCGCGTGGTCGAAATGGCCGAGCGCTTTGGCGACGACGTCTATGTTTCGGCAACGCAGGAGCTGCTCGACCGCAACTATCGCGCGATGAAGGCGCTGATCGGCATGGCGGTGGCCGAAGAGCCGGTGAGCTTTGAAGATTACGTCTGCGACGACGGCAAGGGCTTCGGCCCCTACAAGATCAAATGCACCATGTGGCGCGAGAGCGACAAGGTCGTGCTCGATTTCGACGGCACCGATCCGCAGAGCGCCGCTTCGATCAATTTCTATCTCAACGAGAACATGTTCAAGATGTTCTTCGGCATCTACATGATCATGGTGTTCGACCCGCAGATCCTGTTCAATGACGGGTTCTACGATTTGATCGAGGTGCGCATCCCGGAGGGATCGCTGCTCAAGCCGAAATTCCCCGCCGCGCTGTCGGGCCGCACCCATGCGCTGGGCCGCATCTTCGACATCCTGGGCGGATTGCTGGGCCAGAAGACGCCCGAATTCCTCAATGCGGCGGGCTTCAGCTCATCGCCGCATCTGTTCTATTCGGGCTGGGACCGGCGCGACGGCAAGGAACGCGAATGGTTCCAGCTGTTCCAGATCGGCTTTGGCGGGATTCCCGGGCGGCCGCTGGGCGACGGGCCTGACGGGCATTCGCTGTGGCCGGGCTTCACCAACGTGCCCAACGAGTTCCTAGAGCGCTATTTCCCGCTGCGGATCGAACGCTATTCGACCGAGCCCGACAGCGGCGGCGCGGGCCTGCATCGCGGCGGCAACGGCATCCACATGACCTACCGCTTCCTCGCCGACGGGCACATCGCGATCCATGACGACCGCTGGTTCGTGCCGCCCTGGGGCGTCAACGGCGGCCATCCGGGGCTGCGCGCGAAGAAAGTGCTCGAACGCGCTGACGGCAGCACCGAAATCGTCGGCAACAAAGTGGAAGACGTGCCGGTGAAGGCTGGCGATCTGCTGCACTTCATCACTTGGGGCGGTGGCGGCTGGGGCGATCCGCTCGAACGCGATCCGACGCTGGTCGGGCTCGAAATCCGGCAGGGGCTCGTCACTGCAGAAGGCGCGAAGGCCTATGGCGTGGTGGCCGATGGTGAAGGCACGGTCGACGATGCCGCGACCGCCAGCCTGCGTGCCGGAATGATGGCCGCGCGCGGCGCATTGCCGCTGTTCGACTTTGGTCCCGGTATCGACGCCTTGCGCGAAGCGTGCGAAGAGGAAACCGGCCTGCCTGCACCCAAACAACCCGAATGGGCGGGCAGCGCAGCCTGAAGGGACAGCAAAAGATGAAGTGCACACGCGCGGTGATCGAACGGCACGGCGGGCCGGAGGTGATCGGCTGGGTCGAGGATGACCTGCCTGCGCCCGGACCCGGGCAGGTGCTGGTCGAACAGACTGCTGTGGGCCTCAACTTCATCGACACCTATCACCGCTCCGGGCTCTACACGATCGCACTGCCGAGCGGGTTGGGGCTGGAGGCGGCAGGGCACGTCATTGCGCTGGGTGAGGGGGTGACCGGCTTCGCTGTGGGCGACCGCGTCACCTCGATGGGGCCGGGGCTCGGCGCCTATGCCACGCATCGGGTGATGCCCGCCGACGCGCTCTACAAACTACCCGACGACATCCCTGACGACATCGCAGCTGCCGCGATCCTCAAGGCCGCGACGGTCGAAGCGCTGGTCGAACGCTGCGCCCATGTGAAACCGGGCGACATTGTGCTGGTCCATGCCGCGGCGGGCGGCGTGGGGCTGTTGATGGTGCAATGGCTGAAGGCGATCGGGGCGCAGGTTATCGGCACCGTCTCCTCGCAAGCCAAGGCCGACATCGCCTTTGCGGCGGGCTGCGACCATGTGATCCGCTATGACCGCGACGAGATTGCCCCCGGCGTGCGCGAATTGACCGATGGTGCAGGCGTGCCGGTGGTGTTCGACGGGGTGGGCAAGGACACTTTCCTCGCTTCGCTCGACAGCCTCAGCCCGCGCGGGCTGCTGGTGAGCTTCGGCAATGCCTCGGGGCCGGTCGAAGGCGTGAATTTGGGCACATTGGCGCAGAAGGGCTCGCTCTTCGTCACGCGCCCCACGCTGTTCCACTATTACGCCACGCCGGAAGACCGCGCGCTCGGCATCGCCCGGGTCTGGAGCATGCTGGGCAGCGGCAAGGTCGAAGTGACGATCGGGCAGACCTATCCGCTGGCCGAGGCAGCACAGGCGCATCGCGACCTCGAAGCGCGCAAGACCACCGGCTCGACCGTCCTGATACCCTGACCGGCCATCCCGGCGGGCTATGCGTCAGTCGTTATCGCCCGCCACGCGGTAGATCAGATCGGTGAGATAGGTCGGCGCGCCATCGGGCGCTTCGCACCAGCCGGTGAGATACCAGCGCCCGTCGACCTCTTCCCACAGGCTGAGCACATGGTTCCAGCCGGAGGTGGACTTGCCGGCATGGCGGTGCGGCATGCCGCCTGCATCGAGCGCATCCTCGCGATAGGAGATGCGCCATTCCATCCGCGCGCTGACGAGCCGCGCCGGGCCGGGAATCCCCAAATCGAGCACGCCGTGGAATTCGAGCGAGACGCTGTCGTGCAGCTTCTCATTGCTGCGCCAGTAAGCCAGCACCCCGGGGAATTCGGTGAACAGCTCGCGCATGTCCTCCGCCTTGTAGAAGCGGAAATGGTCGCGCCGCCAGAAATCGGCGATGCCGTCGGTCGCCACGCGGCTCCATGCTGCGGCATAGGCTTCGAGCTCTTCGGCCAGATCCTCAGCCATGCTTCGCCTCCTCCGCCAGACTGGCGGCCCAGTCGCCGAACAAGGGCTGGAACTCGTCGACGCGGATCGATTGCCACACGCCGACCGAGAAATAGGGGATCGCCTCCAGCTTGGCGCGCGCGTCGCTTTCGTCCACCGCCTTGATGACCAGCAGCGAGCCGACGATCTTGTCGCCCTTCACCATCGGCCCCGCCACGGCGAAATCCTTGCCGTGTTCGGCGAAGTGCTCGATCAGCGCGTCATGGCTGTGCTCGCGGAAGATCGCGCTGTGCTCGCCATCGCGGCAATAGAAGGCGAACAGCTTCTTCATTTGAAGTTCGGCTTGCGCTTTTCGAGGAAGGCCTGCGAGCCTTCGGCGAAATCCTCGCGCCCGAAGGCGGCGTCGAACATGCCCAGCGTCATCGAATCGTCTGCCACCTGCCCGTCGAGCACGCGGCGCACAAAGGACTTGTTCTCACGCGCGGAGAAGGTCGAAGCGGCGAGGATCTGTTCGATCAGCGCATCGGCGCTGTCGGCAAGGATTTCGACCAGCCCGATCCGCAGCGCCTCTTCCGCATCGAGCAGTTCGCCAGTGAACAGGATTCGCTTGGCCTGCCCCGGTCCGACGAGGTCAGTCAGCAATTTCACATCGTGCAGCGGATAGACCAGCCCCAACTTGCCCGGCGTGATGCCGAAGCGCGAACGCCTGGTCGCGACGCGAATGTCGCAAGCCAGCGCCAGCCCGCAGCCGCCGCCGATGCAATCGCCATCGATGAAGGCGACAGTCGGCAGGTCGACCCGCGCCAGCTCGTACTGGACCCGGTTGATCTCGGCCTGGTTGGCTTCGCGCCAGCCCATGTTGTCCTTGTTGGCGAGCATTTCCTTGATGTCGGCGCCCGCCGAAAAGGCGCCCGCGCCATCGGCGGCGCGCAGTTCGAGCAGGCGGATCGCCGGATCGTCCTCCGCTTCGGCGATCAGGCCGGGAAAGGCTTCCCACATCGCCATGTTGATCGCATTGCGCGCGTCGGGCCGGTCGATCACCAGCCGCGCCACCGCGCCTTGCTTTTCGAGGCGTAGGTTCATGACAAGCACTCCTTATTGGCTTCACCCAGCCCGGGGATCCGGCCCGGCACCCAGTTGTCCCCTGCAAAGCGGATCGACGGTGCAATGTGATGCCCGCCGCCTTCACTTTCGACCCATAGCCCCCGTTCGGCAATATGCGGTTCGTCGAGCGCTTCGCGGAAATCGAGCACGGGCGAGAAGGCGACATCCTTGTCGGCGAACCAGCTGACCCACTCGTCGCGCGTGCGGGTGGCGAAGGTCGCGCGCAGGAAGTCGATCAGCTCACCCTGCTGCCCCGCTGGAGCTTCGGCGAAGGGGAGCAGGTCTTCGCGGCCAAGCGTCTGGAGCAGGTTGCGTGCGAATTTGATCTCGCGCCCGCCCAGCACGACATGCTTGCCATCTTTCGTTTCATAAACCTGGTAGAAGCCCGCCCCGCCGAGCGAACGCTGCTCCGCCGATTTGGGGCTTGGCCCACCGGCGATCGCGCTGCCTGCGGTATGGACGCACCACGGCAGCAGGCTGTCGAACATGGCGCAATCGATATAGGCGCCTTCGCCTGTGCGATCGCGGCCCACCAACGCCATCAGCACTGCCGACAACGCGGTGAGGCCGGCGGCCATGTCGCTGCTGGCGACGCCGGGCACCACCGGGGCGCCGTCGGGCCCGTCATTGACGCTGAGGAAGCCCGCCATGGCCTGCACCGCCATGTCATGCGCGGGGTGATGCGCGAGCGCGCCTTCCTGCCCGAAGGCGGAGATTGAGCAATAGACGATGTCCGGCTTGAGCGCCTTGACTGCTTCATAGTCGAAGCCGAGCCGCGCCATCACGCCGGGGCGGAAGCCCTCTACGAACACGTCCGCGCGGCGGCACAGCTCGCGCAATTGCGCCTTGCCCTGCTCGCTCTTGAGGTCGAGCGTCATGCTCTGCTTGCCGCGGTTGAGATTGGCGAACCACACCGAATGTTCGATGCCGCCATAGCTGTCGAACGGGGCCTGTTCGCGCGCCGGATCGCCCGCAGCGGGTTCAACCTTGATCACTTCGGCGCCCTGGTCGGCCATCATCACCGTCATCATCGGACCGGGCAGGAATTGCGTCAGATCGACTACCGTAATGCCCGACAATTTGCCCATGATGGCTGCTTTTCCCCTTCGCTACCGGCATGCCGCTGCGGCGCAGACCGGCAATCCGGACAGCACGTTAGCCGATTTTTCGGGCGACGGGATGCTCTTTGTTGGGAGGGGCGCGGCGGCCCGCGATCACGATCAGATCACGAAGTCGAGCGGCTGGGGCAGTTTGCTGCGATTGACGATCATCTTGCCGTGCAGCGTTTCGATCTGCTTGCTGCCGGTCTTGACGAACAGGAACGGCAAGAGGCCGTGCAGCATGCAGGCGAGCCCGCCCAGCACCATGCGCACGCCGAAGCCGGTGGCATGGACCAGATGCTCGCCATAGGTTTCGCCCACCGAAGCGGGATGTTCGGTGAATGCTTTCGCGATCGTGCTGCGATCCATTGCCTGCCTTCATGCCCCCTGTTCGATCCTGCGCAGCTGGATAGCATGCGGCGCGCGCAATGAAATCCCAAAGATTGATGGAAAATCTTACGATATTGGGATAAACACACTGCCTATGACTATTCATGGCGAACTTGATACCAAGGATTGGGCAATTCTTGCATTGCTGCAAGCTGACGCCTCGCTCCCGGTGCAGGCCATTGCCGACCGTGTCGGCCTGTCGACCAATCCCTGCTGGCGGCGGATCAAGCGGATGGAGGAAACAGGCGTGATCGCGCGGCGCGTGGCGTTGGTCGATCCGGCGCGGGTCGGCTTTGCCACCACTGTCTTCGTGGCGATCCGTACCAGCCGGCATGACGGCGAATGGCTCGCCGCCTTCCACGAAGCGATCACCGGGATCGAGGAAATCATCGAATGCCACCGCATGGCGGGAGACATCGATTACATGCTCAAGCTGAGGGTGCGCGACATTGCCGATTACGACCGCATCTACCAGCGGCTGATCCGGCGCGTACCCGGCCTGTCAGACGTCACCGCAAGCTTCTCGATGGAAGAGATGAAATACACTACCGCGCTGCCGCGCCCGGCCTAAGCAGGTTCAGCCGATCAGCGTCGCCGATACGAGCAGCGCGGTGGCGAATGAGGCCAGCGTCGCCGCCATCACCGGCACCAGCGGCCGCCACCCGGCTTCGATCAGCAGCGAGAGCTGCGAGCGCATCGCGGTGGCCGTCACCGCCAGCAGCAGCAGGAATTTCGATCCGGCCAGCCCGCCCTCGGCAAAGCCATCGGGCATCGGCGCGAAGCTGTTGACTACCACCAGCAGCAGGAAAGCGACGATGAACCACGGCAGCGAGATCCGCCGCCATGCTGGCCGCGGCCCGGCCTCCCCGCGCCCGGCTTCACCCAGCCAGAGCGCCACCAGCGCCACGACGGGCGCGAGCAGCGCCACGCGCGCCAGCTTGATGATCGTCGCCTGCGCGCCCGCTTCGTCGGAAATGGCGTAGCCGCCGCCGATCGCTTGCGCCACGTCATGAATCGAAGCGCCGACAAGATAGCCCGCCTGCGCATCGTTCATGCCCAGCGTCTCGGCGATGAGCGGATAGAGCGACAACGCCAGCGCGCTCGCCAGCGCGATGCCCACCAGCGTGATGGTAAAGCGCGACTGGTCGAGCCGGTCGCGCCCGATCACTCCATAGAGCGCCAATGCCGCCGAAGCCCCGCAAATCGCGGTCGCGCCGCCCGCCAGCACCCCGGCATAGCGCCCCTGCCCCACGATCCGCGCACCGAGCAGCGCAGCACCGAAGGCCGAAGCCATGATCGCCAGCAGCCCGGCAAAGGGCAGCCAGCCGATCGCGCCGATCTGGGCCAGTGTCACCTGCATGCCCAGCAGCACGATGCCGAACCTCAGGAAGTGGCGCGCGGCAAAGTCCAGCCCTTGCCCCAGCGCCGGATGTTCGGACAGGAAGTTGAGCGCCAGCCCGATCAGCAGGCCGAGCAGGATCGCGGGAAAGCCGTAATGCTCGGCCAGCCACATGGCGGCGAGCGCAGCGATCAGGCATGTGACCAGCCCCGGCGCCAGCGTACGCGGCGTCACCGGAGCCGGAGGTTCGACCTGCTGAGCCTGGTAGATCTCACCGAACAGGTCGCCGGCGTAGAGCGCGGGTTCGGAATCGCGCCTTTTCATGCGAAAGATCCTGGCCTGGCGCAGGTCGGCTTGCAATCGAGCATGATCTCTCCACACCTGCTGGCCACGCAGCCCGGCGGAACAATCTCCGCACAATCCGCCTGTTAGCGGCTGGTGCAGGCCGCCTCAAGGAGGCTGCTCGATCACGCGACGTTCTGCCCACTTGATTACAATTGAAACCGGGTCCAGATCGCGCTCCAAAGCCAGCCCTTGCGGAGTCGCCTTACCTTGTCCCAGCATCAACCGCTCGACCGTTCGCCACTGCGCAGGGCCTATCGCGCCGAAGAAGCATCCATCGTCGAACAGCGTATCGCCGAAGCCGCGCCGGTCGCGCAGCGCCATGGCGAGGCAGCTGCGCTCGCCGCCAAGCTGATCGCCGGGGCCCGCAAGACCAAGGCGAGCGGGATCGACGCTTTCCTCCATCAATACGGGCTCAACACCGAGGAAGGGATCGCGCTGATGTGCCTCGCCGAGGCGCTGCTACGCGTGCCCGATGCGGGGACCGCCGATGCGCTGATCCGCGACAAGATCGGCGAGATCGACTGGAGCGAGCACCTTGGCGAAAGCTCTTCCACTTTCGTCAATGCCGCCACCTTCTCGCTGATGCTGACCGGCGAAGTGCTCGACCCGCCCGAAGCGCACCAGCGCGGAATGGGCGCCACGCTCAAGCGCACAATGAACCGGCTGGGCGAGCCGGTAGTGCGCACCGCCACGCTGCAGGCGATGAAGATCCTCGGCGGGCAATTCGTGTTCGGCCGCACGATCGACGAAGCGCTTGGTCGCGCCGCGCCCGAAAGCAAGCGCGGGCTGTCCCACAGTTTCGACATGCTCGGCGAAGCGGCGATGACCTTTGCCGATGCCGAGCGCTATCGCCAGGCTTACGACACCGCGCTTGATGCGGTCGCGCGAGTGGCGAAGGGCGGGGTCGCCGCTTCGCCCGGCATTTCGGTGAAGCTTTCGGCGCTGCACCCCAAATACGGCTTCCTCCACGCGGAAGAGGCGCGCGCGGCGCTGGTGCCGATGCTGCGCGAACTGGCGATCAAGGCGCGCGACGCCGACATCCACTTTACCGTCGATGCCGAAGAGGCCGAGCGGCTCGAGCTGTCGCTCGACATCATCGAGGATCTCGCCGCGGATGACGCGCTGTTCACCCGGCCCGACGGTTCGGCCTGGGAAGGCTTCGGCCTCGCGATCCAGGCCTACCAGAAGCGCGGCGTGCCGCTGTGCGACTGGGTGGCGAAGCTGGCCCGCCGCCACGGGCGCCGCTTCTTCGTGCGGCTGGTCAAGGGCGCCTATTGGGACAGCGAGGTCAAGGCAGGCCAGGTGGGCGGCCACACCGATTACCCGGTGTTCACCCGCAAGGTGGCGACCGACGTGTCCTATCTCGCTTGCGCCGCGCGGCTGTTCGAACACAGCGACGTGATCCTGCCCGCCTTCGCCACGCACAACGCCTATACCATCGGCGCGGTGAAAGCATTGAGCGGCGGCAAGCCGTTCGAGTTCCAGCGGCTCCACGGCATGGGCGAGGAAGTCTATGACGCGCTGGCGAAGTCCGAAGGAAACGATCGCACGCGCGTGCGGATCTACGCCCCGGTCGGCGGGCACAAGGAACTGCTCGCCTATCTCGTCCGGCGACTGCTCGAAAACGGTGCCAACACCAGCTTCGTCAACCGCATGGCCGACAGCGAAGTGCCGATCGAGGAAATGACCGGCGATCCGGTGGCAGAACTCGCCGCGCTCGAACCCAAGCGCAATCCCGCGATCCCGCTGCCCGCCGACATTTTCGGTGCGCGCCGCAACAGCGCCGGGGTCGATTTGGCCGACCCGCTGGTGCGCGAGCCGCTGCTCGAACAGCTCGCCGTGCTGGCATCGAAGCAATGGACTGCGGAACCTGCCTTCGGTGCAGGCGGCGCGCAGATCGGCGTGAATGCCCCCTATGACTTCGGGCAGCGCATCGGCAGCGTCACCTATGCCACCGCCAAGGGGATCGCCGAAGGGGTCGAGGCTGCGCAAGCAATCCAGCCGGGCTGGGATGCGCTGGGCGGCGAAAAGCGCGCGCTGCTGCTCGAAGCGGCGGCAGACCTGTTCGAAGCGCATGTGGCGGAGTTCCTGTCGCTGTGCCAGCGCGAAGCGGGCAAGACGCTGGTCGATGCCGTGCTCGAACTGCGCGAAGCGGTCGATTTCCTGCGCTATTATGCCGCCGAGGCGCGCCGCCAGTTCGCAGCCCCGCTGGTGCTGCCGGGGCCGACCGGCGAAGAGAACCTGCTTCGGCTGCACGGCCGCGGCGTGTTCGCCACCATCGCGCCGTGGAACTTCCCGCTCGCAATCTTCATCGGCATGGCAGCTGCAGGGCTGGCGGCGGGCAATTGCGTGCTCGCCAAGCCCGCCGAGCAGACTCCGCTGATCGCGGCGCTGGCGGTGAAGCTGTGCCATCAGGCGGGCATCCCCGAAGACGTGCTGCAACTGGTCCCCGGAGACGGGGCCGTGGGCGCCGCGCTCACCGCGCATCCGGGCGTGTGCGGGGTGGCCTTCACCGGTTCGACTGCGACCGCGCAGGCGATCAATCGCAGCCTGGCCGGGCGCGACGGCCCGATCGCTACGCTGATCGCCGAGACCGGCGGGCAGAACGCCATGATCGTCGACAGCTCCGCCCTGCCCGAGCAGGTCGTGCGCGACGTGCTGGGAAGCGCCTTCCAGAGCGCGGGGCAGCGCTGCTCCGCGCTGCGCGTACTTTACCTGCAGGAAGACGTCGCCGACAGCATGCTCGAGATGATCCGCGGCGGGTTCGAAGCGCTGCATGTGGGCGATCCCACGCAGCTAGAAACTGATGTCGGCCCGGTGATCGATGCCGAAGCCAAGGCCTCGCTCGATGCGCATGTTTCGGCGATGCGCGGGGCGGGCCATCCCGTGTGGCAGCACAAACTGTCTGCGGCATGCTCCAAAGGCACCTTCGTTGCGCCTGCCATCGTCCAGATCGACGGCATTGCGCAGCTCAGCAAGGAAAACTTCGGGCCGATCCTGCATGTCGCGCGCTTTGCCGCGGGCGAGATCGAACGCGTGGTCGATGACATCAACGCCACCGGCTTCGGCCTGACGCTGGGGCTGCACAGCCGCATCGCGGCGACCCGGCGCATGGTCGAGGCGCGGGCGCGGGTGGGCAATTTCTACGTCAACCGCAACCAGATCGGCGCCGTGGTGGAAAGCCAGCCCTTTGGCGGACAGGGCCTTTCCGGCACCGGCCCCAAGGCGGGCGGCCCGCACTATCTCGCGCGGTTTGCCACCGAACGGGTGACTTGCGTCGACACGACCGCTGCGGGCGGCAATGCGAGCCTTCTCGCCGGCTGACACTCGCTGAAGGGCAAAGAACGGGGGATACCGCGCGCTTGCGCTTGCCCCCGCCGCGCCCATGCGGAATCACTCTGCGCATGGCGATTCTTTCCGACAAGTGGATCCGCGACAAGGCGCTCAACGAAGGCATGATCGAGCCTTTCGTCGAAGCGCAGCGCCGCGAAGGCTGCATTTCATATGGCTTGAGCTCCTATGGCTACGACGCGCGCGTGGCGGACGAGTTCAAGATCTTCACCAATGTCGACAGCGCGGTAGTCGATCCCAAGGATTTCGCCGCCAACAGCTTCGTCGACCGCCAGACCGACGTCTGCGTGATCCCGCCCAACAGCTTCGCGCTGGCGCGCACGGTGGAATATTTCCGCGTGCCTGAAGACGTGCTGGTGATCTGCCTGGGCAAGAGCACCTATGCCCGCTGCGGCATCATCGTGAACGTCACGCCGCTCGAACCGGGCTGGGAAGGCCATGTGACGCTGGAGTTTTCCAACACCACGCCGCTGCCCGCGAAGATCTATGCCAATGAAGGCGCCTGCCAGTTCCTGTTCCTGCAGGGCAACGAGCGCTGCGAGACGAGCTACAAGGACCGCGCCGGCAAATATATGGGCCAGCGCGGCGTAACGCTCCCCCGGCTATGAGCGCCAGGGGATGAGCATAGCCCGCTTCCCATTCTGGCGCGTGGTGCCCAAACACGGGAGCAGCCAGCGGAGCGGCGAATTCATCCTTCCTGTCATGCCCCCGGCCACCGCCGGACCGGATGGCGCACCGCATATCATGGGCGGGGTTGCACTGGCGGCGATCGTCGACGCGATGCAGCTCGACAGCGAGCTGCCGCTGCTGTGGGCGCATGTGCAGTTCCTCGGGCCGACGCAACACGCGGAAGAGCTGGTGCTGCAAGTCGAGCAATGCGGCGGCGGGCAGGCCGTGGCGCAATATGCGGCAAGCGCTCACGTCAATGCCCGCCCCACCCACCGGGCCAGCGGGGCGCTGGGCTATCGCGAGCCCTATGAGCAGGCGCTGTTCGCGCGAATGCCCGAAGTGGTCGGCCCCGATGACGCGACGCCGGTCGAGATCAGCCATTCCTCGCCCGGCGGCCTGCCCGACCAGTTCGAATATCGCGTTGCGCTGCATGACGAGCGGCGCGGAACCCATGCCGTCTGGACCCGCTCGCGCGCGGATTTCGCCATCGACGCGGGCTGGCTGGCGATCATTTCCGACCTGTTCCTTGGCGCGCATCCGGCTTCGCGCGGCGGGTCGAGCCTCGATGCCATGTTCCGCTTCGTGCAGGGCGCCGATCCGGGCTGGGTGCTGTCCGTGACCGAATTCGCCGCTTTCGAACGCGGCACCGTCCATGGCTCGGCACGGCATTTTGCCGAAGACGGGCGATTGCTGGCGATTTCGAGCCAGACCGGGGTGCTGCCGCGCATCCCGCGGGGAGATTTGGGATGACCACACCTTTGTTCGATCAATGGCGCAGCCGTTCGCCGAATTACGACGAGACCCACGAAGCCGTGTGCGACAGCGTGCGCACTTTCGTCACTCGCGAGATCGTGCCGCATGTCGACGAGTGGGAAGCGGCGGGCCAGTTGCCGCGCGAGCTGCACCGCAAAGCCGCCGAAGCGGGCGTGCTGGGGCTGGGCTATCCCGAGGAATATGGCGGCAGCGGCACGCTGGAGCAGCGCGGCTTCGACATCTTTCATTCGCTGGTCCAGTCGGAAGAGCTGTGCCGCCCCGGTGCGGGCGGCATTCCTGCCTCGCTGATGACGCACGGCATCGGCCTGCCGCCCATCCTCGCGGCGGGAAGCGAGGAGATGAAGCGCCGGATCGCGCCGCAAGTGCTGTCGGGCGAAAGGATCATCTGCCTGGGCATCACCGAGCCGGGCGGCGGGTCCGACGTCGCCAATCTCAGGACGCGGGCGGAGAATCGCGGCAGCCATTATGTCGTCAACGGCGCCAAGACGCTGATCACTTCGGGCATGCGCGCCGACTACATCACGCTGGCGGTGCGCACCGGGGGCGAAGGCATGGGCGGGGTCTCGCTGCTGCTGGTCGAAACCGACCGCCCCGGCGTCAGCCGCACGGCCCTGCAGAAAATGGGCTGGCACGCGTCGGACACCGCAACGATCCATTTCGACGATGTCGAAGTGCCCGCCGAAAACCTGATCGGCCCCGAGAATGCCGGCTTCGGTGCGATCATGCGCAATTTCAACGGCGAGCGGCTGGGCATGGCGCAGCAGGCGGCGGCTTTCTCGCGGCTGTGCTTCGAGGACGCGCTCGACTGGGCGCGCAGCCGCGAAACCTTCGGGCGGCCGCTCGCGACCCGCCAGTCGATCCGCCACAAGCTGGCGCGGATGCTGCAGATGATCCAAGCGACGCAGGCGATGATCGACCATGCCGCGTGGACCGTGCGTGCTGGCAAGCCCTTCCCCGGCGATTTCGCGCTGCTCAAGGTGCAGGCCACGCAGACCATGGAATATTGCGCGCGCGAGGCGTGCCAGATCCTGGGCGGGGCGAGCTTCGTGCGCGGCGGCCGGGTCGAACGGATCTATCGCGAAGTGCGCGTGATGGCGATCGGCGGCGGCTCGGAAGAAATCATGTACGACCTCGCCAGCCGCCAGTTCGGCATGTGAGCGCAGCCTTGCTGCCGTAGCGGCTTTGACTCTCCGGATCGCCCGGCGCATGCAGGGCCGGAAGGAGAGCCCCATGTCCAAGCAGAACCGCGAATTCGACATCATCATCTATGGTGCAACCGGCTACACCGGTCGGCTGGTCGCCGAATATCTCGACAAGCACTATGGCGATCGAGCGGACGGCCCCAAATGGGCGATGGCCGGGCGCAGCCTCGACAAGCTCGAGGCGGTGCGCGACGCGATCGGCGCGCCGGAAACTACGCCGCTGGTGGTGGCCGATGCCGACGATCCGGCCAGCCTCGAGGCGATGTGCAACCGGACCCGCGTGGTCCTCACCACCGTCGGCCCGTACCAGCTTTATGGCGACGCGCTCGTCGCGGCCTGCGTCAAGACCGGCACCGACTATGCCGATCTGTGCGGCGAGCCGGTGTGGATGCGGCAGAAGATCGACGAGCATATGGAAGCCGCCAAGGCTTCGGGCGCGCATATCTGCTTTTCGTCGGGTTTCGATTCAATCCCCTTCGATCTCGGCGTGTTGATGGCGCAAAAGGAAGCGGTGAAGCGCTTCGGCAAGCCCGCACCGCGCGTAAAGGGGCGCGTGCGCGGCATGGCCGGGGGCGCTTCGGGCGGCACGGTCGCCAGCCTCACCGAAACGATGAAGACAGTGGCCAAGCATCCCTCGCTATTCGGAATCCTGCGCAGCTCGTTCGGCCTCACGCCCGGCTTCGAAGGGCCGGACCAGCCATCAGGCATGATCCCCGGCTATGAGGAGGCCTTTGGCAAATGGGCCGCGCCTTTCGTGATGGCGCCGATCAACACCAAGAACGTCCACCGCACCAATTTCCTGCTCGGCCACCCGTGGGGCGAGGACTTCAAATATGACGAAATGGTGCTGACCAGCCCGGGCGAAGCGGGCAAGAAGATGGCCGAAGGCGCGGTCGAGCTGATGAAGAACCCGTTCGGCGCAAAGCCGCCCAAGCCGGGCGAAGGGCCGACCAAGGATGAGCGCGAGAACGGCTATTACGACATCGCCTTCCTCGCCGAAATGCCCGATGGCCAGTCGCTGATCTATGGCGTGAAGGGCAAATACGATCCCGGCTATGGCTCGACCAGCCGCATGCTCGCCGAAACCGGGATCGCGCTGCTTTCATGCGACAAGCCCGGCGGCGTGGGCACGCCCGGCTATTTCCTCGGCGAGTCGCTGGTCGACCGGCTGCAGCAGAATGCGGAGATCAGTTTCGCAGCAGAGGATTGAGGCCGGACGAAACGAAACGGGGCCGGATTAACCGGCCCCGCCACTCGTTGATCAGAAGCTGAAGCGAAGGCTGGCCTTCAGGTTGCGCCCTACCAGCGGGACGAAATCCTTGGTGAAGCTGGCGTGGCGACGCCCGGTCACGTCGAAGACATTGTCGGCTGCGAGGACGAGCGTGACATTTTCCTGCCCCTGTAGCGGGCGCCACGAGAGCGACAGATTGACCAGCGCGAAGGAATCGGTCGGGGTTTCGAACTCCGCGACCTTGTCCTGCCTGGCGAACCATTCGACTTCGGCGCGCGCGTCAAAAGCATCGGTCTGCGCTTCGAGCGCGCCGAGCAGGCTCAGCGGCGGGATGCGCGGGATCGCCGACCCGTCATCGAGCTTGGCGCGCACATATTCGCCGCGCAGATCGGCCAGCAGGCGATAGCTGTCGGCATCCACCAGCGGGAAGCTGACCGAGCCTTCGACCCCGAAATAGTCGGCATCGCTCTGCAAATATTCGAACACCGGCAGGTCGTCTTCCTTGAGGCCGGTTTCGGACAGGTAGATGTAGTCGCTGAACCAGTTCTTGAAGACCGCGAAGCTCACCGTCGCCGCGCCGATTTCGCCGCGAACGAAGCCCTCGAGCCCGATCGCGCTTTCGGTGCCGAGCCCCGGATCGCCCATTTCATAGGCCTGGGTGGCGATGTGCGGCCCGTCCGAAAACAGTTCTTCGGCGCTCGGCGCGCGTTCGGCATGCGACAGATTGATCCCGGTGCGCAGGCCGTATTGCGGTTCGAACACCACGCCCAATGCGCCCGAGATCGCATCGAAGCTGCGCGCAATGCCGAGCGGCTGCGATTCGACCTTGGTCGTTTCAAAGCGGCCCGCCGCTTCGAGCTGCACCGGCCCGCTGCCGAATTCCTGCAGCGTGAACAGCGCGAACTGGTCGGTGGTGTTGGGCGCGACATAGGCTTCGGCGCCTTCGGCATAGAAGTCGCGGTGGAAGTACTGGCTGCCGATCGAACCGCGCCAGCTGCCCGTGTCCTTCTGCGCCAGCTCAACCCGCGCTTCGAGGCTTTCGGAATCGAACGTGGTGCCGACCTCGTCCCCTTCGAATTCGGTGTGGGTGTAATCGCTATAGCCAAGGCGCGCGATCAGCTTGGAGAAGGCGCCGTCACCCAGCCCCAATTCGGCGCGCATATCGGCGCGGAGCTGTTCGAGACCGATCGAGACGAGGCCTTCGCCATGGCCCTCTTCTCCCTCCGCTTCGCCTTCACCTTCGTGATGGCCCGCGCCCGGGCGGATCGGGACGCCGTAATTCGTGTCGTACCAGCCCAGCGAGAAGCCGAGCGAATTGTCGCCATCGATAAAGGCGAAGCCCGCATTGGCGCTCCAGGTGCGGGTGGCGGTGTTGGGCAGCACGCCGCGCTGGTTGGCGCCTTCGCGCAGCTCGTCCGCCAGCTCCAGATGACCCTCCTCTTCCTCTTCGTCCGCATCGGCGAGCAGGTCCGCGCGCAATTCCGGAGCGACTGCATATCCCGGGATCTCCATGTCGTTGGTGTCGCGCCAGCTGCCGCTGGCATGCACCACGAAGCGCTGGCCCAGCGGCACGTCGACCGATGCGCCGAATTCGGCGAGGTCGAAGGCCGAATCCCAGCTCGCCATTCCGTCGACATGGACCGGCTCGTCGGGCACCCGGCGCGGGATACGCTTGTCGACCACATTCACCGCGCCGCCGATCGCCTGGCTGCCATAGAGCAGCACGGCGGGGCCGCGCAGCACTTCGATCCGTTCCGAAGTCAGCGGATCGATCGTGGTGGCATGGTCGACCGAAGTGTTGGAGACGTCGCTGGTCGAAAGCCCGTCAACCAGCACGCGCACGCGCTCGCCCGAGAAGCCGCGCAGCACCGGGCGCGAGGCGCCGGGGGTGAAGCCGGTGGCGGAAACGCCGGGCAGCTTGACCAGCACTTCGCCGATCTGGCCCGCAAGGTTGCGCTGGAGTTCGCCGCCTTCGAGCACCGAAGTGCCCGCCAGCACATCGAGCTGGTGCAGGCCGGTGGCGCTGACCACGATATTGCCCTGGTAGTCGACCCGGCGATCGTGAAGGTCGTCCTCGATATCCTGCGGCTGTTCCGCCTGCGCTCCATCCTGCGCCAGCTCCTCCCCTTCGGCGAATGCCGGTTGGGAAGTGAAGCAAAGCGCCAGCGCGCTGGCCATGGCGAAGCGGGAAACCTGGTGGTTGCGCGAAAGAATCACGAAAAGCCTCATTGTAGGAAGTGCGATGGAGAGAATGTGATGATGTAACATTGCCGATAGCAATTCCCCGGCAGAGCGCAAGTTCCCTTTTTGCCCAATCGACGAAGGGGGCAGCCTAAACGGCAAACGGCATCGGCGTGCATTGCTGCACGCGATTCCGCTTTGACGCTGTCGAAGAAAATGGAGCGGGCGAAGAGATTCGAACTCTCGACCCCAACCTTGGCAAGGTTGTGCTCTACCCCTGAGCTACGCCCGCTCACTGGCGCTCCGCAATGTGGCCCGAATGGCACTCCATCGCTGGGGAGGCGGCGCGATTAGCAGCGGGCGGGCAGAGCCGCAAGCGGAAAATGTCGCGCTTGCGGAGTCGCATGCGCAAGGCCACATTCGCCCTTCACATCCGCGCGATCCGCCCCACATGGGGGCAGCGCAATCCCGGCACAATCGTGCCGTCCCGCACGAATCAGGAGCACGCAGCGTGGCAAGCATGGGTCTCAATCTCGACGAGCAGAAAGCGGTCGACCGGTTCCGCAAGAACGTGGTCGAACCTTCGATGAGCAAGCTCGTCGTGCTCGATTTCTGGGCCGAATGGTGCGGGCCGTGCAAGGCGCTGGCGCCGCTGCTGGAAAAAGTCGCGGCCGAATATGCCGACAAGGGCGTGGTGCTGGTCAAGGTCAATGTCGATGAGGAACAGTTCATCGCCGCGCAGTTCCAGGTGCGATCGATCCCCACGGTCTATGCCATGTTCCAGGGCCAGCCGGTGGCCGATCTAACGCAGGCGCGCACCGAATCGCAACTGAAACAGATGCTCGACCAGATCCTGGCGCAACTGCCGGTGCAGGCCGGCGCGGGCGGCGAAGCACAGCAACAGGACGTCAGCCAGTTCGTCGCCATGGGCGAACAGGTGCTGGCCGAAGGCGACGGCGCGCGCGCCGCAACGATCTTTGCACAAGTGGTCGAAATGGCGCCCGACAATGTGCCCGCGCATGCCGGGCTGATCCGCGCGCTGGTGGCGGCAGGCGAAGCACCGAATGCGCAGCAGGTGTTCGACGCGCTCGATCCGGCGATCCAGCAGGATCCGGCGATGGCGGCGGCGAAGAGCGCGCTCGAACTCGCCGCCAGCCAGGTCGATGACAGCGAGCTGGCCGCGCTGCGCGAAGCCGCGGCAGCCGCCCCCGATGACATGGACAAGCAGTTCGCCTTTGCCGAGGCCGCCTTTGCCGCCGGTGCACGCGATGACGCGGCCGACACGCTGCTGGCCATGATCGCCCGCGACATAGAGTGGAACGAAGGCGCCGCGCGCGCCAAACTGCTCAAGATCTTCGAAGCGGTCGGGCTGGAGGACGAATGGGTGAAGGCCGCGCGCAGGCGGCTTTCGCAGATCCTGTTCGGCTGAGGCTGTGTCGACGCGCCTCTCGATCTTCCCCCTTCCCGGCGTGATCCTGTTCCCCGGGCTGCAGCTGCCGCTGCACATCTTCGAGCCGCGCTATCGCGCGCTGGTGGGTGACGCGCTGGTGCGCGACCGCCGCATCGCGATGATCCAGCCGCAACGCCCGGTCGAAGGCGCGCCGCTCTATTCGATCGGCTGCGTGGGGCGGATCGGCGAGATCGAAGCGATGGATGACGGGCGCTACAACCTCGTGCTCGAAGGCCAGGCGCGCTTCCGCATCATCCGCGAACTCGACGTCACGACTGCGTTCCGCCAGGTCGAAGCCGAACTGATCGAGGAAGACGAGGACGCGGTCCTCTCGGCGGTCGAACGCGCCGGTTTCGAGCGCGAAGCGCGGCGCTTTGCCGACAACCAGGGCTACAGCGTCGACTGGGCCTCGGTCGAGCGGCTCGACGATGAAACGCTGATCAACGGCGTGGCGCAGATCGCGCCGTTCGATCCGGCGAGCAAGCAGGCGCTGCTCGAAGCGCCCGACCTGCCCGCCCGCTGCGAATTGCTGATCCAGCTGATGTATTTCTATGGCCGCCGCGATGGCGACGACGATCGGGTCACGCTGCAGTAGGGCCTAGATCCCGAAGCTGCCCTTCAGCCCGTCGATCACATATTGCGCGGCCAGCGCCGCCAGCAGCACACCGAGCAGCCGCGTGATCACCGCTTCGACCCGGTCGCCGAGCAAGCGGATTAGCGGGCCTGCCGAAACCAGCGCCGCCGCCGTGATCACCAGCACTGCGCCGAGCGCCGCCAAGACCACCAGCGATTCCTCCAGCCCGTTCGCCTCGTTCATCAGCAGCATCACCGCCGCGATCGCGCCCGGCCCTGCGAGCATCGGCATCGCCATGGGGAATACAGAGACGTCCTCGATCTCGGGACTGGCCGCGACCTTCTCAGCACGCTCCTCGCGCCGCTGGGTACGCTTTTCGAACACCATGTCGAAGGCGATGAAGAACAGCATCAGCCCGCCTGCGATGCGGAAGCTGTTGAGTTCGATATGCAGTGCCGACAGCAGGTCTTCGCCGAACAGCGCGAAGATCAGCAGGATCACGGTCGCGATGAAGCTCGCCCGCAGCGCCATATTGCGTGCCTGCAGCGGCGGTGCGCCCTTGGTCAGCCCCGCATAGATCGGCGCACAGCCCGGCGGGTCGATCACCACGAACAGGGTGATAAAGGCGGAGATGAACAGCTCGGTCACTGGCCGCCCGCCGGAGGCCCGACTTCGAGCCGCAGCACTTCGACCATTTCGTCATCCAGCAGCATGGTCACGCGGAAGCGGCGCGAACGATCGAGCGATACATCCCATTCATAGGCGAGGCTGCCGTCCATCGACCTGCCCGCGCCCCGTCCGGGGATTTCGAGATCGAGGCCGGTGGCGATGACGATTTCCCTGCCTGCGCGGCAGTCGGCCACTTCCGTGCCGATGAATTCAGGCTCGACCAGCGGCTGCGCCAGCACGTCGCCCTGGTCCATCACCCAGCGATATGTGCGATCCTTCTGCCGCTGCCACACGGTAGTGAAATAGCCATTCGATCCGTCGGGCCGCTGCCATGCGCCCTTCGTCACCGCGAGCGAGCCGTCGCAGCTCATCCACACCTGGTGCGGCTGCCACGCAACGCTTTGCGCGGGGTTCGCGCGACCCCTGAGCCACGACTTTGCGGCAACCGGCTCGGGCACGAACATCACCCCGTCATCCGCGGCATATTCGGCAAAGGCGCTCCATTGCCCCTTCTCGCGCGCAAGCCGCGCAAAGGCTATTTCGGTCGCGACCACATCGCTCGGCTGCGCCTGCCCCGGCGCCCCGGCCAGCGCGCGGTTGATGATGCGATCGGGGAAGCTCTGGCGCGGGCTCGAGGAACAGGCGGCCAGCACGGACAGCGCGGCGAGGAGCAGCAGTTTCTTCATAGCCCCTCCGGCACCTCCAGCCCTTCATTGCGGTAAGCCGCGACCAGCGAATTGCGCAGCAGCACTGCGATCGTCATCGGCCCGACCCCGCCTGGCACCGGAGTGATCGCGCCCGCGACTTCGCGCGCTTCGGCAAAATCGACGTCGCCCACCAGCTTGCCCTTCTCCGCACCCGGTTCGGGCGGGAGGCGGTTGATGCCCACGTCGATCACGGTAGCGCCCGGCTTGAGCCAGCTCGCCTTGACCATTTCGGGGCGGCCCACGGCGGCCACCACGATATCGGCGCGGTGCACCACGTCGGGCAGGTCTTTCGTGCGGCTATGCGCGATGGTGACAGTGCAATTCTCCGCCAGCAGCAGTTGCGCCATCGGCTTGCCCACGAGGATCGAACGTCCGATCACCACCGCGTCGAGGCCCGAAAGGCTGCCAAGCTGGTCCTTGAGCAGCATCAGCGAGCCGAGCGGCGTGCACGGCACCAGTCCGGGCAGGCCCAGCGCCAGCCGGCCGGTGCTGGTCGGCGTCAATCCGTCGACGTCCTTGTCCGGGCTGATCCGCGCCACCACCGCCTGTTCATCGAGATGCCCCGGCAGCGGAAGCTGCACGAGGATGCCGTCAACCGCGGGATCGGCATTGAGCCGGTCTACCAGCGCGATCAGCGCATCCTGCGAAGTGTCCTGCGGCAAGCGATGTTCGAAGCTGGCCATGCCGCACGCGACCGTCTGCTTCGCCTTGGAAGCGACATAGACCTGGCTCGCCGGGTCTTCGCCCACCAGCACCACCGCCAGCCCGGCCTTGCGCCCCGCCCTGGCTTCGAATGCGCCGGCAAGTTCGCCCACCTGCTCGCGCAGGCCGGCCGCAAACGCCTTGCCGTCGATCAGCCTCGCGGTCATCAAACGCTCCGGATTATGCCTTCGAGCACGATCAGCACGATGTTGAGCACTATGATCAACACCAGTGGGCTGAAGTCGATCGCGCCGGTGCTGGGCATGAGATTGCGGATCGGCCGCAGCAGCGGGTCGAGCAGCCGGTTGATCGAATTGTAGAACGACATCAGGAAGTCGTTCGAGGCGTTCACCACATTGAAGGCGAACAGCAGCCCGATCACGAACTGGATGATGATCAGCATCACCAGCACGTTGCTGAGCATCGCGATGATATCGTAGAGCGTGTAGAGAGCCTGCATCTAACCTGCTTCCGTTTTCTGCGTCCCGAAGTTGCGTGTTACCCGAGTAACACGCCAAGGGCCAGCCCCCGCCGAGCCGCCCGTCCCGATTGCGCTAGCGCATCGATCAGGCGCGCACCAGCGTTCCGGCCCCGCGCGCTGTGAAGAATTCCAGCAACATGGCATGCGGCACGCGCCCGTCGAGCACCACCGCGGCTTCGCAGCCCGATTCGACCGCGTTCACGCAGGTTTCCAGCTTTGGAATCATGCCGCCGGAGATCGTGCCGTCGTCCTTGAGCCGCGCGATGTCGCCCGGCGTCAAATCGGTCATCAGCTGCCCCTGCTTGTCGAGCACGCCCGCCACATCGGTCAGCAGGAACAGCCGCGCTGCGCCCAGCGCCGCCGCGATCGCACCCGCCATGGTGTCGGCGTTGATGTTGTAGGTGTGGCCGTCTTCGCCTGCGCCGATCGGCGCGATGATCGGGATCATGCCCGCAGCCACCGCCGTGTCGATGATCTTGGTGTCGACATGGCTCGGTTCGCCCACGAAGCCCAGATCGATCGCGCGTTCGATATTGCTGTCGGGGTCGCGCGTGCTGCGCTCGACCTTGCGCGCCGTCACCAGCCCGCCGTCCTTGCCCGAAATGCCGATCGCCCGGCCGCCCGCGCCTGCTATCCAGCCGACCAGTTCCTTGTTGATCGCGCCCGAGAGGACCATTTCGGCGATTTCGGCGGTCGCTTTGTCGGTAACGCGCAAGCCGTCGACGAAAGTGCTTTCGACGCCCAGCTTCTTGAGCATGGCGCCGATCTGCGGACCGCCGCCGTGGACCACCACCGGGTTGATGCCCACGGCCTTGAGCAGCACGATGTCTTCGGCGAAGTCGCGCGCGGCCTCGGGATCGCCCATCGCATGGCCGCCATATTTCACCACGAAGGTGCGCCCGGCATAGCGCTGGAAATAGGGCAGCGCCTCGATCAGTACTTCGGCCTTCGCCAGCATGTTGGGATCGCTGCTCGCGCTCATCCGCTTCACTCCACTTCGCCCCTGGTGGCGCACGGCAGCGCGCTTAGCGGCTCAAGGCCGCGCTGCATAGCGCGAAGCGCGCCGTTCGCACCGCACCACTGCAAGCTAGCGGCCGAGTTCGGTCGCCAGCTCGGCGAAGTTCCGGTGACCGGTGACGGGAGTGACCCGTTCGGCCCACATCGCGTCGATCTGCTCTACGATCGCGGGCGGAACCACTTTCGCATCGCTGCCGACGTCATGTACCTTGGTCGATTCGAAGTCGGTAATGCCAAGCCGCGCGGTCATCGAATCGCAGATCATCTGGTCGTTGAACTTGTCCTTGTGCGCATACATGAACTCGCGGCTGGTCATGTCCTCGACCAGCGCGGCGAGCTCGTCGGTCAGCTCGATGGCCATGAAATCGGCCAGCATGCCGATCATCGCCGGGCGGTTCTTCACCACCCAGCGATAGCTCACCAGCAGCGTGTCGGGCTCGTCGCGGCGGGCCCACCAGCTGAGCAAATGGGTGTAGTAATCGCAGCCGCCCGGGCCGCCCATCAGCCATAAAGGCATGAATTCGTCGAGCGAGATCGAGCCGGGTTCGAACAGGTAACCTTCGAAGAAGCGGTGGAACGATGCATAGGTCTCGTGCGGATCGCGCAGCGTCACGACATAGCGCATGCCCGCAGGCAGGCGCTCGTATTCGCGGTGCGACTTGAACCCGCGCGGCGCGGCGCGCTGTTCCACCGTCATGTCGAAATCGTTCTGCAGCGCGACATCGTCCCATGGCGTCATCCGGCTGATGTCGTCGAAATCCATGTCGCCCTGACCAGTCGCGGCGCCCATGCGCAGCTGATGGAACATCTGCTGCATCATGGTGGTGCCGCTCTTGGCCCAGCTGGTGATGAAGACATCGCCCGCCTGCGGCTGATAGGGCCGGTAGTTGACAGGCTCCACCGCCTGAAGCGCCATAAGGTTCTGGCCGATTTCCTCGATCGTGCGGGCGCGGCGCCCAACTCCTGCTGTCATTGCAATTCCCTCTCCCCTGCGCCCCGGGCGAAGCTTATGCACTTTCGGCCCGGCGCGGCAAGGCAGAGCGCGATCAGAACGGGTTGATGCCGAAGCCGCGGCGCTGCAGATCGGCATGCGCGGCGGTGGCACTGGGCGCCATCTTCACGCCTTCGAGCAAATGCGCATTGCCCACGCCGTGATATTTCGCGGCGACCCCGCACACCCAGATCTCCGCTCCGCGCGCGACCAGGTCAGCGACATTGTTGTAGTTCTGGTTGCGCATCGGCGCGCCGTCGGCGTCCTTGTATTTCTCGCCATAGCGTGCGTCGTTCACCACATCGAACACCGCCGGGCCGTGCACCACGATCGCGACCTTGACCCGCGCCGGATCGACCCCCTCGGCCTCCATCGCGCGGATGTAGGCAAGCGCGCGGGCGAAAGAGCCGTTGGGCTTGCCCGCTTCGGACGGGCCGGCATCGAAGCTGTGCTTCCATTCCGCGTCGGCGGGGAATTCCATCTGGTTGGTGACGGTCACTTCGCCAGCGGCATGGTGGTCGGCCAGCGCGGGCGCGGCGAGCATGGCGAAAGCGAGTGCGGCAGATGCGATGATTTTCATTGATGCAAAG
The DNA here is from genome assembly GCF_052683155.1 of Altererythrobacter sp. Z27. Taxonomy (NCBI): domain Bacteria; kingdom Pseudomonadati; phylum Pseudomonadota; class Alphaproteobacteria; order Sphingomonadales; family Erythrobacteraceae; genus Altererythrobacter; species Altererythrobacter sp. Z27. Next base: position 2,286,695 of record NZ_JBQYMC010000001.1, on the reverse strand, counting down.
TCCCTGTTCGATGCCTGTCGACGTGCCTTAGCGCGGCCCGCCGCAAGTGACAAAGCTGGACCGGCGCGCCGAATTCAGGAAACTCCGCGCGCCTTCTCAAGCAGCGCCGAAATCTCGTCGAGCATCGCCAGCCTTTGCTTCTTGAGCTCCTCGGCATGTTCGTCGCTGGTCGGCTCGATCTCGGCCTCGACCCGGTGGATCGTGCGGTTGAGCTCGTGATAGCGCTCGGCGATGTTGGCGAAATGCGGGTCATCGACCTTGAGCCGCGTGAGCAGCGCCACATCGTCCGGAAAAGCCTCGTGAAGTTCGTGCGGGGTGTGCTGCGACATGGAACTGCCTCTCTCATCTCGTCCGATGGCGCATCATAGCACACCCCGCCCCCAAGCGGCGACCCGTCCCCCGTACAGGCCACCGCTCAGGCCCCAAATCAGGCTGCAGCGCGCGCCTTCGTCACGATCGCGGTAATCTCGTCGAGCAGCGCGAGCCGCTTCTTCTTGAGCGCTTCGGTGCGCTCGTCGCTCGCCGCCTCGGCTTCGCTTTCGATGCGGTGCACTTCGCGGTTGATCTCGTGATACTCGTCCGCGAGCCGCGCATAATGCGCATCGGCCTGCTTGAGCCGGCTGACCAGCTCGCGATCGCGGGCGAAGATCTGGGTCAGTTCGTTCGGCGTATGCTGCGACATATGGATGCCTCTCTTTGTGCAGTGGTGATGGCGCCACGCTAGCAGATACCCGCGATGTGACGTTGAGGCAGATCAAATTTGCCCGGCGGCGGCGCAAAGGCGCGCTATCTTTTGGCGGGATCGATCGCCCAGGGGTTGTGATGCACGTGCTGCGGCTTTGCGGCGGGCCTGGCCTGCTGCGCCTCGTCGGGCGAAGGGACCGAGCAATAGGCCGTGAGCAGCACGCCCGCCGCCCACAAGAGGGCGCGCCAGCGGCTGCGGAAGATGGCCTGGTGCTTCGCGAACATGGCGCATCATATAGCCGCACACTGGTTAAGCCCGGGTTCGCGGGGCACGATGCGACACATGCGACACAGTCATAAGAGAAAAAATCCCGGCCCGGGCGCAGCGATTGGCTGTGTGGGACGCCGAGCGGGTTCGGGAGGTGACGAGCGGTGCGCACGCCCAAGCGCTATCACGCGCGCGCGGCTGTAGGAAAGCGGGGCGGCGGTGTAGCGCTCGCTTAACTAGTCTACTGGAGGAAGGCGCAAGTCCAAGCTTGGCTGTCGGTGATCGCGCTCAGCCACTGGTTCATCTCGAAATTCGCTGGCTTTCGAACGGAGCCAATTGTCGATGATTGGATAGGCCTGCTCTCGGGCAGACAGAAACAATTCCATCTGGTTTCTAAGTTGGACTTCAGACAAGAGATCATAGTCTCCGCGGTGCCAAACTTCCGGAACGCGAACTCCATCAACTTCAGGAAGGAAGACGATCTCAGCATCGCTCGACTGGAAGTCGGTCAATGAGAAGATTGCATCTTCGAGAATGGTCATGAGGAGCCTTCGCTGAAAGTCGTCAAGCGGCACCGACTTCCAACCAAAAACAAATGTAGGGCGAAACTCACCATCCTCTCGCGAAACCAAGGTTGGCCTCACCGGCACAAACAGTTCTCTGCCAATCGCAAAGTTGGTCGTGAAATCAGAAAAGGCCGGCACACCTTCGTACCGTCGATGCTCCGCATAAATGCAGAAGGCATCGACGAACTCAATTACCGCCTTTCTTGAAGGAGAGTTCTTGAGTCTGCGCGCCGCCCTCTTCGCATTGTCGGCATTCGACCATCCAAGCACCAAATCGCGGATGATCTTTATTCCTTCGCTGTAGGAGACAGTCGGCATGCCCTTCGCGAACGCCACATATGCCTTCAACGTCTTCCGAAGATCATCAAAGTTGTATCGTACAAAATTTGGAGCAGCGGGAATGCTGTCCAACTTTCTAAAAATGCTCTTTGGGCTCATGCTCATTGCCTTGTTTCTCGCTGGTAAGATTGCCTGATCAGTTCGTCTGAAATCCGCATTCCGGGATTCGCCCTTCCGGAATGCTGCCAAACTTGATCCCACGGTCCTCCAACTACGTGAGAAAGTGCCCGCAAATGAGCTGCTGAAAATCCGATATAACGGTCAATCAGTTCATTGAGGCGATCCTGTTCCTCGGTCCCAAATTGAGCAGTAGCCTCCTCCACCTCTCCTGACAGGGGGCTGACTCGCGTCGCCCTACCTTTGATCGGGCCGTCTCCCCACCTCTTGAATTCTTGATAAAGCTCTCGAAAAACTGGGCCGTGTTGCCATGCCTCAATCTTGGCACTGACAAGTGGCTCTCCTTCCTCGAGCATGTAATCACAATGCACGAAGTATACGATCTTATTGATCGCCATGTTGGTGATGTCGATCTCTCGTAGTTCGGCCCTAGCCAAAACCTTATTGGCAATGACGCGCACGTCGATCATCTCTGCCTCGAGTCCGCGAGGTGGGGCGTGGCCAGCAACGAAAGAGAATCGAATAAGTTCCACATATGTTCCGTAGCTGATTTAGCGCGCTTTCGACAGCCGCACTAAATCAACTTTCCCCAACTACTCCGCCGCTTGCGTCCCTTCGCCTGCATCGCCGAACAGGCCCGGCCCGTCATCCTCGGCAGCGGCGCCTTCGTTCGCGGCCTTGGCCTTCTGGCGCTTGTCGAAGCTGGCCCACACGTCGTTCCAATTGCCCTTGGTCGCGGCCTTCGAATATTCGGTCGCGCGGGTTTCGAAGAAGTTGGCGTGCTCCACCCCGTTAAGCAGCGGCGCGAGCCACGGCAGCGGGTGGTCGTCCACCATGTAGATCGGCTGCAGGCCCAGCTGGCCCAGCCGCCAGTCCGCGATGTAGCGGATGTATTTCTTGATTTCCTTCGCGCTCATCCCGCTGACGGGGCCCATCTCGAAGGCGAGATCGATGAAATTGTCTTCCAGCCGCACCGTCTTCTGGCAGATGTCGATGATGTCTTCCTTCACCGCCTTGGTGTAGCAGTCACGCTCGCGCACGAATTCGTGGAACAGCCGCACGATGCCTTCGCAGTGGAGGCTTTCGTCGCGCACCGACCAGCTGACGATCTGGCCCATGCCCTTCATCTTGTTGAAGCGCGGGAAGTTCATCAGCATGGCGAAGCTGGCGAACAGCTGCATCCCTTCGGTGAAGCCGCCGAAGGCCGCCAGCGTGCGGGCGATATCCTCGTCCGTGTCCACGCCGAACTGTTGCAGGAAGTCGTGCTTGTCCTTCATTTCCTCATATTCGAGGAAGGCCGAATATTCGCTTTCGGGCATGCCGATCGTGTCGAGCAAATGCGAATAGGCGGCGATGTGCACCGTCTCCATGTTGGAGAAGGCGGTGAGCATCATCTTGATCTCGGTCGGCTTGAACACGCGGCCATACTTGTCGTGGTAGCAATCCTGCACCTCGACGTCGGCCTGGGTGAAGAAACGGAAGATCTGCGTGAGCAAATTGCGCTCGTGCTCGGAAATCTTCTGCGCCCAGTCGCGGCAATCCTCGCCCAGGGGAACTTCCTCGGGCATCCAGTGGATCTGCTGCTGGCGTTTCCAGAACTCGTAGGCCCAGGGGTATTCGAACGGCTTGTAGGTCTTGCGGGCTTCGAGCAACGACATCTGGTGGTCTCCGTGAATCAGCGCGAATTTCCAATATAGGGAATCATGGCGGCAATTCGAAGGCAAGCAGGGGTGTTTTGGCGGGGATAAGCCGTGCTTTTTTCGAGTCGGGCCGAAGCGCGGATTCGTCGCCCGGCATGCGCCGCAGGGCTGCGTGATTCGGGTGATTCGCATCCCTTATATCGGCGTTAACCTTTTTCGCGCGGCCGAAGGGTGGCGTTAACCATCGTGACCCGCAGAAAACCGCAAAAAATAGTGCTTTAGGAGATACTTAACGGGATTTCGGCTAACTTTTAGGGGCTATGTCGCAAGAACCCTCTCCTCACTCTTTCGCCCTGCGCGAAGAGATCGATTTGGCGCTCGCCACCCGCAGCGATTATGCTGCGTGGTCGCCCGCGCTCAAGGCGCTGGAGGAGGAATATTCGCGCAACCGGGTCTATGAAGGCCTGCGGTTCCAGATTCTCTTCGCGCTCGCCATCAGCCTGTGCGCCCTGCTGTTCGATGCCTTCGCCCTTCCGGACATGATCCATGTGGCACTGCTGTGGCGGTCGGCGACGATCGTGCCGCTGGCGGTGGCGGGCCTGTTCCTGCTGCGCAAGCACCAGGTCGGCCAGATGAAGCTGGTGGCGGCAGGCGCGCTGATCAGCATCGGCATGCTGGCGATGTACTTCGCCAGCTTCGTCACGTCCGAAGCGATGGCGCGCTATACGCTGGCGACCACTTTCCTGCTTGGCATTTCGTGCCTGGGGCTGGCGCTGCCGTTTCGCCCCGATGAGCTAAAACGCTATGCGCTGGCCTTTGCGCTCGCCACCTCGGCAGTGGCAATGTGGCCCCATGCGCTGCCGCCGCTGGAGCTGGGTCTTTACATCGTGATAACCTCGCTGGTGGGCATCCCCGCCTGGGCGATCGCGCGACGCAGCTGGCAACTCAACGCGCGCAGCTTCCTTCTCGACCAGCGCGACGAGATGACGCGGATCGAGCTTGAGCGGAACAACCAGCTGCTGCGCCAGCTTTCCGAACAGGACCCGCTGACAGGCCTGCCCAACCGCCGCAAGTTCGAGCGCGTTGTGAGCGAGCGGCTGCGCGGGCTTTCAAGCAGCCGCGGCAAGCATGGCAAGCTGGCGGTGATGATGATCGACCTCGATCACTTCAAGGCCTTCAACGATCGCCACGGCCACCAGGCCGGCGACCGTTGCCTGGCGCTCGCCGCGGCGCAGCTGATGGCGGTGTTCCCGAGCCGCTATGGCGTGCTCGCCCGCTATGGCGGCGAGGAATTCATCGCTGCGGTGCGCGAACGCCACCCGGGCGAAGCGCGCGAGCTGGCCGAGGAAATGCGCGCAGCCATCGCCGCCATGCTGGTGCCGGTGCGCGACGATTCCAAGCCGCTCATCACCACCAGCATCGGGCTGGCGCTGGCCCCGGCCAACCGCCGGCTCGACCTTGAGGACATGATCGAGATGGCCGACGTCGCGCTCTACAGCGCCAAGCGCGCCGGACGCGACCGGGTGGAAGTGATCGAGGCGGACGAAGGCCTGGGCGCGGGAATTGACCGGATTAGCGAAGACCCGCGCGACCGCCGCCGCGCATGAAGCTCGCTCAGTGCGGCGTCAGTCGCGCCGCCGCTTCTTCGAGCTGAACCAGCTGCCTCCGCCGAGCACGGTGATGCCGAGGAAGAAGCCGAAATCGTACCAGCCGCCACTGTTGGGCACGGCATAGACCGCGATCCCCTCGTCGAACAGCGAGCCGATCCAGGCCCAGGGGAAGATGAAGCCGTGCCACAGCCCCCACCAGAAGCCGGGCACGTCCTCTCCGGTCGCAACCCCCGCATCGATCTGCGCGGCGCAGGCTGAAAGGAGTAGCAACAAACTGATTGCGACGAGGGTTTGCCGAAAAGGCGAGGGACCTGACCGATCTTGCATGCGGACAGTGTGCCTCAATCCGTTTCTTGGAGCAACGGCGTCCACGCCATCTTCAGAAGATCAAGCTATCCAAGGCGGGCAATGTCTTCCAGCGAGTTCGCGCTGCTTCGACTATGACAGTTGGGGTTTGCCGGTTCTGGTAATCCAGACCAAAGAGCGCGGTGAATTCACGCTGCGCAAGCTCATCGGGCACCTGCTTGTCTCGTTGATAGTGGCAAAAGCCGTAAGGTATGCCCGATCCACAGCCGCACCATTCGCGCACATCAAATTCATTCCGACGATAAAGCGCGCACTTGCCGATTTGTGGGCCAGGCCACCAACCGAATTCTTGTCGATGCCAGCTCTTCACTGCCCAGAGCGCATAATGGTCCACGAGCGCGGTCAGCCCGTCCTCGCGAGTCCACGCACCGGATTTCGGGTCGAAAGCACAAATGGAAGCATCGGGGAAATTTGTGTGCTTCGTAGGAAACGGTCGAACTTGATGCCCGATCCGTTCGAATGCCCAGGCACGTGGAAAGATAGTTTCATCTTCGCGAACGCCCATAAGGATGTGCGCGGCAGGACCGTCGAGGCCAAGTGGCTTAGCCTCGACGGCCACCCATATCCCTCCCCCATTTTCAAAAGCTAGCGCTTGGTAATGTTGTGCCAGAACTCGAAGCTGAGCTCCGAAAGCGGCTTCGAAATCTGGGGAGCGGAAGGTCGGTTCTCTACCGGTCGACCGTGACCTCGCCCAGGCTCGTTGTCTTTGCCGCGATCCGGCTGGGGATCGGGATGAGGCTTTGCATTCGACATCTTGTACTTCCTTTCTCGTTTGCGGCTCTGGCAAATCGACTTCACCGCGATTGAAAATGGAGGGATGTCCGCCGTCGTGGAGGAATTGGCCGAGTCGAGCTAAACGCTCGCGCGCTTTCGGCCCTAGCTCGTTTTGTCCACCAACTATCAACAACGCACATCTTCTCCTGCCCGAAAACTGAAGTAATCGGGTTGACGAGAACGGCTTCAGATGCGAGGCGGCGATTGCGTAGCTGGCCTCGAACTTAACCGTTCAGCCTGCTCGGGGAGCAAGCTCCTTATAGGGGATTGCTCCCCAATTTTTTGGCCAATACGGCCAAGTGATTCATTCATCTACCTTATTAGCTTGACGGGACAGACTTGCGAAGCAGTCTGTTCTCGTTTTATCCACATCTTCTCACCTCACTGGCAGGCGAGGCATTCCTCGTAATCGGTCTGCTCGCCGCCGGCGGTCAGTTCGATCTTCGGCGCGTCGGCGGTGTTGTCCGCTTCCACCCCGCCCGCGAAGCCCGCACGCTGCACCGACTTCGAGCGCAGGTAATAGAGCGACTTGATGCCCTTCTCCCACGCCTGGAAGTGCAGCATCATCAGGTCCCACTTGTCGACGTCGGCCGGGATGAACAGGTTGAGCGACTGCGCCTGGTCGATGAAGGGTGCGCGATCGGCAGCGAATTCGAGCAGCCAGCGCTGGTCGATTTCGAAGCTGGTCTTGTAGACCGCCTTTTCCTCAGGGCTGAGGAAGTCGAGGTGCTGGACCGAACCGCCGCGTTCAAGGATCGTGTTCCACACCGCGACCGAATCCTTCGATTTGTCGCGCAGCAGTTTCTCGAGATAGGGGTTCTTGACGATGAAGCTGCCCGACAGCGTCTTGTGGGTGTAGATATTGGCCGGGATCGGCTCGATGCAGGCGCTGGTGCCGCCGCAAATGATCGAGATCGACGCGGTGGGCGCGATCGCCATCTTGCAGCTGAAGCGTTCCATCACGCCCATGTCTTCGGCATCGGGGCATGCGCCGCGTTCCTGCGCCAGCAGCATCGAGGCTTCGGACGCCTTGGCCGCGATGTGCTTGAACATCTTAAGGTTCCACACCTTGGCCATCGGGCTTTCGAAGCCGATCTGCTTCATCTGCAGGAAGGAATGGAAACCCATCACGCCGAGGCCGACCGAACGTTCGCGGCTGGCGGAATATTTGGCGCGGGCCATCTCGTCGGGCGCGCGGTCGATATAGTCCTGCAGCACGTTGTCGAGGAAGTGCATCACGTCCTCGATGAAGCGCTTGTCACCGTTCCACTCTTCCCACGTCTCGAGGTTGAGCGACGAGAGGCAGCACACAGCGGTGCGATCGTTGCCCAAGTGGTCGATGCCGGTCGGCAGGGTGATTTCCGAGCACAGGTTCGAGGTCGAGACCTTGAGCCCCAGGTCGCGGTGATGCTTGGGCATCATCCGGTTCACTGTGTCGGAGAATACGATATAGGGCTCGCCCGTGGCGAGGCGGGTTTCGACCAGCTTCTGGAACAGGCTGCGCGCATCGACCTTGCCGCGCACACTGCCGTCGCGCGGCGACTTGAGTTCGAACTCGTCGCCATTGCGCACCGCTTCCATGAACTCGTCGGTCACCAGCACGCCATGGTGCAGGTTCAGCGCCTTGCGGTTGAAGTCACCCGAAGGTTTGCGGATCTCGAGGAACTCCTCGATCTCGGGGTGGCTGATGTCGATGTAGCAGGCGGCCGAACCGCGCCGCAGCGAGCCTTGCGAAATCGCCAGCGTGAGCGAATCCATCACGCGCACGAAGGGGATGATGCCGCTGGTCTTGCCGTTGAGGCCAACCGGCTCGCCGATCCCGCGAACATTGCCCCAATAGGTGCCGATGCCGCCGCCCTTCGAGGCCAGCCAGACGTTCTCGTTCCATGTGCCGACGATGCCTTCGAGGCTGTCCGACACCGAATTGAGGTAGCAGCTGATCGGCAGGCCACGATTGGTGCCGCCATTCGACAGCACAGGGGTCGCAGGCATGAACCACAGCTTAGAGATGTAGTCATAGAGCCGCTGGGCATGCTCCTGGTCATCGGCATAGGCATCGGCGACGCGGGCGAACAGGTCCTGGTAGTCTTCGCCGGGCAGCAGGTAGCGGTCGGTCAGCGTTTCCTTGCCGAATTCGGTCAGCAGCGCATCGCGGCTGGAATCGGTCACGATGATGAAGCGACGATCATTGACCTTCTTGCTGTCGATTTCGGCAGCCGACTTCGCCACCGCCGCCATGGCGCCGGCGAGCGCTTCCCCGGCCTTTTCAGCCACCAGCGCTTCGGTTCCCTTGTCTTCGCTTTCCATTGCAACTGCCTTGTTCGCTTCCGGGGCATCCTGTGCCTGCGGGGACTGGCGCTTGCTCCTGGGCTGCCTGGTTTCGGTTTCGAGAGCGCCTTCCGTCTCTTGTTCCAAACCCATTGCTGCCTCGTCGCCCGTCCTGAAATCCATCATTTGCCCCGCTTCTCGCTTCGCGTTTCTACGTTCCCCGCGGCCACCCCTTTTTGCAGGCGATGTTCCGCATGTGTTCGATTCGGCGGGTCATCCCCACCTAGCAATTCCGAAGGCCTTCGGGGGAATTAGTTTTCCCTTTTTTGCCCACAGAGAGGGCGCGGGATTGCCGTGAATCGACCGACTCTTTCCCTCAGGCGCAGAGATGGTGCCTGCGCTCGGAAAAACTAGGTCTTGTGGGTGCCCCCGCAGCCTCAACCACTAGATACTGAATCAGAGGAGGGTCCGGTGCAAGAGGGTAAATTCGTATTTACTGTGGGCCGGAGGGCTCGCGCGGGGGTGTATTGCCATGCTGCAACGCCGCGACGCGCGGGAAATCCTTGGGTCGCGGCCCGCGCAACCCCAAAAATGAATCCGTGAAAAAATTTTTGCGGGCAAAAAGGACCGCCGGGGGTTGTGAATCAATCGAATCCCGCAGCGCAATTTTCGAATCCGGAAAGTGCGCTTGAAGCCGCGCAAGGCCAGCCGATCATGCGCCGCCTGACGCCACATTGGCGCCGCGCTCCCCACCCGCAGACTGGGCAGCGCGACGCCAAGGCGTCCCGACTCACTCAATGAGTCAGGAAGGGGAGTTCACCACGATCGACAGCGCCAGCACCGGCGCGCCGGGCTTGCCCGCCGCTTCGGCGATGCGCGCTTCCTCGACCCGGCGGAGCCGCTTGTTGAGGCTGGCCATTTGCGATTCGCTGCGCGCCAGGACGATATTCGCCTGGATCACCTGGTCGTCGGGATAGCCGGCGGGCAGTTCACCGATCGAATCGAGCCGCTCGACTGCTCTCAGCGCAGTGCGATCGACCTGCCGGTCGCCCGACTTGCGATAAAGCGTGACGTTTTCCGCCCGCCCTTCCGGGTCGACCTGGAAGCGGACCTGGGCGAAGCCGCCGCGGAAGCGCCAATTGTCGAGGTCGATCATGCCGAGTTCCTGATCGAGATCGTGCGAGACATCGGAAATGAAGCGCTGGGTGCCGTCGGCAGTGGGGACCACCCTGATTTCCTGCGAGGCAAGCGGGGAGGCGACGGCCACGCCTGCAAGGGCCGTGGCGAGACTGAGTTTGAGAAGTGTATTCATGGGATCATCCTTTCGAGCGAAAAAGATGATCGGCCGCAGAGGGTACCGCACTAAGTGCGACTGTTGTTATTCAGCGATGACGGTCGTTGGTCGATCGGGGCGCCGTAAGCCTGCGGGCACATGCGTCGTCCTGCCCGCGAAAATACGCCGATTGCAGGTGCTGTCAAACGAGTCCTGAAAGCATGTCGCCTTCATACAAAACCATGCCGCTCCTTGCGGGCGCGGCTAATTTTCTTGGCGGTGCAGGCCTGCGATTTGCCCGGCGAGGCAACAATCGTTCGCCCCCCGGCAAGCGACTCGAAATGGCTTGCCGCAGGCGTATCGGCGCTAGGCCGGATGCGCCGCGCGGGCGTGCTCGGCGATCGCATCGGCGATCGTATCGACCAGTTCCAGCGGCAGGTCGTGCCCCCAGCCGGGGAAGGTCTTGAGCTTGGCGCCGGAGATCGCCGCAGCGGTGGCGCGACCGCCCTCGACCTTGACCAGCGGATCGTCCTCGCCATGCAGCACCAGCGTGGGCGCCTTTACCCGCTTGAGCCGTTCGGTCCGGTCGCCATCGTGGATGATCGCGGCGAGCTGGCGCTGGAGCCCTTGCGGATAGACCGAGCGGCGAACGTTCTCGATCACCCGCTGGCGCTGGGCTTCGGGATCGGGGCGATAGCCGGGGCTGCCGATCGCGGTCGAAACGCGCATGCCATGCGCCACCAGGTCCGCCTCTTCCATCGATGGCGGCGGCGTGGTGAGCGGCTCGATCGCCTTCCTGTCCGCCTGCGGCAGCTTGCGATTGCCCGTGGTCGAGAAGATCGAGGTGAGGCTGTGCAGCCGGTGGCCGTGCTCCACCGCCATCAGCTGCGCGATCATGCCGCCCATCGACGCGCCGACCACATGCGCGCGCTCGATCCCCAGCGCGTCGAGCAGGCCCATCCCGTCGGCCGCCATGTCCGACAGCGTATAGGGCACGCGCGAGCGGAAGCCGAGCCGGGCGAGCAGCATCTGGCGCACCATGCCGGGCGCTTTCGCGCCTTCGAATTTGTGGCTGAGCCCGATGTCGCGATTGTCATAGCGGATCACGTGGAAACCGCGCCGGGCGAGGCCCTGCACCAGTTCGATCGGCCACAGCGTCATCTGCGCGCCGAGGCCCATCACCAGCAGCAGCGGCGGGTTCGCCGGATCGCCGTGCGTATCGTATTCAAGTTCGATCGAATTGGCTGTGACCCTGGGCATATCTCGCGCATCTCCCTTTGGTGCAAAAGCATGGGCGCCGCTCGGGCCAAAGCCCGGGCGACGCCCCATGCATATCGCGAAACGCGCGCTTGTCGAGCGCCGCGACGGGAAACGGCGGACCGGATGGCCCGCCGTCGCCCCTTCGCGGCGGCTTGCCGCTAAAGGCCGAAGCTGACGACCTTGCTCTCGCTGTCATTGCGGGCGAGGCGCGCGCTTTCCATCTTGGCGAGCTTCGCTTGCAGCCTGTCATGCTCGCGCATGTTGTCCGCGAAGATGATGTTCGCCTGGTAGGTCTGGCCTTCGGCATTGGCGACCGGCGCATCGTCGAGATTGCCGAGCCGACGCACTGCGCGCGTCGCCACCATGTCGGTCGAGCGGTCGCCCGAGCTGGTCAGCGTCTGGAAGTTTTCTGCACGGCCATTGGCGTCGAGCGTGAAGCGCAGCTGCACGATGCCGCTCTTGGGCGTGACGTTTGTGTCGTGCTGCGCGGCTTCGAGCCGGCGGTCGAGATTGCGCGTCACATCGGCCTGCCACTGGTCCATTTCGGCCTGCGAATGGACCACGATCTGCTCGTCGGCGAGCGCGGGGGAGAGAGCGGCAAGGCTCAGGGCCGCCGCGAGCGAAGTCTTGATAAGGGTCTGCATTTGATCATCCTCTCATTAGCGTGGATGACCGGCCAGTTTGACCAGGGCCAGCGAGCACCAGTCCCATCACTCGTGCCGCGGTTTGTATGGTCGATCGGGAAGCGAGGCGCTTGGGGGATTGTCCTTGGGGGCTGTTGCACCCCGCTTCCTGTCCCCCATAATGCCGATCGCGCCGAAAGCCTCAATTCGAGATCGGCGAATGGCATGGGTGCTCGGTGCAGCGACCGGAATGCCCGACGAGCGGGCGATTGCGTCCGATGAATGGCGAGCGAGCCGCTGGTGAGCGCGAATCTGCGGGCGCTAACCCACCGCAGTGCCGAACAATTTGCCGACTCCGGCAGTGACCGCCATCGCCAGCGCGCCCCAGAACACGACGCGAATGACCGGCTTGGCGAGCGGAGCCCCGCCCGCATGCGCGCCCATCGCGCCGAGCAGCGCAAGCGCAAGCAGCGAGACCGCAACCACCCCTGCGGTCAGCATCGCCACCGGCACCAGCAGCACCACCAGCAGCGGCAGCGCCGCGCCCACCGAGAAGGTCAGCGCGGAAGCAAACGCCGCCTGCAGCGGGCGCGCAGCGGTCGCTTCGGACAGGCCCAGCTCGTCGCGGCGATGCGCCGCCATCACATCATGCGCGGTCAGCGCTTCGGCCACTTGCCGGGCAAGCGCCGGTTCGAGCCCGCGATCGACATAGATGCCGGTCAGCTCGTCCAGCTCGGCTTCGGGCTGGGTCGCCAGCTCGGCGGTTTCGCGGGCTATGTCGGCCGCTTCTGTATCCGCTTGCGAACTGACCGAGACATATTCGCCCGCTGCCATCGACAGCGCACCTGCGGCAAGCCCGGCAAAGCCCGCAAGCAGCACCGCCTGCTTGTCCGCAGCTGCGGCAGCGACGCCAACGACAAGGCTGGCGGTAGAGACGATCCCGTCATTGGCGCCGAGCACGGCGGCGCGCAGCCAGCCGATCCGGTCGATATTGTGGCGTTCGACATGCAAGCGGCTCACGCATCCCTCCCCGGTCGAAACCCTATGGAACCAGCACCGTATCCTCTGCGGCCGGCAATGTCTCTGGATAGTCGAGCGTATAATGCAGCCCGCGGCTTTCCTTGCGCCGTAGCGCGCTGGTCACGATCAGCGCGGCGGATTGCAGCAGGTTCCTGAGCTCGATCAGGTCCGTGGTAACGCGGAAGTGGCCGTAATAATCGTCGACCTCGTCGGTCAGCAGCTTGATCCGGTGCGCCGCGCGCTCGAGCCGCTTGGTGGTGCGCACGATCCCGACATAGTTCCACATGAAGCGGCGGATCTCGGTCCAGTTCTGTTTGATCACCACTTCCTCGTCGGAATCGGTGACGCGGCTGGCGTCCCAATCCTTGATCGCGGGCGGGGCGTCGAGCACATCCCAGCTGGCGAGAATGTCTTTCGCGGCGGCTTCGCCGAACACGAAGCATTCGAGCAGGCTGTTCGACGCAAGGCGATTGGCGCCGTGCAGCCCGCTTTCGGTACATTCGCCCGCCGCCCACAGGCCGGGCAAATCGGTGTGCGCGTCGAGCCCGATCAGCACCCCGCCGCAGGTGTAATGCTGCGCCGGGACGACCGGGATCGGCTCCTTCGTCATGTCGATGCCGAGCCCGAGCAGCTTCTCGTAGATGGTCGGGAAGTGTTCGCGCACGAATTCGGGCGGCTGGTGGCTGATGTCGAGATGGACGTAGTCGAGGCCATAGCGCTTGATCTGGTCGTCATTGGCGCGCGCCACGATATCGCGCGGGGCCAGCTCCATCCGCTCCCTGTCGTACTTCTCCATATAGCGCTCGCCGGTGACGGGGTTGAGCAGCCGCCCGCCCTCGCCGCGCACCGCCTCGGTAATGAGGAAGTTCTTGACCTCGAGATTGTAGAGGCAGGTCGGGTGGAACTGCATCATCTCCATGTTGGAGACGCGGCAGCCCGCGCGCCATGCCATGGCGATCCCGTCACCCGTCGCGCCGCGCGGCGCGGTCGAAAATTGGTAGACGCGCCCGGCCCCGCCCGACGCGAGCACGGTGGCGCGCGCCAGATGCTTCTCGACCTTGCCGGTGACTTCGTTGAGCGCATAGGCGCCCCACACGCGCCCATCGCCGGAGAAGCGCTCGCCATGCCGCCCGGTGACAAGATCGATGCAGGCATGTCCGGGCAGGAGCGTGATGTTGGGATTTTCCTCCGCCGCCTTGAGCAGCGCGGCCTGCACCGCCCAGCCGGTGGCGTCGGCCACATGCACGATGCGGCGGTGCGAATGCCCGCCCTCACGCGTGAGGTGCAAGTCCGCACCTTCGCGGTTGAATGGCACGCCCAATTCGATCAGCCGCTCGATCGAACGCGGCGCGTTCTCGATCACGAACTCCACCGTCTCGCGCCGGTTGAGGCCCGCGCCTGCCACCATGGTGTCGCGAATGTGGTTTTCGAAAGTGTCGCCCGCATCGAGCACCGCGGCGATCCCGCCTTGCGCCCATGCCGTGCTGCCCGAACGCAAATCGCCCTTGGCCAGCACCAGCACGCGCTTGGTCTCGGCCAGCGCTAGCGCCGCGGTGAGCCCCGCCGCGCCCGAACCGATGATCAGGACGTCGTGCTCGGTGCCGCTCATCAGCCAGAGCCCGTCAGCTGGACGAACACATCCTCAAGATCGGGCTCGCGCGTCGTCACGTCCTCGATCACATAGCCATGCTCCTGCACCTTGGCGAGCACCTGGCCCGCGCTGGCGGCATCGCGATTGTAGGTGATCTCGAGCGTGCGCGCGTCGACCATGTCCGCGCGGGTGAAGCCCGGCTCCATCACCGGCCCGGCAAGGTCCTTGTCCACCGTGACGCGCACGATCTTCTCGCGCGCCATGTCGACCAGTTCGCGCGTGGGCTTGTTCGCGATCAGCTGGCCGTGATTGATGATGGCGATCCGGTCGCACAACTCCTCGGCCTCTTCGAGGTAATGCGTGGTGAGCACGATGGTGACGCCACCGTCATTGAGCCGGGTGACGAGATCCCACAATTGCTTGCGCAGCTCGACATCGACCCCGGCGGTCGGCTCGTCGAGCACCAGGATCGGCGGCGAATGGACCATAGCCTTGGCAACCAGCAGGCGCCGCTTCATCCCGCCCGACAGCGTGCGGGCATAGGCGTCGCGCTTGTCCGCCAGCCGCACCGCTTCGAGCAGTGCCTCGCTGCGGCGCAAATGCCTGGCGATGCCGTAGAAGCCGCCCTGGTTCTCCAGCACTTCGAACGGCGTGAAGAAGGGGTCGAACACGATTTCCTGCGGCACGATGCCGATCGACCGCTTCGCATTGCGCGTATGCGTGTCGATGTCGAAACCCCAGATCTCGGCGCTGCCGCCGGTCTTGGTGACTAGCCCGGCGAGGATGTTGATCAGCGTCGACTTGCCTGCGCCATTGGGGCCGAGCAGGCCGAAAATCTGGCCTTGCGGCACGTCGAAACTCACGCCCTTGAGCGCTTCCTTGCCCGGCGCGCCCTTGATGCCGGCATAGGTTTTCCTGAGGTCGCGGATCGAAATTGCGGGCGGATTGGTCATGGCCTGCGCACTAAGCCTTTATCGAAGGCATGCAAAGGGTTTGCTGACCCGTTGCGAATCCGCGCGCTTCTTACTATTCGCCTGTCCATGAGCATTGCACCGCCCGAAGTGATCACGGTCGAAACCACCCGCGTCAGCTGCGACGGCGCCAGCGGCATCCGCGGCGGCACGAACTATCGCCCGGCCGCGCTGGGCCATCCGCGCGTCTATCTGCAGATCGACGAGCACGGCTATGTCGACTGCGGCTATTGCGACCGGCGCTTCGTGCTCAAGGGCGGCCCGGCGGACGGGGTCGACCAGTCGCAACTGCCCGACATTTCGGAAGGCGCCAGCCCGCAATAGGCGCGCGGAGCGGGCACGCTCCACTCATGCCCGGTTCAGCAATATATGGTATGAATCCTTTCAGGCACTTAGCCTTGTAAGGAGTAACGCCATGACCCGATTATTGCCTCATGCATTGATAGCAGGCGCCGCGCTCGGCCTGCTCGCATCGCCGGTTCTTGCCGGTGACGAACCGCAGGACCATTCGCAGCACGAACACGAAATGACCAAGGGTGAAAAGGAACTCGCCAAGCTGCTCGAAGGCCGCGTCGCGGGCGAGCCGACCAGCTGCATCCGAACGACCGGAAGCCAGAGTTTCCGGATCATCGACGAAACTGCGCTGGTCTATGGTTCGGGCAATACGATCTACGTCAATCGCACCAAGCACCCCGAAGATATCGACGATGACGAGATCCTGGTGATCAGGCGTTTCGGCGGCACGCAGCTTTGCCGGCTCGATAATGTCACCATGGTCGATCGCATGAGCCATATGTATTCGGGCGTGATCTTCCTCGACGACTTCATCCCCTACACCAGGGTCAAGGATGACAGCGCGAAGGACGGCGGCGAAGGCTGATCGCCTACATCGCAGTTACAAGAAAGGGGGGAGCGCGTGTGGCGGGCGCTCCCCCCTTTTTGATTCCGGGAAGTCGAAGCGTCAGGCGGCCTGCAAGCGATCGAGCCGCGCGATGATGTCATTCGCTTCCTGCATGATCCGGTCGATCAGCTCCTTGCAGGTCGGGATATCGTGGATCAGGCCCGCGACCATGCCGCAACTCCATGCGCCGGCATCCATGTCGCCTTCCATCATGATGCGCGGATAGACGCCCGCGACCTCACCGATGATGTCCTCGAACTTGAGATCGGCGCCGAGTTTTCGCTCCTTCTCGAGCAGGCGTTCAACCGCTTCATTGGTCATCACGCGTTCGGTGTTGCGCAGCGGGCGCATCACGAGGCGCGTGTCGAGTTCGGAAGCGGCAACGATCGCCTGCTTCACATTCTCGTGGACCGGCGCTTCCTTGGTGGCGATGAAGCGGGTGCCCATGTTCATGCCCGCGGCGCCCATCGCAAGCGAAGCGACGAGGCTGCGCCCGTCGGCCATGCCGCCGCTCGATACGAAGGGAATCTCCAGCTCGTCCGCTGCGCGCGGCAGCAGGATGAAGTTCGGCACGTCATCCTCGCCTGGATGGCCGCCGCATTCGAAACCGTCGACCGACACCGCGTCGCAGCCGATCTCCTGCGCCTTCAGGCTGTGCCGCACGCTGGTGCATTTGTGGATCACCTTGATGCCCGCATCCTTGAGCGCAGGCATCACCTGCGACGGGTTGCGCCCGGCGGTTTCGACCGCCTTCACGCCGCCGTCGATGATCGCCTTGACCAGCCCCGGATAGTCGGGCGGGGTGAGCGAAGGCAGGAAAGTGAGGTTCACGCCGAAGGGCTTGTCGGTCATGTCCTTGCAGCGCGCGATTTCGTTCGCGAGCTTTTCGGGCGTGCCCAGCGTCAGCCCGGTGATGATGCCCAGCCCGCCGGCATTGGACACTGCCGCCGCCATTTCGGCGAAACCGACGAAGTGCATGCCGCCCTGGATGATCGGGTGTTCTATGCCGAACATTTCGGTGATGGCGGTTTTCATGGCGAATCTCCCTGCTGCAATGGCTGATTTTGGCGCGAGCCTTGCGGAGAATGCAGTGCCGCGCAAGGCCCGCTTTTGCGAGGCCGCGGGCCGTAGCGTCAGCCACCTGCTTGCCCGGCTCCAAAAATTAGGGCATACACCCTAATCAGGGTCTGGGAGGGAGATTCGCTATGGCCACATCCGCCGACCTTACGGTCAAGACCGCCGAGATCGATCCGATCGATGTCTCGCGCAAGGAGCTCTACGTCGAGGACACGTGGCGGGAACCCTTCCGCCAGTTGCGCGAGCACGCACCGATCCAGTTCGTGCCGGATTCGCATTTCGGGCCGTATTGGTCGGTCTCCACCTACAAGCCGATCCAGCATATCGAAGCTCTGCCCAAGCTGTTTTCGTCGAGCTGGCAATATGGCGGCATCTCGATCGCCTTCGATTCCGACAAGCCGCTCGAGAATGAAATCCGCCAGCCGATGTTCATCGCGATGGACCCGCCGCATCACACCGCGCAGCGCCGCACCGTGGCGCCCAGCTTCGGCCCGTCCGAAGTCGCCGATATGAAGGCCGAGGTGCAGCAGCGCACAGGCGAACTGCTCGATTCGCTTCCCATAGGCGAAACCTTTGACTGGGTGGAGAAAGTCTCGATCGAGCTCACCACCGGCATGCTCGCCAAGCTGTTCGATTTCCCGTGGGAAGAGCGCCACAAGCTGACCGAATGGTCCGATTACGGCGGCGATGTGGAAATGATCCGTTCGCCCGAGGGCCTGATCGAACGCAATGCCAAGCTGCAGGAAATGGGCATGGCCTTTGCCGCGCTGTGGCAGGAGCGGCTGGCCAATCCGGGCAAGGATCTCATATCGGTGATGCTCCAGTCCGATGCCATGAAGGATATGAGCCCCGAAGAGTTCATCGGCAATTTGATCCTGCTGATCGTGGGCGGGAACGACACCACCCGCAATTCGATGTCGGCCTATGCCTATGGCCTCAGCCAATATCCGGAGGAACGCGCCAAGCTGGAGGCCGACCCTTCGCTGATCCCCAATGCCGTGCAGGAAATCATCCGCTGGCAGACCCCGCTCGCGCATATGCGCCGCACGGTCGAGGAAGACACCGACATGTTCGGGCCCCTGATGAAAAAGGGCGACAAGGTCGTGCTGTGGTACCTCTCGGCCAATCGCGACGAGGACATTTTCGACGATGGCGAAGCGATCAGGGTCGACCGGCCGAACGCCCGTCGCCACCTCAGCTTCGGCTATGGCATCCACCGCTGCGTGGGCGCGCGCGTGGCCGAACTCCAGCTGCACACGCTGCTCGAGGAACTGGCCAAGCGCCGCTTGCGGGTGAATGTCGTGGGCGAGCCAGAGCGAGTCCCGGCCTGCTTCGTCCACGGCTACAAGCATTTGCCGGTCCAGCTGTCGCGCTATTGATGAAGACCCGCGACAAGATCGTCCTCAAGGCGAGGTTGCTGTTCAACGAGGCAGGCTATGGCGCGGTGACCACCGCCGCGCTGGCCGAGGCCTGCGGCATCGCCGAAGGCAATCTGTGGTATCACTTCAAGACCAAGCGCGACCTGCTGGCCGCGATCGCGGAGGAATTCGCCGAAGGGATCGCCGCGCGCCTATCCATGCGGCCCGATCCGGCCAATTCGGTCGGTTCCTATTGCGCCATGCTTGAGGCGCTGATGCGCGAGTTGCGCGACTATCGCTTCCTCTATCGCGACCAGCCGCATTACGGCGAGCATGTCGAGCCGATCGCGAGCCGCGTGGCGGGCTGGCTGGTCGAGACCGAGGACAGCATCGAAGCGCATCTGGCCGCGCTGGTCGAAGCCGGGCTGCTCGACTGGCCGGTCGAGCGCTTGCGCGACCTGGCGGTCAACTCCACCATCATCATGCGTTACGGGCTGGAGCGTCATGCCGAGCTGGGCCAGCCGCATGGCGCGGTCCGCAAGACCCTGCTCCAGCACTTGACCCTGTTCGAGGACCGGCTGGACGATGGCGCCGCGCGCGCAGTCCACGCCGCGGTGGAACGGATCGGGGAGCGCGTGAAGGAAGCGGCTTAGCCCTCAACGGTGACCCGCCGCGCTGATTGAGCGAACGTAAGCGAGTTCGCCTCTACTATTCAGTTCGATTGGAAGCTCCAAATGACGCCTCGTTGCGGCGAAGCTCACAATCGATTTCTGCTGCTATATGTTCGAATTCCCTATCGAATTCGTCCTTATGCTTAGTAGGTGCCGGGATTTCCGTCAAACCGCGCTTCAGAAGTCCAGCCTCGGCAGCTCGACGTGCCCAATAATCCGCCTGAGAAGGCTTTACATCGATCAACGAAATCCAATAGCGAGCATAGAGTGTGAGATGCCGCCCCATCTCGTCCTCTCGTACTTTGCATGCCTTCAGCACGTCTATGAACAGCGAACGAGACTCATGCGGCTTTCCGCATCTCAAGAGAAGTTCTGCCTCTCTTGCCCGTGATCTCCACGCAAAGGTCTCGGTCGCGCCGCGCCTTAGGGCATAGGCTCGCATTTCTCGGTGGACTGCTAGCTCGTTCTCGGAATCCTTCGTGAAAACTGCCCATGCAAATCGTAGGGTCAGCATGACTGCCTTTGGGTGACCAATGACCTCCTTTATCGCAGCCATCACTCCCATTCGATCGTGCCCGGCGGCTTCGACGTATAGTCGTAGACCACGCGGTTGATCCCCTGCACTTCGTTGACGATGCGCGTCGCGCAGCCGGTGAGGAAGCTCGCCTCGAAGGGATAGACGTCTGCCGTCATGCCGTCGGTCGAAGTCACCGCACGCAAGCCGCACACGCTGTCATAGGTGCGGTAATCGCCCATCACGCCCACGGTCTTGACCGGGAGCAGCACGGCGAAGGCCTGCCAGATCGCGTCATAGAGCCCGGCCTTGCGGATCTCATCGAGATAGATCGCATCGGCCTTGCGCAGGATATCGCAGCGTTCCTTGGTCACTTCGCCGGGGATGCGGATCGCGAGGCCCGGGCCGGGGAAGGGATGGCGGCCGACGAAGACTTCGGGCAGGCCCAGCTCGCGGCCCAGCGCGCGCACTTCGTCCTTGAACAATTCACGCAGCGGCTCGACCAGCTTCATGTTCATGCGTTCGGGCAGGCCGCCGACATTGTGGTGGCTCTTGATCGTGACCGACGGCCCGCCGGTGAAGCTGACGCTTTCGATCACGTCGGGATAGAGCGTGCCTTGCGCCAGGAAATCGGCACCGCCGATCTTCTGCGCTTCGGCCTCGAACACGTCGATGAAGGTCTTGCCGATGAACTTGCGCTTGGCTTCGGGGTCGGTCAGCCCGGCCAGCCCGCCAAGGAACATGTCCTCCGCATCCACATGCACCAGCGGGATGTTGTAATGGTCGCGGAACAGCGTGACGACCTGTTCGGCCTCGTTCATCCGCATCAACCCGTGATCGACGAAGACGCAGGTCAGCTGGTCGCCGATCGCTTCGTGGATCAGCACCGCGGCGACTGCGGAATCGACCCCGCCCGAAAGGCCGCAGATCACGCGACCGCTTCCCACTTGCGCGCGGATCTCTTCGATCTTGGTCTTGCGGAATTCGGCCATGGTCCAGTCGCCCGCCAGCCCGCAGACATGGCGCACGAAATTGGCGATCAGCCTGCCGCCATCGGGCGTGTGGACCACTTCGGGGTGGAACTGGGTGCCATAGAACTTGCGCTCCTCGTCAGCGATCACCGCGAAGGGCGCACCATCGGATACCGCCACGATTTCGAAACCGGGGGCAAAGCGCGTCACCTTGTCGCCGTGGCTCATCCAAACCTGGTGGCGCTCGCCGACTTTCCATAGCCCGTCGAACAGCGCGCATTCCTTGGTCACGGTGAGGTAGGCGCGGCCGAACTCGCCGCCTTCGCCAGTCTCATGCCCGGGCCGCACTTCGCCGCCGAGCTGGTGGCTCATCACTTGCTGGCCATAGCAGATGCCGAGGATCGGGATCCCCGCCTCGAACAGCAATTCGGGGGCGCGCGGGCTGCCTTCCTCGGGCACGCCGGCGGGCGAGCCCGAAAGGATAATGCCCTTGGGCTTGAGGCGATGAAACGCCTCTTCCGCAATGGTGAAGGGCGCGATCTCGGAATAGACGCCTGCTTCGCGCACGCGGCGCGCGATCAGCTGCGTCACCTGGCTGCCGAAATCGACGATGAGGATGGAATCGGGGAGGTGCTGCGGGTCCATGTCGGCGCGTTAAGGATGCGCGGGCACGCTGTCCAGCATTCGCCGCGCGCTTTGCACCGCCGGAGGGGCACGGCGAATGCCGCACTCTTCACCTCAGCGGGACAGTGCGCGCAGTTGATTGCAGTTTTCGCAACATGTCTGCTTGTTTTCTCATTTGTGTTCAACCGAGTGAAACATTATTTCAACGCTGCATCGGCGGCGAAGACCCTCTCCCCCTCGCGCCGATGCAAGCCAGGCCGTGCCGGAGCCCCCAAAGCCGGCACCCCCTGGCAGGTCGCCCGCACCCCCCTCTCCCTCGGGTGCCGGTGGGCAAAGGCCCGAGCGACCACAGCAGCGAGCGAGGCGCGGCCGCCACCAGTCCCCCAACCCGGTGGCCGCGCCTCACTCGCGAATACCAGCAGCTTTGGGGCGCACTTCAGGCGGGATGCATTCGCGTGGCTTCGGCGGCGCGTGCTCGCCCCTGCGCGCTCCATGGCCGCCAAGAACAAGAAGAAAGGAAAAGACCATGACCAATGTTGCCGAAAAGCTCATCTCGCTTATCGCTGCAATCAGCCTCAGCGGCCTGATGTTCAACGCCACGATCGTTTGAGCATTCAGCCAAGGCCGAAAGCGGCAAAGCGAGGCCAGGAGCGGCGCCGTCCGTCCGATTGTGACGGACGGTCCCGGCCTTTGGAAAGACGCTAGAAGCGCGCGCCGCTTTCCACCACCATCTCGCGCAGCTCGGTCTTGAGCAGCTTGCCGATGTGGCTGCGCGGCATCTCGTCGATCGCATTGAGCGCAGCGAGCCGCTGGGTCTTGCCCAGCCGCGCATTGACCGCCGCGCAGATCGCATCGACGTCGCGCGCGCCTTCGGCCAGCCGCACGAAACCGACCGGGGTTTCGCCCCAGCGTTCGGACGGCACGCCCACCACTGCGGCCTCGATCACGTCGGGCTCCTTGTCGAGCTCGGCCTCGAGGTCCGAGGGGAAGATGTTGAACCCGCCCGAGATGATCATGTCTTTCGCGCGGCCGACCAGTTCGACGAAGCCTTCGGCATCGACCCGGCCGATATCGCCCATGCGCTGCCACACATCCCCCGTTTCGGGATCGGTCCAATAGCCTTCGCGCGTTTTTTCGGGCTGGTTCTGGTAGCCGCTCATCATGGTCTGCGATCGACCCACCAGATTGCCCGGCGTGCCCGGCGGCACTTCGCGATCCTCATCGTCGAGCACCTTCATTTCGCTGCCCGGCGCGGGCCGCCCGACAGTATGCAGCTTGTCGGGGAATTCATGCGCGGCG
This sequence comes from Altererythrobacter sp. Z27, assembly GCF_052683155.1. NCBI lineage: Bacteria > Pseudomonadati > Pseudomonadota > Alphaproteobacteria > Sphingomonadales > Erythrobacteraceae > Altererythrobacter > Altererythrobacter sp. Z27. The sequence goes on along the minus strand of NZ_JBQYMC010000001.1, from coordinate 2,263,910 downwards.
AGCAGGCACACCACTCCGCCTTCGGTCATCGAATAAATCTCGACCAGCCCGCCCGGCATGCGCCGCAGGACTTCGGCCTTGAGCTCGGCAGAGAAGGGCGCCGAAGTGCAATATTTGAGCTTGAGCGCCGAAAGGTCGAACTCGTCGAAGCGCGGTTCCGCCATCAGCCGCTGGTATTGCACTGGCACCAGCATGGTGACGGTCACTTGCTCGCGCTCGGCGATCTCGAGCCAGCCGACCGTGTTGAACTTGCCCATGATGTTGACCGTGCCGCCCGCCACCAGCACGGGAAGGAAGGCCACCATGGTGGTGTTCGAATAGAGCGGGGTCGAGGCCAGCGAGCGCACCGGCATGCCGGATTCGAGGAAGCTCGCCCCGGTGGTGGCGAATTGCCGCCAGCGCATCAGGTGCGAATGGACGATGCCCTTGGGGATGCCGGTCGTGCCCGATGAATAGATGATGTTGAACGGGTCTTTCCGGCCCGGAACGTATTCGGGCGCGCGGGTGCCCTTGGGCGCCATCCACGCGCCGATATCCTCAAGCGCAATGTGGTCGAGCTCAGGCACGAAATCTTCGCCAAGTTCGCCGCTCTTCGCTTCATCGATGAACAGGTGCCGCGCCCCGCTGTCGCGCGCCATGCCCACCAGCTGCTCCTTCGAAGCGCTGGTGGTGAGCGGCGCGGCCACCCCGCCCGCGCGCACCGCGGCAAGGAACACCAGCGCGTAATTGACCGTCGAAGTGCCGAGGATCGCCACCGACTGCCCGCGCTCAAGCCCGGTTTCGACCAGCCTTGCCGCGAGCCGCTCGACCTTGTCGCCCAGCTCGCCCCAGCTGACTTCGGCCTGCCCGTCGCGCAAGGCGACGGCATCGGGCTGGCTCGCGGCCCATTGCGCAAGGATGGCGGGGAAATTGCCGAATTCGGACTTCAATTGCTCTAGCATGATGCGATGTACTCTCCGTTGCCCCGCCCGTTGCAATCCGCCGCGCATCTATGCAGTCTCGCGGGCCGAAGCCAAGGAGATTGACGATGCTGCGCCCGTTCATTGCCGCGATGCTGGCCCATATACCGCTGGCCGTGGCTGCGCAGGCGACAGATTCGCCCAATGCGCCGCCAAGGACACTGTCCAAGGTGCTAGTCGTGGTCGCGCATCCCGATGACGAGATCGTTTTGGCTCCGGCCATTGCCCGCGCCGCGCGCGAAGGGGCCGAGCTGGCGATCGTCTATGCCACCAGCGGCGACCAGGGGCCGGGCGTCTCGGGAATGGAAGCGGGCGCAGCACTGGCCGAAAAGCGCGAAGGCGAGGCAAGCTGCGCCGCAAGCGCGCTGGGCGCAACCGAGCCGCGCTTCCTCCGCCTGGGCGACGGCACGCTTGGCGACATGCCGCGCGCGCCCGACAGCCCGGCGCGCGGGCTGGCCGCGGAACTCGGCGAGATCCTGCAGGCCGGAGACTATCGATACGTGCTGACCTGGGGGCCGGACGGCGGATATGGCCATGGCGATCACCGCATGGTGAGCTCGATCGTCACGCAACTGGTGCAGGCCATGCCCGAGGGCCGCCCCGTCCTGCTCTATCCCGGCATTCGCGCAGGTACCCTGCCGCCGATCCCCGAGTTGCAGCAATGGGCGGTTACCGATCCCGCGCTCCTGACCGTTGCATACGGTTACAACCAGGCCGATCTGGCCGCGGTGCGCCGTGCGGTGAATTGCCACGAAAGCCAGTTTCCGGCCGATGTTCGCAGCCAGCTAGCCGATGTGTTCGACGTTTCGATCTGGCAAGGTTCGGTGCATTTCCGCAAGGCCTTCGATGCCGGGGAACCCGTGGCATATCCCGCCCCTGAGTAGGGGTCTGGGGCAAGCCGTGGAAAACACCCTTTTGCAAGGCCCGAATTGCTTGGGATTCGCCCCCCTCGCGCCTATATGATGGACATGTCCGAGAACACCGAAAATACTCCCGAAAAAACCGTCCAGAAGGGCGAATATGGCGCAGAATCGATCAAGGTTCTGAAGGGCCTCGATGCCGTGCGCAAACGCCCCGGCATGTATATTGGCGACACCGATGACGGTTCGGGCCTGCACCACATGGTGTTCGAAGTGTCGGACAATGCGATCGACGAGGCGCTGGCGGGCCATTGCGACCTCGTGCTGATCGAGCTCAACCCCGATGGCAGCGTCTCGGTGGAAGACAACGGGCGCGGCATCCCGACCGACATCCACCCCGAAGAGGGCGTGTCGGCGGCCGAAGTGATCATGACCCAGCTCCACGCGGGCGGGAAGTTCGAGAACACCAGCGACGACAATGCCTACAAGGTGTCGGGCGGCCTGCACGGCGTGGGCGTGTCGGTAGTCAATGCGCTGAGCGAATGGCTCGAGCTGACCGTGTGGCGCGGCGGCAAGGAGCACTGGATGCGCTTCCGCAGCGGCGATGCAGAAGCGCCGCTGAAGATCGTCGGCGACGCCCCTCCGGGCAAGAAGGGTACGCGCGTCACCTTCAAGGCATCGACCGAGACCTTCAAGAACGTGACCGAGTTCGATTTCGACAAGCTCGAGCACCGTTACCGCGAACTGGCCTTCCTCAATTCGGGCGTGCGCATCCTGCTGCGCGACAACCGCCACGAGGAAACCCGCGAGCACGACCTGCTCTATGAAGGCGGGATCGGCGCTTTCGTGAAGTATCTCGACCGCAACAAGCAGGCGCTGATGCCCGAACCGATCGCGATTTCGGCCGAGAAGGACGGGATCGGGATCGACGTCGCGCTGCAGTGGAACGACAGCTATTACGAAAACGTCCTGACCTTCACCAACAACATCCCGCAGCGCGATGGCGGCACGCATTTGGCCGCGTTCCGCGCCGCGCTGACCCGCACGCTCAACAATTATGCCGAGCGTTCGGGGCTGATCAAGAAGGAGAAGGTGAGCCTTTCGGGCGAAGACATGCGCGAAGGGTTGAGCGCGATCGTCAGCGTCAAGCTGCCCGATCCCAAGTTCAGTTCGCAGACCAAGGACAAGCTGGTCAGCTCCGAAGTGCGCCAGCCGCTCGAAGCGCTGATGGGCGACAAGATGAACGACTGGCTCGAGGAAAACCCCGCGCTGGCCAAGGACGTGATCCAGAAGATCATCGATGCCGCCGCCGCGCGCGAAGCGGCGCGCAAGGCCCGCGAAATGAGCCGCAAGGGCGCGATGAGCGTCGCCAGCCTGCCCGGCAAGCTGGCCGATTGCCAGGAACGCGACCCGGCCAAGAGCGAACTGTTCCTGGTCGAGGGCGATTCCGCAGGCGGCTCGGCCAAGCAGGGCCGCGACCGCAAGACGCAGGCGATCCTGCCGCTCAAGGGCAAGATCCTCAATGTCGAGCGCGCGCGGTTCGACCGGATCATCAGCTCGAAGGAAGTCGGCACGCTGATCCAGGCGATGGGCACCGGCATCCGCGACGAGTTCAACCTCGAGAAGCTGCGCTATCACAAGATCGTGATCATGACTGACGCCGACGTCGACGGCGCACATATCCGCACGCTGCTGCTCACCTTCTTCCACCGCCAGATGCCCGAGATCATCAAGGCCGGGCACCTCTTCATCGCGCAACCGCCGCTCTACAAGGTGGCGAAGGGCCGCAGCGAGGTCTACCTCAAGGACCAGGCCGCGCTCGACCGCTATTTGGTCGAGGCCGGGCTGCAGGGCCGCGTGCTCGAAACGGTCAGCGGCGCGCGCTCGGGCGAAGACCTGCGCATGATGGTCGACCATGCGCTGCGCCTGCGCAGCCTGCTCGGTTTCATTCCGCGCAAATACGATCCGGCGATCATCGAGCAGATGGCGCTGTCGGGCGCGCTCGATCCCGCACTCGCCCCGGCGACCCGCGCAGAGGCGTTGCAACTGGCGGCGCAGCGGATGGAACTGGGCGATCCCGAAGCGCGCTGGTCGGCGCAGATCGGCGATGACGGCACCGTGCGGTTCGAGCGGGTGTGGCGCGGCGTGACCGATGTGCACGAGATCGAAGCCAAGTTCCTCGTCAGCGCCGAAGCGCACAAGCTGCACGGGCTCGCCGGCAGCCAGGCCGAAGCCTATGCCCGGCCCGGTCGGCTGGTGAAGACCGGCGCCGAGCCCGAAATCGTGCCCGATGACGATAGCGAGGCGGACGACCTGCCTGCCGCAGCCGGCGGCGAAGCGATCTCGCGCCCGAGCGAGCTGCTTGACGCGGTGCTCGCGGCAGGGCGCAAAGGGCTTTCGATCCAGCGCTACAAGGGGCTGGGCGAAATGAACGCCGAGCAGCTGTGGGAAACCACGCTCGATCCGGAAAATCGCGCACTGCTGCAGGTCAAGGTCGAGGATGCCGACGTAACCGACGAGATCTTCACCCGGCTGATGGGCGACGTGGTCGAGCCGCGCCGCGAATTCATCCAGGACAATGCACTGAATGTGGCGAATCTCGACGTCTGAGCGGCGCCCGTCGGCGCCTTTGGGGAGCGGATAAGGCATGGCGAAAGATCGCGAACGCGACGGCTACGAACATCTCGGCTTCGTCCTGCTGCTGGGGTTGCTCACCGCAGGCCTCGTGTTCGTGGTGTGGCCGCTCGCCACTTCGGTGCTGTGGGCCTCGCTCGCGGCGATCATGTTCCAGCCGCTTTACCAGTGGTTCCTCGCCAAGCTGAACGGGCGGGCCAATCGCGCCGCGGTGGCGACACTGGTGTTCATCACTTTCGCGGTGCTGCTGCCCGGGCTGTTCATCGGCAGCTTGGTGGTCGAGCAGGCGGCCAATGTCGTGATCGCCTTCCAGGACGGGAATCTCGATGTCTCGGCCTGGTTCATCGACGTGCTCAACGCCTTGCCGGCGCAGCTGCGCGAGCCGCTCGAAAAGCTCGGCCTGGCTGATTTCACCGCGTTGCAGACACGTGCGCAGGACCTGCTGACCGAAAGCGCGGGGATGATCGCGCGGCAGGCAGTGGCGATCGGCGGCGGGCTGTTCGGCTTCGTGCTGTCTTTCCTGGTCGGCCTTTACGTCACCTATTTCCTGCTGCGCGACGGCAAGGCGGTCAGCGCCGCCATCCTGCGCGGGATTCCGCTCCCGCTGGAAATCTCCCGGCAGCTGGCCGAACGCTTCGTTTCGATCGTGCGCGCAACGATCAAGGGCTCGGTCGTGGTCGGGCTGGTGCAAGGCGCGCTGGGCGCGATCACCTTCTGGATCGTGGGCGTGCAGGCAGCCGTGCTGTTGGGCCTGCTGATGGCAATTTTCTCGCTGCTGCCCGCGGTCGGCACCGGGATCGTGTGGGTCCCCGCGGCGATCTATTTGCTCGCGACCGGCTCGACCTGGGAAGGCGTCTTTGTGACAATTTCGGGCCTTGCGGTGATCGGCATGGCGGACAATGTGCTGCGCCCGATCCTGGTCGGACGCGACACCGGAATTCCCGACTGGGTCATTCTGATCACCACGCTGGGCGGGATCGCGACCATGGGCCTTTCGGGCGTGGTGCTCGGCCCGCTGCTGGCCGGACTATTCCTGGCCGGATGGTCGATCGCGCAAGAATACCTCCTCCACCACAAGAACGCCGAAAGCGAAGGCTGAGGCGGGCGACGTGAAGCGCGTTGCCCCCGGATCGCAATCCGAACAGGTGGGCCGGCTCTTCATTGCAGGCATACTGGTGGTGTTCGCGCCGCACCTGCCCTTCGGCAATTACCTGATCTATCCCTTCATGATCCTGGGCACATGGTTCCACGAAATGGGCCACGGGTTGACCGCGCTGGCGCTGGGCCACCAGTTCGAGCGGCTGCTGATTTTCCCCGACGGATCGGGCGTGGCCGAAAGCCTGTCCCCGGCCGACATTCCGCCATGGCAGCGCGCGATGATCGCGGCGGGCGGACCGCTGGGGCCGAGCGTGATGGGGATGGCGCTGATGCTGGCGAGCGCCCGCGCGCGACTTTGGCGCCCCGCGCTGCTGGCGCTCGCGGCGATCGTGATGCTCTCCACGCTGATTTGGGTGCGCACGCTCACCGGCTGGATCGTCCTGCCCGCAATTGCCGCGTTGCTGGCGCTGCTGGCATGGCGCGGCAAGCCCGGCCTAGTGCGCTTCATGCTGCAATTCCTCGGCATGCTGGCAGGGCTCAGCATGTTCCTGTCGTGGGACTACCTCTTCACCGAGAACGCTGTGATCGGCGGCCAGCTGATGCTGTCGGACACCGGCGCGATCGAAGCGAGCCTGCTGCTGCCGCACTGGGTCTGGGCGCTGCTGCTGGTTGGAAGTGCGATGCTGATGATCGGCGGAAGCCTGAAATATGCTTTGCGTGGCGTGCGGGGCCGCCTGCCGCGCCGCTGAACTGCGGGTTCAGGTCGCCAGCCGCAGCGTGTTGATCCCGCGCGCGCCACCCGCTTCGGCGGAAAGCCCGATGAAGATCGTGTCGATAATGCGCGCCAGCTTTTCTTCGCTCAGCTTCTCGTCAATGTAGGTCAGCGCATCGGGCAGTGTGTAATTGGCGACCATCTGGTTGATGAGCGACAGCGCCTCGTCGATCCCCAACCCGGGGAAATAGCCGTCGACCTGCGCCTGCGCGATCACTTCGCACAGATAATGGTCGGCCAGGTCGACGAAGCTGCGCACGCGCTCGAACCGCGCCGCGCCCAGTTCGCAGATCAGCGCAAAAGCCGCCGGGTTCTGGCGATAGCGTTCGCGCGTGACGCGAAAGCGCCGGACGAAGAATTCGAACATCTTGCGATTGGACGGCAAGTCGCTCGCAACGACCTCTTCCATGATCGCGACGTGAGGCTCCATCCATAGTTCCGCCACGGCTTCGAACAGGTCGCCATCATCCTCGAACAGTTCTTCGACCCGGTGGCGCGATATGCCTTCTTCCGCCGCAAGCAACGGAAGCGTGATTTCATGTCCTCGCTGGATGGTCAGCTCAAGCGCGCGCGCAGCAAGCCTCTGGCGTTCGGATCGTCGCGTTTCGGCGGACATCATCGTCCGTTTCCTCCCGGTGGAACGGGGGCTTATCTAGTGTGTCCGGCGCGCGGCTTAAACCACCAAGCGCGAATTATTTTTCGCTGCGGGGCTGCGACCTGTGATGCCCCTCTCACCCGCGCCGTTTCGGCGGAAGCGGAAGGAAAGCCGAGGTGCGCCGCTTGTAGTCAGCGTATTTGTCGCCCTTGGAGCGATCGAGCCCCTTTTCGAGCAGTGCCGCACCCGACCATTTGGTGAGCGTGAAGGTGAGGAAAATCGGCCCGATCAGCGTGTAGAGCGCATAATCCCATCCGGCCGAAGCGCAGACCAGCCAAATGCCCCACCATGCAGCACAGTCGCCGAAGTAATTGGGATGGCGGGTGTAGCGCCACAGTCCGGTGTCGAGCACCTGACCGTAATTATCCTGATCGGCCTTGAACCGCGCCAGCTGCCAGTCGCCCACCCATTCGAAGAATATGCCTATCAGGTAGATCGCCAGCCCCACCCATGCCAGCGGAGCGATGGGCGCGGGCTCGGACGAAGCGAGGATGCCGACTTGCGCGGGCGAGGAGACCATGAACAGCAACACGGCCTGCATCAGCCACACCTTGGTGAGTGCGGCGAAGGCGAAATTGCCCTTCTCGCGATCCTTCTTGAGGATCATCTTGTAGCGCTTGTCCTCGCCCTCGCGCCGCCAGCGGCGCAGCAGGTAAATACCCAGCCGGAATCCCCATGCCGCAGCCATCGCCATCAACAGCGTGGCTAGCGCGCCCGGCTGGCCGCCGGGCACATGCATCCAACTGGCAATCGCCAGGATGCCCATCCCCGCGCCCCAGAAGGCGTCGATGAAGGAGACATCGTCGATCCTTACCGAGACGATCCACAACACAAGCACGATCGCGACGAGGATCGCGGCATTCACCAGCAGTGCGTCAAGCATCGGCCTCTCCCTCGATGATCCGCAGCGCCTGCGCCTCCAGCACCTTGAAGCGTTCGTTCTCGGGCAGCTTTGAGCGCATGAAGCGGGCAATCTTCAACAGGTCTGCTCCATAATCGCCGCTGGGCCAGACAGGTTCCCCGAAACCCAGGATATTGCGATCGTTGCACACCCAGGCGGGCACGATCGGCACATTGGCTGCCTGCGCGATATGGTAGAATCCTGATTTCCAGCTGCCGTCGGTCGTGCGCGACCCCTCGGCCGCGATCACGAGCGCCAGATGGTCACGCCGGGCGAATTCCTCGGCTACCTGATCGACGTAGTTGGCGCGCTTGCTGCGGTCGACCGGGATGCCGCCCATGTCGAACATGAAATTCCGCATGATGCCTTCGAACAGCGTATGCTTGCCCATGAAATTGGGTTCGACGCCTTCCTTTGCGGTGGCACCGATGAAGAACACGAAATCCCAGTTGGACGTGTGCGGTGCGCCCGCGATCACGAATTTCGGCAGATCGGGCAGTTGCCCGTCGATCTTCCAGCCCTTCCAGCGATAGAGCGCCATGATGATGCGACGCACGATGCGCGACAAGATCGAGCGCTTGCGGCCCCTGGCTTGCGACATTTCCTCTCCCTTGACGCTACGGCCTAGCAGCTATGCAGCGGAAAGCGAGAGGGTTTCGACGTCACGATGCGCAGTCAACCCTCCTGGATTTCGCACTTGTCGAAATAGGGCATGCCGACAAGCGTAATCCGCAGAAACTCCCACTGCTGTCCTTTGCGCCATGCCTCGGCGTGGAAAACCATGCATTCCGTGCGGCTGCCCGTCTCTTGCGCACTGAATCTGCGAGTGACGAGGCCGTAATTGCCTTCAATTTGAACCTCGGGCGCGGCCATACGGAACTTAGCCTTGTCCGGATCGAACACGGCGAGCAGGAAGGTCCGTGCTTGCTCACCTGCCAGGGCAACCGGATCGCCCGCGCGTGAAATGACGGTCAGGACTGCCTTTCCATGCAGCGCGGGCGCACCACGAAAATTGGAGTTTGGGTGTCTGAGTGCCGTCATGAAAGCGCGCACAGCCAACTCCAGATCGGACGCCGGATTTTCCGGGTGTTCCGGGCTCGCCCATGACGGGAGATTGTCGGCGTCAGTCGACTGCGGCAGGTTATGGGGATGAACCTGAGGCGAAACAGGTGCAGCGAAGGCCGGAGAAGCCGCGATTGCGCCCAGGCACCAGATTGTGCGGAATATGATGCGTGGAATACAGTACAAGCGTTCCGCCTCCCTGGTCGAACCGCAGGCACGGTGAAATTGGGAGGAGGCACCTTCATCAGGGGTGGCAAGGTGAAGGCCCGGTTAGCGATAGACGCCCGGCCAGTCCATGTGGTGCGACCCAAGGCTCGGCGATGGAATTGCCTCGGACCGGCCTCCTCCCGCTCCCGAAATAACTCCGCGGGCAGGCATGCGTAATCCCTTCCGGCGTAGCAGTACGTCGGAAGATCGCCCTCTGCCTACATCCGGAAAACGCCAAATTGCGGCCGCTCTGCAATCGGCGCTTCGAGCGTCGCGGCGAAAGCGAGGCCCAGCACGTCGCGGGTCTGCACCGGGTCGATCACGCCATCGTCCCACATCCGCGCGGTGGCGTAATAGGGATTGCCTTCATCCTCGTATTTCTGGCGGATCGGCGCCTTGAAGGCCTCGGTCTCGCGCTCGTCCCATTTGTCTGCATCGCGGTGGACAGTCGCGAGCACCGATGCCGCCTGCTCGCCGCCCATCACCGAAATGCGCGCATTGGGCCAGGTGAAGAGGAAGCGCGGCTGGTAGGCGCGGCCGCACATGCCGTAATTGCCCGCTCCGAAGCTGCCGCCGATCACTACGGTCACCTTGGGCACGGTCGCAGTGGCGACCGCCGTCACCAGCTTCGCGCCGTGCTTGGCGATGCCTTCAGCCTCGTACTTCCCGCCGACCATGAAGCCCGAGATATTCTGCAGGAACAGCAGCGGAATGCGCCGCTGGCAGGCAAGTTCGATGAAATGCGCGCCCTTCTGCGCGCTCTCGGAGAACAGCACGCCGTTGTTGGCGAGGATCGCCACCGGCATGCCCCAGATATGCGCGAAGCCGCACACCAGCGTGGAGCCGTAATGCTGCTTGAACTCGTGAAACTCGCTGCAGTCGACGATGCGCGCGATCACTTCGTGCACGTCATAGGGTGCGCGCACATCCTCGGGGATGAGCGCGTAAAGGTCTTCGGCGTCGAACTTGGGCGGGCGGGGATCGCGCAGTTCGACGTCCTTCGCCGCGCCGGTATTGGCACCCAAATGGCTGACGATATCGCGCACCACGGTGAGCGCGTGCTCGTCATTCTCGGCGAGATGGTCGACCACGCCGCTCTTGCGCGCATGGAGGTCGCCGCCGCCAAGGTCCTCTGCGCTGATTTCCTCGCCTGTCGCCGCTTTCACCAGCGGCGGCCCGGCAAGGAAGATCGTGCCCTGCTCGCGCACGATCACCGTCTCGTCGCTCATCGCGGGAACATAGGCCCCGCCCGCGGTGCAGCTGCCCATGACGCAGGCGATCTGCGGAATGCCCAGCGCGCTCATGTTCGCCTGGTTGAAGAAGATGCGCCCGAAATGGTCGCGGTCAGGGAACACTTCGGCCTGGTGCGGCAGATTGGCGCCGCCGCTATCGACGAGGTAGATGCACGGCAGGCGGTTTTCCTGCGCGATCTCCTGCGCCCGCAGGTGCTTCTTGACCGTCATCGGATAGTAAGTGCCGCCCTTCACGGTGGCATCATTGCACACGATCATCACCTGACGGCCCGAAACGCGGCCGATCCCCGCGATCATCGAGGCGCCGTTCACGTCACCCTCATACATGCCATTCGCAGCGAGTTGCCCCACTTCGAGGAAAGGCGAGCCCGGATCGAGTAGCCGTTCTACTCGCTCGCGCGGGAGCAGCTTGCCGCGCGACACATGCCGCTCGCGATGTTTCTCGGGACCGCCCAGCGCGGCTTCAGCGACCTTGGCGCGCAGCTCGTCAGCCAGCGCCTTGTTGTGCTGGAACCGCGCCTTTGCCTCGGGGCTTTCACGGTCGAGCTTGGTGGTGAGAACGGGTGCGGTCATGAAAAGGCTTGTCCTTCGCGCAATTCGATAGCGCCGATACATTGAATCCGTCCCCCGGCCTCGACGAATTCGTCTGGCTTCATCTCTCGCGATACGGACATCTCCGCCATATCGCACCAGGGGCAGTGATATTTCAATTCGGGTGGCCGGTAGAGTTTCCGGAATGTCGCAAAGTCCAGCCCCTCGGCCGATGGCGCATGCTCGATCACTCTTGCCAGCATCGCCGAACGCAAGTCTCCGCCCAACCCCTGTTGCTCCACCTTGTCTTGCGAGGTGCGGAACAGGGCGAGAAGCGAACCCTCGCGATCGCCCGCAGACGACACTCCATCCGTGGCCATGTCGGTATCACCACAGAACTGGAAATGCGGGTGTTGTACCCCGCATTCGGGGCACGACAGCAGCAGGACATTGCCGTCGACAATCACCCTTCTGCTCCGATCAGTTGGCAGTCGGGCTTGCTGGTGAGAACAGGCGCGGTCATTCGTCGGGCCTCAGCGTTTCTTCACGAACTCGGCACGCAGGACCAGGCCCTTGATGCCGGGGTATTTGCAGTCGATTTCCTGCGCGTCACCGGTAAGCCGGATCGATTTGATAAGCGTGCCCTGCTTGAGGGTCTGTCCGGCGCCCTTGACCTCGAGGTCCTTGATCAGCGTCACCTGATCGCCATCGGCAAGGATATTGCCGACTGCATCGCGGACTTCGACCGCGCTTTCGGCAGCGCGCCTTGCTGCGAGCTCGGAGGCCGGCATCCATTCGCCGCTCACCTCGTCATAGACGTAGTCCTCGTCGCTCATGCCGCAGCTCCGGTGAGTTCACAGTCGGGCTTGGTGGTGAGGACAGGTGCGGTCATGAGTCGAGACCACCAGCTTCAATGATGTCGATCGATGAATTCTGCTCACGCAATTGATCACTCAGGCCCGAGCAAATCTGCTGTAGCGCAAGACCTTCGTCGAGCGACCACGTCGTGGCGTAGGCAAGCGCGCCGTGCCGGGCGACGTCGGCGAGAAATCGTCCAAAGTTATATGCGCCCTCAAGCTGATATGCAGCGATGCGGACATCGGCATAGCCCTCATTGTTGATATGGGCCTCGATGAGGTTCTTCGTGCTCAGACTATCCTCCGTCTCGCTCACCCCGCAGCCCCGATCAATTCGCGCCCGATCAGCATCCGCCGGATCTCATTCGTCCCCGCGCCGATATCGAGCAGCTTCGCATCGCGCATATAGCGTTCGACCGGCCAGTCCTTGGTATAGCCCGCGCCGCCCAGCGCCTGCACGCTTTCGGCGGCGACCTTGAAAGCGTTCTCGCTGGCGAGCAGGATTGCGCCCGCCGCATCGAAGCGCGTCGTCTGGCCCGCATCGCAGGCCTTGGCCACGGCATAGGTATAGGCGCGCGCCGATTGCAGCGCGACATACATGTCCGCCACCTTGGCCTGCATCAGCTGGAATGCGCCGATCGGCTTGCCGAACTGCTTGCGCTCGCGGACATAGGGGATCACGCAATCGAGGCAGGCCTGCATGATGCCGAGCTGTAGCCCGGCGAGCACCACGCGCTCGTAGTCGAGCCCGCTCATCAACACGCCGACCCCGCCATTGAGCGGGCCCATCACGTTTTCTTCGGGCACTTCGCAATCGTCGAACACCAGTTCGGCGGTGGGGCTGCCGCGCATCCCCATCTTGTCGATCTTCTGCCCGATGCTGAAACCGGGCATGTCCTTCTCGATCAGGAAGGCAGTGATCCCGCGCGACCCGGCGTGGCCATCGGTCTTGGCATAGACCACCAGCGTATCGGCATAGGTGGCGTTGGTGATCCAGAACTTGGTGCCGTTGAGCACGTAGCCGCCCTGCACCTGCTCGGCCTTGAGCTTCATCGAGACCACGTCCGAACCGGCGCTGGCTTCGGACATGGCGAGCGAGCCGACATGCTCGCCGCTGACCAGCTTGGGGAGATATTTCGCCTTCTGCTCGTCATTGCCCCAGCGGCGGATCTGGTTGACGCAGAGGTTCGAATGCGCGCCGTAGGAAAGCCCGACCGACGCGCTTGCCCGGCTCACTTCCTCGACTGCGATAACGTGTTCGAGATAGCCCAGGCCCAGCCCGCCCCATTCCTCTTCCACGGTGATGCCGTGCAGGCCCAGCTCGCCCATGGCGGGCCAGAGTTCGCGCGGGAACCAGTCGTCGCGGTCGGTCTTTTCGGCGAGCGGCGCGATCTGCTCGTCGGCGAATCGGCCAACGGTCTCGCGGATCATCTCGGCGCTTTCGCCGAGCTGGAAATCGAAATCGGGGGTGGCGCGCATTTGCTCTTCTTCTCCTCGCTTCCGCCCATAACAGCGCGCGCTGCGAGCGCAAACCGGTTGCATATGAAATCGGCATGCTTGCGCCGAGGCTTGGCCCCGCCGCCCGGGCAGCCTAGGGTGGCGCGCACATCCATTCCGGGAGCCGAACCATGCGCCATATTCCGCTGTTCGCCTGCATCTTGCTGCTGGCCGGCTGCAACCCGCCGCAAGATACGGCCGGCAATGAAGCGGCAGCCTCGCCTTCGCCTGCGGAGGAAGCCATGGCCGATGCGGTCGGCGTTGCCGAAACCCCCGCACCCAAGGCGACTGCCGCCGATATTGCGATGGCCAATACCGCATGGCGCGTGACCGGCGAGGAGGGCGCGATCTACACCACTTTCCTCGATCCAGACGGGCGCTATCGCGATCTCAAGAACGGGGATCCGTGGCAGGAAGGGACATGGGAGCGGCTGGCCGATGGCAGGCTGTGCTTCACGCCCGAGGACGAGACCCGCTCCGGCGCCTGCTGGACGCTCGGCAAGGAAAGCGATGAAGGGACCATGCGCGTGACCAGCGACGCCGGACGCGAGGTCGAATTGCAGCAGGTGACCTATATCGCCGCGCTGGACGAGGCCGAGGGCTGACCCCGATTTCCGTTCCTGACGAAGCGGCGCGATTGCTTGCGCGGCGCGCGGGGCTCTAGCTGCCGAAGCCGGGCGCTTCGGCTGGCCAGCCGGGCGCCGAAATCCCCATCACCTTGAACAGCAGGCCCATCTGGCTTTCGCCGGTCAGCCGGTCCTGCTGCCGCTTGAGCTTGTCGGCCTGGTCGGGCGCGCGGCGACGCAATGCTTCCATCCGCATGTCGATCCCCAGCGCGGTGAGCCATTCGCCCTGCATCGTCACGCCCAACAATTGCGCGCCTTGGCGCTTCGCAACCTTGGCCAGCGTTTCAAAATCGACATGCGCGGTGAGGTCCATCTCGCCCGGCGCGGAGAACACATCGACCTTCTTGTGCGCCTTGATCGCCTGGAGCGTCGACCCGGCGCGGGTTTCGCGCGGGCCGTAATCGATCACCAGCGCCGCGCCACCCTGCGCCACCAGCCGATCGGCCAGTTCGCTCATAACCGCTGCCGAAGCCGGGCTGGTTTCGATCACCGTGCCCTGGCTCGCCTGTCGCCAGCTTTCGGGCACCGCCGCATCCATCGGCTTGCCGCCCGATACGAATACCAAGCGGTCATCGTCGAGCCCCACCATGCGCTCGCGCCAGCCCTCTGCCGAACGCACCAGCTGGCGCACTGGCAGCGCGTCGAAGAATTCGTTGGCGATGATCAGCAGCGGCCCGTCATCGGGCAGGCTGGTGAGGTCGAGATGGTGCTGCACGCCGCGGATCGTGCCGCGCTGGACCTGGCGCAGCGCCTCCGATCCTTCGACGAAGTGGACTTGCGGCGTCAGCCCATAGCGCGCGGCGGCGCGCAGCGCGTCGGAAGCGAGCGTGCCGCGGCCCGGCCCCAGTTCGACGTAATGGACCGGATCGGGCCGCCCGGCGCGCACCCAGATATCGGCCAGCCACAGCCCGATCAGCTCGCCGAAAACCTGGCTCACTTCGGGCGCGGTGATGAAATCGCCCTCTTCGCCCAGCGGGTCGCGGCTGGTGTAATAGCGCGCGTTGCTCTCGCCCATATACTGGGCCAGGCTGATCGGCCCGGTCTCGCGGATCAGCCGCCGGAAAATGTCCGCCAGGCTGGCTGGCGGATTGTCGTTCATGCCTGCCCCGGCTTGCTCCCGCCGCTCCCGATCGGCCCGCGACTTATCGCGTAAAGCGTTACAATCAATCCAAGCAGAATCAGCGGTATTGTGAGCCATTGCCCCATCGAAAGTCCGGTTGTTGCAGCGAATTGCGCCAGATGTGCATCGGGTTCGCGGAAGAATTCGTTAACAAAGCGGGCCGCGCCAATCCCGATGGTGAAAACGCCCACCATCAGGCCCGGGCGATAGCGCGCACCGGTTTTCCAGAACAGCACCAGCAGGATCACGAGCAGCAGCAGTCCTTCGAGCCCGGCCTGGTAGAGCTGGCTGGGATGACGCACGGCAAAGGTCGTCTGGCATTCGCCGGGCAGGCTGGGAAGGTCGCAGAACACCATGCCCCAGGGCACGTCGGTGGCGCGGCCCCACAGCTCGCCATTGTTGAAATTGGCGAGCCGCCCCAGCAGCATTCCCATCGGCACGTTGACCGCCACATAGTCGGCAATGCGCAGGAAATTGAGCTTGCCGCGCAGGCTGACCCAGGCGATCGCGACCAGCACGCCGATCACCCCGCCGTGGAAGCTCATCCCCCCGTCCCACAGCCGCAGCAATTCCCAGGTGACGAAGCCGTTGCCGCTGAAGCTGGTGAACAATTCGGGGCGATAGAAGGCGGCGTAACCCAGCCGCCCGCCCAGGATCACGCCCAGCGTGCAATAGAAGAACAGGTCATCGACATGCCGCTGCGCCATCGGCGCGCCGGGCGCCTTGATCATCTTGGTCAGGTGCCAATAGGCGAACAGGATCCCGCCAAGATAGGCCAGCGAATAGAAGCGCAAAGTGAAGAAACCGAGGTCGATTCCCTCGACCAGGCCGAGGTCTTTCCAGTAGATCGGATCGGCAGCGCCGCTGGCGGCGATCCCCGAAGCGGCGAGTAGTGACAGCACGAAGCGAACCTCTATATAGATTGGGCCTGCCGGTCCGGCACAGCGTTCGGACGGGCTTTTGGCACAGCCGGGGTTTGGGGGAAAGCCTGTTCGGCGGGGATTGGGCCCGCCAGCAGGCCAAGGACGCGGCCGGGAGACAACTCGGTACCAAGAGGAGAGGATTTTAATGCCGACAGAGCTCGACAAGACACTTGATGCGATCATGGACACGCTGACCGCGCCCGGCGCCCCCGCCGAGCTCGTGCCGGTGACACGCGGCGGCGTGGAAATGCCCATGCTCAAGAATGCCCCGCCGAGCCTGGTGCATTATTTCGCGCATTACTGCAGCCAGAACGGGGACCAGCCCTTCCTGATCGATGGCGAGACCCGCATCAGCTTCGCCGAAGCGTGGGATGCTGCGCAGCGCGTCGCCGCGGGCCTGATCGCCGACCATGGCGTTGCCAAGGGCGACCGCGTGGGCATTGCCGCGCGCAATTCGGCCAACTGGATCGTCGCATACATGGGCATCCTTGTGGCGGGTGGCTGCGCCACGCTGCTCAACGGCTTTTCAAGCGGCGAGGAACTCGCCGAACAGATCGAACTGGTCGGCTGCCGCCTGCTGCTGGCCGACGCCCAGCGGGCCCAGCGGCTCGACGGGCAGGCGCACGGCGCGCGGATCGTGCTGTTCGGACATGAAGGCCCGCCTTCGAACGGGCTGAGCGAATTGTGGGGCGATCCCGCCACCGCGCGCTTCCCCGAAGTCGGCCCCGACGATTACGCCACCATCCTCTACACCTCCGGCTCGACCGGCAAGTCCAAGGGCGCATGGTCGGACCATCGCGGCGTCGTGAGCGGCGCGCTGAGCTATGCCATGCAGTCGCTGATGGCCTTCACCTATCTCGATTCCGGCGGCAAGGCCCCGACATCGCAGGCCTGCGCGCTGGTGGCCGTGCCGCTGTTCCACGTTACCGGCGAAGTCCCGGTATTCCTGCAGAGCTTCGCGCTCGGCCGCAAGCTGGTGCTGATGCCGCGCTGGGATGCGGGCGAAGCGCTGCGCCTGATGGAAAAGGAAAAGGTCAGCTATTTCGCGGGCGTGCCGCTGATGAGCTATGAGATCGCGACCCATCCCGATCGCGCGAAATACGATCTCAGCTCGTGCACCGGCTTTGCCGCAGGCGGGGCGCCGCGCCCGGTCGAGCATGTCGGCAAGATCCGCGACGCCTTCCCCGACGGCTTCCCGCTGATGGGCTATGGCCTCACTGAAACCAACGGCGTGGGCTGCGGCAATTTCAACGAGAACTATCTTGCCAAACCTTTGAGCACCGGCAAGCCGAGCCGCCCACTGGTCGATCTCGCGATCCTCGACGATGCCGGCAACAAGCTGCCGCAAGGCCAGGTGGGCGAAATCTCGATCCGCTCGGTGTGCAATTTCATGGGCTATTGGAACAATGAGGAAGCCACCAAGGCGGCCTATACCGAGGACATGTATTTCCGCACCGGCGACCTCGGGAGGCTCGACGAGGACGGCTATGTCTTTATCGTCGACCGCAAGAAGGACATCATCATCCGCGGCGGCGAGAACATCACTTGCCTCGAAGTCGAGGAAGCGGTCTACGCGCATGACGCCATCGCCGAATGTTCGGTGTTCGGCGTGCCTGACGACCGGATGGGCGAAGTGCCCGCGGTGGTGTTCTACCTCAAGCCGGGGCAGAGCCTGAGCGCAGGCGAACTGCGCGAATTCCTGCTGTCGCATATCGCGCCGTTCAAGGTACCGCTGCCCGAGCATATCTGGGTGTCGGACAAGGCCTTGCCGCGGCTCGGCACGCAGAAGATCGACAAGCGCACCGTCCGCAAGATGTTCGCCGGCGACCTGATGGCGGCATAGAGGCCTCGCTTGAAATCGCTCAATGTCCCCAACCAGCGCGCGGTCATCGACCGGCGCGCGCTTGCCGACGCGATCCACGCGCTGGTCGAGGATCAGGGCGAGAAAGCGCGC
Source organism: Altererythrobacter sp. Z27 (assembly GCF_052683155.1). Classification (NCBI taxonomy): domain Bacteria; kingdom Pseudomonadati; phylum Pseudomonadota; class Alphaproteobacteria; order Sphingomonadales; family Erythrobacteraceae; genus Altererythrobacter; species Altererythrobacter sp. Z27. Next base: position 2,246,001 of record NZ_JBQYMC010000001.1, on the reverse strand, counting down.
GGGCAGATCGTGCAATTGCTGCGCGATGCACTGGAACAAGGGCGCGCCGAAATCGCGCGGCGGCTAACGGAGAAGCCATCCGCCGGGCATGAATGCACCGGCGCGCAGGCTTTCCTGATCGACCAGATCGTGCGCGTGGTGCACGATCATGTCACCGCGCATGTCTATCCGGTCGCCAACCGCAGCAGCGCCGAACGGCTCACGCTGATCGCGGTGGGCGGCTATGGCCGCGCCGAGATGGCGCCGCATTCGGACGTGGACATCGCCTTCATCACGCCCACCCGGCGCGCGCCGTGGTGCGAGCAGGTGATCGAAGCGATGCTCTATTACCTGTGGGACCTCGGCCTCAAGGTCGGCCATTCGAGCCGCACGGTCGACGACACCATGCGCATGGCGCGCGAAGACCTGACGATCCGCACCGCGCTGCTCGAAGGGCGCTTCATCTGGGGCGACCGCGCGCTCTACGACGAGACCAGCCGCCGCTTCTGGGCGGAAGTGGCCAAGGGCAGCGAGCGGCAATTCCTCACCCAGAAGCTCGAAGAGCGGAACCAGCGCCACAAACGGATGGGCGACAGCCGCTATGTGGTCGAACCCAATGTGAAGGACGGCAAGGGCGGCTTGCGCGATTTGCAGACGCTCTACTGGATCGGCAAATATATGCACCGCGTGCGCAGCGCGGCCGAGCTGGTCGACGTGGGCCTGTTCACCCGGGCCGAATACCGCAGCTTCCGACGCGCCGAGGGCTTCCTGCTGGCAGTGCGCTGCCACATGCACATCATCACCGGCCGGGCGGAAGACCGGCTGACCTTCGACCTCCAGCGCGAAGTCGCCGCGCGGATGAATTTCGCCGACCGCCCGGGCAAGAGCGCGGTCGAACGCTTCATGCAGTTCTATTTCCTGCAGGCGCGGCGCGTGGGCAGCCTGACCGCCGTGTTCCTGTCGCACCTCGACGATGAATTCGCGGGCAAGCGCGCGCGCACCGGCTTCTTCGCGGGCTGGAGCCAGAAATCGCGCATGCTCAAGGGCTATCGCGTGTTTGCCGGCAAGATCGCCGCGCCATCGGACGACTGGTTCCGCAAGGACCCAGTGCGGCTGATCGAAGTGTTCCAGCTGGCTGAAGCCAATGGCCTCGAGATACATCCCGAAACCATGCGCCTGGCCGATCGCGACAGCGCGCTGATCAAGTCCGACATACGCGAAGACGCGCGCGCCAATGCGCTGTTCCTCGAACTGCTGGCGGGTCGCAACGATCCCGAAACGGTGCTGCGCTGGATGAACGATGCCGGCGTGTTCGGCCGATTCGTGCCCGATTTCGGGCGAGTCAACGCGCAGATGCAGTTCGACATGTACCACCATTATACGGTGGACGAGCACACCATCCGCGCGATCGGCCTGCTCAACCGGATCGAGAAGGGCGAGCTGGTGTCCGACCACCCGCGCTCGACCCGGCTGATCCACCGCGTCAATTCGCGCCGGGCGATCTATGTCGCGGTGTTGCTGCATGACATCGCCAAGGGCCGCGGCGGCGACCATTCGGTGCTCGGCGCCGAAGTGGCGCATGAACTGTGCCCGCGCTTCGGCCTCAATGATAACGAGACCGACCTTGTCGCCTGGCTGGTGCGCCAGCACCTGCTGATGAGCGCGACCGCGTTCAAGCGCGACCTCACCGATCCCAAGACGATCGAGGATTTCGTCAGCCAGGTGCAGAGCCTCGAACGCTTGCGCAATCTGATGATCCTGACCGCGGTCGATATCCGCGCGGTCGGCCCCGGCACATGGAACAGCTGGAAAGGCCAGCTGCTGGGCGAACTTTACGACGCCGGACAGGAGCGCCTGCGCCTTGGCCATATGCGCGACGGGCGAAAGCAACGCGTCGCGGCCAAGCGCGAAGCGGTGGCGGAACGGCTGGGCTCAAGATCTCCGCTGGTGGCGCAGGTCGGCAAATTGCTCGACGATTCCTACTGGATTGCCGAGCCCGAAGACGTGATCGCACGCAATCTCGTCCAATATGAAGTCGCCCGCGAAATCGAAGAGCATCTCTCGATCCATTGCGAGTTTGACGAGGAACGCGGCGCTACCCTGGTGAGCGTGATCGCGGCCGACCACCCCGGCCTGTTCTATCGCATTGCCGGCGGTATCGCGCTGGCGGGTGCGAATATCATCGACGCGCGCATCCACACCGCACGCAGCGGCTGGGCGGTCGACAATTTCCTGGTGCAGGACCCGCTGGGCAAGCCGTTCCGCGAAGGCCAGCAGATCGAGCGGCTCAAGAAGGCCATTGCCGACGCGCTGGCCAACCGGATCGAGCTGGTCCCCAAGCTGGCGGCGCGCCCGCTGCCGCATACGCGGTCGGGCACGTTCGATGTCGCCCCGCGGGTGACTTTCGACAACAATGCCTCGAACCGCTTCACTGTGATCGAAGTCAACGCGCGCGACCGCCCGGCGCTGCTCAACCGCCTTGCGCGCGCGCTATTCGAAAGCAATCTGGTGGTCCAGTCGGCGCATATCACCGCCTATGGCGAACGCGCCGCCGACACCTTCTATGTTACCGATTTGACGGGCGACAAGGTGACCGCCGACAACCGCCTGGCGGAGATCGAGGCACGCCTGCTCGATGCTGGTAGTGATAGGCGCCAGCGGCAACTCGAAGAGGCGTGATTCCTGCCCTGCGGGACACCGGTTGCAATTATATTACAGAACGCTATTGGATGGCGTTGGGAATATGAGGAGAGCCCCGGTGAAATCGACAATATCTTCGATCGCGTCGCTCGCGATCATGGGCGCAGGCATGGCGCTTGTGCCCCAGGCAGCATTTGCACAGGACCAATCCGGCGACGATGACTTCGACGCCAATGTAATCATCGTGACGGCACAAGGCCGCTCGCAGGCGCTGGCCGACGTTCCAGTCGCAATCTCCGCGGTGAACGCGGAAACGCTGCAGAACAGCGGCGCGAACGATATCCGCCAGCTCAATCAGGTCGCCCCTTCGCTGTTGGTCTCTTCGACCGGCTCGGAAGCGAACGGCTCGGCACGTATCCGCGGCATCGGCACGGTGGGCGACAACCCCGGCCTTGAAAGCTCGGTTCCGGTCTTCATCGACGGCGTCTATCGCTCGCGTTCGGGCATCGGCCTCAACGAGCTGGGCGAAATCGACCGCGTCGAAGTGCAGCGCGGCCCGCAGGGCACACTGGGCGGCCGCAACTCGTCGGCCGGCCTGATCAGCATCTATTCGAAGAAGCCATCCTTCAATTTCGGCGCCACCGGTGAGATCACCTATGGCAATTACGATTACATGCGCCTCGGCGGCAGCGTCACCGGGCCCGTTACCGAGAATATCGCTGCCCGCCTCGACGGTATCTGGGTGAAGCGCGACGGTTTCTATCGCGACGAAACCAACAATACCGACGTCAACGACCGTGACCGTTACTTCCTGCGCGGCCAGTTGCTGATCGAGCCGAGCGACACTGTGTCGATCCGCCTGATCGCCGACTACACTTCGCGCGACGAAAAGTGCTGCGGCGCGATCTATGTTGACAGCAGCGTCAACCCGTTCATCGGCGACCTGAACAATGTCGCCAACCCGCTGTCCGTCGGCGGGTTGCCGCCGGCAGACGGCAACAATATCATCAACGTGCTGCGCGACCTCGGCCAGCCACTGTCGGCCTTCAACCAGGGCTATAAGCGCACTTTGTCGGTGAGCCCGGGCCGCAGCTATGCCGGCGAAACCAAGGATTATGGCTTCTCGGGCCAGATCGACTGGGATCTGGGCGGCGCTACGCTGACCTCGATCACCGCCTATCGCGAATATCGCTCGAGCCAGGCGTCGGACACCGACTATGGCTATGTCGACATCATCTATCGCGATCCGAGCGACGACGCCTATCGCCAGTTCCACACCTTCACGCAGGAGCTGCGCCTGCAAGGTGAAGCTTTCGACGGCACGCTCGACTGGCTTGTCGGTGGCTTCTACTCGAACGAAAAGCTGACCGTGCATGACAATCTGCGCTTCGGCGATGACTATGGCCGGTTCGCGACCTGCCGCCTGGTTTCGGGTGGTGGCCTTGCCGCGCTGTATTCCCCGACCTCGCCCGGATGTTTTGCAGCCCGCCCGGCACTGTTCGGCGGTGCTACGGCCGCGATCTACGCAGCGGTCGACGCACTCGACGGCCTCAACGACCTCGGTACGGTCAACGACCGTTACTTCCAGGACGGCAACAACTGGGCGCTGTTCACGCACAACATCGTCCACCTCACCGACAAGATCGACCTGACCCTTGGCCTGCGTTACACGCATGACAAGAAGGACTTCGATGCAACCTTTACCAATGACAACACGGTCTGCACCACGGTGCAGGGCCTGGTTGGCAGCTTCACGGGTATCGCATCGCTGGCCGCGGTCAGCCAGGGCCTGATCGGCCTGAGCTGTCAGGGTAACTCGACTGCCGAACTCAATGGCGTGTCGATCAACGATTCGCGTAGCGAAGACGAATGGACCGGCACGGCGATCCTGTCGTACAGGCCGACCGACGACCTGATGGTCTATGCGAGCTATGCACGCGGCTACAAAGCGGGCGGCTTCAACCTTGACCGCTCGGCGCTCAAGCCGCCTCTCGCCACCTTTGCCTCGGTGGGTGGCGCACAGTCGCTGGTCGGCAACCTCCAGTTCGACCCCGAACTGGTCGACAGCTATGAAATCGGCGCCAAGTACTCGACCGGCCCGTTCAGCCTCAGCATGTCGGCCTTCCGTTCGGATTTCAGCAACTTCCAGCTGAACACATTCAACGGAACGGTCTTCCTGGTGCAGAACATCAACGGCTGTAACGGCGAACTCGTCGGCGGCCCGGATTCGGACACCGACACCAGCTCGGCCACCGGCGCCTGCGCCAAGGAAGACGTCGGTTACGGCGTACGCACGCAGGGCTTCGAACTTGAGGCACAGCTGGTTCCGGCACCTGACTTCCGCGTCGCGGCCGGCCTGACCTACGCTCGCACCAAGTATCGCGGCGACCTCGTCGGCAACAAGGACGGCGCACCGCTCGACGCTGCGCTGCGCCGGCTGCCTGGCGACAATCTGTCGAACGCGCCCGAACTGGTCGCAACCGGCAGCATCACCTGGACGCCCGAACTGGGCAGCAGCGGGCTGACCGGCCTTGTCTACATCGATGGCCGCATGACCAGCGACTACAACACCGGTTCCGACCTGTTCCCGCAGAAGGAACAGGATGGCTACGCGCTGTTCAACGCTCGCGTCGGCGTCCGCGGTCCCGACGACAAGTGGAGCATCGAGCTCTGGGCACAGAACCTGTTCGACAAGGACTATGCCCAGGTCGCCTTCAACTCGCCGTTCCAGGCGGGTGGTTCGGGTGCACCGTTCAACGATGCCGGGAACTATCCGGGCGGTCGCCAGATCTTCTCGCAGTTCCTCGCCGAACCGCGGACCTACGGGATCACACTGCGCGGCAACTTCTGATCCACGCGATCAACGCAAAAGGGAAAGGGCGCTCTTCGGGGCGCCCTTTTTCGTTGGTTTCCTGTGCGCTACCGCTTCGCTACTTGAGCGGGTCTTTTCCGCGCTACCGCTTCGCTACTTGAGCGCGGGGCGCTCCCCGAACAGCGCGGTGCCCACGCGCACATGGGTCGAGCCGAGCATCACTGCGGTTTCATAATCCCCGCTCATCCCCATGCTGAGGCCCGGCAAGCCATTGTCCGCCGCCAGCTTGGCCAGCAGCGCGAAGAATGGCGCGGGCTCGATATCGGCAGGCGGGATGCACATCAGCCCGGCGACCGGGATTCCGGCTTCGCGGGCCTGGTCCAGCAGCGCGGGAAGGTCGGCAATTGCGCAACCGCCCTTCTGCTCTTCTTCGCCTACATTGACCTGTACGAAGCAAGGCACGCGCTTGCCTGCCGCGTCCATTGCGTGTGCCAGCGCCTTCACCAGGCTCGGCCGGTCGAGCGCATGGATGCAGTCGAACAGTGCCACGGCATCCTCCGCTTTGTTCGATTGCAGCTGGCCGATCAGGTGCAGTTCGACATCGGGAAAGCGGGTGCGCACTGCGGGCCATTTCCCCTGCGCTTCCTGCACGCGGTTTTCGCCGAATACGCGCTGCCCCTGCTCAAGCAGCGGAAGGATCGCTTCCGCCAGATGGGTCTTGCTGACCGCGATCAGCGTGATTTCCTCGGGCTCGCGCCGCGCGGGCTTGCAGGCGCGCGCGACCCTGCCACGAACTTCCTCGAGCGGAGTATCTGCCTTTTCCATCGCGCCGCGCTATAGCGATTGCGTGACGAAGATACAGGCCCTTCCCTCGCTCTGGCTGCTGTCCGATGCGCGCAACGACGCCGTGCTGGAAGATGCGCTGCTGCGCCTGCCGCGCGGATCGGGCCTCGTCTATCGTCATTACCACCTTGGCGATCCGGAACGCTGGGCACGCTTTCGCGAGCTGCGCCGCCTCTGCCTTGCGCGCGGGCACCTGCTGGTCCTTGCCGACAGCGCGCTCACCGCGCGCGAATGGGGCGCCGACGGCATCTATGGCGCGCCGCGCGCGCTTTACCCGACCAGCCGCGACCTAATCACCATCGCCACAGCGCATGATTTGCGCGAGATCGGCGAAGCCAATCGCCTGCGCGCCGATGCGGTGATGCTTTCACCCGCCTTCTCGACGCGCACCCATCCGGGCGCGCCGAGCCTTGGCCCGCTGCGCTTTCGCCTGCTCGCGGCACATGCACAAATGCCCGTGATCGCGCTCGGCGGGATGAACCAGCACAGCGCAGATCGCCTGCGCTGGCCGCGCTGGGCCGCGATCGACGGCCTATCCTAGCAGACTCGCCCTGCCGCACTTTCCTTGACGCGGACTCGCGCAAGATTCATGGTGTGTTCCAGCAGGAGGAACAGCCATGGCAACCCGCGCTATGAGCAAGAAGGGCGCGACAGACTGGCGTGCGGCGTTTCGCCGCTCGATGCGTCGTGCCGCGCAGATGGCGGGCGCGGGCGCGCTGTTCGCGCTGCTGCTGTTCCTCGGCCTCGCCATGGCGAGCTATACCCAGACCGACCCCTCGGGTTCGACCGCAGCCTCGGGCGAGGACGTGCGCAACTGGATGGGCGCGAGCGGCGCATGGGCGGCGGACAAGGTGCTGGGCATTTTCGGCCTTACTGCAGTTCTGCTGCTGCCGCTGATCTATATCGGCGCGCGCAAATTGTGGCGCGATGTCGAGCAGGAAGAGGATGCCGAGCCTACCCGCTGGTGGCTGCCGCTGGCCATGCTGCTGCTGGCGATGGTGCTGCTTTCGAGCGTGCTTTCGCTGACGTTCGAAGGACCGCTCTCGACCCTGCCTGCGCAGTTGGGAGGAATCGCGGGCCTGCTGGGCGCCGCGGCGATAGAGGCGGTGGCGGCACGCTTCGGCGAGGATGCATCGGGCTGGATCACGCTGGGCCTTGCGCTCGCCAGCCTTGCGGGCGGGATCGGCTTGTTGACACGTGTGTTCGCAATCGACTGGCGCAATTTGCTGACACTGCCCGACTTCGTGCAGGACCGCTTGCCGCAGCGCAGCCGCCGCGTGATCGCGGGCGAGGATGCCCTACCCGAACCAAGGCGCGAACGATCCGCTAGGCGCAGCCGCAGCGAAGGCGATGTGCGGCCCGAGCCTGCTCCGCGCCGCGCCCCTGAGATCAGCGATCCTTCCGCTCCACCCAAACCGGCGGTGCTGCCCAAGGCCAAGCAGCGCGACATGTTCGCGAGCTTCGACCTGCCCAGCCTCGACCTGCTGGCCGATGCGCCTGCGAACAACGCGCCCAAGCTCGACAAGATGGCACTCGAGCGCAATGCGCGCCTGCTCGAAAACGTGCTCGACGATTTCAACGTGAAGGGCGAAATCACTGCCGTACGCACCGGCCCGGTCGTAACCATGTACGAGCTCGAGCCTGCACCGGGGATCAAGGCCAGCCGCGTGATGGGCCTTGCCGAAGACATCGCGCGCAACATGAGCGCGATCTCCGCGCGCGTCAGCCCGATCCCGGGCAAGACCGTGATGGGGATCGAACTGCCCAATGCAGACCGGCAGACGGTTGCGTTCAAGGAGCTGGCCGCCTGCGCCGCCTTTGCCGAATCCAAGGGCAATTTGCCGATCATCCTGGGCAAGGATATCGCGGGCGAACCGATCGTGGCCGACCTTGCCGCGATGCCGCACTTGCTGGTGGCGGGCACCACCGGTTCGGGCAAGTCGGTCGGGCTCAACGCGATCCTGCTAAGCCTGCTCTATCGCTTCACGCCTGCCGAATGCCGCCTGATCCTGATCGATCCCAAGGTGCTCGAGCTCAAGACCTATGACGATATCCCGCACCTGCTTTCGCCGGTGGTGACCGAGCCGCACAAATCGGTGCGCGCGCTCAAATGGGCGGTGGAAGAGATGGAGCGCCGCTATCGCATGATGAGCAGCGTCAATTCGCGCAACATCAACTCCTTCAACGAGAAGATCACCGGCGCTGCGGCCAAGGGCAAGCCGCTGGGCCGCCGCGTGCAAGCCGGGTTCGATCCGGAAACGGGCGACGAGATCTACGAGGAAGAACAGCTCGATTACGAACCGCTGCCGCAAATCGTGCTGATCGTCGACGAGCTGGCCGATCTCATGGTCACGGTCGGCAAGGAGATCGAAGTGCTGATCCAGCGCCTGAGCCAGAAGTCGCGCGCTGCAGGTATCCATCTGATCATGGCGACGCAGCGCCCCTCGGTCGACGTCATCACCGGCGTGATCAAGGCGAACCTGCCCACCCGCATCAGTTTCAAGGTGACGAGCCGGATCGACAGCCGCACCATCCTGGGCGAACAGGGCGCCGAGCAGCTGCTGGGCAAGGGCGACATGCTCTACAAGCCCAACACCGGCGCGCTGATCCGCGTGCACGGCCCCTTTGTAGGAGACGATGAAGTCGAGCGTGTGGCCGATTTCTGGCGCGCGCAGGGCAAGCCCGAATATGTCGACGCGGTGACCGAAGAACCCGAAGAAGGCTATTCGCCCTATGAGGACGACTTCACTGCGTCCGACAATCCGGAAGAACGCAAGTACCGCCAGGCCTGCCAGATCGTGATCGAGAACCAGAAGGCCTCGGGCTCGTGGCTGCAGCGCCAGATGGGCGTCGGCTACAACACCGCCGCAAAATGGATCGAGCGGATGGAGGATGAAGGATTGGTCGGCCCCGCCAACCATGTCGGGCGGCGCGAGATCTACCGCGACCGCGACGGAAACCCGCTCTGACGCTTCGCACCCCTCTGTGACACGAATGCCACAATCAGGCAGGAACGTCGCTTCAAATCGTAATATACTTCTCCAACCCTCTGCCTTTTGGGTAATTTCGTGCCGCTCGTGAGTGGCCGAGCATCACCAAAGGGGAAACACCATGTCGTCACGCCTCGTGCTTCATTCGACCTGCGCCTGCGCAGCAATCGCATTCGCCAGCCTGTCCAGCCCGGCTCTGGCACAGGATGCCTCCGGACAAGGCGCCGAGAGCGGTGACCAGCCAGTAATCATCGTGACCGGCACGCGCCGCACCGACCGTACGGTAGCGGACAGCACGGTGCCTATCGATGTCATCGGCGCCGAAGCGCTGCTCAACCAGGGATCGACCGAAACCAACCGGCTGCTCAACAACCTCGTCCCGTCGTTCAACTTCCCGCAGCCGTCGCTGACCGACGGCACCGACTCGCTGCGGCCCGCCACGCTGCGCGGCCTTTCGCCCGACCAGGTGCTGGTGCTGGTCAATGGCAAGCGCCGCCACATTTCCTCGCTGCTGAACCTCAACGGCTCGGTCGGCCGCGGTTCAGCCGGCGTCGACATGAACACTATTCCGCCGCTGGCGATCGAGCGCATCGAAGTGCTGCGCGACGGCGCTTCGTCGCAATATGGTTCTGACGCGATCGCGGGCGTGATCAACATCCAGATCAAGAAGCGCGAGGGTGGCCGGGCGCAGATGAGCTTCGGCAAGTACATCACCACGATGGAGGATGTGTACGAGATCGACAGCGTTACCGGCACCACCGGCAACAGCGACGACCCTGTCGTCACTTTCTCGGACCGGGAACGCAAGCGCCGCGATGGCGACACCTGGACCTTCGCGACCAATATCGGGCTACCGGTGGGCGACAGCGGCTATCTCAACTGGACTGCCGAGTATAAGGATCGCTCCCCCTCCAACCGCTCGGGCCCCGATATCCGTCGGCAATATGTAACCGCGGGTGACCCGCGCGAAGTGACGTTCAACCGCTTCAGCCACCGCTTCGGCGACGGCGAGTCGAAGGATCTGAACTTCTTCGTCAATGCCGGCATGGACGTTGGAGCCGATTTCGAACTCTACGCTTTCGGCAGCTACGGCCAGCGTGACGGCAACGGCACCGGTTTCTATCGCCGTTCGAACGATGCGCGCAACCGTGACTGGGCCGCGAGCACGACTACGTTTGTTCCGTTCTACCCCGATGGCTTCCTGCCGCAGATCAACAGCGACATCGAGGATATCGCCGGGGTCTTCGGCGTCCGCGGCGAAACCGGCGGGTGGAACCTCGACCTCTCGGTCAACTACGGTTCCAACCGGCTCGACTATGCCATATCGAACACCTGGAACGTCTCGCTTGGCGGGCTCGTGAGTCCTCGCAAGTTCGATGCGGGCGGACTGCGCTCGGGCCAGACCTCGGTCAATTTCGATGCGCAACGCCCGATCGAACTGGGTATCGGCGAAAGCTCGCTGGCATTCGGCGCAGAATGGCGCAACGAAAACTACAAGATCCGCCCGGGTGAAGAGGGCAGCTACATAGCCGGGCCCTATACATTCTCGAACGGCGCGGCACCGGGCGCGCAAGTGTTCCCGGGCTTTGCGCCGAGCACTGCGATCGACAAGTCGCGCGATTCCTATGCCGCCTATGTCGAGCTCGACACCGATCTGTCGGACATGTTCAATATCCAGATCGCGGGCCGGTACGAGCATTTCTCCGACTTCGGCGATACGCTCAACGGCAAGGCGGCCGCGCGGCTCGAGCCGATCGACGGGCTGGCGTTCCGCGGCTCGGTTTCAACCGGCTTCCGTGCCCCCGGCATGGCGCAGCAATTCTTCTCGACCACTTCGACCAACAATATCCAGGGGGTCGGACTGGTCGAAGTAGGCACGTTCCCCGTCAGCTCGCCGATCGCGGTGGCGCTGGGGGCAGAGCCGCTACAGCCGGAAGAATCGGTCAACTTCAGCGGCGGCGTCGTGTTCTCGATGGTCCCCGGACTGAACGTCACGGTCGACTATTACAACATCAAGATCAAAGACCGCATCGTGCTGACCGAGAACCTGCAGGGTGCCGACGTCGTGGCGATCCTGCAGGCAGCGGGCGTTGTCGGGACATCGGGCCGCTTCTTCATCAACGGCATCGATACCCGCACCGAAGGCCTCGATATCGTCGGCAGCTATCGCCTGCCGGACTTCGGGATCGGCCGCCTCACTCTGACCGCCGGCTACAACATCAACAGCACGGACATCACTGACCGGCGGACCTTCAGCGGCTTCGCTGCCCAGCGCCTCTTCGCTCGCCCGGAAAGCTTCCGCCTGACCGACGGCCAGCCGAAGAACAAGCTCAACCTCGGGCTCGAATGGGACAATGATCCGTTCGGGGCCACTCTGCGCGCCAATCGCTATGGCTCAGTGTTCCTGCCGACCGGTAGCGTAAGCGACATCACTGTTGCGAAGGGAGCTGCCACGGGCGACTTCACTATGACCCCCAAGTGGGTGGTCGATTTCGAACTGCGCTTCAAGCCGGTCGATTCCGTGCAGCTCGCCGTGGGCGCCAACAATCTGCTGGACGAATATCCCGATCGCCTTGTGCCGACGGGCAGCAATATCTTCCTGCCCTATTCGGGACAGTCGCCATTCGGTTTCAGCGGACGGTTCGTTTACGGCCGCGCCAGCATCGATTTCTGATCCGCTCGAAGATGCAAGGGAAGGCGTCGCTCCGCAAGGGGCGGCGCCTTCGCCCTATCTGGCAACCTGAACCGAAAACGCCGCCCCGTCGCAGTGACGGAGCGGCGCCTTCGACTGAAGTATCAAGGGGGGATTACTTCAGTTCGTCAGCCGTGATGGTGACATATTCGGTCGCGGCCTTTTCGTACTTGGCGCGCTCGGCATCGGGCGAAGGCACGAAACCGATCTTTGAGAGCGAACCGCCCGGGCCCCAGTTGTTCACCCATTCCTGCAGGTACTGGTCGAGGCCGGGGATGGCACGGCGGTGTGCCGCTTTGACATAGACGTAAAGCGGGCGGGCACCGGGATAGGCGAAGCTCGAGATATTCTCATAGGTCGGCTCGACCCCGTTCATCGACAGGCCCTGCAGCTTGTTGAGGTTCTCTTCGAGATAGGAATAGCCGAACACGCCAACAGCGCGCGGATTGTTCTCGATCTTCTGCACGATGAGGTTGTCCTGCTCGCCCTGGTCGACATAGGCGCCGTCCGCACGAACTTCGGTGCAGAGCTGCGCGAACTTGTCTTCGTCGGTTTCCTTGAGCGCCTTCATCTCGTCGCTGGTCTTGCAACCGACTTCAAGGATCAGTTCCTTCAGCGCGTCGCGCGTGCCCGAGGTCGAAGGCGGGCCGTAAACCAGGATCGGCTCGTTCGGCAGCGACGGATCGACATCGGACCAGGTCTTGGCGGTCTGTTCCTTGCCATAGGGCTTGGCGGCGAGCGCTTCGTAAACCATCTTGGGCGACAGGTTCATCGAGATCCCGCCCTTGGCCGAAGCGAAGGCGATCCCGTCGAGGCCGACCTGCAGTTCGACGATGTCGGTCACGCCGTTCTTCTGGCAGTCTTCGAACTCGCTCAGCTTCATGCGGCGCGATGCGTTCGCCATGTCAGGGGTGGATGCGCCCACGCCCGAGCAGAACAGCTTGATGCCGCCGCCGGTGCCGGTCGATTCGATCAGCGGCGACTTGAACTCGGGGTTCGAGCGGGCGAAGCTTTCCGCCACTGCCTTGGCGAAGGGGAAGACAGTCGACGAGCCGACTGCGCGGATCGAATCGCGCGTGCTCGAAGTGCCGCTTTCGCCGCAAGCGGCCAGCGCGAGGGTCGAAAGCGCGATCAGGCAGGTAGTCTTGAAGTGACGCATGGGAAAATCCTCAAATTGGTCCCGGTTGGATCAGCTGCCCGCCTAGGACCGAAGCATGACAGGAATGTGACAAAATCGGGCGTGCGGGGCAGCGGGCAAACCGCCACCCCGACACATCATCAGAAATCGATCTGGGCGCGCACACCGACCACATCGACCGAGTATGACCGGTCGCCACCGGCTGCAGCGTAAACCGCGTCCGAATAGTCGAGCTTGCCGTAGTTCGCGAGCAGCATGGTGTAGTCGGTCGGCTTCCATGCCAGCGAAACGAAATAGCCGTCCTGCGTGCCGCCGACGATCCCGGCATCGTTGAGGTCGAGATAGTCGTAGCGCAGGTTCAGCTGCAGCGAACCCATGCCGCCCTTGCCCATCGGGTTGGCGGGCTTGGTGCGGTCGAACTTGCCGCTCTTGTAACCGCGCGTGTCGCCCTTGGTCAGGAAATAGCCGACTTCGGCATAGCCGCCGAAGAAGGTCGGATCGAGCGCAACCCCCGGGGTCGAAACCTTCTGCCAGAAACCTTCCGCCGCAACATGCAGCGGGCCGGTGATGGCGGCGGCTTCGAGGCCATAGCCAAGCTCACTGGTCGCCGCGATATAGTCAGTGTTGATGAAGCGCTCACCGGTGAAGTGGACCAGCGGGCGCTGGCGATACCGCACCGTCGTGCCGTCTTCCTTGATGTCGTTATAGTGGATCGATCCGCCCAGATGCAGCTGCGCACTGCCCAGCTTGGGCATCAGCACGAGACGACCGTCGAAGCCGCGGTTGCCCGTGTCGGTATCGGACATGTTGTCTGTGAAGAACCCAGCCTGGGCGAGAGCGATGCCCTGCTTGTAGGTCAACGAAGCGCCCACGCGGCGCTCGAAGCCGAATGCATCGGTGAATGCCGCGCGCTCGATGAAGGTGGTGTGGAGGCTGCTGGTCAGCTCCTCGAGCGACTGGAAGTTGTTCTGGTGGCCGACCATCACTTCCACCGGGCCATCAGTGTAGGACAGGTAAGCGTCCGCCATTTCGACTTCATTGCCCGCGAAGTCGGCTTCGAACTTGTAGCCGAAGCCGCCGGGGATTGTGCCTTCGACGCCGAGGCGTGCGCGGCGCGCTTCGCTGCCGAAGCCGTCCGAGCGGCCGGTCGAGCCGGGCACGCTGGTGAAGCCCATGTCATACATCAGGCGGCCGCGCGGCTTGAAGCTCCAGCCGCCCTCGCCCTTGATTTCGGGCGCGCCCTTGAAAGCAATCGAGGGGCCCTTGCCGGCCTTTTCCGCCGCAGCGGTGGCCGCAGTGGCGGCCTCGGTCGCTGCGCCAGCTTCAGTGCTGGCGGCTTCTGCCTTGGCTTCCGCTTCGGCCAGATCGGCCTCGAGCGCATCGATGCGCGCCGCCATCGCAGCCATGGCCGCGCGCATTTCGGCCAGTTCGCGGGCCGTATCGGAGCTGTCCTGCGCATAGGCGGGTTGAGCAAAACAGATGGCGCCTGCAGTGGCCGCCAGCAGAGTTGAACGAAGCATTTGTGAAATTCCTGTTGCAGATTTCCGACCGCCCTATGTCGATGACATGACATTTTTGAGACAATCGGGAATTCTCCTGAACTGCGCGAACGCGGTGAACAGGCGGGTTAAGGGTAAGCTGCGGATTGCGTTCAATTTTCGCGCCAACTCGCAAACCATGCTTAACGGCTTTTAAATCCCCCTCAGGCTAGGGGGCCCGCGTGGGTAGGGTAATTTTTCTTGCGATCGCCTTTGCGGCGACGGTGGCGACCTATGCGTCTGCCTATTTTCCATCGCGGATGGAAACGCCGCAGCTGGCTAGTTGCGTCGTCCCTTTCGAAGCACCCGTTTCAGCCGCGACACTTGCAGGGCCGGGCCTCCATTGGCAGTGCCACGGCACGAGACAGGATGCGGCTGCGGAGCATATGCTGGTCCGTTTCGACCTTTCCGCCGACAGTGAAGTTGAAGCGCCGAAATATCTGCGCAGCCGGATCGGCATGTTCGACCAAGTCGAACTGACAGTGATCGATCGTGACGGAACCATGCGCCAGTCGCGCCAGACGCAGGATAGCGTTCGCCTGATCTCAGGCGAGCCGATGTTCCTCGTCGAGCTTCCCGAAATCACGCCCGAAAGCCGCGCGCTGTTCGTGCGATATGACGGTGCGCGCCACGATGTGACTGTGCTGCGGTCCAAGCTGTTCAAGGCCGACCCTTCGCGCACGATGCCGCACTACCACAACATGCTGTTCCTGGCGCTGGTGCTGGGGATGATGTTGATGCCGGTGGTGTTCGACCTGGCCTTCTGGAGCGCGCTGCGCAGCCCCTTCCTGCTGTGGCATGCGGCGCTTTCGCTCGCCTTTGCCAGCATGGTGTTGCTGCGATCGGGATTGGTGGTCGAATTCGTCGAGATTTCGATTGAGACCTGGCGCCAACTGTTGATCGTAAGCCTGGGCGTGGCGATCCTGGTGGCCGCATTCTTCACCAACGCCTTCGTCGAAGGCGGGCGGCTCGACCAGCGCCTGCGCAAGCTGCTGCTGGCTGCCGGTATCTGGGGGTTTGCCGCCTCGGCGATCCATGCGCTGGGGCTGGAAGTTCTGGCTCCGCTCGGCGGGCGGTTCCACACCTATGCGCTCTTGCCGGTGCTGGCGGTATTCATCTGGGCGATGGCCGACGCCTATCGCCGAGGCTCGCGCTCGATCCGGTTCCAAATTGTCGGCTGGATCCCGCTGCTGCTGGCCTATTCGATAGAGATCGTCACGAATGTCCTCCCGCTAGGTATCCCGTCCGAAGCGCTGCCATTGTTCTATATCGGTGTGTTGAGCGAAACCACTATCACCGCGATCGGTGTGGCTGACCGATTCTTCATGCTTCGCCGCGAGCGCGACCAGGCCCGCACCAAAGCCGAAGCGCTCGAGCATCTGAGCGAACGCGACCCGCTGACCGGCCTGCACAACCGCCGCGCGATCGATGCACGCTTCGAGGATTTGCACCGGGCAGGGTACGAGACTTTCGCGCTGATCGATCTCGACCATTTCAAGCCGGTCAACGATACTGCGGGGCATCTGGTCGGCGACGAAGTGCTCAAGGTCGTCGCCCGGGTGATCGAGTCCGACGGGGATGGCATCGCCATGCGCATGGGCGGCGAGGAATTCCTGCTGGTGATGCGCGGCAAGGATGCGCCCGCGCGCGCGGAGAAGCTGCGCAATGCGATCCCGATCCGTGTGGCGCAGGAAGTGCCCGAGCTGGAACAGCTGGTCACAGCCAGCATGGGACTGCTGGTGGCGCCGCGACTGGCGGTGCCGATGGCCAATTTCGCCGACATCTATAGCCGGGTCGATATGTTGCTCTACGAAGCCAAGGCGCAGGGCCGCAACCGGACTGTCAGCGAGCGGCTGCAGGCCTTCGAACGCGGCAAGATCCGTCAGTCGACGCAGCCCGAACGCCGCAAGAATGACCGGCGCAAGACGCGCGCCGCCTGATCGGGCGCAGGCTCAGCCCGCGCGCCATGCGCGGTAATTCTTCGCTCGCCGCGCCGCGCGCCACTGGTCGGCCAGCAGTGCGACAATCGCCGAGCCGCCATCACCAGGCGGTTTGCCTTTCGCCATCTTCATGATCTGCTGCTTGGTCAGTGCCATGGTGGCGAGGCCCTTGAGCGTCGGGTTGCCGAACCCGGCCTCGGGCAGCGTCACATCGGCATTGAGCCCTTGGCGCCAATGCTGCGGCAACATCGGGTCTGCCGCCATGGCGCGCGCGATCCCGAGCAATTCGACCCCGAAGCCCTGCGCATCATGCGCCAGCGCGGCCTCGGCCACTTCGAGCCTGGTGATCCCGCCGGTGACCATGATCGGCGTGTCCGCGACCCTGGCGATATCGCGCGCGAAGGTGATGAAATAGGCCTCGCGTGCGCCGGTCGACCCTTCCTGCGGATGGCCCTGCATCGCCGGGCTTTCATAGCTGCCGCCCGAAAGCTCGACGAAATCGAGTCCATAGCCATTGAGCCACTGAACCACCTGCCGCGCATCCTCGAAGGCGAAACCGCCGCGCTGGAAATCGGCCGAATTGAGCTTGATGGCGACGCCGAAGCTGAGCTTCACCCGCTGGCGCACCGCCTCAACGATCCGCAGCAGGAAGCGTGCGCGGTTCTCAAGGCTGCCGCCCCATTCGTCGCTGCGCTGGTTGGTCAGAGGCGAGAGGAACTGGCTGATCAGGTAACCATGCGCGCCGTGGATCTGCACTCCATCGAACCCTGCTTCTTCCGCCGCCTGTGCGGTATCGGCAAAGCGCGCGATGATCGCCTCGATTTCCTGCGCTTCGAGCGCCCGAACCGGCGCGAAGAGCGACGAAAACTTGCCGAGATTGAGCTCCACGCCGGAAGGCGAGACCGCGATTTCGCCCAGGCTCTTGTACAGCTGGCGCCCCGGATGGCTGATCTGCAGCCAGAACTGTCCGCCGCCCGCTTTGCCGATCTCGGCCCATTTGCGGAACGGCTCCAGCTCGGTGCCCTTCTGCAGCACGACCCCACCCGGCCCGGTCAGCGCGGACGGATCGACCATGACATTGCCCGAGAGGATCAGGCCTACGCCGCCGGCGGCCCATTGGCGATAGAGCGAGAACAGCTTTTCGCCCGGATGCTGCCCCGGCTGCACCGCCAGGTTCTCTTCCATGGCCGCCTTGCACAGGCGGTTGGGCAGGACGCTGCCATTGGGCAGGGTGAGCGGCTGGAACAGCGGGCTGGCGTCTGGCGTCATCGATCCTCCGAAAGCTTGGATACACCAGGCCTTCTAGCCGCAGGATCGTGCGTTGCACCAGATTTCATCGAGACGAGCCGCCGAGCATGCGTTCGGCGGCAATATCTCCGGATTCGCAAGGATGAAGGGGCAGGCGTTGCCGCCTGCCCCTCGCTTTCGTCACATCCGGTAAGTCAGGCGGACATAACCGAACTGGCCGGGAATGTCGTAGGTGGTCGGATCGTAGTTCGGACCGGTGCAGCTGAAGCAGGCCGGCGGATCGGTGTCGAACACGTTGAGCACGCCCACCGAGAAGCGGAACGCGTCATCCATGAAGCCCGGGGTGAAGCTGAGCTGGATATCGCCGTAGAAGCGCGAGTTCAGCTTGTTGCCGTCACTTTCGACCACACTGTCGATGTAGCGTCCGGTGAACGCCGCATCGAACGCACCCAGCGACCAGGTCAGCACGCCCGTGCCCTTGAACTTGGCATAGGACTGGTCGGGGAAGCCACGGGTCGTGCCGCGATAGTCGATTGTTGCCGTTCCCGCATCGGTCGGGAAGGTTTCCTCATACTTGTCGAGGAAGTTGGCGTTGAGCGACAGCCCGAAGGTCCCGGCGTCGGTCTCGGTCGTGCGGAAGTTGAACGTGGCGTCAATGCCGGTCGTCTTGATCCGCCCGATGTTCTGCAGCAGTCCCTGGATGCTCGAGATGATGCCGCTCGAGGTACGGGTGATGTTGCTGCAAGCCAGCGGATCGCCAAGCTGCGCGCAACGCGACAGCGTGACCTGCGGGTTGATCGCCGCGATCGCCCCGTCAACCGTGATGTCGTAGTAATTGACTTCAAGGCTGAGGTCGCTGACGAAACCGCCGCGTGCCCAGTCGGGGCTGTAGACCGCACCGAACAGCCAGGTTTCCGAGGTTTCCGGATCGAGCGCGGAGTTGCCGCCGGTGAGCGTCGGCAACTGCCCGCCATTGGGCTCCTGGTAGCTGCCGCTGGCAGGCACACCATTGGCGATGCAGTTGGTCCGCACCGTGGCGCTGGTTTGCCACGGCGATCCCGCCACGTTGGTGCAGGGATCGTCGATCGGCGCGTCGGCGCGCGACTGTGCGCCGTAGAGTTCACCCAGCGCGGGGGCACGGAAGCCCTCTGCATAGGAGCCGCGCAGCAGCAGGTCGGTCACCGGCTTCCACAGCACGGTTCCGGTCACGCTGGTGTTGGAGAAACCGGTCGAATATTCGGCGCGGCGGATCGCCCCGTCGAGTTCGAGCTGCTGGAAGAACGGCATGTCGGACAGCAGCGGGACGCGCAATTCGCCATAGAATTCGTCCGACTTGTACGAACCCGATGCTGCCTGCGCCGGAATGTCGGCACCAAGACCGGCCTGGATGATCGGATCGGGCGTGAACGAACCCTTCTGGTAGCGATGCTCGTAACCGACCGCGATACCGACTGCACCGCCCGGCAGGTCGAACAGCTCGCCCGACAGGTTGGCGGTGTAGTCCTGCAGCCGCTGGTCGCTCTTCGCGCGTTCGTCGAAGGCGATGAAATCGAGCATATCCTGCGTGATCGAACCCGCGCCGCCGAAGATGTTCAGCGGGACGCATGGGCCGGTACAATCGGCGAGCGGACCCAGCGCCTGTGCCACCTTGGCGGCGTTGACGTTGCCGGTGAACAGCTGGTGCGCATCGTTGAGGCCGATGACTGCATTGACGTCCCAGTAGAAGTTGCGACCGCCCATTTCGAACTGGCCGTCGAGCGTTGCCGCCGCGGTGAAGGTATCGACCGTCTGGTGGTAGGTGCGCTGGCCGTTCTCGACCAGGCGGCGACCGATGAAGCTGTAAGTTGCTGGTTGCCCGTTGGTCCCCGAATTGAGCGTGATGCCGAAGGGGTTGTACGGGTTGGTGACGTCGATCGAGACGGTGTCGAGCAGATTGCCGTTACCTGCGTCCGGGCCGAGGAACAGCGGCAGGAAGGCTGCCTGATTCTTCGAATTGCGGCGATTGTAAACCACCCGCGTGCGCAGGTTGATGTCATCGCTCAGCTCCATCTTCGCGCTCATCCATGCGCCGTAACGCTCGGACGGCGTCACCAGCAGGTTGAACGGTGCGAAGTTGAACCGGTCGGCGCTGGTGAAGGCCTTGAAGTCGCCGCCGACCAGCGTCGGGTCATAGGCCCCGCGAGTCATCAGCGGATAGTTGCGGACCGTCACGCTGCCGCCAGCCGGAAGCGAAGGATTGCCCGGATTGAACACGATACGCCCGCCGAGCGTACCCGAAGAGCACCCGCCGATCGGATCGGTACAGCTGGTCTGGCCCGGGTTCGGGAACTGGGTCAGCGCGCGGTTGGCGGTGCGGACTTCCTTTTGGTCGACATAGTCGACGCCGAAGGCCACCGAAATGCCGGGGCCGCGCGTGCCGTAGCTGAGGCTAAGGTCGAGCGTTTCGCCATCGCCTTCCGAGAGATATTCGCCGTATTTGGCCGAAGCGCTGAGCCCGTCCTGGCGGTCCTTGGTGATAATGTTGACGACGCCCGCGATAGCGTCCGAACCGTAAAGCGGCGACTGGCCCGACTGGAGCACTTCGATCCGCTGGATCATGCCCTGCGGGATCGAGTTGAGGTCGATCGTCGAGGGGATGCCGCTCGCCGCCGTAGCGGGAACGTAACGCAGCCCGTCAACCAGCACGAGCGTACGCTTGGCGAGCAGGTAGCGCAGGTCGATTTCCGCGGTACCGGCACCAACACCGCCGCCGTCCTGCGGGTTGCCGATATTGCCCGAATTGTTGACCTTGGTGTTCAGGCCGCCCGCCGCACTGGGCAGGCGCTGGAGCACGTCGGCGACGGCCGAAAGGCCGGTCTGCTGCAATGCGCTCTCGTCAAGGCTGATCACCGGCGAGGGATTGTCGAGCGGGTCGCGACGGATGCGCGAACCGGTGACGATGATCTGGGAGCCTGAACCCTGCTCGGCGGCGTCATCGGCGCCAGTTCCGGCGTCTTGCGCGTAAACGATTGAAGGGGAGAAAATAGCGAGTGTTGAAGCACTTGCAGCCAGAAGAAGAGAACGGCGCATCACAAGACTCCTTATATTAGGGAGCCTCTAAAATCGCGCATTTCTTGGCGTTCTGACAGAGGAATTTGTTGCCAGCCGGTGTAATATATTTGCTGTGTTACAATTGTGACACAGTCACGTCTGCGTACCCCTGCGACTGTTCGCGACCGTCAGCCTAGCGATAGTTGGAACGGCGCGACTACTTCGGGCCGCACGCGCACGAGGCGCTGGGTCGCGCGATCGAGCATCGCCCATGTGGTCCGCGCCGAGACGATCACCTTGCCCGCTTCGTTGCGGAAATCGACCCGGCGGTCGGACTTGGCGCCTTGGGCAGGCCCATCGATCCATGTCTCGCCCGTCACGCTCTCGCCTTCGGCGATATTGCCGCGGTAATCGATCTCATGCCGGATCACGACCCAGAAATATTGGGCATTGTCCTCGGGCCGCGCCGCCGCTTCCCAATGCGCGGTGGCGATATCCTGCACCCACTGCACCCACACGGTGTTGTTGACGTGCCCGAGCTCGTCGATGTGCCCGGGCAGTGCCGTGAATTGCCGAGTGAAGCGCCCGGACATTACTTCTCGCCGGCCATGCCCATCTGCCACAGGATGAAGGCGAACTCCTCGGCCACTTCGTAAATCGAGTTCCAGCGGCCCGACTTGCCGCCATGGCCCGCGCCCATATTGGTCTTGAACAGCAGCTCGTTGCTGTCGGTCTTGGTGTCGCGCAGCTTCGCGACCCACTTGGCCGGTTCCCAATAGGTCACGCGCGGATCGTTGAGCCCGGCCGTCACCAGCAGCGGCGGATAGGCCTGCGCCTTGACCTGGTCATAGGGCGAATAGCTGAGCATGTAGGCGAAGGCTTCCTTGTCGGTGATCGGATTGCCCCATTCCTGCCATTCGCCCGGAGTCAGCGGCAGGCTCTCGTCCAGCATGGTGTTGACCACATCGACGAAGGGCACATGCGCCACCACGGCGCCATATTGCGCCGGGTCCTGGTTCAGGACAGCGCCCATCACCTCGCCGCCGGCCGAACCGCCCGATGCCGTGACCTTGCCTTCCGCCGTATAGCCCAGCGCAATCAGCCCGCGCCCGACATCGACGAAATCGTTGAAGGTATTGCGGCGTTCGAACAGCTTGCCCTGCAGATACCAGCGACGACCGAGATCGTCGCCGCCGCGCACATGCGCGATGGCATAGGCGAAGCCGCGATCGACCAGGCTCAACCGCGTGGTCGAGAAGCTCGGCGGCATGGCATAGCCATAGGAGCCATAGGCATAGAGGTGCAGCGGCCCGCCCGGCCCGCCGTTCATCTTGTCGCGATCCTTGCGCATCACCACGCTGACCGGCACCTTGGTGCCGTCGCGCGCTTCGATCATCACCCGTTCAGTGGTGTAGAGCGAGGGATCGTAGCCGCTGGGGATTTCCTGCTGCTTGAGCAATTCCAGCCTGCCGTCGGCGAGGTGGAAGTCATAGACCGAATCCGGCGTGACCATGCTTTCATAGGCCAGCCGCAGCTTCTTGACGTCATATTCGGGATTGTTGGACAGGCCCGCGGAATAACTCGCTTCGGGGAAAGCGATCGGCTTCGCCGTGCCCGGCTGTGCGTAGGAGCGGACCTGCACCTGGTCGAGCCCGTCGAGCCGCCCTTCGGTGACGAAGAAGTCCTTGAACAGGTCGAAACCGGTCAAGTAGAATTCGTCCGATCCCGCGATCACCGTCTGCCAGTCGCCCGGCGTTTCCAGCTTCGCCTTGGCGAGGCGGAAATTTATGTGGTCGTCATTGGTCCACACCCACACTTCGCCATCTCTTACGTCGACCGAATATTCGACGCCCTTCTGGCGCGGCTTGACCAAAATCTGTTCGCCGGTGGGGTTGTCGGCGCGCACCAGCCGCACTTCGCTGGTTTCATTGTCGCCCGCGCCGATGATCAGCCAGTCGTCCTGCGCCGAAAGGCCCGTACCCACGCCGAAGCTCTGGTCCGCTTCCTTGTAGAGCGTCACATCGCTTTCGGCCGGCGTGCCGATGACGTGCAGCCTGGCTTCGAGCGTGCGCCATTCTTCGGTCGCCGGGCCATAGACCAGCGCAGTATCCTTCGCGACCCAGGTCAGGCCGCCGCGCAGCCCGGTCAGCTCGTCGGCCAGCAGTTCGCCGGTCTGCAAATCCTTGATCCGCGCCGTGTAGCGTTCCGAGCCGTTGGTGTCGGTCGAATAGGCGAGGTAGCGCCCGTTCATGCTGATCGAGGCCGCGCCGAGGCGGAAATATTCGTGCCCTTCGGCCAGCTCGTTCTCATCGAGGATCAACACGTCATCGCCGCCTGCCACGGGCTTGCGGTAGTGCTTGCGATATTGCGCGCCTTCCTCGAACTTCGACCAGTAGATCCAGTCGCCATCCTTCTGCGGAACGCTGCTGTCGTCTTCCTTGATCCGCGCCTTCATCTCTTCGAACAGCGCGTCGGTGAGCGCCTGTTGCGGCGCCATGCGCGTTTCGAACCAGGCGTTTTCGGCCTTGATGTAATCGAGCACATCCTCGTCATCGACCGTGGGATAGGACTTGTCGCGCAGCCAGTGATAAGGATCGGTCAGCGTGATGCCGTGATTTGTGTAGCTGTGCTCGCGCTTCTCGGCGACCGGCGGAGAGGTCGGGGCCTTGGTGGTCACTGTTTCATTGTCCTCATTGGTGGCGGCGGCCGGTGCGGCCAGCGGTGCGATTGCCAGGCAGGCCGCGAGTGCGGTCGACGCGAAATTACCGATGGTCACGTGGTCGGCTTCCTTCCTTGCGGCCCGACGCGGCTGGTATCAGTCGCGCGGGGAGACTATGTGGAGGTCATTTAGAGGACTGCGTGCTTGCCGCAAGCGCCAAGCACCGCCAATGCAGGATCGATCAAATGCTTATGCAGACCCATGAAGCCCGCCTCGCCGCGCTTCGTCAGGAACTCAAGCGCCGCGGGCTCGACGGCTTCATCGTGCCGATTTCCGACGAACATATGAGCGAATATGTCGGCGCCTATGCCCAGCGGCTGCAATGGCTCACCGGCTTCGGCGGATCGGCCGGCAGTGCGGTCGTTATGCTCGACAAGGCGGCGATCTTCGTTGACGGGCGCTACACCGTGCAAGTGCGCGACCAGGTCGACGAAAAGCTGTTCGAATACCGCTCGGTGCCTAAGGATACGATCGGCGGCTGGATCGGCGAGCAGGCGCAGCAGGGTGCGCGGATCGGCTACGACCCGTGGCTGCACAGCCGCCAGTGGGCGCAAGCCACCGCCAAGGCTGCCGCCAAGGCCGGGGCCGAACTGGTCGCGGTCGACAGCAACCCGATCGACGCGGTGTGGCAGGACCAGCCCGAACCCTCTCCCGCGCCCGCGATCGTGCAGGACAATGCGCTCGCCGGGCGCAGCTCGTCGGAAAAGCGCGCTGAAATCGCCGACTGGCTCAAGCGCGAAGGGCATGATGCGGCAGTGATCTCGGCGCTCGATTCCGTCGCTTGGCTGCTCAATATCCGCGGCGCCGATGTGTCGCATACGCCGGTGGCGCTGAGCTATGTCGTCGCCCATGCCGACGGCACGGCGGAACTGTTCATCGCTTCGGAGAAGGTCACGCCCGAACTGGCGCAGCATCTCGGCAATGCGGTTTCGGTGCGCGAACGCAGCAGCTTCGCTTCGGCTTTAGGCGCGATGAAGGGCAAAAGCGTGGCGGTCGATCCCAATTACGGCGTCGACGCGATCGCGCAGCTGCTCGAAGCGGGCGGCGCGACGGTGAGCTTCGAGCGCGACCCCACCATCCTGCCGCGCGCGATCAAGAACCCGGTCGAACAGCAGGGACAGCGCGACGCGCAAGCGCGCGACGGCGCGGCAGTGGCCCGCTTCCTGCGCTGGATCGAGGAAACCGCCCCTTCGGGCGAAGTCGACGAGCTGGCCGCCGCTGCCAAGCTGCGCGAGTTCCGCGAGGAACTGGGCAACCTCAGGGACCTGTCGTTTGACACGATCTCGGCTGCCGGGCCGCACGCCGCTCTGCCGCATTACAAGGTGGATGAAGACAGCAATATCCCGATCCCGCCTTCTAGCATCTACCTCGTCGATTCGGGCGGGCAGTACCCAGCGGGCACCACTGACATCACTCGCACGGTGTGGATCGGCCCGGGCGAGCCGACGGCGGAGATGAAAGACCGCTACACCCGCGTACTCAAGGGCCATATCCAGATCGCGCGCGCAGTGTTCCCGCAGGGGACCAGCGGCGGGCAGCTTGACGGTTTCGCGCGGCAGTATCTGTGGGAAGCCGGGGTCGATTATGCCCACGGCACCGGCCACGGCGTGGGCAGCTTCCTGTCGGTGCACGAAGGGCCGCAGCGGATCGCCAAGCCTTCGGGCGGGCAGGCGGGCACCGATCAGGAATTGTTCGCCGGCATGATCCTGTCGAACGAGCCGGGCTATTACAAGCAGGGCCATTTCGGCATCCGGATCGAGAATTTGGTGCTGGTCGAGAAGCGCACGATCGAGGGCGCGGAAGGCGACTATCTCGGCTTCGAGACGCTCACTTTCGTGCCGATCGACCGGACGTTGGTCGAAAAGGGCCTGCTGACTGAAACCGAGATCGCCTGGTGGAACGACTACCATGCGCAGGTCCGCGCGATCCTTGCACCGCAGCTCGAAGGCGAGGATCTGGCGTGGCTCGAACGGCATTGCGCCCAGCTCTAGCTCTGCCGGGGCGGGGATTCCGCTTGTAGGAATTCGTGTGTTCCCGTAATGTTCCATTCGGCGAGTCGCGATCGGCGCGGCGCGAATGGGAGAAGATGCATGATTGGATATGTCACGCTGGGCACCAATGATTTGGCGCTGGCGGCGCGCTTCTACGATGCGATCGCGGCGGAAATGGGCGTCGGGCGGATGATGGAATTCGACAGCTTCATCGCCTGGGGCACGTGGGACGGCGGCGCCGGGATCGCTGCGACCAAGCCCTTCGATGGCAAGGAAGCCACCGTCGGCAATGGCACCATGGTTGCGATCCAGGCGAACGACACCGCGCAGGTCCACCGGCTGTATGATATCGCGATGGCGCATGGCGGCAGCGATGAAGGCGCGCCCGGCCCGCGCGGTGACGCCGACGCCAATGGCAAGGTGTTCTACGCCGGCTATTTCCGCGACCCCGACGGCAACAAGCTCAATGCTTTCTGCATGGCGGACGCCTAGCGACCGCTCCGGGCTTGCGCGCGGGTGAACGCCGCGTGCAGCGCAATACAAACCGCGACAAACTCGCGCAAATCCGGCATAATCCTGCGACACAGCGGGGTTAGAACGGCAGGGTGAGTTGCGAAGGGCTTCTGTCCCGATTTCACGGCCTCTTCCTCCCCCTTGGTGGCCGGGCGGGCCCTTCGCAGCTCCCCTGAAAACCGCAGGAGCAAGGATTATGCGTAAGTTCACTCTCACTCTCTCGGCTGCAGCGCTCGCGCTCGGCGGCGCAACGATCGCCCATGCCGACCACCACGGCGGCAAGCGCGGCGCCAATCCCGACGCCGACGGCGACGGCATCGTGACGCTGGCCGAACACAATGCCCAGGTCGGCAAGATGTTCGACCGGATGGACCTCAATGGCGACGGCCTGCTCAACAAGGCCGATCGCGAAGCGCGCCAGGCGCAGCGTTTCGCCAAGATGGATACCGACGGCAATGGCGAACTGAGCCAGGCCGAACTCAAGGCTGCACGCGAAGCGCGCGCCGCCAAAATGGGCGAACGCCGCGCCAAAATGGCGGAACGTGGCGGCAAGCGCCCCGATGGCGAGATGCGTGGCCCCGGCGGACGTCGTGGCCCGGGCGGCCTCGGCATGATGTTGCGCGGCGCAGACACCGATGGCGACAAGTCAATCACCCGCGCCGAATTCGAAGCCGCAGCTGCCAAGCGTTTCGCGCGCATGGATGCGGACGGTTCGGGCGGGATCACGGCCGAAGAACGCAAGGCCGCGCACGAAGCGATGCGTGCCCGCATGCAGGAACGCCGCCAGCAGCGTCCGGCCGACTGAGCCAGCCGTCACTTCCGGTTGAGCAGGGGCGGCTAGTGCGGCAAGGTGGCGGGGCATGACGCAAGACGCGCCCATCAAACTGCTGCTGGTCGATGACGAACCGACCCTGCGCGAACCCCTGGCCGAGTATCTCACCGGCCAGGGGTTCAGCGTTCGCCAGGCCGAAAACGCCGCGCTGGCGCGCAGCGAGCTGGCGCGCGAGCATCCCGATCTGGTGCTGCTCGACATCATGATGCCGGGCGAAGACGGGCTCTCGCTTACTCGCCATTTGGTCGAAACCCGCCAGGTTCCCGTGATCCTGCTCACCGCGCGCGGAGAAGCGATGGACCGTATCGTCGGGCTCGAAATGGGCGCCGACGATTATATCGTGAAGCCGTTCGAGCCGCGCGAACTGGTCGCCCGCATCCGTTCGGTGCTGCGCCGCGCGGGGCGAGGGCCCGCCCCCACCGGCATCGAGGATTGGCACTACCAGTTCGAAGGCTGGCGGCTCGATCCGCTCAAGCGCCGCCTCACCGACCCGCAAGGCACGCTGGTGCCGATCTCTACCGCCGAATTCCGCATGCTCCGCTCTTTCCTCGATTTCCCGCGCGAAGTGCTCGACCGCGACCGCCTGCTCGACATGGTGCAGGGCCGCGAGGCACATCTGTTCGATCGCGCGGTCGACAACCAGATCAGCCGCCTGCGCCGCAAGATCGAAGTCGACAGCCGCAACCCGCAGCTGATCCTGACCGTGCGCGGTGGCGGCTATCGCTTCGCCGCCGACGTCGCGCGGATCGGGCCGAACGAATGATGGCGCGGCTCGATCCCCGCCGCCTGCTGCCGAGCAGCCTGCTGGGGCAGGTCATGCTGGTGCTCGCGCTCGGCCTGCTGGTGGGCCAGGCAATCTCGGGCGTGCTGCTCTACCGCGCAGCCGAGCAACGCCGCGATGCGACCGCGATCAACGAGATCGCGCTGCGCCTGATCACTGAAGACAAGCGCTCCGCCGAACGCGAAGCGATGCGCGCGGCCATGCGGGCAGAGCGCGGCCTGCCGCCGCGCCGCATGGCGCGTATGAGGCGCGACGGGATCGAACGAAGCGACGTTTCACCCCTGCTGCCCGGCGAACAGCGCCTGCCGCGCTATGAAGAGGCGCTGGCCGAAGTGCTGGCTGGGCAGGGCCTCACTCCGCTCGACATCGCGATCACCATCCGGCTCGCGGGCGCGGATCCGCTGGTGGCGGAGCGGCCGCGCATGCAGCGTCGGCTTGGCCCGCGCGACTGGCGCGAACGCCAGATCCTGGTGGCCGGGATCGAGCGCGCCGACGGCAGCGGATGGGCTGTGGTGCGCCAGCCGCTCCCTCCCCGCGCGCGCGGCATGATCGGTTCGATCCTGCTCCAGACGCTGGTGATCTTCACGGTCCTGTTCACGCTGCTGTTCGTGGTGCTGCGGCGCATGACCCGCCCGCTCGCCGAACTCACCGACCGGGTCAGCCATTTCTCGAACAAGCCCGAACGTGCGCCATTACTCGAAGAGCGCGGGCCGGACGACATGCGCCGGCTGATTGCCGCGCATAATGCGATGGAAACCCGCATCCTCGCGCTGCTCGACGAGAAGGACGTGATGCTTGGCGCGATCGGGCATGACCTCAAGACTCCGCTCGCCGCGCTCCGCGTGCGGATCGAAAGTGTGCCGGACGAAACGCAGCGCGCGCGCATGGCGCAAAGCATCGAAGACATCACCCGCACGCTCGACGACATCCTCGAACTGGCGCGACTGGGTAGGTCCGGCGAAGCCAGCGAGCGGACCGACTTGTCCGCGCTGGTCGCGTCAGTGGTCGGCGAATATGAGGATTTGGGCGAGCCGGTCAGCCTGGGCGAAACTCCGCGCATTGCGCTGCCGCTGCGCGCTACACTGTTGCGCCGCGCGATCCGTAATCTAATCGACAATGCGCTGCGCTATGGTGGCGGGGCGCGGGTCGCAATCTTGCAGGGGCCTGTTTCTGCCACGATCCGCATCGACGACGACGGGCCGGGAATTCCCGAGGACCTGATGGAAGCGATGATGGAGCCATTCGCGCGCGGCGACGCAAGCCGCAACCGCGCCACCGGTGGCGCGGGGCTGGGACTTACGCTGTCGCGCGCAATCGCCGAACAGCACGGCGGTTCGCTGGTCCTCGCCAATCGGCCCGAAGGCGGGCTCCGCGCGGAAATCCGCCTGCCGCTGCGCTAGGGCGGGGTTCCCTGCCCATAGACGTTGATCGCCTTGCCGAACGGCAAGTGATCGTCTTCATTGAAGCCCGAAGCGGTGACCTCGCCTTCCCAAAGGATCGCAGCGTCATGATGCGGCAGCAGGGCGCGGACCCGCTCCTGCGCCTGTGCATCCAGTGCGGCAAAACCCGCCCGCAACTGTTCGAGGCACCACAGCCGATAGCGCGACACGGGCAGCTTCGCGTAATGGACGCCTTGCACTGTCATCGCGAAATGCGTGTCGCCGCGCGCATAGGCCGCCGCATTCTCGCGATACTGGACAAGATGCGTCTCGCAGATCTCGCGCAGCAGCGCGGCAGCATCATTGGGCACCGCATCGACGAAATACGGCTGCGAAACACCGTCCGCATTCCACATCCGCGCGACCCATTCGAACACCAGCGGCGCGCGATTGCGCATGATCTCCGCCGGGGTCGGGTCCTGCCCGAAATGGCGGAACATCGGCCCCATCATCCCGAAATCCGCCAGCGACGGCGCATCGCCCAGCAGGTATGGCCGGTTGGCCAGCATGGCCGACATCGCGTCGAGCGCCGCAAGATAGGTCGCATCGACATGCGCGCGAGTGGCGTCATTCACCCCGTCTTTCACGACGAAATTGGTGAACTGGCGATGCGCGATCCGCCGCCGCTTGAGCCAGCGCGGCGCCTTGATGAAGCCGCCTACTTCGTCGACCAATATGTTCGAGATCAGCAGCCGGTCATAGGGATAGCTCCAGCGATAATGCATCGCGGGGCGCCACAGCCATTCGTCGCCAAAATCCTCGATCAGGCGCGCAATGAAGCCGACCACCGGGTCGCCGGGCAGGATCGCTGGCTCGGGCCGCTCGCGCTCAAGCTGCAGCAGTATCGGCGTGGTGTCTGACATCCAGCGCCCGTCGTCGCGCTCGACGATCGGCATCTGCACCGCGCCAACCTTTTCGACCAGCATACGGCTTTCGCCATAGGGCGTGGGCAACGATTGGTAGGGTATGCCCTTGTAGCGCAGATAGGCTTCGAGCTTGCCGGTGTAATAGGAAACCCGCGAGCCGTAGACCTTCCACATCGCACGGCTCCCTTCAGCGCATCAGCCCGCCGATCAAATTGCGCACGAAGCGCCCGGCGATGCTCCCGCCGAACTCGGTCGCGATCGCACCCGCCGCCGAAGTCGCGGCCGACTTCATCGGGTTGGCGCGCGATTTCTTGCCCAGCACCGCCGCCGCCGCGATCGACGCCGCGCTGCCCGCTGCGGCGCCCATCGCGCGCTTGCCCGCCTTTTCCCAGATCGAAGTGGTCTTGCGGCTGCGCTTGCCGACTTCCTCCACGCCCTTTTCCGCCACTTCGTCAGCGGTGGACGCGGCATCGAGCGCCTTCTGCGCCAGCACTTCCTCCGCGCTCTCGCGGTCGACCAGCTGGTCGTATTTGCCGTCGAGCGGGCTGACCGACTGGATGATCGCGCGCTCCTTCGGCGTCACCGGCCCCAGCCGGCTGCGCGGCGGCTTCACCAGCGTGCGTTGCACCACGGTGGGCGCACCGTCGCCATCGAGCGTAGAGACCAGCGCTTCACCCACCTTGAGCTCGGTGATCGCTTCGGCGACGTTGAGCCTGGGGTTGATACGGAAGGTTTCGGCGGCGGCCTTGATCGCGCGCTGGTCCCTCGGGGTAAAGGCGCGCAAGGCGTGCTGCACCCTGTTGCCAAGCTGGCCCGCCACTTCTTCCGGTATGTCGATCGGGTTCTGCGTGACGAAATAGACGCCCACGCCTTTCGAACGGATCAGGCGCACAACCTGTTCGATCTTGTCCTGCAGCGCCTTGGGCGCATCGTCGAACAGCAGGTGAGCCTCGTCGAAGAAGAACACCAGCTTGGGCTTTTCCGGGTCGCCCACTTCGGGCAGCGTCTCGAACAGTTCGGCGAGCAGCCACAGCAGGAAAGTGGCGTAGAGCTTGGGGCTGCGCATCAGCTTGTCGGCGGCGAGCACATTGACATAGCCGCGCCCCTGCTCGTCCACTTTCAGGAAATCGTCGATCTCGAGCGCGGGCTCGCCGAAGAACAGGTCCGCCCCCTGCGCCTCGAAGCTCAGCAGCTGGCGCTGGATCGTGCCGACTGTCGGCTTGGTGACATTGCCATATGTGCCCGAAAGCTCCTTGGCATTCTCCGCCGCCCAGGCGAGCACCGATTGCAAATCGCCGAAATCGAGCAGCAGCAGCCCGTTCTCGTCGGCATGACGGAACACGATCTGCAACACGCCTTCCTGCGTTTCGTTGAGATCGAGCAGCCGCGAGAGCAGCAGTGGCCCCATTTCGGAAATGGTGGTGCGGATCGGGTGGCCCTGTTCGCCATAGAGGTCCCAGAACATCACCGGATTGTCCGAATAGGCATAGTCGTCCATGCCCAGTTCCTTCGCGCGCGATTCCAGCTTGTCGGCATGCTTGAACGTGGGCGAACCGGGCATGGCGATGCCCGACAAATCGCCTTTCACATCGGCCACGAACACCGGCACGCCTTCTGCCGAAAAGCTTTCCGCCAGCCCCTGCAGCGTCACTGTCTTGCCGGTGCCAGTGGCCCCCGCGATCAGCCCGTGGCGGTTGGCGCGCGCGAGGTCGAGATATTGCATTTCGCCATTGTCGGCGAGACCGATGAAGATGGTGCTCATGGGCGTGGCTGGCGTCCTTGTGGTCTCGAGTTGGAGGCCATGTGTGGAGCAGCGCAGGTGGCGCGGTCAAGTGCTCGACTTGTCGCGCGAATGCGGTAAGGCAGGGCGCATGGGCCAACCCGCTCCCTTCATCCTGCTCGACGACGCGCGCGCGCACGGCGCCGCACCTGCGCATTTGTTCGAGAACCCGCGCCAGGTCTTCGTGGCGCAGCTCGCGGGGGACGTCGCTGAAGCGCTCGCCGCCGCCGATGCCGCACGGCAGGAAAGCGGCGGCACGCTGGCGGGCTATATCGCCTATGAAGCCGGGCTTGCGCTCGAACCGAAGCTGGCGGCGCTGGCCGATGCGCGCAGCGGAGCTGCGGGCCCGCTGGTGTGGCTCGGCCTGTTCGACGACCCGCAGGAAATCCCTGCCGCCGATGTGCCTGCATGGCTCGCGGAGCGGGCAGAAGGCGAAGCCTCGATCGGCCCGATGGAGCCGCAACTTTCGACCGGTGGCTATGCCGCAGCCTTCGACCATCTGCAGGAAGCGATCCGTGCGGGCGACATCTACCAGGTCAACCTCACCTACCAGCTCGCCGGGTCCTATCGCGGCGATCCGCTGGCACTTTACGCCGCTCTGCGCCCCGCGGCCGAGGCCGGCTATGGCGGGCTGCTGTTCGACGGGTCGCACTGGCTGCTGAGCCTTTCGCCCGAGCTGTTCGTCTCGCTCAGGGGCGATGAAGCGAAAGCCAAGCCGATGAAGGGCACGCGCCCGCGCGGCGCCACCGAAGAGGCCGACCGCGCGCTGGTCGATGAACTCGCGGGTTCGGTGAAGGACCGGGCCGAGAATTTGATGATCGTGGACCTGATGCGCAACGATCTGTCGCGCGTCGCCGAAGCGGGCAGCGTCCGGGTCGATGCGCCCTTCACGGTCGAAAGCTATCCCACCGTGCACCAGATGGTTTCGACCGTGCGCGCCCGGCTGCAGCCGGGCAAGGGCGCGGTGGACCTCGTCCGCGCGATCTTCCCCTGCGGCTCGATCACCGGCGCACCCAAGATCCGCGCGATGGAACTGATCGGCGAGGTCGAGCGCGATGCGCGCGGCCCCTATTGCGGAGCGATCGGCCGGATCGACCCGAATGGCGATGCCGCCTTCAACGTCGCCATCCGCACGCTGCGGCTGACCCCTGAAGAGAACAATCGCGGGCGCGCGGTGATGGGGGTCGGATCGGCCATCGTCGCCGACAGCGAAGCCATGGCCGAACGGCGCGAATGCGAAGTGAAGGCGGGCTTCCTGCGCCGCGCGACGCCCGACCAGCATGTCGCCGATTGCGATTTGATCGAGACCATGCTGTTCGATCCCGAGAGCGGGATCGACCTGCTCGAACTGCATCTGGAGCGGATCAAGGCCTCGGCACACGAATTGGGCTTCTCCTTCGATCGCCATGCGGCACGCAACCAGATCCAGGCGCTGTGCTTCAACCTCGAAACCCGCAGCAAGGTGCGGCTGCTCGCATCGCGCCGCGGCGCGCTGGCGCTCGAAGCCGGGCCGCCCCCCGCTCCTCCGGAAGCGCCCTTGTGCTGCATCGCCCTCCCGCTGCCGGTCGATCCGCGCGACTGGCGCCTGCGCCACAAGACCAGCGATCGCGGCTTCTATGCCGAAGCGCTCGCCGCCGCGCATGGCGAAGGTGCGGACGAAGCGCTGCTGGTGCACCCTGACGGTTTCGTCACCGAAGGCAGCTTCACTAGCGTCTTCTTGGAACGCGACGGAATGCTGCTCACGCCGCCGCTGCAGCTCGGCCTGCTGCCGGGCGTGCTGCGCCGCTCGCTGATCGAAGCGGGCAAGGCGCGCGAAGCCGAGCTGACGCTGGACGACCTCGCGAACGGATTCCTGCTCGGCAACGCAGTGCGCGGGCTGGTCAAGGCACAACTGATATGAAAATCGACATTGTTTACGAAGACGGCGAAGCGCTGGTGATCGACAAGCCCGGCGGGCTGCCGATCGAGCGCCCGCGCAAGGGCGGGCCTTCGCTCGAAGACCATCTCGACCAGCTCAAGCTGGGTTTCCAGCGCGCGCCCGTGCCGGTCCATCGGCTCGACACCGACACCAGCGGCTGCCTGCTGCTGGCACGCAACCCGAAGGCGCTGGCGCGGTTTTCGCGCGCTTTCGAGGAGCGTGCGGTGGCCAAGACCTACCTTGGCCTCGTCGCCGGCGAGCTGAATGAGGCGGAAGGCCGGATCGAGCTGGCGCTGTCCAAGATCAGCTCGAAGGAGAAAGGCTGGCGCATGATTCCGGCGAAGAAAGGCAAGCCTTCGATTACCGACTGGCGGCGGCTGTGGGTAGGCGACGGCGTGACGCTGGTCGAGTTCCGTCCGGTGACGGGCCGGACCCACCAGATCCGCGTTCATGCTGCTTCAGGGCTCGGCTTCCCGCTGGTGGGCGACCCGGTTTACGGCAAGCCCGATCCGCGCTGCCGCCGCACCATGCTGCATGCCTCGACCCTTGAGGTGCAGCGCGCAGGCAAGACGCCGATCGTCGCGGCGAGCCCGCTGCCTGCCGATTTCGCCGCTTTCGGCATTCCCCCGGTGGAACAATGGGCGATCCCGGCCTGATCGAACGCGCGCTGGCGCTGGCCGAGGAAAGCTTCCTCGCCGGAAGCGGGCCGGGCGGGCAGAACGCCAACAAGGTCGCGACCGAAGTGCAGCTGCGGGTCAACGCCTACAAGCTGCGCCTGTCGCCCGAGGTCTTCGCGCGGCTGCGGCAGGTCGCGGGCAGCAGGTTCACCCTCTCGGGTGACCTGCTCGTCACCGCCAAGGAACACCGCACACAGGAAGCGAATCGGGCCGAAGCGCGCGAAAAGCTGGCGCAGCTGCTCGAAGAAGCGCAGCGCGTGCCCAAGAAGCGCGCCAAGAGCCGGCTCAACCGTGTGGGCAAGGTCGAACGGCTCAAGACCAAGAAGGCGCGCGGCGCGGTGAAGGCCAGTCGCGGCAAGGTGACGCGCAACGACTGGTGAGCGCTGTCCCAGCTTGACTTTTGCCCGTGAATCGGCAAATGCGCGCCGCGAAGAGGCGGCGCTGTGCGCGTCGCCTGTTGTTTTTTGGCCCAACGGCCCCCATTCGATCTTAGGAATACGCCATGGCGAAGCCCGCAACCGTCAAGATCCGGCTGGTCTCGACCGCCGACACCGGCTTCTTCTATGTCACGAAGAAGAACCCGCGGAACATCACCGAGAAGATGACCTTCCGCAAGTATGACCCGGTCGTGCGCAAGCACGTCGAGTTCAAGGAAGCCAAGATCAAGTGATCTGGCATGGATTTCGGGTGCGCCCGAAGTTCAGTGACGGTTCAATGCTTCGCGGCTAACAGGCGAGGCATGATGACCAAATCCTTCCCGATCAAGGCACGGCCGCTGCGCAACGCGCTAGCGGCCGCTTTGCTTGTTGCCGCTCCAGCCGCCGCGCTGTTCGCCCCCCAGCAGAAGCTCGAAGCCGCCGAAGGCGATCTCGACCGCGCGGTGAGCGCGCTGCGCTCGATTTCGACCATGCAGGCCGATTTCTCGCAAACCGACCGGATGGGGCAGGTCGCAAGCGGCGTGATGACGCTCAAGCAGGGCGGCAAGATTCGCTTCGAATATGAAAAGAGCATCCCGCTGCTGGTCGTGTCGAACGGGCGGTCGCTCTACCTCGTCGATTACGAGGTCAACCAGGTCCAGCGCTGGCCGATCCGCAATTCGCCGCTGGGCGCGCTGCTCGATCCCACTCGCGATATCTCGCGCTTCGGCAAATTGATACCGACCGGCAATCCCGACGTGATCAGCATCGAAGTGCGCGACCCCAAGCGGCCCGAATTCGGCATGATCACGATGATCTTCGTGCGTGACGCCGGTGCACCGGGCGGGCTCGAGCTCAATACCTGGGTGGCGCTCGATGCGCAGAACCAGCGCACCACCGTGCGGCTGCGCAACCACCGCTACGGAGTCGGAGTGGCTGACAGCGCGTTCACCTTCAAGGATCCGCGCCAGTCGTCTCGTCGCCCGCGCTGAACGCTTCGACCCCCTGCGGTTGTAGGAATGCGACAAAATGTCGCGTTCCATTCATTTACGCGAAAGCCGAACAGGAGTAGCTTGCATTTGCAAGGCGAGCGAAGGCGGGTTTCCCCCCTGTTGCCCGAACCTTCCGCAAGGATGCCTTGTACAAGCGTGACGAACGCTCAAATGAACCCTCGTGCCAATGCCCCCGGCACGAGGGTTTTTTGTTTGCACTTCTTGTATTCCGCACTCGCGTCCGCGAGCGCGATTTCCTCGCGGCTTGCGGACAGGTCCGCGCCGCTGCGGACGGCCGGTCGGCCTTGCGGTCCGGCTGCGCCAGCCCGTTTCGTGCCATCAAACAGCGCTGTGCTGTTCAATCCTTCCAGCCGAGCGCCTTGACGATGATGTCGTAGATCAAATTCTGCTCGATCACGCCGCGCACGCGCTCGGAACCCGGGCCCTGCCCGTACAGCGCCACATCCTCGCCGCCATGGGTTTCGCTGCCGAGCGGGATAGTCGCCTGCTGGTGCGCCTTCACCCCGGTTTCGGGCATCGGGCGTTCGGCCATTCCCGCGATCGATCCGGGACCGTTGCCATAGCCGAGCGTGGTGTAAGGCTTGCCGTCTTCGGCCAGCGCGGGGCCGTCGTCAGCGCCGCCCGCGCCTTCGCCGCCAGCGGGCGAATGGACATAGCCGAGGATGTCGTTGCCCCGGCGCGGATAGCCCGACATGGTGAAGACGTGGCTGTGGTCGGCTGTCACCAGGATCAGCGTTTCCGCCGGATCGGTGTGCTCGATCGCATATTGGATCGCATTGGCGAATTCGACCGCTTCTTCCAGCGCATATCCGGCCTGCCCGGCGTGGTGGCCGTGGTCGATCCGCCCCGATTCGACCATCAAATAATAGCCCTGCGGATCGCCATCGAGGCGCGAGATCGCCGTGGCGGTCATCTCGGTCAGCGTCGGCTCGGTCGAATCCGCGGCGCGGTCGACGGTGTAAGTCATGTGGCTCGGCGAAAAGAGGCCGAGCACCGGCTTGCCTTCGGGCGCGGCAGCCAGCTGCGCCGCAGTCTCGACATAGGTGCCGCCGCTGCGCGCCACCCATGCTGCGGGCAGGTCTGCACCGGCGTCGAGCCGCATCCCGCGCTTGTCCTTGCCGAAGAAGGCGCCGCGCCCGCCGCCCAGCGCCAAGTCGAAATCCTTCGACACCAGCTGCGAAGCGATGTCCGTGCAGCCTTGTTCGCGCGCTTCGGCGGGCATGGCGGCATCGGCTTCCCAATCGCGGTTGGGCACATGCGCATAGACCGCCGCAGGCGTCGCATGGGTGATGCGCGCGGTGCTGACGATCCCCAGCGCAAGCCCGCGCTCCTTCGCCTGTTCGCCCAAAGTCGGCAGGCGATGCGCCAGCGCGGCAGGGCAATCGCTGTGCGGCGTTTCGGGGCCGACCCCGAGCATGCCGATCCGCGTCTTGATCCCGGTGTGCATGGCGCTGGCCGTGCCCGCGCTGTCGGGCACCTGCGCATTGGTGTTGTAGGTCTTGACCAGCGCGACGTTCTGGAACCGCTCGAACGGCAGCACATATTCCTCGCCGGTCTGGCCATGCTTCTGCCCGGCATAGATGCGCGCGGCGGTGATGGTGGAGATGCCCATGCCGTCGCCGATGAACAGGATCACGTTCTTCGCCTTGGGCTCGGCCTGTACGGTCGCCGGTGCGGAAGCGCTCACCACCGGCGCTTGCGATGCGGCCGCAGTGGTGCAGGCGGCCAGCGGAAGGGCCAACAAGGCAGCGAAAGTGAGCGTGCGACGCGCGCGGATCATGGCAGAATCTCCTAATTGCCAGCGCTCGCTATCCGCAAACAATGTGACGGGAAAGCGAAAGGTTGATTTTGCGCCCTACCGCTTCGCTACATGAGGGCGGTGGATTTTCCTGCGCGCTCATCCTAAGCCCCCCGCCATGGTTTCTATCGCTACCTGGAACATCAATTCGGTGCGGCTGCGGCTGCCGATCGTCGAACGTTTTCTCAAGGAAGAGGCGCCCGATGTGCTGTGCCTGCAGGAGATCAAGTGCCAGGAGCACCAGTTCCCTGCCGAGGCGCTGGCGGCGCTGGGTTACGAGCATCAGGCGGTGCACGGGCAGAAGGGCTATCACGGCGTCGCAACCGTGAGCCGCATCCCGCTGCGCGAATTCTCCCGGCACGACTGGCAGGACAATGGCGAAGCGCGCCATGTCGGGGTGGAGCTGCTTGGCCCGGGCCAGGGAATCGTGGTCGAGAACGTCTACATCCCCGCCGGGGGCGACGAGCCAGACCGCAGCATCAACCCCAAGTTCGGGCAGAAGCTCGATTTCCTCGAGCGGATGACGCGCTGGGCCGACAAGCTCGACCGACCCACGGTGATCGTCGGCGATTTCAACATCGCCCCGCTCGAAAGCGACGTGTGGAACCACAAGCAGCTGCTCAATGTCGTCAGCCACACGCCGCTCGAGGTCGATACCTTGCAGCGCTTCAAGGACGCGCATGGCTGGACCGATATCGGGCGCGAGTTCATCCGCGATCCCGAGCGCTATTACAGCTGGTGGAGCTATCGCGCGAAGGACTGGAAGGCGAACGATCGCGGGCGGCGGCTCGACCATATGTGGGCCAGCGCCGAGCTGGCGCAGCAGGCAAGCGGCCACCGGCTGCGCGAGGATGCGCGCGACTGGGAAAAGCCGAGCGACCACGTGCCGCTGATCACGGAGTTCAGCCTCTGACGGGCCATGCGCCTTCGCCCTCGCGGCGGGTCGCGCAGGCGATCGATGCGCTGCGCCACGGCTGGCCGCTGGCGTTCGAAGGCGGGCCGGTGCTGCTGCCCGTGGAAACCGCCGCGGCACCGGGCGCCAGCGCCGATCTTATGCTCATTTCGGCGGCGCGCGCCGCCACGCTCAAGCTCGCCAACCAGCGCGAAGCCGCCGTGCCGCATGCCCCAGTGTTGATCCGCAGCGGCGAGCCTTTCAAGCTGCTCGAAGCGCGCGCAGTGGCCGATCCGGCGCTCGATCTCGCCAACCCGTTCAAGGGCCCATACCGGGCCGAAGCGCTCGACTGGCGCGAAGTGGCCGAAGCCGCGCTCGAACTCGCGCGGATTGCGGGAATCTTGCCGGCGTTTTTGGTCGGTCCCGACAATGCGGGCGAAGCGGTGCCGGTCGCTGCAAGCGACCTTGCCGACTGGGCCGACCGCGCGCAGCTGTCGATCGCGACCCGCGCGCATCTGCCCGTCAGCGCCAGCGACACCGCCGAGATCGTCGCTTTCCGCAGCGCCGACGACACGCGCGAACATGTCGCGCTGGTGATCGGCGCGCAGCGCGGCGATGTCATTCCGCTGGTGCGGCTCCATTCCGAATGCCTCACCGGCGACATTCTCGGCAGCCTCAAGTGCGATTGCGGCCCGCAGCTCGATGCGGCGCTGGCGGCGGTGGCCGAAGAGGCCGCGCGCGGCGGCTGGGGCGCGCTGCTCTACCTGCGGCAGGAAGGGCGCGGGATCGGCCTCGTCAACAAGCTGCGCGCCTATCGCCTGCAGGATCAGGGCTTCGACACGGTCGAAGCCAACCAGCGGCTGGGCCTGCCCGACGAAGCGCGCGATTTCCCCACCGCAGCGCGCATGCTCGTATTGCTCGGCGCGCGAAAGGTGCGGCTGATGACCAACAATCCGAAGAAGGTCGCGGCGCTTGAAGCCGCCGGTATCGAAGTAACCGAGCGCGTGCCGCACCAGCTGCCCGAAAACCCGCACAATGCGCGCTATCTCGCCACCAAGCGCGACCGATCGGGGCATTTGCTCAAGTGAACCTGGCAGCTGCTGAGCAGTCATGGTTTTGTAAACTAGTACATCAAATCAATCGCATCTGTCTCAGCAGCCTGTCATTCTCATCGCTTGGCAATCCTTGATCTGGGCACGGAAAATGACAATAGCAGAAACGAGTCAACTTCAAGCTTCAGTTCGTAATCTCAAGCTGGCGGTGACCGTGCTCGCTTGTTTGCTCATAGTCCTTCTGGCGGCGGGATTTGCTGCGCCGCAGGATGAGGTTATTCGAACGAAAGGTATCGTAATTGAAGACAGCGAAGGGCGTGCGCGCATTCTGATTGGCGCGCCGGCACCGACGGTGGCGGAACGGCTGCGAACCAATCTCGAAAAGCGCAACGAGTCCTTCTCGTGGCTCTATCGGGGCGGCGACACTTCACCGATGGCAGGGCTCGACAACGATGTCTTTGGAATGCTCGTGATTGATGAAAACGGTCATGATCGCGTCGCTGTTGGTGGCCCGGTTCCGGACCCGCTCAACGGCGTGCGGATCGGTAACCAATACGGGATCACGTTTGCTGATGTGAATGGGTTGGAGCGAGGCGGGTTCGGCCTCATCAAGAACAAGGAAGGCAAGCTTGATCGAGTAGTCATGGGCATGGACAGCAAGCTCGGAGAGGGCGCAGGAATACTTGTCGACAGTGACGGTTCGTCGGGTCTGTTCGTAAACGATCAAAAGGTCGACAAAAGGTTGTTCTCTGGCGTGGCCCCTGCTGGCAGCATGATAACCCCCAACTCGACAGAGCGCAGATTGGGAACCGTCGTGGTAACGCTTGGCAGCAAGCGGGATTCAAAATACGGCGATGAAATAGCCTATCGTCCGGCAGGCGAATAGCTTACTGCCGCATCAGCTGCCTAGAAGCCCGCACAATGCGCGCTATCTCGCCACAAAACGCGACCGATCGGGGCATTTGCTAAAGTGAGCCCTGCCTCCAGCTGAATCAACTTTCCGGCTTGGGTGGCCTGCCACGGCGCGGCTTGTCGCTGGGGGTTACCTTGATGCCGCGGCGAGCGAGCGCTTCGCGCAGGAGGATTTCTATCTCGGCATTGGCGCTGCGCAATTCAGCCGCCGCCAGCCGCTCGACCGCGGCGTGCACCGCCGGGTCGAGCCGCAAAGCGAAGGCCTTTTTGCTTGCGCCCGTCATGCGCCGAGGCTCCCTCGCTTAGTAAAGCGATCCCGCGTTGACGACCGGCTGGGCGTCGCGCTCGCCGCACAGCACCACCATCAGGTTCGAAACCATGGTCGCCTTACGCTCGTCATCGAGCTCGACGATGCCGTCGGCAGCGAGCTTGCCCAGCGCGTCCTCGACCATGCCGACTGCGCCCAGCACCACTTTTTGCCGCGCCGCGATCACGGCATCGGCCTGCTGCCGACGCAGCATGGCCCCGGCGATTTCAGGCGCATAGGCAAGGTGCGTCAGGCCCGCTTCGTCGACCACGATCCCGGCCACGCGCAGGCGGTCGTTCAGTTCCTCGCACAGCTCGCGATTGACCACATCGGCGCTGCCGCGCAGCGTCGTTTCGTCCTCGTCGCTCATGTCGTCATAGGGATGGCGCGCACCAACTGTGCGCAGCCCCGCTTCGATCTGGATGTTCACGAATTCCTTATAGTCGTCGACATCGAAGGCCGCTTGCGCGGTGTCCGAAACGCGCCACACGACATTGCAGGCGATCTCGATCGGGTTGCCGCGCAAATCGTTGATCTTGACCCGTTCCGAATGGACGTTGTGCGCGCGCGCCGAAATCTTCTTGCGCATCATCCACGGCCACACCCAGCGCAGACCCTCGCGGCGTTCGGTCCCGCGATATTCGCCGAACAGCGTGATAACCGCCGCCTGGTTGGGCTGGATCATGAAGAAGCCCGATGCGACGATCAGGATGCCGAAGACCGCGCCCAGCAGCCGCCCGACAAACAGCAGTTTGGCGCTCTTCTCCGCACCCATGGGCGGAGCGCCGCCGCTGATCGACCAGATTATGAGCACCACGAGCAGCGTCAGCACGATCAGCATGACATAGCCATTATAGCTGTGCGCCGCGCTTTCGCTGCTCGTCTTCATCCCTTTGAGTTCCATTGTCATAGCAATCCACCTCGTAAATGATGATATCATATTTATATCATCCGGTGGCAATTGCAAGCGCGATTGCACGATCGGGCCTCACGGGTTATCGAACCGTGTGTTTGCCCGATGCCGGGAAATTTTCAGGAGAGAATGAAATGAAGAAGACCACGCTGCTGTTCGCTCTGGCCGGCACGTTCGCGCTCGCTGCATGCGGCGGTGCCGACGACGCCTCGATCGACGCAGAGGCCGACACTGTCGAAATGCCGGCGGATGCCGCGCTCGAAGGCGTGACTGACGCTCCGGCGGAAGACGCCGACGCCAATACCGACGAAACCGCCGTGAGCGAACAGACCGCAACCGAAGCCGCCGATGCCGCCGCCGATGTCGCCGCCGCTGCGGAAGCTGCCGCCGGGACCGCCGCCGACGCCACCGAATAAGACGCGCAGCGCCGCTTGCGCTGACGGACGAACGAGCGGACGGATTGCCAGGCGGCGATTCGTCCGCTTTTCCTTTTCGACACGGGCGTTATGGAGTGGGCGCACACTCCTGCCATAATGGGCAGGCGACAGTCGAACCGCACGCTTGGATGAGCAGGCCCAAACCGAGCCAACGCCACCACAGCTGGGCAACAGCGAGAGGATACCAGATCGATGCAGCAGACCGGCATGGACCCCGAAATCTTCGAACAGTTCATCGACCAGCTCGAACGCTATGTACGCGAGCGGCTGATCCCGGCGGAAAAGGAAGTAATCGCCAACGACCGCATCCCTGACGACATCGTCAAGGAGATGAAGGACATGGGGCTGTTCGGGCTGACGGTGCCGGAAGAATATGGCGGCGCCGGTCTCAACGTCACGCAATATGCGCGCACGGTGAAGTGCATGAGCTATGCCGCGCCGGCCTTCCGCTCGATCTTCTCGATCAATGTCGGCATGTTCAATTCGGCGATCAAGAACGGCGCGACCGAAGCGCAGAAGGCCGAATGGTGGCCGCGCATCGCCGCGGGCGAGATCGCCTGCTTCGGCCTGACCGAACCCGGCTCGGGATCGGACAGCGCCGCGATGCAGACCTTCGCCAAGCCCGATCCTTCGGGCAATGGCTGGATCCTCAACGGCACCAAGCGCTACATCACCAATGCGCCGCATGCGAATGTCGGGCTGATCATGGCGCGCACCGAAAAGGAAAACCTGCCCAAGAACGCGCATGTCAGCGCTTTCCTGGTCCCGATGGATGCCCCCGGCGTAACCGTGGGCAGCGCCGATCACAAGATGGGCCAGTCGGGCAGCCACATCGCCGACATTATCCTGGAAGACGTCCATGTCCCGGGCGAAGCGCTGCTGGGCGGCGAGACCGGCAAGGGTTTCATCTTTGCGATGAAGAGCCTCGACAATGGTCGCATCTCGGTTGGCGCCGCCTCGACCGGCTATGCCCGCCGCGCGCTCGACAGCGCTATCCGCTATGCCAATGAGCGCAAGGCGTTTGGCGAACCCATCGCCAATTTCCAGCTGATCCAGCAGATGCTGGCAGAAAGCGAGACCGAGATCTACGCTGCCGAATGCATGATGGCCGATGTGACCGCGCGCGCCGATGCGGGCGAGAACATCCTGCGCAAGGCCGCCGCCTTCAAGGTGTTCGCTTCGGAAATGTGCGGCCGCGTGGTCGACCGCGTGGTTCAGATCTATGGCGGCGCGGGCTACCTCGCCGAATATGACGCCGAGCGCTTCTTCCGCGATGCGCGCATCTACCGCATCTACGAAGGCACCACTCAGATCCTGCAGCTGCAAATCGCCAAGCACATGCTGCGCGAGTGGGCTGCTGAGCA
This sequence comes from Altererythrobacter sp. Z27, assembly GCF_052683155.1. NCBI lineage: Bacteria > Pseudomonadati > Pseudomonadota > Alphaproteobacteria > Sphingomonadales > Erythrobacteraceae > Altererythrobacter > Altererythrobacter sp. Z27. The sequence continues at coordinate 2,202,531 of NZ_JBQYMC010000001.1, read as the reverse complement.
CGGCTGAGGGACCGCAAATGTACCAGCTGCTTTCGGGACTATCGATCATCGAGGTGTCGAGCTTCGTCGCCTCGCCCACCGCCGGGCTCTATTGCGCGCAGATGGGCGCGGAAGTGATCCGCGTCGATCACAAGGCGGGCGGGCTCGACTACAACCGCTACATGCTGACCAGCGAAGGCCGCTCTCTCAGCTGGGAAAACCTCAACCGCGCGAAAAAGTCGGTCGCGCTCGACCTGCAATCGGGCGAAGGGCGCGAACTGCTGGTCGAACTCGCTGCGAAAACCGGCCAGTGCATCACCAATCTGCCTAAGAAGAGCTTCATGAGCCATGCCGCGCTCGCGGCGCGCCGGCAGGACATGGTCAGCGTGCGGATCATGGGCTGGCACGACGGGCGGCAAGCGATGGATTTCACCGTAAACGCCGCCAGCGGATACCCGCTGATGTGCGGCCCGGAAGAGTGGGACCCGGCCACGGCCCCGCCGGTCAACCAGGTGCTGCCCGCATGGGATTTCATCACCGGCGCCTATTCGGCTTTCGCGCTGCTGGCCGCGCTGCGCCATCGCGACGCAAGCGGCGAAGGTAGCGAAGTGCGCGTGCCGCTGGGCGATGTCGCGATCGGGACCATGGCCAATTCGGGCTCGCTCGCCGAAATGCTCTATCGGGGTTCGGACCGCCCGCGGCTGGGCAATGCGATCTGGGGCGCCTTCGGGCGCGACTTCAGGAGCCGCGACGGCCAGCGCTTCATGGTCGCCGCGCTCACGCCCAAGCAGTGGAGCGGGCTGGTCGCCGCCTTCGATGTCGCTGACGAGATCGCCGAACTCGAAGCCGAGTTAGGGGTCCGCTTCGCCGATGGCGACACGCCCCGCTTCGTTCACCGCAAGCGGCTGTTCGACCTGTTCCAGGCCGCTTCCGAACGGCACGATTATGCCGACCTGGCTGCGCGGCTGGCCGGGCAAGGCTGTACTTTCGAGCGCTATCGCACCATGCACGAAGCCGCGAACGATCCGGTGCTGGTGGCGGACAACCCGCTGTTCGGCCCTTCGCCCGCCAACCCCTCAGGCTTCGGCTATCCGGCAACGCGCAGCTTTGCGCACATGCCCGAAAAGCAGGTCGGCGACCCCAGACCCGCCCCCTATCTGGGGCAGCACAGCGAAGAAGTCCTGGCCGAGAGGCTGGGGCTGTCATCAGGTGAGATCGGCCGGCTGATCGATGCCGGCACCGTGGCATTGTCGGACAGGAACTGAAACCGTTCGGGCTGAGCTTGTCGAAGCCCGGCGTTTTCTTCCAGCCCGACTGCAAGAATGAAGGACCGCCCTTCGACAAGCTCAGGGCGAACGGAGTTGAGAAAAATGACCAGACGCGCCGCCATCGTATCGCCGCTCCGCACCCCGGTCGGCAGGTTCCAGGGCTCGCTTGCCCCGCTTAACGCCGGGCAATTGGGCGCCGTGATCCTCAAGGCGCTGGTAGAGCGCAGCGGGATCGACCCTGCGCGGGTCGACGATGTCGTGTTCAGCCAGGGCTATGGCAGTGGCGAAGCACCCGCGATCGGCCACTGGAGCTGGCTCGCCGCGGGCCTGCCGCTCGAAGTGCCCGGCTTCCAGCTCGACCGGCGCTGCGGCTCGGGCGTGCAGGCGGTGGCGACCGCCGCGATGATGGTCGAAACCGGCATGGCCGATGTGGTGGTCGCGGGCGGCTGCGAAAGCATGTCGAATGTCGAACACTACACCACTGACCTGCGGGGCGGGGTTCGCATGGGCGACATGGTTCTGCACGACCGCCTGACGCGCGGGCGGCTGATGAGCCAGCCGATCGAGCGTTTCGGCGTGATCACCGGCATGATTGAGACTGCCGAAAACCTCGCCAAGGATTACGGCATCAGCCGCGAAGCCGCCGACGCCTATGCCGTACGCAGCCACCGCAATGCAGCGGCGGCATGGCAGGAGGGCAAATTCGCCGAACAGCTCGTTCCGGTCGAGATCCCGCAGCGTAAGGGAGACCCGGTGGTGTTCGACCATGACGAGGGCTACCGCGCAGACGCGAGCATGGAATCGCTCGGCAGCCTGCGCGCGATCGACCTCAAGCGCGATCCCGAAGCCATAGTGACCGCGGGCAACGCCAGCCAGCAGAACGACGCGGCGGCGGCCTGCCTGGTCGTGGCCGAAGACAAGCTCGACGAGCTCGGGCTCGAACCCATGCTGTGGTTCCACGGCTGGGCACCGGCAGGCTGCGACCCGAGCCGCATGGGCATCGGCCCGGTTCCGGCGGTCGAGCGGCTGTTCTCGCGAACCGGCATGGGTTGGGACGATATCGGCCTGGTCGAACTCAACGAAGCTTTCGCCCCGCAGGTGCTGGCGGTGCTCAAAGGCTGGGGCTGGTCGGAAGGCGACAGCCGCATGGACATGCTCAACGTAAACGGCTCGGGCATTTCGCTCGGCCACCCGATCGGCGCGACCGGCGGGCGCATCCTTGCCGACATGGCGCATGAAATGCACCGGCGCGGGGTGCGCTATGGCCTCGAGACCATGTGCATCGGCGGCGGACAGGGCATCGCTGCGATCTTCGAGCGCGCGGCGTAACGATGGGCGAGTGGGACGCCTGGCTGGGGCGCGAGCTTGTCCAGTCCGACACGCTCGACCCCGCACTGGCGCGGCGCTGGTGCGCGACATTCGACCTGGCAACCCCGGCCGACGGCATCATGCCGCAGGGCATCCATCTGTGCCTGTGCACGCCCGAAGCGCCGCAAGCTGCGCTCGGCGAAGACGGGCACCCCGCCCGCGACAACAGCCCGGCGAGCTTTTTCCCGCCGATCCCGCTGCCGCGCCGCATGTGGGCGGCAAGCGACATCGCTTTCGTCGCGCCCATCCGGGTCGGCGCCGCGATAGAGCGCACCAGCCGGATCGCGTCGATTGCCGAGAAGGATGGTTCGACCGGCAAGCTCGGCTTCGTCGAGGTCGAGCATGTCACCAGCGCCGACGGCGCAGTTGCGATCCGCGAGAAGCAGACTCTGGTCTATCGCGACGCCATGCCCGCCGACGCCCCGCTCAGCCCGCCTCCGGCGGGTGAGGGGCAGTTCGACCCTTCGGGCTGGGATGCACATCGCATGATCACGCCCGATCCGCGGCTGCTGTTCCGCTATTCGGCGCTGACCTTCAACACGCACCGCATTCATTACGATTTGCCCTATGCGCGCGACGTGGAGCGCTATCGCGGGCTGGTGGTCCATGGCCCGCTGATGGCGAGCCTGCTGCTGCAGATGGCAGCGCGCGAGCTGGGTGAGCACGCGATCGGGACCTTCGCTTTCCGCGCGGTGCGCCCGGCGATCGTCGACGAGCCGCTGCACCTCGCGATGCGCAAGACCGACGAAGGCTACGAGTTCGGGACCTTCGCAACTGACGGTCGCCAGTGTGTAAGAGCGAGTGCTACCGGCTAATTCGCGTCCGGCACAGGATAGTCCGCGATTGGTTTGAGCACGCCATAGGCCTCTTTCAGCGGCTCGTGCCCCAGTGCGGGAAAATCGAGCGGCGCGGGTGCGATATGCGTATCGGGCAGCCGGTCGAGCAAGTCGCGGATCAGGGTCAGCCGCCCAAGCTTCTGGTCGTTGAAATCGACCAGCGTCCACGGCGCCCATTCGGTATGCGTCGCGGCAAGCATCGCTTCGCGCGCATCGGTATAGGCCTGGTATTTCTCGCGCGCGGCAAGATCGATTGGCGAAAGCTTCCAGCGCTTGAGCGGATCGTCAAGCCGTTCTCTCAGCCGCGCTTCCTGCTCCGCCTGGTCGGTCGCGAGCCAGTATTTGAACAGCAGGATGCCGTCATCGACCAGCTGCCGTTCGAATTTCGGCGCATGCTCGAGAAAACCCGCAACCTGCGCCTCCGAGGCAAAGCCCATCACCCGTTCGACGCCAGCGCGATTGTACCAGCTGCGGTCGAACAGCACGATTTCGCCCGCGCTGGGCAAATGCGGGACATAGCGCTGGAAATACCATTGGCTCGCTTCCACTTCGGTCGGCTTGGACAGCGCGACGATCCGGCACTGGCGCGGATTGAGCGGCTCGCTCACCGCGCGGATCGCCCCGCCCTTGCCCGCGGTGTCGCGCCCTTCGAACAGCACCACGATCCGCGCGCCGGTGGCCTTGGCCCAGCGCGCCATGGCGACCAGCTCTTCCTCGAGCGGTTCGATCAGGTCTTCATACTGCTGGCGCTTGATCGTCTCCACCGACACCCCCAATCCCGAACCTATCGGGCGTTTGCACATCGCACCCCGCCATGATATAGTTGCAATTGTAACTATGGCTACGATCGCAGAACCCAAGCAGGACTTTTCGATCCTGCCCGAATTGCCGGCGGATGTCTTTACTGCGCCGCTCAAAAAGCCGGCGCATGTCGGGGCTGACTGGCTTGAGCCCGCGCAGACCGACTACACTTCGGAAGACCACCGCGTGTGGGACGATCTGTTCGCACGCCAGATGCAGGTCCTGCCCGGCCGCGCCGCCACCGCATTCATGGAAGGTCTGGAAAAGCTCGACCTCGGGCGCGGCGGAGTGCCCGAATTCGGCAAGCTGAGCGAGGAACTGGGCGCGCTGACCGGCTGGAGCGTGGTGCCCGTGCCGATGCTGATCCCCGATCACGTGTTCTTCTGGCACTTGGCCAATCGCCGTTTCCCCGCGGGCAATTTCATCCGCACGCGCGAGACTTTCGACTACATCCAGGAGCCTGACGTCTTCCACGACGTGTTCGGCCATGTGCCGATGCTGACCGATCCGGTCTTCGCAGACTATATGCAGGAATATGGCCGTGCCGGGTGGAAGGCGATGCGCTACAACCACTTGAAGGCGCTTGGCGCGCTCTACTGGTACACGGTCGAATTCGGGCTGATCGAGGAAGCGCCGGACGATATCCGTGCCTATGGCGCGGGCATATTGTCGGGCCCGACCGAAGCGGTGTTCTCGGTCGAGGCGGAAAGCCCCAACCGCATCATGCTCAATGTCGACCGGGTGATGCGCACCGATTACGTGATCAGCGATTTGCAGCCGACCTATTTCGTGATCGAGAGCTTCGAAGACCTCTACCGCCAGACGGTAGAGCGCGATTTCGACCGCCTCTATCGCTCGCTGCCGCCGGCCTTCACCTATGCCAATGCGGCAGTGATCGACGTCGACAATGTGATCCATCGCGGCACGCAGGAATACCTGCTGCGCGGCGGGCGCGGCAGCGGCGCAAAACCGGTCTGATTGGCGGGAAGGAAAGCCCGGCTCAGGCCGAGCGGCGCTTTTCGATCATCTTATAGGCAGCCGGCACCAGCACGCCGCCGAATATCCCTGCGGCGAGCGCGAGCCAGCTGAGCCCGCCCAGCATCACGCCCTTGTTGGCGAGCAATCCGGCCACAAGCGCCCCGGCGACGCCCAGCAAAAGGTCACGCCGGATGCCCGGCACGTCTTCCACACGCGTGACGATCGCGGCCAGCCAGCCGATCAACGCTCCAATCAGGACAAGACAGATAACCGACATAAGGCCCCAGTCTCTCGTACGGACCCAATGCCCGCGTTTGCTTGGAAAAACAGGCAGCGAGCCGATTGGTTCCTGCCTGCCCCCATTCATCGCATCGCCAGCCATGCCAGCGCCGCGCCGCCCAGCAGGATGCGATACCATGCAAAGGGCGCAAAGCCATAGCGGCTGACATAGGCGACGAAGGCGCGGATCACCACCAGCGCGACGATGAATGCCGACACGAATCCGATCGCGATATGGTCCCAGCCGATCAGCCCGCCGCCCGAAAGCAGCTTGTCCGGCTCGGCCAGGATCTTCACTGTCGCCGCGCCGAGCATGGTCGGCACCGCAAGGAAGAAGCTGAATTCGGCGGCAGTCTTGCGGCCCACGCCCATCGCCAGCGCGCCCAGGATGGTCGCGCCCGAACGGCTGGTGCCGGGAATCATGGCGAGGCATTGCATGAAGCCGATGCCGATCGCCTTGCTCAGCGGAACTGCAGCGACCCCGCTATCCTCGCCCGGGCGGACGGTCTTTTCCAGCCCCAGCATCGCGATCCCGCCGATCACCAGCGCCCAGGCCACCACCGTGGGGCTTTCGAGCATCATGTCGATCGTGTCCTTCACCGCCAGCCCGATGATCGCGGCGGGCATGAAGGCAACCAGGATGTTGCGCACGAAGCGGACCGAGGTCGGCTCCCACTTCAGCAAGCCCATCCCCATCGTCCAGAAGGTGCGGAAATAGCTGACCACCACCGCCATGATCGCGCCAAGCTGGATCACGATGTTGAACTGCGCCCATTGCGCGGCGTCATAACCGAACAGTTCGGTGGCGAGGATCAAGTGCCCGGTCGAAGAGACCGGCAGGAATTCGGTCAGCCCTTCGAGGATGCCGAGGATGATCGCTGTGAGAGTGATGCTCATGAGTTTCGCGTCATGGCGCAGCGCGCCGCGAAGTCAAACCCAATACGCTAACGGTACATGCAAAAAGGGCCCCGGCAATATGCCGAGGCCCTGTTTCGCCAGCCGGAAGGGCCGCTTACCAGATCCGCACGCGAGCTTCGGGCGGCAGGTATAGCGCGTCGCCTTCGGTCACGTTGAACGCCTTGTACCAGGCGTCGTGGTTGCGGACCGGGCCGTTAACGCGGAATTCGGGCAGCGAGTGCGGGCCAAGGCCCAGCCGCCGCCGGTTGTCTTCCTCGCGGCCCATCGCGCGCCACACCTGCGCCCAGGCAAGGAAGAAGCGCTGGTCGCCGGTCAGCCCGTCGATCACCGGAGCCTCCTGTCCGTTCAGCGACATGCGATAGGCGCGGTAGGCCATCGACAGGCCGCCGACGTCGCCGATGTTCTCGCCCAGCGTCAGGCGCCCGTTCGAGCAGGTCTTGCCTTCGTCATAGGGGCAGAACGCGCTGTATTGCGCAGCCAGCGCATCGCCCTTGGCGTCGAACGCCGCGCGGTCCTGCTCTTCCCACCAGTTGCGCAGCGTGCCGGTGCCGTCATATTTCGAGCCCTGGTCGTCGAAGCCGTGGCCGATTTCGTGGCCGATCACGCCGCCGATGGCGCCGTAATTGATCGCCGGATCGTTGCTGATCGAGAAGAACGGGCGCTGCAAGATCGCGGCGGGGAACACGATCTCGTTATAGTTGGGCGAATAATAGGCGTTGACCGTCTGCGGCAGCATGAACCAGTCGCTTTTGTCGACCGGCTGGCCGAGCTTCGCGAGATTGTCGGCGCGATCCCACGCCCGTGCCGCCATGCGGTTGGCGAGCGGATCATTCGACATTGCGAGCCCTTCATAGGTCTCGAAGCCGTCGGGATAGCCGATCTTGGTGTTGAACGCCTCGAGCTTGCCCAGCGCAGCCTGCTTGGTCGCGTCGGTCATCCAGTTGTTCTGCGCGATCCCTTCGGCCATCGCGAGCCGGAGGTTGCCGACCAGTTCCTGCATCGCGGCCTTGCTTTCGGCGGGGAAATAGCGCGCGGCATATTCCTTGCCGAGCAATTCGCCGAGCTGGCCTTCGACCACATCGACCGCACGCTTCCAGCGCGGTTCCTGCTCCTGCCGCCCGCTCAGCACCTTGCCGAAGAAGTTGAAATTGGCTTCGTCAAGTTCGCTCGAAAGCACCGCCGCGTTCGATGACAGGAAGCTCTTGGCCATATAGGCCTTGATCGTGGCGAGGTCGGTGCGGGCAAGCAGCTTCATCATGCCCGGCAGGCCTTCGCCGATCCCTTCACGGATTTCCGCGCTCAGCTTCAGTTCGGCGGCTTCTTCCTCGCTCGGCGCGATCTGCGCGGCGAGATAGAATTCCTGCCCGCCCAGCCCCGATGCGTCGAGCAGCGTCTGGATCGGGAAATCGCCGGCCATCGCAGCGAGTTCCTCGGGCGTCAGGCGGTTGTAGGTGAGGTCGCGATTGCGGCGCGCCACGCGCGACCATTCGATCTTCGCCACTTCGGTTTCGAAGGCATAGACGGTTTCGGCCGCCGCGACCGGATCGGCATAGCCCGCATGGCCGAGCAGCACGGCAAGGTAGTCCTTGTATGCCTTGCGGATCGCCAGGTTCTGATCACTGTCGACCAAATAATAGTCGCGCGTGGGCAGGCCCATGCCGTCGAAGCCAAGCGAAACGGCGTGCGTGTCGGGTGCCTTCGAATCGACCGTAACGCCTGCACCCACCATGCTGGCAAAGGCCGGGTCGGCGAACATCACTGCCAGTTCCTCAAGCGAGGAAGCGCCCTGGATCTTCGCGAGATAGTGCTGCGCCGGAGCGAGGCCCGAAGCGTCGATCGCTTCGACGTTGAGGAAGGCGTTAAAGGCATCGACGATGCGCTGCCCGTCCGAGCCCGCTTCATGCGTGCCGGCAAGCAATTCGTCGATCACCTTCTTGACGTTGACGCGCGCGTCCTCGCCCAGCGCGTCGAAGGCGCCATAGCGCGACTTGTCGGCCGGAATTTCGTTTTCGGCGACCCACTTGCCGTTGACGAAGGCAAAGAAGTCATCGCCCGGCTTGACCGAAGGATCGATCGTCGCAGGGTCGAAGCCCCAAGTGCCATAGGTCATCACCGGCGCGGCGGGCGCGGTTTCGGTAGCGGCACCGGAATTGTCATCGGCAAAGGCAGGAGTGGCGAGGGCCAGCGCCATCGCGCTGGCGCTTGCTGCAAGCAAGGTCTTGATCATGTGAATGCGTCCCCAAGAAATCCGTAAAACTCGGCGCCCCGGCACCGATTCCCGCACAACGCCTTAGCGCGCGGAAATTTCCCGCGTTGCCATTGGTCGGGCAAATTTGCAGTTGGTCGATTATTCGCCGGTGGAACGGTGCCTATGCGGCTTCGCTGGCGGCAAATTGCAGTCGCGCAAGCCGCGCATAGAGCCCGCCCGCAGCAGTCAGCACTTCGTGCGTGCCCTGCTCTACGATCCTTCCGTCATCGAGCACCACGATCCGGTCCGCCGCACGTACGGTCGCCAGCCGGTGCGCGATCACCAGCGTGGTGCGGTCGCGCATCAGCTCGTCGAGCGCCTGCTGCACCAATTGCTCGCTTTCGGCATCGAGTGCACTGGTCGCTTCGTCGAGCAGCAGGATCGGCGCATCGCGCAGCAGGGCGCGGGCGATCGCGATGCGTTGCTGCTGGCCGCCCGAAAGGCGCGTACCGCTTTCGCCGAGATAGGTGTCGAGCCCTTGAGGAAGGTCGCGCAGGAAGCTTTCGGCATTGGCCGCGCGCGCCGCTTCCCAGATGTCCTCGTCGCTCGCATCCCATTTGCCATAGCGGAGGTTGTCGCGCGCATTGGCGCTGAACAGCACGCCGTCCTGCGGCACTAAGGCCATCCGCGCGCGGATATCGGCGGGATCGGCCTTGGTCAGCGGCACCCCGTCGAGCCGGATCGTGCCCGCCTGCGGATCGTAGAAGCGCTCGGCCAGCTGGAAGATGGTCGATTTGCCCGCACCCGAAGGCCCGACGATGGCGACCGTTTCGCCCGGCTCGACCTCGAGCGTGAAGTCCCTCAGCGCGGCGGCTTCGGGCCGCGTGGGATAGCGGAAGGTGACATTGCGGAACGACAGGCTGCCGCGCGGCGGCTCGGGCAGTTTCTCGGGCCGCGCGGGCGGAGCGATCGTGGGCCGCGAATTGAGCAACTCGCTGAGCCGGCTTGCCGCACCGGCACCGCGCAGCAAGTCGCCATAGACTTCGGTCAGCGCGCCGAAAGATCCCGCCACGAGCCCGCCCGTGATCACGAAAGCCGCGATCGTGCCGCCCGAAATCGCGCCTTCGGAGACTGCAAGCGCGCCGCGCCACATCACCATGGTGATCCCGCCGAAGATCAGCAGGATCACGATCGAAGTCATCACCGCACGCAGCAGGATGCGCTGGCGTGCGGTGGCGAAAGTACGCTCCACCGCATCGCCGAACCGCTGCCCTTCGCGGTTTTCCTGGCCGAAAGCCTGCACCACTTTCATCGCGGAGAGCACTTCGGTGACCATCGCGCCGACATCGGCGACGCGGTCCTGGCTCGAGCGCGAGACCGAACGGATGCGGCGGCCGAAGAACACGATCGGCGCGATGACCAGCGGGATGCCCACCAGCAGGCCGATCGTCAGCGTGGGCGCGAGATAGAGCAGCAGCATGGTGCCGCCGATCGCTGTCAGCGTATTGCGCAGCGCGATCGAGACCGTGGTGCCCACCACCTGTTCGATCACCGCAGTGTCGCTGGTCATCCGGCTCGAGATCTCTTTCGGGCTGTTTTCCTCATAGAAGCCCGGCGCCAGCCGCAGCAGGTTCTGCTGCACCCTTGTGCGGATATCGGCGACCACGCGCTCGCCGATCCAGCTGACGAAATAGAAGCGCAGTGCCGTGCCGATGCCCAGCACCAGCACGATCATCAGCAAATACTGGAAGGCATGGCCGATTTCCTGCGGGCCGGCGGTACCGCCAAAGGCCTCGTCGATGATCACCTTGAAGCGCCACGGGATCGCCAGCGTCGCCCCGGCGGTGATCAGCAATGCGACCAGCGCAAGCCCGATCTGCGCGGGATATTGCGCCGCAGCGGTGAATACCATCTTGAGCGGGCCGAGCGTGCGCGCCTTGGGCGGTTCGCCCGCGCCATTCCCCTCGCCGCTGAATGCGTCATTCGGGCGGGTTTCCGCCTGTTCCGTATCGTCCTGCCCGTCCATTGCGCGTGACAGGTAGACATCCTGCATCCAAATTTCACGTGCAAAATCCGCACCGGGCCGCGCAATCGCGGCGAACCGAAAAATTGTGCATTGCACAATCGCCGGGATGGGTCCAAGAAGTGCGGCCCAAGCGCCCGCCAAGAGGCGTAGCAGGACAGACGAACAGGGGAACGCCTTGCTTTACCACGCATACGAGTTGCAGAAATCCTGGCTCAACAGCGCCAGCGCCGTTGCGTCGATCAGCGCCGAGATGCTGGCCAGCCCGGCCAATCCGCTGTCATATTTCGGCCTTGGCCCGATGGCCGCATCGGCACTCGATGTGTTCGCGCACGCAACCGCGGCCTATGGCAAGCCGGCTTTCGGCATCCAGCATATCGACCTCGACGGCGTACGCCATCCGGTCGAAGAAGCGACAGTCGTCAACCGCCCGTTCGGCGACCTCAAGCGATTCCGCCACACTGGCCTGCCCGAAACTTCGCCGCGCCTGCTGATCGTGGCGCCGATGAGCGGGCACTATGCCACCCTGCTGCGCGGAACGGTCGAGCGCATGCTGCAAAGCTGCATCGTGTACATCACCGATTGGGCCGATGCGAAGCTGGTGCCATTGCATGAAGGCACGTTCGACCTCGATGATTACATCGACTACCTCATCGCATTTCTCGAACAGATCCGTGTCGAAGGCCAGGGCGAACGGCCCCATATGATGGCGGTGTGCCAGCCGTCGGTCCCGGCCTTTGCGACCACGGCGCTGATGAACCTGCACAAGGATCCGGCAACCCCCAAGACGCTGACCATGATGGGCGGGCCGATCGATACGCGCTGTTCGCCGACTTCTGTGAACAATATGGCGATGGAACGCCCGATCGAATGGTTCCGCCACTCGGTCATCGCTGACGTGCCGATGAATTATCGGGGCGCGGGGCGCAAAGTCTATCCGGGCTTCATGCAATTGGCGAGCTTCATGAGCATGAACCTCGGCAACCACATGATGAGCCATTACGAGATGTTCAAGCACCTCACCGTGGGTGACGAGGACAGCGCGAAGGCGACCAAGGATTTCTATGACGAATATCGCGCGGTGTGCGACATGACCGCCGAATTCTACCTCCAGACGGTGGAAGAAGTGTTCCAGAAGCACTCGATCCCCAATGGCGAGTTCCGCCACAAGGGCGAGATCGTCGACCTGACGAAGATCACCGACACCGCGCTGCTCGCGATCGAGGGCGAGCGCGACGACATTTCGGGGCTGGGCCAGACCAAGGCCGCGCTAGACCTCGCCACCGGCCTGCCGGGCAAGAAGAAGCGCTATTACATGGCCGAAGGCGCCGGGCACTACGGCATTTTCAACGGCAGCAAATGGCGCCAGACGATCGCCCCGGTGGTAGAGGAATTTATCGAAACGCAAAGCTAATGGCTAAGTCAGATCAAGAGTTTTTGAATATTGCATTACTTGATGCGAGCAGCAAGATCTCTGAGAGATGTAGCAATCTCGGCTCGCTCATTGTGAAAGTTAGCAAGCGGGGGCCGCCCAATCAACCGATCAACAAAATTCGTGAACTGATCCGATTCTTGCAACTCCCAACGATGTATCAAGAATTCGAGATTCTCCCACATTTTGATATCGGAACGCAATTCTCTATTATCTTCAATGTAGGGCAGAAATTTCAGGTAAGTCCTGCGCATTCGACCATCTTCAACACGACGAACTAGCTTTTCATCAACATCCCCGCAGACAATTGCTGCTGATATGAATTCATAATGATTGAGGATGAAGTCAAGATTATCACATTCTGCTTCGTCTTCCCGACAATCTAAACGCGGCATTCGGCCATCAGAGATCAATTTTGCAGCCTTCGACACTGCCTCGTCAAAGCGTTCTGAAGGGTTGAGTTTCTCAAGAACTTGGTAAGTGTGCTGCTTTCGCATGAGCCTGCGATTAAATGTGCCAGTGATAAATAAGCTGGTGACTGCGATGACCGCAGAAATCAGGATTGCGACCCCCTGATCCAAGTTGCTTCTCCACTTGGCGCTTGAATCAGAAGCCCCTGAAAACAGGGGCTTCTGATTCAAATTTTGGACTTTACAGATCTCATTGAAGTTTGCCTCCAAATAGCAAATTAAGGCGGCGTACCCTACAAAGCAAGCATATTCGTAACTGGTTAAGGAACCTGAAAAACCCCAAGATCCTTATCGGCCATGTCGCCTTCTTCGAGCTGCACGCCGAAGCTGTTCAGCAGCATCGAGACCTGAGTGTACTGCCCGACTGTGAAGACGAGGTCCATCCGGCCCCGGTCGCCCAGTTCGCCCAGCGCGGCCCAAGTCTCGTCCGATACGTGATGGTTCGACACCAGCTCGTCGCTGGCGCGCAGCATGGCAGCCTCTAGCAGCGTCCACCCCGGCGCATCCGGCCCCTGCTTGATCCGCTCGATCTCATCCGCGGTAAGGCCGCAATCCTTGCCGATGCGCGTGTGCTGCGCGAATTCATAGCCCGAACGGCAGTTCCACCCGGTGCGCAGGATCACCAGCTCGCGCTCGCGCGGGCCAAGGCTGTTGCGGCGCGACAGGATGTAATTGCCCCAGGCGAGGAACCCCTGAAGCGCCCTGGGCGCATGGGCAAGCGTGCGGAAGATGTTGAGCACCCTGCCGCCCCCGACCTTGTTGTCGGGGTTGGCGAAGGGCGCCAGCACGGCCGCCTGCTCCTCGTCGAGCCGGTCCATGTCGACCGGCTTGATGCGAGGGGCAGAAAGCCTCACGTCAGAATACCTCGAACAGTCCGGCCGCGCCCTGGCCGCCGCCGATGCACATGGTCACGACGGCATATTTCACGCCGCGGCGCTTGCCTTCGATCAGCGCGTGGCCCGCGCAACGTGCGCCGGTCATGCCGAAGGGGTGGCCGATCGAGATCGAGCCGCCGTTGACGTTGAGCAGCTCGTCAGGGATGCCGAGCTTGTCGCGGCAATAGAGCACCTGCACCGCGAATGCTTCGTTCAGCTCCCACAGGCCGATGTCGTCCATCTTGAGGTTGAAGCGTTCGAGCAGCTTGGGGATCGCGAAGACCGGGCCGATGCCCATTTCATCGGGCTCGGTGCCGGCCACGGCCATGCCGACATAGCGACCGAGCGGCTGCAGCCCGCGCTTTTCGGCCACCTTGGCTTCCATCACCACGCAGGAGGACGAACCGTCGCTCAACTGGCTGGCATTGCCCGCGGTGATCGTGTGGCCTTCGCCCATCACCGGCTTGAGGCTGGCGAGACCTTCGAGCGTGGTGTCGGGGCGGTTGCAATCGTCGCGATCTGCAGTGACTTCCTTGAACGAGACTTCCTTGGTCTCCTTGTCGACGATTGCCATGGTAGCGGTGCAGGCGACGATCTCGTCATCGAACTTGCCCGCTGCCTGCGCCGCGGCGGTGCGCTGCTGCGACTGGAGCGAATATTCGTCCTGGTATTCGCGGCTGATGTTGTAGCGTTTGGCGACCACTTCGGCGGTGCCGATCATCGGCATGTAGATGTGCGGATGCATTTCGAGCAGCTCGCGGTCGGGCTCGACGAACATCTTGCCGCTGCCGACCACCTTCGAAATACTTTCGAGGCCGCCCGCAACGCAGATGTCCATATTGTCGATGACGACCTGCTTCGCCGCAGTGGCGATGCTCATCAGGCCCGACGAGCATTGGCGGTCGATGGTCATGCCGGGGACCGACACCGGCAGGCCGGCACGCAGCGCGGCGAGGCGGGCGACGTTGCCGCCGGTCGAGCCTTGCTGCGCGGCGCAGCCCATCACGACATCGTCAACCTCTGCGCCTTCGAGGCCCGCGCGCTCGACCGCGGCCTTGATCGACCATGCGCCTAGCGTGGCGCCGGTGGTGTTGTTGAATGCGCCGCGCGCCGCCTTGGTCAGCGGGGTACGGGCGGTGGAGACGATGACTGCGTCACGCATGGGTAATTCCTTGGATTGCTAAGAATGTCCGATCCTCACCGGGGAGGAGGGGGAAATCAGACGAAGAACTGCATGATCCATTCGGTGATCAGGGCGGGCTTGTCCTCACCTTCGATCTCGATCGTGATCTCGTGCGTTTGCTGCCACTGGCCGGGTCGCTTCTCGACCAGTTCGAGCAGCTTCCAGTGGCCGCGGATGCGCTTGCCGCTGCGGACGGGCGAGATGAAGCGCGTCTTGTTGCCGCCGTAGTTGACGCCCATCTTCACGCCTTCGACCTTGGGCAGGTTCGAATTGGCGGACAGGTAGGGGATCATCGAGAGCGTGAGGAAGCCGTGCGCGATGGTGCCGCCGAACGGCGTGAGCTTGGCCTTTTCCTCGTCGATATGGATGAACTGGTGGTCACCGGTCGCCTCGGCAAACATGTTGATGCGGTCCTGGCCCATCACCACCCATTCGCTGGTTCCGATGTGCTCTCCGGTCTTGGCTGCGATTTCTTGCGGGGTCATGCGCCTCTCCTCTTCGCTCTGGCGACTCTCGCCGTGTCGCCCGGCTTCATGGCGCATCGCGGCGCGTATGGCAACGAGGTTTCCGTAAACGTCAACCTGCCGCTACGGCATGGCGGAACAGCGCCGCCGACCGCGTTGGCTTGGCCCGCGCCCGGGAAGACGAATCGCGATCGAGCCCCGCGATCGCGCGTTATCGAGTGCTTTACCGCAAGTGCTTAGACTGCAGGCGAGGCGCGCCAGGCGCCGGTCGCACAGAAGGAATCGCATCGCCATGGCCCGAGCCGCTCGCGCCTGTCCCGCCAAGCGCTTGCCGTTGAGCAGCCACCCGGCATTCGTGCCGCTGGTGGCGACATGGCTGGCGGCGCTGCTGGGCGGCTGCGTGGCGGTGCTCCCTGCAGCGGATCTGGCCGCGCTGGCGGAGGGCGCCGACAAGCTGGTACTGGCAGGCGCCGCGGCGCTAATCGGTGGGGGGCTGGGCTGGATCGCCGCGCGACTGACAACAGCAATCCAGCAGGGGCTCGGGCGCCAACGCCCGGCACAGCCCGCAGCTTTCGTCACCCGGTTGCTGGAGGAAACAAGCAATGCCGAACTGGCGCAAGCTGCCCTCCAGCCAGCCGACGAAGGAGAAAGCGCCCCCGGTACGGGCTCGCGCCACGGCAAGGCAGTCCGCCTGCTCCGCACCAGCGCGCCGAGCGAGCTGGCGATGCCGCAACTGGTCGAGCGCTTCGCGGTCGCGCTCGAAGACCGCCGCACTGCAGAAGGCAAACAACCCGGCAAAGCCCTGTCGCCAGACATGGCTTTCGAGCTCCTAGCATTGCGCAATCACCTGCACCGCGCCGCATTGGCCCGGGGCTGATTCGAAGCTCGCACCGGCAAATCGCGCCGCCCCTCAATTGCGAGGGTGCACGAATAGCTATTCCTTACAGCGCTGAAACATTGCTTCGTTCTTCGCAGTTGCAAAAATCATTTCATGTCGCCATGTGGGATGTGAGCGATGGAAAAGCTGCGTAATGCGGCCTCCATAGTTGCGCTTAATTGCCGGTTGGCGTTCCAGGAACGGTCGCACCCGCCGGCATCTGACAGGATGGATTTTGTTAATGGGATACCCCGCGCCCCAGGGCTTGTATGATCCGCGCAATGAACATGACGCCTGCGGCGTCGGTTTCGTTGCGCATATCAAGGGCGAGCAATCGCACGCGATCATCACCCAGGCGCTCGAAATTCTCAAAAACATCGACCACCGCGGCGCTGTCGGCGCCGACCCGCTGCTGGGCGACGGCGCGGGCATCCTGCTGCAGATTCCCGACCCGCTGTTCCGCAAATGGGCGAAGGAGAATGGCAAGCAATTGCCCCCGCCGGGCGATTATGCGGTGGCGATGTGCTTCATGCCGCAGGACGAGGCCGCGCGCGCCTTCGTCACCGAGCAGTTCGAGAAGTTCACTGCCAAGGAAGGCCAGCGCCTGATCGGCTGGCGCGACGTGCCGCTCAATTTCGACGGGCTGGGCAAGGCCGTGGTGGATTCGATGCCGGTGATCCAGCAGGCGATCATCGAGCGCGGCGAGAATTGCGCCGACCAGGACGCGTTCGAGCGCAAGCTGATCGTGATCCGCAAGCAGGTGCAGAACCCGCTCCACAAGCTCGAACAGAAGCACGGCCTGCCGGGCCTGTCGGACCTCTACATCCCGAGCTTCTCGAGCCGCACCATCGTTTACAAGGGACTGCTGCTGGCGAACCAGGTCGGCAGTTTTTACGACGATCTGCGCGATCCCGATTGCGTGTCCGCGCTCGGCCTCGTGCACCAGCGTTTCAGCACCAACACCTTCCCCAGCTGGCGGCTGGCGCACCCCTATCGCTTCATGGCGCACAATGGCGAGATCAACACGGTGCGCGGCAACGTCAACTGGATGAACGCGCGCCGCCGCACGATGGAATCGCCGCTGCTGGGGGCCGACCTCGACAAGCTGTGGCCGATCGTGCCGCACGGCCAGTCGGACACCGCCTGCCTCGACAATGCGCTCGAACTGCTGCTGCTCGGCGGATACAGCCTCGCGCATGCGATGATGATGCTGATCCCCGAGGCCTGGGCCAAGAACGAGCTGATGGACCCGGCCCGGCGCGCTTTCTACGAATACCATGCCGCGCTGATGGAGCCGTGGGACGGCCCGGCCGCCGTGGCCTTTACCGACGGGCGCCAGATCGGCGCAACGCTCGACCGCAATGGCCTGCGCCCGGCGCGCTTCGTTGTCACCAAGGACGATATC
This sequence comes from Altererythrobacter sp. Z27, assembly GCF_052683155.1. Lineage (NCBI taxonomy): Bacteria > Pseudomonadati > Pseudomonadota > Alphaproteobacteria > Sphingomonadales > Erythrobacteraceae > Altererythrobacter > Altererythrobacter sp. Z27. The sequence continues at coordinate 2,185,187 of NZ_JBQYMC010000001.1, read as the reverse complement.
GTCTGCCTCGCGTCGGAAAGCGGCGTGCTGCCCTTTGCCGAGGAAGATATCGTGCGCAAATGGCGGCTGCAGCCGGGCAAGATGCTGCTGATCGACTTCGCACAGGGCCGCATCATCGAGGATGAAGAGCTCAAGGCGGAGCTGACGGGCGCCCAGCCCTATGCCGATTGGCTCGACAAGGCGCAGTACACGCTGGCCGATATCGACCATATCGAGCCCGAACTTTCCGAAGTCGCTAGCCACGAAACCTCGCTGCTGCAGCGCCAGCAGGCCTTCGGCTATACGCAGGAAGACATCAGCCGCTTCCTCGAACCGATGATGGTCAGTGGCGACGATCCGGTCGGCTCGATGGGCACCGACACGCCGATCGCAGTGCTGTCGAACCGCTCGCGCCTGCTCTACGACTATTTCAAGCAGAACTTCGCGCAGGTTACCAACCCGCCGATCGACCCGATCCGCGAAGAGCTGGTGATGAGCTTGCTGTCGATGATCGGGCCGCGCCCGAACCTGCTGGGCATGGAAGCGGGCACGCACAAGCGGCTCGAAATCAGCCAGCCGATCCTGACCAATGACGATCTGGCCAGGATCCGCTCGGTCGAAGTCGCGCTCGACGGCGCTTTCCGCACCGAGACGATCGACATCACCTGGCGCGCGAGCAAGGGCGCCAAGGGCCTGAAGATGGCGCTCAAGGAAATGTGCTGGGCCGCGACCGAAGCGGTGCTGCAGGACAAGAACATCCTCGTCCTGTCGGACCGTGCGCAGGGCCCCGATCGCATTCCCATGCCTGCGCTGCTCGCCACTGCGGCGGTGCACCATCACCTCGTGCGGCAGGGCCTGCGCATGCAGACCGGGCTGGTCGTCGAAACCGGCGAAGCGCGCGAAGTGCACCATTATTGCGTGCTGGCGGGCTATGGCGCGGAAGCGATCAACCCCTATCTCGCGTTCGAGACGCTGGAAGACCTGCGCGCGCGCAAGCACCCCGAGCTGGCCCCCGCCGAAGTCCAGAAGAACTACATCAAGGCGGTCGGCAAGGGCATCCTCAAGGTCATGTCCAAGATGGGCATTTCGACCTACCAGTCCTATTGCGGAGCGCAGATCTTCGACGCGGTGGGCCTGTCGAGCGAGCTGATCGACCAGTATTTCACCGGCACCGCCACCACCATCGAAGGCGTCGGCCTGGCGGCTGTGGCCGAGGAAACCGTGCGCCGCCACGCGCAGGCCTATGGCGACAATCCGCTCTACAAGAGCATGCTCGATGCGGGCGGCATCTACCAATACCGGCTGCGCGGCGAAGACCATGCCTGGACTCCGCAGAACATCGCCCACCTCCAGCATGCGGTGCGTGGCAACAAGCCCAAGGATTATGAGGAGTTCGCCCGGTCGATCAACGAGCAGTCCGAACGGCTACTGACGATCCGCGGGCTGATGGAATTCAAGAAGGCCGACCAGCCGATCCCGCTGGACGAAGTCGAACCTGCCAGCGAAATCGTGAAGCGGTTCAGCACCGGGGCGATGAGCTTCGGCTCGATCAGCCACGAAGCGCATTCGACCCTGGCAATCGCGATGAACCGCATCGGCGGTCGCTCGAACACGGGCGAAGGCGGCGAGGAGCCTGAGCGTTTCAAGCCGATGCCGGGCGGAGATTCGATGCGCAGCCGTATCAAGCAGGTCGCCAGCGGCCGCTTCGGCGTGACCACCGAATATCTCGTCAATGCCGACGATATCCAGATCAAGATGGCGCAGGGCGCCAAGCCCGGCGAAGGCGGCCAGCTGCCCGGCCACAAGGTCGACAAAAGGATCGGCGCGGTGCGCCATTCGACCCCGGGCGTGGGCCTGATCTCGCCGCCGCCGCACCACGACATCTATTCGATCGAGGATCTGGCGCAGCTGATCCACGACCTCAAGAACGTGAACCCGGTGGCGCGCATCTCGGTCAAGCTCGTGTCCGAAGTGGGCGTGGGCACGGTTGCGGCGGGCGTATCCAAGGCGCGCGCGGACCATGTCACGATCTCGGGCTATGAAGGCGGCACCGGCGCTTCGCCGCTGACCAGCCTGACGCACGCGGGATCGCCGTGGGAGATCGGCCTTGCCGAAACCCAGCAGACGCTGCTGCTCAACGATTTGCGTTCGCGCATCGCAGTGCAGGTCGATGGCGGGCTGCGCACCGGGCGCGACGTTGCGATCGGCGCGCTGCTGGGTGCGGACGAATACGGCTTCGCAACTGCACCGCTGATCGCGGCGGGCTGCATCATGATGCGCAAGTGCCATTTGAACACCTGCCCGGTGGGCGTGGCGACGCAGGATCCGGTGCTGCGCAAGCGCTTCACCGGCCAGCCCGAGCATGTGATCAACTATTTCTTCTTCGTCGCCGAAGAGCTGCGCCACATCATGGCCGAGCTGGGCTTCCGCACGGTCGAGGAAATGGTCGGCCGGGTCGACAAGCTCGACATGCGCCGCGTGGAGCGCCATTGGAAGGCCGCGGGCGTCGACCTGTCGCGCCTGCTGGCGCGGGTCGACATTCCTGCAGGTGCCCCGCTGCACCACACGCAGGAGCAGGATCACGGGCTCGAAGCGGCGATGGACAATGAGCTGATCGCGCTGTGCAAGGATGCAATTGCATCGGCCAAGCCGGTCCAGCTCGATCACGCGATCCGCAACGTCAACCGCACCGTGGGCGCTATGCTTTCGGGCGAGATCGCCAAGGCGCATGGCCTCGAAGGCCTGCCGCCCGACACGATCCGCATCAATCTGACCGGCGTGGCCGGGCAGAGCTTCGGCGCATGGCTTGCGCATGGCGTCACGCTCGACCTGACCGGCGACGCCAATGACTATGTCGGCAAGGGACTTTCCGGCGGCCGCATCATCGTGCGCCAGCCCGCCGGCGTGGACCGCGACCCGGGCGAGAACATCATCGTCGGTAACACCGTGCTCTATGGCGCGATCGCAGGCGAAGCCTATCTCGGCGGCGTCGCGGGCGAACGCTTCGCGGTGCGCAATTCTGGCGCGATCGCTGTGGTCGAAGGCGCGGGCGACCATGCCTGCGAATATATGACCGGTGGCGTGGTGGTGGTGCTGGGCCAGACCGGGCGCAACTTCGCCGCGGGGATGAGCGGCGGCATCGCCTATGTCTATGACCCGGAAGGTAAGTTCGAACAGCTGGTCAACCCGGCGCAGGTCGACCTGGTGCCGATGACCGGTGCGCGCGACGAGGAGGACGGTGCGGGACGGCCCGCGCAGCGCCCACGCTCGGTGCATGATTTCGGCATGGGCGACATGCTGCGGCACGATGCCGAGCGGCTCAGGATCCTGCTCGAACGGCACAAGCTGCACACCGGCAGTGCCAAGGCTGCGGCGCTGCTCGACAATTGGGACGCCGAAGTCACGCGCTTCGTCAAGGTGATGCCGCGCGACTACAAGCGCGCGCTTGAACAGCTCGAAGCCGAGCGTGAACAAGCCGCTTCGGTCGCGGCGGAATAAGGGTCAGGGACGCAGATAATGGGCAAGGAAACCGGCTTCCTCGAACTCGACCGCAGGGATCGCGACTATCTCGATCCCAAGGAGCGGGTGCACAATTACCGCGAATTCGTCGTCCAGCCCGACGATGCGACGCTGCAGGCGCAGGCGAGCCGCTGCATGAATTGCGGCATACCCTATTGTCACAACGGCTGCCCGGTGAACAACATCATCCCGGACTGGAACCACCTCGTCTATGAAGGCGACTGGAAAAGCGCGCTCGACGTGCTCCATTCGACCAACAATTTCCCCGAGTTCACCGGCCGCATCTGCCCCGCCCCGTGCGAGGCGAGCTGTACGCTCAACATCGTCGACCAGCCGGTCACAATCAAATCGATCGAATGCGCGATCGTCGACCGCGGCTGGAAGGAAGGCTGGATCGCTCCGCAAGTGCCCGCCCGCAAGACCGGCAAGACGGTTGCCGTGGTCGGCTCCGGCCCGGCCGGGCTCGCATGCGCGCAGCAGCTTGCGCGGGCAGGCCACACCGTCACCGTGTTCGAGAAGAACGACCGGATCGGCGGGCTGCTGCGCTATGGCATCCCCGACTTCAAGATGGAGAAGCACCTCATCAACCGCCGCGCGGTGCAGATGGAGGCCGAAGGGGTCGAGTTCAAAACCAGCAAGGAAGTGGGCGTCGACATCTCGTTCAAGACCCTGGCCGAGAATTTCGACGCGGTGGTGCTGGCGGGCGGTGCGGAAGACCCGCGCCAGCTGGCGATCCCCGGCGCCGAAATGCCCGGCGTGCGGCTGGCGATGGAATTCCTCACGCAGCAGAACAAGCGCAATGCGGGCGACGACGAAGTGCGCGCCGCACCGCGCGGCTCGCTGCTCGCCACCGGCAAGCGCGTGGTCGTGATCGGCGGCGGCGACACCGGCTCGGACTGTGTCGGCACTTCCAACCGGCAAGGCGCGATCAGCGTGGTCCAGCTCGAAATCATGCCCAAGCCGCCCGAACACGAAGACAAGGCGCTGACCTGGCCCGACTGGCCGCTCAAGCTGCGTACTTCGTCGAGCCACCAGGAAGGCGTCGAGCGCGACTGGGCGGTGCTGGCCAAGCGCGTGCTGGGCGATGGCGAGAAAGTGACCGGGCTCGAATGCGTGCGGGTCGAATGGAAAGGCGGCCAGATGCAGGAAATCGTCGGCAGCGATTTCACGATCGAAGCCGATCTGATCCTGCTGGCAATGGGCTTCGTCGGCCCCAAGAAGACCGGGCTGCTCGATCAGGCGGGGGTCGAACTCGACCCGCGCGGGAATGTTGCGGCCGATACGGTGAGCTATGCCAGCAGCGTCGACAACGTCTATGCCTGCGGCGACATGCGGCGCGGGCAATCGCTGGTCGTATGGGCGATCCGCGAAGGGCGGCAATGCGCGCGCGCGGTCGACGAAGCGCTGATGGGCGTGACCGAGCTGCCGCGCTGACGCAAATTTGGCACAGCCCGGACGTCGCGCAAGTTTGTCGTATCCATACAATCCAGCGGATTCCCGCTGCATCAATCTGGCGCGGCATTGAACGGCCATGTGGCGTGTTGGCGATATTCAATATTCGTTGGCATTGACGGTAAAGACCTGATAAGAAATGCAAAGTCTTGGGCTTGCCGGGAAGCATGCTCGCAGGACAGGGGAGAAGGATGAGGGTCGCGAAACCTGCGCCAAATGGGCGCAAGGGCCTGCGCAAGGCCTGGGCGACGGGCACAACTTTGCTTGTTCTGCCACTCGCAACACCTGCTCTGGCAGGCTCTGGCGAAACCGAACCCGCGGACGGTTCAGCAACTTCGATCGCCATCACCGCTGCTCCGGTTGCCGCCACAACGATGCCCGCTAGCGGTGCTGGGGCCCTCAACAGCGCATTGTTGGCGCCCGCGGCATCGGTGCTGCCGGAGGCCTCACCGACCGAACGGGTAAAGGCGCGGGTCGCCGCTTCGCAATTCGTCGACATGCCGGTCGCGGGCGATGCGGCCGACACGCTGCGATACAGCGGGCGGGTCGATGGTTATTTCGACATCAAGGGCAGCGCATTCGGCATCGACGAAAGCGTGACGCTGACATTCCGGCCCGAATTCACCTGGGGCAAGGATTCAAACGGCACGATCGGGCTGATCCCCAACAATTCCGCGCTGTTTCGCGGCGAGGGTGCAGACAATTTCGACCTGTCGGTGAGCGTCACCAAGCGCTGGAATTCGGGCGCGCGACTGACCGTAGGCAAGGTCAATGTGCTCGACCTGGGCGCCAAGCTGCCCGTGGTGGGAAGCGACGGGCATTACGGTTTCCAGAACCTCAGCATGGCATTGCCGCCGTCGGCGATCATCCCCAACACGATCACCGGCGCGTTGCTGGAAGTGCCGACCGAAAAAGTGCTCTACCGGCTGTGGGTCTACGATCCGGATTCGCAATATGGGCGCACCGGTTTCGAAACCGCGTTCAAGAGCGGGGTCGGCTTCCTCGGTTCGGTCACCTTCCCGGTCAAGCTGGGCGGCAAGCCCGGCTACTATGCGCTCAAGCTCTCGGGTTCGACGCGCGACGACATCAATGCGGATTCGCTGCCAGCAGTGCTGGTCCCCGCGCCCGGATCGCGCTTTGGCAATTCGCGAGGTGAATTCGCCGCCGTGCTGGCGGGCTACCAATATCTTGCAGTCTATCCCGAAGCACCGGGCAAGGGCTGGGGCATCTTCGGCCAGGTCTATGTCTCGAATGGCGACCCGACCTTCCTCGATCGCAGCGCCATGCTGGGCGTTTCGGGCAATCCGCGCTTCCGCCCGCAGGATCGCTTCGGCGCGGCCTGGTTCCGCTATTCGCTCACCGACAGGCTGGTGAACGTGCTCGCTCCGCGCGTCGCGCTGCAGGATGAGGAAGGGGTGGAGTTGTTCTACACGCTCGGCCTGTCGAAGCAGCTTCAGCTCACCGCCGATGTGCAAGTGATCGACAGCGCAGTGACCCGGCGCGACACCGGGGTGATCGCGGGGATGCGGTTGACCGCGAGCTTCTAGTTCAGCCCTGCCCGCGCCCGCGTTCCTGCACCGCGGCGCGGCGCGCTTCGACTTCCTCGGGCGTGACTTCGGAATTGGCGGCGGAGGAAATCCGCGCTTCGAGCGCCATGCCTTCGCCGAAGCTCACCGCATAACCCTCGTCGATCAGCCGCTTGTATTGCGCCAGGAATCCGGGATCGATGCTGGCCATGTCGGCGGCGAGCTTGCGCGCGAAAGGCAGCAATTCCTCCGGCGCGACGACATGGTTGACCAGGCCCCATGCCTTGGCCGTGTGGGCGTCGAGGAAATTGCCGGTGAAGGACAGTTCCTTCGCGCGCGAAATCCCGATCATGCGGCTGAGCTTCTGCGACAGGCCCCAGCCGGGCACGATGCCGACGCGCGCATGGGTGTCGGCGAAGCGCGCATTGGTGCTCGCGACCAGCACGTCGCACGCGATCGCGACTTCGAAGCCGCCGGTGATCGCCACGCCGTTGATCGCGCCGATCACGGGCTTGCGGCATTGCTCGATCGCCTTGACCGGGTTCTCGTCCGCGCCGCGCGCATTGGCGGCGCCGAGCGCGCCTTGCTGGCTGCCGAGTTCCTTGAGATCGAGCCCGGCAGTGAAGGCGCGCTCGCCTGCGCCGGTGAGGATGGCGACGCGCACGCTTTCGTCTTGGTCGACCTGCCGCATCACTTGCGCCAGCCGCGCACGTAGCGCTTTCGACAGCGCATTCATCGCTTGCGGGCGATTGAGCGTGACCAGCGCCACGCCGTTCGAAACTTCCAGCAGGACCGTTTCTTCGCTCATCTTCGCTCCTCAATCTTCCTCTTGCGGGCCGGCCGGCGCCATGCCGTCGCTATCGCATATTTCGGTGGCGGGCGCAGGCGAAAGCCCGCTCGCCTCTTCGCGCGCCAGCGCCATGTCGGCGCGAAACGCCTCGTCTGCCTGCAGACGGGAATAGGTTGCGGCGGCAAAGGCGCGCGCTTCCTCGGTGTCGCTGTACCAGTGGACGTTGCACACCCAGCGGCTGTTGCCATAGCCGCGGCCGCGCGCCAGCAAATCCGCCGCGCGTTCGGGGAACAGGCTCGCCAGCACCATGCCCGTGCCATAGCCGATCGCCGAGTGGCCCGAGGGATAGGAGCCGTTGCCGCGCAGGAAAGGCTCGTCCTGCGGAGTGCAGGTCGGCGCATTGTTGGACATGAAGGGCCGCGCGCGCTGGAATTGTGCCTTCACCGCGCCGGTCGAAGCGCCAAAATCGCTCGCCGCGCGGCGCAGCACATTGACGATGCGCGGCGTCGCCGTGGCCGAAATCCTGACCCCCGCTGCGCAGGAGAAAGCGCGGCCATACCACCCGTCGCCAAGATCGGCGTCGCGCGCGGCAAGCTGCCAGCGGGCCGAGCCTTGCAGCGACAAGGCGCGGGCATTGGCCTCTTCGTCGATCGTCATGCGGGTCGTGCCCGGCTCCGGCGGAGGATGGATCAGCCGTTCGCCGCCGGGCAGCGGACCGCCGAGATAGGGCTGGCCGAGGTCGAACTGCGGCGGCGGCTGGGTTTGCGCCTGGGGCGCTTCAGCCCCCAGCGGGCCGACCGCGCAGGCCGCCAGCATCATGCACGCCGCGAGCAATGCATGCCCTGCCCGTGCGACTCGCCTTTCGCTCATCCCTTGTCTCCCTCGCCGCCCCAGTCGATCGTGCCACGTCCGTGCCGTTCAAGGAAGGCGTTTGCCTGGCTGAACGGGCGCGAGCCGAAAAATCCGCGATGCGCCGAAAGCGGGCTGGGGTGCGGGCTTTGCAGCACGAGGTGGTGCCCGCCCGCGCCGAGCCCCTTTACCCGGCCCGCTTTCTTCTGTGCATGGCTGCCCCACAGGATGAATACCGTCGGCAGGCCCTGCTTCACCACTGCGTCGACGCAAGCGTCGGTGATCGCGTCCCAGCCGCGCCCGGCATGGCTGCCCGCCAGCCCTGATTCGACCGTGAGCGTATTGTTGAGCAGCAACACGCCCTGCCGCGCCCAGCGTTCGAGATTGCCGCCCGGCGGCGCATGGACGCCAAGGTCGCTCTCGAGCTCCTTGTAGATATTGACCAGCGACGGCGGCAGCCGCACCCCGTCGCGCACCGAAAAGGCGAGGCCGTGTGCCTGGCCGGGCCCGTGATAGGGGTCCTGCCCCAGGATCACCACGCGCACCTTGTCGAGCGGAGTCATCGCCAGCGCCGCCAGCCTTTGCCCGCGCGGCGGGAACACCTGCTTGCCCGCCTCCTCCTCGCTGCGCAGCCAGCCGCCCAGCCGCCGCGCTTCGGGCGCAGCCAGCACCGGATCGAGCGCATTGCGCCAGCTATCGGGGATTGCCTCGGCCGTCATCGGGGCAACTTACCGCGCCGCGCGCGAAGCAACCACCACCCCTTTCCCTCTTTCCCCAATCGGCCTAATGGCAAAGCGATGGCTATATATTTTCACGAAGAAGACCTGCCCGAAGGCGTACTGGGCGAAGGCTCGATCGCAGTCGATACCGAAACCATGGGGCTGATCACCCACCGCGACCGGCTGTGCGTGGTGCAGCTGAGCGACGGCAGCGGCAATGAGCATCTGGTGCGCTTCGGCCCGAACAGCAATTATGACGCGCCCAATCTCAAGGCAGTGCTAGGCGACCCGAACCGGCTCAAGCTGTTCCACTATGCCCGCTTCGACTTGGCCGCGATCGAGCACTATCTCGGCGTCACCGCCGCGCCGGTGTTCTGCACCAAGATCGCGAGCAAGCTGACCCGCACCTATACCGACCGGCACGGGCTCAAAATGCTGGTCGAGGAATTGCTCGGCGAAAGCCTGTCCAAGGTCCAGCAGTCGAGCGACTGGGGCGGCCCTGTGCTCAACGACGCGCAACGCGACTATGCGGCGAGCGACGTGCGCTTCCTCCACCGGCTGCAGGCCGAACTGGTCAAAAGGCTCGAACGCGAAGGCCGGATGGAAATCGCGCAGGCCTGTTTCGACTTCCTGCCCACCCGCGCGCGGCTCGACCTCGCCGGATGGCCGGACCGCGACATCTTCAGCCACGAATAGCAGCGGAGGCCCCGAGCGCGGCAATCATGACCACCGGCGAACGGATCGAAACCAGCGAAGCGAAGGAACTGCGCAGCAAGCGCCAGCACTTCGCCGCGCCCGGCGGTTCGCATGACAAGCTGGTGCATTTCCTCGCCCGCGCACTTCCCATGGGAGTGGGGATTATCGCCGCGCTGATGGTAATCACGCCGCTTTCGCCGCGCGGCGAAGTGAGCTTCCTGCTCGATCGCAACAAGGTGGCGATGATCGACGAGCGGCTGGCGGTGAACAATGCAATGTACCGCGGCGCGGACGACAACGGCCGCCCCTTCTCGCTGACCGCAGGCGAAGCGGTGCAGCGTTCGAGCTCCGAAGGCGTCGTCCGAATGCGCGACCTGATGGCGCAGATCCTGCTGCGCGACGGCCCGGCGCGGATCAGCGCCGATGCCGGCAGCTATGACATCGAGAGCGAAGTGGTGGCGATCGACGGGCCGCTGCGGCTCTCGGCGGCAGACGGCTATTCGATGATGGCGCAAGGCGTTTCGGTCGATCTCAAGCAGCACCGCGTGGTCGGCACCGGCGGCGTCGAAGGCGCGGTTCCCGCCGCGACCTTCTCGGGCGACCAGCTCGAAGCCGATCTCGACAAGCGCACCTTTTCCGTGAAAGGCAATGTCCGGCTGAGCATGCAGCCCGGCGAATTGAGGAAGCCCTGATGAACCGCTCGTTCTCCGCACCAGCGATCCGCTCCGCCGCACTCGGCTTCGTCCTCACGCTCGTCGCGATGGGCGGGATCGAACTCCACGCGCAGGGGCTGGGCGGGCATGATTCGAATGCGCGGGTCGATTTCAGCGCGTCCGACCTCGACATCGATGACCGCCAGAACCGCGGCGTGCTGTCGGGCGGGGTCACGGTGACGCAGGCCGGGCTGACGGTGCGGTCGCAGCGCATGATCGTCGACTACAGCGATGCCGAACGGCTTTCGATTTCGCGCATCACCGCCACCGGCGGGGTCCATGTGGCGCGCGGTGGGGAAACGGCCACCGGCGACGCAGCGGTATACGACCTTGACCGGCGCATCATCACCATGGCCGGCAATGTCGAGCTGCGCCGCGGCGGCGACCGGCTGTCGGGCGGGCGGCTGGTAATCGATCTCGCTTCAGGCCGCGCCAGCGTCGACGGGCGCGGCGCCACCGGCGGCCAGGCCACCGGCGGGCAAGTGACGGGCAGCTTCAACGTGCCCCAGCGCGAGCGCCAGGCCAACGAAGACGACGAGCGGTAAGCGAAGTCAGCGGCGCGCGGCAAAGCGCGCGATCTCGGTCAGTCCCTGCGCCAGCAGCATTTCGGCCGCCTGGCTGTTGCCGAGCAATTGGCGATGCAATTCGATCAGCCGCGGGCCGAGCCGTTCGAGCTTGCGGCGATGCCAGCTGGCCAGCTGCTCGCGGATGTCGCGCTCGTCGCGGAAGAAGATGCCGAGCCGCGCCTTGGCCCCGCGATCGAGCCCGTCGAACGAGCCGCGCGGGCCCAGCGCCGCCGCGATCTGCGCCAGTTGAGCCGCGCGCCGCTCCACCGCCAGCAGCACGCCGACCGGGTTCATCCCGTGTTCGCGCATGCGCCGCAGCTCGCGGTCCAGCCGCCCGGTGTCGCCCTTGAGCACGGCGTTGACCAGCGGCATGAAGCCGTCTTCCTCGGTCGCGGCACCGACCGCTTCGAGGTCTTCCGCCGAAAGCTGGCGCGGCGATTGCGGCGAAGCGTCGCAATAGGTCGCGAGCTTGGTGATCTCCGATTGCGCCAGCCGCACGTCGAGCCCGGCAGCGCGCGCGATCCGTTCGGCCAGGTCGCCGCCCAGCCGCAGCCCCGCCGCGTCGGCCATTTGCCGCACCGAAGCCGAAACCGACAAGAGATCGGGCGGATAGAACATCGCCACCAGCGCATCCTTGCGCTTTTCGAGCAGCTTGGCGGTGCGCGACTTGTCGGTCGCGGCGCTCGCCACCACCAGCACCGGCGCAGCCGCCCCCGCGCCTGCGTCGCCGGTTTCGATCAGAACCTGCAGCGCGTCATGCGCTTCATCGCCATTGGCGCAGACATAGATGTGGCGCTTGTCGCCGAACAGCGAACCCGACCGCGCCTCGTCGCCCAGCAGCGCGGGATCCTTGCGCAAATCGGCGCCCGACAGTTCGATCCGCTCGCCCGCTTCGGGCAGCAATTGCGCGATCGACTGCGCCGCCGCCGAAGCGCCGGCTTCGTCGGGCCCGCAGAAGAAGAAGATGCCGCATTGTTCGGCGGCGCGGCGCGCATTGGAAGCGAAATCGCGCTGGGTCGCCTTCACGCCCGCCTCATTGCGGTTGGCCGGCTTCGCGCAGCCTCAGCGCGATCCGGCGCACCATCCGGTCGGCCACGTCGCGCGCGAGGTTTTCGAGCGCGGTCTGTTCGGCGGCAATGGTGGCGTATTCGCTGCTGACCACGTCGATCCCGGCGTCGGAACCGGCGGTGGAATCGAGCAGGATCTCGTCGCTGGCGATGTCGACCAGCTGGAAGCGCGCGCGCAGGATACGGCGTTCGCGGCTGATCGTATCGTCATTGAGCACGCCCAGCCCTTCGAGCGAATCGTCGAGCATCACGTCGAGCCGATAGCGCGGCGCGGCATTGCTACCGGTGATCTTGAGCCGGTCGTTGAGCGCATTGCGCACCAGCCAGCCGTCCTGCCCCGCAATCGGGCTCACTTCGACTTCGGCCAGCCCCTGCGCCACCGCCGCACCGCCGCTACCGGCATACATCGGCTGCAGTCCGCAGGCCGAAAGCGCCAGGCTGGCAGCGAGGAGGAACAGGACGCGCATCAGGTGACGATATTGACCAATCTGTCGGGAACCACAATCACCTTGCGGATCGCAGCGCCGTCGATCGAGCGTTGCACCTTTTCGCTGGCGAGCGCCATCGCTTCGAGATCTTCCTTCGAAGCGCCCTTGGGCGCGGTCAGCGTATCGCGCAATTTGCCCATGTGCTGGACTGCGATGGTGACCTGGTCGTCGACCAGCAGCGCCGGATCGACTTCGGGCCATGCGGCATCCGCGATCAGCCCTTCTCCGCCGCCGCCGATCGTCGACCATGCCTCTTCGGCAAGGTGCGGCATCATCGGGGCGACCAGGTGAACCAGCGTGACGATCGCATTCGAACGGCTTGCGGACGGCGCGGCCTTTTCGATCGCGGCGGTAAGTTCGTAGATCCGCGCAACCGCCTTGTTGAAGCCCAGCGCTTCGATGTCCTGCGCCACCGCGGCGACCGTCTGGTGCGTCTTGCGGTCGAGCGCCTTGTCCTCGTGCATATCGGCCCCGGCCCCGCCCGCGCCGACTTGGCCGAACAGCCGCCACAACCGCTGGACGAAACGCCAGCAACCTTCGATCCCGGCTTCGGACCACGGCAGGTCGCGCTCGGGCGGGCTGTCCGACAGCATGAACCAGCGCGCCGCGTCCGCGCCATAGGTGTCGATGATATTGTCGGGGTCGACCGTGTTCTTCTTCGACTTCGACATCTTGATGACGCGGCCGATCTCGACCGGCTGGCCGTCCTGCTTCAGTGTCGCGCCATTGCCGCTGCGCTCGACCTCTTCGGGCAGGAAATAGACGGTGCGCCCGTCCACCGCGCGCGAATAGGTCTCGTGCGTCACCATCCCCTGCGTGAACAGCGATGCGAAAGGCTCGGCAAAATCGAGCTGGCCGATGTGCTGCAGCGCGCGGGTCCAGAAGCGGGCATAGAGAAGGTGCAGGATCGCGTGCTCGATCCCGCCGATATATTGCTCGACCGGCAGCCATTTGGCGACTTCGTCACGGTCGAACGGCTTGTCGGCCGGCTGGCTGGCGAAGCGCAGGAAATACCACGAGCTGTCGACGAAAGTGTCGAGCGTGTCGGTCTCGCGCTCGGCGACTGCCCCGCACTTCGGGCAAGTCGAGTGCTTCCAGGTCGGATGGCGCAGCAGCGGGTTGCCCGGGGTCTTGAAGTCGACATCGTCGGGCAGGGTAACGGGCAGCTGGTCCTTGGGCACCGGCACCACGCCGCAAGTGCCGCAATGGATGAAGGGGATCGGCGTGCCCCAGTAACGCTGGCGCGAAACGCCCCAGTCGCGCAGGCGCCACACGGTTGTGCCCTTGCCCCAGCCTTCGGCTTCGGCGCGCGCGTTGACCGCGGCCTTGGCCTCTTCGACGCTCATCCCGTCGAGGAAATCCGAATTGACGCAGATGCCGTCGCCGGTTTCGGCTTCGGTCATCGGATCGCCCGCCGCTTCGGCCGAAGCGGCGATCACGCGCAGGATCGGGCAGCCATATTTGGTGGCGAATTCGAAATCGCGCTCGTCATGCCCGGGCACGCCCATGATCGCGCCGGTGCCGTAATCCATCAGCACGAAATTGGCGATGAACACGGGCAGCGGCGCGCCGGTGAAGGGGTGGCGCGCAGTGATGCCGGTGTCGAAGCCGAGCTTCTCGGCGGTTTCGAGCTCGGCCGCGGTGGTGCCGCCGCGCTTGCACAGCTCGATAAAGGCCGCCGCGTCGGGATTGGCCGCAGCGACGCCCTGCGCTACCGGGTGGTCGGCCGCGACTGCAACGAAGCTCGCGCCGAAGATCGTGTCGGGCCGGGTCGAATAGACCGGCACGCGATCCCCATTCGACAAGTCGAAGCTGAATTCGAGCCCGGTCGACTTGCCGATCCAGTTTTCCTGCATCAGCCGGACCTTGTCGGGCCAGTTGTCGAGCGCGCCCAGCCCGTCGAGCAAATCTTCGGCGAAATCGGTGATCTTGAGGAACCACTGGTCGAGCTTGCGCTTCTCGACCTCGGCGCCCGAGCGCCAGCCCTTGCCGTCGATCACCTGCTCATTGGCGAGCACGGTCATGTCGACCGGGTCCCAATTGACTTCGCTCTGGCGGCGATAGACCAGCCCCGCCTCGTAAAGATCGAGGAACAGCGCCTGTTCGTGGCCGTAATATTCGGGATCGCAGGTCGCGAATTCGCGGCTCCAGTCGAGCGCGAAGCCGATCCGCTTGAGCTGCGACTTCATGTTGGCGATGTTCTCGCGCGTCCAGCCGCCGGGGTGGACGCCCTTTTCCATTGCGGCGTTTTCCGCCGGCATGCCGAATGCATCCCACCCCATCGGATGGAGCACTTCATATCCGCGCATCTTCTTGTAGCGCGCCAGCACGTCGCCCATCGTGTAATTGCGGACGTGGCCCATGTGGATGCGCCCCGAAGGATAGGGGAACATCTCGAGCACGTAGCTCTTGGGCTTCGCCGAATTGCTGTCGGCGTGGAAAGTGCCTGCCTCTTCCCAGGCGCGTTGCCAGCGGGCGTCGGCTTGGGACGGATCGAAACGCGTGTCGGTCATGGCCAACCTGTTAGGGATTTCGCGCGCGATTGGAAGATCGCACGCTGCCGGAATGTCGATTTGAACACTTGCCCAGCGAAGGGCAAGGCCCGCGCGGCACGCAGGCCCCGCTTAGCGGGATCAGGACGCCATCGTCTGGCGGCGGATCTCGCGGGCCTTGGTGAGGATGATGTCCTCAAGCTTCTGCACCGTGGCCGCCTGCACCGGGGCATCGACCCAGCCGCCGCCCTGCTGCACCTGGCGGCTCGCCGCGACGCGCAGCGCATCGGCGCGCAGGTCCTGGTCGAGGATCGTCACCGTCACCTTGACCCGTTCGCCCGGGTTCGAGGGGTTGGCGTACCAGTCGGTCACGATCACGCCACCCGCACTGTCGGCCTGCAGCAGCGGCGCGAAGCTGACGGTTTCGAGCGCCGCGCGCCAGAGATAGGAATTGACCCCGATCGTGTTGACCTGCGCTGCGGCAAGGTCAGCCCGCGGGCGGTCGCGCCCGGCGCATGCTCCAAGCGTGGCCAGCGCCGCACAGGCAAGCACGAGACGGGCGGGGCGGCTGGTGGCAGACACAATCAAGCTCATTGTTGCAATCGTCCTCAAACGGAAGGGGCCCTGCCGGGCCGGTTCGTCAACAGGCTCTATAGCCCTCCCTGCGCGCGCGACAAGGCGGGAAACCGGGGTGCGGCTTAGCCATGCCCGTATTTGTGAGCCGCGCGCGGCTTTATGCTTGCTGAACATGCAAGGGAGCGAGCCGCTTTGCCTGCCCCCGAAGCGCCGATTGGCGCCGCAAGGCCAGGCCCAAGCCAAGTCCCAACTCAAGTCATTGTGTGTTCAAGGCAACACCTCGCTGCCGCAACTTCACCACCGTGTTACTCGGCATTGCAGAATCGCCGATCACGCTCCTATTGTCATAATTTGGTGGTCCGAGTCGTTTACGCGCGGAAAGCACGGTCAGCGGCGGTTCATCATGGTTGAGTTTAGGTAAACCAGAACCTTTACAGGTTCGTTCGTTTTCAGCCGGTCACAATGGTGGCCATGGAAAAGAGGCAGGGGATCGAAGCAATGGCGAAAGGGCACTCGGCAAGTTCGGCGCGCAAGCTGCCCTTGCTGCTGGCTGCCGTCGGCCTCGCTTTCGGCGTGCCTTCGGCTGGGTTGGCGGTCGCCGCGCTATCGGACGATGCCGGCGCGATCGCAGCCCCCTCTTTCGCAATCTTCACTCCGACGAAAGTCGATCCGCAGCTCGCCCGCCGCGTGGCGCAGCGCGCCGACAATGCGGCGATGCGTTTCACCCCCGCCGGCAGCGCGATCAAGCGCGACCGCACGGTGACGGTGGCGGTCCGCGTCGACCAGGACATCGCGCGCGCCATCTCGGTGCGCCAGGCGCTCGACATCGCACCGGGCGCGGGCGGCGGGCTGACCGCACTGTCAGCAAGCCGCTACAACCTCGGCACCGCGCGCGGTTACACGAGCTTCAAGCGGCCCGACACGCATGTCACGCTGGCAGGCGGCGTGCGCGAGATCGCCATGGCCGATCTTTCGACCTTCGAACCGAGCCAGCCCGGCGCTGCGGATAAGCCCAGCCGGTTCCAGCCGCGCATCGCGCTCGAAGGCGAGCAGGTGGCGGGCCGTTCGCCCAACACGCTCGATTCGCTCGCCGCGCAGACGGTCGATCTCGGCGGCGCCTATCGCATCACCGGCAATCTCAACGTGACTGCGGGTGTGCGGCTTTCGCAGGAACGCGACCGGTTGAGCCCGATCACCGATTCGGTGCAGGACAGCCAGGCAGTCTACGTCGGCACGCAGCTGCGCTTCTGACGCTTCTTGCGGGAACTGCCTTGGGCAATTCCCGAATAACGGCTCGAGCCCGCTCCCCCTCCCAGCCACCCGATATCGTGTCGGGCGAGCCTAACGGGTGGCTGGGAGGGGGAGCGGGCCGGCACCGAACAATCGAAAGCCATGAATTCGATTTCAGGACCCCGCTTCGGCGGGGTTTTTCATTTGCTTGACGCAATGGCGCGGTTAACCTGCCTCCACACAATAATTTGGGAGACTGGGATATGGCGCGCGTAGCAATCGTCACCGGCGGGACCCGCGGCATCGGCCGCGCGATCTGCGAAAAGCTGCAGGCCGACGGATTCACCGTGGTGGCCAATTACGCGGGCAATGACGCCGCCGCTGACCAGCTCAAGGCCGACACCGGAATCCGCTGCTACAAATGGGACGTGGGCGACCACGAAGCCACCATCGCGGGTTGCGCGCGCGTGGCCGAAGAAGTCGGCCCGGTCGACGTGGTGGTCAACAATGCCGGGATCACCCGAGACGCCGTGCTCCACAAGATGAGCTATGAAGACTGGCACGAGGTGATGCGGATCAACCTTGGCGGCTGCTTCAATATGGCCAAGGCCTGCTTCCCCGGCATGCGCGAGCGCGGCTGGGGCCGGATCGTCAACATCGGCTCGATCAACGGGCAGGCCGGGCAATATGGCCAGGTCAATTATGCCGCGGCGAAGAGCGGCATCCACGGCTTCACCAAGGCGCTGGCGCAGGAAGGCGCCAAGTTCGGCGTGACCGTGAACGCGATCGCGCCGGGCTATATCGACACCGACATGGTCGCCGCCGTGCCCGAACCGGTGCTGGAAAAGATCATCGCCAAGATTCCGGTCGGCCGCCTTGGCCATGCCGAGGAAATCGCGCGCGGCGTGGCGTTCCTGTGCTCGGAAGACGCGGGCTTCGTGACCGGCTCGACCATGAGCATCAACGGTGGCCAGCACATGTATTGATGCGGCGACGGCGCTTTGGGCTGCGGCATGGCATCTGAAATCGCCGATCACCCGCCAAGATTGTCCACGGCATTGACCCCGGCTCCAGACTCTGCGCACTCTCCACGCGGTCGCGCGGACGGGGAGTTTCCGGATGGAATCTGGCGCAGCGGCGAAAAGCGAGACCTTGTGGGGGCATCCGAAGGGGCTCGCCTTCCTTGCCTTTACCGAAATGTGGGAGCGGTTCTCGTTCTACGGGATGCGCGGCCTGCTGATCCTGTACATGGTGCAGGAACTGCTGCTGCCGGGCCGGATCGAGAATGTCGCCGGGATGGATGCATACCGCGGCGTGGTGGAAGCGGTGTTCGGCCCGCTGTCGACGCAGGCCTTCGCCAGCCAGACCTTTGGCCTCTATTCGGGCTTCGTCTATTTCACTCCGCTGTTCGGCGGCTTGCTGGCCGACCGCTGGCTGGGATCGCGCAAGACGGTGATGATCGGCATCGCGCTGATGACCGCGGGCCATTTCGCAATGATCTTCGACTGGAGCTTCCTGCTCGCGCTGCTGCTGCTGGTGCTCGGATCGGGCTGCCTCAAGGGAAATATCGCCGCGCAGGTGGGGCATCTCTATCCGCGCGACGAAGAGGGGCGGCGTTCGCGCGGCTTCACCATCTTCAGCACCGGGATCAATGTCGGCGCGATCCTGGGGCCGCTGGTGTGCGGGTTGGTGGCGCAGGTCTATGGCTGGCATTTCGGGTTCGGGCTGGCCGGGGCGATGATGCTGGTGGCGGCGGTGGTCTACTTCACCGGCCTGCCGCATTTCGCCGCCGAGCGGGTCAAGCCCGGGGTGGGCGCGCACCATAATCACCCGCCGATGACCGGGCGCGACTGGCAGATGATGGCGCTGCTGGGAGTGGTGATGCTGATCTCGGTCATGTGGTCGCTCGCCTATGACCAGCTTGCCAATGTCGGCTTGCTGTTCGTGGCCGAACGGGTGGCGCTCGATACGCCGCTGGGCTCGATACCGGTGCCGTGGTTCGCATCCGAAGATGCGGCGGCTTCGGTGCTGATCGTTCCGGTGCTGATCGTGTTGTGGCGCTGGCAGGCGGACCGCGGCAGGGAGCCGGACGATCTGAGCAAGATCGCGACCTGTTCGGTGATCCTGGCGCTGTCGACGGGCTCGCTGGCGCTGGGAGACTGGCTGGCGGACGGCGGCGAGGTGTCTATCGCCTTCCCGATCATCGCCTATTTCCTCTCGGGGGTGGGCTTCATGTGGGGCTGGCCCACACTGCTCGCGCTGGTCTCGCGCCGCGCACCGGCACGGATCAATTCGACGATGATGGCCTGCGTCTATTTCGTCGCCTTTGCCTCCGGGATCGGGTCGGGAACGATCGCCCGCTTCTACGAAGCGATGCCGGCCTGGGCGTTCTGGCTTATGAATTCGGGCATCTCGCTCGCGGGGGCAGCGGCGATCGTGCTGTTCGGCGCGGCGCTGAGGCGGCGGATGAACGAGCTCGACCGGCAGGAGCAGGCCGAGAATGGCAGCATGGCCGGGACCGGGCCGGTCGCGGCCCCGGGCTGATCGCCGCCATTTTCCTACAGGCGGTTGGCCTGTTATGGTCGCGCCGGTTCCTTGAATCCGTGAATTCGATTTCCCAAAGCCCCGCCAGCCCGGCGGGGCTATCGCGTTCCGGCGCCCCTCTTTGCAAATTCCCTTAGCCTGCGCTTCGTATGTGCTTTATCAACTTGAGCGTGACGCAAAACAGCCCCCCGCCCTACCATCCTCCGGTCAAGCGCTCAGTCGAAATCGCCGGGCACAAGACCTCGATCAGCCTCGAGCCGGTCTTCTGGGACATGCTGCGCGAAGCGGCAGAGGCGGAAGGCGTACCGATCAACGCGCTCGTGGCGCGGATCGACGCAGAGCGGATCCGCTCGGCCAACCCCTGCGGGCTCGCAGGAGCTGTGCGCATCTGGCTGGTAAGCCGGGCCTAGGTCGTTCCAAAGGCCTTGCTCAGGCTTCGGCGAAAATCATGATGAGACTGCACCCGGCGCGCAGCGACCGTTGACGGTCGTGAGCACCGGAAGGCCGGGTCATCGCAATTTGCAGCCCAGCATGTGCAAGGGCTAATCGTCGCCAACGCGCTCGATATCCGCTCCGACCAGCTGCAGCTTCTCTTCCAGCCGCTCATAGCCGCGATCGAGGTGATAGAGCCGCCGCACGGTCGTCTCGCCTTCGGCTGCAAGCCCGGCGAGCACCAGGCTGAACGAAGCGCGCAGATCGGTCGCCATCACTTCGGCGCCGGTCAGCCGCTGGACGCCCTTGACGATCGCGGTGCGGCCTTCGGTTTCGATATCCGCGCCCATGCGCCGCAGTTCGGGCACATGCATGTAGCGGTTCTCGAAGATCGTTTCCTTGAGTACGCTGGTGCCTTCGGCCTTGCACAGCAGCGCCATCAGCTGGGCCTGCATGTCGGTCGCAAGGCCCGGATAGGGCGCGGTGGTAAGGTTTGTCGCTTTGAGCGGGCCGCTGGCGCGCACGCGGATGCCGCGCGGGTCCTCCTCGACCTCGACCCCGATATTGCGCAGCGCGTGGATTGTGGCGGCCATCTCGTCCGCCTTCGCACCTTCGAGCCGCACCTCACCACCGGTGATCGCCGCGGCGCAGGCATAGGAGCCGGCCTCGATCCGGTCGGCCATCACGCGATAGGTCGCGCCGTGCAGTCGCTTCACGCCGTGGATCGTGAGATCGGAGGTGCCGATCCCTTCGATTTCCGCGCCCATCGCCACCAGCAAATTGCACAGGTCGACGATTTCGGGCTCGCGCGCCGCGTTGAACAGGCGGCAGGTGCCGCTGGCGAGCACAGCCGCCATCAGCGCGTTCTCGGTCGCGCCGACCGAAACCACCGGGAAATCGAATTCGCCGCCCGGCAAGCCGCCATCGGGTGCAATCGCACGGACATAGCCCTGCGTCAGTTCGATCGTCGCCCCGAAAGCTTCGAGCGCCTTCAGATGCAGGTCGATCGGGCGGTTGCCGATTGCACAGCCGCCCGGCATCGAAACCGTCGCTTCGCCCATCCGGGCCAGCATCGGCCCGAGCACCAGGATCGAAGCGCGCATCTTTCGCACGAGGTCGTAAGGCGCGACCGACGAAGTGATCCGCGGTGCCTCAAGGCTCATCACCCGGCCAAAGTCCTCAGGCCGCGTGCCCTGGATCACCGTGGTCACGCCGAACTGGTTCATCAAATGCTGGAACCCGTCGATATCGGCGAGCCGCGGCAGGTTCCTCAGCGTCAGCGGCTCTTCAGTAAGCAGCGCGCAAGGAATGAGTGTGAGCGCGGAGTTCTTGGCGCCCGAAATAGGGATCGTGCCTTCTAGCCGGTTGCCGCCGCGGATGACGAGTTTGTCCATGAAATGCCCTTAGCCAATCCTTGCGCCCGAGCAAATGGACAAGCGCGGCGAATGCGCGGCTTACTTGCGACGGAAACCATTGGCTTCTATCGGATAACGCCATGAGCTCTCGCAAACCGATCAAGAAAGCCGTGTTCCCCGTTGCGGGGCTCGGTACGCGTTTCCTGCCCGCCACCAAGGCGATCCCTAAGGAGATGCTTGCCATCGTCGACCGGCCGCTGATCCAGTATGCAGTGGACGAAGCCCGCGAAGCCGGGATCGAGCAAATGATCTTCGTCACCGGGCGCGGAAAGACGGCGATCGTCGAGCATTTCGACATGGCGTTCGAACTCGAAACCACGATGAGCGAACGCGGCAAGGACATGGCCGTGCTCAAGCCGACCCGCGCAACCCCGGGTGACATCATCACTGTGCGCCAGCAGGTTCCGCTGGGCCTGGGCCATGCGATCTGGTGCGCGCGCGCGATCGTGGGTGACGAACCCTTCGCGATCTTCCTGCCCGACGAGTTGATGATCGGCTCGCCCGGCTGCATGAAGCAAATGGTCGATGCCTATGAGGAGGTTGGCGGCAACCTCATCAGCGTGCTGGAAGTCCCGCATGAGGAAGTCTCAAGCTATGGCGTGATCGACCCGGGCGTGCAGGTTTCAGCAGCGCTGACCGAAGTGAAGGGGCTGGTCGAAAAGCCGCCTGTGGCCGAAGCGCCATCGAACAAGATCATCTCGGGCCGGTACATCCTGCAGCCCGAAGTGATGCGCGTGCTCGAAGCGCAGGAAAAGGGTGCCGGCGGCGAAATCCAGCTGACCGATGCCATGGCGAAGATGATCGGCAGCCAGCCGTTCCACGCCGTGACCTTCGACGGCAAGCGCTATGACTGCGGCAGCAAGACCGGCTTCGTCGAAGCAACGCTGGCACTGGCACTCGAGCGTGAAGACATCGGCGCGGAAGTTCGCGCGATGGCCCAGCGATTGCTGGCGGACTAACTGGCCACGAGACGAACCGGCAGCGTCTTGAGGCCGCCGACAAATGTCGACGTCGCACGCTTGGGCTCGCCCGCCAGTTCGATGCTCTCGATCCGGTCGAGCAAGGTCTCGAACAGGATCTTCATCTCCATGCGCGCCAGGTGCAGGCCAAGGCACTGGTGTGCCCCCGCGCCGAATGCCAAGTGCCGGTTGGGAGAGCGCGCCGCGTCGAACTTGCGCGGGTTCTCGAACTGTGCCGGATCGTGATTGGCCGCGACATAGTTG
The DNA here is from genome assembly GCF_052683155.1 of Altererythrobacter sp. Z27. Classification (NCBI taxonomy): domain Bacteria; kingdom Pseudomonadati; phylum Pseudomonadota; class Alphaproteobacteria; order Sphingomonadales; family Erythrobacteraceae; genus Altererythrobacter; species Altererythrobacter sp. Z27. The sequence goes on along the minus strand of NZ_JBQYMC010000001.1, from coordinate 2,162,911 downwards.
ATCATCAACCAGTCACCCTTCTTGATCTGCTGACCGCCCAGTTCGACATCTTCGGCAGCCGTGCGCATGAAATGCTGCACCGGCGTGGTCCAGCGGATCGCTTCTTCGACGATACCCGGAAGAAGCGAGCGGTCCGCCTTTACCCTGGCCCATTGCTCGGGGTCCTGCGCCAGCGCCATCATCGCGCCCGCGGTCGAGGCCGAAGTGGTGTCATGTCCAGCGGTGGCAACGATGATGTAATAGCCCGCCATGTCGCGCGCGGGCAACGGCTCGCCATCGACCATGGCATTGGCGATGACACTGGCGACATCGTCTGTCGGGTTCGCGCGGCGGTCTTCCGCCAGCTTGGCGAAATAGTCTTCGAAGGTCCGGACCGCGCCTGCGACGAGTTGCACCACCTGTTCGGGCGTCATCTGGTCGAGCCCGGTGCCGGACAGATCCTTGTCCTGCCCGCCGAACAGCTGCTGGGTGAGCATCTGCATGCGCGGCTCGTCTTCTTCGGGCACACCCAGGATCTGCATCACGACATGCAGAGGGTAGGGCCCCGAAACGAGCTTCACGAAATCCACTTCAGGCCCGGCGGCGACCAGCCGGTCGACCGTGGCATGGGCGATCGCGCGGATTTCTTCCTCCATCTTCTGGAGGTTGCGCGGCATGAACCAGTCCTGCGTCAGCCTGCGATACTTGGGGTGGATCGGTGCGTCGAACACCACCAGCGAATCGACCAGCATGTCGCTGCCGGTCGCCTGGCGCGAGAATTCGATCGCGTCGCGAAAGCTGAATACCACCGGGCGCGGATTGTTGAGGAAAGTGCCATTGTCCTTCGAAATCCGCATCACATCTTCATAGCGCGTAACCAGCCAGAACGGATCGAACAGCTTGCCGTCTTCGGGTTCGATTCGCGCCACCGGAGATTCGATGCGCAAGCGATCGAAGGCGTCGAGCAAGCCGTCCCATTCGGCATAGGAATGCGGATCGATCACTTGCCGCGCAACGTCGGGCGGAAGGGTCTTGGCCTGATCTGCCATGCTACGCCTGCTCCTTCGCCTTGGCGGCGTACTCGTCGCGCAGTTCGCGCTTGTAGAGTTTGCCGTTGGCTTCGCGCGGCAGCTCGGCGCGGAAGTCGAACAGCCGCGGCATCTTGATCCGCGCCAGCTGCGGCGCAAGGAAATCGCGCAGCTCCTGCTCGAACGCGGCACCGCCATCGCCAGCGACAGAGGCCATGTCGACGGGCTGGACCACCGCCACGACCTTCTCGCCCAGATCCGGATCGGGAGCGCCGATCACCGCCGCATCCATCACCTTTTCATGCGTCACCAGCAGGTTCTCGATTTCCTGCGGGTAGATATTGACCCCGCCCGAGATGATCATGTGGCTCTTGCGGTCAGTCAGGTAGAGGAAGCCCTCTGCATCGACATGGCCGATGTCGCCCAGCGTCATCCACCCTTCGTGATGCATTGCCTCTGCCGTCTTGCCGGGATCCTTGTGATAGCTCGGCAGGATATCGTTCTCGAAATAGATCAGCCCGTCCTGCTCGGCGGGAAGTTCCTCGCCCTCGGGACCGCAGATATGCAGCTTGCCATATATCGCCCGGCCAACCGTTCCCTTGTGGGTCAACCAGTCAGGGCTGTGCACCATGGTCATGCCGATCCCTTCCGACCCGGCATAATATTCGATGATGATCGGCCCCCACCATTCGATCATCGCCTGCTTGACCGGGATCGGACACGGGGCTGCGGCATGGATCGCCCGCTTGTGGCTCGAAAGATCGTATTTGTTCCGGATTTCCTCTGGCAGGCGGAGGAAACGCACGAAATGGGTCGGGACCCACTGGCTGTCGGTGACTCGATACTTCTCGATCGTAGCCAGCGCCGCCTCGGGATCGAACTTTTCCATCATCACCACTGTGCCGCCCAGCCGATGCACAGTCGAACACCAGCCGATCGGCGCAGCATGATAGAGCGGCGCGGGCGAAAGATAGACCATGCTGCCGTCGCCCGGCATGCCCGCCCCCATCTGGGCCAGCGCGACCAGCGCCACCGGCGCCGCCGGATCGGGATCTTCCGGCGGCTTGGGCCTTATACCCTTGGGGCGGCCGGTCGTGCCGGAGGAATAGAGCATGACCAGGCCTGCGCTCTGGTCGGCAATCGGATCGGCATGCTGCGCGGCCAATGCGGCTGCGAAATCCTCCTCACCGCTTTCGTCCATCATCAGGATCGGGATGTCGGGACATTCCGCCCGAACGCTGGGCAGGACTTCGTCGAAATAATGCGACGTGATCAGCAGCTTCGCTTCGCTGTCCTTGAGGATATAGGCGATTTCAGGCGCAGTCAGCCGGGTCGAGATCGGCACCAGCATCGTGCCCGCGCGCTGCGAGCCCCAGATCAGCGTGAAATATTCGATCCGGTTCTCGAGCAGGACAGCAAAGGCGTCGTCCGGCTTGAAGCCGCGAGCGCGTAACAAATGCGCGAACCGATTCGATTCGGCTTCCATTTCACCGAAGGTCATGGTCGCGCCGCTGCCCGCCATGATCACGGCGGGATGGTTTGGGCGAGTTCTTGCGTGCTCAATCGGATGCATGGGTTTCCTCTCTCCAGCGCAGCACATTGGCCGACTGGCTGCGATTGGAAACCTAGCTAACTAGTCAAAGGCGACAAGAAAAAAGGCGGCGGGAAAACCCGCCGCCATGATCGGACATCCTCTCCTCTGTCCGAATTCCGCTTCCAGGCGGAAATCCTATCTGCGGCCTAGTCGCCCCCCTGGCCGCCTTCTTCGAAATTCTCGTCCAGCACCGCCAAACGCTGCTGGACTGTCGACTCCACCATATACGGAATCGGATTAACCGCAACACCTGCGACGCGAACCTCGTAATGCAGGTGCGGGCCGGTGGAGCGGCCGGTCGATCCGACGTAGCCGATGATGTCGCCTTTCTTGACCCGCTCGCCTTCCGCGACGTCGAGTCGCGAGAGGTGCGCGTAGCGGGTTTCGAGTTCGGCGCCGTGATTGATTTCGATGAACAGCCCGTAGCTCGAGAACCATTCGGCGCGATCGACGATCCCGTCGGCGGTGGCGTAGATCGGCGTGCCCGTGGGCGCTGCCAAATCGATGCCCTGGTGCTTGCGGCGGCCGCCGAGCACCGGATGGGTGCGCATGCCGAAATCGCTGCTTAGCCGCGCGCCATCGAGCGGCATGCGCGAGGGAACCGAAATTGAAGCACGGACTGTGTTGGCGTCGGGGCGGGTTTCGAGCGCTTCCCAGCTGGTGAACAGCTGGCGGAAGCCCTGATCGCCGGCGATCAGCGAATCGTCCTGCGCGTCACGCACCGTATCGGTAATTTCGACGGCAACGGCGTTGCTATTGGCAAGCACCGGGCTGGCGGCGATCGAAAGGCAGCCGGCAACGAGCGCAAAGCCCACCCGCATGCCGTATTGCTTGAAATGCGATCCCACCAAAACCCGTTCCTCGCGACAGCTCCTGAAACGAAGCCGCCTTATTTCTTAGCTAACCCGAAGGGGGATGCCCCCGCGATCCCGGCGGAGGCCCCAATGCCAACCGCCTTTGTGTGATCATGGGTTAAGCGGCGAAGAATTTACGAAGCAATAGCGGCGTAGAAGTCGCGCGACAGACCGGCTGCAAGACGCGCCGAGTCGTTGAACGGTGGCTTAACCGCCCCCCGAAAGTGGCGCGAAACGAGTCCCTGCCAGCATTGTTGCGGAGAATCGCCTGCCGCATCCGACAGCGCAACAAAGTGCTTGGTGCCGATCGCGACATGCCGGATTTCGTCGTCAAGGATTCGTTCGAGGATCCTTGCGCCATGTTCGTCACCCCGTGCGCGAACCCGCTCAAGCGTTGCCGGCGTGACGTCAAGCCCGCGCGCCTCCAGCACCATCGGGACGATCGCCAGCCGCGCACGCACGTCATCGCGCGTTTCATCTGCAGCCTGCCACAGCCCGCCATGCGCGGGCAGTGCGCCATAATGGCTGCCCAGGCTTTCGAGTTTGCGGGCGAGTAAGGCGAAGTGCATCGCCTCATCGGCCGCGACCGAGAGGAAGTCCGACACGAATTCCTCACCCATCGCTTCCCCGAAGCGGCCCGCCATGTCGAGTGCGAGGTCGATCGCGACGAATTCGATATGTGCCAGCGAATGCCACAGGGCGATCCGCCCACGCTCCGAACCGCCCTTCCCGCGCTTGGGCATGCGATTCGGTGGCAGAAGCTCGGGCTGGGCAGGGCGGGCCGGTTCGTCCGGCATAGTGACGTCAAACCGCCATGCCAGCTGCCCAAGCCGCCATCTCCGCGCGACGTCGCGAGTCGCCATGGCCTTGGCGCGCGGATCGGCGGTGAGCAGCGCGGCGCGGATCGCGCCGGCAAGCGTTGGCATTTCGGGTGACGTCAATCCCGCCTCACAGTGCCTTGGCTGCAGCGAGCACTTCTTCGGCGTGGCCCTTTACCTTCACCTTGTCCCACACCCGCGCGATCTTGCCGTCGGCGCCGACCAGATAGGTAGTGCGCACCATCCCCATATAGGTCTTCCCGTACATGCTCTTTTCGGTCCAGATGCCGAGTGCATCCGACAGGCCGCCCTCGAGCGCATCGCTCGCCAAGGGAGCAGCAAGCCCGTGCTTGGCGATGAATTTGGCATGCTTGGCCGGCGGATCCTTGCTGACGCCAAGCAGCGCCACGCCCGCTTTGGCAAAATCGCCGGCCAGCGCGGAGAAATCCTTGTTCTCGGTCGTGCAGCCCGGCGTGTCGTCTTTGGGATAGAAGAACAGGACCAGCTTCTTGCCCTTGAAGTCGGACGGCTTCACCGTGCCGCCATCGGGGGTCTCCAGCGCGATATCGGGCAGGGCATCGCCCGCTGCGGGAAATTTGCTCATTCTTCCATCTCCAGTTCCAGTCCGAACACCTGCTGCCATGCGGCGGCCACCGCATGGCGTGCCTCGTTCAGACTACGCAAGAGCGCATCATAGGTTTCGCAGCGGCAAGCTTGCGCCAATGCCCGTGCTGCAGCGGGCGGCGGTTCGGCGAGATCGGGAGCAAGCAGCCTCGTCGATACGAGCAGCCGCGTCATGAAGTCGTGCGCCTCACGCAGCTCCGGCGGGAGCAACCGGGCTGCAACGAGCGCGTCGATCGCATGCGCAAGGTCAGGCGTTAAGCCCACGCCGTCGCGCAATTGCAGGAAGTGGATCACGAACTCGAGGTCGACCAGCCCGCCGCGCAGCAGTTTGGCGTCGAGCGGACCGCCCGGCGCCTTGTGCTGCGCCATTTCGCTGCGCATCGCGAGCACGTCTTCACGCAGCTTGTGGGGTTCGCGCTCCTTCGCGAGCACTTCCGAGATGATGGCTTCAAGCTTGGCGCGCGCTTCGTCCGATGCGACCAGCACTCGCGCCCGGGTGAGCGCCATGTGCTCCCATGTCCAGGCATCCTCGCGCTGGTATCTGGCGAAGGCGTCGATCGTCACGCTGAGCGGGCCCTGTGCCCCCTGCGGTCGCAGTCGCGTGTCGATGTCATAAAGCGCGCCATGCGCCGTCGGCACCGACAACGCGGCACTGAGCCGCTGCGCCAGCCGATTATAGTAATGCGTGCCGCCAAGCGTGCGTTCGCCGTCGGATTCCGCGCCGGACTCTCCGCTGAACAAATAGATGATGTCGAGATCGGAGGCATGGGTAAGCGCGCCCCCGCCGAACCTGCCGAGTCCCAGCACCACCAGTTCGCTGTTTGCGATGCGGCCATGCTTGCGGGCGAATTCCTCGCAAGCCGCGCGGTGCGCCACTTGCAGCGCCGCCTCTGCCGTGCGCGACAACGCGGCCGCGATGTCGAGCGGATCGTGCACCGCCTGAATCAACTGCAGCCCCAGCGCGAAGCGCAGCTCACCTGTGACGATGCGGATCCGGTCAAGCTGCCGTTCGTAATCGCGCGAGGCGCCCCCCGCTTCCATCCGCGCCGCGATATCGTCGACATCGCCAGGCAAGTTGAGTGCGCTTGCGTCGATCAGCGTGTCCAGCAGTCCCGGTCGCCTTCCCAGATCTTCAGCCAGCGTCGGCGCCAGCGTAAGCACCGCCATCAATTGCTCGAGCATGCCGGGGCGCGCTTCGAGCAAGCGGAAAAGGTTGATCGCGGACGATGCATTGGCCAGCACGCCTTCCCATCGCAACAGCGCCCGCTCGGGATCGTCGGCATGCGCGAAAGCCTCGACCAGCGCGGGCAGCATCGCGTCAAAGGCCTCGAGCGCGGCGGGCGATCGCAGCGATTGGTAGCGGCCATCGCGCCACTCGCCGATCCGTTCCGCCACCTTTTCGGGCTCGGCAAAGCCAAGCTTGCCAAGCCGCTGCGCAAGCGGCGCCGGTGCGGCATCTACCGGCTCAGCCGGGCTGTCGCCATCGAGCAGCCGGTCATAGGCCTGCGCTACGCGCGCTGTGATCGCCTGCAATTCCTCGACCAGAGCAGCGCCATCCTTCAGCCCGTCCAGCCGCGCAACCGAGTCGAGCGCAGCTCCGGCAGGCAAAGCATGCGTCTGGTGGTCCTCCACCATCTGCAACCGGTGCTCGATCACGCGCAGCCGGTCATATGCCTCTCCTAGCGTCACGGCCTCCTCAGCCTCGATCCGGCCTGCAGCGGCCAGCGCGTTGAGCGCGGCGCGAGTGCCGCGCAGCCGCAATGACGGATCGCGGCCGCCGTGAATCAACTGGTGCGTCTGCGCGAAGAATTCGACCTCGCGAATCCCGCCGCGCCCGTGCTTGAGGTTGAAGCCGGGCCCCACGTCGCGCGGCCCCTTGTAGTTCGAGCGAATCCGCGCAGTGAGCCGCCGGATTTCATCGATCGCGCCGAAATCGAGGCTCGAACGCCAAACGAAAGGACCGATCATGTCGAGGAAGCGCTCACCCGCGGCAATGTCGCCGGCAGCGGCCCGAGCGCGGATGAACGCTGCGCGCTCCCACGCCAGCGCCGAGCTTTCGTAATGCGTAAGCGCGGCATTGACCGAGATCGCCAGCGGGCTCACTTCGCTCGCTGGCCGGAGCCGCAAATCGACCCGGAAGACATATCCTTCCTCGGTGTTCTCCGACAGCGTCTTGACCACTTCGCGTGCATAGCGCTGCGCGGCTTCGCCCGGCTCGTCCCGCTCGCGTCGCGGCAATGTTTGCGGATCGTAGAGCAGGATCGGGTCGATGTCGGACGAATAGTTGAGTTCGTGCGCGCCATGCTTGCCCAGCGCCAGCCCGATCATCCCTGCCGGCTCTGCCCCTTCGACCCGCCGGGTGATCGCATCGGTAATCGCGATGTCGAGCGCGCGATCGGCAAGATCCGACAGTTCGACCATGACCATGTCGAGCGGGAAGGCCCCGGCAAGGTCGCCAATCGCCAGCGCGGTCGCATAGGCAAGCCGCTCGCGCCGCAAGGCCAGCCCAACCGAAGTGCAATTCTCGCCTGCCCGGCGCGCCCATTCCAGCGCAGCATCGGCGTCGCCCGCCTCAAGCAGCGAAGCAAGTGCCGGCTGGCGATCGAGCGCGCGCGCAAGGAAAGGTGCCTCTGCCCGCGCCCGCGCCAGCGCATTGTGCCATTCGCTCGCCATCTGCGCTCCCTGCCCGCAGCCGCGCGGCTGCGCAAGCGCGATGGCTTGCCCCGCGCTCGCGGCTCTGCGATGGAGGCGCCGCAGCTTTCCCGAAGAGGATATACCTGACGATGATCATACCCCGCAGCCGCATGGCCTCCCTTGCCGCCGTCCTGATGCTCACCGCGTGCAGCGGGCTCAGCGGCGATGCCGGACTGGACATCCCCGATGTTGCCGATGGCGACATTTCCGAAGCGACGATGAAGGATGTCACTCGCCAGCTGGCATCGGACGAATTCGAAGGGCGCATGCCCGGCACAGCGGGCGAGGAAAAGACCGTCGCATTGCTGATCGAGCGCTTCAAGGCGGCCGGTCTTGAGCCGGGCAACAATGGTTCATGGGTGCAGGAAGTGCCTTTGGTGGAAATCACCGGCAAGGATTTCGCCCCGCTCACGATCAAGGGCGACGGCGTGAACCTGTCGTATGATTTCGGAACCGAATGGGTCGGCGTGACCTATCGCGAGGATGCCAAGACCGATCTCAAGGACAGCGATCTGGTGTTCGTAGGTTACGGCATCAACGCGCCCGAACGCGGCTGGAGCGATTACGAAGGCGTCGACGTCAAGGGCAAGACCGTGGTCATCCTGGTCAACGACCCCGATTGGGAAACGCCGGGGCTGACCGGACCCTTCAATGGCCGGGCGATGACCTATTACGGGCGCTGGACCTACAAATATGAAGAAGCCGCCCGGCAAGGCGCCGCCGGTGCGCTGATCGTGCATGACACCGAACCGGCGGCCTATGGCTGGAACGTAGTCGAATCCTCCTGGACCGGCCCGCAAGCCTATGCCCAGCGCGGCGAGAACGCTCCGCCGCTGACTGCGATGAACGGATGGGTGCAGAAGGACGTCGCGCGCGCAATCCTCAGCGCCGCCGGGCAAGACCTCGACGCACTGAGCGCGGCGGCGAAGCAGAAGGGCTTCAAGCCCGTCCCGCTCGGCCTGAAGGCCGGGACCAGCTTCGCCAACGACATCCGCTCATATGCCTCGAAGAACGTGATCGGCTTGATGCGCGGTACCAAGCGGCCTGACGAATACGTCATCCATACGGCGCATTGGGATCATCTTGGCCGCTGCACACCGGCCGCCGACGGCGACGATATCTGCAACGGCGCGGTCGACAATGCCACCGGCACCGCGGCGCTCGTGGCGCTGGCCGAAGCCAATGCCAAGGCAGGCGCGCCCGCGCGTAGCCTGGTGTTCCTGGCGGTTACAGCCGAAGAACAGGGGCTGCTCGGCGCCAATTACTATGCCGAAAACCCCGTTTTCCCGCTGGCGCAGACCGTGGGCGGCCTGAACATGGACGCCTTCCAGGTGATGGGCGAAGCGCGCGACGTGACTGTTGTCGGCGGGGGCAAGTCGCAGCTCGACGATTTCCTCGCGGCGGGCCTCAAGGCAGTCGGAAAGGTTGCGACGCCGGACCCGAACCCCGAGGCGGGCTACTATTATCGCTCGGACCATTTCGCGCTCGCTAAGAAGGGCGTGCCGATGTTCTATTTGCGCGACGGGCAGGACCTGATCGACGGCGGCAAGGAAGCCGGGGCCGCGGCCAACTCAGACTATCGCGCCAACCGCTACCACGGACCGAAGGACGAGTTCGACGAAAATTGGGACTGGTCGGGTGTGATGAGCAATCTGCAGCTCGTCTATCGCTTGAGCCGGATGCTGGCCGAAAGCGCCAGCTGGCCCAATTGGAACGAAGGCGATGAATTCCGCGCCACCCGCGATGCGGAATGCGCGGCGAGCGATGTCGGCTGCTGAGCCGACATCGCGCAGCTGCTGAGAGTCGCCCGATGACCCGCCGTGTAATGCCGCCCGAATGGGCGCCACAGGAATGGCTGTGGATCGGCTTCCCGCACCTTGCCGAGGAATGGCCGGGCTGGCTTGAGCCTGCCCAAGAGCAAATCGCAGCTTTCGCCAGCGCCGTGGCCGAAAGCGGGCAGCAGGTGAGGTTGCTGGTACGCGACGAGGCCAATGAAGCGCGCGCGCGGGCACTGGTGTCGAGCAAAGTAACGCTCGAGCGACGGGCCTATGGCGACGTGTGGCTGCGCGACACCGGCCCGCTGGTGCTGGGTGATGGTACTGCACTGCGCTGCCGCTTCAACGGTTGGGGCGGCAAGTATCTGATGCCGGGCGACCAGACGATCGGTGCCGAGCTGGCGCACGATGCAGGCCTGCCGGTCATCGAATCCGATTGGGTCTTGGAAGGCGGCGCGGTCGACGGCGACGGCACCGGCACGGTGCTGACCACCGAGCAATGCCTGCTCAATCCCAACCGCAACCCGCAGCTCTCGCGAAGCGAGATCGAAGATCGGCTGGCGCGCGACCTCGGCTTCACCCGGACAGTGTGGCTGGGCGATGGCCTCATCAACGACCACACCGATGGCCATGTCGACAATCTTGCGCGCTTCGTGGCTCCGGGCGCAGTGGTGTTGCCGCATGCGACCGGGAGCGACGATCCCAATGCCGCGATCTATGCCGATGCGAAGGCACGCATTCTGGAAGCTGACCTCAAGCTGCACGAAATCCCTTCGCCCGGCCTGATGACCCGCGACGGTGCGATCGAACCGGCAAGCTACGTCAATTTTGCCATCACCACGCACCTCGTCATTGTACCGACCTTCGGCTCGCCGCACGATGAGGAGGGGGTTGCGGCAATCGCCGCGCTGTTCCCCGACCGGGATACGGTGGGCTTGCCCGGCGATGCCGTACTGGCAGGCGGCGGCGGCTTCCATTGCGCCAGCCAGCAGATGCCGCTTCTGACGGGAATTTAACGACCCGTTAGGATTCAGGCGCGCATAGTCTGGCCATGTCCAAGGTCATTACCCTTACGCGCGCGGTCCGGTTGGCGGACAAGGTCGCAGAGGCCCGGATCGAAGTGCTCCGCTCCATGCTGGTATGCACTTGCGCCGTGGCACTCATCGCTGCCGACCGCGCGCTTCCTTTCTGACCCGTCAGGACAGGCGCGCAAGCGCGGCGATAGCCGTGCCGCCCAGAATCACAGCCACCAGGAAACGCCAGGTCGCATCGCCGATCGCGTCCGACGCCTTTTCGCCCAGCCAGTTGCCGAGCAGGATTGCCGGGAACAGCACAATCGCGAGCAAGGCGATGCTAAGGTCGAAATGGCCCAGCGCAATGCCTGCCAGCGAGCCCGACACCGACGCGATCGTGAAAACCAGCAGCATCGAGGCCTTCACCACCTCGCGCGGGAGCTCGCGCCCAACATAATAGGGCACGACCGGCGGGCCCGGCATTCCGGCGAAACCCGTCAGCAAGCCCGCAACGGTCCCCACACCGGCTGTCGCGAACGTCCCCGGCGCAGTGGATGACCTGCGCGGAAGGAAGATCGCCGCGAAGGCGAGCAGCGCTATCATTGCGATCACCAGCCTCGCCAGCGCCGGATCGGTCGCTGCCAGCAGCCACAGGCCGGCTGGGGTCGCCAGCATGATGAAGCCACCGATGATCCAAGCCGAGCGTTCCGAATGGCCGATCAGGCGGCGCAATTCGACCAGCCCGATCATCACCCCCAGCGCATTGGTGACCAACACTGCATGGACGGGGTCGAGCGCCAGCGCGAGCACCGGCACCAGCAGGATCGCCATGCCGAATCCGGCAAGCCCGCGCACCACCGCGGCTCCGAAAGCGGCGCCCAGCCCGGCGAGGAGCTGCGCCGTGCTATAGGCGTCGAGCAGCTCCAAGCGGGGTTCAGGCCTGCGCGAGATCCGGCGGCGTCGCCGCCGCGGTCAGCATGGTAATCGCGTCCTCGAGGCTCATCACCTTCTGGTGCTCGACGCCCAGCGTACGCACCGCAACCGTGCCTTCCTCGGCCTCGCGCTTGCCCACCACCAGCAGGTGCGGAACCTTGGCGAGCGAGTGCTCTCGCACCTTGTAGTTGATCTTCTCGTTCCTGAGGTCGCTGTCGACGCGGATCCCGGCCGCTTCAAGCTTGGCCACCACGTCCTTAGCATAGCCGTCCGCATCGGACACGATCGTCGCCACCACTGCCTGCACCGGCGCGAGCCACACCGGCAACCGCCCGGCGAAGTGCTCGATTAAAATGCCGATGAAGCGTTCGTAGGAGCCGAAGATGGCGCGATGGAGCATCACCGGACGATGGCGCTCGCCATCCTCGCCGACATAGCTGGCATCGAGCCGTTCGGGCAGCACACGGTCGGACTGGATCGTGCCGACCTGCCAGGTGCGGCCGATCGCATCGGTCAGATGCCATTCGAGCTTGGGCGCATAAAAGGCGCCCTCGCCCGGCAGTTCTTCCCAGCCATACTCCTCGGTCGCTAGCCCAGCATCGATCACCGCCTGGCGCAGCTCGGCTTCGGCCTTGTCCCAGTCTTCCTCCGAGCCGTAACGCTGCTCAGGGCGCAGCGCGAGCTTGATCTGGTAGGTGAAGCCGAAGTCCTTGTAGATCCGGTCGGCCAGTTCGCAGAACTTGCGCACTTCCTCGACGATTTGGTCCTCGCGGCAGAAGATATGCGCATCGTCCTGCGTGAACTGGCGCACCCGCATCAGCCCGTGCAGCGCACCATGCGGTTCGTTGCGGTGGCAGCAGCCGTTCTCGTAGAGGCGCAGCGGCAGGTCGCGATAGCTCTTGATGCCCTGGCGGAAGATCAGGACGTGCGCCGGGCAGTTCATCGGCTTGAGCGCCATCCACTCGGCCTCGTCCGACACCAGCGGGCCTTCGTCCTCGGTATTGGGCACTTCGTCTGGGATGACGAACATGTTCTCGCGATATTTGCCCCAGTGGCCCGACTGTTCCCACTGGCGCGCATCCATCACCTGAGGCGTCTTGACCTCCTGATAGCCGGCAGCGTCGATCGCGCGGCGCATATAGGCCTCGAGCGCGCGCCACACCTTGTAGCCATGCGGGTGCCAAAAGACCGATCCGTGCGCTTCTTCCTGAAGGTGGAACAAATCCATCTCGCGGCCCAGCTTGCGGTGGTCGCGCTTGGCGGCCTCTTCGAGGCGCGTCAGATGCTCGTCGAGCTGCTTCTTGTTGAGCCAACCGGTGCCGTAGATGCGCGTCAGCTGCGCATTGCGCTGGTCGCCGCGCCAATAGGCACCCGCGACGCGCATCAGCTTGAAGGCTTGCGGATCGAGCTTTCCGGTGCTGGCGAGGTGCGGGCCGCGGCACATGTCGAGCCAGTCGTCACCCGACCAATAGACCGTCAGTTCCTCGCCTTCGGGCAGTTCGGCCGCCCATTCAGCCTTGAAGCTTTCGCCATCGGCCTTCCACTTGGCGATCAGGTCTTCGCGGCTCCACACCTCGCGGCGCAGCGGCTTGTCGGCACGGATGATCTCGCGCATCTTTTCCTCGATCGCGGGCAGGTCATCCATCGAGAAGGGATCGCGGCTGGCGGGCGCCATCACGTCATAATAGAAACCGTCGTCGGTCGCCGGGCCGAAAGTGATCTGCGTGCCGGGCCACAGCGCCTGCACCGCTTCGGCAAGCACATGGGCATAATCGTGGCGAACCAGCTCGAGCGCTTCGGCCTCGTCGCGCGCGGTGATCAGCGCCAGTTCGGCATCGCCATCGAAGGGACGGCCGATGTCGCGCACTTCGCCATTCACGCGCGCTGCCAGCGCCGCCTTGGCCAGGCCCGGGCCGATCGCAGCCGCGACGTCCGCCGGGCTCGAACCCGGTTCCATTTCGCGCACCGAACCATCGGGCAGGCTGATCTTGAGCATTTCCGTCATCGTCTCATCCGTGTTCACTTGCGCTGGCCCATGGCACAGAGGCGCGCGCGCTTGAAGAGCGGTGTCGGTGAATTTGCAAATTTTCGGGAGGCTGACACCCAAGCCACCCGAAACCGGGTGGCGGGATCTGCGATTAACGCGCGACCATCCGCCCCCGGGCATCCGAGGTGGTAGTGGTCACTGTAGTGGTCAGCAGCTTGGCCATGCGCGCCCATTAGCAGGGTAATGGTTGCGAGTCACTTACTTCGGCAACCGACCCTTGTTGCTTTCGTCTCACGCTGGAAAGCTAGGCGGAAAAGGCTTGCGAGCCGGCATTGCTCACCATGCGATGCGTTCCCGCAAGCCGCGTGGAGCGCTGGCGGATGGTGTCCACGAAGCGAAACTCGTTGCTCGCAGCCCCGGGCGTCAACTCGAGCACCATATAGCCGCGCTGCGAAGTGTCCGCCCATTTGAGCTGCGGGCTCGCGGCAACGACCATTTTCGCGAAATCATCCGGCTTCAGCATAGGCAGCGAGCTTTCGAGGCCCGGTGAGGCAACCGACTGCACGCCGAACTCGACACCCGCTTTCGTGCCGTCATGTTCAAGCTCGAAGGCCCAGGCATTGTGTGTATCGCCAGCGAGCACCACCAAATTCGCGTCTGCGGCAAGCGAAGCCTCAAGCAGCCGCTCCCGGGCTGCCGGATAACCGTCCCACGCATCCATGTTGGAGGGCAGGCCCACCTTGCTCGCCAGTCCCGCGAGCGCCACCCGGCGGCGGGCATAGTCAGGCACGCCATCGCCAAGCCCTTCGGCGAGGCCCGGCGGGCTCAACAGCGGGCCCATCAGCACTTGCTGGACCAGCACCTGCCATTGCTTGCCCGCGCCGCGCGATGCCTTGAGCCCTTCGCCGAGCCAAGCCTCCTGCGCCGCGCCGAGCAATTGCCGCTTGGGATCGGCATAGGGGCCGTCACGAAACGCCGTCAGCGCCGCGGCCACCTGTTCGGGCGACTTTGCCCCGGCAACGACAGCGCCAAGATCGAATTGCTGCTCGCGCCCTTCCAGCCGCGTATCGAGCCGGAACAAGGTGGCGAGATCGCCCACCTCATATTGCGTATAGGTCTCGTCGGACACCGGCAGCCATTCGCGCCAGGCGCGCTTGGCGGCGGCCTTGCGCATTTCCCAATCGCCTTCGCTGTCGCTCTGGTGATTCTGCGCGCCATCCTTCCAGCTGTCATTGGCGGTTTCGTGATCGTCCCAGATGCAGATCATCGGCAGCGACTGGTGGATGCGCCGCAGATCGGGATCGCTGCGATAGGTAGCGTAGCGCAGCCGGTAATCGACCAGCGCAACGATCTCGCCTTCGGGCCAGAGCAAGCGGTCGGGGTGCGCTTCCTGCGCGGACGGATAGGTGCCGCGCCCATATTCGTAGATATAGTCGCCGAGGTGCAGCGCCAGCTCGACATCGTTCGCTTCGGCTGCGTGGGCATAAGCGTTGAACCAGCCGAAACCGTAGTTCGAGCAGGAGAACACGGCCATGCGGAAACGGTCGAGCTTGCCTTCGGGCAGGGTCCGGGTGCGGCCGACGTCGGACATCGAACCATCCGCCGCGATGAAGCGGTAATAATACCATTGCCCGCTGCGGAGGCCGTCGGCCCAGGACTTTGCGCACCAGTCGCTCTCGGCGCGGGCCAGCGCGCTACCTTCTGCCACTACATTGGTGAAATCGGCATCCTCGCTGACTTGCCATTCGAGCGCGACGTCCTGCTGCCCGACATAGCGGGTCCACAGCAGCACCTTGTCAGGTCCGGGTTCGCCGCTGGCGACGCCATGGGTGAAGCCCGTGCCGAAGCTCTGCGCGGCGAGCGGCGCCGCGGCGCTCGCGGCTGCCAGCCCGCCAAGCCTGAACAGATTGCGCCGCGTGAGTTGTGCGGCAGGAAGCGAGGGCGAAGCGGGGGTGTCGTTCTTGATCATTGAATGGCGATACGCCGCCGGTGTGGCGCGTCAATGACAATCGCAAGCATGCGCCCCCTTGCGCTGTAGCCAAAGGCGCGGGCATGAAGCGCGGCATGAGCGACATCCAGTTCCACTCGATGCCCGATGGGCGCCGCATCGCCTATCGCTTTACGCCCGGCACCGGCCCTGCACTGGTGTTCCTGCCGGGCTATATGTCGGACATGGGAGGCGGCAAGGCGACCGCAGTGTTCGAGAAGGCACGCAGCGAAGGGCGCGCCTGCCTGCTGCTCGACTATTCGGGCTGCGGGGCGAGCGACGGGGATTTTTCCGACGGCACATTGTCGCGCTGGCGCGACGAGGTCGTGGCGCTGGTCGGTGCGATCGTCGATGGCCCGGTGGTCCTGATCGGATCGTCGATGGGTGGCTGGCTCATGCTGCTGGCAGGCAAGAAACTCGGCAATAGGCTGGCCGGGCTGGTCGGGATTGCCGCCGCGCCCGACTTCACCGATTGGGGGCGCAGCGAGGCCGACAAACAGCGGCTCGCTGTCGGCGAGACCGTGCTCGACGACAATCCCTATGGCCCCGAGCCCACGCCGATGCACCCGGGCTTCTTCGCCGACGGGCAGGACCAGCTGCTGCTCGACAGCGAGATTCCGCTCGATTGCCCGGTGCGGCTGCTCCACGGCCAGCGCGACGAGGATGTGCCGTGGGAAATCAGCATGCGGCTGGCGCAGGCGCTCCGTTCGGACGATATACAGGTAACGCTCGTCAAGGACGGCGACCACCGCCTGTCGCGCGACAAGGACATCGCCTTGCTGCTGCGCCAGGCATGGAGCCTGTTCGACTAGGAAATGCCCGCAATGCCCCTAACCACCGTGCTCTTGCCGCTGCTCATGCAAGTCGGGTTCAACCCGACCCAGGGCGCGATTCCCGACTATTCGGCCGAAGTGCAGGATCGCCCGCCGCGCGCCACTTCGGTGATCGATGCCCCGCAGCCGACCAGCTGGCTCGGGCAGTGCCTCGCCCAGCTCGACGAGGACCCGGCGCGCGCGCATGTGCAGGCGCAGATTCGCCGCGACACGACTTCCGGCGACGAGCGCGTCTACGCCAACCACTGCCTGGGGCTGGCTTCGACCGAGCTCGGCCGCTGGGAAGAGGCGCGCGCCGCTTTCACCGCTGCCCGGCAGGAAACTCCAGATGACGATCCGCGGCTGCGCGCCCGCTTCGGCGCGATGGCGGGCAATGCCGCGCTGCTAACCGGCGACATGGCGGGCGCACTCGACCTGCTCGACACCGCGCGCACCGATGCCATCACCGCCCAGGCCGGTACTTTGCAGGCGCTGATCGCGCTCGACCGTGCGCGGGCGCTGGTCGGCGCAGGCGAGCTCGAAGCCGCGGAAGCGAGCCTGGCCGAAGCCCGCCAATTGCAACCCGAAGACAGCGAGACGCGGCTGCTTTCGGCCACGCTGCTGCGCCGGATGGACCGGCTCGACGAAGCCCAGGCGCAGATCGAAGAGGCTGCACGGCTCGCTCCGCTCGATCCCGCGATCGGGCTCGAGGCAGGCGTGATCGCCATGCTGTCGGGACGCGAAGCGGCGGCGCGCACGAGCTGGCAGTCGGTGATCGATATCGACCCGCAAAGCGACGAGGCCGGTACCGCGAAACGCTATCTCGAACAGCTTGGGCCGCCCGCCGTGCAGGAACCGCAGCCATGACTGCGCTTTCGGTGCTCGACCTCGTCCCGGTGCGCGAAGGCGGCACCGTGGCCGAGGGCCTGCATGCCACGACCGATCTGGCGAAGGCGGCCGAACGCTATGGCTACAAGCGTTTCTGGGTGGCCGAACACCATGCGATGGACGGCATTGCAGGCGGCGCGACCTCGGTCGTGCTGGCGCACATCGGCAATGCCACCAGCACGATCCGGATCGGTTCGGGCGGGATCATGCTGCCCAATCACACGCCGTTCCAGATTGCCGAACAGTTCGGCACGCTGGACGCGCTGTTTCCGGGGCGGATCGATTTGGGCCTGGGCCGCGCGCCCGGCGCCGGGCCGGAACTGCAGCGCGCATTGCGCAAGAATTTGCATCAGGCCGCAGAGATGTTCCCGCAGGATGTGCCGGAACTGCGCGCACTCATCACAGGCGACGTCGAATTGCCGATCCATGCCACTCCGGGGCTCGGCGCCAAGGTCGAATTCTGGATGCTCGGCTCAAGCCTCTTCGGCGCGCAGCTCGCCGCACGGCTGGGCATGCCCTATGCCTTCGCGGCGCATTTTGCGCCCGACCAGCTCGACGACGCGCTGGCGCTCTATCGCCGCGATTTCCAGCCGTCCGAACAGTTCGATCGCCCGCATGTGATGGTAGCGATGAATGTCTTCGCGGCGGAAACCGATGCAGAGGCCGAGCTGCTCGCAACCAGCCAGCAGCAGAGCTTCGTGCGCTTGCGGACCGGCAATCCCGGCAAGCTGCCGCCACCGGTCGAAGGATATCGCGACACCCTGCCTGCAAATGCGCAGGCGATGCTCGACCATCTGGGGCAAGCGGCGGCAGTTGGCAGCGTCAGCACCGTGCGCGCGAAAGTGGCGGCTTTCATCGAACGCACCGGGGCCGACGAAATCATCGTTTCGGGTGCGACTTTCGATCCCGCAGCGCGAATCCGCTCGCTCGAGCTGACCATGGAGGCGATGCGTTCCTGATCTCACACGCTTCGCGCCGGCGCCGTAAGGGAAAGGCCATGCAAGCAAGGTCGCTTTGTTGTAGTGACACTTACGCCTGCAGGCAGATATTGCCGCTTGCGGGTGCGCAGGCATGAGCCTATCGGCGCATGATTGCTACACGAGAAGAGAATAATATTTCTCTCGCAGGGGAAGCAGGACGATGGCTTCGAAGACCAGTGGTGTTCCCGGGAAATCTGCCAAGGCGAGCGCCGCGCCTCCCGACTCACCCATGGCGAGTGAACTTGCGCGGTGCATGCGCGAGTCGATCCTGCCGGGTGACACGCCCTTCTCGCCAACATCGCTGAAGCGGGCCGCACAATTCGTGCTCGACGCGGCAAGCGTGCGCGAGGCTGCTCGCTCCTCGCTGGCAATGGTCTCGATCGCGGGTGACCGGCGCTTCCTGCGGATCGCGGTCATCAATGACGACATGCCTTTCCTGGTCGATTCGGTTGCGGCCGCCATCTCGGCGCAAGGCCTTGCGATCGACCGGCTGGTCCATCCGGTGATACCGGTGAAGCGCGATGCAGCCGGAAAGCTGGTTGCGCTGCCCAAGGGCAAGGACGCCGAAGGCGCGGCGCGCGAATCGATGATCTATCTCGAGACCGAGCGGGTCGATGCGCGCCAGCGCCGCGAGCTCGAGAAGCGGCTGCGCGCCACGCTGACCGATGTGCGTGCCGCGGTGCAGGACTGGACGAAGATGCAGGCCGCCATGGCCGAGGACAAGGAACGACTGGCCGATCCGGAGAACGTCGCGCTGCTCGAATGGTTCAATTCGGGCATGCTCACGCAGCTCGGTCACCTAACCCGCAAGCGCGATGGCAGCCATTCCAACCTGCTTGGCATCTGCCGCAAGAGCGCGCGCGACCTGCTGGCCGACAATTCCTATCAGCGCGCCTTTGAATGGTTCGAGCAAGGCCATCGCGACGGTCGCCTGTGCGACCTGCTGATCGTCAAGTCCAACCGAGTGGCCAATGTCCATCGCCGGGTGCCGCTTGACCTCTTCATCGTGCCGATCCGCGAGAACGGGAAGATCACGGCGCTGTCGGTCCACGCCGGCCTTTGGACCAGCGCCGCGCTCGCCAGCCCGCCGGACAAGATACCGCATTTGCGCCATGCGCTGGGCGAAGTCGGCACCAAACTTGGTTTCCATTCGGGTGGCCATGCCGACAAGGCATTGGTGCATGCCTTCACCGCGCTGCCGCACGACCTGCTGATCGGCTTCAAGCCTACCGATCTCGAACGCATCGTCACCACCATGATGAGCCTGGTCGACCGGCCCCGCCCGCGCCTGGCGCTGGTCGAAGCACCCTTGGCTCGCCACCTTTTTGCATTCGTGTGGTTTCCACGCGACATGGTTTCGACCCAGGTCCGCCTGCAGATCGAACACATGTTGACGCATTACGAGGGCATCGAACTGCTCGACTGGAGCCTCGAAGTCGAGGGCGGGAATCTGGCGATGCTGCGCTTCGTGCTCGACATTCGCGGCTCGACCTCGCCGCTCGACGAAGCGCTGCTCGAAACGCATTTGCAGGATATGCTGCGCGGCTGGCGCGAAGCGGTCGAACAGCACCTTGCCGAAATCGACGATCCTTCGCGCGCCGCGGCGATCGCAGCGCGCTATGCGCCGGCATTCCCTGTCAGCTACCGGACCGAGCATGGTGCGGTCGAAGCGGCGATCGACATCTGCCGGTTGCGCAGGCTGATCGCCAACGAAGCACGCACGCGCGACGCGCGGCTGTGCCACTTGCCCGGCGATCCGTCAGGCCAGCTCCGGCTCAAGGTCTACCAGCAGCAGGGCGCACTTCCCCTGTCCGACGCTGTCCCCGCGCTTGAGAATTTCGGTTTCCGCGTGCTTACCGAAGTCCCCACCTCGCTCGACCACGGCGAGCTCGGCACTATTCACGATTTCACGCTCGGCCTGCCCGAAGGCGAAGACGGTGACGCGTTGCTCGAACGCTCAGCGATTATCGAGGAAGCGATCGCTGGCGTACTGAGCGGCGAAAACGAGAACGATCCGTTCAACCGGCTGGTGATAGGCACCGGCCTGTTCGCACATGAGGCGGACTGGCTGCGCGCCTTCTATCGCTATTTGCGGCAGGCCGGGATCAGCTACACGATCTACACCGTGGTCGATGCGCTGGCGCATGCCCCGCAAGTGACGCGCGAAATGATCGCGCTGTTCCGCGCGCGCCACGATCCCAAATTTGGACCCGACCGCGAAAAGGCGGCGCAAACCGCGCGCGACGGCATCCGCCGCGGCCTCGCCAAGGTTAGCGCGATCAACGACGACCGGTTGCTGCGGCTCTATCGCGCGCTGGTGGAAGCGATCCTGCGCACCAATGCCTTCGCCCCTGCAGCTGAGGAAGCGCTGGCGTTCAAGATCGATTCCTCGCTGGTCCCCAATTTGCCCAAGCCCGTGCCATGGCGCGAGATCTGGGTCTATTCGCGGCGGGTCGAAGGCATCCATTTGCGTGCCGGGCCGATCGCCCGCGGCGGCCTGCGCTGGTCCGACCGGCGCGATGACTTCCGCACCGAAATCCTCGGCCTGATGAAGGCGCAGAAGGTCAAGAACGCCGTGATCGTGCCTTCGGGCGCGAAGGGCGGCTTCTATCCCAAGCTGCTGCCTTCGCCGCAAAAGGACCGGGCAGGCTGGGCCGCCGAAGGTCAGGCCAGCTACGAAGTGTTCATCCGTACTCTGCTGTCGGTCACTGACAACCTTGTGCGCGGCAAGGTCGTGCACCCTGAGCGCGTGCAAGTGCTCGATGGCGAAGACCCCTATTTCGTGGTCGCCGCCGACAAGGGCACGGCGCGCTTTTCGGACGTCGCCAATGGGATCGCGCAAGCGCGCAATTTCTGGCTTGGCGATGCTTTCGCCAGCGGTGGCTCGAACGGCTATGACCACAAGGCAATGGGCATCACCGCCAAAGGTGCCTGGGTGTCGGTGCAACGCCACTTCCTCGAAATGGGCGTCGACGTGCAGAGCGACCCCGTACGCGTGGTCGGCTGCGGCGACATGTCGGGCGACGTCTTCGGTAACGGCATGCTGCTGTCGAAGGCGATCAAGCTGGTGGCCGCATTCGACCACCGCCATATCTTCATCGATCCCGATCCCGATCCGGCGAAGAGCTGGAAGGAACGCCAGCGGCTCTACGACCTGCCGGCTTCGAGCTGGGAAGACTACAAGGGCGATCTGATCTCGAAGGGCGGCGGAGTCTATCCGCGCAGCGCCAAGAGCATCAAGCTGTCGAAGCAGGCGCGCGAGTCACTCGATATCGAAGCGACCGAACTCGATCCCGATGCGCTGATCAATGCGATTCTGAAGAGTCCGGTAGACCTGATCTGGTTCGGCGGCATCGGCACTTACATCAAGGCCGAAAGCGAGAACAACGTCCAGGTCGGCGATCCGGCCAATGACGCGCTTCGCGTCGATGCCGGGCAGCTGCGCGCTCGGGTGATCGGCGAAGGCGCAAACCTCGGCGTGACGCAGGCAGGCCGCATCGCCTTCTCGCTCAAGGGCGGGCGCATCAACACCGACTTCATCGACAATTCGGCAGGTGTCGATTGCTCGGACAATGAGGTCAACATCAAGATCGCACTGGCTGCCGCCGAACAGGCCGGCAAGCTGACGCCGAAGAAGCGCAACAAGCTGCTCGAAGACATGACCGACGAGGTCGCGGCGATCGTGCTCGAAGACAACCGGCTGCAAGCGCTGGCGCTGTCGATCGCCGAAATGGGCGGGGTGCAGGCCACCGCCTCGCATGTCCGGCTGATCGAGAAGCTCGAGGAGATGGGCGCGCTCGATCGCAAGACCGAAGGGCTGGCCGATCACGACACCTTCTCGCGCCGCGCGAGCGAAGGCAAGGGGCTGACCCGCCCCGAGCTGGCGATCCTGCTGTCCTCGGCCAAGCTGGTGCTGCAGGACGCGATCGAGCAAAGCGACCTGGTGCGCGACAAGGCGCTGGAGCCGCTGCTGATCGGCGCCTTCCCGCAAGCGATCCAGCATTCCTACCGCAAGGAAATCCTCGGCCACCGGCTGCGCAACGAGTTGATCGCAACCAAGCTGGCCAACCGCATCATCAACCGCATGGGGCTGATCCACCCGTTCGAACTGGCGGAGGAAGAAGGCGTGAGCCTGGCGCAGGTCGCGTCTGCCTTCGTGGCGGTCGAAGACCTGCTCGGCATTGGCGAGATCTGGCCTGCGATCGAAAGCGCCGACATGTCGGAAACGGCGCGACTGACGCTGCTCGAACGCGCCGCCGCAGCGATGAGCTCGCACATGGCCGACCTTATCCGCCACAGCGGCGCAAACGTCGCGCCAAGCGAGCAGGTCAAGGCGCTGGGCAAGGGAATGGCTTCGCTCGAACAGCATTCGGAGCAATTGCTCTCGCCTGCGATTCGCCGCCGCTCGGCGCAATTGTGCGAGCATTTCGTCGACCTTGGTTCGCCGCGCACGCTTGCGAACAAGGTGGTTCACCTGTTCGAGATCGACGGTTCGATCGGCCTCGCCGGGCTGGCGCGCGACAGCGGCATCGCCCCGCATGTGCTGACGCAGGCCTTCATCGAACTCGGCGCAAGGCTGGGGCTCGACTGGGCGCAGCAGACCGCCGAGGACATGGCGCCTTCCGATCCGTGGGAACGCCTGCTGGTCAACGGCCTCGCGCGCGACTTCCAGCACATGCGGCTCGATTTCCTGCGGCGCCGGGCCAATCGCAAGGCCGGGCCGCTCGCCGCGGTCGAGCAGTGGCTCGAGCAGCACCAGCTGTCGGTGGCGCAATTCCGTTCGATGATCGGGCGTGCGCAATTGCACACGCCCGTTGCCCCGGCGGTATTGGCGCAGATCGCCATCCAGGCACGCAATCTGCTCGAACGCTGAGCGCTCGCCGCGCATCGCAGACTTGACGGCGCGGGCTTTTGCAGCGAGCCAGTGCCGCCATGGATAAAGCAGATGTCGTGATCGTGGGCACTGGCCACGGTGCAGCGCAGGCGGCGATCGCCCTGCGTCAGCAGGGGCATGATAGAACGATCATCATGGTGGGCCGCGATTCCGAGCCGCCCTACGAACGCCCGCCGCTCTCCAAGGAATACCTTGCCGGGGAGAAACCGTTCGAGCGGATCATGATCCGCCCGGCGCAATTCTGGGCGGACAAGAATGTCGAACTGAGGCTCGGCCACGCGGTCACCGAAATCGATCCGGCGGCACACGAAATCGGGCTCAGCGACGGGTCGCGGATCGGCTACCGCAAGCTGGTGTGGGCAGGCGGGGGCGACCCGCGCCGCCTTTCGTGCGCCGGAGCGACCCTCAAGGGCGTGCATGCGGTGCGAGACAAGCGCGACGTCGATGCGATCATGGCGCAGCTTGACGGCGGCGCGAAACGCTTCGTGGTGATCGGCGGTGGCTATATCGGGCTGGAGGCGGCCGCCGTGCTGCGCAAGCTCGATTGCGAAGTGACGCTGCTCGAAGCCCTGCCGCGCGTGCTGGCTAGGGTCGCGGGCGAGGAACTGTCGCGCTTCATCGAAGGCGAACACCGGGCGCATGGCGTCGACCTGCGGTTGGGCGCCATGGTCGAAGCGATCGAGGGCGAGGATGGCAATGTCACCGGAGTACGGATCGGCGGTGGCGAGACGATCCCCTGCGATGCGGTGATCGTGGGGATCGGCATCGTCCCGGCGGTCGGGCCGCTGATCGCCGCCGGTGCGGCGGGATCGAACGGGGTCGACGTCGACATGTATTGCCGCACCACACTCGATGACGTTTTCGCCATCGGGGACTGCGCTGCGCATGCCAATCCCTTTGCCGACCAGGCCGTGATCCGACTCGAATCGGTGCAGAACGCCAATGACATGGCGACCACCGTCGCGCGTGCGATCATGGGCGACAAGCAGCCCTATCATGCGCTGCCGTGGTTCTGGTCGAACCAGTATGACCTCAAGCTGCAGACCGCCGGCCTGTCGATCGATTACGACCAGACTATCGTGCGCGGCGACCTGGCGGAGCGGAAATTCAGCGTGGTCTATCTCAGGGAAGGCCGCCCGATCGCTTTCGACTGCGTCAACAACACCAGGGATTACGTGCAGGGACGCAAGCTGATCGAAAGCGATGTGCGCGAGGTTGACCTGAACTTGTTGGCGGACTCCGAAGTGCAGCTCAAGGAACTGCTCTGAGCCTTTCGGTCGCCCATCCGGCTGCTTCCGCCACTACCGGATCGGGATCGCCCAGCAAGGGTTCCACTTGTGCCAGCAGCGCAGGGTCGGCGCTGTTCCCGGCAGCATAGAGGCAATTGCGGACGAAGCGATCGCGCCCTATCCGCTTGATCGGCGAACCAGAGAAAAGCTCTCGAAAACCCGCATCATCGAGCAGCAGGAAGTCGGCAAGCCGCGGCGCGACCAGCTCGGCGCGCGGCAGGAAGTCGCGGTGGGCATGCGCTGCCGAAGCAAACTTGTTCCAAGGACACACACTGAGGCAATCGTCGCAGCCATAGATGCGATTGCCCAGCGCGGCCCTGAATTCTTCGGGGATCGGCCCCTTGTGCTCGATCGTGAGATAGGAAATGCAGCGCCGCGCATCGAGCCGGTAAGGCGCGGGGAATGCTGCCGTCGGGCACGCCACCTGGCAGGCATCGCACGAGCCGCAACGGTCGCCATGCGGCGCATCGGGTTCCAGTTCGAGCGTGGTGTAGATCGCCCCAAGGAACAGCCAACTGCCATGGGTGCGGCTGACCAGATTGGTGTGCTTACCTTGCCAGCCGAGCCCCGCCGCCTGCCCCAGCGGCTTTTCCATCACCGGCGCGGTATCGACGAAGACCTTCAGCTCGGTTCCGGGCGCTTGTTCCACCAGCCAGCGTGCCAGCGCCTTGAGCCGCTTCTTCAGCGTGTCGTGATAGTCTTTCCCGCGTGCATAGACCGAGATGCGCGCCTTTTCCGGATGGGTTTCGAGCGCCAAGGGGTCGTCCGCAGGGGCATAGCTCATGCCCAAGGCAATCACGCTATTCGCTTCGGGCCAGAGCGATTGCGGCCCGCGCCGTACATCCGCGCGGCTTTCCATCCACTCCATCGTGCCGTGCAAGCCCTCGCCTAGCCATTCGTCGAGCCTGCGCGCGGCAAGCGGATCGTCGCGCGCCGGGGCAATGCCGATCGCCGCGAAGCCGAGCGCCCTGGCTTCCGCCTTCAACCTCTCCGTCAGGTCGGCATTTGTTGCGGCGTTAACCACGCTTGGGGTTGCTCCCGTTTAGCCCTCACAGTTAACAGGGCTCGATGGACAATGCGTTTGGCGACATGGCGGTAGGCGATCAGGCACAGCTGGGCAATCGCGCCGATGAGGCGCGCCCGCTGGCAATCGAAGCGCGCGGCCTTGTGAAGCGGTTCGACGGCACGCTGGCAGTCGACGGGGTCGACATCTCGGTGCCCGAAGGCGCGATCTATGGCGTGCTGGGCCCCAATGGCGCAGGCAAGACCACGACATTGCGCATGCTGCTGGGCATCATCGATCCCGACGAAGGTGTGCGCCGCGTGTTCGGGCATGACCGGCCGCACGATATTGCGCGGATGATCGGCTATCTGCCTGAAGAGCGCGGGCTCTACCCTTCGATGAAGGCGATCGAGGCCATCGCCTTCATGGGCGCGCTGCGGGGCCTGCCGTTGGCCGAAGGGCGGCGGCGCGGGCGCGAACTGCTCGAACGGCACGAGCTTGGCCATGCGGCCGATCGCCAGATTCGCCAGTTGTCGAAAGGCATGGCGCAGACCGTCCAGTTGCTCGGCACACTGGTCCACCAGCCGCGATTGGTGATGCTCGACGAACCCTTCAGCGGGCTCGACGCGATCAACCAGGGCAAGCTCGAGCGCATGATCCGCGCGCTGGCCGAGGACGGGGTGACGGTAATCTTCTCGACCCATGTGATTCACCATGCGGAGCGGCTGTGCGAAGGCGTGGCGATCATTGCCGGGGGCAAGGTGCCCTATGCCGGATCGGTCGAAGCCGCGCGCGACCGGATTCCGGCGCAGGTGCGGCTGGAAACCCGGGCCCGCGAAGGCGCCTGGCTGAATGCGCTTCCGCCCGAAGCCCGCCGTGAGGGCGATTTCTTCATGTTCGCTTTGCCCGAAAGCGGGATCGAACCGCTGCTGCGCCAGCTGATCGAAGGCAATGCAGGCATATTGTCGCTCTCGATCGAACGTGCAGGACTGCACGATGCTTTCGTCCACATCGCGGGCGAGGCGGCAGCGCGTGCGCTCGAAGAAGAATCGACCGCCGATCTGGCAGGAGGGCGCCGATGAGCGACGCCGCGCATCCCAAGTCGCGCCTGTCGGCGCTGCAAGCCGCCTGGGTAATCGCACGCCGCGATTTCGTGGCGGTGCTGTTCAGCCGGGCGTTCTTCTTCTTCCTGCTCGGGCCGCTGTTCCCGGTGATCGTGGGCGGGCTCGCAGGCGGAATCGGCGGACAGGTCCAACGCGAAGCGATGAGCAGCGAAGTCGGCCTGGCCATGAGCGCCGAGGACAATGCCGCCGTGCTGGCGGCGCGCGCGCATTTGCGCCCGCAGCTGGGCAATTCGCTGCCCGATCTGGCAGAGATCGAGAGCGCACGCGGCGATCCTGAATTCGATGCGCGCGCATTCCTGCAGGAAAAGCGCGGCAATTACGCCGCGATCGTCACGGGTTCGCTCGACGAGCCGGAACTTTTCGGCACAGCCGGACAGGTCGCGCGCTGGCAAGGGCCGGTAGCGCTGCTCGCCGCCAATGCCGCTGCAGCCGAGCCCGCGAGTTTCCCCATGGTGACGCCACAGCTGGTCGCCACGACCGCAGTGACGGAACGGAGCGACCGGATTCGCACTGCGCAGGCCGCGCAGATGATGCTGTTCCTGCTGACCATGCTGCTGGCCGGCATGGTGCTGTCGAACCTGGTCGAGGAAAAGGCCAACAAGATCATCGAAATCCTTGCCGCCGCGATCCCGATGGATGCGGTGTTTCTGGGCAAGCTCTTCGCCATGCTGGCGGTCTCGCTGGTCGGGATCGGCGTATGGGGCGCGGTCGGCTTCGGCCTGTGGAGCGTGGGCGGCGAAGCGATCACCGCCGCGACCGGCTTCAACCCCGCCAATCTGCCCGCGCCCGCGGTCGGCTGGCCGATGTTCGTGGTGCTGGGTGTGCTCTATTTCGCGATGGCCTATTTGCTACTCGGGGCGCTGTTCCTCACCATCGGGGCGATGGCGGCGACGGTTCGCGAAGTGCAGACGCTGTCGATGCCGGTCACCATGATGCAGTTGATGGTGTTTTTCCTTGCTGCCTATGTGATCACTCAGCCCGGCTCGGCGCTGGAACTGCTGGCCATCGTCTTCCCGCTCAGCTCGCCCTTTGCCATGCTGGCGCGGGCGGCGCTGCAGGAGACGCTGTGGGTCCATGCCGCGGCGCTTGCCTGGCAAGGGCTGATGGTGGCGCTGATCGTCAAGGGCGGATCAACCCTGTTCCGCCGCCGCGTGATGAAATCGGGCGCGGCGGGGCGCGACAAGCCCGCCCGGCGGCGCTTCGCATTCGGCAAGCGAGCGGCCGATGCCGCAAAATAGGTTCCGAATCGCAACTCACTATTGACATTGCTGTCAATAGCGGCAGGATGGAGCCAGAAACGCAGCGACCGCCAGAGTCGCTTAGCACGGAGAGAAGAATGGCCACGATCGCCCCCGAACGCCCGCAAGTGCGTCGCTCGCCCACCGCCTTCGAGGCTTTGCGCGAGCATCTGAAGACGCACCCTGACGACCGGCTGGTGCACACGAACAAATGGGACGTGAGCCGCTCCGACATCTATTTCGAGGACACCTGGCAGCCGATCTTCAAGGAAATGCGCGAAGCCGGCCCGCTGCATTACATCCCCGAAAGCCCCTTCGGCCCCTATTGGGCGGTGGTGCAGCACAAGGCGATCCAGCATATCGAAGCCTTGCCTGAAATCTTCTCGTCGAGCTGGGAGCATGGCGGTATCACCATCCTCGAGCGGCTGAGCGACGAAGAGCTGGAAGCGCGCGGCGCAGAACGGCGCGAACTGCCGATGTTCATCGCGATGGACCGGCCGCAGCACACCGGCCAGCGCCGCACCGTTGCGCCCAAATTCACCCCCAGCTCGATCACCGACATGGAAGCCGAGATTCGCCAGCGCACCGGCGAATTGCTCGACACGCTGCCGCGCGGCGAAGTGTTCGACTGGGTCGACAAGGTCTCGATCGAGCTGACCACCGGCATGCTGGCGATCCTGTTCGGTTTCCCCTGGGAAGACCGCCGCCTGCTGACCTTCTGGTCCGACTGGTCGGGCGATACCGAACTCGCCACCGTGCGCGAGCTCGACGAAATGCGCTGGGGCATCCTGCAAGAGATGCTGGCCTATTTCCAGTCGCTGTGGATCGAGCGGACCCATCAGGACGGCGGCGAAGACCTGATCTCGATGATGATCCATTCCGACGCGATGAACCAGATGAGTCCGCAGGAATTCATGGGCAATCTCATCCTGTTGATCGTGGGCGGCAACGACACCACCCGCAACACTATGAGCGGGATCATCCATGCCTTCGACAAGTTCCCCGACCAGCGCAAGCTGTTCGAGGAGAACCCCGATCTCATCCCCAATGCGGTGCAGGAATGCATCCGCTACCAGACGCCGCTTGCGCATATGCGCCGCACCTGCACTGAAGACACCGAAGTGTTCGGCCAGCATGTGAAGAAGGGCGACAAGG
Organism: Altererythrobacter sp. Z27; assembly: GCF_052683155.1. Taxonomy (NCBI): domain Bacteria; kingdom Pseudomonadati; phylum Pseudomonadota; class Alphaproteobacteria; order Sphingomonadales; family Erythrobacteraceae; genus Altererythrobacter; species Altererythrobacter sp. Z27. Next base: position 2,134,242 of record NZ_JBQYMC010000001.1, on the reverse strand, counting down.
TGGTGCTGTGGTACCTTTCGGCCAATCGCGACGAGGAAGTGTTCGACGATGCCGACAAGCTCGACATCACGCGCGAGAATGCCCGCCGCCACATCGCCTTCGGCTATGGCATCCACCGCTGCGTCGGTGCGCGCCTTGCCGAACTGCAACTGCGCGTTCTGCTTGAGGAAATGCACAAGCGCCGCATGCGGGTGCATGTCGCGGGCGACGTCGAGCGGGTGCGCGCCAACTTCGTGCACGGCTTCCGCAAGCTCGAAGTCGAGATCACCAGCTTCTGAATATTTGAAACCATTCGGGCGTCCGGTTCGTATATAGTGTCATGAGACCTCTATACGGACCGCATGCCATGGAAGGATTCATCACCCACCGCCGCCAGTTTCTCGCCGCGCTCGGCATAGGGGCTGCGCTGCCGGTCTTGGCCGCTTGCGGATCGTCGCGAGCCGAAGCCAAGAGCTATCGGGTCCAGTTGAGCGATGCCGAATGGCGCAAGAAGCTGACCAAGGACCAGTACTGGATCCTGCGCGAAGCCGGAACCGAGCGCCCCTATAGCTCTGCGCTCAACAAGGAAAAGCGGGTGGGGGTTTTCCGCTGCGTAGGCTGCGGCAACGCGCTCTACTCTTCGCGCACCAAATATGACAGCAGGACGGGCTGGCCCAGCTTCTGGGCGGCGATCGACAAGGGCGCGGTAGGAACTTCGACCGATTACAAGATCGGCTATCCGCGCACCGAAGTGCACTGCGGCGATTGCGGCGGGCATTTGGGGCATATCTTCAGCGACGGGCCCGAACCGACGGGCCAGAGACACTGTATCAACGGGCTGGCGTTGGATTTCCGCCCTGCGTAGCCTCAGGGGCGGCTGCATCGGTTTCGCTCGCTTCGACAGGAGCGATTACACGCCAGACCTTGAGCGTATCCGGACCGCCCAGATCGACCGGTTCGAGCCATGCGGGAATGTCGCCCTCGTATAGCCTGTTCATCAACCCGTCTTTCCCGCCACCCCTGCGGAAATTCGTCACCTCCGCCAGGTCGAGGCACGCCACGACAAATCCGGCATGGTAGGCCTCGACATATTTGCGCGCCTCATCGGGGCTGTGCGTGAAAGCATAGATCACATCATGCATCGCCTTTGCCGCGCGGTGGTGGTTCGATGCGGCCACTGAGTGATGTGTGTTCAGCAGCAGTGCCGGACCGAGGTCGAGCGGGGCGAAAAGCGTGGAGGGCAGCAATTGGTCGAGCAATTGCGCGTTCCTGTTCAGCTCGCAGCTGGATTCGGCAATCCTGACACTCTGGCGGACCGGTTCTGGCGGAGCGAGTTTCTGGAGAACAACCACAAAGGCGCCCGGCAGGAAAACGACATAGAGCACAATCGCGAGCGCGGCCTTGGGCAGCAAGTGCTCATAGCTGCGCCAGCGCTTGATTATCCGCGTCACGAACCAGCCCATCGGGATTGCGGCGAGCACGCCCGCAAACGCCATCGAACGATAGGTCAGTACGCCGCCGAGGAATGCCACGAACAGCAGTGCGGCATATTCCCACCACCAGCCACGCACCCAGTCGCGGCTGCGCGAAGCGAGATAGAGGGCCACCGCCAGCGCGAACAGCGACTGCAGCACCGCCGGCACCGCTTCGCTCAGCCCGCGGTGCCACACCGGGCGGCCTTCGGTGACGTTGAGGTACCAGTAGTCGCGCACCAGCGGATCGAGGTTTGCGAAGGGCGAGGCCATGCATTGCGGCGCCGACCAGGCGATGAAGCCGATCCCGATAAGGCCAAAGAAGCCCAGAGCGACGAGCAGTGTCAGCCGCGGCAGCGCAGGCAAGACGGCAAGCGCGCCCGTGCCCAGCGCTACGATCAGGAAAAAGCCGAGGTAGGGCGGCGAGATCGCATCGCAATGCGCCGCGAGATCGGGCAGGCCGCGCGTAGCCCCGAACAATATCACCAATCCCAAAGCGAGCGATTGGAGATAGCTCACCAGCCACCAACGCTGGTGGTGGTCGCGCAGCCAGCGCAGCGCCAGCACCAGCGCAAACCCCGCCGACAGGAAGATCGTTTCGAGCGAGATGATCAGGCCAACCGCCATGGCAAGGCCGGCCACCATCCCGCCGCGCGTGGCATTGCGCCAGCTCGTCGCCCAAAGTGCGAAAGCGACGGTGAAGATCTGCCAACCGTGATGGTCGATCCGCAGCGGCTGGAACTGGGCTGGAACCACCGGCATCAGCGCCAGCGCGACGCACGCGTAGATCGCGGTCTTCCTGTCGAACAGCCGCCACGCCAGCCGGCCAATCACCAGCATGGTCAGCAGCAGTACGAGCAGCGGCGTGACGATCATGGCCGCCCATTCGGCCGTGGCCATGTCCATGAACTGCGAGAAAAACAGGATCAGCCCGGCGATCGGCAGATCGACCAGCCGCGACCAGTGCATGAGCGTCCCCTCGGGCGGGGTCATGCGGTATTGGTGCAGGTCGAACCAGCCCTGTCCCGCGAGCAGGTCGCGCACCTGGACCAGCCGCAAGGCGTCATCGGGGTCGGGGAACTGGTTGTCGAAGATGCGCGTGGAGGCGAGGGCAAACAAGATCGCGCTGACCCCGAGCCAGGTAAGGACGATGGCCAGCGTCGGCCGATCCCCTTCGCGCAATCGCCGATCACCTGCCAGCATCAGTCCAGCCCGCGTTGAAACACCACCTTGGCGCGCAGAAGGTATGTGAGAGTGAAGCTCGCCACAATGGCCGCCAGCTTGGCTATCCGCGGATCGATCCCGACATGATCGCCCGCGGCGACGATCGCGGTGGTCAAGGCGAGGCCAGCCAGGGCAGAGATGACGAACAGCGCCTTCTGCTGCGTCCGCGCGCGGCCGCTTGCGGCGACCTGGTCATGGAAGACTTTCCGGCTCGAGAGCAGCCAATGCACCACGATGCCGAACGCATATCCCAATGCGGCCGCCAGCGGCGCTGCGGTCCCTGCCGCCATCAGGCCCAGGAACGTGCCGACGTCGACCGCGAGCGCGCCCACGCTGGCCAAGCCATAGCGGACCAGGCGAATATCGCGCAGTTTGGCGAGGATCGAGATCACATTGCCCCCTGTCTTCGGGCTTGATAGGCCATATTACCCCTGTTGCAAAACAAGGTTAATATTTCCGAAATTGCAGCGCCGGGACGCGGTGAACCGCTAGCCCGAGCGGTCCGGGCCGTGCTGCGGCTGGAACACCAAATTCAGCCGGACCAGCCATACGATTAGGAAGCTCACCGCCATCGCGACCAGCTTCGCCAGGCGCGGGTCGAAGCCCGCCGCATCGGCCCCGGTGACGATCGCGGCAGTCAGGCCGAGGCCAAGGATTGCCGACACACCGAACATCGCCTGCTGCCCACCACGCTTCAGCCCGGCCTCCGCCAGCCGGTCAGGAAACACGACCCTGCTCGATACCAGCCAGTGCATGATGGTCCCCAGCGCATAGCCGATCGCAGCGGCAATGCCCGCGACCATCCCTGCCGAATAGAGGAGAAGGAAGCTGCCCAGATCGATCACAGTGCCGCTCGCGCTCGCCAGCATGTAGCGCGCAAAACGCCAGCGGAAGAAGCGGGCGGCGAGAGCCTTCAGCGCCACCTGCGTACCGTCACGCGGATTTCTTGATCCGTTCGGGAACCTCGCGCACCGAAGCGAGCGCAGCCGCCTGGTCGTCGCTGACCGGCGAGGTCGATTCATCGCGAGCGGGCAACGCCTTTTCCGCGCCTTCGTCGCCGGCCTCGTGATATTCGGCGTCTTCGTTCACGCACCAGGTGTCATAGCGGCGTTCGCCGGCGAGGATGTTTTCGACCGTGAGCATGGCGGTCATCATCGCGTGGTCCTGGTTGTTGTAGCGGTGCATGCCGTTGCGTCCGACCAAATGGAGCGAAGGATGCTTCGCTTCGAGTTCGCGGCGCATGGCATCGACATTGGCGGCATAATCCTCGTCATAGACGGGATAGGCCTTTTCCTGCCGCACCACTGCGCCGCCGATTACCTTGGAGGGATCAACCAGGCCGAGGATGTCCATTTCACGCTTGGCGAGCTCGACAAGGTCGCCGTCAGCCATCGACCACAGGCCGTCGCCTTCGAAACAGAAATATTCGAGACCAACGCAGGCGACCTCGGGATCGGGCACCATTTCGGGCGACCAGCTGCGGAAGTTCTGGACGCGGCCCACCTTCACCTTGCTGTCGTGGATATAGATCCAGTTGTCGGGAAACAGGTCTTCCGAACGGATCATCAGCGCCACGGTGAGGAAGTCGCGATATTTGAGCTCGTTGGCCTGAAGCTTGCTGGCCGGCAGCGGGTGGAGACGTGCGGCAAGTTCGCGCATCGGGGCCGAGCTGATCGCGTGGCGGGCGCGAATCTGGACGTCCCCCTGCGGACCCTTGGCAGTCATCGACCAGCCGCCCTGACCGTCAGACGCAAGCTGCGCCAGCGAATGGCCCATCAGCACCCGGCCCTTGTCGGTGGCGACGATCTTGTCGCGCGCGGCTTCCCACATCATGCCGGGGCCGAGCCGAGGATAGCGGAACGTCTCGAGCAGCGTCTTCACCGCCTGCCCATCATTGGGCCGCTTGTTCAGCCCAAGGCTGCGCTTGAGGCCGTCGGTCACCGCGCCCCACAGCGACAGCCCCTTGATGCGCTGCGCCGCCCAGTCGGCGCTCATCTCGTTGCAGGGCATACCCCACACTTTCTCGGTGTAGGTCTTGAAGAAGATCGAATAGAGCTTGTGGCCGAACTGGTTGGTGGTCCAGTCCTCGAAGCTCTTCACCTGGCCGATCGGGAACAGCTTGTAGCGCAAATAGCTCAACATGCAGAGTGCCGAGCGCCAGACGCCGAGGTTCCACAGCGCTTCGAAGGCGCGCAGCGGATAGCTGTAGAACTTGCCCTCGTAATAGATGCGGCTCATCCGCGGGCGCTGGATGAAATCGTCGGGCAGGATCTCGTTCCACAGGTCGACTACCTGCTGGCTCTTCGAGAAGAAACGATGGCCGCCGATATCGAAACGATAGCCTTCGTGCTCGACGGTGCGGCTGATGCCGCCGACATAGGTCGCGTCCTTTTCGATGATCGCAACCGACTTGCCCTGTTTGGACAGCAGATAGCCGGCAGTAAGGCCGGCCGGACCCGCACCGATAATCGCCACATCGACATCGATTGCGCCGTGGCTGTGGGCAGCACGCTGTTCCATCTTTTTCCCCGTTAACAATTGCAGCCTGGGGAGTGAAGGAAATTGGTTAGCGGGCGGTTAACATCGCGCCAACGCGCGCGCTTCCCTTGGGGCGGTTCAGTCCAGCAGGCCGGGCGCCTGGAGGCGCGCAGCAAGCAGCGCGAAGTCGCGCAGCGAGAAAGTGTCGTCGAACACCACGCCATATTGCGTGCCGCGCCGCCAGCGGACCTTGGCGCGGGTTTCGCGCAGGCCATCGCCTTCGAGCCGGACGTTCTGGTCGAGTGCAAGCAGATCCTTGCATTCGAACCGCGCGCCTTGCTGCGAGATATTCTCGACCACCGCCATCGAGCGCGTGACACCTGCAGTGACAGTGATCGGGAATTGCAGCGCCAGCCGCAATCCGCGCTTCGGGAACTCGCTTGCTTCGGTGACAAGGCGATCGACATCGACCTGGCTGGTGAACTCGAACCCGGCTTCCTGTTCGCGCACCCAGACGCGCGCCATCTCATAGGTCTGCCCGCTTTGCAGCTCGAGCGTATAGTTCGTGCAAGCGGGCAGGCTGTGAAACAGCCTGGTGCTGACGCCGGTGCTGGAAACGTCGCGCAGGATGCAAACGAACTCGCCTTGCGGGGACAGCAGCTTGGCGGGACGAATCAGCAGCGAATAGCGTTGCGCGCTTCGCTGCTCTGCCGGTTCGGCATGATCCGTCTGCACATCTCGCGGAAAAACCGCATGATCCATCACTGGAAACCCCTGTACTACGCGCCCCGAACTGGCCGCATGCAGTAGCTACCACGGCCTTGCTTATCGGATTCGATCTAAGGGCATAGGGGTTAAAACGGAGCTAATTGCGCTCCGGGCCGCGTGCGGGTGGTGGGACTCGAACCCACACGAGGGAAACCTCAGGGGATTTTAAGTCCCCGGCGTCTACCATTCCGCCACACCCGCGCGTCGAGCCTCCTAGCGGCAGCGGGCGGGCGCGACAACGCATCTGCGCAATCGCTACATATTTTACATTGTAAGTTGGCGACGTCGTCGATTGGGCTTTCGCTTAGCCTTCGTTGATGCGCTTGCGCATCTCCTTGCCGGGCTTGAAATAGGGAACGCGTTTCGACGGCACATCCACCGTTTCGCCGGTGCGCGGATTGCGCCCCTGGCGCGACTCGCGCTGCCGCGTGGAGAAGGCACCGAAGCCGCGCAGCTCCACCCTTCCGCCTTCGGCTAGTCGCTCGGCGATCTCCTCGAAGAAGATGTCGACCACCTGCTCGACTTCTTCCGCGCGCAACTCGGGATTGTCCCTGTGAAGCGCCTGCAGCAATTCGGATCTGATCATGTGCACCTCCCGCCTGCGTGCCATCGCCGATCAAGAAGACCGGCGAGCCTATCCTGTGGCAATCCTGACGGCACTGCTCCGACCCGAAAGCAGCTCCGACCCCCATTGTTATCGTGCCAGATAAGAGGCGCGGTCGCAAGGTCGGCAGGCGATTTTCTGCTTTTTCAATAGGCGTTTGGAATTTCAGCAGGCGACTGGAGCGAGCCGCCGAATATTCAGGCTTCCTCGACGAGCTCAGCCAGGTCGATTCCGAGACGTTCCATCCGGGCCCGGATTTCGGGCCATTCGTTGCGAAGGAAGCTGTCCCGCTCCCGATTGCGCAACCGGTCGGCGGCGCCCGCGACCACATACATGCCCACGCCGCGCTGGACTTCGACCAGCCCGTCGTTCTGGAACTGCTGGTAGGCCTTGGCGACGGTCAGCGGGTTGGCGCCTTCCTCGGCTGCCAACGCACGCACCGACGGAAGCATCTCGCCTTCGGCATAGCGCCCTTCGATGATGGCGGCGGCGATCTGATCGCGCAGTTTCAGGTAAACGGGTCGGTTCTGGCTCATGATTCCCTCGCGATAAGTGCTTCAGTGCCATAATACAGCCATGCGCGTCAAGTTCCCGGTCTTTCGACGAACGACATTCCCAGAGGTGGTTTCGCCTGCAACTAAGGCTTCACATGAGCGATTGAGGCGTTAGGGTGCCGCCCGAAGGGGAGGCACGCCGCGCGCTGCCTTAATGGACTATCGGGGAGGGCCTTCGTGTCGCTTGAAGAAATCATCGTCGCCATTGCGGCGTCGTTCCTGCTGCTGCTGCTGATCGGCGGCGCAACCATCGTTACATCGTCGAAAGCGGAATTCGCCGGGCACCCCAAGGGACTGTTCGTGCTGTTCTTCGCCGAAATGTGGGAGCGTTTCTCCTACTACGGCATGCGCGCGCTGCTGATTTTCTACCTGACGCAGCACTGGCTTTACAATGACGAGAAGGCCTCGGTCATCTACGGCGCATATACGGCGCTGGTCTATATCGCGCCGGTGCTCGGTGGATATCTCGCGGACAAATATCTCGGGCAGCGCAAGGCGGTGCTGTTCGGCGCGGTCCTGCTAACGATCGGCCACTTCCTGATGGCTTTCGAAGGCGAAGGCACGCTGGGCCAGAACAACCCGATGATCGATGTCTTCTGGGCCGCGCTGGCCTTCATCATCGTCGGCTCGGGCTTCCTCAAGGCCAATATCTCGGTGATCGTGGGCCAGCTCTACCCGCGCACCGACATCCGCCGCGACGGCGCCTACACCATCTTCTACATGGGGATTAACGTCGGCGCTGCAGTCGGCACGATCATCGCCGGCTATCTCGGCCAGACCTATGGCTGGGCCTATGGCTTCGGCGCGGCAGGCATCGGCATGCTGCTCGGCCTGATCGTCTTCATCGTCTTCAAGCCGCTGCTGCTGGGCAAGGGCGAAAGCGCCGTGCCCGAAAAGCTTGCAGCGCCGTTCATGGGCATGAAGTTCGAATGGTTCCTCTACCTCGTGGGCTTCGCCGCAGTGGCCGTGACCTGGTGGCTGGTGCAGAATCAGGCGGTTGTCGGGGCCATCCTCGGCGTGTTCGGCGCAGCGCTGGTCGCTTTCGTGATCTGGGAGGCGATCAAGATCGGCGGGCACGACCGCGACCGTATCTTTGCCGCAATGTTCCTGATCATCGGTTCGGTCCTGTTCTGGGCGCTGTTCGAACAGGCTGGTTCTTCGCTTAACCTGTTCACCGATCGCTATGTCGACCGGCAGGGCGTTTCGGCTTCGATCTTCCAGTCGATCAACCCGATCTACATCATCATGCTGGCCCCGCTGTTCGCGGGCCTTTGGACCTGGCTCGGCAAGAAGGGGCTCGAACCCTCAACCCCGGCCAAGTTCGGCCTGGCGCTGATCCAGCTGGGCGCGGGCTTCCTCGTGCTGGTGCTGGGCGCCAACACGGTCGGGATGGAGAACATGACCCCGGTCATCTTCATCTTCCTGATCTACCTGCTGCACACCACGGGCGAGCTCTGCCTCAGCCCGGTCGGCCTGTCGGCGATGAACCGATTGGCTCCCGCGCATATGGCCTCGCTCATCATGGGCACCTGGTTCTTCGCTTCGGCAACCGGCAATTTCGTGGCCGGGCTGATCGCGGCGGCGACTGGTTCGGAAGCGGCGTCGGGCGAAGGCGCAGCGAAGGAAACCGTGCTCGCGGTCTATAGCCAGATTGGCTGGATCACGGTTGGCGTAGGCGTGGCAGTGATCGTGATCAGCCCGCTGATCAAGAAGCTGATGCACCTCGACACGCTGAGGGACGACACGCTGGAAGGCGCTGCGGAAGCGGGCCTCGAAGCGCAGGAAGCCGGGGTTCACCCCACTTCGCGCCCTTCATCCTGATAGTATGAATGCAATGCGGAGCCCGGTACGCCGGGCTCCTTCAACCTGGTCGCAATCTTCAAGGGGACGCACATGCCACGTGTGACGCGCGCACTCGCAGGCCTCGGGAGCGCACTCGCGCTCGCCGCCTGCGCTACAACATCAGGGGCCGAATCCGGCGCGGAGCCAGCCTCCGCGTCGAAGCCGGTCTCGCCCGGATTCGACAAGAATCCTTACCCCTCCACCTATCACCCCTACCCCGGCACGCCCACCGCGCTGGTCGGCGCGACAGTGTTCGACGGAACCGGGGCGCAGCTCGACAATGCCACCGTGCTGCTGCGCGGCGGCAAGGTCGAAGCGGTGGGAGCGGGGCTCGACACGTCGGGTTATGCGGTGATCGACGCGCGCGGCAAGTTCGTGACGCCTGGCGTGATCGACATTCACTCGCACCTTGGCGACTATCCGACCCCGTCGGTGCCCGCGCATTCGGACGGCAATGAAGCGACTTCGCCCAGCACGCCCGATGTCTGGGCCGAACATTCGGTGTGGCCGCAGGATCCGGGCTTCACTCGCGCACTCGCCAATGGCGGCGTCACTTCGCTGCAGATCCTGCCCGGCTCGGCCAACCTTGTCGGCGGGCGCTCGGTCACGCTCAAGAACGTGCCCAGCCGCACGGTGCAGGGGATGAAGTTCCCCGGCGCGCCCTATGGCATGAAGATGGCTTGCGGCGAGAATCCCAAGCGTGTCTATGGCTCGCGCAACCGCATGCCTTCCACGCGGATGGGCAATTTCGCGGTCAACCGCCAGACCTGGCTCGACGCCAAGGCCTATGCCAAGGATGACAAGAAGAAGCGCGACCTTGCCAAGGAAACGCTGCAGGGCGTGCTCGAAGGCGAGATCCTGGTCCACAACCACTGCTACCGCGCCGATGAAATGGCGCTGGTGATGGATATGGCCAAGGAGATGGGATACCGCGTCACCGCATTCCATCACGCGGTCGAAAGCTACAAGATCGGCGATCTCCTGCGCGAGAACGGGGCCTGTTCGGCGGTCTGGGCCGATTGGTACGGCTTCAAGATGGAAAGCTATGACGGGATTCCCGAGAACGCCGCGCTGCTGCAGCAGGCAGGCGCCTGTGTGGTGATCCATTCAGACGACGAAAACGGCATCCAGCGCCTGAATCAGGAAGCCGCCAAGGCACAGGCGGCGGGTGCCCGCATGGGCATCGCCATCCCTGACGGGCAAGTGGTCGGCTGGTTCACCCTCAACGCCGCCAAGGCGATGGGGATCGATTCGATGACCGGCAGCCTTGAACCCGGCAAGATGGGCGACGTGGTGCTTTGGAACGGCGACCCGCTGAGCGTCTATTCGCGGCCCGAAAAGGTGTGGGTCGATGGCGCACTGCTGTTCGATGCGGATGATCCGAAACGACGCCCGGTGAGCGACTTCGAGCTAGGCCAGCAAGGCGAAGGAGACGTGAAATGATCCGCGATTCGCTTCTCGCAGCCAGTGTTGCAGCCATCGCAATCGCCGCTCCCGCAGCGGCGCAGGACTTTGCGATCACCAATGCAACTGTCGCCACCGGTGACGGCAGCGCACCGGTCGCCAACGCCACCGTGGTGGTGCGCGGCGGCAAGATCGCTTCTGTTGGCGCCGAAGTGCGCCCCGATCCTTCGCTCCCGATGATCGACGGGACCGGCCTCTGGGTCACGCCCGGGCTGGTCGCGGCCGTCACCACGCTTGGCCTGGTTGACGTGAACGGCGTCGAATCGAGCAATGACACCAGCGCAAGCCGGGCGCGTTTCAACGCCGCGCTCGACGTGATGCCCGCGATCAATCCTGCCTCGCAGCACGTCAAGGTCGGGCGCGCCAATGGCATCACCCGCGCGGTGGTCTCTGGTGGTGCGTCGAACTCGATCTTCGCGGGACAGGGCGCAGTGATCGACCTGGGCGATGACCCTTCGCCGATCACGAAGTCAAAAGCGTTCCAGATGGTGACGCTGTCTGAAAGTGGCGCGCGGATCGCCGGCGGCAGCCGCAAGGCAAGCCATGCAGAGCTGCGCAACGCACTTCGCGAAGCTCAGGATTTCGCCGCCGGGCGCTGGAGCGGAGACGGCAACCTCCTCACCCGCGCCGATGCCGAAGCGCTGACCCCCGTCGTCGCGGGCACGCAGCAGCTCTTCATCGAGGCGCATCGCGCGTCCGACATCCGCACCGTGATCGCGCTGGGCAAGGAATTCCCGCGGCTGCGCCTGGTGCTGGTTGGCGCGACCGAAGGCTGGCTGGTGGCGCAGGAGCTGGCCGCCTCGGGCATTCCGGTGATGGCCGAAAGCCTGCAGGACCTGCCCGAACGGTTCGAACAGATCGCCGCCACCCAGAGCAATATCGGCCGCATGCGCGCCGCCGGGGTCAATGTGTCGATCAATGCGGATTCGATCCGCTTCACCGACCATCTGAAGCAGCACGCGGGTAATCTGGTTGCGCTTGGGCGCATGCCGGGCGCTGCCGGGCTGAGCTGGGGCGAGGCGCTCGCCACGATCAGCTCGCGGCCTGCCGAAGCGGTTGGCATGGGCGGCAAGATCGGCGTGCTCAAGCCGGGCGCGGTGGGCGATGTGGTGATCTGGAGCGGCGATCCGCTCGAAGTGTCGAGCGCGGCCGTGCGGGTGTTTATCGATGGGGTCGAGCAGCCGCTCGACAACCATCGCACTCGCCTGCGCGACCGCTATCGCGACCTCGACGAGAGCGACCTGCCCAAAGCCTTCGACTGGTAGCATCCACGGCGAGCCGGCAGCGCCGGCTTGCCTTTTGCGGCTCCATGTGACCAATTCCCTGCAAGGGGGAATTGGTCATGGACAATGCCTTGGTTGAAGTGGTCGCAGCAAATGTGGCCTTTGTCGGTTCGCATTTCGCGATGTCGCACCCGCTGCGCGCGCCGATGGTGAAGCTGCTGCGCGAAGGCGGCTTCAGCCTCGCCTACACGCTGGTCAGCTTCGCCACGCTCTATTGGGTCTATGCCGCCTTCACCAAGGCTCCGGCGGGCGACCTGGGCGGCTCTGGCGAGGCGGGATGGATCGTCGCAACCGCCCTGACCCTTCCGGCAATGGTGCTGTTCGCCGGATCGATGGCGGGCAATCCCGCACTGCCGACGCCTGCCGCCGCCACGCAGGCAATGGCCGAACCCAAAGGTGTTTTCCTAGTCACCCGGCATCCCATGATGTGGGGTTTCGGCCTGTGGGCGCTTTCGCACATCGTGCTGTGGTGGAGCTGGCGCGGAGTGATTACCGCGCTGGCGATGGGCATACTCGCGCTGGTCGGCGCGCATCTGCAGGACCGCAAGAAACGCGAGCAGATGGGCGATGCCTGGGCCAGCTGGGAGAGCCACACCAGCTATTGGCCGAAGCCGGGCAAGCTGCTTTCGGTCGGCCTGCTGTGGTGGGCGATCGGGCTGGGCCTGTGGCTGGCGATCAGTTGGGCGCACGGCCCGCTGGGCGGCATCGAAGGCGGCATCTGGCGCTGGTTCTGACCTTCGGGAGAGGTGGCTTCACTAGGGGCAAGGTGTCACCGCTGCGCCACGGGCAATCGTATTCGGGCACTGGATGCTAACCTTTTATTTGTCTTAGCGGCCAATAGCCTACAGAGAGGCGGCCAGGGGCAGAAAGGTGAAGCATGGTATTTTCGCTCGCATCCGCGGCCCTGATGGCTTCATCGGCCCCGCTTGCGTTCACTGGCCCGCAGCCGGTTTTGGTGCAGGCAGCACAGGAGGTTCCGCCTGAGGAGCAGCCCGTCACAGCCGAGCCCCAGGCGGAAGCCGGGGACCCGACCCAGGGCAATGTCATCGTTGTCAGCGCCGAGGCACGGAATCCACTCAAGGACCCGCTTGAGAACGTCAACGCTGCAACCTTCGAAATTACGCAGAAGGTGGACCAGGCCGTGGTCGCGCCGATTGCCGAGGTCTACGAGGAAGACCTGCCGGGTCCGGTGCGCAAGGGCCTGCGGAATTTCTTTCGCAACCTGATGGAGCCGGTCAACGCGCTCAACTTCCTGCTGCAGCTCAAGCCGGGCAAGGCCGTTGAGACTGTCGGCCGCTTCGCGATCAACACTACCGTCGGGGTGGGTGGACTGTTCGATGTCGCGAAGAAGGAACCGTTCAAGCTGCCTTATCGCCGCAACGGATTCGGCAATACGCTGGGCTATTACGGGGTCGGGCCGGGGCCGTTCCTGGTGGTGCCGCTGGTAGGCGCGACCACGCTGCGCGACCTTATCGGCACCGGGATCGACCAGTCGATCCTGCCCTTTGCAGTCGGCAAGCCCTTCAACACGCCCTATTACGCGATCCCCGCCTTCACGGTGAATTCGCTCGAATACCGGATCAAGTTCGACGACCAGATCACGCAGATCAACACCAGCGACGATCCCTATTATGCGATGCGCGAGACATATCTGTGCCAGCGCGAAGCCGATATCGCCGCGCTTAAGAACCGCCCGCCGCCGCGCGATTGCAGCATCGAAGCGATCATGGCTGGCCCGCCGCTTCCCGAAGGGGTGCTTGCCGAGACAGTCGAAACGATCACCGCCGAGCCGGTCGAGCAGGTGGAGCCCGAAACTGTGCCCGAGCCTGAACCGCCGGCGATCGTCTACATCAGCAAAGAAGTGGTGCAGCCTCTGCCCGAGAGCTGATCTGCCGGGCTATTTGCCTTTGAAATCGGGCGCGCGCTTCTCGATCAACGCGTCGACCCCTTCCATGTGGTCTTCGGTCAAATGCATCAGCGCCTGCGCATTTGCGGCGAGTTCGAGCGCGGTATCGTAACTCACCTCGCGCCCCTGCCGCATCAAATTCTTGGCGTGGCGCAGCGCATGCGGCGGCATGGCGGCGACCTTGGCCGCGAGCGCCCGCGCCTCGTCCATCAGCGCCTCGTGCGGCACCACCCGGCTGACGAGACCCCAGTCGAGCGCAATTGCCGCGTCGATCACGTCGCCGGTGTAGAACAGCTCTGCCGCGCGCGCTTCGCCGATGATGCGCGGCAGGATCCATGTGCCGCCGTCGCCGGGGATGAGGCCGAGCTTGAGGAAGGTGACACCAAATTTTGCCTTGTCCGACGCGATGCGAAGATCGCCCAGGCAGGCGACATCACAGCCAAGCCCGATCGCGGGCCCGTTGACCGCCGAAATCAGCGGCACGCGCAGGCCATAGAGCGCGCGGAGCATGCGATGGATATTGTCGCGATAGCTGTCCGAAATGCCCGGCGGAGTGCCGCCGAAGCTGCCGCTGCGCGATTTCATCGCCTTGATGTCACCGCCCGCGCTAAAAGCTCGCCCCGCGCCGGTGAGGATCACACAGCGCACATTGAGATCGCGATTGATCGCATCGCAGGCGGCGGTGAATTCGTCACCATCGCCCGCCTGCCCGAGCGGGTTCATGATCTCAGCACGGTCGATCGTGAGGGTGGTGACGTGACCGGCGGTTTCGATCTGGAGGAGGGCCACTCCTTAAGCCCGCGCTTCCTCGACGCCCGCCGAATTATGCCGCAGTGCCCGCAGTACCGTCGCGACGATATCGGGCGCGTTGAGCCCCGCTTCGTCATATTGCCGCTGAGGATCGTCATGGTCCTGGAAGATGTCGGGCAAGCGCATGGTGCGCACCTTCAGCCCGGCATCGGTCAGCCCTTCGTCCGAAGCGAAGGTCAGCACATGCGCGCCGAGCCCGCCGATCGCGCCTTCCTCGACCGTAACCACCACTTCGTGGCTGCGCATCAGGCGTTCGATCAGCTCGGTATCGAGCGGCTTGGCGAAGCGCATGTCGGCAACGGTACTCGGCAGGCCCTTGGCTTCGAGCTGGTCTGCCGCCTTGAGCGCTTCGGCCAGCCGCGTGCCGAGCGACAGGATCGCCACCTTGGAACCTTCGCGCACCACGCGCCCCTTGCCGATTTCCAGCTTCTGCGGAACCTCGGGCAGCGGCACGCCCACGCCATTGCCGCGCGGATAACGGAAAGCAATCGGGCCGTCGTCATATTCGGCGGCGGTATAGGTCATGTGGACGAGCTCGGCCTCGTCCGCAGCGGCCATCACCACCATGTTGGGTAGCGTGGCGAGATAGGCGATGTCGAACGCGCCCGCATGGGTGCAACCATCGGCCCCGACCAGCCCGGCGCGGTCGATCGCAAAGCGGACCGGCAGGTTCTGGATCGCAACGTCATGCACCACCTGGTCATAGGCGCGCTGGAGGAAAGTGGAGTAGATCGCCGCGAAAGGCCGCATGCCCTGCGCGGCGAGGCCCGCTGCGAAAGTCACACCGTGCTGTTCGGCGATGCCGACGTCGAAACTGCGTTCAGGGTGCGCCTTGGCAAAGCGATCGACCCCGGTGCCCGAAGGCATGGCGGCGGTGATCGCGCAGATCCTTTCGTCGGCCTCCGCCAGCTTGGCAAGCGTCTCGCCGAACACGTTCTGGTAGGCCGGTGGCCCGCCCGCACTCTTCTTCTGTTCGCCGGTGATCACGTCGAACTTGGCGACGCCATGGTACTTGTCGGCGCTGTTTTCGGCCGGGGCATAGCCCTTGCCCTTCTGCGTCACGACATGGACCAGCACAGGCCCTTGGTCGGAATCGCGCACGTTCTCCAGCACCGGTATCAGGTGATCGAGATTGTGCCCGTCGATCGGGCCGACGTAATAGAAGCCCAGCTCTTCGAACAGCGTGCCGCCGGTCACCATACCGCGCGCATATTCCTCGGCCTTTTCCAGCCCGTGATGGACGCGGCGGCTGAGCTTGCGCGAAATGCGCGATGCGAGGTGGCGCAGCCCGAGATACTCGCTCGAGGAAACCATCCGCGCGAGATAGGCCGAAAGCCCGCCCACCGGCGGTGCGATCGACATGTCATTGTCGTTGAGGATCACGATAAGGCGATTGCCCGCCTGTTCGGCATTGTTCATCGCTTCATAGGCCATGCCGGCGCTCATCGCGCCGTCGCCGATCACTGCGATTCCGCGGCCGGGCTTGTCGTTGAGCTTGTTCGCGACGGCAAAGCCCAACGCAGCCGAGATCGAAGTCGAACTGTGCGCCGCGCCGAAGGGATCGTATTCGCTTTCGGCGCGCTTGGTGAAGCCCGACAGGCCGCCACCCTGGCGCAAGGTGCGAATGCGGTCGCGCCGGCCGGTGATGATCTTGTGAGGATAGCACTGGTGGCCCACGTCCCACACCAGCCTGTCTTCAGGCGTGTTGAACACATAGTGGATCGCCACGGTCAGCTCGACCACGCCCAGCCCCGAGCCCAGATGCCCGCCGGTGGTGCCGACGGCATCGATCGTTTCGGCCCGCAGCTCATCGGCAAGCTGGCGCAGCTCGGATTTGTCGAGCTTGCGCAGGTCCGCGGGGTAGGCAACCGTATCTAGCAGTGGAGTATTCGGTGATTGACTCATGGATCAGGGGCTTACACGCGAATTGGGGAAGTGTCGATCAAGGCTTGGCCGTCCAGCAGGCGGAGATTCAGGCCTGGCAACCGGCGCAGACGCCGCGGATTTCGATCACCGGGCGGCGCGCCTGGAAACCGCGTGCCTTGGCCAGTTCGCGCACCCGGCGCGACACGTCGTCATCGTCGACATGGGTCGCCTCTCCGCACTCGTCGCAGACCAGGAAAATACAGTCGTGCTCGCATCCGGGGTGGGTGTTGGCGAGGAAGGCGTTGGCGCTTTCGACCCGCAACGCAAGGTTGTTCGTCACGAACAGGTCGAGGATGCGATAGACGCTGTTGGGCGCCACTCTCTTGCCGCGGCTGCGCGAGAGATTGTCGGCAATGTCATAGGCTGAGACGGGGCAATCGTGCCGCGCCAGCTCGGCAAAAACCGCTTCGCGCATGCCGGTCCATTGTTCGCCCGCCGCGGTAAGCGCGGAACGCGCCGCGCCGACAAGGTCCATGCCCGAATGTTCGTGATGTGCGTGATCGTGTCTGGCCATGCCGCCCATATAGGCGCGCTGCACGGCGAGCGCCACTCCTGCAGCTTCGCTAAAAACTAGCTGTGGTCGCGCAGGAAGCTGCTGCGATAATGCTCGGGAAAGAGCCGGGCGAGCGCTTCGACCTTGGGCTTGTCCCACCGCACGATGTAGCCGTGGCGCGGATTGCGGGCCATGAAATCCTGGTGGTAGTCCTCAGCCTCGTAGAACGCGCGATAGGGTTCGATCCTGGTCGCCACCGGCTTGTCCCACAACCCCGAGGCGCCGAGCTGCTTGAGATAGGCGCGCGCTACCCGCGCCTGCTCCTTGTTCATCGGAACGATCGCGCTGCGATATTGCGTGCCGACATCGGGGCCCTGCCGGTTCTTAAGCGTTGGGTCGGCCACCACCGAGAACAGGATCTGCAGCAGCTCGTCATAGCGCACTTCGCGCGGGTCATAGACGATCCGCACCGCTTCGGCATGGTCGGTCAGCCCGGTGGAGATCTTGTCGTAACTCGCGGTCGCCGCCGTGCCCCCGTGGAAGCCCGAGACCGCCGCTTTCACGCCCTTCACATGGCTGAATACACCTTCGACGCCCCAGAAGCACCCGCCCGCGAATATCGCGACCCGCAGCTTGTCCGGCTCCTGCGCCTTCACGCTCGCCTCCGGCGCTTCGACCACTTTCTCGCCCGCTGCGGACGCGACCTGGCAGCCGCTCAGCGCCAATGCACCGGCAGCAGCCAAGAGAGCGAAACGAATATTCATCAGGGGGTAGGGGCGAAAACGCCTTCTGCCTGGGTGTCCGCCGTCGCGGCCTTGGCCGGCGTGGCGAGATCGGCTTCGAAATGCGGAGCAATGCTTGCGCCGACCAGAAGCGCACCGATGCCGAAGCCGATGCCGAAGCTGCGATAGAGGTCAGGTTTGAAGAGGCGCATGGCTTGGTTGCTCGTGAATCGAATCATTTTGTCGTCGGAGTCTTGTTAGCTCCGATTGATTGAGGCGCGGTGAACACGGTTTACAGCAAAAGTCTATTCGCGCTGCGGCAGGATGTGTTTACAGCCTGACAGAATGATCGATGCAGTGATTATCGGCGGTGGGCACAACGGCCTCACCTGCGCTTTCTACCTCGCCCGGGCCGGGCTCAAAGTGACCGTATGCGAAGCGCGCGACGTGCTGGGCGGCGCGGCCGTGACCGAGGAATTCGCGCCCGGCTTCAGCAATTCTACCGCGAGCTACACCGTCAGCCTGCTCCAGCCCAAGGTGATCGCGGACATGCGGCTGCCCGAACGCGGATACCGCGTGATCGAGCGGCCGGTGTCGAACTATCTCCCGCTCGAAGGCGACTATTTGCTGATGGGCGGCGGGCTTGAGGCTTCACAAGCACAAGTCGCGCGCTTCTCGAAATCCGATGCCGAGCGCCTGTCCGATTATTTCGACATGCTCGAAGATGCCGCCGAGGTGCTGCGCGGGCTTGCGCTCAAGGCTCCGCCCGATCCCAAGGGCGGGCTGCGTTCGCTGGTGGATGCGGCCATGCAGGCGCGCGGCCTCGCCCGACTGAGCGTCGAGCGCCAGCGGCAAGTGCTACAATTGTTCACCCGCTCGGCGCGCGAAGTGCTCGACGACTGGTTCGAGAGCGAGCCGGTCAAGGCGGCGTTCGGCTTCGATGCCTGTGTCGGCCATTATGCCTCGCCCGACGAGCCGGGCAGCGCCTATGTGCTGCTGCACCATGTGTTCGGCGAAGTGAACGGCAAGAAGGGCGCGTGGGGCCACGTGATTGGCGGAATGGGCGCGATCACGCAGATGATGGCTGCTGCCGCGCGCGAGCAAGGCGTCGAGATTCGCACCGGGGCGCCGGTGAGCGGAGTACTCGTCGAGCATGGCAAGGCGGTGGGCGTGCGGCTGGCGAATGAGGAAGAGCTGCGCTCCAGGCGGGTCATTTCGAACATGGGACCCAAGCCACTGTTCGACCGGCTGGTGCCGCGCAGCGCGCTACCCGAAGATTTCGCGCGCGCGATGGACGGCTATCGCGGCGGTTCGGGAAGCCTGCGCATGAATGTCGCGCTGAGCGGCCTGCCGCGCTTCCGCCATGCGCCCGAAGGCGACGCGCATTTGCGCTCGGGCATCATCATGGCGCCATCGCTCGATTACATGGACCGCGCCTGGCTCGATGCGCGATCGCAGGGCTTCAGCGCCAAGCCAATCGTCGAGATGCTGATCCCGAGCCTGGTGGATGACAGCCTTGCGCCCGAAGGACAGCATGTCGCGAGCCTGTTCTGCCAGCATGTCGATCCGGACATGCCCGAGGAGCAGGAGGCCGCTGCGGTGGAAGCGGTGTTTGACGTGATCGAATATCACGCCCCCGGGTTCCGCGAGCTGGTGCTGCATCGGCAAATCCACACGCCGCGCGCGCTCGAAGCCAAGTTCGGCCTGTGGCGCGGCGACATCTTCCACGGAAGGATGAGCCTCGACCAGCTGTGGGCCGCGCGCCCGGCGCTGGGCGCGGGCAGCTATCGCACCCCGCTCGAAGGGCTGTGGCTATGCGGCGCGGGCACGCATCCGGGCGGCGGGGTGACCGGCGCACCCGGCCACAACGCAGCTCATGCGATCCTGAAATCGCGCAGGTTCTGGGCGAAATAGTGCTGTAACGGCGCGAAGCGCCGCAAGCCCGACCGGGCGCCCGCAGGTGCTCGAGCGCAGCGAGAAACAGCACCGAGGACGAGCACGCGGAGGCGCGCTCGAAAAATGTCACACCCTCAAGTGGCGAAGCGGTAGGACAGAATTAATGCCGGAAATGCCGCATCCCGGTGAAGACCATCGCCAGCCCGGCCTCGTCGGCTGCTGCGATCACTTCGTCGTCGCGGATTGAGCCACCCGGCTGGATCACCGCCGTCGCGCCCGCTTCCGCAGCGGCCAGCAAGCCATCGGCGAAGGGGAAGAAGGCGTCGGACGCAACCGCGCTGCCTACGGTGCGCGGCGCGCTCCAGCCATAGGTCTCGGCGGCTTCGGCAGCCTTCATCGCAGCGATGCGCGAGCTGTCGCGGCGATTCATTTGCCCCGCGCCAATGCCTGCGGTTGCGCCATCCTTCGCATAGACGATCGCGTTCGACTTCACATGCCGCGCCACGATCCATGCAAACATGCAATCCTTCAGTTCCTGCTGCGTCGGCGCGCGCTCGGTCACGACCTTGAGATCGGCTTCGGTGATCGCGCCATTGTCGCGCGTCTGCACCAGCAAGCCGCCGGTGATCGGCTTGACCAGCAACCCGCCGCGCCGCGGATTGGGCAGGTCGCCCACGGTCAGCAGCCGCAGGTTCTTCTTCTTGGCGAAGACCTCGCGCGCCTCGTCGCTCACTGAAGGGGCGATCACCACTTCAGTAAAGATCTTCGCGATCTCCTCCGCTGTCGCGCCGTCAAGTTCCCGGTTGACCGCCACGATCCCGCCAAAGGCGGACACGCTGTCGCATTGCAGCGCCGCTTCCCATGCTTCGCTGAGCGTTGCCGCCTGCGCCACGCCGCAGGGGTTGGCGTGCTTGACGATCACTACAGCCGGATCGCCGCCGCCGAACTCGGCAACCAGCTCGAGCGCGGCATCAGCATCGTTGTAATTGTTGTAGCTCAGCTCCTTGCCCTGCAGCTGCTCGGCCTGCGCGATCCCGCGGCCATGCGGCCCGACTGGGGTGTAGAGCGCGGCCTGCTGGTGCGGGTTCTCGCCATAGCGCAGGATCACCGGCGAACGCCCGTTGATCGCCAGCATGTCGGGGAACAGCTGCTGCTGGTCGGCAAAGGCGAACCACTGGCTGATCATGCTGTCATAGGATGCGGTGGCGGCGAAGGCCTTGGCCGCGCATTTGCGGCGGAAATCGAACGAGGTCGCGCCGCCATGCGCATCGAGCTCGCCCAGCAGTTCGGCATAGTCGGCAGGGTCGGTCACGATCGTGACGAATTGGTGATTTTTTGCGGAGGAACGAACCATGCTGGGCCCGCCGATATCGATATTCTCGATGATCTCGTCGCGCGTCGCGCCGCGCATCACGGTCGCTTCAAAGGGATAGAGGTTCACCACCACCAGGTCGATCGCACCGATATCGTGCTCCGCCATCGCCTCGGCGTGTTCCGGGTTGTCGCGCACTGCCAGCAAGCCGCCATGCACCTTGGGATGGAGCGTCTTGACCCGCCCGTCCATCATCTCGGGAAAGCCGGTGAGGTCCGAAATGTCGCGCACCTCCAGCCCCGCATCGCGCAACGCCTTGGCTGTGCCGCCAGTCGAAACCAGCTCCACTCCGCGCGCGGCCAGCGCCCGGCCCAGTTCCACCAATCCGCTCTTGTCGGACACTGACAGCAGTGCCCGCTTGATTTCGATGTCGCTCACCGCGAAGTCACCCCATTTTCTTGAGCAGCCAGGAGAATTGACCCCCGCCGCGCGATGCCATGCCCTGGATCACCAATTGCTCGATCGCATGCGGCCGCCCGTCGCCGTCGACCCACATGCTGTCCTCGATCTCGACTCCAGCGCCGGCGTCATTGCCGCCAAGCCGGAATTGCCACAAGCCCCCATCGGGCAGCACCAGGCTGGCGCCGCGCCGGTCTTCGGCCAGCCGTGCCTCGACCCCGCGCCCGAGATGGAAGCGGATCGCAAAGCCGACCTTGCCGCGCTGCCCCTTCTTCGCGGGCGGAAGCAGTATGTCTTCGCCGAGCAATTCGGTGCCGTCACCGCGCAGCATCAGTATGCGGCGATGGATCAGCCCATAGCGCGCGAGATAGCCATCATGGCTGGCTTCGATCCGCTGGACTTCGCCGCTGGCGCGCGCGATCTCGCCGCGTTCGACCTCGACCTGCTCCACTCCCTTGCCGAGCTTGCCGCCCAGCAGAACCGCAGTGGAATTGGCATTGTCGAGCACCAGTGCCGAATGCGCCGCCGTGGCGCGCAGCCCCTGCTCGATCCGCGCGGGAACTTGCCCGCCGGCCAACGCGGCGCCGCCGCAATTGACGATCAGCCGGTGCGGCCCGTCCGACATTTCGAAGGCCAGTGTCGATGCGCAGCCCCAGCGCGCGTGGCGCGCACGCGGCGGCGGCGCGGCATCGATCTGCACCACGGCCTTGCCGCCTGCCAGCCGGTGATAGCCCCAGTGCCGCACGTCCTTGAGCGGGCGCGTCCGCACGCCGCTGGCATCGACTAGCGCGGCCAGCCGGTCGGCCCGCGTCGCGCCATTGCCCTGCCAGCTGCCCAAGCCACCATCGCCATGGCGCATCGCCAGAAGCGGCGGCACCAGCAATTCGCGCATCAGGCCGAGAGATGTCGGAAGGTCGCGCCCGGTCGCCTTGTAGCAGGCCTCTAGGTCGGTCAGCATGGCGATCGCATCCATCTGCGCCATCGGGCTGCGAGAGAGCGCGCCGCCATCTTCGCCGACGAAATCGCCCAGCGCTGCGATCAGGCCCGCCTCGCCAAAGAGGCGGCGCGGCTTGCCCTGCGGCATCAGCAGCCCGGCGGCGGTGATCGCGCCCCAGCCGAGAACCTCGCTCAAGGGGTCGGGCGCGCGGCGGACTTCGCGATCGAGCCAGCGCGCAGTGTCGTCGATCGCTGCCAGCAGGCGCGGGCGCAATTTCTCGTTCTGGCCCGACAGCACCAGCGGCGCATGGACCAGCCATGCGATCAGGCGATGCGCCGCGTGTTCGACCTGCCAGGCGGCGCATTTGCCCGGCTTCGGATTGGCGTCGAGCCACAGCCTTGTGATCCGCTCGGCTGTGTCGATGCATTGCTCGCGCTGGCCCGCAGCGGCAAGGTCGCGCAGCCACGCAAAGCCATGGATCACCCGCTCGAACGGCGGAGCCATGCGCGAGGACGAAGCATAATCGACTTCACCGATCGGCGCCTTGGCGCCGTGGATGAGGAAATGGCCCGCACGCAGCGCCATTCCCGCCGTACGGTCGCCCGCAAGGGGGCTCTCGACCGTCGCCAGCAACCGCGGGCGCGCAGGCTTGCGGAACGGCGCGGTCAGCGTCGCCCCGCCTACACCGAGGCGATAGGCAAAGCGCACCAGCTTCTCGGTAAAATCGGCCTTGGGCGGCACGAAATCGCTCAGCACCAGCGCGCGCGCTTCAGTCACCGGCGGGGCTGCAGCCTCGTCCGTTACCCTCGCAACCGGTTGCGCGTCGCCGCGCTTCAGCGGCAGCGCGGGCGCATCCGCGTGAATCTCGCCGAACAAATCTTCTTCGGGCTTGTGCTCGCTTTGGCCAGAGAGCAGCGCGTCCATCAGCCAAGCCCCTTCAGCGCGGCGATATTGGCTGCGTAGTGATCGGGCCCGCCCTTGAAGGTGGCCGAGCCCGCGACCAGCACATCGGCCCCCGCCTCGACGCATAGCTTGGCCGTTTCGGCATTAACCCCGCCATCGACTTCGAGGTGAATGTCGCGACCGCTGGCGTCGATCATCGCGCGCACGCGGCGGATCTTGTCCAGCTGCGAATGGATGAAGCTCTGCCCGCCGAAGCCGGGATTGACGCTCATCACCAGCACCAGGTCGATATCCCCGATCAGGTAATCGAGCACTTCGACCGGAGTCGAGGGGTTGAGCGAAATGCCCGCCTTCTTGCCCAGCGCCTTGATCGCCTGCACCGTGCGATGCGCATGCGGCCCGGCCTCGGGGTGGATCGTGATGATGTCCGCCCCCGCCTCCGCGAATTCTTCAAGGTAGGGATCGACCGGCGAGATCATCAAATGGACGTCAAACACCTTGGCGCTGTGCGGCCTGAGCGCCTTCACCACCATCGGGCCGATGGTGATATTGGGCACATAATGCCCGTCCATCACGTCGACATGGATCCAGTCAGCACCCGCAGCGTCGATCGCGCGCACTTCCTCGCCCAGCCGGGCAAAATCGGCCGAGAGGATCGAAGGTGAAATGAGCGGTGCCGCCATGGTGTGCTTCCGGATCGCGCGAATTCCTCCAGTAACGAAGCGCGCGCCCTCATCACAAGCGGCGCGCCTTCCTTTTCCACACGCGCAGAGCGCCGCCGCACCCCAAGCAGCAGGCGGCGCGCATTAAGCCAAGCCGACAGCGCAATTCAGCGGCAATTCAGCCCCTCTCGTGCAATTGCTTGGCCGAATTTCCAGTGCCGCCTATATGGCGGCCGTAAGGGGCTCACCGGAGCGAAGATGATTATGCGATCGGAAATGGCGAAGACAAGCGCAGTGCTTGCCAGCCTGGCGCTTGCCCCGCTGGGCGCGGCCGGCTGGGCGCAGGCCGCCGAAAGCGCGGTCGACTATCGCCAGGAAATCACCAATGACATGCGCAAATGCGCGCCCGGCGGCGGGCCTGCGGTGCGGGTGACCGTGCACGGGGTCAAGGCCGCCGAAGGCCTTGTGCGGGTGCAAAGCTATCGCGGCACCAAGGCCGAATGGCTCGAGAAGGGCAAGTGGATCAACCGCATCGAAACCCCGGCGCGCGCGGGCACGATGACCTTCTGCCTGCCCGTGCCGCAGGCGGGCACCTATGGCATCGCGGTGCGGCACGATGCCAATGGCAATGGCAAGACCGATATCAGCAAGGATGGCGGGGGCATGTCGAACAATCCCTCGATCAACATCTTCAATCTCGGCAAGCCGAGCTACAGGAAGACCGCGTTCGAAGTGGGCCCCGGGGTCACTTCGATCACCATCAACATGAAGTATCTGTAAGCTGGTCTGGGCCGGTTGAAGCGCGTCAGCGCTCCTGCTTCTGCGCCCGCCACACGCGCCACAGCACGCCCGGCGCTGCGAGCACGGGGTGCTTCTCGCGCCATGGCGTCAGCTCCACCGGCACCCCGGTGTGGCGCTCGATCTTCCACGCGGCATAACGCGCCGCGCCATCGAAGGTGGTGCTCGCCTTCACCAGCCGCAGGATGTTGAGCGGCTTGCCCAGCCGCCGCCGCTTGCGCCACCAGCCTCCGATCCTGCTGCGCTCGCTCGCCGCCATCTCAGGAGTGAGCGCCGGGCCATCCTGCGCGAAGCCGATCCCTTGCGCTTCGAGCGCCAGCGGCAACAGCCCATCGAAATGCGCGGCATTGACCGTCAGGATGCTGTCTTCGCGCCCCGGCTGCTCGACGCGGAATTCGGCTTGGTAAGTGGCCCGGAACAGCGCCCGCCAATAGTCTTCGGCAGTGCCGCGATCGGGACCAAGCGCAACCGCCAGCCGTGCCGCCGTTTGCGCTGCATCGGCCAGTGCGCCCAGCACGGCTTGCGCTGACTGCTCGTCCTGCTGCCACACCAGCGCGCAGGGTTGGACGAAGCGCGCCCAGATCGTCGTGTCGATCAATTCGCCGCGTGCCGCTTCGCCAAAGGTCGCCAGCGCCATGGTCGCGATCTTGGCGCGCAGCACTTCGCCACCATGCTCCCATTCGCGATAGCTTACCCGCGGCCAGACCTTCTCACGCTGCGCCCCTGGCAGCAGTACGTAATAGTCGAGCACGCCTTCGCGCGATCCGGTGCGCAGGTTCGAACCGTAAAACAGCACCGCCAGCGCGCCGCTTTCCTGCGCCAGCCGCTCAGCGAAATCGGCCACCGCCGGATCGACCGGCATGGCACAACGCTCGGCAATGCGCGCAGCGAGCGCGCCCATCAGGGAGCGACGAATTCGAGCTCGGGCCCCGGCTCGATGCGGTAGCGGCCGGCCGGAAAGGCCTCGCCGTCGAGGATGAACTGGTCGTCCAGCTCCATCTCGAACTGTGCCGCGCTGACCTGGTGGAACCCGCGATCGCGCAGCCCGGGATTGGTCCAGCCCATCATCACAATCGGCACGAGCAGCGTGGTGCGCCGGTCGAGCTGGTCGAGTACCGCGAGCTTGAGCCCCTTGCGCAAGGCACCGAAGGGCTTGAGCCGGGCCGGCAGGCGCTCGAGCGTCGAAGCCAGCAGGAACTGGCGCCGCGCCGCATCGCCCTTGCCGCTGTGCTGGAACGGCGCGCGCGCCTGGCCCAGCAGCAGCTCCATCCGCACGCCGCTGCGCCACGGGTTGCGGCGCGTGCCGAAAACGGTCTGCAACACGCCCCAAAGCGTCGTGACGCCAACTGCCAGGCTGTTGAATGCGCCCAGCCGGTGCGCGCTTTGCCCGGCGCGCGTGCCGATGGTGAAAGCGCCCGCGCCAAGGATAAAGCCAAGCGCGCGATTGCCGGGCTGGTCGAGCGGAGTGATGGCGATCGGGCTGCGCAGGATGCGGCGACCATTCTCGAAGGCATCGATCGCGCCTTGCAGCGTCCAGTCGCCGGGTGCGTCGAGATCGACCGTCAAGGCATTGGTCTTGCCCTTGGGCAAAACCGCGATCGCGGGCCAGTCGTCACCGAAAATCGCATCGCCGCAGGTCAGCACGTCGCGCACGGTGCCGTCGCCGCCATTGATCACCAGCAGGTCGATCCCGCGTTCTGCCAGCCGGGCGAGCGCTTCGGGCAATTGCGAGCGGTCGCCCGGCTGCGCCACGATCACATCGGGCGCCACGCGGCTGTCGAGGTCCTGCCCCTTGTTGCGGTGGCTGCGCGGATTGTAGATCAGGCCCACCGTGGGTGCCGCGCCTTCGCCGCGCGCGGCGGCGCGTTCGCGCCAGGCAGGCGCGCCTTCCGCCCGCTTGCGCGGCAAATTGGCGAATTCATGGATCGGATTGGCCATCGCGCTCGGCCTTTAACGCCAAACGGGTGGGGACCACTAGGGTTTTCTTGGAATGCGGGGGATTTCGCAGGCCCCAAGTGACCCGGCTGCACCGCTGCCGCTGCGGTGTGAAATCTCTGTTCAATACGCCGCGATCAGATAGATTGCGCGCATGCTGACCGAAAACCTGCTCGATTCCGCCCGCGGCCTCAGCGACGGCATCGTCGCCCTGCGCCGCGCCATCCACGCCGAACCCGAACTGGGCCTGCATACGCCGAAGACCATGGCCAAGGTTAGGGCGGCGCTGGCGGACTTGCCGCTGACATGGCGCGAAGGCCCTTCCACCACCGGGCAGGTGGCCACGCTCGAAGGCGGCAAGCCCAGCGACGGACAGCGCCGCCGCGTTTTGCTGCGCGGCGACATGGATGCGCTGCCGATGGACGAGAAAACCAATCTCGACTTCGCATCGACCATCGAAGGCCGGATGCACGCCTGCGGCCATGACACGCACACCGCCATGCTGGCGGGCGCGGCGCGGCTTTTGTGCGAGCGACGCGACGAGATCGCGGGCACGATCGACTTCATGTTCCAGCCGGGCGAAGAGGGCTATCACGGCGCGCGCTTCATGCTCGAGGACGGGCTGATCGATCCGCTGCCCGATGCCGCCTTTGCGCTGCACATCATGCCGAACGCGCCCTTTGGCGTGCTGGCCGGGCGCGCAGGGCCGCTGCTGGCGGCGGCGGACCAGTTCACCATCACGCTCAGCGGGCAGGGCGGCCATGCCTCGATGCCGCATGATTGCGTCGATCCGATCCCCGGCGCGGCGGCGCTGGTTGGCGCGATCCAGGCGATGGTGACGCGCCGCTTCAATGCCGCGAGCGCGGTGGTTGTCACCGTGACGCAGGTTCATGCGGGGACTGCGTTCAACGTCATCCCCGACGATGTGATGCTGGCGGGCACGATCCGCACTCTCAGCCCCGAACACCGGCAAAAGGCCGAAGCGCTGCTGCGCGAAACTTCCGATCATGTCGCGCGTGCACATGGCCTCACCGCCGAATGCACCGTGAACCGGGGATTCCCGGTGACGATCTGCGACCAGCGCGCAGTGGCATTGGGCAAATCGGTGGCGACCGAGATCGGCGGCGAGGCTGGCTGGCGCGACCTTGCCGACCCGATCATGGGGGCGGAAGATTTCTCCTACGTGCTGGAGAAAGTGCCCGGCGCGATGTTCTTCCTGGGCGTCGCCAATGAAGGCGAGGATTGGCGGCAGTGCTGCGCGATCCATTCGCCGCGCATGCATGTCGACGAGAAGGCGCTGCCGAAAGGGACCGCGATGCTGGCGGGCTGCGCGCTCAAATTCCTAGAGAGCGGCTGGGAGGGCTAAGCCCCAAGCCAATTTGCGCAGACAAACAAAAACCGGGGCCGCCCTTGGGCAGCCCCGGTCGAGGGTGCCTGCGCTCCCCCCGAAGCGCAGGCCGGAGAAATCATCAGGCCGGCCTGCGGGCGAATATCCCGAATCCAGCGATGATCGCATAGCACAATGCCGGCAAAGCCAGTGCAGTTGCAAGGCTGGTGGCATCGGCAAGTGCGCCATAGATCGCGGGGATCACTGCGCCGCCTGCAATCGCGACATTGATGATGCCCGATCCGTCGGCGGCGCGCGGCCCCAGCTTCTCGCAAGCGAGCGAGAAGATTGTGGGGAACATGATCGAGTTCATCAGGCCCACCGCCAGCAGCGAATAGCCCGCCAGCTCACCGGTCGAATTGGCCGAAATTGCGATCAGCGTGATTGCGCCTGTGGCAACGGTCGCCAGCAACAGGCCGGGGCTGACTATGCGCAAGAGGCCCGAACCGATGAACCGGCCCACCAGCGCGCCGCCCCAGTAGATCGAAATGAGCTTGCCCGCTTCCTGCTCGGGAATGTTGAGCACCTCGGCCTGCATCAGATAGTTCACGATGAAGCTGCCGATCGCCACTTCTGCCCCGACATAGAGGAAGATGCACGCCGCGCCGTAGCCGAAGCGCGGGCGCTTGAGCAGAGTCAGCCCTTCGCTGAAGCTGGTTTCCTCATGCCGTTCGCCCTTGAGCCGGTTGCGGAACATCCACACCACCCCGGCGACCACCGCCAGCGCGGCGGCCAAGCCAAGGTAGCCATTGACGATCGCTTGCGTTTCGGCGGTGCGATAGGCGTCGAGTTCGGCCCCGGACAGCTCGGCAGCAGTGATGGAGGCAAGGCTGCCGAGGATGAGGATCGACCCGAAGAAGGGGAAGATCGTGGTGCCCAGCGAGTTGAACGCCTGCGCGAAGGTCAAGCGGCTGTGGGTCGTCTTGACCGGGCCGAGCAGGCTGATCAGCGGATTGGCCACGATCTGGACCAGCACAACGCCGGTCGCGAGGATGAAATAGGCGAACAGGAACACGCCGAACACGGCCGACTGGCTCGCCGGAATGAACAGCAGGCAACCCACCAGCATCGTCAGCAGCCCGGCCACTGCCCCGCGCATATATCCGATCTTCTTCACGAAACGTGCGCCCGGAATGCCCACCACCGCATAGGCGATGAAGAAGCAGAACTGGACGAGGCTCGCTTCGAAGAAGCTCAGCGTGAACAGCTCTTTCAGCTTGGGGATGATCACGTCGTTGAGCGAAGTGATCCCGCCGAAGATGAAGAACAGGCCGAAGACGAAGTAGTTGAGGCCGGGCGCGTCGATCGGAGTGCCGTGTTCCTCGACAGGAACCGGATCCGTACTCGACGCGACGTCAGGTACCAATGCCATTCAGATTCTCCCCCAAAGGCCGCTCGTTGCCGGCCTTGATCTATTGGTCCGGCAAACTAGCGGCGCCGGTGCCGCAGTCTACCTGTATACGAATGCACCGCTGTTTCCCTGTTCAGAACGAACACTCGGTCCCTTCGGGCATGTCCTGCCGCGCAATCGCTGCCACGCTCAAACTCACGGCGCCTTCAGAGGCGATCGTGATGCCGTCGCCCAGGCCTGGAGCGCATGTCGCGGTGATCACCATCTCGCGCCAGTCTTTGCCTTCGGCATGGGCAAGCTGGCTGGTGATGTCGATTGCAGTTTCGCCGATCTTCAGCGTGACGGGCGCGCGCGGACGCTCGGCAATCGCATAGAGTATGCGGAAGCCGCCCACTCCTTCGCCATCCTGCGCGATGGTAAGCTCGGCACCCGGCTCGAATGCGATTTCGCGGGCATCCTCCTGGCGATCCTTGTCGATGCCGCGCGCGGTTATGCCGCCGCCCTGGCCGCGCAGGTTTGGCAGTTCGACACCTCCCGCCTTGGCGACAATCCCGGCGGCAAGCCTGCCGTTGCCATACCAATCGGTGGCCGCGGCGCCGTTCTGCAACGCGCAGCTTTCGTCAAGCTGCGAGAACCCGCCGCGATCGGACAGCGAGAGGCCGTATCCAAGGCGGAACAGTGCGCCATCCGCGCCATTGACCGGCGTGCCGGTGCATTGCGCGGGCCAACTGAACGAAAGCCGCCCGGTCGCTTCGCGCTTGCCGAACAGCACATCTGCCACGCCCGCCCCTTCGCTGCCCGGCAGCCATGAAGCGACGAAAGCATCGGCGGCATTGAGCTCGCGGTTCATCCACAAGGGGCGACCCGAGAGGAACACTGCGACCGCGGGAATGCCTTCGGCCTTGAACTTGCGCAGCAGCTCCAGCCCCTCTTCGTCGTCGAACAGGAGGTTCTTCCGGTCGCCCGCGAACTCGGCATAGGGCTGTTCGCCGAACACCACGATCGCGACGTCGGGGCGGGACTGGAGGCTGCCATCCTCTGAAAGCAAGGCAGTTCCACCGGTTTCGGCTGCCGCCTGTGCAATCCCCGCAAAGATGGACGTCGCGCCGGGGAAATAGTCATTGGTCAGCTCGCGACCGCCCTGCCAGGTCAGCGTCCAGCCGCCTGCGGCCTGCGCAATACTGTCTGCTGCGCGCCCGGCCACGAGGATCGAAGCGCCCTGCTTCAGCGGCAAAACGCCATTGTTCTTGAGGATCACCTGCGACTTGGCGACGGCTTCGCGCGCGATGGCGCGGTGCTCGGCAGAGCCAAGCTTGCCCATGTCCCCTGCGTTCGGCCGGGCCGAGGGCTTGACCGCTGCCGGGCCGATGATCCCGGCACGCAGCTTCACCCGCAATACGCGCCCGACCGCTTCGTCGAGCCGTGCCATCGGGATCGTTCCGTCCTTCACCTGCGCGACCAGGCTTTCGAGCAGCCCCTTCCAGTCGTCAGGCACCATGTAGATATCGAGCCCGGCGAGCAGCGCCTGCGGGCAATCGGTAACGGTGCAGCCCGCGATCTGGCCGTGCCCGTTCCAGTCGCCGACGACCAGCCCGTCAAAACCCATTTCCTCGCGCAGGACGTCGGTGAGCAACGGCTTGTTGCCATGCATCTTCACGCCATTGATCGAATTGAAACTGGCCATGACCGCTTCGACGCCAGCGTCGATTGCAGCGGGGTACGGCACGGCATGGATCGCCTTGAGCTGGCCGATGTCGCCATTGACTTCGCCCTGGTCGACGCCCTGCTCGGTCCCGCCATCACCGAAGAAATGCTTGGCGGTGGCGATTACCCTTCCGCTGCCGAGGAAGTCGCCTGCGCCCTTGCGGCCCTGCAACCCTTCGACCAGGGCCGCGCCCATGCGGGCCACGAGCTGGGGGTCTTCGGAATAGCTTTCGTAAGTGCGGCCCCAGCGGTCATCGCGCGCCACGGCGACCGTGGGCGAGAAGTTCCAGTCGATCCCGGTCACTTCGATCTCGGTCGCGGTGGCGGCGCCGATCTGCCGCACGACATCGGGATCATGCGTCGCGCCCAGCCCGATGTTGTGCGGGAAGATCGTGGCCTGGACCACATTGGTGTGGCCGTGCACCGCATCGGTGCCCCACATGGTGGGAATGACGGGCTCATTGCCGGGAAGCGGCTTTGCCGATGCTTCCCACATCTCGTCGGCCAGCCGGAGCCATTCCGAAGCCGGGGCGAACTCGTCGCCATAGGGCCCGCCATTGCCGCCATTGAGGTAGCTGCCGAAGCGATAACGCTCCATGTCCTTGGCGGTGAAGGAATTGATCTGCGGCTGGATGAGCTGGGCGACCTTGCGCTCAAGGCTCATCCGCGCAAGCAAATCGGCGACTTGCGCATCTTCAGCGGACGCGGTGGAAAGCGGCGCGGGCCGGGCAGGCTCTGCCAGTGTGTCCAGCGCTGTCGTGCAGCCACCCAAGCCGAGTGCGCCCGCAAGAACCAGTGCACCAAATCGCATCGAAACATCCCCTCCCGAAGGATGAACTCACCCCATCCCATTTATGGGAACGTTAAATGAGAACGTTCTCAATGGCAAGTGCCGATGAACGATTGGCGCAAAATCAGATGGCTAGATCGGCCGTGCGATTGCAGCGACCAGCAGCGAGGCCAAGGCGCAAAGCGCCGCCAGCACCCAGAACAGCCCGGCAAAGCCGAAGAGCGGCACCATCGAGAGCGTAAGCCACGGAATGATCATCGAAGGAACGGTATTGGTGAGGTTGAACAGGCCGAGATCGCGCCCGCGCGTTTGCGGCCGCGGCAGGACCCGCAAGGTCTGGCTCGAATGCAGCGCCAGGAACAGCATCGAAGCGACGCCGAACAGCATATAGCCCGCGATGGCGAATTCGAGGCTCGGCGCGAGCGCCATCATTGCCAGCCCCGCTGCAGATGTGCCTGCGCTGACAGCCAGCGGCAGCATCGGCCGGCGCACCCGGTCGGACCATCGCCCGGCGACCAGCGCCAGCGGCACCGCCACGACCAGCACCGTGCTAAAGAGCCGCGCCGCGTCGTTCTCGCCATAGCCGGGCGCGTGCGAGCGCAGCCAGAACAGCAGGAAGGCGAACAGCGCGGCTTCGGCAATCTGCACCAGCAACCGCGCCAGCCACATGCGGGCGACAGCTGAGCGCGAGCGCCACGGTTCGACCGGTTCGCCAACGACGGGAGCTGTCGGCTGCATCAGTCGCGGCAATTCATGGCCCCGCCCCACGATCAGGACCGGGGCGACCATCGCGACCACCAGCATCGCCACCACAACCAGGCGCGCATCATTCCCGAAAAATCCGGGCGTCGTGACCAGTGCCGCCGAAAGCGCACCGAGCGCAGGAGCGAAGGCGAACAATCCGCCGAGCAGCCCCTTTTGCTCGTCGGGCACGCAGTCCCCGGCCCAGGCCGCGAGCGGACCAAGCATCATGTTGAGGCAAAGCTGCCAGGCCATGATCACGAGGATCAATTCGGTGACGCTGTCGGCGTATCGAACCGCCACCAGCAGCACGCTCGAAAGCAGCAGCCCCGCCGCGATCCACCCCGGGCGGCTGCCGCTGCGGTCGCTGAGCCAGCCGAAGCCGATATTGGCAAAGCTGGCCACGATTGCCCCGGCGAAGGTCGCATAGGAAAGCGCCGCTATATCGTCGCTGCCGGTCAGGTCGGCAATGCGCACCGGCAGCAGCACGGTCAGGAAAGGGACATAGGCGACCGCTCCGCCAGCGGCGGCAAGCGCCAGCAGCAGGATGAACCACAGCGGCTGGGGCGCTGGCGGCGAAGCGTCAGGCGTCATTCGTTCCCGGCGCCGGTCCGATCGAAGCGCGTTCGACAAAGGCGGCGGCGACATTGACCGGCTCGCTCGGCATCGGCTCGCCGCTCGCGGCCTGGATCAGCAACTCGACCGCGCGCGAAATCGTAGCGGCGATCGGCTGATCGATGGCCGCCAGCGGCGGCTCGGTGAAGCGCACGATGGGCGTGTTGTCGAAACTGATCAGGGAAAGGTCGTCTGGGATGCGCAGGCCCCGCTCGCGCGCGATCTCAAGCGTCGCCGTGGCCATCTGGTCGCTTGAAGCGATGATGGCTGTGGGCCGGTCGGCAAGGTCGAGCAGCTTGCGCGCAGCTGCAAGGCCGCTGGCGAAACCGAAATCGCCGCGCTCGCACAGGTCTTCGGTGGCAAGGCCCGCCCCTTCCATCGCGCTGCGCCATCCGTCGATGCGCCAGTCGGCAATGTGGTAGTCGGTTGGTCCGGCAATGAATCCGATACGCTTGTGGCCCAGTTCGATCAGGCGACGGGTCGCGAGACGGGCCGCCCCTTCGTCATCCATCGTCATCGGCAGGCCCGGGCCGGGCTCGCGCGAACCGATCCGCGCGAAGGGGATCTTTTGCGCCGCGAGCAGGCCCGTGATCAGCGGATTGTCCGAGTGCGGCGGGGTCAGGATGATCCCGTCGGGCTGGAGCGCGGCAATCGCCGCCTTTAGCTCGCGCTCGACATGGTCGTTATGCGTGTCGACCAGTTCGAAGATCATGCGATAGCCATGCTCGGCGCATTTGAGCATGCCGCCGAGCAACATCTGGTCGACCCAGTCGGTGCCCTGGCGCGATTTCCAGTCCTCGATCGTGCGTTCGCGATCGTTGAGTGCAAGGATGAGGTAGGAGCGCGATCCGCTCATCCGCTGCGCCGCGATCGAAGGAACATAGCCCAACCGGTCGATCGCTTCCTGCACCCGCTCCTTCATCGCGGGGCGGACATTGGGCTCATTATTGATGACGCGGCTGACCGTTTGCAGGGAAACCCCCGCATCCTCGGCTACGTGCCGAATGGTAACTGCCTGCCGCCTGCGCGCCATAGTCTACTGATCCCCGTCCCGGATACAGGCCTTGCCGGTAGCCTTATCTTCCGAGCATTGCCAGACGCGAACCCAATCGATTTCCATCCGCTTGGGAAAACCCGCATCGGAAACGCCGCCAAGGCCGCGCCTTTCGGCCAGCCCGCCGCCGATGGCGAGGTTGAGGATCAGGTGAAAGCGCTGGTCGAACGGAGCGTTGGGATCGTCGCTTTCCGTGGTGAACCATTCGTCGGCAGTGCGACTGGCAAAGGGCTTGCCGTCGACCGTCCAGGTGAAGCTGCCCTCCGCCCAGATCACGCCGAAGGTGTGAAATCCGCCGTCGAGCATGGGGGGATAGCTGATCTCGGTGCTCGCCAGCTTGTTGTCCGGCCAGCCGCCGCCGAAATGCAATGTGCCCAGGATCGTGTCCTCGCGCCCGCTTTCGCAACCCTCGCATGGGACGCCGAGATTGACCGCTTCGAGGATGTCGATTTCGCCCGAGCGCGCCCAGCCGCCATAGGCATTGTCTTCCGGAAGCATCCAGATCGCGGGCCATGTCCCCTGCCCCTGCGGCAGTTTCGCGCGCACTTCGATCTTGCCGTATTTCCAGGCGGCCTTGCCGCGCGTTACCAGCCGCGCGCTGCTGAACGGCTGGACCTTGGTCGCCTGCGCATTTCCGGGCTGTGCGGCGATCGCAGGCGGGAACGCAAGCCCTTCGCTGCGTTCCTTGCGGGCAGTGATGACCAGCTTGCCATCCTCGATCGCCGCGTTGCGCGGGCTGTCGGTATAGCATTGGCGCTCGTCATTGCCGCCGCCCCAGCAATCGACATCGAAGTCCCATTTGGTGCGGTCGATTTCGGACCCGTCGAATTCGTCCGACCAGGCAAGCTCCCAACCGGCGTCTTGTGTGGTGCCGGGTTCGACCGCCGATGCCGCGCAAGAGGCAAGCAGCATCGCACCGAGCGGCAGCAAAGCGAATTTCTTCATATTCATCCTCCCCAATTGGCCCGACGAGAAGCGGCAGGGCAAGGCACAATCCGTTCACGGGCCAATCGCGTAGGCCACAATGCCGAAGCGGGCCCCCGCCCAAAGGCAGGGGCCCGCTCGGTTTGCAGCCTCAAGGCATTGCTTAGAAGTCGAAACGCGCCATGAAGGTGAAGCGGCGATCGTTGCGGAACGCCGAGCGTGTGATCCGCGTCCCGTCGAAATCCACCACCTGCGTTGTCTGGGTCACTTCGTCGAGCAGGTTCACGCCCTGCACGCCCAGTTTGATCTGGTCGGTGACCGCATAGAAGATCGACGCGTCAAGCTGGCCTGTCGATTCCTGCCAGATCGGCGAGAACGGGAAGATGTCGTCTCGCGGAGTGATCAGGAAGTCTGAGCGCCAGTTGTAGGCAGCCCTCATCGCCAGCGGTCCCTTTTCATAGAACACGGTGGCATTGACGGTGTGCTTCGAGACGCCCTGCAGCGGCTGGATCGAAGCGAACGAACCGCGGTTGCCGATCAGGTCCGGATTGGAGAAGTCCCCCGCATCGACATAGGTGTAGGTCAGCTGAGTGCCGAGCCCACTGAGCAGCCCGGGCAGGAAGTCATAGGTCTGCTGGTAGGTGACCTCGACGCCCTTGAGTGTGCCGCCCAGCTCGTTGCTCGGGCCGTTGACCTCTACCGGAATGTTGCCATTCGCGGACGGATAGTCGACCACATTGACGCCGGAGCTGACGATGCCCTTCAGGTCCTTCAGGAAGGCTGACACCGTGACCGAGCCAACCGCATCGAAATACCATTCGGCCGAAATGTCGTAATTCCATGACCGGACCGCGCGAACGTTGCGGTTGCCGGTGAAAAGCTGGAACAGCGGGCCAGTCTCAAGCGTGCCTTCGGAACGCAGGTCGGTCGTGTTATCCGCGATCGTACCGCCCGCACGGAACAGCGAGAGATCCGGGCGGGAAATGCCCTTCGACACGGCCACGCGGAACAGCAAGCCATCACCCACGTCGAGCTTGGCGTTGAAGCTTGGCAGCCAATGATCGAAGGTGATGTCGCGATCATCGATGATCACTTCGCCGGTATGCGCGGCCGCGAATTCCGCCAGTCGCGCCGAGGAGAGCGAGCAGAAACCGGGGGCCTGCTGGCCAACCACGACATTCGCGCAAGCCAATTCAATTTCAGACACCTGGACAATGCCATCGCCATTGCCGCCAGCATCGGTCGCATCGAAGCGATCCGGGTTGGGCAGGGTGATGACACCGCCGCTCTTGACCGTCGTATCGACATAGCGGAGGCCGAAATTGCCTTCGAGCGCCCAGCCATTGCTGAAGTCATGCCCGAAATCGACTCGGGCATAGGCAGCCTTGGTCTTCTCCGTCACGTCGGAGATTTCGGCGGTGCAGAAGGGATCGCACGGAGTGCCGTCGGCATTCAGGCGATCGGTGATCGGCTCCCATGCTTCGCCCAGCCGGTCAGGGAACGACCATGCGGTAATCGCTGCGCCCTGGGCGGCGGTGGTGCCGTTCAGATATTCGCCGATGAAGTTGTCGCCGCCATAGAAGAAGGCGCCACCGGCCTCGATCGGAGTCGGCACATTGCCGCGCTGGAAGCCATCCGCGAACGGATTGCGGTACTTCGAAGCGTCAGTGAAGTCCTTGGCGTAGGCGCCGCCGCAGCCATAGGCCTGGTAGTCGCCGCAGTTCCAATTGCCGCCGCGCCCGGTCCAGGGTGCGCCAAGCGTACCCCAATTGCCGAAGTTGCTGTCACGGGTCACGCGATTGCGATCGGACCAGCGTGCACCGAAACGGGCGCT
Organism: Altererythrobacter sp. Z27; assembly: GCF_052683155.1. Classification (NCBI taxonomy): domain Bacteria; kingdom Pseudomonadati; phylum Pseudomonadota; class Alphaproteobacteria; order Sphingomonadales; family Erythrobacteraceae; genus Altererythrobacter; species Altererythrobacter sp. Z27. The sequence continues at coordinate 2,097,415 of NZ_JBQYMC010000001.1, read as the reverse complement.
TTTGAAGAAGCCATCGTCGCTTATGTCATATTCGAAATCGGCACGAAGACTGTCGAGCTCGCCATCGTTGCGCGCCTGGCTGTCCAGCAGGAACCAGAAATAGGTGTAGTCCGGATCGCTGTAGAAATTCGCCGGTGCGCCGGCCGGAGCCAGGAACTGCACCTTGGGCAGCTTGCCCGTGGCATCGATGCTGACATCGGCGAACGACGCCATTGCACCGATGATCGAATCCTGCCGCAGGTCGGACGAGATGTGCTGCGCTTCAAAATTTGCGCGCAAGCGGTCGGTGATGTTCCATTCCACGTCGAACGAGAAGTCTTCGGTCGTCGCGCCAGTCTGGCGCTGGAACCGGAGCAGCTCAAGCGGCAGACCGCCCCACGGTGAGAAGCCCGAATCGCCGGTCGACTGCGTCAGCACGCCGGTCTGGAAGATGCCGTTCTGATCGAACGTCCATGTGCTTCCAGCGGCCTGGACCGGGAAGCCGGCATCATTGTTGACCAGAGCCAGCATCGCGTGCTCGTCGGTGAAGAACTGCGTATTGGAGCGCAGCCATTCGAAAGTCGCGCGGAAATCGCCGGTGGGATCTTCATACTGGAGCACGGCCGACCATGCTTCTCGGTCGCGCTCAAGCCGGGTGGTGCGTACGCCAGCGCCCTTCGGCGAGATCACCGTGCCAGCCGGCGGGAAGTTGGTGTCATCGAAGTTCTGGTCACCGAAGCCGCCCGAACCTACATCGCGCACACGGATACAGGTCGTATCGAGCGAAGCGGCGCGGTAGCAGGGGTCGGTCAGCTGCGAGGCATCGGTGCGGCTGACCAGCTCCGACTTGGCATAGCCCAGCTGGAACCCGAGCCTGCCGCCATCGGTTTCGACCGTGCCCGAGCCGAGCACCGAAAATTCGGGCGACCATTCTTCGGCGAGATCGCCGTAATTGCCGCCGATCGAGCCCGCGATCTTGAAGCCATCGGAGTCGAGCGGCTTGCGCGTGACGAGATTGACCGTACCGGCAATGCCGCCATCGACCATATCGGCAGTGACATTCTTGAACACTTCGACCCGGCCAAGCAGCTCGGGCGAAACGTCATTGAAGCTCAGTTCGCGCCCACCGGTTGCCGAGAAGATGTCGCGGCCGTTCAATTCCGAGCGCACGAAAGGCAGGCCGCGAATGATCACCCCGGTGCCCTCAACCGAGAAACGGTCCGGGTCGGTGGTCTTTTCGAAGCGGCCGATGTTGACGCCGGGAACGCGCTGGAGCGATTCCGCCACCGAGCGGTCGGGCAGGGCGCCGATATCCTCGGCGGTGATCGCATCGACGAAGGTATCGGCATTGCGCTTGATGTTCTGTGCATTCTCGAGCGAAGCGCGGAAACCGGTAACGACGATGGCGGTTTCTTCCTCCGCCGGCTGCTCCTCTGCGTCAGCGTCCTGCGCCATCGCCGGCGCAGCGATCATGGCGGACAGAGCGATGCTGGAAGCAGTGCTAAGCGCGAGAAAACGGCGCGCACGCGCCGAAGCGTTAGAGTTGGTACGAGACAAGTTATCCTCCCCGGATCACGGCAAACAGCTTTGTTTTGCCCTTGTGAGAAGCAGGCATAACGCATAATGGTAACGTTCACAAGAATAAAAATGAACGTTCACATTACCGCCCTCGGTTTCGCTGCAAAGCGTGGCACCGCTGCCACTGGCGTTCAATGGGCTGGCATGCGAAGAGAGGCGCAGGATGACGCAAAAGAAGCCAATCAAGAAGATCGTCATTGTGGGAGGTGGCACGGCAGGCTGGATGGCGGCCGCGGTGCTCTCGCGCCTCAAGACGGGTCGCCAGCTCGACATCGCCCTGGTCGAATCCGAAGCGATCGGCACGGTCGGCGTAGGCGAGGCAACCATTCCGCCTTTCGTCGATTTCAACCGCCTGCTCGAAGTGGACGAGCGCGAGATGCTGGCCGCTTCGCAAGGCAGCTTCAAGCTGGGCATCCAGTTCGTAAATTGGGGCAAGCAGGGCGACAGCTATATCCACCCCTTCGGCGCCTATGGCTACGAAATGGGCGGGATCTCCTTCCATCACGTCTGGCATAAGTTCCGCGAAGCGGGCGACAACCGCCCGATCCAGGTTTTCAACCTCGAAACCATGGCCGCGCATTTCGGCAAGTTCGCGCGCACGCAGGATTACGCGCGCGACGACCTGCCGCCGGTCAATTACGCCTATCATCTCGATGCAGGGCGCTATGCGCAGTTCCTGCGCAAATATGCCGAAGCGCGCGGCGTTGTGCGCCACGAAGGCCGGATCAACGACGTGCGGCTCGATGGCGAAAGCGGTTTCGTCACTTCGGTCCAGCTGGAGAATGGCGGCGAGCTCGAAGGCGAATTGTTCATCGATTGCTCGGGCTTTCGCGGGCTCCTGATCGAGCAGGCACTCCAGACCGGCTATGAAGACTGGACGCATTGGCTGCCTTGCAACCGCGCAGTGGCGCTGCCCTGCAACCGCGACGATGGCAGCCCCCCGCCGCCTTACACTCGCGCAACCGCTCATTCGGCGGGCTGGCAATGGCAAGTGCCGCTGCAGCACCGCAACGGCAATGGCCACGTCTATTGCGACGCCTTCATGTCGGCCGACGAGGCACATGACATCCTCGTCAGCAATATCGCGGGCAAGCCCACCGCCGATCCCAATCACCTGCGCTTCGTGACCGGGCGGCGCAAGAAGTTCTGGAACAGGAATGTCGTCGCGCTCGGCCTGTCGGCGGGCTTCATGGAACCGCTCGAATCGACATCGATCCACCTCATCAACACCGGGATCAACAAGCTGGTTTCGCTGCTGTCGCTCGATGGCGTGACCCAGGCGCAGGAAGATGCTTTCAACCGGCTGACGGCCAAGGAATATGCGCGGATCCGGGATTTCCTGATCCTGCATTACAACGCCACCAGCCGCGACGATTCGAAGTTCTGGAACTACTGCCGCACCATGAGCGTGCCCGACACGCTGACCGAGAAACTCGAACTGTTCCGCATGAACGGCCAGATCTTCCGCGAGGATGACGAGCTGTTCACCGAAACTAGCTGGGCAGCGGTGATGATGGGCCAGGGGATCGTGATGGGCGGGCACAATGCCGTGGCCGACACGCTAGAAGAGGTTTCGACCCGCAAGGAACTCGACGAGATGGAGAAGTCGATCCGCTTCGTCGTCCAGCACATGCCCGGGCATGGCGACTATTTGAAGCGTTACTGCCCGGCGCGCGCTATCGCCTGATACGCCAAGGGGAGCGCCCCTCGCGAGACGCTCCCCTTGGCGCACCCGACAGGATTCGAACCTGTGACCTCTGCCTTCGGAGGGCAGGAAATGACGGCAATCATGGATATGCTCGGACGATGAAGCCCTCGTAATTCCGCCGTTTTTCGTTTGCAGTAGTCCCGATCCGTCCTCACATGTATTCCATACGCATTCCGTACGCATTCCGTACGGGATGGTTGGAGGCGTTTTTAAATGGCTTTGGACCTGAGCAAAGTCGGCGAGCGAGAACGGCTCAAGCCCCGGCGGGAGCCGCATTGGCAGCGGCTCCGCACAGGATGTTTTCTCGGGTTCCGACCTTCCAAGCGCGGCGGAAAGGGAACGTGGATCGCCCGCGCGTACGACGAAGACGCGGGCAAATATCGCGTGAAAGCACTTGGCGATTTTGGCTCCCTCCCCGGCAATGAGATATTCGCCGCCGCCAAAAAGAGGCAGAGAGCATAGCCGAGCTGGTGGAAACGGGCGGAGAGGTTCGCGCGAGGATCGAGACTATTGCCGACGCTTGCCGCGAATACGGCAAGAGCCGTCCCGAGGTTGAAAGCCGCTTCGAGCGCTATGTCTATTCGGACCCGCTCGGGGAGGTGAAGCTGGCCAAGCTACGCCGTCGTCACTTGAAAGAATGGCGCGAGCGGCTGGAGCGGTTGCCCGCGCTGGTGAGCCGCAGGAAGGGGGGTGAGGCGACTCACCGCGAACGCGCCGCTTCCACCGTCAATCGCGATATGGCCGTATTGCGCGCGGCACTACCTAAGGTGCTTTCGCCCGGTGCACGAAATAGCGAGGCCGCGTGGCAAGAGGCGCTGAAAGCCAATCCGAACGCGAACGGACGAAGGACTCTTTATCTAGACCGTGACCAACGGCGAAAGTTGCTGGAGGAAACTGGAGAGGAAGCCGTGCCTTTCGTGCGGGCGCTCTGTTTATTGCCGCTACGCCTCGGCGCGATGGCAGCGCTCTCGGCTGCCGACTTCGACAAGCGCACAGCGGAGCTCACCGTAGGAAAGGACAAAACCGGCAAGCCTCGGCGCATCCAGTTGCCAGCCGAAGCCGCGAGCTTGTTCACTAAGAATGTGAATGACAAGCTGCCTGCCGCGCTGCTGTTTCGGCGCAACAATGGCAAGCGGTGGGATAGGAACACGTGGAAACTTCCGATTGCGGCGGCGGTGAAGGCGGCTGGCCTCCCGAGCGGTACCACGGCTTACACGCTTCGTCACAGCACGATTGCCGACCTCGTGAGTGCTGGGCTTCCACTACTCACAATCGCCCAGATTTCGGGAACCAGCGCGGAAATGATCGAGCGCCACTACGGGCTTCTTGCTAGTGATGCGGCACTAAAAGCACTGGGAGAGCTGGCGCTTTGAGAGGTCCAAACGGATCGCTCCCTTAGGTTTGACTTGCGTGTGACCAAGGTGGGATCGCTGGCCGTTCCGCTTTCAAGGCACCACTGCCGGGCGATGGCGTGGTGGCTAGCTTCGAAAATTTTATGGGTGCAGTCACCCCCATGCCTGCCGCTAGTTCTGTGGGCCGGGGAATTTCCAACGAACGAGCAGCTGGCGGCTATGCCCGTAGAGGCGGCGAGAGCGATTTTATATGGCGTAGGCGCTGATGAAGCTATGCGGCGCTGTCACGAACGAGTCTATTCGCGCAAAAGAGGTCCCAAACTCAAAAGACTGACTTTGGCGGGCGTTGCGGCCAAGCATGTGGGATACCCTGCTAAGGGTGGCGATGAACGGTATGAACGTCGACTTCGAAAGCGCGTCAGAGAAGATGAACGGGCAGCCGAGATAGCAAGAGAGTTGGACGACGCACTTTGGGGATTTCACGAATCCTGATTCTTTCGGCGGCTGGATTTCCCAAAATTCTTACCCGGTTGCTCTCGCTCCAGCCGATCAAAGAGTGACTCGCAACGTCCAGGCAATCCCGCACGGACCTTGCGGGACACATTCCCATGCAGACACCGATAGCAGTAACGATACCGGATGCCGTGAGAGCTTCCGGACTATCGCGCAGCGCTCTGTACGAAGCCCTGAAGCGCGGTGATCTCGCGGCCCTCAAGGCCGGACGAAGAACGCTGATCTGCTTTGCCGACCTGGAATCGTATCTGGCAAACCTGCCCGCCTTCGCTGCGGAGGGATGAGCCATGGCCGAGATATGCGAAACCCGCGCGGGCAAGGCGCGGGCATCGCGGAATAGCTTTGGAGGCCTGGTCCGCAATCCGGATACCGATCGGCTGCACTCGCCGCAAGGAATTCGTCCGCTGATCGCGCTCCATATCGGAGTTGATCATCTCGCTCAACGGGCCGAGGCAGCCGCGGTTGCGAGCAAACGGCACTCCTCCGAATCCCCTTCCAACCGTGATTCGAATGATGGTCACTAGGCGGAAGGCCAAAAAGCGACGGGTCAACGCGACCGGGCGGAGCGAGGGACACACCGGACGCTTCTCGCGCCTGCCGCAAGGGGTCCAGTTTGGCAACGCGTGCCAATCACTCTCGCCCAATGCCCGGTCCCTGCTTTTGGAGTTGATCTCGATTTACAACGGCGAGAACAACGGCAGCCTCTATCTGAGCATGCGCGACGCTGCCGCTAGAATGGGGGTGGCCGATCTCACTGCGGCAAGCCGGGAATTCGACGACTTGCAGGCGCTGGGTTTCATCGAGATGACCGTGGATTCCGCTTTTCGCGGCGGATCGTCGAGCACTTCGAGGGCCCGTTGCTGGCGACTGGCATTTGGAAATGGCCCCGGACGAAAACTCGCGACGCATGACTATTGCGACAAGGAACCTGCACCCGGCACCCCGGAGCGAAAGCGCATGGAGCGCGGACTGCGATCGCTCAAGACCTACCGTAAGGCGCGAGACCGCAATCAATACCCTGTTCTGGATTCCGAAACGCTGGGGGACTTCTCGCCACCGGGAGGCGGCAAGCAGTATGGGAATCCCATACCGCCTTAACGGGGAACTGCCGGGTTGCAAACGCTCTCCGCGTTTCGGAAATCGCCACACATACAGCTGTCACCATGGGGTGATCGAACCCTGCACATCGATGCGAGCCAAAATCATGAATGGAAGTCGGAAGAAATCGCGCGGCCATAAGAGGGACGAATTGCCGACTGCGACCGATCGCGAAAAGGAACTAGCGAGCGTTCTCCTGCCTCCCAGCAACAGCACGGCCCCGATCGTGGAGTTGCTGAATCGTGGCGAATGGGGACCGCAGTCAATGCTCGCATTCTCGGATTCGATTTGGCGTGAGGCAGAGGCCGCCAAGCGCGGCGATCTCGGAAAGCAGCGCGAGATGCTGGTCAGCCAAGCTTTCGCTTTGCACGGCCTGTTCACGGAATTGACCCGACGCGCCGCACTCAACCTCGGCGAAAGCCTGGGTGCTGTCGAAACCTACCTACGTTTGGCGCGCAAGGCGCAGGCGCAAAGTCGAGCGACAATCGAGGCGTTGGAGCGGCTGGTACACGGTCGAATGCAAACAGTGCGGCACGTCCACGTCAATGAAGGGGGCAGGCAGTCATTGCCGATCATATCCATCATCATGGCCGGGGCCCCCGAAATGGAAAATGCGACGATCAATCCCATGCAACCGAAGAACCTCGCGTCAGCACCCCGTTCCCGGAAGGGGTCAGTGTGTCAATCTCCAGCCGTGAAGGGGCTAAGACGCTGTCGAATGCACGGCGGCGTAAATCCGGGGCGCCTAGGGGCAATCGCAACGCATGGAAGCACGGTGGGCGATCCAACGAGGTGAAGGTGATGGCACGCCACCTGAGGGATTGTTCGAGTGCCGCTGATTAGATGCCTTTAGTTTTCAATCGAACTGCTGCAGCAAGAAAGATCAGAAGCTGGCCATGTTCGATGCAACGGTCCTTTTGTCAGCGAACTCGGTCATAGGTCGTTCCTGAGCGCAAGATGCGCTTGGCAGCGCTTTTTGCTTGCTGAACAAGCGGCACTCGAAGCGGTTTCCCGTCTTCAATGCCGCCAATGTTATGTCCCGTCCGAATGTCTACAGGGTAACGCCGATAGATTCCGCCGTCCGCGAGGAGAGGCGTGTGATAAGAGCACCCTTCGAAGTAGTAATGTGTGACCTGACTATGTCGCGTTCGCGCCGGATCAGAGATCGCAGAGCCACCATGTAGCAAGTTCGCAGCCCAGATCAGGGCTTGTCCCTTCTTTATGTGAGCGTCCTCAGAGACCAAGCCATTGTCCTCAATTACTTGAGCAATGCCGGGCTCATAGTGAGTCTGATAGAGAACGTACGGATTGCGACCCTCAAGACGTTCAACGCCAAAATCTACCAAGGTCTTTTGCGGCAATTTGTGCGAGCCGGGGTAGTAGCGCAGGGGCCCGTTGTTCGCGTCGATGTCCTCTAGTGCGAACCAAACACCAGCCATGTAGCCTTTCGGGTTGCTGTCGAAATGGATCGTATCGCTATGCGCTAACTGTTCCGTCCCGCGGTCGAAGTTTAGCGTCTGAAAGGGGAAAGCGGGGCGCCCGTAAAGTGCAGCGAGCGTTTCGAGCACGACTGGCAACGTCGCCAGCTCTCTTACAGTTTCGCACATTCGCCATGCGTTCTCGATGCGGTGCTGATCGTCGAATCGACCAGCGAGCTGGGCTGTGATTCGATCTGTCAGAGGGAGCGCCTCTGGAACATTGATCACGACATAGCCATCGCGAGCGAATTGGTCGGCGAGATTTGACAGAGTAGCTGCTTCCATGTGGGCTCCCATTTATTTCCACGCGGCCCCGTTAGCAACTGCGGATTATTCTGAAAACAATGGATTACCTGCTGCAACTGTAATTGAGGATCAGACGCGAGTTTCCGGGCAAGTCTTGAAAGCAACAACCAAGTTTTCTGTACGCATTCCATACGGCGCGCGCGGAAGAACTCTAAATATTTGAAGTATTGGCGCACCCGACAGGATTCGAACCTGTGACCTCTGCCTTCGGAGGGCAGCGCTCTATCCAGCTGAGCTACGGGTGCGTGGCGCCGTCAGCGACAAGCGAGCGGCGCGCTTAGCAAAGCGCTGTCCCGCCTGCCAGCCGAAAATCGCGCGCCCTTGCGCCTCGCGGTTAACGCAGCAGCCCCGCGCATTAGGGATTTGGCAATTCTGGCCCGCTAATCCGGCAGGACCATGTCGGGAATCGCCAACACCGAAACGACTCCAACCGCCCGCGCCGAGGTGCTCGCCGCGCGTTGGCAGGCATTGCACGCCGCCGGGCAGGAAATCGGCACCATGGCCGCACTCGCGCCAGAGCCGTTCGATTCCGGGCTTGAAGGCTTCCCCGCCCGGATCGAGGCCAGGGGCGGAGCGCGGCTTGTGCTCGCCAGCGACGGCATCGCCGATCTCGACGCGATCCTCCAGCCGGGCCTAATCGCGCTGCGCACGATCCTGGCCCGGGGGCAGGACACCACCGCGCCGGCGCTGGCGCTTTGGCGCGAATTCCATGCCCTGCGCACGGCGCTGCTCAGCCTTGCGCCCGAAACCGAAGTTGAAACGGAAGCCGAAACTGCGAATCCGCCGGTCGCCGCCTGACGCTTGACCGCGTTCGTGATCTGTTCCAGTCTGGCTGGATGCCGACACCCCTGATCGCCAATCCCGATTCGCCACCATCGACAGTGCATGACGCGGCTGCGGTCGCGCGCGGCGTGGGGCGGCTGTTCGCGCGCAACGACATCTGGTGCCTCACTGAAATGCCGCTGCGCAACGGCCGCCGCGCCGATTTGATGGGAGTCGATGCCAAGGGGCAGATCGTGATCGTGGAGATAAAGGTCGCACGCAGCGATTTGCTGGGCGACGCGAAATGGGGCGAATATCTCGATTTCTGCGACCGGTTCTTCTGGGCGCTGCCCCCCTCGCTCGATCGCGCCCCGCTCGAAGGAGAGGCATTCCGCCCCGATTGCTGCGGCGTGATCGTGGCCGACGGTTATGATGCCGAGATCTTGCGCCCGGCACCGCTGCAGCCGCTCAACGCCGCGCGGCGGAATAAGGAGCTGCAGCGGCTCGCCCGCGCGGCGCTGCGCCGCCACGCCGGGCTGATCGATCCGCTCTGCGCGAAGCTGTCCGGCGCGCAATAGACTCCTCGAACCCGTCGCAATTTGCGATCGGCGCGGCTAGAACGCCACCATGCTGCTCGCACTCGCCATTGCCGCGCTGTCGATGACTGCGATCGTCGCCTTGCGCTATTTCATCAGCAGCGGGTTCTTCGCCTGGCTCACCGGGCGCAAGCGCCCCGGCCAATACGCAGCGCTGGGCACGCAGATCCGCCGCGAGATCGGCTGGTCGCTCGCCTCGGCGGCGATCTATGGCGTGCCCGCAGGGCTGGTGGCCTGGGCCTGGCAGAACCTTGGATGGACGCGAATCTACAGCGACATTGGCGCCTACCCCCTGTGGTACCTGCCGCTTTCGCTGTTCATCTATCTCTTCGCGCACGACACATGGTTCTACTGGACCCACCGCTGGATGCATGTGCCGCGGCTGTTCCGGCTGGCGCATGCCGTCCATCACGCCAGCCGCCCGCCAACGGCATGGACCGCCATGAGCTTCCACCCGCTCGAGGCGATCACCGGCGCCGTGGTGATCCCCGCGCTGGTGTTCGTGGTGCCGATCCATCTGGGCGTGCTGGCGCTGGTGCTGGCGATCATGACGGTGATGGGCGTCACCAACCATATGGGTTGGGAGATGTTTCCGCGCCGGCTGGTCCACTCGCGGCTTGGCAATTGGCTGATCACCGCGAGCCATCACGAGCGCCATCACGAGGAATATCGCTGCAATTACGGCCTCTATTTCCGCTTCTGGGACCGCGCGTGCGGCACCGATCGCGGACTGACGGAGAAATTCGGATGAAACCTGTCGCCGCTCTCGGCCTTGCCGCCGCTTCTGCCGCCTTGCTGGTGGGGGCCACGCCGCCCAAGCCGGGCGAAGTCGCCATCACTGTAACTGACCTGCGCTCGGCCAAGGGCGTGGTCCGCGCCTGCATGACCACCAATGCGAAGGTCTTCCCCCGATGCCGCGAGGATCCGGCCTCGCATCGGGTGGTGGTTCCTGCGGGCACCAGGGTCGAGCTGCTGTTCAGCGGCGTCAAGCCGGGCCGCTATGCCGTGGCCTTGCTCCATGACGAGAACGACAATGGCAAGGCCGACCGCGCGTTGGGAATGATGCCCAAGGAAGGCTTCGGCTTCTCGCGCGATGCGAAAGTGCAGATGGGTCCGCCCAAGTTCGATGACGCCGCTTTCGACTATGCCGGGGATGCGGCCACGCTGACGATCCGCATGCGCTACATGCTCTGAGGCGGACCGCCATCGGCGTGACGTCACGCCGCCGATAAACCGCGACATCATGCTTTTCTGCGCAACTTAACGGTAAGTTTACCATGTCGCGCCAAAACCCATGGCTGACTCACTAGTCAGGAGCATGATTGGGCCATGGATAGCTTGCGCGGCAGCTTCGATACGCCGGACTTTACCGACGTCTCGACTGATTTCGACCTCGCCGACGAGGATATCGCTCGCGACCTGCCGCCGGCAGCGATCGGCCAGGACGAGCGCCGCATGCAGGTGCGCGCTTATAATCACTGGGCGAGCCTGCTGGGCGAACGCAACTTCCCTTCGATCGAAGAACTCGATCCGGAAAACCTGACCGATTTCGGCCCCTATAGCGTGCTGCTCGACTTCTCGACCGGGATCGAAGACCCGGCGATCCAGTTCCTGGGCGACCAGCTGGCCGCCGAATGCGGCGCCGAAGGGCAGATCGACAAGCTGTCGGACGTGCCCAGCCGCTCGCTGCTGAGCCGCATCACCGACCATTATCTGCAGATCCTCGCCAACCAGGCCCCGATCGGCTTCGAAGCCGAATTCGTGAACCAGCGCGGCGTGACGATCCTCTATCGCGGCATCCTGCTGCCCTATTCCTCCGACAATGACACGATCGATTTCATCTATGGTGTGATCAACTGGAAGGAGATGGCCGACCAGGCCGCCGCCGACGAGCTGCTGCTCGAAATCGACCAGGCTCTCGAAACCGAGGAAGACGAACCGGCCATGCGAGACAGCGACCCCGTGACCGAGTGGGCCGATGGCCCGAGCGCCGACGATTCCGAAGCGCCGGAGAGCGTGGGCGAAGCCAGCAATGTCAGCGACATCGGCCAGTTCGGCCAGTTCGGCGACGAAGAGGACGAAGACGTCTTCGAACTCCCCGAGCCCGATTTCGGCCAATATGGCCTCGACGTCGATTACGAGGATGAGGAAGAAGAGGAAGCGAATTACGATTTCGCTTCGCTCACCGACCATATCGCGCCGCCGACCAAGAAGGCGCTGTCGCTCGACCTTGACGAACTCGCGGCATTGCCGCCGCTGCCCGAAACCTCGGGCGAGATCGGCTATGATAGCAGCGCCTTCGATACGGCGCCCGCCAACTTCTCGTGGAACGAAGAGGCGGAAAGCGACGACAGCTCGCTCGAGGAAGCGCCCGCCAGCTACTCATGGAGCGAGCAGGCCGAGAACGGCGCGGACAATGGCGCGGATAGCGGCGACGTCGAAGCGGATGGTGAGGACGAAGAGGAATTCGTCGCCGAACTGCCCGCCGATGCCGGCCTTTACGACTATCTCGCCGCCGCGCGCGAAGCCGCCGAAAGCGCCCGCAACAGCGAGGATCGCAGCCGCCATTCGCTCTATGCCGCAGTCGGCCAGGCCTATGACTTCTCGCTCGCGGCGCAGGAATCGCCCGAGGACTATGCCGAACTGCTCGACGAATGCGGCATCGCGGCGCAGGAACGCGCGCCGATGACGCCGGTGGTCAAGCTCGTATTCGGCGCCGATTACGACAAGACCCGCCTCACCGAATATGCCGCGGCGCTCAGCTATGCGCACCGCGTCGGCATCGCGCATGGCGCGCTGTCGAGCTATCTCTGCGAGGCCGAGGGCGGCCTCAAGGGCGTGGTCAATGCCGAGCGTAAATGGCGCCGCGAACAGGCCGGCAAGGAAGTCGAAGCCGAAGACGGCGTGCGCGAAGCGCTGGCGAAGAAGCTGCGCGAACTCGAACCGCAGGACTTCAGCGAGCTCGAGCCCGAGGGCGGCGAATTCGCGCTGGTGATGATCCGCCGGACCGAAGATGGCGAGATCGTGGTGCTGGGCGAAGTCGAGCAGGACATCCCGCTGATCGAACGCGCCGCGCGCAAGCTGCTCGGCTAGACAGCCGCCGCACCTCAAAGTTCCGACACTTCGCACTGGCCAGCCGTGCCGGTGCGCGATAGGGCGCGCCAATGTCTGTTCGGGCAAGGCGCGCGATGATCTGGATCCTTGGAACACTGCTGGCGTTCGCGTTCGCGCTTGCCATTGCGCTGCTGATCGCGATCCGCATCAACGGCGCGGCGGTGCTCGACCGGGTCGACCGGATTGCCGGGGGCTCGCGCGAAGTGGCGCTGCTCGAACAGGCGCGCTTCGGCCAGGGCGGCAGGCAAGTGCTCGACGTTTACGGCATCGCTGCCGCCTCATCCGAACCGAAACCTGTCCTGCTTTTCCTCCACGGCGGCGGGTGGAACAGCGGCAACCCCGCAGATTACGGATTTATCGGCCGCGCCTTCGCGCCCGAAGGCTTCGTGGTGGTGACCGCCGGATACCGCCTCCATCCCGAAGGCGTGTTCCCCGCCATGCTCGAGGATACCGCCAGCGCAATCGGCTGGACCCGCGCAAATATCGCGCGGCTGGGTGGCGATCCGGACCGGATCGTGCTCGCGGGCCATTCGGCGGGCGCCTATAATGTTGTGATGAGCGCGCTCGACCGGCAATGGCTGGCGCGCGAAGGGCTGGCGCCCGATGCCATCGCCGGGGTGATCGGCCTTGCCGGGCCGTATGATTTCTTCCCCTTCACCAATGAGTCCGCGCGCAACGCCTTCGGCCATGTTCCCGATGGCGAGACGACCCAGCCGATCCGTTTCGTGCACCCCGGCGCGCCGCCAATGCTGCTGCTGCATGGCGACAAGGACACGGTTGTGCGCCCGCGCAACAGCCATGTGCTCGCCGCAGCGCTTGAAGCGCTTGGCACAAGCGCCGCCACCCGCATCTATCCGGGGATGGACCACACCGATGTGCTGGTTTCGCTCGCCAGCCCGTGGCGCAGCAAGCGCCCGGTGCTGAAAGACATGGTGGAATTCGCACGATCCGTGCGGGCTTCAGTTCCGGTTCAGGACGAAATCGGCTAGCTCGTCATCAACATGCGCCTGTTCTGCCATTTCGTCGCTTTCATCGCCGCGCTGCTGCTGTCGGTCCATCCCGCTGCCGCGCAATCGGTACTGCGCGATGCGGAGACCGAAGCGCTGCTCAACGACATGGCCGCGCCGCTGGTTAAGGCCGCCGGGCTCGAGCCGGGCAATGTCGACATCATCCTGATCAACGACCCCACCATCAACGCCTTCGTTGCCGGGGGGCAGGCCGTCTACATCCACAGCGGGCTGATCAACGCGGCCGACACCGCCAATGAAGTGCAAGGCGTGATCGCACACGAGCTGGGCCACATCACCGGCGGCCATATCGTGCGCTTCGACGAAGGCATGGCTGCGGCCAGCAATATCTCGATCCTCAGCTTGCTGCTGGGCGTGGGCGCGGCGCTAGCCGGGGCAGGCGACGCCGCCATCGGCATCATGCAGGCCGGGCAGCGTGCGGCGCTGGGCAAGTTCCTCGCCTTCAGCCGGGTGCAGGAATCCTCCGCCGACGCGGCAGGCGTCGAATATCTGTCCAAGGCGGGCATTTCGGGACGCGGATCGCTGGCTTTCTTCGGCAAATTGCAGAGCCTCGAATTCCGTTATGGCGTGAGCCAGGATGACGATGCCGCCTTCACCCGCACTCACCCGCTTTCGGGTGATCGCATCGCGCGATTGCGCGAGGCCTATATCGTCGACCCGGCATGGAATGCGCCCGACGATCCCCGGCTGCAGGCGCGCTTCGAGCGGGTAAAGGCCAAGCTCTACGGCTATTTGGCCGAGCCGCAAAAGACGCTCTCGGCCTATCCCAAATACGACACCAGTGTCCCCGCGCGCTATGCCCGCGCCTATGCCTATCACAAGAGCGCGCTGATCGATGACGCGATGAAAGAGGCCGAGGGCCTGCTCGCGACCGATCCGGAAAACCCCTATTTCCTCGAGCTGGCCGGGCAGGTGCGGCTCGAATCGGGCGACCCGCAAGGCGCGCTGCCCTATCTGCGCAAGGCCACCGACAACAGCGGCAGCCAGCCACTGATCGCCGCCATGTTCGGCCATGCGCTGATCGCGACCGAAGACCCGTCGCGCTTCGAGGAAGCCGAAAAAGTGCTCAAGGCCGCCGTCGCGCGCGACCGGCTCAATCCCTTTGCATGGTACCAGCTCGGCGTGGTCTATGCCGCGCGCGGCGACATGCCGCGGGCGCGGCTCGCCAGCGCCGAACAGCAGGTGATGAGCCGCCGCTATCCCGAGGCGCTGCGCAGCGCGCAGGCCGCCGAAATGGGGTTGGAGCGCGGCACGCCCGACTGGATCCGCGCGCAGGATATCGCATTGCAGGCACGCGCCGAGCTTGAGCGCATACGCGACCGAAAGTGAGTTCAAACGGGGGCAGAATGACCGACAATTTCAAGACTTCGCTTCGCACCGCCGCGCTGGCGCTGCTGTTTGGCTTCGCCGGAGCCGCGCTCTGGTCCTATTCGGGCCTGGGCGATGCGCGCACCAAGAACTACCTCCTCGCCAATCCCGATATCCTGCCGCAGATGGCCGAAGCCTATCAGTCGCAGCAGGCGAAGGACCGGCTGGCGGGCATTTCCGCGCAGGTCATGACGCCGTTCCCCGGCGCGGTGCTGGGCAATCCCGACGGCTCGAAAGTGCTGGTCGAGTTCACCGACTACAATTGCCCCTATTGCGCGATGAGCCAGGCCGACGTGCACCGGCTGGTCGAATCAGACCCCGAAGTGAAGATCGTGGTTCGCGAATGGTCGATCTTCCAGGGCAGCGAAGTCGCTTCGCAAATGGCGCTCGCCGCCGCGAAACAGGGCAAATACGCCGCCTTCCATGACGCCATGTTCCGGCTTGGCCCTGTCTCGCCCGAAAGCGTCGAGGCCGCCGCGCGCGAAGCCGGGCTCGACCTTGAGCGCGCGCGCGCCGACGCCGCCTCGGACGAAGTGGCGCAGGAACTGGCACGCAACCATGCGCTGGCCGGGCAACTCGGCTTTTCGGGCACGCCCAGCTGGGTGACGAAGGATCGCGCCTTCGAAGGCGCAGTGGGATTTGGCGCGCTCAAGGAGGCGCTTGAGCCGGGCGACAGCTGATGGCTGGCAGGTGCAGCCTGGCCTTGATCGCTTCGGCAATGGCGCTGGCCTTCGCCGCGCCGCCCGGGGCTGCGGCACAGCAGGTCGGGTCGGCCAAGGCGCTGCAAATCTTCTCCGAACGGCAAGCGCTCGAAGGGCGGCTGCAAGACATCGGCTGGAAACTCGCGACCGCCAACGCTCCCTTCTGCGACAAGGCGATCCCCGCGGTCGGCCTGCAGCTGCACGACATGGCGAGCTATGGCGACCCCGCCGCGATGCGCCTGCTGCTTGGCCTCACGCACGATTTCGCGTTGCTGACGGTGGCATCGGACTCGCCGGCAGCTGCGGCGGGACTGGCTCCGGGCAGCGAGATCGCGGCGATCGACGAGGTCGAACCCAATCACTGGGAGACAAGCGGTTCGCGCGACTGGCGGCGAACGGTCCGCGCGCACGATCTGATCGACGCGCGACTGGTGGAGAACGGGTCCGTCACCGTGACGCCCATTGGCGGCGCGCCGGTCACGCTCGCTCCGGTGATGGCCTGCGCCTCGCGCTTCGAGCTGGGCGGCAGCGGCAAGCGCGCAGTCGCGGAGGGAACGCGCGTGATCATCGACCGCGATTTTCCCGGCTTCGATTATGCCGAAGACGAACTGGCCGCCGCAATCGCGCATGAACTCGCGCACAATCTGCTGAGGCATCGCGCCTGGCTCGATGGCGAAGGCCGCAGGCAGGGGAACATCCGGTTGACCGAGCGCGAGGCCGACCGGATGATGCCGTGGCTGCTCGCCAATGCCGGTTACGATCCCGGCGCCGCCATGCGCTTCATGCAGTTGTGGGGCCCGCGCCATTCGGGCGGCATCCTGCGCAAGCGCAGCCATGACGGGTGGGACGAGCGCGCCGAAGCGATCGAGGCCGAAACGGCGCTGGTCCGGCAGCTGTGGCGCGGTGAAGGCATTGCCGACTGGCGCGCGCACTTCCGCCGCGAGATCGCGCCCGCAAGCTAGGCGTCAATCCTCGGTGATATTGGCGTACATCGAATTCATCGGCCGCTCCATCACCCGGCGCACCATCGGCTCGAAGAAACTCAGCGGCGCGCTGTCGTAACTGGGGTCGAACGCGGCCTGGTCGTATTTCTCGCAGAAATGCGCGCAGGCTTCGAAATGCGGATGGCCGCGATACTGCTCGCGGATATCGCGATCCATGCCGACGAGGTGGAAATAGTAATAGCCCTGGAACGCGCCGTGCTTCTCGCAGATCCAGTGATATTCCTCTGGCACGAAGGGCTTGATGATCGCCGCAGCCACATCGGGGTGGTTGTAGGTGCCCAGCGTGTCGCCAATGTCGTGCAGCAGCGCCATCACCACATAGCGCTCGTCGCGCCCGTCGCGGTGTGCGCGCGTGGCCGTCTGCAGCGAATGTTCGAGCCGGCACACCGGGAAGCCACCGAAATCGCCCTTGAGCAGCTTGAGATGGTCGAGCACACGATCGGCGACGCCCTTCGCGAAATCCCGGTATTCGCGCCCGATGATCGCCCAATCCTCGGCAGTGCCTTCGGTCATGGCGGTGAATTTGGCGTGTTCGCCCGGATGTTCCAAAGTGGCCATCGTACCTCTCCTTGCAGACGGACAGTGTAACCCGCGCGACGGCAGGCGGCAAAACAAACTGCACCCTGCCGCTCAAATCGGCTAAGGGATTGGCAATGGCCATGTTGCCTTTCCGCCCTACGCCCTTCTTCGCAAACAAGAATCGGGCATTCTGGAACCTCCAGCTCGCCGGCTGGGGGGGCGCGTTCCTGCTGCGCGCAAGCGCGGCAATCGCCAATGGCCAGCCGTGGGACCTGGTCGCGGTGATTCTCGTGGCGACCATCACCGGCTTCTCGATCAGCCTGGTGCTGTCGGTGATCTATCGCCAGTTGATCAGCAAGCAGCCGCTGGTGACCTGGACCGCTACCGTGCTGGCGCTGGTGGTGGCGGTGACGATCTATGCCTCGATCGACGCCTGGGTGCAGGGCATCTATTACGCGGGGATCCGCGAAACCACCTTCGCGCAGCGCTTCATCGGCCTCAGCTACATCCCGCTGACGCTGCTGGGCGGCTGGAGCGCGCTCTATTACGCGATCAACTACTTCCTCACCGTGGAGGAACAGGCCGACCGGCTCGAACGGCTCGAAGCGCAGGCGACCAGCGCGCAGCTGGCCATGCTGCGTTACCAGCTCAACCCGCATTTCCTGTTCAACACGCTGAATTCGATCAGCACGCTGGTGCTGCTGAAGCAAACCGAACCGGCTAATGCCATGCTCTCGCGCCTGTCCGCCTTCCTGCGCCACACGCTGATCATGGAGCCCGGCAGCCAGGTGACCCTGGCGCAGGAGGTTGAAACGCTGCAGCTCTATCTCGATATCGAGCGGATGCGGTTCGAAGAACGGCTCAGGACCGATTTCAAGATCGACGACGCGGCGCGCGACGCGCTGCTGCCTTCGATGCTGCTCCAGCCGCTGGTGGAGAATGCAGTCAAATACGCCGTCTCGCCGCAGGAAGAGGGTGCGCGCATTTCGCTCAGCGCCCGCGTGCGGGGGCACCGCCTGCAGATCAAGGTCGAGGATACCGGGCCCGGCCTGGCAGGGCCGCGGCAGGGAGACATGCTGCGCTCGCACGGCGCCCCCGGCCAGCCGATGTCGACCGGGGTCGGCCTCGCCAATATCCGCAACCGGCTGGCGCAAGCCTATGGCCCCAACCACCGGTTCGAAACCCGCTCCGGCGCGGGCGGCGGCTTCACCGTGCTGATCGAAATCCCTTACGAGACAGCAACGGCCGAAACGCCCGATCCCGAAGCGGCACCCCCCACCCAGTCGGCATTGCCGGCCAAACAGACGCCCGCCGCAAGCCTTGCACGCGGGCGCAGCATGGAACCCAACGCATGACTATCCGCACCATCCTGGTCGATGACGAGAAACTGGCCATCCAGGGCCTGCAGCTCCGGCTTGAACCGTTCGAGGACATCGAAGTGATCGCCACCTGCTCGAACGGGCGCGAAGCGATCCGCACGATCAAGA
Source organism: Altererythrobacter sp. Z27 (assembly GCF_052683155.1). Lineage (NCBI taxonomy): Bacteria > Pseudomonadati > Pseudomonadota > Alphaproteobacteria > Sphingomonadales > Erythrobacteraceae > Altererythrobacter > Altererythrobacter sp. Z27. The sequence continues at coordinate 2,078,824 of NZ_JBQYMC010000001.1, read as the reverse complement.
CCGAGAAGCCCGACCTGGTGTTCCTCGACATCCAGATGCCGGGATTCGACGGCTTCGGCGTCGTCAAGGGCGTGATGGAGATCGAGCCGCCGCTGTTCGTGTTCGTCACCGCCTATGAGGAACATGCGATCCGCGCGTTCGAGGCCAATGCGGTCAACTACCTGATGAAACCGGTCGATCCCGACAAGCTGGCCGACACGATCGAACGCGTGCGCCAGCGGCTGGCGGAAAAGAAGTCCGCCGAGGAAGCCGACAAGCTTATGACCGTGCTGGCGCAAGTCGCGCCGGACAAGGCCGAGGAATTCTCCGCCGCCGATGGCGAAGCGAGCGACCGTTTCGAAAAGCTCATCAATGTGAAGGATCGCGGCCAGATTTTCCGCGTCGATGTCGACACGATCGAACGGATCGAAGCGGCCGGCGACTATATGTGCATCTACACTGCGGACAATTCGCTGATCCTGCGCGAGACGATGAAGGATCTCGAGCGAAGGCTCGATCCGCGCGTGTTCCAGCGCGTGCATCGCAGCTGGATCGTCAACCTCAACCTCGTGCGCCAGGTGCGCCCGCACACCAATGGCGAATGCTTCCTGGTGCTTGAGAGCGGGGCCGAAGTGAAAGTGAGCCGCAGCTATCGCGACGTGGTGGCTAGGTTTGTGCACTGAGCCGTTCGCCCTGAGCTTGTCGAAGGGCTGCTTTTCCTGAAATGAAAGACGGGGCTTCGACAGGCTCAGCCCGAACGGAGCAAGAATGGCATTTCAACTCCCCGGTTTCGACCTCGCCGCATTCGTGCGCGCCACGCTGGCCGAAGACCTTGGAACGGGCCTGCCCGGCGGCGGGCATGACGTCACATCCGAAAGCGTGATCCCGGCCGATGCGCGCTTTTCGGGCGTGATGGACAGCCGCGACGCGATCATGGTCGCGGGGCTGCCGATTGCCGAAGCCTTCTTCCGTGCGCTCGACCCGGCGATGGAAATCGAACTGCTGGTCGAAGAGGGTGCGCAGGTCGGCCCCGGGACAGACCTGATGCGCCTCAGCGGTAATGCCCGCGCCATGCTGACTGCGGAGCGCAGCGCGCTCAACACCGTGCAGCACCTCTCCGGCATCGCCACACTGGTGCGCACCTATGTCGATGCGATGGACAATCCCCACTGCACGCTGCTCGACACGCGCAAGACCATCCCCGGCCTGCGCATGCTCGAGAAATACGCGGTGCGCATGGGCGGCGGCAGCAATCACCGCATGGGGCTGTGGGATGCGGCGATGATCAAGGACAACCATGTGCTGGTTGCCGGCTCGGTCGGCGAAGCCGTGCGGCGCGCGGTCGCAGCAGGCGTGACCGAGATCATCTGCGAAGTCGACCGGCTCGACCAGATCGAACCGGCGCTTGCAGCCGGGGCGACCCGCCTGCTGCTCGACAATATGTCCGCCGAAACGCTGCGCGAGGCGGTGGGGATCGTGAACGGGCGCGTCCCGACCGAGGCATCGGGCGGGATCAATCTCGACACGATCAAGGCCAAGGCGGCGAGCGGGGTGAATTACGTGTCCGTCGGGCGGCTGACGCAAAGCGCGCCCGCCGCCGATATCGGGCTGGACTTCACGCCGTTGTGAATTCTCTCGCGGCCAATTGCTGGCGCAATTGCCTCCGAGGGGGCGGCGTGTTGCTAGCACTTGCCCTACTTGTTCCGTCCGACGCGCAGGCCCAGGCCTATCAATGCCGCATGCCGCAAAGCGTCAGCGTGCCGCAGGTCGCGCCCGAAGCGCCCGAGCGGCGCCTGCCCGTCACCGGCTATACGCTGGCGCTCAGCTGGAGCCCCGAATTCTGCAAGGCGCGCGAGATGGATGCGCGCCAGCGCCTGCAATGTTCGGGCCGCAACGGGCGGTTCGGGCTGGTGGTGCACGGGCTCTGGCCAGAGGGACACGGCACCTGGCCGCAATGGTGCCGCACCGCGCTCGCCGTCAGCCCGGTCGAGGCACGCCGCAACCTCTGCATGATGCCATCACCCGCGCTGATGGCGCGGCAATGGGCCAAGCACGGCAGCTGCATGGCCGCGCGGCCGGAGCCCTATTTCCGCATCACGCGCGTCCTGTGGGAGAGCTTGCGCCTCCCCGATTACGACCGGCTTTCGCGGCAGGACGGCCTGACCGCGGGTGATATCCGCCGCGCATTCTCCGATGCGAACGGCAGGCACTGGCAGCCCGAAATGGTCGGCGTGAAGCTCAATTCACGCGGCTGGCTGGAGGAATTGCGGCTCTGCTTCGGCAAGGACTTCATGCCGACAAAATGCGACCGCGCGCAGTTCGGGCCGAAAGACAGCGCACCCGCAAAGATCTGGCGCGGGTTGTAGGGAGAAGCAGTCCGCTTTTGGGTGGAAAGCGGACGTTTGACTGCTAGAGCGACTGGATGGAGTTACACCCCGACGTTCAAGCATTTCTAGACGCGTTGCGGGCATTGCAGTGCCACTTGGAGGATTTTGATGCTCCTTGGGCAGATCAGGTGCGGAGAGCGGCAGATGAGGTTTCGAGATCTGACGCGCGCGGTCTCCAACGCTTTCTCGGCTTCTTCGGTGGGATGGGTTCGTTGAACGATTTGGTTCTAAGCCGCGACGACGCCAAGCTTATGGTCGAGAATGATAAATTGGACGCACTCAGGTCAAAGGCATGGGACCTCGCAAATAATTTGCGACACGAGATAGGCTGAAGGACGTCCGCAATTGGCTCGCTAGCGGAAATCAGTGGGCGAGCCCTCCCCTCGTCATTCCCGCGAACGCGGGAATCCATAAGCCTGCCGTCGGTTATCGCTCGTGGGTTCCCGCGTTCAGCCTCCGGCTGTGCTTCGCAACCGCGGGAATGACGAGTTCTGAATCGTCACCGGACAATCCGATTTTCCTACTTGGCTGCGTTCTGGCAAGAGAGACGGGCTCTTTGCCATCGTCGTATCGCCCCAAAACCAGCCCTCGCGGTCACATGCGGGGAAGGTTTTTCTCTTTCAGGACTATGTCGCATGTGTCGCATCGTTCAGCGCGCCGTCACGCAGGCTGAACAACTCGATTCACCGCCGCGCCTTGAAGAAATCGCGCAGCAATTCGGCCGCTTCGCTTTCGCCCATGCCGACATAGACCTCTGGCTTGTGCAGGCACTGCTTCTGCTCGAACACAAGCGCACCGTGCTCCACCGCGCCGCCCTTGGGATCGGGTGCCGCATAGTAGAGCCGCGCGATCCGCGCGTGGCTGATCGCCCCCGCGCACATGGCGCAAGGCTCCAGCGTGACATAGAGGTCGCAGCCGATCAGCCGCTCGCTGCCCAGCTTCGCCGCCGCTTCGCGCAGCGCCACGATCTCGGCATGGCCGGTAGGGTCGGGCGGGGTGCGGGTGCGGTTGGCGGCGACGGCAAGCACCTCGTCACCGCGGGTCACCACCGCGCCGATCGGCACCTCGCCTTCCGCCGCCGCAACGCGCGCGGCGTCGAGCGCCAGCTGCATCGCATGCGGGATCGGCCACTTCGTCATATCCGCGCGCTAGCCGCACTCGGGCAAAGCCGCAACTTTGCTTGACGATTCGGCAGGTCGCCGCTATGCGCGCGGCCTTTCGGGAAATCCCGGCGAATTGCGGGCCGTCGAATCGGCTGCCCTCCACTTTGAACGAACGAGAGATATCATGTCGCGCATTTGCGAACTGACCGGCAAGGGCCGCCAGGTGGGCCACAATGTGAGCCACGCCAACAACAAGACCAAGCGGGTGTTCCTGCCGAACCTGCAGAACGTCACCCTGCTGAGCGAAAAGCTGGGCCGCAGCTTCAAGTTCCGCGTGTCGACCCATGGCCTGCGCTCGGTCGAGCACAATGGCGGGCTCGACAACTGGCTGCTCAAGACCAGCGACGAAAAGCTTTCGGCCAATGCGCTGAAGGTGAAGCGCGAGCTGAAGAAGGCCGGCGAAGCCGCCTGATTCCCTGCCCGCAAGGGCATGGTTCAAAGCAATGGGCGTGCGGGGAAACTCGCGCGCTTTTTTGCGTCTAGTGTCAGGACTTGCGTCCTAGGCCGGAACCGGGCGCAGGTCATCGCATCGCGATGACCGGATCGTCGCCAAAGCTACTCTGGGCTGACAAACAACAGCGGATCGAGCCGCGCGTCGTGCCACTTCAGGCTCCAGTGCAGATGCGGGCCGGTTGCCCGCCCGCTCGCCCCGACATTGCCGATATGCTGGCCTTGCGTGACACGGTCTCCCAGCTTCACCATCAGTTGCGAAGCATGAAGGAAGGCGCTGTTGAGCCCCTGCCCGTGGTCGATGATCAGCAATTTGCCTTCGAGCGAGAAATCATCCACCGCCAGCACCACCACGCCATCGGCCGGAGCGACGAATGGCGTGCCTGCGCCCGGTGCGATGTCGAGCCCGGAGTGGTAGCTGCCCGGCTCTCCGCGATAGACCCGCTGCGAGCCGAAGCGCCCCGAGATCCGCCCCTTCACCGGCCAGCGGAAGCTTTGCCGCCAGCCCTGCGCGCCGGTCTCTTGCGCGCGCGCCGCGGCAATGGCCTCAAGCTCGGGCATGCGGCGGGCAAGGAAGGCCTCGCTCGCCGCGCCGCCGGGTCGGCGCGCGACATTGACGTGTTCGATGTTCCAGGCCCGCGGCGAAACCGCCAGCACCTCGCTGAAGCGCGAGCCATCGGCCAGTTCGCCCGACAATACCGCTTCACCCGCCGCGTCGCGATCGAAGGCGGCGAAAAAGCTGCCGTCGGGCGCCAGCTGCACTTCGGTCTCGCCCAGCCGCAGCGACCGTGTGCCCGCCATGGCCTGCCCGGTGATCCAGCCGCCCTGGGTCATTTCGCCGCGATAGCTCAGCTGCTGCGGTTCGGCGTTGTCGCTGGAAGGCAGCGCGTCCATGGCCATGCTGGCAAGCGCGAGCGTAGGGAGTTGGCGCGGCGCTTCCTTGATCTCTGGATCGTCGCCACATGCCGCAAGCAGCGCCAGCGCCGCCACCGGCGGAGCCAGGCGGGCTGAACGCGCGCCGCTCATCGTTGCCCTAGCAGCCGCCGCGTCGCGATTTCGCAAGAGGCATAGGCCTCTTGCAGTTCGGCGCTCCAATAGCGCAGCTCTTCGAGCGCAATCGGCTCGCCGCTCACCGCGCAGCGCACGAACTTGCCGCCGCGCAGCACCCTGAACGTGCTCGGCCCGAAATAGAGCTTGGCCTCTCCATCGCTTGACGACATCAGCATGGGCTAGCCTTTAGCAAGTGCTTGCCGAACGGGCAATTAACCGAAGAGATCGTCCTGACGGGGCGAATCCGCTGCGGGCTTGCGCGCCGGCTTGCGCGGCGGGGGAGGTGGAGCGTCTGCCGGAACCACATCGAGCCGCCCGTCCGCGAATTGCAGCACCAGCGCGGCTTCTTTCGCGGCGAGCGCGCGGCTGGTCAGCGCCTTGTCATTGGCATCGCGCACAATCGCATAGCCGCGCCGCAGCGGTTCCTCGGGGTGGAATTGCTGCGCGAGCCGGGCAAGCGCGCCGAGCGCCTCGCGCTTGCGCTCTATCGGGCGAGTGACCAGCTCGGGCACCAGCCGCACGCGTTCGAGCTGGCGCTGCGCATCCCCCGCACTGCGCCGCAGGAGCGCGGGCGAAAGCCGCGCCGAAGTGCCCGCCAATTGCTCGCGCCCACGGCCCGCGCGGTCCATCAATCCTCGGCGCAAGCGTTCGCCGAGCTCGTCGAGCCTTTGGGAATGCGGCTGCAGCAGCTGGTCGAGCCGCGGCATGCGCCGCACCCGTGCCTCCAGCCGTTCGCGCCCCAGCTCGACCGGGCGCAGCACCGCCCGCCGCTGGCGATTGGCGAGGTCGGCCACCGTGGCGACCAGGTCCGCACGCACCGGCACGGCGATTTCCGCTGCAGCTGTGGGAGTGGGTGCGCGGCGATCGGCGGCATAGTCCGCCAGCGTCGTGTCGGTTTCATGCCCCACCGCCGAGATTACCGGGATCGAGCACTCCGCGATGGCGCGGACCACGACCTCCTCGTTGAAGCTCCACAGGTCTTCGATCGATCCGCCCCCGCGCGCGACGATCACCACGTCCGGACGCGGGACCGGCCCTCCGCGGCCGAGCGCGGAGAAGCCGCGCAATGCGTTGGCGACCTGCTCCGCAGCGCCCTGCCCCTGCACCAGCACAGGCCAGACCAGCACATGCAAAGGAAAACGGTCAGCCAGGCGGTGCAATATGTCGCGGATCACCGATCCGGTGGGAGAAGTGACCACCCCGATCACCCGCGGGAGGAACGGGAGTGGGCGCTTGCGTTCCCGCGCGAACAGCCCTTCGGCCTCGAGCTTGGCCTTGGTCTTCTCGAGCAGCGCGAGCAGCGCGCCTTCGCCCGCGATTTCCAGGCTGTCGATCACGATCTGGTATTTCGAGCGCCCGGGATAAGTCGTGAGCTTTCCGGTGGCGATCACTTCGATCCCGTCTTCGGGCGAGAATTGCAGGCGCTGGGCGCTGCCGCGCCACATCACCCCGTCGAGCACGGCATTCTCGTCCTTGAGCGCCAGATAGAGATGGCCCGATGCCGCGCGCTTGACCCCCGACAGCTCGCCGCGCAGCCGCACAAAGCCGAAGCGATCTTCCACCACGCGCTTCAGCATGTTCGAAATCTCGGTGATCGAGAGCGGCGCAGCGTTGTCGCCTTGCCGATTGCGCGCTACCAGCCCGCCATCTTCTTCACTCTCATCGGGGGCGGTCATGAACATCCTTCTTCTGGGCTCGGGCGGCAGGGAACATGCGCTGGCCTGGAAGCTGGCGCAATCCCCGAGCTGCACAAAGCTGCATGCCGCGCCCGGAAATCCCGGGATCGCCGAGGAAGCAGAGCTGGTCGCGCTCGACGCGACGGACCACGGTGCAGTCATCGCTTTCTGCAAGGCCCATGAAATCGCGCTGGTGGTGGTGGGACCGGAAGCGCCGCTGGTCGCCGGGCTGGGCGACAGCCTGCGCACTGAGGGCATCCCTGTGTTCGGCCCATCCAAGGATGCCGCGCAACTCGAAGGCAGCAAGGGCTTCACCAAGGATTTGTGCGAACGCGCAGGGATCCCCACGGCGGGCTATGTCCGCACCAGCTCGCTCAAGCAGGCACTGGAAGCGCTCGACCGTTTCGACCCGCCCTATGTGCTCAAGGCTGACGGGCTGGCCGCAGGCAAGGGCGTGGTGATCGCCGAGACATGGTCGGAAGCCGAAGCGGCGCTGGAAGACATGTTTGGCGGCACTTTCGGTGCAGCGGGCGCGGAAGTGGTGATCGAGGAATTCCTGACCGGCGAGGAAGCGAGCTTCTTCGCGCTCACCGATGGCAGCGCGATCGTGCCCTTCGGCACTGCTCAGGATCACAAGCGCGTGGGCGACGGCGACACCGGCCCCAACACTGGCGGCATGGGGGCCTATTCGCCCGCGCCGGTGCTGACCGCGGAGCTGCAGGCGCGCGCCATGCGCGAGATCATCGAGCCGACCGTGCGCACCATGGCGGCCGAAGGCATGCCCTATTCTGGCGTTCTCTATGCCGGGTTGATGCTGACCGCCGATGGGCCCAAGCTGATCGAATACAACGCCCGCTTCGGCGATCCCGAATGCCAGGTGCTGATGATGCGGCTGGACGACGATCTGGCGTGGATCATGTGGCTTTGCGCGCGCGGCGAGCTCGACCAGCTGGGCAGCGGCTCTCCGAAGTTTGACACCGCGACTGCGCTCACCGTGGTGATGGCGGCCAAGGGCTATCCCGGCACGCCCGAGAAGGGTGGCACGATCGACCTCGACGACGCGGAATCGGAAGGCGCCAAGGTGTTCCACGCAGGCACCGCGCTGAAAGACGGGCAACTGATCTCCAATGGCGGGCGCGTGCTCAATGTGACCGCTCGCGGCCGCAATGTTACCGAAGCGCAGGCAGCAGCCTATCGCGCGGTCGATGCAATCGACTTTCCTTCGGGTTTCTGCCGCCGCGACATCGGCTGGCGCGAAGTCGAGCGCGAGCGTAGTTAGGACGGGTTGATCGCGGTCAATGCCCCGTGGTGCGGGGCATGCTCGAATGCGCGAGAAGCGAGGTTAGGCATATGCGGCGGAAAATGATCCCTGTTCTCATCCTGCTGGCGGCCACGGCGTGCCAGCAGGCCTATGGCGCGAGCAGCGTCGAAAGTGCCCCGCCGCCTGCGCCGGCCAGCGAGGCCGAGCATCACCGGCTAGCCTTCGTGCAGGCCGCCTGTGGCGGGTGCCACGCGGTCGAGGCTCCGGGCCTTTCGCCCAACCCCCAATCTCCGCCCTTTGCCGACATCGCCAATCGCGAAGGCCTGACCCGCGCAACGCTGGTCACCTGGCTCACCGATGCGCATAATTATCCCGAAGTGATGGATTTCGATCTCGACCAGCCGCAAGTGGAAGAGATTGCCGACTATATCCTCACTCTGCGCAGCGAAGGCTACAAACGGGTGCCGGACTAAACGCCGAAAAGCCGGTTTGGCTCGCGCACACGCTTTGTGATACATCGCCTGCAGGGTCGCATCGAGGGGGGATTTCTCGATGCCTTATCGCCATGGCCACTATTACGTCGGCTTTGTCTTGCTGGTCATCCTGGTCGGTTTCTGGGCCAGCTACTGGTCGCCGATCGCAAATGTTCCGCTGGCATTCCATGTCCACGCGATCAGTTCGACCACCTGGCTGCTGCTGCTGATCATCCAGAGCGTCGCGATCCATCGTCGATCCAACGCCTTCCACAAGCAGATGGGCCGGGCCAGCTTCGCTTTGTTCCCTTTCCTGATCCTTGGCTTCGTGATGATCATCGACGTCTCGGCGCAGCGCTATGTCAAAGGCGAAAGCGAGTTCATCCTGCACAATGGCCCGGCTTTCGGGATCGGCATGGTGATCGCGATCGCGGCCTATCTCACACTGTTCTACCAGGCGCTCAAGAACCGCCGGAATATCAAGCTGCACGCCGGATATATGCTGGCAACCCCGCTGATCCTGTTCGAATCGCCCTTTAGCCGGGTGATGGACAGCCTGTTCCCATGGATGAACGTCATCGGGAGCGGAGGCCTGCACACGGTGCAGGATACGATCGTCATTTCCGACGGGATGGCGGTCGTCTTTGCGATGACGCTCTATTTCATGGACCGCAAGAATGGCGCGCCATGGCTGGTCGCATCCTTCTTCATGGCGCTGCAGGCGGTGGTGATGTGGAACGCGCCCTTCATACCGCAATTCGGCGCGCTTTTCGGCGCCTATGCGCAGATCCCACTCGGCGCGACTGCAATTGCAGGGATCGCTGCGGGCGGGCTGGCAGGATGGCTTGGCTGGCGCGCAGGGGGCGTTCCAGCCAAGAGAGCTGCGGCAACCGCCTGAGCGGATTTAGCCGAGCTTTTCGTCCATCAGCGCCCTGAGGTCGACCTCGGTCCGCGCGCCATAATGCGAGATGATTTCGGCTGCGGCAATCGCGCCGCGCCGCAGGCACCGCTCGAGCGGCTCGCCATTGACGTGGCCATAGAGGAAGCCGGCAGCAAAGAGGTCGCCCGCGCCGGTGGTGTCGACCACTTCGTCGATCGGTTCCGCGTCGACTTCGGCACGCTCGCCATTGCGGATCGCAACGGCACCGTCGGCGCTGCGGGTAACCACCAGCGTCGGCACCTTGCCGTGAAGCGCGGCGATACCGTCTTCAATCGTATCGGCGCCCGTCAACGCGAACAGCTCAAGGTGATTGGCGAACAAGATGTCGATCAGCCCATCCTCGATCAGTGCGCGGAAATCGTCGCCATGGCGATCGATCACGAACACTTCGGACAGGGTGAAGGCCACCTCGCGCCCGGCGGCACGCGCCGCCTCGATCGCGCGGCGCATCGCGGCGCGTGGTTCTTCCGGATCCCACAGGTAACCTTCAAGATAGAGCACCCTGGCCGCTGCCACCGCTTCGGCATCGAGCGCCGATGGCGGCAGGAACTGGCTCGCGCCGAGGAAAGTGTTCATCGTGCGCTGTGCATCGGGGGTGACGAAGATCAGGCAACGCGCCGTAGGAGGGTTTCCCTCGCGCGGGGCAACGTCGAAATCGATGCCCACCGCGCGGATGTCATGCGCGAAGACCTCGCCCAGCTGGTCGTCCGCGACCTGGCCGATGAAGGCGCATTGCGCGCCGAGCGCCGAGAGACCCGCCAGCGTATTGGCCGCCGATCCGCCCGAAATCTCGCGCGCCGGCCCCATCGCGTCGTAAAGCTCCTTGGCCCGCTCGGCATCGACCAAAGTCATCCCGCCGCGATTGAGCTGCAGTTCTTCGATCAGTTCGTCGGAGGCGGGGGACATCACATCGACAATGGCATTGCCGATGGCGATCACGTCATAACGGGGCTTGGTCACGCGAATTCCTGATTCTGTTGCCGAAACTATTGCAGTCCGCGCCGCCTAGCGCCCCGCAGCGCGCGCGCCAAGGGCGGATTGTCGCGCAGGCGTTGACTTGGCGCGAGATCGCTAGGAAACGGCGCCATGCCCGATCTGCGCAAACTCCTCATTTCGCTCGCTCCGCTACCTCTGCTGGTCGCCTGCGTTTCCGCCGGCAGCCCGCCGCCAGTAAGCCAGCCGCGTCCGGGGCCCGTCACTACCGCGCCGCCTGCAGTGCGCGTGCCGCCGAGCAATCCTGCGCCGCCAACTTCAGGCTTCATCGTGCCGCAAGTGATGCGCCTGCCCGGACTCGAGAATGTCATCGGAGCAGGCGCAGCCCAGCTGGAGCGGCGCTTTGGCAAACCGCGCCTCGACGTGCTGGAGGGCGATGCGCGCAAGCTGCAATTCGCGGGCGAACCCTGCGTGCTCGACGTGTTCCTCTACCCGATGCAGCCCGGCGCAGCTCCCGTCGCCACCCATGTCGAGGCGCGCCGCGCCAGCGACGGTCGCAATGTCGATCGCGCAGCCTGTGTTGCCGCGCTCGGAGGCGGATGATCGCCGGATTTCGGCGGTAACCCCGTCTTAAGCCTGTTCTGCGATAGCGGTCCCCATGGAAATTCAGGGGATCAGTGCATCATGAGCATCCAGTTTGCCGATCTGGCCCGCCGCGTCGCCGATGACGGCCAAGTGAGCGCCGAGGAGCTGTTCTCGCTGCGCCAGCTGGGTTGGGGCGACGGAAAGATCTATCGCGAGGAAGCCGAAGCGATCTTCGCGATCAATCGCGCGCTGAAGCAGCCTTCGACCGAATGGGTCGATTTCTTCGTCGAAGCGATCGGCGAGTTTGTGCTCAACGGCAGCGAGCCCAGGGGCATGTGCAGCGATGACGAGGCGCGCTGGCTGATCGGAGCCATCGATGACGACGGCAAGGTCGACAGCATGGCCGAGCTCGAACTGCTCGTCCGCGTGATCGAACGCGCGCAGAATGTGCCCGAATTCTTCAAGGATTACGTGCTGCGCCAGGTCGAACGCGAGATCATGACCGGCTTCGGCCCCACGCGCTGCGGTGGCGAGCTTTCGGCCACGCATATCAGCGCTGCCGAATGCCGCATCCTGCGCCGCGTGATCTTCGCCAGCGGGGGGCACGGCCCGGCAGCAGTCACCCGCAAGGATGCCGAGCTGCTGTTCCGCCTGAAGGATGCAACCCTGCAGGATGAGAACTCGCCGCTGTGGGACGAGCTCTTCGTCGATGGCGTGGCCAACTACCTCAAGGGGTTCCAGCTCCAGAACGCCCAACTCAGCCATGAGCGGGTGAAGGAACTCGAAAGCTTCGTCGCTGACAACCGCGCCCGCGTCGGCCGCTTCTTTGGCGCGATGGCGCGCGAAGTGCCGCAGGCGCGCAACCATTTCGGCAAGGTCTTCGGCAAGAACGACAAGGGCCAGAGCTATGTCGAAGCGGCCGCCGCCGGAAACCTGGTCGAGGATTTCGAGCAGGAATGGCTCGAGAAGATGATCGGCGCCGATGGCGAGGTCGACGATCTCGAGCGCGCCCTGCTGGCCCGGATTATCGACGAAGGTTGAGAACGCGAACCTCCGAGGCAGGCGACGGTCAGACGATAAAACTCTCGCCGCAGCCGCAGGCGCCCTTGGCATTGGGATTCTCGAACACGAAGCCCGCGGTGAAATCGTCCTCGACCCAGTCCATGGTCGAGCCGACGAGATAGAGCACGCTGGCGCCGTCGATGTAGAATGTTCCGCCCGGCGTCTCGATCTTCTCGTCGAACTTCGCTTCCTCAGTGACGTAGTCGACCGAATAGGCGAGGCCCGAACAGCCGCGGCGCGGAGTCGACAGTTTCACGCCGATCGCGCCCTCGGGCGCCTTGGACATCAGCTCGGCAATCCGCGCCTCGGCGGCAGCGGTAAGCTTTACGGCAGCCGGGATCTGGCGGATCTTGGTTTCGGTCATCACAACATCCCCAGTTCGAGCCGCGCCTCGTCGCTCATCTTGTCGGGGCCCCATGGCGGGTCCCACACCAGGCTCACTTCCGCATCGCGAATGCCGGGCACGCTGGAGGCGCGCAGCTCGACTTCGCCCGGCATGCTTTCGGCCACCGGGCAATGCGGGGTGGTGAGCGTCATGGTGATGATCGCATCGGCTTCGTCGGTGATCTCGACCCCGTAGATCAGCCCGAGATCGTAGATGTTCACCGGGATTTCCGGATCGTAGATTTCCTTGAGCGCGGCCACCACCGCTTCGTAAAGCTCGCCGCCCGGTTCGCCCGCGCCGAGATTCTCGGGCTTCTTCTGCAGGAACCCCTCGAGGTAATCGCGCTTGCGCTCAAGCTTCTCGGCAGGCGTCTCGTCGTTATCGACCGCGTCTTCCACGCGCGCACGGGGAGGCTTGACCACCTCTTCATTGGGCGCTGGTGCGGCCACGAACTGCTTTTCCTCGGCCGGTTTGTTCATGCGAATATCCTCCGCGTGCGGGCGATGCCTTCGAGCAGCGCCGCAATATCGCTTTCATCCGAATAGATCCCGAAACTGGCGCGCGCGGTCGCCGGCACGCCCAGATGGTCCATCAGCGGCTGCGCGCAGTGATGCCCGGCGCGGATCGCCACATCCGCTTCATCCAATATCGTGCCCAGATCGTGTGGATGAACCCCGTCTAGCGCAAAACTGACGATTCCCGCGCTGTCGGCCGGGCCGAACAGGGTGATGTCGTTCATCGCGCCGAGCTCTTCGCGCAGCCTCGCTACCAGCGCGCGTTCGTGGGCGTGAACATTGTCGAGCCCTATGGCTTCGATGAAATCCACGGCGGCATGCAGCGCGATGGCTTCAGCGATTGCCGGAGTACCCGCCTCGAAGCGCTGCGGCGGCGGGGCATAGGTGGTCTTCTCGAAAGTCACGCGGTCGATCATCGAACCGCCGCCCTGATAGGGCGGCATGGCGGCAAGGATCTCGCTCCGTGCCCACAGCGCGCCGATGCCGGTGGGGCCATAGAGCTTGTGGGCGCTGAACACGTAGAAATCGCAGCCGATCGCCGAAACATCGACCTTGAGCCGCGGTGCGGCCTGGCAGCCGTCAAGCAGCAGCTTTGCGCCAACGCCGTGGGCCAGAGCGGCAGCGCGTTTCGCATCGAGCACCGAGCCGAGCACATTCGAGACATGCGCCAGCGCGACGAGCTTGTGCCGCTCTGTCAGCATGGCTTGCGCCGCGTCGAGATCGATGCAGCCATCGGCGGTGAGCGGGCAAATATCTATCTGCGCGCCGGTCCGCTCGGCCAGCATCTGCCACGGCACGATGTTCGAATGATGCTCGAGCGTGGAAAGCAGGATGCGGTCGCTTGGCCCGATGTTCTCCATGCCCCAGGTCGCCGCGACGAGGTTGATCGCTTCGGTCGCGCCGCGCGTGAAGACGATTTCGTCCTCGCTGCCGCCAATGAACTCCGCCACACGCCGCCGCGCACCTTCATAGGCGAGCGTCATTTCGGCCGAGCGGGCATAGACCCCGCGATGGACCGTGGCGTAATCCTCGCCCAATGCGCGCGCCATCGCATCGATCACTACGCGCGGCTTCTGCGCGGTCGCGGCAGTGTCGAGATAGTGCCAGGGCTTGCCCTCGCCCGTCACCATCCCGGGGAACTGCGCCCGCACATCGCCAAGCCGCGCCAAGGTCGACAGCTCGTTCACAGCGCCGCCTCGTCGAGCTTCGCCAGCGCGCGTTCGAGCATGGCTTCGGCCTGCGCTTCGTCGGCCATGGCGACAAAGGCATCGCCGATGAAGGCCTGCACCAGCAGCTTGCGTGCCACTTCGGGCGGAATCCCGCGCGCCGCCATATAATAGGCCGCCTGCTGGTCGAGCTGGCCGATCGCCGCGCCATGCGCGCATTTGACGTCGTCAGCGAAGATTTCGAGCTCGGGCTTGGCATTGGCCGAAGCGCCCTTTTCGAGCAGGATCGCGCGGAAATTCTGCGCCGCGTCGGTCTTCTGCGCGTGGCGGACCACTTCGATCCGGCCAAGGAAATTGCCCGTCGCATGGCCCCATTGCACCGCGCGCACGACCTGGTTCGAGGTCGCACCCGGATGCGCGTGGATCGTGCGGGTGACGAATTCCTGCCGGTTGTCGCCGCCGCCGATAGTCACTCCGCCGAACTCGAAATGCGCGCCTTCTTCCAGCGTCACTTCGACTTCGAGGCGGGCATATGGCCCGGCGGCATTGATCGCGTAGAGTTCGAAGCGGGCATCGCGGCCCACGGCAACGCGCAGCCGCGCAACCCCTTCGCCGGCAAGGCGCGTTTCGACCAGCGTTTCGCCTGCGGGAACGGCAATTTCCTCCCAGTGGGCCAGCGCCTCGGCATCGGCCGCAGCGAGCCAGCCGGAATCGGCATAGCGCCAATCCTCGTCTCGTGTGGTCGGAAGGGTTGCCAGTTTGCTCATGCCGCGACCGCTTCGTAGCCTTCCTGTTCGAGTTGGAGCGCAAGTTCGGGGCCGCCCGACTTCACGATCCGGCCCGCGACCATCACATGCACCACATCGGGCTTCACGTAATCGAGCAGGCGCTGGTAGTGCGTGATCAGCAGCACGCCCTTGTCGGGCTTGCGCATGATTGCATTGATGCCTTCGCCCACGATCCGCAGCGCATCGATATCGAGCCCGCTGTCGGTTTCGTCGAGCACGGCGAATTTCGGATCGAGGATGCCCATCTGGACCATTTCAGCGCGCTTCTTCTCGCCGCCTGAAAAGCCGACATTCACATTGCGCTTGAGCATGTCCATGTCGAGCCGCAGCAGCCCGGCCTTTTCCTTCGCCAGCTTGAGGAAATCGCCGCCCGAAAGCGGTTCTTCGCCGCGCGCCTTGCGCTGGGCGTTGAGCGCTTCGCGCAGGAACTGGACATTGGACACGCCGGGGATTTCGACCGGATATTGGAAACCGAGGAACAGGCCCGCGGCGGCGCGCTCATAGGGTTCGAGTTCGAGCAAATCCTCGCCCGCGAATTCGACCGAGCCCGCGGTCACTTCGTAACCCGGCCTGCCGCCCAGCACATAGGCCAGCGTGGACTTGCCCGCGCCATTGGGGCCCATGATCGCGTGCACCTCGCCCGCGTTCACTGTGAGCGAGAGGCCCTTGAGGATTTGCTTGCCGTCGATCTCGGCATGGAGGTTGTCGATTGTCAACATGTCAGCGGGTCATCATCCGTCGGCCCGAAGGCTCAAAAAAGCTCGAGAAACTGTGGCAGGAAATAGAGCGCGGCCAGCCCGCACACGACCAAGAACACCACGCCCAGGGTCGAGAAACCACGGCTTAGGTTCATGGTGAGGCCGGCGACGAGCGCGATGGCGGGCACCACGAACAGCATGATCTTCTGCATGTCGGGCGCCATGAGATCGTTGATTGTGGGCATCATTGCGCCTCTCCCTTACGGGCGGCGGGGTGGCGCGGACGCGAGCTTGCCTGATGCGCGCGGCGCGCCTCCTGCTTGTCGCCGATGCGCATGCGCATCCCGGCGGTGATCCGCTGCAGCACCGCATCCATGTTTTCGAGAATGTCCTGCGCCTTGATGCGCATCACGCGGATGCCGACCGCTTCGAGGCTCTTGTCGCGGCGCTTGGCGATAGCCTCGTTCGCACCCACTTCGTCGATGGCGATGGCCATGCCGAGATTGTGGCAGCCGAAATCGACAATGGCCGAACCGATCACTGCGTGGCGAGTAAACTTGTAGCGCCCCATGTCCGCCTTGGCGAAACGCTCCGCCAGCGCCTTGTGCGCCACGGAGGAATGGCGGCGCATCTCGCGCGCCTGCTCGTGCAGCGCATCAAGCCGCTTTTCGGAGATTTCCCAGCCGCGGCCCTTTTTTTTGAGCGCTGGGGTTTCGGTGGGAGCCTCGGACGGATCACGAAGCTTGAGGGTTTTCTTTTCGGTCACCCCACGCTCCCTTCCAGCGAGATCGCCAGCAGCTTCTGCGCTTCGACCGCGAATTCCATCGGCAATTCCTTCAACACTTCCTTGGCGAAACCGTTGACGATCAGCGCCACCGCCTCTTCCTGGGGCAAGCCGCGTTGCATGGCGTAGAACAGCTGGTCGTCGCTGATCTTGCTCGTCGTCGCCTCGTGCTCGATCTGGGCCGAGGGGTTCTTGACCTCGATATAGGGCACGGTGTGCGCCCCGCACTGGTCGCCCAGCAGCAGGCTGTCGCATTGGGTGAAATTGCGCACCCCATCGGCATTGGCGGCGACGCGCACCAGCCCGCGATAGGTGTTGTTGCTCTTGCCCGCCGAAATGCCCTTGGAGATGATCGTGGAGCGGGTGTTCTTCCCATTGTGAATCATCTTGGTGCCGGTATCGGCCTGCTGGAAATTGTTGGTCACCGCGACCGAGTAGAATTCGCCCGCGCTGTTTTCGCCGTTGAGCACGCAGCTGGGATATTTCCACGTCACCGCGCTGCCGGTTTCGACCTGGGTCCAGCTGATCTTGGACCGCGCGCCCTGGCACAGCCCGCGCTTGGTAACGAAATTGTAGATCCCGCCCTTGCCCTGCGCATCGCCCGGATACCAGTTCTGCACGGTCGAATATTTGATCTCGGCATCCTCAAGCGCGACCAGCTCGACCACGGCGGCGTGGAGCTGGTTCTCGTCACGCATCGGTGCGGTGCAGCCTTCGAGGTAGGAGACGTAGCTGCCCTTCGCCGCCACGATCAGCGTGCGCTCAAACTGGCCGGTATTCTCGGCATTGATGCGGAAATAGGTGCTGAGCTCCATCGGGCAGCGCACCCCCTCGGGCACATAGACGAAAGTGCCGTCCGAAAAGACCGCGCGATTGAGCGTAGCGAAGAAATTGTCATGCTGCGGCACGACCTTGCCGAGCCATTTCTTCACCAGTTCCGGGTGTTCGCGGATCGCTTCGCTGATCGACAGGAAGATGACGCCCGCCTTTTTCAGCTCTTCGCGGAACGTCGTCGCAACGCTGACGCTGTCGAACACGGCATCGACCGCGACCTTGCGAGCGCCCTTCACCCCGGCGAGCACTTCCTGCTCCGCAACGGGGATGCCCAACTTGTCGTAAACCGCCTTGATTTCGGGATCGAGCTCGTCGAGCGATTCGAGCTGCACCTTCTTCTTGGGTGCGGCGTAATAATAGGCGTCCTGGTAATCGATCGCAGGATAGCCGAGCTTGGCCCAATCGGGTTCTTCCATGGTCTGCCACAGGCGGAACGCCTTGAGCCGCCATTCGAGCATCCATTCGGGCTCGTTCTTCTTCGCGCTGATGAAGCGGACCGTATCCTCGGTCAGGCCCTTTTCGGCGAACTCGGTCTCGATGTCCGCCGACCAGCCGTGCTCATACTCGGCGGCCTTGGCCGCGGCTTCGCGCGCTTCCCGGTCTTGCACCTCGGCGTCCTGGACTCCGGTGTCATGCATGCTGGCGTTCTCGCTCATGCCGCTTCTCGCTGCACCACGAGCTGCGTCAGCGGAATCCCCGCCAGCGCGTCGCGCAGGGCCTGGTTGATCACCGGCCAGTGCGGCTTGACCGAACAGGCGTGGTCGACTGCGCAATCCTGCCCTTCGACGCATTGCGTGAGCGCGATCGGCCCCTCCACCGCCTCGACGATATCCGCCACGGTGATCGCGGCTGCCGGACGCGCCAGCTGCAGCCCGCCGCCCGCGCCGCGTACGCTGCGCAGCAGCCCGGCCTTACCAAGGACGCTGACGAGCTTCTGCACCGTCGGCAGCGGCAGGCCGGTCTCTTCCGCCAGCTCGGTCGCCGAAGTGCGTCCGCCGCCGCAATGGCGCGCGGCCGCACCCATCGTGACGACGGCATAATCGGCAAGATTGGACAGGCGCATGGCACTCCAGCTCAAATCGGACTGATTCGTTCCGATTTGCAGTTAGGGGCGCGAATGCGAGGTTTCAATGCGAATCGCCTGTTGCGAGTCACTCTCAAACGAGCCTAGCCGGGCTCCTTGCCGAGCTGTTCCGCCTCTTCGCCCGCGAACAGTTCGACCACGCCATAGCCCTGCGGCCCGAGCGTCTCGACCCCCACAGCATCCTTCCCGCTGGCGAGCAGCCGCGGCGTGCGCCCGGTGAATTCGCGGATCTCGCGGATCATATGCGCCTGGTCATAGAAGGACTGGAGCACTTCGAGCCGCCGCGCGTCGCTGAGTTCGGGATCGGCCAGCAATGTCGCTGCGCGGATCGCGCGATAGCGCCGACGCAGGCGCGAAGGCGCGAGGCCGAAGAACCGTTTGACAAGCCGCTGCACCTGCCGCTCCGAAAGCGGCAGCGACGCGTAAAGCTTCTCGGGTTCGGGGTTCAGGCTGCTGCTGAGCCAGTCATAAGTCGCCTGAATCAGGTCGGCATGGCCAGCGGGCAGCGGTTTGATCGCCATGCGCAGGATTGCCGCGAGTTCATCGAGCGCCGCCTGCGCGTCGATCTCGCCCTTCCGCACACGCCTGGTCAGGGAATGCGTATCTCCCCCCGCAGGGCCGCCAAGCCCCTGTTCGGCGGTCAGGAAGCGGTCGCTGTTCTGGACCGTCGGCAGGCGGGTTAGTGCCGCCCAGCCATGGAAAGTGAACGAAGCGCCGAGCACCAGCGCGGGCCCGTCGATGGCGAACGGGCGCGCGGCTGTGAGCGGGCCGGTGAAAAACACATCCTCGGGCGCTTCGACAAAGCCGCCCCCGAAATCCATCCGCCCCTGGCCCGAACTCGCCAGCATCAGCTGGCCCGAATAGGCGGGAAGGACCTCTTCGATGCGATGCGGGCCGATCCGCAGGATGTAGAGCGAATTCAGGTATGGCGACAGGTCGGCCGGAGCCGGTACGAACTCAAAACTGAATGGCTGCCCCCCCACCATACGCAGCGACACTAGTCGCCTCGCGGTCGACAGGGAAGCTCGCATTCTTTGCAATTCGATCGGCGAGTGTCACAGGCGACTGGTCATAGAGGGCTTCGGCCAGCTGCGCCTTCCAATCGGGGGTCGGCATCAGGATAGATGGCGCTGTCGCTGTGCCAATCGCATGGAAAGGCACTGCCAAAGCAGAGGTGCTGCAGGCTGGAACTCACGAATGTCCGACTCGTCGCAGAGGAAATCATCGTGCGTCGCGATGTAATCGCTCAGCTCGAAAGGAGGGGCGACAAAATCGATTTAGAACAGTTTGCGTGGCGTGAACGCGGGGCAGCCATGTCCTGTAGGCACTACACCCGTGGCCTCGATCACCCGATCCATCAAGCCCCACCAACGAAAAAAAGGCGGCCCCTTCCGGGACCGCCTTTGAAGTTGAGGAACTCTTCGCATCGCTGCTCCGAGCCCTTCGGGTCGCAGATCCCAACTAACCGATTCAACGCCACGCGAATTGTATGCAAACGACAAGAGTTGATTTGAATCACGAATTTCTTCGTCATTGAATTGAAATAATTAACTAAAGCCGTAAAGGAATGCTGTGGCTCGACAGCACGGCGCGCGCTTGCCATAGGCACTGCGCAATGATCTTCAGCCTGCTTCGCCCTGCACTTTTTGCCCTCGAGTCGGAAGCGGCTCATCGAATCGCGATCGAAGGCCTGAAGATAATGCCACGCCTTGCGTCTGCCAAACCCGGCTTGCTCGCTACAAAGGTCGCCGGAATCACATTTCCCAACCCGGTCGGTGTCGCTGCCGGGTTCGACAAGGATGCCGAAGTGCCCGACGCGCTGCTCGGCCTGGGCTTCGGTTTCGCTGAAGTGGGCTCGATCACGCCCCTCCCCCAAGCGGGCAATCCCAAGCCGCGCCTGTTCCGCCTTTCGGAAGACCACGCAGTGATCAATCGCATGGGTTTCAACAATGGCGGCGCCAAAGCCGCGCTTGAGCGACTGGCCCGGCGCAAAGGCCGCCCGGGTGTGCTCGGCATCAATATCGGGGCGAACAAGGATTCTGCCGACCGAATCGCCGATTACGCACTGATGACGCGGCTGATGGCGCCGCATGCCAGCTATCTTGCGGTCAACATCTCCAGCCCCAACACACCCGGCCTGCGTGCGCTGCAGGATGAGGCGGCGCTTACTGCGCTGCTCGACGCCGTTCTGGCCGCGCGCGACGAGGCCATGCCCGAGGGTGCGCCGCCGGTGTTCCTCAAGGTCGCCCCCGACCTCGAACCCGCCGACATCGATGCCATTGCGCGGATTGCGCTCGATAAGCGGCTCGGTGCGCTGATCGTCTCCAACACCACCATTTCACGCCCGGCGCTCCGTTCGCGCCATGCGGGCGAGACGGGCGGGCTCTCCGGCGCGCCGCTGCGTCCGCTCGCGCTCCAGCGTGTGCGCGATTTCCGCAAGGCGACCGGCGGCGCGATCCCGCTGGTTGGCGTGGGCGGGATCGCCAGTCCCGAAGACGCGTGGGAGCGGATCAAGGCCGGGGCCAGCCTGGTCCAGATCTACAGCGCAATGGTCTATGAAGGACCGGGGCTGGGCGCGCGCATCGTGCGCGGACTTGAACGGCTGATGCGGCGCGAAGGCTTCGCGAGCATTGCCGAAGCCGTCGGAAGCGAATAATCCAGCGGGCATGCACGCCAAGCCCATCGCGCGATTGATCGCCGCTCCGCTGATATTCGGCCTTGCCCTGTCGGGCTGCGCCACCACCGCCTCAACCCCCGCCATTGCCGAGAGCGCTGCGCCGCAATCGGCCCATGGCGTGGTGAGCGCCGCCGATCCGCGCGCGCAAGCAGCAGGCGAAGCAATGCTGGCAGCTGGCGGCAATGCCACCGATGCGGCAATCGCAGTAATGCTGGCGCTGACCGTGGTCGAGCCGCAAAGCTCGGGGATCGGGGGCGGCGGCTTCCTTGTGCACGGTGCAGCCGATGGCGATGTCACGTCTTACGACGGTCGCGAGACAGCGCCGTCGGGCGCAAGCCCTGACTGGTTCCTCCGCGCGGACGGATCTTTGCCGAGCTTCGAGGAATCGGTTGAGAGCGGCCTCAGCGTGGGTGTGCCGGGCAATATCCGCATGGCGGCAATGGCGCACCATGAACATGGCAAGCTGCCTTGGGCCAAGCTGTTCGAACCCGCGATAGCCCTGGCGCGCGACGGGTTCCAGATCAACAACCGCCTCTATAACGCGTTGGGCGCCCGCCCCGGGCGTTCGGGCTTCACCGAAGCCGCACGGGAGCTCTATTTCGGCGCCGACGGAAAGGTCCTTCCTGCCGGGAGCCTGGTCAAAAACGAGCAGCTGGCGAAGACATTCGAACGGATTGCCAGCGAAGGCCCTGACGCATTCTATCTCGCGGACATGGGCGAGAAGCTCGTTACCGAAGTGGCACAAGCCACACCGCGCGATGGCGCAATGACGATGGACGACCTGACCGGATATGAGCCCAAAGAGCGCGACGCAGTGTGTGGCAGCTACCGCAAATACCGCGTCTGCAGCATGGGCCCGCCCAGTTCGGGCGGCGTCGCCGTGCTGCAGATTCTCGGCCAGCTCGAACGCTTCGATCTCAAGGCCTTGGGCAAGGACAATCCGGTCACCTGGCACCTGTTCATCGAATCGCAGCGGCTCGCTTATGCCGACCGCGAGCTTTACATGGCCGATCCGGATTACATCGACGTGCCGATCGCCGGGCTGATCGCGCCCGACTATATCGCGATGCGCAGCGCATTGATCGACGCGGGCAAGCGCAACGGCAATGTTGCCCCGGGAACCCCCGCCGGCGCCAAGATCGCATTGGCCGATGGCGATGAGCCCGAAGAGCATGGCACGTCGCATTTCGCCGCGGTCGATGGCGAAGGCACGATGGTCAGCTACACTTCGACCATCGAGAGCTCGTTCGGATCGGGCCTGATGGCGAACGGCTTCTACCTCAATAACGAGCTGACCGATTTCAGCCGTTCGCCCGAAGTGAACGGGCGGATCGTGGCCAATCGCGTCGAAGGCGGCAAGCGCCCGCGCAGCTCGATGTCGCCCACGGTCGTGTGGGACCCGCAAGGCCACCCCTTCATGGCGGTGGGCGCAGCAGGCGGCCCGACTATTCCGGTGACGACGACGCGCGCAATCATCGGCGCGATCGATTTCGGGCTCTCGGCACAGGATTCGCTGGCGCTCCCGTTCCTGATGGCGGTTGGCGATGCGCTGATGCTCGAACAGGGTACCTGGCTGGCAGCCGCCGCACCGCAGTTCGAAGCACTGGGGCACGCGCGGATCGTGCTGCGCGAAGCGCCGATCAAGGGCAACGCCATTGTGCGCGAAGGCGAGCAATGGATGAACGCGCGCGACCCGCGGATCGAAACCGGGCTCGACGTGCCCTGAGCCGGGCAGCCCACTTGCCGACAGGCGCGGCTGGGCTTAATCCCCGGCGATAAACAGAAAAACGGCGCGAGGAGCCTGAGGTGCTGCAAGACATCGATTCTGCCAACAATCTCGTTGAGCTTTTCCTGAAGCGCGCCGATGAGAAGGGTGACGCGCCCTTCCTCGGCAGCAAGCGGGGCGGCCAGTGGGTAACGCAGAGCTGGCGCGAGGCCGCTGAGCGGGTCTGCCTGCTGGCGGAGAGCCTGCGCGGCCTCGGCCTCAACCCCGGCGACCGCGTGGTAATTGTCAGCGAGAACCGGCCCGAATGGTGCATTGCCGATCTTGCGATCATGGCCGCAGGCTGCGTCACCGTGCCCGCCTACATCACCAACACCACCCGCGATCACAGCCACATCCTCGACAATTCAGGCGCGCGCGCGGTGTTCGTTTCCGACGAGAAATTGCTCGGCCCACTTCACCCCGCGATCCAGTCGAGCGGCATCGTCGAGCATGTCATCGGGATCGAGGATTTGCACCGGCACCAGTCGGGCAGTTTCGACTACCATTCCTGGGAACGCGTGACCTCAGGCGACGCAGCTGCCGCGCGCAAGGCGGTGGAAGAACGGCTCGCCGACATCGGGCGCGACCAGACCGCCTGCATCATCTACACCAGCGGTACCGGCGGTGCGCCGCGCGGCGTGCTGCAGCATCATGGCATGATCCTGTGCAATGTGGCGGGCGCAGCCGAAATCCTGATCGATGATTTCGGGATCAAGGACGACCGCTTCCTGTCGTTCCTCCCGCTCAGCCATGCCTATGAGCATACCGGCGGGCAGTTCCTGCCGATCGGGGTGGGCGCGGAAATCTATTATTCCGAAGGGCTGGAGAAGCTCGCCAGCAATATCGAGGAAACCCGGCCCACGATCATGGTGGTGGTGCCACGCCTGTTCGAAGTGCTGCGCACACGCATCATGAAGCAGGTCGAAAAGCAGGGCAAATTCGCCAATTACCTGATGGACCGCGCGCTGATCATGAGCGAGGCGGGCCGCAAGCGGCTGCGCGACAAGCCGATGAACTTCATCCTGGAAAAGACGCTGCGCCCCAAGATTCGCGGGCGTTTCGGCGGTCGGATCAAGGCCATGGTAAGCGGCGGCGCGCCGCTCAACCCCGACGTCGGCACTTTCTTCGAAGCGATGGGCCTCACCATGCTGCAGGGCTATGGCCAGACCGAAGCCGGGCCGGTGATCAGCTGCAACCGCCCCGCGGCAGGCCTCAAGATGGACACTGTCGGCCCGCCGATGCGCGGCGTCGAAGTGCGGATCGCGGATGACGGCGAGATCCTCGTGCGCGGCGAACTGGTGATGCACGGCTATTGGCGCAACGATGCAGAAACTGCGCGCACCATCGTCGACGGCTGGCTCCACACCGGCGACATCGGCCATCTCGACGAGGTCGGACGGATCGTCATTACGGACCGCAAGAAGGACATGATCGTCAACGACAAGGGCGACAATATCGCACCGCAGAAGATCGAGGGCATGCTCACGCTGCAGCCCGAGATCGCGCAGGCGATGGTAAGCGGCGACAAGCGGCCTTACGTCGTGGGCCTGATCGTGCCTGATGCCGAATGGGCGGTCGACTGGGCCAAGGCGAATGACGAGAAATTCGACATGAAGGCATTGCAGGACTTGCCCGCCTTCAAGACTGCGGTTCGCGCCGCGATCGACCGCGTCAATCAGGACCTCTCGGTGATCGAGAAAGTGCGCGGCTTTGCCTTCGCGGACGAGGCCTTCTCGATCGAGAACGAGGAAATGACCCCGAGCATGAAGATCCGCCGACACAAGATCCGCGAGCGTTACCAGGATCGGATCGACGGGCTCTATCGGGGTTAACGACTCATCCCGCCGCATGCACGACTCGCCTCAGCGCAGATGCTTGGGGTGATTAGTGACAATGTGGATATTCTGTGGGAATCTCTCGCTGAAAGGGGAGACCATGGCACATTCGATAGAAGTCGAGATTGAACGAAATTACGCCGTCTTCCTCGATTTGCTCCGATCCCTCCTTCCGAAAGAAGCAGGTCGATATGCACTACTACATGATCAAAAGCTAATAGGTGTTTTCGACTCTCCGGCGGACGCTGAGCGTAAGGGCTTTGAAAAATTTGGAAAGTCTCCTTATTCAATCCAACAAGTAGATTCAGAGCCAGTCGATTTGGGATTTTATTCTTATGCGATACCTGAGGGGCCGGGTTCATCAGAATCGCATTAGGGTGAAAGTTGGCATTAGGGCCTTTGATCCAGCTGCAGAGCCTCTTTATCAAGTTAATCAACATTTTGAGGAATTTATCGCGCTTGTCGACACTGGCGCACTGCGCACCTGCGTAACGCAGAATGTCGTCGACAAGCTTAAACTTCAGCGACGAGGGCGCATTCAGGTTGGAAACGTCCATAGCCACGCTTGGCATTGGACTTATTTGTTTCACGTTGCGATCTGGCCGGACAGCGATAGCGAAACGATCTCAGCAGCCTTCGGAATAGGTGACGAAGTTGAGGGCATCGACGTTGGAGACAGTCGTTACTACGATGTCCTCTTGGGCATGGATATTCTTCAGCGCGGTTCATTATCGCTAAACCAGGACGGTACGTTTGAATTGGCCTTTCCTGGCTAGTCCTCACGCCGCCTCGGCTGCTTCGATATATTCCGGGTAGAAGCTCGGTTCGCGGTCGGACCAGCCGGGTGCGGTCGCCGCAGCCTCACTGAGGCTTTGCAGCAGAACCTTGCGCTGTTCGGGGCGGATCTGCGGCAAGGCAGCGGCGGCGCAGAAGCCGCTCGGCAACCAAGGACGTACATCGGCGCCAAGCAAGCGTTCGTAGAGGAAGCGAAATGCCGAGAAGCTGCTGATCCGCTCCTGCGAGAGGTCGAATGCGGCAACACGCACGAGCTTGCCGATGAAACCTTCGACCTGCGCGATCGTGGCATCATGCGGGATCGTGGCGCGAAGCGCCTTCAATTCCTGGTAGGCGACATACTGGCTGCGGATCGCGGCGTTTTCACCTTCGCTGCGCGCCCACAGCTTGAAGGCGTCCTGCCGCCCCAGCCCGATATCGAGGCTGCGCTTGATGTAGCGCTGTTCCGCGGCCGAGAAGCTCGCGAATTCGCGCATCTCGTTGATCGTCATCGATGCGGTGCCAGCAATAGCCATGGCAAATGCTCCCTGTTGCAAGGAGCAGGTTCGCGCAATGTGGTTAATTTAGCGTTAGCTATCGATCAGATGAGTCCCGCGAGCGGCGAACTCGGGTCGGCATACATGCGGCGACCCATCCGTCCCGCGAGATAGGCCTCGCGCCCGGCCTCTACGCTGAGCTTCATTGCGCGGGCCATGCGGATCGGGTCTTTCGCCTCCGCGATTGCAGTGTTCATCAGCACCCCGTCGCAGCCCAGCTCCATTGCCACTGCCGCATCGCTCGCAGTGCCTACGCCCGCATCGACCAACACCGGAACATTGGCGCCTTCGACGATCAGGCGGATCGTGACGCGGTTCTGGATGCCGAGGCCCGAGCCGATCGGCGCCCCCAGCGGCATCACCGCCACTGCGCCCGCATCCTCAAGCTGTTTCGCGGCGATCGGATCGTCGACGCAATAGACCATCGGCAGGAAGCCCTCATTCGCGAGGATTTCGGTCGCCTTGAGAGTTTCGCGCATGTCGGGATAGAGCGTGCGCGCTTCGCCCAGCACTTCGAGCTTCACCAAGTCCCAGCCGCCCGCTTCGCGCGCCAGCCGCAGCGTGCGGATCGCATCATCCGCAGTGAAGCAGCCTGCCGTGTTGGGCAGGTAGGTGATCTTCTTCGGATCGATGTAATCGGTCAGCATCGGCGCCTTGGGGTCGCTGACATTGACCCGGCGCACGGCCACTGTGACGATCTCGGCTCCGCTTGCTTCCACTGCCGCGGCGTTCTGTGCGAAATCCTTGTACTTGCCGGTGCCTACGATCAGCCGGCTGCGGAAAGTCCGCCCCGCCACGCTCCAGCTGTCGTCATCCGAGCCGCCACCAACGAAATGCACGATTTCCAGCGTGTCGCCATCTTGTAGCTGCACATCGGCCAGCGTCGAGCGGGGCACGATTTCGCGATTCCGCTCGACCGCTACCTTGGCAGGATCGAGCTCAAGCTCGCGCACCAGCGCGGCGATGGTTTCGGCGGAGGTTTGGCGGCTTTCGCCGTTGAGGGTGATGGTCTTGGCGGCGCTCATACCAGCGCCACATAGCCCTCAATGCGCGTGACGCAAGTTGAGGATGTGTCCGGTCGAAACCAGCGCCACGCCGATCATGGTCAGGACCACTTCATAGAGCCCGTGCGGAACGGCCAGCGCGCCGCCCATGAAGGTGAGGCCCATCATCGCCGTAACGAAGGGCAGGCGGCGGCGATGCCTCAACGCACCCCAGCCGATCGCGACCGCGGCGATGATCAGCGCCAGCGCCAGCCCGAAGCGATGGATTTCCGGTGCGAGCAGCAATTGCCCGCCAAGCCCCAGCACTGAAACCAGCAGGATGGTGAGCACGCAATGCAGCAGGCACAGGCTCGAAAGCCAGATGCCTGCACGGTCGAGCCGCCGCCGAATCGAGATAGAGTTGTGCGCCATGGCGAGCCTGCCATTTATGTAACAGTGTAACATCTTGCAAGTGTTGCAAGCGATAGTACGGCGATTCGGCTTGCACTTTCGGCAGGCAGTGCCGATTAGCTGCGCCATGTCAGCAAGCGCAGGCCAAGCAGCGATGAGCGAAACCCCCAACCATGCAATGCCGCGCCCGCTGGCGCTGGTGCGCTGGCTATATGTCGTCGCGGCAATGGTTGTGCTCATCGTAGCGGTGGGCGGGATCACGCGCCTTACCGAAAGCGGGCTGTCGATCACTCAATGGAATCCCATCACCGGCGTGCTTCCGCCGATCGGCGAGGCTGCGTGGCAGGCCGAGTTCGAGCTTTACCGCAAGACGCCCGAGTATCTCTACGAAGCGGGGCCCGCGGGAATGACGCTGGCGGATTTCAAGTTCATCTTCTTCTGGGAATGGTTCCACCGCCTGATCGGCCGGCTGATCGGGCTGGCCTTTGCGCTGCCGCTGGCATGGTTCTGGGTCAAGGGTGCGATCCCGCAAGGGTACAAGCCGCGCCTGCTGGCACTGCTGGCGCTTGGCGCGCTGCAGGGCACCTTCGGCTGGCTGATGGTACGTTCGGGGCTGAGCGGACAGATGACCGATGTCAGCCATTTCTGGCTTTCGATCCACCTGCTTACCGCCTTCTTCACGCTGGGCGGCCTGGTGTGGACCGCGCGCGACCTGCAAGCCCTGGCACAGGATCCGGCCGAGAGACCCGTACGGCTGACCGGACCATCCCTGATCGTGGCGCTGGTGCTGTTCGTGCAATTGCTGTTGGGTGCTTGGGTGGCCGGGCTCAATGCAGGCCATGCCGCTTATGACTGGCCATTGATGAATGGGGAATTCTTCCCTCAGCCCGACCTGTCGCGCGGATGGATATGGGCACTGACTCACGACCCCTTCCTGCTCCATTTCCTGCATCGCTGGTGGGCCTGGGTGGCCGTAGCCGCACTCATCTGGCTGGCGCGGCGCGTGCGCAAGGAAGAGCGCAAAGCCTCGATCGCGATCCACAGCGCTTTCGGCGTGATGGTGATCCTCGGCATCGCCACCGTGCTGACCGGGGTCTCGCTCTGGGTGGCGGTGGCGCACCAGCTGACCGGCGCACTGCTGGTCGCAAGCGTCGCTTGGGGCATGCATGCCGACGGGCGGCGAAAGGCACTTCGCGCGTGAGCGCGCTGATCTGGTGCCCCTTCCCCGACCGGGACAGCGCCCGCGCGGCGACCCAGACATTGCTCGACGAGAAACTGGTCGCCTGCGCCAATCTGCTCGGCCCCATAGAATCGATTTTCGATTGGCAGGGAGAGCGCGGAAGTGCGGAGGAAATCGGCGCGCTGTTCAAGACCAATGAGGATCTGCTCGATCGCGCGATCACGCGTTTGGAAGTGCTGCATCCCTATGATACTCCAGCCATTCTCGGCTGGCGCTGCGATTCCGCTGCAGACGGAACGCGCGCCTGGCTAGGCCTGTTGGGGCAGGGAGGATAGTAATGGGGAAGTGGTCGCGCCGCTCCGCCTTGGGTTCGATTGCCGGATTATCGCTGGTTGGCCTTTCCGGGCTTGCGCGGGCCGAAGTGGCGCTGCGCTTTCCGCTGGTGCCAATGCGGCTGGTGCGGCGCCTCGTGCGGCAATTGCACGATGGCGAGCAGATCGTGGTCGAACGCGAATGGCTGGTGAGTTTCTCCGAGCATGTCGGAGGGATCGCCGTCCATGGTCGCCAGCTGCGCGCCGACGTCGAGGCGCCGCCACGCATCGCCTCAATTGCCGAAGTCGAACGCGGCCGCTCGACCGATCACATTTTTCCGATCCTGCTCGACAGGTCGGGCATGATTGTCGCAGCGGGAACATCCGAAACCCGGGAAGACGTTGATGCCGCAATGCAGGCAGCCGAAGAGATCATCGCCCGCGCCGCAATATCCGGAGCGGAAGCGACGCAGCACAGGCGCCTCCTCGCGCAATTGCAGCAAGCGGGAAGCTCGATGCTCGACCAGATGCCGCGCGACCTGTTTTTCCCGCGGCACCTTGCACTGAACGAAACCCGCCCGCTTGCCCTGCCCGATGGCACGGCTGGCGAATTCGAACTGGCCTATGCAGCGCATGCCACCCCGGGTTCGGCCTGGCTCGAACGGGCCGAGCGGCGGGTCACGACCCGGCTGGCGGGCAGCGAGAGATTCTCGTCCGAGACGTGGAGCCTGAGCCAGGCCTGATCCCCGCCCGAGGAGGGTGGTATTATTTTACCTCCTCCGAAAAGCGCGGTTTTGCTTGACTTGTGCGCCCCCAAACGACATTTGCGCCGCGATCTCGCACCTGCGGCATTGCGCTGTGGGGAGGATTCGGGCCGGAGCGATGCCGCTGCAGCCCATAGATATCTAGGAATATGAACCCATGAAGGCGCTCAGCAAGCAGACCCGGTCCGTGAAGCCGGCCGAGGTCGAAAAGAAATGGCACCTGATCGATGCCGACGGCCTGGTTGTTGGCCGCGTCGCTACGATCATCGCCAATATCCTGCGCGGCAAGCACAAGCCGAGCTACACCCCGCATGTCGATTGCGGCGACCACGTCATCGTCATCAATGCCGACAAGGTGAAGTTCACCGGTCGCAAGATGGCCGACAAGACCTATTACAAGCACACCGGCCACCCGGGCGGCATCAAGGAAACGACCCCCGCCAAGGTGCTGGAAGGCCGCTTCCCCGAGCGCGTGCTCGAAAAGGCAGTCGAACGCATGATTCCGCGCGGCCCGCTGGGCCGGGCGCAGATGAAGGCGCTGCACCTCTATGCCGGCACCGAGCATCCGCATGACGGCCAGAAGCCCGAAACGCTCGACGTCGCTTCCATGAATCGCAAGAACAAGGTCACCGCATAATGGCTGACGAAACCAACAACGAAACGGTCACCGATCTGGCCGATCTGAAGACCATCGCCGGCGACGCCCCTGAAGGTGACGCAGCGGTGATCGCCGTTGCCACTGCGCCGCTGCGCGAGCAGGAGCTCGACGCGCATGGCCGCGCCTATGCCACTGGCCGCCGCAAGGACGCCACGGCTCGCGTGTGGCTGAAGCCCGGCACCGGCAAGGTCATCGTCAACGGCCGCGACCAGGAAGTTTACTTCGCTCGTCCGACGCTGCGCCTCGTCATCGACCAGCCTTTCGCGATCACCGATCGCCAGGGCCAGTATGACGTCGTCGCCACCGTCAAGGGCGGCGGCCTCTCGGGCCAGGCTGGTGCTGTGAAGCACGGCATCGCCCAGGCGCTGAGCAAGTACGAACCGGCCCTCCGTTCGACGGTCAAGGCCGCCGGCTTCCTCACCCGCGACAGCCGCGTGGTCGAGCGCAAGAAGTACGGCCGGGCCAAGGCTCGCCGCAGCTTCCAGTTCTCGAAGCGCTGATCCTTCAGCACTTCGGTACCCACAAGAGGGCGGTCCTTCGGGGCCGCCCTTTTCGTTTGGGCGGCAAGGCAACGGGTCAGGCGCGGAAGTCGCGCGCCTCAACCGAAATCGAGCCTGCCCGGTCGATCAGCAGCACATTGAATGAAGGCGGGGCATTGCGCCGCAGCCGGGTCGAAAGCGTGCCCGCGCCGATCATCCGCATCGCATGGTTCTCGCGCGAGCGGATCTGGTCGAACGGAAAGTGGACGTGGCCCGACAGGACCGCGCTGGCCCCGGCCGCGGCCAGCTCGGCGAAGGCCATGTCACCGCGGATCGTCGGATTCTTGCGCCCGTCCTCTTCGGCCAGCAAGGGGTGGTGGCACGCGACCAGCTTCGGTCGAGGATCGGCGCGCAAGGCGTCGAGCCGGGCCAATGCGGCGGCGAGCTTGCGGCGCGTCACCACGCCGTCGGACCATGGCCAGCGCATTTGAGCGGGCACGTTGGTGTCGAAGGGAACGATCAGCGCATTGTCGAGCATGATTTCCGCGCCGACAGCCTGTTCGAGCGCCCCATAACGGGCATAGGGCCGGCGGAACCGTTCCCACAGATTGTAATAGGGCATGTCGTGATTGCCCGGTTGCAGCATCACCGGCACCTGCAATCGGGCGAACCACTCGGCCGCATCCGCATATTGGCGATGCGTCGCGCGCTGGGTCAGGTCGCCGGTGCAGACGATCGCATCGGGCCGTTCGGCATGCACCGCCGCCTCGAACCACGCCATTGCGGCGCGATCCTCCACCCCGAAATGGGTGTCGCTGACATGAAACAGGATCGATGCGTCGCCGGGCATGGTTCAGGCGCCTAGCACATCTGTTTCGCGAAGGAAGCGCCTGTCAGATCCGGCCGGTGAGGATCAGCCACGCCGCAAGCGCATTCAGCGCTGTGTAGATCAGATAGGCCCATGCCAGCCCGGGCCAGCCGTTCGCCGCGAGCATGAGCGCAGCGAGCAGGACCAGGAACTCGGTCACCAGCGTCAGCCGCCCGCCCAGCATGTGCACGAACCACGGCACATGGCCCAGCAGCGGGTGTCGGCTTTCGAGCACCGCCTTGTGCAGCGCGAAATTGCCGATGCCGAGCAGGAAGATGATCGCGATCGCCATGGTCATATTATTGCGCAAACGCCGGTCGATGTGAAATGGCAGTTGATCGGCCTTGGTCAGCAATCGGTCCGAGTGCTGCATCGCCGGTCGAGCGTTTGCGCACAGCCGTCGAGGACGGGCTGCGCCAAACTGCTGATATCCGTAACCTTCATCTCGCGGTTAAGGCCTTCCCCCTTCCCCCCTTTTAACGAGGCCGCCGCAAATGGAGGAAATTATGTTGAAGTCCGCACTTGCGGCAGCAAGCCTTGCCGCGCTGCTGGCGACCACCCCCGCGGTTGCCGGCGAACAGGATGGCCGTACGATTCACGTGGCCTACAGCGATCTCAACCTCAAGGCAGCCGCCGGACAAGATCGGCTCGAAAGCCGCCTCACCCGCGCCGCGCGCAAGGTTTGCGGCGTAGGGTCGCCTACCGCCCGCCCGCGTCAGGTCGACACCGCAAAGCGCGACTGCATGGCTGCCGCCATGAAGAGCGCCCGCAACCAGATGACCGAAGCGATTAACGAACAAAAGCTTGGCGATTGACCCGGCAAAACCGACTGCACCCCTTGTGCAGGCTTGCGGCCTGAGCCCTTTCCAGTCCCGGGGCTCGGGCCGCTTCTTTATCTGGAATCAGGGGAACCGAACCGGCGCGTCGCCGCAGTCTAGCGGCCGGCCATGGCCTTGACCTTAGGCAAATAGGTGCGGCCGATCCGCATGGCATCGCCGCAATCGAGTTCGGCCGACCAGACGCCCAGCCCGTCATGCCGAAGGCCGCGGATGCGATCCTTGCGCAGGATGGTTGAGCGGTGGATGCGGATGAACTGTTCGGGGTCGAGCCGCTGTTCGAGGCCCGCGATGGTTTGCAGCAGCAGATAGCTGCGGCCACCCTCATTCTGGTCGCCCACGAACAGCCGGACATAGTCGCGCTCCGCATCGATCCGGCTCACTTCGTTCACGGCGATCCGCAGCAATTCGGAACGATGTGGCACCCACAGTTCCTCGAGCCATTCGCTCTCGCTGGCGCGCGGGTTTCCGCGCCGCGCCACGGCGCGTTCGATAGCGCGCGCCAAGCGGTCTGCGGCCACAGGCTTTAGGACATAGTCGATCGCATCGAGATCGAACGCTTCGACCGCGAAATTGTCATGCGCGGTCACGAAGATCACAGCTGGCGGGTTGTCCTTGCGCGCCAGTTCGCGTGCGACGCCCAGCCCGTCGAGTTCAGGCATGGTCATGTCGAGCAATACGAGGTCGGGCGACAAAGCGTCGACCAGCCGCAGCGCCGCTGCTCCGTCGCTCGCCGTTCCGACCACATTGATCTCGCCGATTTCGGCGCATATCACCTGGATCCGCTCGACTGCGAGCGGCTCGTCATCGACGATCAGCGTTCTCAAAGGCGCCTCCGATTGCATGGATTCAGCCGTTGCGAGTCAAAGGTAGGCGCATTTCGGTGCGATATCCACCGGGCACCGGCCCCGACTCAAGCGTGACGTCCGGCCCGAAGCGCGCCTCGATCCGGTCGCGTACATTGGCGAGGCCGATCCCGAAGCCCTTGCGTGCCGTTTCGGGTACGCCCGGGCCGTCGTCGCTGACAGTGATCACCAGCCGGTCGAATTCCTCGCGTGCAGAAACTGTGATGGTAACCGGCCGGCTGACCGGGGAAACTGCATATTTCACCGAATTCTCGACCAGCGGCTGCAGGATCATGCCGGGCACACGCGCATCGACAAGATCGCGCGGAAGGTCGAAATTGCTGCGCAGCCGCTCAGGGAAACGCACCGCTTCGATGTCGAGATAGAGCTTCTGCAGGTCGAACTCGTCTTCGAGCTGCACGTCGCTTGTGGGGTCGTCGGCCAGGCTGTGCCGATAGAAACGCGACATGGTCTGGATCATTTGCTCGGCACGGTCCGCCTTGCCGGTCATGACCAGCGAGGAAAGCGAATTGAGCGTGTTGAACAGGAAGTGCGGATTGACCTGGTAGCGCAGCGAACGCAGCTCGGCAGCCTTGGCGGCATTGCGGAACTCCAGCTCGCGCCGTTCGGCAACCCGCGCCTTTTCGCCGGTCAGCAGAGCCAGGTAGATCGCGCACCATGCGAGCATCATGAAATAGCGGCTGAAGGCGATGTCGGTCAGCGAGCCGAGCGAATCGAGAAAGCCCATTTCTTCCGGCTGGCCATCGGCCATCGATTCACTTTCAGGGAACAAGTTTGGCTCGGCTTCCGATGCGCCGCTCTGACCAGAGTCATGCGGAGCGCTGGTTGCCGCATTGCCGCCGTCGGTCGTGCCGACGTCCTTGTTGAGGCGCTCGTTGATGAGCTGCTCCATCTTCACGTTCATATCGGCGAAGACGACGGTGTTGATCTGCGCGAGCAGGAGCGCTGCAGGCAGCGACAATACCAATGCGGCAGTGGTCTTCTTCCACATGGCGCCCGCATCGAACAGGCGAAGCACTGCCCACAGCACCAGGGTGACCGCCATTCCGCCGACCACGACGGCACCGCGACGGACCATCATTTCGGTCGAATGGCCGATGCCGATTATCTCCCAGCGCACCGAAGCGAGGAGGAAATACATCGCCCACAGCACCACCACTGAAATCAGTACGGTACGAAAGGCGACCCTTGGCTGGGACTTGGCTGAAGCTATTGTCATTACCAATGCCCCTTAACCCCGGCGGTCGCGCAAGGCGAATCCGTCGTCGGCCACGGAATGGCGTTCATCGAAAGTTCATCGAGTGACCAACGACGCGAAATCACCCTCGCGCGAGCAAATTTTCCTTTGCAATCCGCTCTTTCCATTGCGCCGGGGCCAGCGTGTGGACGTTGGTGCCCTGGCTGTCGACCGCGACGGTTACCGGCATGTCCTTCACCGTGAACTCGTAGATCGCCTCCATCCCGAGATCCTCGAAAGCGACGACCTTGGCCTCCTTGATCGCGCGCGCGACGAGGTAGGCCGCGCCGCCCACCGCCATCAAATAGGCGACCTTGAAGCGGCTGATCACTTCGACCGCATTGTGCCCGCGCTCGGCCTTGCCGATCATCGCGAGCAAGCCAAGATCGAGCATCATCTCGGTGAACTTGTCCATGCGGGTGGCGGTGGTCGGGCCAGCCGGGCCGACCACTTCGCCCATCACCGGGTCGACCGGGCCGACGTAATAGATCGCACGGCCTTTGAACTCCACTGGCAGTTCCTCGCCCTTGTCGAGCATGTCCTGGATGCGCTTGTGCGCTGCGTCGCGCCCGGTCAGCATCGCGCCGCTGAGCAGCAGGCGGTCGCCCGCTTTCCAGCTGGAAACTTCTTCGGGTGTGAGATGGTCGAGATCGACCCGCTTGGCTTCCTTGTCGGGCTGCCAGTGAACGTCGGGCCACTGGTCGAGATCGGGCGGATCGAGATAGGCCGGGCCCGAACCATCCATCACCACATGCGCATGGCGGGTGGCGGCGCAATTCGGGATCATCGCCACCGGCTTGCCCGCGGCGTGGCACGGCCAGTCGAGAATCTTGACGTCGAGCACGGTCGACAGCCCACCCAGCCCCTGCGCGCCTACACCCATCGCGTTGACCGCGTCGAAAATGTCGATGCGCAGCTGCTCGATATCGTTCTGCGCGCCGCGCGCCTTCAGCTGGGCCATGTCGATCGGCTCCATCAGCGATTCCTTGGCGAGCTTCGTGCAATGCTCGGCCGTGCCGCCAATGCCTATACCGAGCATGCCCGGCGGGCACCAACCGGCGCCCATCGAAGGGATCTGCTCGACCACCCAGTCGACGATGTTGTCGCTGGGGTTCATCATCTTGAACTTAGACTTGTTCTCGCTACCACCACCCTTGGCCGCAACGTCGATCGAAATCGTGTTGCCGGGCACCATTTCGACCGACAGCACACAGGGCGTGTTGTCGCGCGTATTCCGGCGAGTGAAGGCGGGATCGGCCAGGATCGAGGCGCGCAGCTTGTTTTCGGGATGGTTATAGGCGCGGCGCACCCCTTCATCGACCACCTCCTGCAGCGAACGCGCCGATTCGAGCCGGCATTGCTGGCCCCATTTGATGAAGACGTTGACGATGCCGGTGTCCTGGCAGATCGGCCGGTGCCCTTCGGCGCACATCCGGCTGTTGGTCAGTATCTGGGCGATCGCATCCTTCGCCGCCGGGCCTTGCTCGGCCTTATAGGCCTCGCCCAGCGCGGTGATGTAGTCCACCGGGTGGTAATAGGAGATATATTGCAGCGCATCCGCCACGGTCTCGATCAGATCGTCTTCGCGGATTGTGATCATGTCGCTCATCGAAGCTGTGCTCCTGTCGGTCGATTCAACCGCCCCATAGACGCGTGCTGCTCCTAGCGTCAAAGCGCTTGGCTGCAAGCACCGCAATCGCTAGAGCAGATTGACGCAGTGTATTGTGTGTGTAATACAGCCGACGGAAATCATGACCGAGACCAATATGCCCGCAGCCCGCAAGGCTATGATTGACAGCCAGCTCCGCACCAGCGGCGTGAACGAGCCCTTCGTTCTCGCCCGCATGGGCGCGGTCGCGCGCGAAGACTTCGTGCCGGAAGGCGCGCGGGCGATCGCCTATGTCGACCGCGCCGTGCCGCTGGGCAATGGCAAGCATCTCGCCGCCCCGCTGGTGCATGGCAGGATGCTTTCCGAAGCGCTCCCCTCTCCGAGCGACAGCGCGCTCGTGGTCGAAAGCGGCTCGGGATATCTTGCCGAACTGCTGCGGCCGCTGGTCGGCTCGCTCGATACGGTTTCGTCGGACGAGGTCGCCAAGGGCAAGCGCGGCCGCAAGAGCTATTCGCTGGTGCTGGTCGACGGCGCGATCGAGCAATTGCCCGAATCGCTCGCCAAGCAGCTCGAAGAAAACGGCCGCATCGTCACCGGGATCGTGCAGCGCGGCGTCACTCGCCTCGCCGTTGGCCGCAAGGTTGCTGGCAGCGTCACACTGCAGCCAGTTGCCGATATCGGCATCCCGGTGCTGCATGCATTCGACCGCCCGAAGGAATGGAGTTTCTGATTTTGCCTGACCGGAGCCCTACCCTGCGGCGCATCGCCGCTGCCCTTCTCCTGGGCTCCGCGCTGGCCCCTGCGACCGCACAGGCCGACAGCCTGCGCGAAGCGCTGGCAAGCGCCTATGAAACCAACCCCTCGCTGCAGGCGGCCCGCGCACAGCAGCGCGCCGCCGACGAGGAAGTGCCGATCCAGCGCGCGCAAGGGTTGCCCAATATCAGCGCCACGGCCAATCACATCGAGTTCGTGAAGGCTTCGCCCAACAGTTTCACCGCGCCCGAACGGCGACTGCTGGCAGGCCCGGACATGACCGTGCCGATCTATTCGGGCGGCGCGATCCGTAACGGGATCAAGGCCGCGAAGGAACGCGTTTCCGCGGGCCAGGCCGATTTGCGCGGCACTGAAAGCGCCATCTTCAGCCAGGTCGTCGCCGGCTATATGGACGTGCTGCGCACCGAAGCGCTGGTGGCGCTCTCGACCAACCAGGTCGAAGTGCTGACCGTCAATTTGCAGGCAACCAACGACCGGTTCGAGATCGGCGAGCTGACCCGCACCGACGTGGCGCAATCGCAATCGCGCCTCGCGCTGGCGCAGGGCGACCTTCGCAATGCGCAAGCCAATCTGATCTCCGCGCGTGAGAACTACATCCAGCTGGTCGGCCGCGCGCCGAGCAATCTGGAGGCGCCGCCGCCGCTGCCGGGCCTGCCTGAAACGGTCGGCGAAGCGGTGGTTGCCGCGCTCGACAACAATCCCGACCTGATCGCCGCGAAGGAGCGGGCAAAGGCCGCGGGCTTCGATTCCGAAGTGGCCGGGGCAGGCCGCCTGCCGACCGTCGGCATGTTCGCCGGGCTCGATTACACCAATTACTACGGGACGCTGGGCGGCCCGATCTCGTCCGACTTCAGGCAGAGCGAAACCACTGCCAACGCCGGGGTACAGATCACCATACCGATCTTCCAGGGCGGGCTCCCGGCTGCACGCCAGCGCCAGGCCTATGCTCGCGAAAGCGCCGCGCTCGAGAACGTCATCGCGACCGAGCGCGATGTGATTGCGCAGGTCCGCGCAGCCTATTCGAGCTGGCAGGCCGCCAATGCCGTTATCGTCAGTTCCGAAGCGGCAGTGTCCGCCGCCGAACTCAGCCTCGAAGGTGTGCGCGCCGAGAATTCGATCGGCAACCGCACGATCCTCGACGTGCTCAATGCCGAGCAGGAACTGCTTTCCGCTCGCGCCCAGCTGGTGACCGCGCGGCGCAACGCCTATGTCGCAGGCTTCAGCGTACTGGCCGCCATGGG
Organism: Altererythrobacter sp. Z27; assembly: GCF_052683155.1. NCBI lineage: Bacteria > Pseudomonadati > Pseudomonadota > Alphaproteobacteria > Sphingomonadales > Erythrobacteraceae > Altererythrobacter > Altererythrobacter sp. Z27. The sequence continues at coordinate 2,040,786 of NZ_JBQYMC010000001.1, read as the reverse complement.
CAGGGCCGAAGCGCGCGACCTCAACCTCGACACCGGCGTACTCTACGATCCCGAAGTCAACGCGCGCCGGGTGCGCGGCCAGCTGTTCGACTGGCAGCGCGACGAAGAACCTGCTGCAACATCAACGAGAACCGTTGACATCCCCGCGCCTGACGCGATGATTGGCCCGCCCGATGAATCGGGTGACGTCACCACCGATTGACGTCACCTGCCCGCCGGGCGCCGCTTAGACGAACTATAGGGGATCGCGCGCAATGGCGCAGCATGGTGAAGCTTCGGTCGAAGAGATTCTCGAATCGATCAAGAAGGTGATTGCGCGCGACAATCGCGATGCCGCTTTGCAAGCCCCTGCCCCGCAGTCTTTGGCGCGTGAGGTTGATGGGGGCGACGACGATTCCGACATACTCGACCTCACCAGTATGGAATTCGCGCAAGACGCCGTGCAACACGCCGGCGATGAGGAAGACGACGCCGATGCGCCGCTGACCACCGATTCGGTGCGCCAGTCGATGCGCGAAAACTTCGAGGCGCTGGCAATGCTCGCCGAACCGGGTGCTCGCCCACAGATCGTGCGTTCGGGCGAAACCTCGCTCGAAGGGATGGTGCGCGAAATGCTGCGCCCGATGCTGGCCGAATGGCTCGACAAGAACCTGCCGGGAATGGTCGAAAAGATGGTCCAGGCCGAAATCGCGCGGATCGCGGGCAAACGCCGCTAGCGCCGCGCCGGTCGAGCAGTTAAGCCTGCTCGCATGACCAAGTCACACGCGCTGCTTTTCGCCGCCGCCCTGCTTGCGGCCCCCGCCACTGCACACGATCATGGCCCCGCTGCCCCGCCGATGCAGGCGCAGGACCTTGTCACAATGCCCCGCCTTGGCGCGGCCGTCACTTCGCCCGACGGGCAGCTGGCGATCTATCGGGTTACGCGGACGGACGCGGAAACCCTCGCGCGCAGCGGCGAATGGTTTCTGATCGACCTTGCCGATCCCGAAGCTGGCTCGACCAAGCTCGACCTTGGCGGCGACGCGTCAGACCTGGCGTTCGGCCCCGACGGAGCGCTTTATTTCCTGTCGGATCGCGCGGACACAGCGGATGCATCATCCGGCGGCGGCTACGCCCGGCTCTGGCGCGCCGAATTGCATGCGGGCGGTGCTACTGGCGAAGCCAGCATGGTTGCCGATTTCGCAGGAACAGCGATCGACGGTTTCAAGCTTTCGCCGGATGGCAAGCGGCTGGCAGTGTGGGCGCCGATCGCGCGCGATTGCCCGCATTTCGGGTGCGAAGGCGATGGCAAGGCGCATTTGTCCGGGCCCGGCACCGGGCGTCTTTACGACACGGCCGACGGCTTCGTCCGGCATTGGGACCGCTGGACCACGCCCGGCACATTCAACCGCGTGTTCGTATTCGACCTAACGGACGGGAAAGTGGCGGGCGACGGTGCGCCGCTCGACGGGCGCGATCCGGCGACCGGGCTCACCGGCAACACGCCCACCATGCCCTTCGGCGGGGCCGAGGATATCGCCTGGGCGCCCGATGGTTCGGGCGTCTATTTCGTGGCACGCGTCGCCGATGCCGCAGAGCCGCGCTCGACCGATCTCGACATCTACTGGTCCGATCTTTCAGGCGCTGCCCCGGTCGAACTGACCGAAGCCAATCTTGCGCATGATTCGGCGCCTACGCCTTCGCCCGACGGGCGCTGGCTCGCCTATCTCGCGATGGAGCGGCCGACTTATGAAGCGGACCGTTTGGTGATCCAGTTGCGCGACCTGCGCACCGGCAAGACCCGCGCGCTGACGCAGGAGTTCGACCGCAGTTTCGACAGCATCGCCTGGACCCCCGATTCGCGCTGGATCGTCGCCACGGCAGGCGACGTGCTCGACACGCCTGCGTTCCGGATCGATCCGCGCACCGGCACGGTCGAGCGGCTCGACCTGATGGCGGGCAATGAAGCGCATATCTCGGGCGTTACTGCACTTTCGGGCGGTCGCTTGCTGTTCACGCGCGATTCGATCGGCGCGCCGCACGAACTCTATCTCTCGAAGGACTGGAAGCAAGCGCACCCGCTCACCGACATCGCGATGAGCCGGATGGGGCAGTTGGCGACGACCGTCACCAGCCGCTTCAGCTTCGCCGGGGCGAATGGCGACACTGTGTGGGGCCAGATCACCCGCCTCGAAAAGCAGGAAGGGCCGATCCCCGCCATTCTCTACATCCACGGCGGGCCGCAGGGCTCGTTCAACGACGGCTGGTCGAGCCGCTGGAATCCGCGCGTGCTCGCCAGCCAGGGCTATGCGGTGATCTCGGTCGATTTCCACGGCAGCACCGGATACGGCCAGGCTTTCACCGATGCGATTAACCGCGACTGGGGTGGCAAGCCGTTCGAAGACCTGCAACTCGGCCTCGCCGCCGCGCTCGCGCTCGATCCGCAAATCGACGGCAGCAATGCCTGCGCAATGGGCGCCAGCTATGGCGGCTACATGGTCAACTGGATTGCGGGGCAATGGCCCGATCGTTTCAAATGCCTCGTCCAGCATGACGGGCTGTTCGAGATGCGCAGCTTCTATTTCGCCACCGAGGAATTGTGGTTCCCGCGCTGGGATTTCGGTGGGTCTTACTCCGAAGCGAGCGAAACCTACGAGAAGTGGAACCCGGCGAACCATGTGGACAAGTGGCAAACGCCGATGCTGGTGGTCACTGGCGAGAAGGACTTCCGCGTGCCCTATACGCAAGGGATCCAGAGCTTCACCGTGCTGCAGGAGCGCGGCATTCCCGCGCAGCTGCTGGTCTTCCCCGACGAAAACCACTGGGTACTGGGCGCGAAGAACTCGCTGCAATGGCACAATACGGTGTTCGATTGGCTTGCTCGCTGGCTGAAGCCGCAAGCCCCAGCCAAATGAGCCAGCGCACCCCTCTCGAAGAGGCCGGGCTGGCGCTAGCCAAGCTCGGCGGCGAAAGCATCGAGCGGCATATCTTCCTTTGCGCGATGAGCGAGAAGCAGAAATGCTGTTCGCGCGAAGAGGGTGAGGCTGCCTGGAAATACCTCAAGCGGCGGCTCAACGAGCTCAAGCTGGCCGGGCCCAAGCGGATCGGCCCGGAAGGAAAGCCCTGTGGTGGGATCCAACGCACCAAGGCCGATTGCCTGCAGGTCTGCGCCGCTGGACCGATCGCTGTCGTGTGGCCCGATCGCGTCTGGTATCACTCGGCGCGCGGGGATGTGTTGGAACGGATCATCCAGGAGCATTTGATCGGCGGTGAGCCGGTCGAGGAATTCCGCCTGCAAAGCGCGCGCTAGGCGCCGCCGCTCAATCTTCGTCGTGTTGCGGCAGATTGTTGTCGACCGAGGCATCGTGCCCGGTGCCATTCGACAGGAACACCAACCCCATCAGCGCGCTGGTGAGCAGCATGGTGAAGCCCAGCCCCAATGCTACGGCGATGTAGAAATGGACCGAGATCGCGCCGTTCGATTTGTAGAGCAGCGCCAATGCGATGAGCACAACCCCCACCGTCGCAAGGAACATGAAGCGCATGATCCGGCGATAGCGGGCCCAGGCGAAAGCGGCCTTTTCGGGATCGTCGAGAGGGGACTTGCCGACCATGCGCGCCACATGGGCTTTCATGTCGCTCGATGCAACGTTCGATTTCCAACTGCACGATTCGCCTTTTGCGTGCGATAATGTCATTCTCCCTGCGGGAATCGGAGAGGAGACACGCAATGAGCATCGCACTGATCACTCAGGATCGCAGCGCCGCAAACGTCATTTCCTGCGATGCATCGACCCCCATGCGCGAAGCGGTGAAGCTGCTGGCTGAAAAGCGCATCGGCGCACTACCGGTGATGCGGGGCGGCTCGGTGGTCGGAATCTTCTCAGAGCGCGACGTGATCTACCGGTTGGCGCAGGAAGGCGAAATCTGCCTCGACCGCCCGCTTTCGGAGGTGATGACGGCTCCGCCAATCACCGTCGATACGAGCACGCTGGTCGACGATGCGCTGGCATTGATGACGCGGCGGCGGATCCGGCACCTGCCGGTAATCGAGGGCGGCGCAATGGTGGCCTTCATCTCGATCGGCGACCTGGTGAAGCATCGCATCGACCAGGTCGAGCACGAGGCCGAGGCGATGCGGATCTATATCCAGACCGCTTGAGGATTCCCCGGTCCATCCCTACATCGGGCTGCGATGGCTGACGCACTCACCCTTACGCCCGCCGCCGCCAGGCGAGTGGCGACGATCGCCCAGAAGCAGGCGAAGCCCGCGATCTTGCGTTTGGCGGTTGAAGGCGGCGGATGCTCTGGCTTCCAGTACAGGTTCGACCTGGCCGAAGCGCCAGAGGCAGACGACGCGGTGAGCGAGACCGATGGCGTGCAGTTGGTAGTCGACCCGATAAGCCTCGATCTCGTCTCCGGCAGCGTGGTCGATTTCGTCGAATCCCTGGGCGGCGCGGCATTCCGCGTCGAGAACCCGCAGGCCGCAGCCGGTTGCGGCTGCGGATCGAGCTTCGGGATTTGAATTAGACCCGAGAGCGATGTTCGGGCACTAAGCCCTCATGAAAATCGCCACATTCAACATCAACGGAATCAAGGCTCGCCTGCCGCGCCTGAAGGAATGGCTCGTCGAAACGCGCCCCACGGTCGCCTGCCTGCAGGAGATCAAGAGCATGGACGAAAACTTCCCGGGCCATGAGTTCGAAGAGATCGGCTATCGCGCGATCTGGCACGGGCAGAAGTCCTTCAATGGCGTCGCCATACTGGTCGATGCCAATGCCGGGATCGAAGGCCCCGTCGAAGTACAGCGCGGGCTGGGCATCCCCGGCCCTGACGATTCAGGAGAGGAACAGGCGCGCTACCTCGAAGCCGATGTCGGCGGGGTGCGCATCGTGTGTATCTACCTGCCCAACGGCAATCCGCAGCCGGGCCCGAAATTCGATTACAAGCTGGCTTGGATGGAGCGGTTGCGCACGCGCATGGCGCAGATCTGGGCCGAGGAAGTGCCCGCCGCCGTGCTGGGTGATTTCAACGTGATCCCGGAAGACAATGACGTGTGGTCGGTCAAGTCGATGGCCGACGATGCGCTGATGCAGCCCGAATCGCGCGCAGCATACTCGCGCCTGCTGGGCGATGGCTGGACCGATGCAGTGCGCACGCACAATCCGCGCGGCGGCGTGTGGACCTATTGGGACTATCAGGCGGGCGCCTGGCAACGCGATCACGGCTTCCGCATCGACCACATACTGCTCAGCCCCGAACTGGCCGACCGGCTCGAAGCGGTCGGGGTCGACCGTGCCCATCGCGGGCGCGAGAAGGCGAGCGACCACGCGCCGGTCTGGGCCGTGTTGCGGGGCTGACCCAATGCAAAGGGGCCCAACCTTGCGGCGGGCCCCTTCCATATCTCGTCATTTCGCCGATGATCAGCGATAGAAAACGTGGCGACTGATGGTGGCGCGCGCCACCTTCTTGTTGCTCCAGCTCGGGCGCACATATTTCGCGTGGAAATAGAGCGAGTCGCCCGCTTCCGATTCCCACAGGCCTTCATGCGCGATGCGGGCAATTGCCTTGGCGCGCTGCCAGGCTTCCGTACCGGTCTTGATGCGCGGCATTTCGCCCCCGCTCACGAAGGAGAACTGCGCGCGCTGGTAGACCACGCCGCAATAGCTAGATGGGAAGCGCGAGTTTTCAGCGCGGTTGATCACCACTTGCGCCACAGCCAGCTGGCCGGCGAGCGGTTCACCGCGCGCTTCGAAATAGACCGCGCCCGCAAGGCACTGCATCTGTTCGGAAAGCGCAAGTTCGGTCTCGGTAGTGGCAACGAGTTGGCGCAGCGAGCCTGTCTTGGACGGCTGCGCATCGCCAGCGTCGACAGCTTCATCGGCTGCAACGGTCGGTTGCACCACTTCCTGAGAGATGAACACGGGGGTGGATGCACTATTCGATCCACCGGCGGTGTTCGCCGCCTCGATCTGCCCGGGTTCGTTCTCCTGGGCAAAAGCGCCGGATGTTTCGGCGCTGGCAAATGTAAGGCCAAGCACAGCCGCACCAGCGGCAAGCCCGAGCCCGTGGCTCCTGCGAGTCATAAATCCATATTTTTAGGCGGTGGACGCGCACAGACGCAGGCTTGGACCGATCGCGCTTTTGCACGTTTCTTGTGGTCCGTTTTATCGGCCTGCCGGCCGCCCCCCGTCTGCGTGCTAACACCCCGGCCTTATTGCCGAAGGGCGCCGCCTGCGCACCTGGAAGCTGGCGGGCCACATAGAGTCGAGCGGCGAACAGTCAAGTTAACGCGGCAAAGATGCGACGAACCGTTCTCTATCAGCGATATCTGCCTCCAAAATCCAGATATCGGGGTCCTGTCGCTTGCGTTTTTCGAGATACTCTGAAATTTCGTGCGGATTTTCAGCATTTTGCTGCTTTGCAGCAATATACGGTCGCGAACCATCCAGTTGCGGCATTCTTTCGAAAAGCACCGCGTTCTCGCCGCGATAGATGGTTAAGATGAGGATGGTTCCGGCGTCCTTTTCGCCCTTCGCGATAACGCTTGCGAAACCACCTTGCGATTCGATCGCACGAATAATGCCGGCGACTTCGAGATGGGCCGGCAGCCGCGCATCCATTTCGGTCAGTTACCGCCGCCCGAAGGCGCAGGCGCATAGCCCGGAAGGCTGGCGAGCGGAATGCGCGAACGCATGAAAGTGCCGGTGCCGCGGCCGATCTCGTCACCCTCAGCATCGACAAGCCGCGCTTCGGCCACGAAAACGCGCCGCTTCCCGCTGATCCAGCGCCCTTCGGCGACCACCTGGCCCGTGCGCACAGGCTTGGTGAAGTGCAGGTTGAACGAAGTGGTCAGCAGGAAACGGTCGGTCGTGCGCGTATTGGCCGCATAGAAGGCGGCATCGTCGAGCATCTTGAAATAGATCGTGCCATGTGCCGCGCCAGCCGCATGGTAGCTGCGCTCGTCCACTTCGAAAGTGATGCGCGAGCGCCCTTCGCCGAGGATTTCGAGCCGCGATTCGAACAGCCTGTTCACCGGCGCCGAGGCATAAAGCTGCTCGAGCGCGCGATAATGCAGCTCGGCCCCGCTTACCGGAGCCGGATTCGGGCCGGATGTGTCAGGCGGCATCGCGCTCGAGATGGTTGCTCAGTAGCGCAAACATCGCTTCGGCGTCGGGCGCTTCGAGCAACGCTTCGCGCTTGACGTCGTCCCGGACAAGCCGCGAGATCGCCGCCAAAGCGTGCAAATGCGCCGCACCGGCGTTCTCGGGCGAAAGCAGGCCGAAAACGAGTTCGACCGGCATGCCGTCCGCGGCGTCGAATTCGACCGGCGATTCGAGCCGCAGCAACACCGCGACCGGGCGATTCACTTCGGTCGAACGCGCATGCGGAATCGCCACGCCATTGCCGAATCCGGTCGAGCCGAGCTTTTCGCGCACTTCGATCCCTTCGAGCGCCTGCGTTGAATCGATCGCATAGGCGCGCGCGAACAGCGCCGCCACCTGCTCCAGCACATCCTGCTTCGATTCAAGCCGACCCGTTACGACCGCTTCGGGAAGCAATTGAAAATTCGCGTTCATTTCAAGCTTGCATCACGTCCAATGATTGTACCAGCGCCCCCTGACGCACAGGCCGCTACCTTCTCCAGGCAGCCCACCTTCGAATGTATCCAGGGGCGTCGAGCTCTACCGCGTTCCATCCTGCGGCATTTGCTTTAGCGAGGCTCGACCCAGCCGATCGATCCGTCGGGGCGGCGGTAAACCATATTATGCCTCCCAGTGCCAGCATTTTTGAAAAACAGCGCATTCGTGTTGCGCAGGTCGAGCATCATCACCGCATCGGCCACGCTGGCTTCGGGGATGTCGACACTGGTTTCGGCAATGATCGGCGGGGCATCGCTGGTGACTTCCTCTTCCGCTTCGTCGCTCGCGAAGATGGTGTAGGCCGCTTCCTCGAAAGCATAGGCTGCTTCCTCTTCGCGCTGTGCGTGCGCGGCCTGCTCGTGCCGGTCAGTCAGCCGCCGCTTGTAGCGGCGCAACTGCTTGTCGATCTTCTCCGCCGCGCCGTCGAGCGCGAGATGCGCATCCTGCGCTTCTGCATGTGCCTTGAGGATCAGCCCCTGCATCACATGCGTCACGATGTCGCATTTGAACATGCCCGCCGGCGCCTTGCCGAATGTGACATGCGAGGACAGCGCCCGGTCGAAATACTTATCGACGATCCCGCCAAGGCGGTCTGCCACATGGTCCTGAAGGGCAGCGCCCGTTTCGATCTGATGACCCGAAACCCGAATATCCATGACGGCTCGATCTCCTTTCTGTTCTTGCGAGGCCGCATCGGCCCCGGAAATTCAGTTCGACCAGAGCGGTGAGTCGATCCGGTCGACAAATGCCTTGTGTCGCGCCAACTCCTCCTCGCTCGGCGCATGTGGACGTGGTTCGCGGCGCGGCCTGAGTGCAGCACTCGCCGCAACAGAACGCGAAACTTCGACTTCGACCACCGCGGTTTCCGCCGCGAGCTCGAGCCCGATCTGGCGACCGCCGGTGAGTTCGACATAGACTTGCGCCAGCAGCTCGGCGTCGAGCAGCGCGCCGTGCTTGACGCGGTGGCTGCGGTCGATCCCGTAGCGGGTGCACAACGCGTCAAGCGAAACCTTCGCGCCGGGATGGCGCTTGCGCGCGATCGCGACAGTGTCGATCATCCTGCCGCTGTCGACCCGCGCCATGCCGATCCGCTCAAGTTCGGAATTGAGGAAGCCGAAGTCGAAGCCGGCATTATGCGCCACCAGTGGTGCATCGCCGAGGAACTCCATCAATTCTTCGGCGCGCTCGGCAAAGCGCGGCTTGTCCGAAAGGAACGAGATCGACAGGCCGTGGACGGCCTCTGCCGCAGCGGGCATGTCGCGTTCAGGGTTGAAATAGGCGTGGAAGCTGGCGCCGCTCGGCACCCGATTGATCATTTCGATGCATCCGATTTCGACCATCCGGTCGCCCGAAGCTGGGTCGAGGCCGGTGGTTTCGGTGTCGAAAACGATTTCCCGCATCCGCTTCAATATCGGACTCGGTTTGGCGTTTGGCAAGCGATTCTGCGTGGCAAGATGCTGTCTATCTTCCGACCGAAAGTCGCTCGATCAATGCGACCACTTCGGCTTCGGTTTTTGCATGCGACACGCCGGTGTCGATCACATGGTCTGCCTTCGCGCGCTTTTCCGCATCGGGCACCTGAAGCTCGAGGATATGGGCGAATTTCTCGGGCGTCATGCCGGGCCGGGCGAGCACGCGCTGGCGCTGGACATCGGCTGGGGCCGAGACGACCACCACCGCATCGACCTGCTTTTCTCCGCCCTTTTCGAACAGCAAGGGGATATCGAACACCACGATCGGCGCGCCGCCATGCTCGATCATGAATTCGGCGCGATGCGCGGCCACAGCCGGATGAACGATCGCTTCGAGCCGGGCGAGTGCCTGCTTGTCGCCGAACACTTGCGCACCGAGTGTCTCGCGCTTGACCCCTTCGGAGCCGGTCGAGCCGGGGAAGGCCGCTTCGATCGCGGGCAGCAACTCGCCGCCGGGGCGCTGCATGCGGCGCACTTCGGCATCGGCGTCGAACACGGGAACGCCGTGGCGGATGAACATTTCCGCGACGGTCGACTTGCCCATACCGATCGATCCGGTGAGGCCAACTATGAGCGGGCGGTTCATCGGGTCAGCAACTCCCTCAGTTCGGTATCGTGCTCGCGCGGGGGCGCTTGGCCGAAAAATCGCTCGAACGCGAGCGCGGCCTGGCCGATCAGCATGTTGAGGCCATCGAGGGTGCGGTGCCCGGCGGTGCGGGCCGCCTTGAGGAAAGCGGTATCGACCGGATCGGTGACAATGTCATAGGCGATCGCGCCCGGCGGGGCGTGGCTCCAGTCGAAGGCCAGCGCGGGCTGGCCGCGCATGCCCAGCGGCGAGGCATTGACCACCAGGTCGAGGCAACCCTCGCGGTCATCGAAGGGAAAATCGGTCGGGTCGGCGAAATGGGCAAGGTCGATCGCGTGATGTTCGCCGTGCGGCGCGAGCTCGTCGAGCAGTGCCCGTGCCTTGGCCGGATCGCGGCCCGCGAGCACCAGAGTGAAACCCTCTTCCGCGAGCGCGGCAACGATCGCACGTGCCGCCCCGCCGGTGCCGAGGATTCGTGCCATGCGGAACAGGTGATGCTGGTAGAGTTCCTCGCGCAGCGGCTCGAGGAAACCCGCAGCATCGGTATTGGTCCCAGCAAGCAACCGGTCGAACGCGGGATATATGGTGTTCACTGCCCCGATTGCGGAAGCGACTTGGTCGATACTGTAGAGATGCTCCTGCACTGCCTGCTTGTGCGGCATCGTGACATTGCAACCGCGCCAGGCCAGATCGTCTTTCCGGCGCCGAAAATATTCCGCCAAGCCATCGCTTGAGACGTGACAGGCCCGGTAATCGGCATCGATCCCCAGTTTGCCGAGCCAGAAACCATGGATCGCTGGGCTTTTCGATTGCACGATCGGATCGCCGATCACTTCGGCATAGGCCTGTCCTGAGCCTGTCGAAGGGGTGGTCACGAAGGCAGCTCCCCCAGTTCGCGCAGCGCACCGAGCACGCCGAGCAGTGGCATGCCCAGAACCGTGAAGTGGTCGCCTTCGATTCTCTCGAACAATTGCACGCCGAGCCCTTCGATCCGGAACACACCGACGCAATGGCCCACTTCAGGCCATTCGGCGTCGAGATATCGCTCGATGAAGCCCTCGCTGAGTTCGCGCACATGCAGCCGCGCGAGCGAAGCCGCGCTCCATTCGCAAGTATCGTCGCGCACCAATGCCGCGGCGCTATGCAGTTCCATCACCTTGCCCGAAAAGAAGCGCAAATGCTCGGCCGCTTGCATGCGGCTTTCGGGCTTGTCGAAACGCTGCCCGCCGCACATCACCAGGCTGTCGCTGCCGAGCACCAGCCGCCCGGCATGGATGTTCGCTACCGCTTGCGCCTTTGCGACGCTGAGCGCTTCGGCAATCTCTCCCGGCGTACAATCCGCCAGCCCCGCCTCGAGCGCGCGCTCGTCGAGCGATGCGGGGATCGCTTCATGGGCGACGCCGGCAGCATCGAGCATGGCGCGGCGCGACGCGCTTTTCGAAGCAAGCACGATCATATCGCGCCTTCGCCATCTTCGCCGCCCATAACGGGCCGGTCAGTGCGTTCCTGCATGAAGCGCATCACTGCGGCGGCGGTCTCCTCGATCGAGCGGCGGGTCACATCGATCACCGGCCAGCCATTGTCGGCGAACATGCGCCGCGCGAACTGCACTTCCTCGCGCACCTTTTCGCCGTCGACATAGGATGTCTCAGTGCCTTCATTGAGCGACAGCAAGCGGTTGCGCCGCACCTGCACCAGCCGCTCGGGCGCGGTGGTAAGCCCCACCACCAGCGGGCGGCGCAGTCCGAACAGCGCAGGCGGCGGCGGCGATTCCATTACCAACGGAATATTCGCAACCTTGTACCCGCGATTGGCGAGGTAGATGCTGGTCGGCGTTTTCGAACTGCGCGATACGCCGGCCAGCAAGATGTCGGCCTCTTCCCAGTCTTCCCAGCCCACGCCGTCATCATGTGCGATCGTGTAATGGATCGCTTCGACCCGGCGGAAATAGGCCTCGTCCATCAGGTGCTGGCGGCCGGGCCTGCCGCGCGCTTCCTCGCCCAGCTGGGCTTCGAGCGCGGCTGTGACCGCATCGAGCACCGGCACGGCAGGCAGGCCCAGCTGGCGGCAATGTTCCTCCAGCCGGGCGCGGGTTTCGGGATTGACCAGAGTGAACAGCACCAAGCCGGGACTGGCGGCGAGCGACGGCACGATGCGGTCGAGATGCTGGCGCGAACGCACCATCGGCCAGAAGTGGCGCACGACATCGGGATCGTCGAATTGCGCGAGCGCCGCCTTGGCGATCATCTCGAGCGTTTCGCCGGTTGAGTCCGAAACGAGGTGGAGGTGCATGCGTTGCATTGCGCGGTTGTTGCATCCTTGCCGGGAATGCCTGTGGAGAATGCTTGGCATAAACCACGGGAGAGGCCTGCCGACAAGTTCGGGGAGAGATTCCATGCCCGCTATCGGCTTTATTGCCAGCGGGTTTGTCTACATCCGGCGCCGCTATCAACAGGCTGGGGATAGCGCGGATAAGTTTGACTCGACTCAGGCAATCCCGCGATTCGCGCGCCGGACAGTACTTTGCTTCGCGGGAAAAATCGGGCAGGAGCCACTTGTCCCCGAAATCCACAGGGCCAACAGACTCCTAAATCCTTTTATAAATACAATTATATTGATTGGATAAGACCTCATGCCCGGCTTGCTTCTCGACACTTTGCGCGGTCACAAGGGTGAACGGGCACCCATGTGGCTGATGCGCCAGGCCGGGCGCTACCTCCCCGAATATCGCGCATTGCGCGCTGAAAAGGGCGGATTCCTCGAGCTGGTCTATGATAGCGAAGCCGCGGCGGAGATCACGATCCAGCCCTTGCACCGGTTCGGTTTCGACGGGGCGATCCTGTTCTCGGACATACTGATCGTGCCGCATGCGATGGGGCAGGGGCTCGAATTCCTTGCGGGCGAGGGCCCCAGGCTCTCGCCGCCGCTGCTTGAAGCCCGGCTGGAGGATTTCACTGCACAGCCCGAAAGGTTCGAAGCGATCTATCAAACCTTGCGGCTGTGCCGCGCGCAGCTTGACGAAAGCGTGACCATGCTCGGTTTCGCGGGCAGCCCCTGGACTGTCGCGACCTATATGGTGGCGGGCGAAGGCAGCCGCGACCAGCATGCGACGCGCGAACTTGCCTATGTCGATCCGGCACGGTTCCAGGCGATCATCGATGCTATCGTCGAAGTTTCGATTACCTACCTGCGCGGCCAGATCGATGCTGGCGCCGAAGCGGTGCAATTGTTCGACAGCTGGGCCGGCAGCCTTGCCCCCGACCAGTTCGACCGCTGGGTGATTGCGCCTAATGCCGCGATCACCGCTGCGCTCAGGCAATCGCACCCGGATACGCCGGTGATCGGCTTTCCCAAGGGTGCGGGAGCGAAACTTGCCGCCTATGCCAATGAGACCGGAGTCGATGCGGTAGGGCTGGATGAGACGGTCGATCCCGAATGGGCCGATCGCGAATTGCCCAAGGGCATGCCGGTGCAAGGCAATCTCGATCCGCTGCTGCTGATGGCGGGCGGCGCGCCGCTGGTCGATCGCGCGCGCTTCATCCTCAGGACTTTCGCCGATCGCGCGCATGTGTTCAATCTGGGCCACGGGATCGGCCAGTTCACTCCGATCGAGCATGTCGAACAGCTCGTTGCGGCAGTACGCGGACAGTGATGATTGTGGCAGGGGATGACGCAGCGGCGATGGGCGCCTACATAAGCGAGCGATGCAGGACGTCATCGCCATGACCTATCTCTGGCTCAAGGCAGGCCACATCATTTTCGTGGTCTTCTGGATGGCGGGCCTGTTCATGCTCCCGCGGCAGCTCATCTATGTCCATCCCGCGCAGCCCGGATCGGAGGAGGAAGCCCTGTGGGTCCACCGCATGGGCCTGCTGCGCAAGGTCATCCTCACGCCGAGCCTGGTGGTGGTGTGGGTGCTCGGCCTGCTCATGGCGACCGAATTGGGCCTGTTCGCGGGCGCGCCGGGGCTGGGCTGGCTCCATGCCAAGCTGCTCTTCGTGCTGCTGCTCACCGGCTATCACGGCTTCATGGTTGCGCAATCGAAGAAGGTCGCCGCCGGGGAACGGCCGCTCTCCGAGAAGCAGCTGCGCATACTGGGCGAAGTGCCCGGCCTGTTGCTGGCGGTCATCGTCGTGCTGGCGGTGCTGCGCCCCTTCTGAACCATTCGCTCCGAGAACAATCGGCGATTGACGGCGGTTTCCGCGGGCCGTATTTTGAAATCCTCTATCCGGCATGAGGCTTCGCATTCGGCGAAGCCAAGGTCTGCTTTCTCCAAGCCCATATGCCTCGCTCTACAGACGAGGCGACGACCTGTCGGCCAATCCAGAGACGGACATATATTGCAATGCATCTCAAAGACTTGAAACGAAAGACACCGGCCGAACTGGTCGCCATGGCCGAAGAGCTGGGTGTCGAAGGCGCGTCGACCATGCGCCGGCAGGACTTGCTGTTCAGCATCCTGCGCGAACTCGCCGAAGACGAGGAATATGAAGAGAAGATCATGGGTGTCGGCACCATCGAGGTGTTGCAGGACGGTTTCGGCTTCCTGCGCTCGCCCGAGGCGAATTACCTCGCCGGGCCCGACGACATCTATGTTTCGCCCAACCAGATCCGCAAATGGGGCCTGAGGACCGGCGACACGGTTGAAGGCGAGATCCGCGCCCCGCGCGATGGTGAGCGCTATTTTGCCCTCACAAGCCTCACCAGCGTCAATTTCGACGATCCGGAGGCTGTGCGCCACCGCACCAATTTCGACAACCTCACGCCGCTCTATCCGGACGAGAAGCTGACGCTGGACCCGGTCGACCCGACCGTTAAGGACAAGAGCGCGCGCGTGATCGATATCATCGCTCCGCAGGGCAAGGGCCAGCGTGCGCTGATCGTGGCGCCGCCGCGCACCGGCAAGACCGTGCTGCTGCAGAACATCGCCAAGGCGATTACCGACAATCACCCCGAAGTGTTCCTGATCGTGCTCCTGGTCGACGAACGACCCGAGGAAGTCACCGACATGCAGCGCAGCGTGAAGGGCGAAGTGATTTCCTCGACCTTTGACGAGCCTGCGACGCGCCACGTGCAGGTTGCCGAAATGGTGATCGAAAAGGCCAAGCGCCTGGTCGAGCACAAGCATGATGTGGTGATCCTGCTCGATTCGATCACGCGCCTCGGCCGCGCCTACAACACCGTGGTACCGAGCTCGGGCAAGGTGTTGACCGGCGGTGTCGACGCCAATGCACTGCAGCGGCCCAAGCGCTTCTTCGGCGCAGCGCGCAACATCGAGGAAGGCGGTTCGCTGTCGATCATTGCCACCGCGCTGATCGATACCGGCAGCCGCATGGACGAAGTGATCTTCGAAGAGTTCAAGGGCACCGGCAACAGCGAAATCGTGCTCGACCGCAAGGTTGCGGACAAGCGCATCTTCCCGGCGCTCGATGTCGGCAAGTCCGGCACCCGCAAGGAAGAATTGCTGGTGGGCAAGGACAATCTGTCGAAGATGTGGGTGTTGCGCCGCATCCTGATGCAGATGGGCACCATCGATGCGATGGAGTTCCTGCTCGACAAGATGAAGGATTCGAAGTCCAACGAAGACTTTTTCGCGACGATGAACCAGTAAGGCTTACGGGGGCTCGCACCGCTGCGGTGCGGGCCCGCTTGCCTTTGGACGCCATCCGGCTATCACCGGGCCGATGTTGCGCCAATATGTTTATATCAGCACGGCGGACGGGATTGGCCCGGCGGAAATCGCTTTGATCCTTGAGGCCTGCCAGCGCAACAATGCCGCGCGCGGCATCACTGGCCTGTTGCTCTATAATGGACGCAACTTCCTCCAGCTGCTCGAAGGCGATGTCGAGGATCTGTCCTGGGTGATGCGCAAGATCGAAGCCGATCCGCGCCATGGCGGGGTTTCGATCATCGAGGATATCTCGATTGCCACGCGCGCCTGCCCTGACTGGCTGATGCGGCATATCCGCATTGCCGACCAGGTCTCCGAACGAAGGGCCACTCTCGATGCCGAGCTGCCCGCCGAGATCGAGCCGAACCTGCGGCGGATCATCCTCAATTTCGCGGCGTTGAACTAGGCACCAAGCCAGTTACGCTTTCTGTCGCTCCAGCTGCGCGGCCATCATTTCCCAGACCTTGTTGATGGCCTTGAGCGGGCGAACCATCACCTTGAAATCCTTGATCAAACCTTCCTCGTCGAAAGTGATCATGTCGATCCCGTTGACGTGGATGCCGTCCATCTCGGTGGTGAATTCGAGCACGACCGTATCTTCGCCGACAACTTCGCGCACATAGGTGAAGCTGCCATTTCCCAGCGTCGCCCCTGCTGCGGTGAGATAGGCGACCACGATCGGCTTGCCCACTTGCGGGGTATGGACGACGGGCGAGTGAAACACCGCATCGTCGCGCATGATCGCGGCGAGTGCGGCAGGATCGCTTCCGCCGTCGATCACTTCGTGCCAGCGCTTGAGGCCCTCGGCTGCAATGCTCATTGGATGCTCCTTGAAATACGCGATGTTCAGCCGAGATGTTCGGCGAAAAAGGCTTTCGTGCGGCTGTCGGCGAGCTGCGCGCCCGCTTCATCGCGGCGGTTGCCGCTTTCAGTGGCGAAACCATGGTCGAGCCCTTCGTAATCGTAGAGCGTTACACGCGGATGATCGTCCAGCCCGGCATGCATCGCCGCTTGCGCTTCGGGCCCGACGAAATGGTCTGCGGTAGGCACATGCAGCAGCAAGGGATGCGCGATGCCGTGCTTTTCGCCCAGCATCTGGTCGATCATCACTCCGTAATAGCCGACCGATGCGTCGATATCGGTGCGCGCTGCTGTCATATAGGCGAGCTTGCCACCCAGGCAGTAACCGACGCAGCCGACCTTGCGCACGCCGGCCACACGGCGGATCCAGTGGATCGTCGCTTCGATATCCTTCACCCCGTCATCGGGATTGTATTCCCCGAAATAGCCGAGCGCTTCCTGGAATTCGGATTCGACGTCCGGGTCGAGCTGGATGCCCGGTTTCATGCGGAAGAACAGGTCGGGCGCGACCGCGAGATAGCCTTCGGCTGCCCAGCTGTCGCATTTGTGGCGGATCCCGGGGTTCACCCCGAAGATCTCCTGGATCACGATGATCGCTGCCTTGGGTGTGCCTGCAGGCCGCGCGACATAGGCATCGAAGTTGGCATTGCCGTCGAAGGTGGGGATCGTCGCGTACTGGGTCATTGCGGCTGCTCCTTTGATTCAGCGTGAAAGCGGCTTATCGCTTGCCGCAGGTGATTGCCAAACCCAAATATGTCAGGCGATACGGGGTTCCCGAAGGTTGGAGGGAGTAAGTGCGATGAAGGTCCATATCGAAATCGACTGCACGCCCGAAGAGGCGCGGGCCTTCATGGGGCTGCCCGATGTGTCGAAGGCCAACAATATCTATGTCGAAAGCATCGCCAAGGCGATGAAAGGGGTCTCCAATCCCGACCAGTTGCAGGAGTATGCCCAGCAGCTTGCACCCATGGGGCAGATGGGGCTCAAGATGTTCCAGAGCTTCATGGAAAGCGGCATGCGTGGTGCCGGTTCGAAATCCAAGTCTGACGACGACTAGGCCGCGCACCATCCGGGCATGAGCGACACCATCTTCGCACTTTCCAGCGGGGCGCCGCCCGCCGCGATCGGCGTGATCCGCATCAGTGGTCCGGCGGCTGGGGTGGCTTTGCGCGCGCTGGTGGGGCGCGATGTCGAACCTAGGCATGCCAGCCTGGCAAAGCTTTCGGGTGGCGACGGCGCGCTTCTCGATGAGGCGCTGGTGCTATGGTTTCCGGGTCCGAACACCGCGACGGGCGAGGATCTTGCCGAACTGCATTGCCATGGTGGGCGCGCGGTCATTGCTGCGATCGAGGCCGAATTGGGGGCGCTGACGGGCCTGCGCCGCGCCGAACCGGGCGAGTTCACTCGACGAGCCTTTGCCAACGGGCAGATCGACCTTGCCGAGGCTGAAGGGCTGGCGGATTTGCTCAGCGCCGAAACCGAGCTCCAGCGCAGCGCGGCAATCGCGATGGTGGGCGGGGGTTTCTCGCGGCGGGTCGAATTGTGGCGCGACGGCGTGTTGCGGCTCTCTGCCGAAGTCGAGGCGGCGCTCGACTTTGCCGATGAAGACGATGTCGGCGGGTTGGGGGCCGATTTCGGCGCGCGTCTCGACCAATTGGCGGGCGAACTGGCGGAATGGCTTGCGCGGCCGCGTTCGGAACGGCTGGGAGAGGGTTTCCGTGTGGTGCTCGCCGGGCCGCCAAATGCTGGAAAATCCACTTTGTTCAATGCTTTGGTTGAGAGTGAGGCGGCCATCACCTCGCCGATTGCGGGGACCACGCGCGACGTGATCGAACGCTCGGTAGCTATCGCCGGAATTCCCTTCACTTTCGTCGATACTGCGGGCCTGCATGAGGGTGGGGGTGACGAAATCGAAGCGATCGGGATCGGGCGTGCGCGCGAACAACTCGAACGTGCCGATCTGGTTCTTTGGTTGGGCCCGGAAGACGAGGGGCCGAAGGGTTGTTGGGAAGTCGAAGCACAGATCGACAATCATGCGCATCCGGTTAAATCTGCGCCCGATTGGCGGGTTTCCGCGCGGACCGGAGAAAATCTCGGCGCACTCAAGGCAGCGCTGATAGAAAAGGCGCGTCAATTGATGCCCAAGCCCGGAGAGGCCGCGCTCAACGCACGCCAGCATGGATTGCTCGCCGAAGCCCATATTGCGTTGAGCGAGGCCAGTGAGCTGTCTGACCCCCTCATCATCGCCGAATGCCTGCGCCGGGCGCGCCTCGCTTTCGACCGGCTGGTGGGGCGAGCGACTACGGAGGATATGCTCGACGCGTTGTTTGGGCGCTTCTGCATCGGGAAATAGGCGGCAACACCCCGATGTTTCACGTGAAACATCGCGTCCCCGCTCTCGCGAAAGTTCTTTGACCCCGCGCCAGCGCGCCTGTATCGGCGCGATATGCGTAGCTTCGACGTGCTTGTGGTCGGCGGCGGTCATGCCGGTGTCGAGGCGGCCTGTGCGGCCGCCCGCATGGGTGCGCGCACGGGCCTGGTGAGCTTCGATCTCGATGCAATCGGCGCGATGAGCTGCAATCCGGCGATCGGGGGCCTGGGGAAAGGCCATCTGGTGCGTGAAGTCGATGCGCTCGACGGGGTGATCGGGTGCGCAGCCGATGCCGGGGCAATCCATTACCGCATGCTCAACCGCTCGAAGGGGAGCGCTGTTTGGGGCCCACGCGTGCAGGCCGACCGCGTGCTGTTTAAGGCTGCGGTGCAGTGCGCGGTCAAGGCGCAGGCTGGGTTGGAGCTGATTGAGGGTGAAGTGGCAGCGCTCCGGCTAGCCAAAGGGCGTGTTGCCGGGCTGGAATTGGCCGGCGGCACGGCGATCGAGGCGGCGGCCGTGATCCTGTGCACCGGGACCTTCCTCGGGGGAACGCTGTTTCGCGGCGAGGAACGCTTCGAAGGCGGTCGGATCGGCGAGAATTCGGCGCAAAAGCTCGCTGCGCAGCTGCGCGGTGCGGATTTGCCGATGGCGCGGCTCAAGACGGGCACGCCTCCCCGGCTCGACGGGCGCACGATCGACTGGGCCAGTCTCGAAGAGCAGCCCTCCGATCCCGATCACTGGACCATGTCGCCACTCACCGAGTGTCGCGCCAATCCGCAAATCTTCTGCGCGATCACACGCACCACTGAGGCTGCGCACGAAGCGATCCGTGCGAACCTCCACCGTTCCCCGCTATTTACCGGGGCGATCGGAGCGGCTGGGCCGCGCTATTGCCCCTCCATCGAAGACAAGATCCATCGCTTCGGTGATCGCGAAGGGCACCAGGTGTTCCTCGAGCCTGAGGGGTTGAGCACGCATTTGGTCTATCCCAACGGGATCAGCACCTCCTTGCCGGCCGATGTCCAGCTCACCATGCTCCGCGCGATGCCAGGGCTTGAGCAGGTTGTGATGGAAGTGCCAGGCTATGCGGTCGAATACGATCACATTGATCCGCGGGCACTCACGGCGGACCTGCAATTGCGCGCGATTCCGGGGCTTTACTGTGCCGGGCAGATTAATGGCACAACCGGCTATGAAGAGGCGGCGGCGCAGGGGCTTGTGGCGGGGCTCCACGCCGCAGCGCAAGTTTTGGGCCGTGAGGCGCCAAAACTCGGCCGTGCAAACAGCTATATCGCAGTGATGGTTGACGATCTGACCCTGCAGGGCGTGAGCGAACCCTATCGCATGTTGACTGCTCGCGCCGAGTACCGACTGCGGCTTCGCGCCAACAATGCTTCCACGCGGCTTACGCCACTGGGGATCGAAGCGGGGTGTGTGGGTGTGGAGCGGGCGGAATGGTTTGTGCGCCGCGAAGAACGACGCGCGGCATTGGCCGGGCATTTCGACACTGCGATCCATGCGCGCGAGTTGAGCGAGGCGGGCCTGCCGGTGCGGCGCGATGGCGGGGTCAAGCAAGTGAGCGAGTGGCTGCGGCACGACGGGGTGGGCTTGGCCGATCTGAGCCAATGGCTGGAGGAAGAACTCTCGTCCGAAGATCCGCTGATTGCCGAAATGGCAGAGGATGCCGCCTATGCACCCTATCTCGCGCGGCAGGATGCCGAATTGCGCGATTTGCGGGCAAGCGAAGCGCTTGAACTGGCAAGCGATTTTCCCTTTGGCGAGGTTCCGGGGCTGTCGAACGAGATGGTCGAACGCCTTGGGGCGGCGAAACCGGCCAATCTTGCGGCTGCGGGAAGGGTGCCCGGAATCACGCCCGCGGCGCTTTCGGCGCTGCTTGTCCATGCGCGCCGGCGGCAGAGGGCAGCATGACCGGGCAGATATTGACCGATGAAGCGTCGGCGCGGCGCTATGTCGAGCAGATCGCGGATCGGGCCGCGATTGAGCGGCTCGAAGCG
This sequence comes from Altererythrobacter sp. Z27, assembly GCF_052683155.1. Taxonomy (NCBI): domain Bacteria; kingdom Pseudomonadati; phylum Pseudomonadota; class Alphaproteobacteria; order Sphingomonadales; family Erythrobacteraceae; genus Altererythrobacter; species Altererythrobacter sp. Z27. The sequence continues at coordinate 2,020,188 of NZ_JBQYMC010000001.1, read as the reverse complement.
CTGATTGCTGAGCTTGTCGCCGAGAACCAGCGCCAGAACCTGATTTCTCGACCTTCCGAGGCGCAGGTATGGCAGCGCCATATCGCCGACAGCGCCCAATTGCTACGATTTGTTCCACGTGAAACATCGGGTGCCTGGCTCGACCTTGGCACGGGGGCTGGCTTCCCCGGCCTGGTGATCGCCGCACTGGAGCCCGAACGCGAAGTGGTGTTGGTCGAATCACGCGCGCGCCGCGTCGAATGGCTCGAGCGAATGGCGGAAAAGCTCGCGCTTCCGCTGTGCCGGGTCGAAGGCAAGCGGCTCGAACTGGTCGAACCCTTCGCGGCGCGTGTCATTTCGGCACGCGCCTTCGCGCCGCTGCCAAAACTCCTCAAACTATCCGCACCCTTTTCCACAAAGGCGACCACCTACCTGTTGCCCAAGGGGCGCTCGGCGGCGCAGGAACTGGAAGCAATCCCTGCGAAGATTCGTCGGATGTTTCACGTGGAACACTCCTTGACCGATGCAGAGGCGGGGATCATCGTAAGCACTTGAGTGCGGGAAGGCGGAAAGCAGCCGATGATCACGATAGCCATTGCGAACCAGAAGGGCGGGGTGGGCAAGACCACGACCGCGATCAATATCGCCACCGCGATGGCGGCGATCGGCTGGCGCACGCTGCTGATCGACCTCGACCCGCAGGGCAATGCCTCGACCGGGCTGGGCGTGGGCACCGCTGCGCGCGTCGCTTCGAGCTATGACGTGCTGATCGACGGAATCCCGCTCAAGGATGCGATGGTCGCTACCAGCATTCCCGGACTCGATATCGTTCCGGCGACGGTGGATCTGAGCGGTGCAGAGGTGGAGCTGGTTTCGGTAGAGGAACGGACTTCGCGCCTTGCCACTGCTCTTTCGGCGCATCGCGGGCACGATATCTGTTTTATCGACTGCCCGCCCTCGCTCGGCCTGCTCACGCTCAACGCGCTTTCGGCCGCCGATACATTGCTGGTGCCGCTGCAGTGCGAATTCTTCGCGCTCGAGGGTCTCAGCCAGTTGTTGCAGACGGTGGAGCAGGTGCAGCAGCGCTTCAATCCCGCACTTGGCATCATCGGCGTGGCGCTCACCATGTTCGATCGCCGCAATCGCCTGACCGACCAGGTGGCGGACGATGTGCGCGAATGCCTCGCGGGCCTGGTGTTCGACACCGTGATCCCGCGCAATGTGCGCCTGTCCGAAGCGCCGAGCCATGGCCTGCCAGCACTGGTCTATGACCACTCCTGCGCCGGCAGCCGCGCCTATATCGCATTGGCGCGCGAACTCATCGGGCGCTTGCCCCGCGAAAGGAAGGCCGCATGAGCAACCCGACCGATCCGATCCGGTTTTCGGTGCCGGGCGTCCCCGCGGCCGACCGCAAGAAGAAGCTCGGTCGCGGGCTGGGTGCCTTGTTGGGCGAAACCCGGCGCGAAGAGCCGCTGGCGCAGCCTTTAGGCGATGTTTCGAGTGAAAACAGCGCGAAAACAGAATCTTACGCGACTTCGGGTCTCGCATCGCTGCCTGTCTCGGCGATCGAGCCACTACCCGGGCAGCCGCGCAAGCATTTCGACGAGGCTGCGCTCGATGAGCTTGCTGCGTCGATCGCCACGCGCGGGGTGATCCAGCCGGTGATCGTGCGTCCGCGCGGCGCAGGCCGTTACCAGCTGGTGGCGGGCGAACGCCGCTGGCGCGCGGCGCAGAAGGCGCGGCTCCACGAGATTCCTGCACTGGTGCGCGAACTCGATGAGCGCGAAGTCATGGCGCTCGCGCTGATCGAGAACATCCAGCGTGAGGATCTCAACCCGGTCGAGGAAGCGCGTGCCTATCAGCGGCTGAGCGATGATGAAGGGCTGACCCAGGCCGATATCGCGCGCATGGTCGAAAAGTCGCGCAGCCACGTTGCGAACCTCCAGCGCCTACTGGCGCTGCCCGATGCAGTGCTCGATCTGGTCGAGCAAGGCACGCTATCGATGGGACATGCGCGCGCGCTGATCGGGCATGACGATGCGATCGCGCTTGCGAAGCAGGCGGTGCGTGACAATCTCTCGGTGCGCGAAGTCGAGCAACTCGTCCGCGGCGATGCAGCGCCCAAACCGCGCAAATCCGCCAACCGCAACACCCGCGATCCCGCGAAGGATGCCGATATCGCTGCGGTGCAGGCGCATCTCGAGGAATTCCTGGGCCTGACGGTGCGGATCAAGACCGAGACCGACCCGCGCAAGGGCGCAGTGACGATCCGCTATCGCACGCTCGACCAGCTCGATTTGATCTGCCAGCGGCTAACCGGCGGCGATATCTAGCGAAACGACAGGTCGCGCCGCGCGACTTTCCGGTTGAAGACCTGAGCGAGAAGTTGCGCCGCGCAACTTTGCCACCCAACCAACTGAAATTCAGCAGGAATTTCCGGAGTAACTAGATCCGTGACGCGAGAATTTCGGCCAAGGCCTCGATTCCCGCTGCGTCGTCCTCTGTGAATCGCGCCGGGAGCGGGCTGTCGAGATCGATCACAGCCACAACCTCGCCATTGCGCTTCACCGGCACCACCACTTCCGACCGGCTTGCTGCGTCGCAAGCGATATGTCCGGGGAAGGCGTGAACGTCTTCGACCAATTGCGTTTCGCCCGATGCCGCCGCTGCCCCGCAAACGCCCCTGCCCAGCGGGATGCGGATGCAGGCGGGCCGGCCGACGAAGGGGCCAAGCACCAGTTCCGCTCCAGTGCCGGTTTCGACCATCCGGTAAAAACCCGCCCAGTTGAGATCGGGCAGGAACTCCCACACCAGCGCTGCGACATTGGCCATATTGGCCACGCCGTCGCTTTCGCCCTGGGTCAGGGCATCGGCAGCGTCGCACAATTGGCGATAGCGTTCTGCAGGCTCGAGCGAAGGATCTGGGCGAAAATCATACATCGTGTCGAGCGATCTAGTGCCCCGCGCGGCGAAGGCAAGCCCGGCCCGTGCAAGAGGGAGATTGCCGCGCCCCTTCGGCTGGCCTATTCGCTTGCTTCATGAGCACAACTCGCAAGATCCTGATCGCCCTTCTCGTCATCATCCTGCTGCTGGGGGCTGCCGTTTGGTGGCTGGCGCGCGGCGACAACGCGACCCTGTCGGTCGACGAAGTTGCAGGCACCGATCCCACGCTGGAGCAGCCCAAGGCCGAATCCTTCCCCACGCTGGGCATCGCCAAGCCGGTGGGCTGGGCCGAGGGCGAAGCACCCGAAGCCGCCGAAGGGCTGGCGGTCGCGCGCTTTGCCGAAGGGCTCGAACATCCGCGCGTGCTGCAGGCGCTGCCCAATGGCGACGTGCTGGCGGCACTGGCGCGTTCGCCCAAGAGCGATGGCGATGGCGGGATCATGGGCTGGATCGCCGATCTGCTGATGAGCCGCGCCGGTGCAACCGGCGAATCGCCCAACCAGATCGTGCTGCTGCGCGATGCCGATGGCGACGGCACTGCGGAAGTGAAGCAAGTGATCCTGGACGAGGCGGGTGGGCTCGATTCGCCTTCAGGCATGGGCTGGCATGACGGCACGCTCTATGTCGCCAATCACGACGAAGTGCTGGCCTATCCTTATGAACTCGGCGCGCTCAAGGTCACCGGCAAGGCGCGCAAGCTGATGGACCTTCCTCCGGGCGGAGGCCACTGGATGCGCAATCTCGAACTCAACGCCGAAGGCACGCTGCTCTATGTCGCGGTCGGTTCGGTCTCGAACATCGGCGAGAACGGGATGGAGGTCGAGCAGGGCCGTGCGATGATCTGGGAATATGATCTGACGACCAATCGCCAGCGCCAGTTCGCGGTCGGGCTGCGCAATCCCAACGGGCTTGCCTGGAGCCCATGGTCGGGCGAGCTGTGGACTACTGTGAACGAGCGCGACATGCTCGGCAGCGATCTCGTGCCAGACTACCTCACCAATGTGCCCGTGGGCGCGCAATATGGCTGGCCGTGGGTATACTGGAAGGACAATCTCGACGAACGCGTCAAGGCGCCGCGCCCGGCCTATCTGGTCGAATATGCGCGCAAGCCCGAATATGCGCTTGGCCCGCACGTCGCGGCGCTCGGGCTGGTCTTCACGCAGGAAGGCCATTTGATGGGCGATAAATTCGCCAGCGGGGCCTTTATCGCGCGCCACGGTTCGTGGAACCGCAAACCGGCCTCCGGCTATGACGTGGTCTATGTCGCCTTCGATGCACGCGGCAATCCGCAGGGCAAGCCCGTTCCGCTGCTGACCGGTTTCCTCAAGGGCGACGGTACTACGCATGGCCGGCCGACCTGGGTCGAATGGGCGGGCGACGGCTCGCTGCTGGTGAGCGACGACACGGCCGGCATCATCTGGCGGGTCAATGCGCCGGGCGCGCAGCCCGGCAAGGGCATCGAGCGGGTGCGCTCGGCTCCGCTCCGCCCGCAACGCGAGCTATCGGGCGATCCGCAGGCGGTTTTCACCGGCGAGGAGCTGGAGCGCATCGTCCCGGTGCAATAGGGCGCGAAGTCGCGGCGTCAGATTGCTTTCCCTGCGCGACCGGCCTGTTCAACCACAAATTGCCATGCGCTGCGCCCTGACAGCGGGCCGCGTTCGCGCGACCAGCTGAGCGCTTCCTCGGGCGACCATTCCACACCCAGCGGTACGGCATGTGCTGCGACGATCGAAAGGAACTCGTCCTGCGAGCAGGGGTGGAAGCCCAGCCGCAAGCCGAAACGGTCGGCCAGCGCGAGCGAATCGTCCATCCGGTCGCGTTCCTGCAGCGGATCGGCCTGGTCCTCGCTGCTCCGCGCAAGGATGGCGCGATGGTTGGAAGTCACCGCCAGCCGCACATTGGCGGGGCGCGGCGCAAGGCTGCCTTCGAGCGCGCTGCGCAAATGCCTCATCACCTGGTCGGACGAATGGTCGAAGGCGAGATCGTCAAGAAACAGGATGAAGCGCCGCTCAAGAATGCCGATCGCGGCGAAAAGCTCGGGCAGGGCATCGAGGCTGGCGGGATCGAGCTCGACTAGCGCCAGTCGCGCGCCGGTTTCCGCCTGTTCGGCGGCGACGCAGGCGCGCAGCAGCGCGGACTTGCCCATGCCGCGCGCACCCCACAGCAGCATGTCATGCGCGGCATGGCCCTGCGCATGGCGCCGCACGTTCTCGCGCACCGCCTGTTTCTGCCGGTCGATCGCCTTGAGCCGGTCGAGCGGCAACGCATCGAGTTGCGCTACGGCGCGAACCCGGCCTGCGCTCCAGACATAACCTGCATGATGGAGCCAGTCGGCGCTGTCCTGCGCGGGCGGGGCCAGCCGTTCGAGCGCCTCGGCAATGCGTGCCAGCGGATCGCCCTGGTCGGCCATGCCCTGCGCCTTAGCTTGCCAGCGCTTCGGCGGAGAGGCTGTAGAGCAGCCCTGCCCCTGCGGTGGCTGACGTCTTGAGGCCGCTCGCCTCGGGCACGATCCGGTCGAGGAAGAAGCGCGTCGTCACCGGCTTGGTTGCGACCAGCGCGGGGGCAGCACCCGCCGCCACGGCCTGTGCCTGCTTCGCCAGCTGCCAGCCTGCGACTGCGACCGCGAGCATGGTGCAGAAGGGCACGCTGCCCGCCAGCCGGTCGTCGAGGCTCGCTTCGCTCGCCATCCATGTGGCGATCGCGCGACAATCTTCGGCCAGCGCACGCAGCGCGGGTTCGTCGGCACTGTCGCGGATAATGTCGGCGATCAGCGCCTCGACCACGCCACCCTGCTCGAGCCCGAGCTTGCGCGTGACGAGATCGGCCGCCTGGATGCCGTTGGTACCTTCGTAGATCGGGGCGATCTTCGAATCGCGCCAATGCTGTGCCGCGCCGGTTTCCTCGATGAAGCCCATCCCGCCGTGAACCTGCACTCCAATTCCGGAGACTTCGACCCCGACATCGGTGCCCCAGGCCTTGACCAGCGGCACCAGCACTTCGGCGCGCTGCCCTGCGGCGAGATTGCCCAGCGTGCCGCGATCGACCTGGCCTGCGCAATAATAGAGCAGCGCGCGCGCACCTTCTGTCAGCGCCTTCATGCGCAGCAGCATGCGCCGCACATCGGGATGCTCGATGATTGCGACAGGCGATTTGTCAGGCGAACCGGCGCGGGCCGACTGGACCCGGTCGCGCGCATAGGCGAGCGCCTGCTGCGTTGCTCGCTCGCCGATCTGCACGCCCTGGTTGCCGACATTGATGCGCGCGTTGTTCATCATCGTGAACATCGCCATCAGCCCGCGATTGGGCGCGCCCACCAGCTCGCCAATGCATTCGCCATTGTCGCCATAGGACATGACGCAAGTGGGCGAAGCGTTGATGCCCAGTTTGTGCTCAAGGCTGACGCAGCGCAGATCGTTCTTCGGCCCGAGCGAGCCATCGTCCTTCACATGGTATTTGGGCACGAGGAATAGCGAGATCCCGCGCGTGCCTTCGGGCGCGTCGGGCAGGCGCGCCAGCACCAGGTGGACGATGTTTTCGGCCAGCTCGTGCTCGCCCCAGGTAATGAAGATCTTCTGCCCCTGGATCAGGAATTTGCCTGCGTGCTCGCCCTGTTCGATCGGCGTGGCGGTGGCGCGCAGTGCGCCGACGTCCGAACCCGCCTGCGGTTCCGTAAGGTTCATCGTGCCCGACCATTTGCCGCTGACGAGGTCGGGAAGGTACTTCGCCTTCTGCGCGTCCGAGCCGTGATGTTCGAGCGCTTCGATCGCGCCGACACTCAGCATTGGCAGCAGGTTGAACGCCATGTTCGCGCTGCCGAGGTTTTCGAGCACGTTGCAGGCGAGCGTGAAGGGCAGGCCCTGCCCGCCGAATTCGACCGGCGATGCGATCGCGTTCCAGCCTTGCTCGACATAGGCGGCGTAGGCTTCGGCGAAACCGTCTGGCAGGCGGACCACGCCATTCTCCAGCTTCGCTCCTTCAAGGTCGCCCACGCGGTTCAGCGGTGCGAATTCGCCTGCCGCGAACTGCCCCACGCCTTCGACGATCGCTTCGACCAAATCGGGTTCGGCCGCACCGAAACGCTCGCTCTGCGCGAGCTCGTCGATCCCGGCGTTGACGCGGATGGCAAGCAGCTGGTCCTGGGTGGGCGGCGTATAGGGAGTCACGTCGGTCGAATCCTTGTCTCGCAGCAAAAAACTTGGCTTTGCGCGTCCCCACCTATAGCGGGCGGGCATGACCGGCAAGAACGCTACGGAAGTGATAGCTGCGGACGCTGCGGGAATCGCGCGTGCGGCGGCGATTCTTGCCGGGGGCGGGCTGGTCGCGGTGCCGACCGAGACAGTCTATGGCCTCGCGGCGCGCGCCGACTGTGTCGAAGCGGTGGCGCGGATCTATGCCGCGAAAGGCCGGCCTGATTTCAACCCGCTGATCGTGCATGTGCGCGATGCGCAGCAGGCGCAGCGGTTTGCGCATGTCGCCGGTGTGGCGTTGGATGTTGCACGGGGCGAATGGCCGGGGCCGCTGACGCTGGTCCTGCCTTTACGCGCTGATGCAGGTTTGGCACCGGCCGTGACTGCCGGGCTGCCGACGGTCGCCTTGCGTTGCCCGGCGCATCCGGTGATGCGGCAATTGCTCGAGCAGGTGGATTTCCCGCTGGCGGCGCCTTCGGCCAATCGCAGCGGCTTCATAAGCCCGACGCGGCCCGAACATGTCCTCGCCTCGCTCGACGGAAGGATCGACCTGGTGCTTGACGGCGGGCCCTGCGCGGCGGGCGTCGAATCGACCATTGTCGCTATCCGCAATGATGGCTGCTGGGACGAGCTGCGACCCGGCCCGGTGGATGTCGAGGCCCTGCGCGCGCGCTATGGCGGTGCGGAAAGCAAAATTGGCGGGGAGACTCCTGCGGGAAGAATTGAAGCACGGATTGAGTCTCCGGGCCAACTAGCCAGCCATTATGCGCCCGGAAAACCCGTGCGGCTGGGCGCGCTCAATGCCGAAGCTGACGAATTCCTGATCGGCTTTGGCGATGTTGCGGGCGATTGCACCCTTTCCGCGGCGGGCGAATTGGATGAAGCCGCCGCACGGCTCTACGATTGCTTGCATCTTGCCGCGGCCAGCGAGCACCCACGCATTGCCGTGGCGCCGGTTCCTGAACGCGGGATCGGCAAGGCGATCAACGACCGACTGCGGCGCGCCGCAGCCTGATTCTGCCCGCTCAACGCTCGGGAGATGCGGCCAGCCCGGGGTTGTTGCGCAGCAGGATCTGGATTTCCGAGTAGGTTTCCTTCGCCTCGAAGCAGGCGCGATCATTGCCTTCGCGGCATTTCTCCAGCTGTCGATCATAGCGGCGTTCGAACTGGCGCAACTCTTCCTCGCGCTCGCGCATTTCGCGTCCGCGCTTCTCGTCGGCTTCGGACTGGCTGGTGGTGGCAAGGTCGACGCCCTTGCTCGCAACCTTGACGGGTGCGGTCACGACGTCAGCGGCGGCGCGAACCACGCAGCCGCTCAGGACAAGGGAGGACAGGGCGAGAGCAAGAAAGCGAAGGCCGCGCATGGGCTGGATGTCCCACACGCGGCCATTGCTTGTCCAGCGGCACTCGATGAAGCGCGCCGAATTGGCTTCGGTTATTCGGCCGGTGCGGCCTCTTCGGCACCGGGCTGGCACTTGAGCGTGCCCGAACCCATCGCATTGATCTCGCAGGTCGCACGTCCGATCACGCGCACATCGCCCGATCCCATGATGCTGGCTTCGACCTTGCCGTCCGAGGCGAAGCTGGCCGAGCCCGAACCCGCGACGGTGATATCGGCGCTGTCGACCTTGAGCCCGGCCATGTCGGCTTTGCCCGAACCGAGGATATTCAGGTCGAGCGTCGTCGCTGTACCGGCAGTCGTGAATGTGCCTGCACCCGCGATCGTGACATCGGCCTTGGTTGCCGCAAGCGTGGCAACTTCCAGCTCACCAGAACCGGCGATGGTGACATCGGCGGTATCCGCCATGGTCGCCGCTTCGACCTTGCCCGAGCCAGCAATCACGATTTCCTTCGGGGCAGGCATGGTCACACGCACGATTGCCGTGCCGCTGTGATCCCATTTGCCGTTCTTGCGCATCACGGCGAGCGCGCCGTCCTTGAGCGAGAAGCGGAGCAATTCGGTCGTTTCGCTATCGCCTTCGACATCGATGTCGAGCGTGTCGCCTTCGCTCAGCACCACCGTGTCGGGGCCGGCCAGGATCAACTCGGTCGGGGCATCGCCCGACGTGTCGAGTTCGGCCAGCGGTACGCCTTCCTCGCCATTGATTTCGATATTCATGTCGTTGCAGCCAGCCACCGCCGCGGAAAGGGCGATCGCTGCAACGGGCGCCAGGCGCTTGATCAGCTTGTTCAGCATGGGTTCCTCCACCACATAATCCGTATTGCCCATGTAATACACTATGGGACCCACATCAACCGCCCATGCGAAAAGGGCCGCCCTTTCGGGCAGCCCTTCGTCGAATTCCGAATGTCGCCGGTCGATCAGGCGTCTTCGGTGTTGTCGTAATATTGTGGCGCGTGCTTGCGCAGCACGTCGAGAATCTTGCCGAGTGCGGTCGGTTCGTCGGTTTCTTCCATCGCCGCGAGTTCGCGTGCGAGGCGGCTCGAAGCCGCTTCGAAGATCTGGCGTTCCGAATAGCTCTGCTCGGGCTGGTCTTCGGGGCGGAACAGGTCGCGCGTCACTTCGGCGATCGACACCAAATCGCCCGAATTGATCTTCGCTTCATATTCCTGCGCGCGGCGCGACCACATGGTGCGCTTGACCTTGGGCTTGCCCTTGAGCGTTTCCATCGCTTCCTTGAGCGTCTTGTCGCTCGACAGCTTGCGCATGCCGATCGCTTCGACCTTGTTGGTGGGCACGCGCAGCGTCATCCGCTCCTTCTCGAAGCGCAGAACATACAGCTCAAGCTGCATGCCCGCGATTTCCTCGTTCTGGAGCTCGACCACGCGGCCAACGCCGTGCTTGGGATAGACCACATAATCGCCGACGGTGAAGGCAGGAGCCTTGCTTGCCATGCACAATCCTTTCTCTGGGCCAGGCCATTGATGGACAGTCGAAGGGACCCTTCCGGGCCTGCAAAGGCAGGCGCCGCGTGCCACCAGCTATCCGAGAATTTGGCCTTGCCTTTCTCTGCTACAACCCGGGCGCCGGGACCAATCCGGCGCGGTTGATCGATTATATAGCACACCCGCAACAAAATTGCGAGTCGCAAGCGCAATCGCCCCGAAAGCTATCGGAAGCGGTCGCGAGAGGCTCGATCCGGAGATGTATCAATGCATGCCCCACAGGGGGCGATGGGCCTGGCTCAGTCGCCTTCGCCGGGCTCGGCCGAGAAATACTTCTCGAACTTGCCTTCCTCGCCCTTGTGCTCGTCGGCGTCGGCCGGCGGATCCTTCTGGCTGGTGATATTGGGCCATTCGGCCGAATATTGGGCGTTGAGCTCAAGCCACATTTCGAGGCCGTCCTCGGTATCGGGCAGGATCGCTTCGGCCGGGCACTCCGGCTCGCACACGCCGCAATCGATGCATTCGGAGGGGTTGATGACCAGCATCGTCTCACCCTCATAGAAACAGTCGACCGGGCAGACTTCGACGCAGTCGGTATATTTGCACCGGATGCAGGCGTCGGTGACGACATAGGTCATGTGGCGGATTCCCCTTGCGTATCGCGTGTTTCGTCCGCTGCTATCGCGCTTTCTCCGCTGCGGTCAAGCTCGCGATAGTGCGAACGCGCCATTCCGGGCGGGCCGCGCCGGTCGGGCAGTGAAAGAACCTCCACGATCCGCACCTGGTTCCCCAGCGGGAAGGTGAGCACGTCGCCCGGATGCACATCCTCGCTGCCGCGCCGCACATGCACGCCGTTGAGCCGCATGTGCCCTTCGGCGATCATCGCCTGCGCACGGCTGCGCGTCCGGGCGAAGCGCAGATAGACCAGCAGCCGGTCCATCCGCATCGCCTCGCCCATCAGCCGAGCAGTTCCTTGAGCGCATCGAAGGCGCCGCCGGCGCGTGCCGGGCCATGCTGGCTTTCGCGCGGCTTTCCGCCTTTCGCGGCTGGCTTTCCTTTGCCGCCTCCCTTGCCGTGGCCCTTATGGCCCGGCTTGCCATGCCTTTGCTTGGCTGCGGGTGCATCGCGATCGTTGCGTTCGCCGGGGCGACGCGGGCGCCAGCTCCACATGTCGGGCGCAGGCGGGCCGAATGCGCCTTCTGCCAGCGCGCGGGCGCCTTGCCGCTTGAACCCGGCACTACCGAGCAGGCGCGGGATATTGCCTGCTTCAAGCCCAATCGAGATCGGGAGCGAAAGGTCGATCGCGAATTGCGAAGGCGGTTTGCCCTTGCCACCTGCCCCGGTTGCCTTTGCGCGCGCATCGAAAGCGGCGCGCAGGATCTTTTCGGCCAGGTCGACGCGGATCGCCTGGCTGCCCGCCGGTCGATAGCCCGCGGGCAAGCGCCGCTGCTCGCCGATCACGGGCAGCATGGCCCCTTCGAGCGGGCGGCGGTCGATCCCCAGCGCATGAAGCAGGTGCCGCGGGGCAGGCTTGAGCAGCGCAGGTACGAAAATGTCGAGCGCGCCGAAGGTCACGCCGAGCTTGCGCAGATAGGGCCGCAATTCCTTGGGCAAATGCTGCAAACCGGCATCTTCGCGGCTGACGCTGCCGTGTCCTGCTATCACTGTGTGCAGCAGTGCGCGCGCCTCGGAACCCGCCGCCGGATCGCGCGCTGCCGCCGCAAGCGCGCGGAGCGGGGCGAGCGGTTCAAGCTGAGCTTCAAGCCAGCCGAGCAGCGCGGCTTCGAATTGCTTGCGCTCGAGTTCGGGCAAGAGGCCAAGCTCGCGCACCGGAACGAGGCGCGGCTTGCCGAAATCGTCGGGCAGTTCGACTTGACCAAGCCGGTGGCCGTTCCACTGGATCGCGCCTTCGGACAATTCGAGTTCGCCAAGCCCTTCGGACGCAACCCATTGCGCGCGCTGCGTCAGCAAGGCTGGCAGCGCCTTCTCGCCTGCAGCGAGCAACATCTTGCGATCGGCCACTGTGGCGTCCGGCGCGACCACGAAGCGGAAACCTTCGAGCTTTCCGATCGGTTCGCCATCGACAGTCAGCGCGCCATCTGGCGCGAGTTCGACCGGCAGGCCGCTGCCATCCTGGCCCAGCGATTTCATCAAGAGCGAAGTCCTCCGGTTTACAAATCTCTCGGTCAGCCGCGCATGCAGCGCGTCCGACAGTTTAGCCTCGGCCGCGCGGGCGCGCGCGAACATCTCGTCGCGCGCCAATACCCAGTCGGGGCGCTGGCAGATATAGGCCCAGGAACGCACCGCGGCTATCCGGCCTTGCAGCGTATCGATATCGCCTTGCGTCCGGTCGAGTTCGGCGATGCGCGAGGCGACGTAGTCCGCCCCGATATAGCCTTCGCAAAGGTCCTGCCACAGCCGTGCGACGAAGCGCGCGTGCTGTTCTGCGCCGACCGAGCGGAAATCGGGCAATGAACAGGCCTCCCAGAAGCGCCGCACCAATCCCGCGCCCTTGATGCTTGGCGCCAGCGGTTCCTCGGCCAGCCGATTGAGCACGGCCAGGTCGATTGCCTCGGGTGCTGCGCGCAGTTGCGGTTCGTCTGGGGGCGCCTCAAGGTCGCCGACCAGCGTGGCGAGATCGTCAAAGCGCGGTTCGGCTTCGCGCCAGAACAAATGCGTCAGCGGCGCGAAGCGATGCTCTTCGATCGCGTAGATTTCTTCGTCTGTGAATTCGGGCGGCGAAGCCGTGCTGCCGCGCATCCCAGAAACCGTGCCGAAGGTGCCGTCGCGCTGGTGCCGCCCTGCGCGCCCGGCGATTTGCCCCATCTCGGCAGGAGTCAGCCGCCGCTGGCGCCGCCCGTCGAATTTGGAGAGCGATGCGAAGGCGACATGGTCGAGGTCGAGATTTAGCCCCATGCCGATCGCATCGGTGGCGACAATGTAATCGACTTCGCCGTTCTGGAAGAGTTCGACCTGCTTGTTGCGCGTTTCCGGCGAAAGCGCGCCCATTACCACTGCCGCCCCGCCGCGAAAGCGGCGCAGCGCTTCGGCCATGGCGTAGACCTGCTCGACGCTGAAGGCGACGACCGCGCTGCGCGGCGGCAGGCGCGACAGCTTGCAGCTTCCGGCATGGCTGAGGGTGGAGAAGCGCGGCCGCCCGACCAGCTCGGCGCGCGGCACCAGCGCCTTGACCATCGGTTCGAGCGTCGAAGAGCCGAGGATCATCGTCTCTTCGCGGCCGCGGGCGTTGAGCAGCCGGTCGGTGAAGATATGCCCGCGCTCGGGATCGGCGGCGAGTTGCGCCTCGTCCAGCGCGACGAACGCATGCCCGCCCCCCAATCGGTCCATCGCTTCGACCGTGCAGCAGAAATAGCGTGCGTCGGGCGGTTCGATCCGTTCCTCGCCGGTGATCAGGGCCACCATCTTGTCGCCCTTGATCGCGCGGACCCGGTCGAACACTTCGCGCGCAAGCAGGCGCAGCGGAAAGCCGATCATCCCGCTCGAATGGCCGCACATGCGCTCGATCGCGAGATGGGTCTTGCCGGTATTGGTCGGGCCCAGGACCGCCTTGATCGTGCCGTCGCTCACAATGGCATTTGTGGCACCGCGCCGCGCCCCCCGCAACCGCGCGGCATGCCGCATGGGGCGCTTCTCAACATTTCGCCGCTTGGCGGACTCGGTTGATCGCGCATTAAGCCAGCATTTACTTTGATCGGCGAAAGAAATGGGCCATTGAGCGCGCTGCACCATGGGGTTCGCAGGGCGCGAGGGAGTTGGGGCTTTGGAGCAATTGCGCGAATTGCCGGGCGAGACCGCGCCAGCGATCGAGGAACCTTTCCTCGATTTCGGCGACGTGCCGCCTGCTGGCAGCGCATCGGCCAGCACCTCCCCCGGCAATGGCAAGATCGTGCTCAAGCGCGTCGAGGACTGGCGCGCGCGCTTCGACGAATGGCGCAACGAAGCCTCGCGGCGGCTCGACGGGATCGATATCGCGCCCGATCTAGCGGAAGATATCGGCAGCCGTCGTTGGTTCCGCGGGCTGGGCACGATGCTGGGGCTCAGCGCAGTGGCGCTGGCGCTATGGCCCGATTTCGCCCCGCTCGAAGCGCGGCCCGCAATGGCGATCGACCAGACTGCGCGCGACGAATTCCGCAGCCACATGATCCTGCCGCTGGCGCTGGGCGCCGACAGCGGGCGGCAAATGGGTGCCGGGCCGCGCGTGATTCCGCTCGCTTCGGCTCCGGAGCGTCCGCAGGTCGAGCTGGTAGCCACTTTGTCGCGCGGCGACAGTTTCGACCGCATGCTGCAGCGCGCCGGCGTGGGGCCAAGCGATGCCGCGCGGGTGCAGGAGCTGGTCGCGGGCGAAATGCCGCTTGACCAGATAGAACCGGGCACCACGATCGATATCACGCTTGGGCGCCGACCTGCGCCAGGGGCTTCGCGCCCGCTCGACGACCTTTCCTTCCGCGCGCGCTTCGATCTCGAGCTCGAAGTGCTCAACGATAACGGCAATCTGTCGCTGCGCCGCAATGTGATCCGCGTCGACGACACGCCGCTGCGGATTCGCGGCACGGTGGGCCAGAGCCTCTATCGCTCCGCCCGTGCTGCGGGTGCGCCGACCAGCGCGGTGCAGGAATTCATCAAGGCGCTCGACGGGCAGATCGACCTCGAACGCAGCGTGCGCGCTACCGACGAGTTCGACATTATTGTCGCCTATCGCCGCGCCGCGACGGGCGAGCGGCAGGCGGGTAAGGTGCTCTATGCCGGGATCGACCGCGACGGGAAGCCCAAGACCCAGCTGATGCGCTGGGGGCAGGATGGCAATTTCTTCGAGGCTTCGGGCGTGGGCGAGCAGCGCGGCGGAATGGTCTCACCGGTGCCAGGCCGCCTGACTTCGGGCTATGGCATGCGCCGCCACCCGATCCTCGGTTATCGCCGGATGCATGCGGGGGTCGATTTTAGCGCGCGATATGGCACGCCAATCGTTGCAGTTACCGATGGCCGCGTGAGTGCGGCGGGGCGGATGGGCGGCTGCGGCATCGCGGTGCGGCTGGGCCATGGCAATGGGCTTTCGACCCGCTATTGCCATATGAGCCGGTTGGCGGTGAATTCGGGCCAACAGGTCCGCCGCGGCCAGGTGATCGGATATGTCGGTTCGACCGGGCTCTCGACCGGCGCGCATTTGCATTACGAGATGTATCGCAATGGTCGCTCGGTCGATCCGCGCACGGTCAATTTCGTCACTCGCGCGCAGCTCGAAGGACGCGAGCTGATGAGCTTCCGCGCCGCATTGTCTGAGCTCAAGATGATCGAGCCCGGCGCCGCGCTCGAAGATCTCGAGCTGCAACCGAGCGAAATTGCCGCCCCCAAGCGCGAAATCGAGAAGATCGACAACAAGCGCAAGATCGGCTGACCGCCAGCGCCCGATTGCGCCCGCCGCAATTATCCGGCAACACGCGCGCATGAGCGGATCCTATCCCAATTTGCGCATGCGCCGCACCCGTGCCAGCCAGTGGAGCCGCGCGCTTCATCGCGAGAACATTCTGACTCCGGCCGACCTGATCTGGCCGCTGTTCGTGACTTCGGGAACGGGCGTGGAAGAGCCGATCGCCACGCTGCCCGGTGTATCGCGCTGGTCGGCCGACGGGATTGCGCATCGCGCGAAGGAAGCGGCGGCGCTGGGCATTCCCTGTGTTGCGCTGTTCCCCAACACGCCCGCCGACAGGCGCAGTGATGATGGCGCCGAAGCGCTCAACCCCGACAATCTGATGTGCCAGGCGATCAAGGCGATCCGCGATGCCTGCGGCAGCGATATCGGCATCCTCACCGATGTCGCGCTCGATCCCTACACCAGCCACGGACAGGACGGGCTCGTCGATGATGGCGGCTATGTCGTGAACGACGATACCGTCGCGGTGCTGGTCGACCAGGCGCTCAACCAGGCCGAAGCCGGGGCGGACATCATCGCTCCGTCGGACATGATGGACGGCCGCGTGCGCGCGATCCGCATGGCGCTAGAGATGAACGGGCACCCCAATGTCCAGATCATGAGTTATGCCGCGAAATACGCGAGCGCCTTTTACGGGCCGTTCCGCGATGCGGTGGGTTCGCGCGGGCTGCTGAAGGGCGACAAGAAGACCTACCAGATGGATCCCGCCAATGGCGATGAGGCGCTGCGCGAAGTGGCGCTCGACATTGCCGAAGGCGCGGACAGCGTGATGGTGAAGCCCGGGCTGCCCTATCTCGACATCGTACGGCGAGTGAAGGAGCGCTTCGAAGTGCCGGTCTTCGCCTACCAGGTCTCCGGCGAATACGCGATGATCGAGGCGGCGGTGGCTGCGGGCGCGGGCGATCGCGATGCGCTGGTGCTCGAAACGCTGCTTGCGTTCAAGCGGGCGGGCTGCAGCGGCGTGCTCAGCTATCACGCGTTTCACGCGGCGCGCCTGCTCGGCGGGTGAACCCGATGGCGGAATTTCGTCACGAAACCGAACGGCTGGTACTGCGCGACTGGCGCGATGCGGATTGGGCGGAGTTCTGGGAAGGGACCAATACTTCCGCCGTGATGCGCTGGCTCGGCGGCGTGTGCGATGCGGCCAAACGGCTTTCCGTGCAGGAGCGCTTGCTGGGCTACGCGCGCGATCACGGCCACACATTCTGGGCGGTCGAGCGCAAGGAGGATGGCGCAATCCTCGGTTTCTGCGGGCTCAAGTTGTGCAATCAGGAAGGCGGGCCGATCGGCACGACCGAAGTCGGCTGGCGCTTGCGCGAAACCGCCTGGGGGCAGGGTTATGCGAAGGAAGCCGCGACTGCGGCGCTGGATCTGGCCTTTGAGCGCTTTGGCACGGACGAGGTGGTCGCGCTCACCGTCAATGGCAATGTGCCGAGCTGGGGGTTGATGCAGCGGCTTGGCATGCGCCGACGCGAGGATCTCGACTTTGCCGATGCGAGCTGGGACGTCGATGATCCGGTGCTGATCGTCTATTCGATAGACCGCGAAACATGGGAGAAGCAGCGTGGGTGACATTGTGATCGAGACCGAGCGGCTGGTGCTGCGCAGGATCGACGAAAGCGATGCCGAACTGCAATTCCGCGTGCTCAACACGCCGACAGTGATGGAGCATCTCGGCGGTGTGAAGGAGCTGCACGAGATCGAAGCCAAGCACGCCAAATCGATGGCCTGGTTTGCGCAGTTCGGCTTCGGATTCATGTTGATGATCGAGAAATCCAGCGGTGAGCTGGTCGGTCATTGCGGGGTGAAGCTGGTCGACAATCCGAACGCGACCAACCTGGGCGATCACGAGATTGGCTGGCTCGTGCGCGAAGATCGCTGGCGCAACGGCTATGCCAATGAAGCGATGTGCGCGGTGATCGACTGGGCCTTTGGGACTATTGGCGTGCCTCATCTGGTGGCGCTGACCTGCGACCGGAACATACCCAGCTGGCGCTTCATGGAGAAGCTTGGGATGGAGCGTAGGCGCGATCTCGATTTCGACGATCCTGATTTCGCTCCAGAGGACAATCCCACGATCCAGTATATGCTGACACGCGAGCAATGGGAGCAGAAGCAATGACACACCGGCCCGGCGTCAACATCGTCCCGATCCACGGAAAGACTCCGCAGATTCACGACAGCGCCTTTATCGCGCCGGGCTGCACTATCATTGGCGATGTCACGATCGGAGCGGACAGCTCGATCTGGTACAATTGCGTCCTGCGCGCCGATGTCAGCCGGATCGTGATCGGCGAACGCAGCAATGTGCAGGACGGCAGCATCCTTCATTGCGACCCGCCGCGCCCGGGCGACCCGGATGGCTCGCCGCTGATCATCGGCGACGATGTGCTGATCGGACACATGGCGATGATCCACGGCTGCACGATCCACGATCGCGGCTTTGTGGGGCTTGGAGCGATTGCGATGAACAAATCGGTGATCGGCGGCGAGGCGATGCTCGCGGCCGGCGCGATGCTCACCGAAGGCAAGGTGATGGAGCCGCGCATGCTGTGGGCCGGGCGCCCGGCCAAGCCTTTGCGCGAACTCAACGACGCCGCAATCGCGGGGATGCGGATGGGCACCGCGCATTATGTCGAGAATGCAAAGCACCACGCCGATGCGATTGCCAAGGCACTCGGTGGCTAGACCCAGGGTAGAAGTTCCTGCCGCAGAGGAAATCGCACGGCTGGCCGATAGCGATGGGCGGCTGTCGCTAAGGGTGACTCCTGGCGCACGCAGCGAGACGATTATGCTGCGCGATGGCGTGGTTCATGTGAAGACGCGCGCGAAGCCGCACGACGGGGCAGCGAACGACGCGGTGATCCGCCTGCTCGCCGCCGCCCTGTCCATCGCGCCGTCTCAGATTGAGCTGCAGCACGGCGCAACATCGCGCAACAAGCTGGTAAAACTATCGCTCTAGGCCGGTTGCGGAACGCGCAGATATTGCAGCATGTAGGGCACATAGTCGGCCTTGCCGATCTCGAGACCTTCGCTTCGCAGGATCATGTAGGCAGCCATGATATGAAAATAGAACTGCGAGAGCGCCCAGTCGCGGATGTATTGTCCTGCCGTGAGATCGAAAGCCATGCCGTTGGGGAGGGTGAACCCGGCCGACGCATCGGTCGGCTTGATCTGTGTCACATCGAAGTTTGTGACCCATTCACGGGCCTTCGAAATGCGGGTGGCCGCATCTGCGAGAGTTGCATCGTCGGCGTCGGAAGAAACGAATTCGATTCCGGCCAGGGTGCGCAGGTGCTCGCCCGGCATGTTGCACAGGAAGCGGATCTGCGTCGACAGCGGGAGCATGTCCTCTGCTAGTCTTGCGCTGAGCAGGCTGTCGCCCTTGGGGTGAGTCTTTGCCTTTTCGACCAGCCCAGCCAGAGTGCTCAGAAAATGGTCATATGTCGGAAGAAGGAATTCGGCAGGGGACACGGCGCTCTCCTAAGTTGTTATTTGCAACTTAATCGAAACGCCTCGGTCGTCAACCCTTGCTGTCGCCGCCGTCATTGCCCGAAGCTTCGGGCTTGGCAGTCGGCTTCTTCGGGGCAGGCTTCTTCTTCGCTGCGGGCTTGCGCTTCGGCTTGGCCTTGGGCGGAGCAGGCGTGATCTCGAAGCTGGGCTTGCCGTCCTTGATGCCGACATGCACTTCGCCGCCATCGGCCAGCTTGCCGAACAGCAGCTCTTCGGCGAGCGGCTGCTTGACCCGCTCCTGGATCAGGCGCGCCATCGGGCGCGCGCCATAGAGCTTGTCATAGCCCTTGTCGGCCAGCCATTCGCGCGCATCCTTGTCGAACTGGATGTGCACGTTCTGCTCGGCCAGCTGGAGTTCGAGCTGGAGGATGAACTTGTCGACCACGCGCCCGACAGTACTCTTGCCGAGATAGGCGAACGGCACGATCGCATCGAGGCGGTTGCGGAACTCGGGGGTGAACATCTTCTTCACCGCTTCGTCGCCCGCATCCTCCTTGCTGACATCGCCGAAGCCGATGCCTTGCGTCGCCATTTGCGCCGCACCGGCATTGGTCGTCATGATCAGCACGACATTGCGGAAATCGACCGTCTTGCCGTGGTGGTCGGTCAGCCGGCCGTTATCCATTACCTGCAGCAGGATATTGAACAGGTCGGGGTGCGCCTTCTCGATTTCGTCGAGCAGCAACACGCAATGCGGGTTCTGGTCGATCGCATCGGTCAACAAGCCGCCCTGATCGTAACCGACATAGCCCGGAGGCGCACCGATCAGGCGGCTGACGCTGTGGCGCTCCATGTATTCGGACATATCGAAGCGCTTTAGTTCGATCCCCATGATCGATGCGAGCTGGCGCGCGACCTCGGTCTTGCCGACGCCGGTCGGGCCGGAGAACAGGAAGCTGCCGATAGGCTTGTCGGGATCGCGCAGCCCGGCACGGCTCAGCTTCATCGCGGTCGAAAGCCGGTGGATCGCTTCGTCCTGCCCGAACACGACATGCTTCAGGTCGCGTTCGAGGTTTTCCAGCGCCTTCTTGTCATCAGTGCTGACCGATTTGGGCGGAATCCGCGCCATTGTCGCGATCACCGCTTCGATCTCCTTGGCGGTGATCTTCTTCTTGCGGCGGCTGGGCGGCACCAGCATCTGCATCGCGCCGACTTCATCGATCACGTCGATCGCCTTGTCGGGCAGCTTGCGGTCATTGATGTAGCGCGCCGACAGCTCGACTGCGGTCTTTATCGCGTCGGGCGTGTAAGTGACCTTGTGGTGCTTTTCGAAGGCGCTGCGCAGGCCCTTGAGGATCTTGATCGTGTCTTCGATGGTCGGTTCGTTGACGTCGATCTTCTGGAACCGCCGCAGCAGCGCGCGGTCCTTCTCGAAATGGTTGCGGAATTCCTTGTAGGTGGTCGAACCGATGCAGCGGATCGCGCCCGAGGACAGCGCCGGCTTTAACAGGTTCGAAGCGTCCATCGCCCCGCCGCTGGTCGCGCCCGCGCCGATCACGGTGTGGATTTCGTCGATGAACAGGATCGCTTCGGGCATCTGCTCGAGTTCGTTGACGACCTGCTTGAGCCGTTCCTCGAAATCGCCGCGATAGCGCGTGCCTGCAAGCAGCGCGCCCATGTCTAGCGAATAGATCACCGCGTCGCGCAGCACTTCGGGCACATCGCCTTCGATGATCTTGCGCGCCAGCCCTTCGGCGATGGCGGTCTTGCCCACGCCGGGATCGCCGACATAGAGCGGGTTGTTCTTGCTGCGGCGGCACAGGATCTGGATCGTGCGGTCGACTTCGGGCCCGCGGCCGATCAGCGGATCGACCTTGCCGGCCTCTGCCTTGGCATTGAGGTTGACGGTGAACTGGTCGAGCGCGGTTTCCTTCTTGTTGCCGCCTTCCTTGGCCTGCTCGCCGCTTTCCGCCTGCGCTTCATCCGAGCCTTGCGGCGACTTCGATTCGAGCTGGCGTCCGCCCTTGCCGATGCCGTGGCTGATATAGCTCACCGCATCGAGCCGGCTCATGTCCTGCTGCTGCAGGAAATAGACCGCATAGCTGTCCCGCTCGCTGAACAGCGCCACCAGCACATTCGCGCCCGTCACCGTGTCCTTGCCCGAGGACTGCACGTGCAGGATCGCGCGCTGGATCACGCGCTGGAAGCCCGCGGTCGGCTGCGGATCGGCGCCATCCTCGGTCTTCAGCGACTGGTATTCCTGGTCGAGATACTGCTTCACCACTTCGGCCAGCTCGGCGAGGTCGACCCCGCAGGCCGCCATCACCTGCGCCGCGTCTTCATCATCGATCAGCGCCAGCAGCAAATGTTCGAGCGTGGCATATTCATGCCGCCGCTCGGAAGCATTGCCGAGAGCGTTGTGCAGCGTTCTTTCGAGGTTCTGGGCGAAACTGGGCATGGGGGTACTCTACAGGAGGGGGCGGAAGCTCTCCCTTGCGGGAGAGAGTGAAGACGAATGGTTAAACGACCGGGAGAATTCCCGGCCACCCTGGATATGGGGCCTGCGCGCATAATTGCGAATCCGGAACTCGCGGGCGGCGCTCATGTATCGGGCTTCTTGAACAGCGCATCGGCGGCATTGCGGTGTGCGGCGGATTTGAGACGGTGATTTTCGACCCGTGCGATCTCGGCTTCGAGCAGCGCGATCCGCTCTTCCAGCTCGTCGATCGAATAGGGTGAAAGATCCTCTGCTGCGAGCTTGCTCGCTGCGTCGCCCCGCGGGCGGGGAAGGTCGTCTTCGTGCATTACTTCTGCAGCATCGCAAGCCGGGTGGCTTGCTGTCAATGCACTGCACAGCTACTTGCCACTGTCGATGCAAGGAGAGGTGTCGACTGTCGCCTTGCAGACACAGGGCGTTTGCAACAGGGATGATGGGGAAAATGGGTCAGGCGGGCGCAGGCGGGCTTCCGGAAACGATGCAGGCTGTTGGGTTCGACACGCCCGGCGGGCCTGAAGTGCTCACCCTGCGCGAAACCGCCCTTCCCGAGATCAAGCCGGGCGATGTGCTGATCAAGGTCGCCTATGCCGGGGTCAACCGGCCCGACTGCATCCAGCGCGCCGGGCACTATCCCGCCCCTCCCGGCGCGTCGCCGCTGCCGGGGCTCGAAGTTTCGGGCGAAGTGGTGGCGGTGGGCAGCGAAGTCCCGCGCGAACTGGTCGGCCAGGTCGTTGCCGCGCTCACGCCTGGCGGAGGCTATGCCGAATATTGCGCCGCGCCATGGGGCCATTGCCTGCCGGTGCCGCACGACATGCCGCTGGCCGAAGCGGCGGCGCTTCCCGAAACGTTGTTCACTGTGTGGCACAATGTGTTCGAACGCGGCATGGCGGCTGAAGGCGACCGGCTGCTGGTTCATGGCGGCACTTCGGGCATCGGCACGATGGCGATCATGCTTGGCAAGGCATTCGGGCTGGAAGTGATCGCGACTTGCGGCGACGAGGCCAAATGCGCTGCCGCGCGCGAGATCGGCGCGGACCTTGCGATCAATTACCGCGAAAGCGATTTTGTCGAGGCGGTGAAGGAATACACTGGCGGCGCGGGCGTGAATGTCGTGCTCGACATGGTTTCGGGCGATTATGTGCCGCGCAACCTCAAATGCCTTGCCGAAGACGGCCGCCACGTCACCATCGCGGTGCTGGGCGGCGCGCAGGCGACGATCAACATGGCGGTGGTGATGAGCCGCCGCCTCACGCTGACCGGGTCGACGCTGCGCCCGCGCTCGGATGCGTTCAAGACCGCGCTGGCTGACGAGATTGCGGAGAACGCCTGGCCGTTGTTTACTTCGCGCGAACTGAGGCCGGTGATGGATGCGGTGTTCCCGCTGGCCGATGCCGCCGCTGCGCACGCCCGCATGGAAGCAGGCGACCATATCGGCAAGATCGTGCTTAAGGTCGCTGGTAGCTAAAATTCATCGTGCATTCAGAGGCTTGGGCCGACAAGTTCGTTAGGGCAACGAGGGAGTCCCGGGATGTTCGCCGCTCTACTTGGAATTCTTGCTGGCGGAACCGCGCTCCCGCCGGACATCTCCGAAGACATTGCAGCTACCAGAATCGTGGCCGCTTCCGGCGATGCGGTCTGGCCGGGCTTCACCTCGGCGCCGTTTTCCTTCCTCTTTGTCACCGAAGAGGCCGAATACCTGCTGTGTGACAGCCGGACGCCTGCCGGGTTCGAAGCGCTCGGGCAAGACGCCGCGACCGGGTGTTCGGTCAAACAAGGCCCGACAAGCTGGCGCCGGCCGGCGCTTCTGGCGGCCATGCCGATCTTCGGGCCGGGCGAGGTGATCGCGATGGGTTCGCCGGATGCGACCGGTCTTTCCCGCGCTGCCTGGCGAAGGACAATCCTGCACGAGCATTTCCATCAATGGCAGGGCCAACTGCCCGGCTACTACGACCGGACCGAAGCGCTTGATTTGTCGGACGGCGACCAGAGCGGCATGTGGATGATCCAGTATCCCTTTCCATACCAGGACCGTGATGTTGCGACCGCCTATCGCGCGGCTGCCGATGCATTGCTGGCCGCATTGAACGCCAGCGACCAAGACCTGCTCGCAGCGACGCAGCAATATCTCGCAAAGCGCACTGCATTTGCCACTGCAGCGGGCGATCGCAACTGGCGCTACTACGACTTCCAGCTTTGGAAGGAAGGCGTGGCACGATGGACCGAAGTGGAAATCGCGCGCCGGGCAGGCGGCGAATGGTCAGTGGATGCGGAAGCCTATTGGTCCGGCCAGCTGGAAAATCTCCGTTCGCGCGACTTGCCAGATATGGAGCGGGTCTCCGTCTATGCCTTTGGGGCGGCAGAAGCGGCCTTGCTTGAGCGCATCGATCCGGATTGGCGCGGCTGCTACAGGGTAACCCTGCAGCTGGGGGATTGCTGGGCATCGCTGGGCGTGACATCATCGGTCGATGACTGAAACCTATACCCTCCATGAGGATCCGCGCAGCGGCAATTGCTACAAGATCCGGCTCACCGCTGCGCTGCTCGGCCTGCCGCTAGAGACGCTGCAATATGACATCATGAAGGGCGAGACCCGTACGCCCGACTTCCTCGCCAACATCAACCGCAACGGGCGTATCCCGGTGCTGCAGATCGGCGAAGGGCCGGGCGCGCGCTTCCTGCCTGAAAGCAATGCGGCCTGCTGGTACCTCGCCAGTGGCAGCGCGCTGATCCCGGCGGATCGCTTTGCGCAGGCCGACATGCTGCGCTGGATGTTCTTCGAGCAGTATAATCACGAACCCAATGTCGCGACGCTGCGCTTCTGGCTGCATTTTGTGGGCGAAGCGAACCTCTCGATCCAGCAGAGCGGGCAAATCATGGCCAAAAGGGTGGCCGGCTGCGAAGCGCTGCGGCTGATGGACGAGCATCTGTCGCGCGGCGACTGGATGGCAGGTGACGGAGTGACGCTCGCCGACATTGCGCTGTTCGCCTACACCCATGTCGCCGAGGAAGGCGGCTTCGGGCTGGAGGACTATCCCTATCTGTGCCGCTGGCTCGATCGGGTCCAGGCGCTTCCCGGCTTCGTGCCGATGGATTGACGCGGGCCTGACACAGGGCTGACTTGCTTTCCCCGAATCGTCACTGAACTGCGCGCGTGATGTAACAAAACCCTGCCATGGCTGTCCGGCGACAGATGCTTGTCGCAGGAGCACAGACCATGGTCGAGCAATTCTCGCCCGCGCTTCCCCTCCCCGCCGAAGGCCCGCATTCCTCGCCCGTCGCGAATTTCCCGGTGCGGCCGCTCAGCCGGCCCGAACCAGAAGGAATCCGCCGCCGCCGTTATCGCACAATCTGGATCAGCGACGTGCATCTCGGCACCAAGGGCTGCAATGCCGAACTGCTGATCGACTTCCTCGACCATACCGACAGCGAGACGATGTATCTCGTCGGTGACATTATCGATGGCTGGCGGCTCAAGAAGAAGTTCTACTGGCCCGCCGAGCACAACGACATTGTGTGGCGCGTGCTCAAGCGCGCCCGGCGCGGCACGCGGATCGTCTACATTCCCGGCAATCACGACGAGATGTTCCGCCAGTTCACCGGGCTCAATTTCGGTGGAGTCGAGATCCGCCGCGTCGCGTTCCACGACACCGCCGACGGCCGCCGCCTGATGGTGCTGCATGGCGACGAATTCGATGCGGTGATGCTCGCGCACCGCTGGCTCGCCTTTGTGGGCGACGCGCTCTACCATTTCATCATGGGGCTGAACCATTGGGTCAACCTCGCGCGCCGCAAGCTCGGCCTGCCCTATTGGTCGCTGTCGAAGATGGCCAAACACAAGGTCAAGAACGCGGTCGAATTCATCGGAAGGTACGAACAGGTCGTGGCCAAGGCCGCGGCCGAACGCGGGGTCGACGGCGTGGTCTGCGGCCATATCCACACCGCCGAATTCCGCGAGTTCACCCAGCACGGCAAGTCGATCGAATATTGGAACGACGGCGACTGGGTCGAAGGCTGCAACGCGCTGGTCGAACATTTCGACGGGCGGATGGAGATCCTCCATTGGCCGGACGAAGTGGCGCGCCGCGAGGCCGAAGAGGCGCCGGCGGAAGCCGATTCCGAACCCGCCGCGTGCAGGGAGGCTGCATGAACATGTTCTGGTCGCCCGACGCGCCCTTGCGCATCGCGGTCGTCACCGATGCATGGCACCCGCAGATGAACGGAGTGGTGCGCACGCTGGCGACGACGTACGACATCCTGCGGCGCTGGGGACACGAAGTCGCAGTCATCTCGCCCGACAATTACCGTTCGATGCCGTGCCCGACCTATCCCGAGATCCGGCTGGCGCTGGCGCCTCCCGGTTCGGTCGGGCGGCGGCTGGCGCGGCTTGCGCCCGACGCGGTCCATATCGCTACCGAAGGCCCGCTAGGTCTCGCCGCGCGCAATTTCTGCGCCCGGCATGGCGTGCCTTTCACCACTGCCTATCATACGCAGTTTCCCGAGTATCTCGCGCGGCGCACAGGCCTCGCGGCGAAGTACTTCTGGCCCTACATCCGCTGGTTCCACCGCCCCGCGCAGCGCGTGATGGTGGCGACCGAGACGATCCGGCGCGAATTGCACGAGCAAGGCATCGGGCCGCTCCATCACTGGAGCCGCGGGGTCGATCTCGACTGCTTTTCGCCTGACGCGCCGCCGCCGCCCGAATATGTCGGGCTCGAAGGCCCGATCCTGCTCTATGTCGGGCGCGTGTCGGTCGAGAAGAATATCGAGGCATTTCTCGGTTGCGACTATCCGGGCACCAAGGTGGTGGTGGGCGACGGCCCCGCGCGCGCCGATCTCGAGGAGCGCTTCCCCGATGCGATCTTCCTCGGCAAGCGGACCGGGCGCGAGCTCGCGGGCTGCTATGCCGGGGCCGATGTATTCGTCTTTCCCAGCCGCACCGACACTTTCGGCCTGGTGATGATCGAAGCACTGGCTTGCGGTACGCCGGTCGCGGCGTTTCCGGTGGCAGGGCCGCTCGACATCGTGACCGACGAGGTGGGTGCGCTGTCCGACAAGCTCTATCGCGCAATCGACGCCGCACGCTATTGCGATCGCAAGGACTGCGCCGCCTATGGCGCCGGCTTCAGCTGGGAAGCAGCCAGCGTGCAGTTCCTGCAGGGGCTGGCGGCGCTGGAGGAAGAGGCCGAACAGCTCGCGGGGGCGCTCCCCGCCTGAGCCCCGGATTCGCCCTCAGCGGCCATTCCGCTTGCCGAATCCACCACTCTCCCCTATCTACCCCGCCACAACGGCCGCTCCGCAAGGGGCGGCCCTTCTATTTTTACGCCCAATTCAATCGATGGGAGCTTCATCATGGCCCAGCCCACTCCGCTGATGCCGCACGCCACCGCCACCTGGCTGGTCGACAACACCGCGCTTAGCTTCGAGCAGATCGCCGATTTCTGCGGCCTGCATATCCTCGAAGTGCAGGCGATGGCCGACGATCTGGCCGGCAGCAAATATACCGGGCGCGATCCGGTGCATTCGGGCGAGCTGACCCAGGCAGAGATCGAACGCGGCCAGGCCGATCCCGAATACCGGCTGCAGATGCAGCAGGCTCCGGTCGAGGTCACCCGCACCAAGGGCCCGCGCTACACACCGGTGTCGAAGCGGCAGGACAAGCCCGACGGTATAGCGTGGATCCTGCGCAACCACCCCGAAGTGTCGGACGCGCAGGTCTCCAAGCTGATCGGCACGACCCGCAACACCATCACCGCGATCCGCGAGCGGACTCACTGGAACATCCAGAACATCCAGCCCAAGGATCCGGTTACGCTGGGCCTGTGCTCGCAGCGCGAGCTTGACGCCGTGGTTGCCAAGGCCGCCAAGCGCGCCGGCATCCAGGCTGAAGACGTCGCAGGCGGCGATACCCGCAGCGACAAGGAAAAGCTGATCGAGGAACTGCGCGCCGAGCGCAATGCCGCCGAATCCGCCGCCACCGAAGCCGCGCAGGAAGCCGAAGCCGAGGCATGGCTTGCCGCGAAGCGCGCCGCCGAAGCCGACGAAGCAGCGGGCAGCGAATAAGCTACGGCAAAATCTCCGCTTTTTGCTTGTGCACTAGCGGGGGATAGGTCATCCTGCTTACATGGATGTAAGCAGGTCGCACTACTGTCATCCCACCCCGTGGGACACGCACTTCGAGCCGCTAACCCTGCCCGAGCTGTTCGACCGCGCCGTTGCATGGCGGGGAAGCGCGCGCTTCCTCAATTTCCTCGGGCGCGACTACTCCTATCGCGAAATCCATCAGGAGGCGTGCCGGTTTGCCGCCGGCTTGCGCGATATGGGGATCGGGAGCGGCGACCGGGTGGGGCTGTTCCTGCCCAATGTCCCGATCTACGCCTCTGCCTATTACGGCGCGATGATGGCGGGCGCGGTGGTGGTCAATTTCTCGCCGCTCTACACGATCGAGGAGCTCAGCCACCAAGTGGCGGATTCGGGCACAAGGCTGCTGGTGACGCTCGACGTGCCCGAGCTTTACCGTACGGCGCATCAGGTTCTCGAGGAGTCCGCGCTTGAAACGCTGGTGGTCGGCTCGCTGGTGCAGATGCTCCCCTGGTACAAGGGGCTGGCGCTCAAGACGCTGGGTCGCAGCAAGATCGCCAAGATTGCCTATGGCGCGGCGGTGCGGCGCTGGAGCGAAGCGCTCGGCAAGCCTGATGCGGCTCGCCCCGAAGTGGCGATCGAGCCTGACGATCTCGCGCTGCTGCAATATACCGGCGGAACAACCGGCGTGCCCAAGGGCGCGATGCTCACCCATGCCAATCTTTCGATCAACGCGCGGCAGGTTACGGCGATCAATCCCTTCGCCAACCCCGAAACCGAAGTGTTCTTGGGCGCGCTGCCTTTCTTCCATGTCTTCGCCAATACTGCGCTGCTCAACCATGCGGTGGCGAGCGGGGCGTCGATCGCCATGGTGCCGCGTTTCGAGGCCGGGCAGGTATTGGCGACGATCCAGCGCTATGGCGCAACCGGCTTTCCGGGCGTGCCGACCATGTTCCAGGCGCTGCTCGACCACCCCGATTTCGGCCGTACGGATTTCTCCTCGCTCAAGGTCTGCATTTCGGGCGGCGCGCCGATGCCCGCGCCGGTGCATGCGAAGTTCGAGGAATTGAGCGGGGTCCGGCTAGTCGAAGGCTATGGCCTTACCGAAAGCTCGGGCGTGGTGTCGGTCAATCCCTATGAAGGGATGCGCAAGCGCGGCACCATCGGCCAGGTGCTGCCGGGCACGGAAGTGATCCTGCTCGACAAGGGCGATCCGGCGCAGCTCGCGCCCGAGGGAGAACCGGGCGAACTGGCGGTGCACGGGCCGCAAGTGATGCGCGGCTATTGGAACCGGCCCGAAGCGACCGCCGAAGTGCTGATCGAACGCGACGGCAAGATTTGGCTGCGTACCGGCGACGTCGCGACAATCGACGAGGACGGCTTCCTCAAGATCGTCGATCGGATCAAGGACATGATCGCCGTGGGCGGGTTCAAGGTCTTCCCGAGCCAGGTTGAGGATGTGATCCTCGAACATCCCGCAGTGAAGGAAGCTTTGGTGATCGGCGTGCCCGATGCCTATCACGGCGAGAAGCCGCGCGCCTATGTCACGCTGTCGGGCGAAGAAGGCGCCAGCGCCGAGCAATTGCGCGACTGGCTCAATGCACGGGTCGGCAAGCACGAACGGGTCGACGAAGTGGTGATCCGCAACAGCCTGCCGCGCACGATCATCGGCAAGCTCGATCGCAAGGCGCTGCGCGCCGAAGTGATGGGCAGCTGATCCAAGGCGCAGGGCAAAGAAAAAGGGCGCCCGTTGCCGAGCGCCCCTGTCATCCGAAACCAGAGGGAATAATTAGCTGACGAGCCCCAGCTTGGGCTCCTCGGCCGAAGCGGGCTTGCCGCCTTCGGTGGAAAGCTTGGGTGCGTCGGTCACGCGGTTGCGCGCGCCATGGGCGAAACGCCCGTCAACCTGCGCGCCCTGTTCGATGGTGAGCGCTTCGTAATGTACGTCGCCTTCGATTTGCGCGCTACGCAGGATCACCAGTTCGCGCGCACGGATCGATCCGTTGACCTTTCCGGCAAGCCGGGCGGTTTCGGCGGTGATGCCGCCGGTGATCTTACTGCTTTCGCCCTGGACCAGCGAAGCGCAGGCGATGTCGCCTTCGATCGTGCCGTCGACATGCAGGTCTGCCGAAGCGCTGATGTCGCCCTTGATGGTGACGTCGCTTCCGATCACGGAAAATGTAGAGCTGTTGCTGGCCATGGGTTTAGCTGGTCCGGTTGGCCGCGTCGGTTCCGCGGGCTTCTTTGAGAACATCTTGCGCTTTCTCCAGGAAGGGGCGCGGATCGACCGCGCGGTCGTTGGTGCGCACTTCGAAATGCAGGTGCGGGCCGGTCGAACGGCCGGTGTTGCCGAGCGCGGCGATCACATCGCCTGCCTCGACGCGGTCACCCACCTTCGCCGCGAAACGCGACAGGTGGGCATAACGGGTCATCACGCCATTGCCGTGGCTCACTTCCACGACATTGCCATAGCCGGGCTTGCGGCCGACGAAGCTGACGCGACCCTTTGCGGCGGAATAGATCGGCGCGCCGATCGGGCCCTTGAAGTCGAGTCCGTAATGCATCGCGCCGCGGCGAGTGAAGGGGTCGCGGCGATAGCCGAAGCCCGACGAAACCTTGGTTTGGCTGCGGCTGGTCGGGCGAACCTGCGGGATCCCGTCGAGGCTTTCCTCAAGCGCGGCCATGCGCGCCAGGCTGAGGCCGAGCCGTTCGAAGCGCGGGTCGATTTCGCCGTTCGCCGAGGTGGCGAGGATTTCGAGCGGACCACCCATCGCCTGTCGTTCGGCGCGGCGCAGCATGGCCTGCGGGTCGAGCCCGAGCTTGCGGATCGCCTGTTCGGCGCGCTTGGCGCGGCGGTCGGCATAACGGGTCAACCGTTCGGCGAAAGCGAGCTGGCGGGCTTCGATCTCGGCCAGGCCGCGCGCTTCGGGGAAGAATGCGCCGACCTTGTCGACCGTGGCGGCGGCTTCGCTCGACGAATCGCTGACGGTTTCGTCCGCGACAACGTCTTCGGGCAGCATCGGGACCATCGCCTCGAGGAAATCCTGGCGCTTGCGCAGGTCTTGCTCAACGCCCTTCAGGTCCGCGCCATAGACGTCGAGCCGTTCCTGCGCCGTGGCGACCTTGGCTTCGCGCTCGAGCAGCAGCGTGCGATCGGCCTGCGCGCGATATTGCGACCAGGCCATTGCGCCCATCGACACGCCCCAGCCGACCAGCAAGGCCAGTGCCAAGCCGGCGGCAGCCATCTGCACGCGCGAAGAAATCTTGATGAAACGGACCTGGCCCTGCGATCGCATGAAAAATTCGCGATCCGGGAACCAGCGCCGCAGGCGTTCGCCCCATCCGCCGGCGGGAATGACGTTACGCAATGCGACCCCTCTCGTGGATTACCACTGTCTTGACCCGATTCGCGGGCTAGCAAAGCCGGGGCGGTAGGTCGAATCGACTCGTTAACCCGAGGGGCGAGTCGAAGCCAAAGTGCGATGAATCGTTCCATCCGGTGGAAAGATTAAATTTACCACGCGAAAACTTTACCAAGTTCGGGGCAATTTCTCCTCTTCGGACATGCCATTTGGACTATCCTGACAGCTTGGCGCAGCGGTGCTAAAGGGGCCTCATGGCAACGCTTGCAGACACCCGCACTGAAGACCCTGTCGCGCTGGTCGAACGACTGGCGCGCAAGGCGCGCGCCGCGCAGCGCGCGCTCGCGGCGATGCCGGATGACGCCAAGGCGGCGGCGCTGATGCATGCCGCTGCTGCTTTGCGTGAGGATGCTGAAATTATCCTCGCCGCCAATGCCCGCGACATTGCTGCGGGCGAAGCAGGCGGGCTTGCCCCCGCCATGCTCGACCGCTTGCGGCTTGACGAAACGCGGCTCGAAGCCATGGCTGCCGGGGTCGAGGCGGTGGCGCAATTGCCCGATCCGGTCGGGCAAGTGATCGACACTGTCGAACGCCCCAATGGCCTCATCCTCAGCCGCGTTCGCGTGCCGATCGGTACCATCGGAATCATCTATGAAAGCCGCCCCAATGTGACCGCGGACGCCGCGGCGCTATGCGTGCGCGCCGGGAACGCCGCCTTGCTGCGCGGTGGCAGCGAAGCGGTCCATTCGAACCGCGCGATCCATGCCGCGCTGGTGCGCGGATTGGCCGCCGGGGGCATTTCGCCCGAGGCGGTGCAACTGCTCCCGACGCAGGACCGTGCAGCGGTGGGCGCCATGCTCAAGGCGGCGGGGCTGATCGACATGATCGTGCCGCGCGGGGGCAAGGGACTGGTGGCGCGGGTCCAGGCCGATGCGCGGGTGCCGGTGCTCGCCCATCTCGACGGGATCTGCCACACATACGTCCATGAAGCGGCCGATCCTGCGATGGCGCGCGAAGTGGTGCTCAACGCCAAGCTGCGTCGCACCGGCATTTGCGGCGCGCTGGAGACGCTGCTGGTCGATTGCCGCTATCCCTTCACAGGCGAGCTGGTCGGCGCATTGATCGACGCGGGATGCGAAGTGCGCGGCGATGCCCGTATCCAGGCGCTCGATCCGCGCGTTCTGCCCGCAAGCGACAATGATTGGGACACTGAATATCTCGCTGCCGTGGCTTCGGCCGCGATGGTCGACGGGCTTGAAGACGCGATGGCGCATATCGCGCGCCATTCTTCCGCGCATACCGACGCGATCGTCACCGCCGATCAGGCGGCGGCAGAACGCTTCCTTGCCGAAGTCGACAGCGCCATCGTGATGCACAACGCTTCCTCGCAATTTGCCGATGGAAGCGAGTTCGGGCTTGGGGCGGAAATCGGCATCGCCACCGGGCGGCTGCATGCGCGCGGCCCGGTCGCGCTCGAAGGGCTGACGACCTACAAATGGCAGGTGCGCGGCACCGGCCAGGCGCGCCCGTGACTTTGCGCAAGCGAAAGGCCTGATCCTGCGCGGCATGGTTCCCGTTCGCACCGGCATCCTCGGCGGCAGCTTCAACCCCGCCCATGGCGGGCATCGCCGCATCACGCGCTTCGCGATCGATGCGCTCGGGCTCGACGAAGTGTGGTGGCTGGTTTCGCCGGGTAACCCGCTCAAGCCCCCGCAAGGCATGGCTCCGCTCGGCGCGCGGCTCAGATCGGCGCAGCGGCAGGCACGGCTTGCACCGATCGTGCCGACAGCGATCGAGCGCGAACTCGGCACGCGCTATACGGTCGATACCTTGCGCGCGCTCATCCGGCGCTATCCCAAGCGCGAGTTCGTCTGGATCATGGGGGCCGACAATCTGGCGCAATTCCATCGCTGGCGCCACTGGCGCAGCATCGCGCGCATGATGCCGATTGCGGTTGTGGCAAGGCCGGGTTATGATGGCGCTGCCTTGGCGAGCCCCGCCATGGCCTGGCTAAGGCGCTATCGTGTACCGGTCGCCAGATTGTTAGACGGGGGCAGATGGAGCGCACCAGCCCTGGTGTTATTGCGTTTTGATCCCGATCCGCGTTCGGCCACGGCCATCCGCCGCGCCGATCCGGACTGGATTTTGCGCTATTCCGGCCACCCACCTCGAGACAGGTTGACTCATCATCTTGTCGCCCAAGAGGAGGGCGCATGAGACGCATTTTCCGCGTTTCCGGCCTTTTCGCGAACCATCGCTTGCATATCCCCACGCACAGGAGAACCGAAACCGCCTATGAACCAGGCGCAAACCCTGTCGGCTGCTGCCGACATCACAACCCAGGCCCCGCCGGCTGTGGCTAAGGCGGGCAAGACTGCTGAGGCGCTGCACGAACTCGTGCTGGGCCAGCTCGATGACGACCAGGCGCAGGAAGTCGTCTCGATCCCGCTTCAGGGAAAGAGTTCGATTGCCGATCACATGGTGATCGCCTCGGGCCGTTCGACCCGCCAGGTCGCGGCCATGGCGCAGAAACTGGCCGAAAAGATCAAGCAGGAAGGCTTCGGATCGGTCCGTATCGAAGGGCTGCCGACGGCCGACTGGGTATTGATCGATGCCGGCGACGTCGTCGTCCACCTGTTCCGCCCGGAAGTGCGCAGCTTCTACAATCTCGAGCGGATGTGGGGCTTCGGCGACAGCAACGCTGCCACTGGCACAGCATAGCGATTGAGCCGCGCCGGCGAGGGAAATCGTCCCTGCGCAGCGCGGACGCGAAACCTGACCATGCTTCTCCACGTGATTGCACGCGGCAAGATTGCTCGCTCTCCCGAAGCGGAACTTGTCGCGCGCTATGAGAAGCGGCTGGCATGGCCGGTCAAGCTCACCGAACTGCCCGACAGTGGCGGGCGCATTCCCGATCCGCAGATGCCCTGCAAGACGGTGCTGCTCGACGAGCGCGGCCGCAATTTGACTTCGGAGGAATTCGCCGAAATCCTTGGCCGCTGGCGTGACGACGGGATGCGCGAAGCGCGTTTCGTGCTTGGCGCGGCGGACGGTCACAGCGAAGAAGAGCGCGCCGAAGCAGATCTGCTGCTCGCCTTTGGGGCAGCGACGTGGCCGCATTTGCTGGCACGAGCGATGCTGATGGAACAGCTCTATCGCGCGACCACGATCCTTGCAGGCCATCCCTATCATCGGGCAGGATAGGGCCGATGCCTGCCTTCCGTTTCCTTGCCCTGACCGGACTGGTCGCCGCGCCGATCGCCGCCGGGCTGATTTTCGCCTGGCCCGTGGCGGGCGCCAGCGACATGCTGGCTGTGGGCGCACAAATGGGCGATGCGGGTTCCGCCCGCGAGGCCTATGCTCGCGCGCGCCGCGCTGCCGCCGATGCCGAACGCCGCGCCCAGCGCTTCGACAAGGAAGCAACCGAAACGCGCGAAGCGGCCGACCGTTCGGCGCGCGAGGCAGCCGCGCTCGCTGCGCGAATCCAGCAGGCCGAAGCCGATATCCTTGCCGCGCAGGCCCGCTTTGCACTAATCACTGACCAGCGCCGTCTGCTCGATGCCCGGCTGGCTGAGCAGCAGCAGCCGCTGGTGCGGCTTACCGCCGCGCTGCAAAATATGGCGCGCCGCCCGCTGGTGCTCTCGGCGCTGCAGCCGGGAACGCTCAAGGACACGGTCTATGTCCGCGCTGTGCTCGAGACGACCATGCCCGAGATTCGCAACCGCACAGTGGGACTGCGTGGCGAATTGGCTCGCGGGCGCGAACTCGAGCGGGAAGCGGGCGAAACCCTGGCCAGCCTCCGCATGGATGAGGGATTGCTGCTCGAGCGGCGCCGCGCGCTCGAAACGCTGGCGAC
The DNA here is from genome assembly GCF_052683155.1 of Altererythrobacter sp. Z27. Lineage (NCBI taxonomy): Bacteria > Pseudomonadati > Pseudomonadota > Alphaproteobacteria > Sphingomonadales > Erythrobacteraceae > Altererythrobacter > Altererythrobacter sp. Z27. The sequence continues at coordinate 1,985,537 of NZ_JBQYMC010000001.1, read as the reverse complement.
GCAGCAGAGGCTGGCTTCGCGTGAAGTGCGTCAGGTGGCGCAGCGCGAAAGCGAACGAGCGCTGGCGCTGAGCGAGAATGCGCGCGACCTCAATTCGCTGGTCGATGAACTGGGCCGAGCCGGTGCCTTGCGCGCCGAACTTGCTGCACTGCCCGGCCCGCTGGTCCGCCCGCCGCGCCCGGGTGCCTCGCAAGTGCTCGATGCACAGCGCGCCAGCCCGACGCCGCGCCCGACCGCGCTGCCCGCCCCGCTGCAATTGCCGGTGCAGGGCCGCACTTTGGCGGGCTTTGGCGAAAGCGATGCAGCGGGCCTTCCAGTCACCGGCTTGCGCCTCGCGCCCGGCTCCGGGGCGCAGGTGATCGCGCCGGCTGCGGGGCGCGTGGCATTCGCCGGGCCCTATCGCGGGTATGGCCAGATTGTGATCGTCGAACACGGCAATGGCTTTACCAGCCTTGTCACCGGCCTTGCGCAAGCCGACGTTGCTGCGGGCGACGAAGTGATCGGCGGCAGCCCGATCGGCACCGCCGCGCGGCGCGACCCGGCGATCACGCTCGAACTGCGGCGCGATGGCCAACCGGTCAATCCGCTCGACTATATGTAAGTTTGCGTTTTCGCCCCGGAACGCACCGCATCGGGACGCCTCCACGCTCTCATCTGGCATTCAGCCGCGCGGCGTTATAGAATCGCCACCGGAACACAGGAGTAGATCACTTCATGCGAATCGCCGACTTGCTGCGCAGCGCCGCCCTTGTCACCGCTGTCGCGCTCATTCCGGCCACCACTGCCGGCATGGCGCAGGTAGACGGGCGCATTGGTCCGCAATTTGCGAAATTCTTCGCCGCATACCAGCAGGTGAAGGCCAATTACGTCGAGCCGGTCGAAGACGAAGTGCTGATCCGCGGTGCGATCAACGGTATGCTGGCGGAACTCGATCCGCACTCGGCCTATCTCGACGGCAGCTCGCTGCAGCGGCTCGAAACGCTGATCGACGGCAATTATTCGGGCCTCGGCCTGTCGGTCGTGATGGATGAGGGCGCGGTCAAGGTCGTTTCGCCCTTCCGCGGCAGCCCGGCCGAACTGGCGGGCGTCAAGGCGGGCGATTTCATCACCCATCTCGATGGCGAGCTGATCTATGGCGGCGATCTCGACGAAGCCGTGGCGCGCATGCGGGGACCGGAAGGCACCTCGATCAAGCTCACGATCTATCGCCCGGGCCGCGATGAGCCGCTTGAGCTGTCGGTAAAGCGCGGCGTGATCGAGCTTGAACCGGTCACTTACAAGCTCGAAGCGGGCAAGGTCGGGGTCATCACCGTCAATGAATTCTCGACCAATGTCGGGCGCGATGTCTTCACCGCATGGCAGGCATTGCAGCGCGAAGCAGCGGGGCGCGTCAGCGGGCTGGTGCTCGACCTGCGCTCGAACCCGGGCGGATCGCTCGACGAGGCGGTGGCGCTGAGCGATCTGTTCCTGAGCCAGGGCCGCATTGTCAGCCAGCGCGGCCGCGCACGCGGCGAGAACATCCATTACGATGCGGATGACTGGACCAATTATCGCCACATGACGCGCCAGGAAGGGCAGAAGTTCATGGGCCAGATCGCCGAGAGCGTTCCGCTGATCGTGCTGATCGATGCAGGCTCGGCCTCGGCTTCGGAAATCGTCGCGGGCGCGTTGCAGGATCACCGTCGCGCGCTGGTGATGGGCGATCGCAGCTTTGGCAAAGGCAGCGTGCAATCGCTGCTTCCGCTTGGCCGCGATGCCGCGCTGAAGCTCACCACTGCGCGCTATTACACTCCGGCGGGGCATTCGGTGCAGGAGGGCGGGATCAAGCCCGACATCGAAGTTCCGCAGCTGTCCGATCCGGACCTGGAGAAGCGCAACAAGTATGTGATGCGCGAAAGCGACTTACGCGGCCACCTGGTCAACGAGCTTGGATTGAAGGACGATGCGCTCGAAGCCGACAAGCAGATCGATCCGCGCTTCCAGCTGACCGCCGCGCAGCTCAAGGATCAGGGCGTCAGCGACTTCCAGCTGCATTACGCACTTGAGACATTGCGGCGCACCACGCGTGCAACAGTGGCGCTGCGCCGCTGAATGGGCTAGCCGAGCGGCATGAACAGTTTGTCGGGCGGGCGCCCAGCGGATCTTATGGCACAACATCTGGCGCTGGGCGTGCCCGCCCTGTTGCTGGGGGGTGCCTATCTCGCGCAATACGGCTTCGGCCTCTATCCTTGTGAAATGTGCTGGTGGCAGCGTTATCCCCATTTCGTGGCACTGGGGTTGGCGGGCCTGTCGTTTGTAGCGCCGCCGCGCAATCTCTGGGTCGCGCTGGCCGGTTTTTCTGTCTTCGTTTCGGGCTTGATCGGCGGATTTCACGCCGGGGTCGAATACGACTGGTGGGAAGGGATCACCGGCTGCGCCTCGGCAGTCGCAGTAACTGACGATCCGCTCGCCGCAATCATGAGCGCTCCCCTGGTTCGCTGCGATTCTGCGCCGTGGGACCTGCTCGGCATTTCACTGGCGGGTTGGAACTTCCTGATCTCCTGCGGAGCTGGCATCGCGATCTGGGTGTTGCTACGCCGCGGCGCGAAAACGGCCTGAGGTTGGAAGCATGAGTACTGGCAGCATTTCGCGCGACGAACTTCACCGGATGATCCGCGTCGACCAGGCGGGGGAGTATGGTGCCACTCGCATTTACGCCGGGCAGTTGGCCGTGCTGGGCAATCGCGGGCCGCACGTGCAGGAAATCCAGCACATGGCCGAGCAAGAGGCTGACCATCGCGCCCGTTTCGATGCGTTGATGGCCGAACGCGGAGTCAGGCCCACGGCTTTGCAGCCGTTCTGGTCGGTTGCCGGCTATGCTTTGGGTGCCGCGACCGCGCTGATCGGACCCGAAGCGGCGATGGCCTGCACCGCTGCGGTCGAAGAAGAGATCGACCGGCACTATTCGCAGCAGCTTGACCGGCTTGCAGAGGATGACTGCGACCCGGAACTGGCCGGGATGATCCATGAATTCCGCGAAGACGAGCGCGCCCATCGCGACGCCGCCTTGGCAGCGGGTGCGGAGCGGGCCCCGGCCTATCCGCTGCTGTCTGGTGCGATCCGGCTGGGCTGCCGCGCTGCGATCCGGCTGGCCGAGCGAATTTGAGCGCGATCAAGGCGCGCCTTCGCTCGCTTCATATGCTATTCAACCGAAAGGCGCTGTAATCGCGCCCTGTATTTCACTTGTTCGAGGAATCGCCATGCTCCGCCGCACCATCGCCGCTTCGCTGATCGCCGCCACTCCCTTGCTTGCACTTGGCGCACCTGTCGCCGCGCAGGACGAGGCAGGCGACAAGGTCAACATGGTGATTGTCTATGGCGATGACGATTGTCCGACCCCGGCCGATGGCGAAATCACCGTCTGCGCGCGCAAGGAAGAGGGCGAGCGCTATCGCATCCCCGAGAACCTGCGCTTCAGCGACAGCACGCAGAACGTCGCATGGACCGAGCGGGTCGATCGCTACGAGATGGTCGGCTCTTTTGGCGCGCTGTCCTGCGATCCGGCGGGCGCAGGCGGCTGGACCGGCTGTACCCAGCAGATGATCAACGCCGCCTATGCCGACAAGCGCGAAGGGCAGAACGTGCGCTTTGGCCAGCTGATCGAAGCGGCGCGGGCCGAACGCCTTTCGACCATCGATGCCGATGCTGCTGCACAGCAGGAGCGGGTCGAACAGATCGAGCGCGAATATATGGAGCGGCTCGAGCGCGAACGCGACCAGGCGCTGCCGGGTGAACAGGCCGAGCCGGAAGCGGCGCCGCAGACTCCCGCCGAAGAAGAGCCCGAAGCCTGACGGGCCTTACTCCGATCCAAGCGGTGGAGCGGATGCTTCTGCGCGCGCGATCACCGGCCGGTCGATCGCGCACACGCCGATTTCGATGTCCTTGGCGAGCAGGCTTGATTCGAACCCGACTGTGATCATGCCGAAATCCACCGGGCACAAATTGAGGCGAGATGCCTGGTCCGGATCGAGCGTGATGCGATAGCGGCCCGGCGGCACGCGCTCGAAGAAGTAATATCCGTCGAGCTCGGTCTTGACGATGCCAACGACCTTCCCGTTCTCGTCGGCCAGCTGCAGCTTGACGCCCGACACACCCTTGGCCCCGCTGTCCGAAACGAAGCTGGCGATGCCTTCGATCTCGCTGACCGCGATCACTGCATAGTCGACAGTCTGAAGCCTGCCGGCGCGCGGCACCAGCTCGATGCCGGGCTTTGCCGGGGCAAGGTCGATATCGGGCAAGCTCGACGGGTCGATCTGGACGCCGATGCCGCGGCCAGTGCCCAGTCCGCTGATCCGGGCGAGGCCGGTCTTGTCGGTCTTGGCGGTCTGGTTGAAGGCGACAAAGTCGACATCGGGCAGCACGCGATCGCTCGGGCCATAGACCCCGTCCCCGTCCATGTCCTGGAACGCGCGCAGCGCCGCCCCGCCAGACGTGGCGACCCCGGGCTTCGCCATGTAGACCCGCTTGCTCAGCGGATCCCGCCCGAGGCTGAAGCCCAGCCGCAGGCCGACGTAATAGGAATCATTGGAGAAGGAGTAATTCCCGTCCAGCGCTAGGCTGAAGCGGTCGAAATCGCGGACACCCGACAAGCCGAAGGACGGCGCCTTGCTGCCGAAATCATAATTGGCCGAACCGCGCAGCGACGTCCGCTCGTCGAGCGCATGGTCGATCTCGATACCGGCATTGGTTATGTCCGGCTCAGGCAGGACACGGTAGCCGAGCGAGAAGCGCGCGCGCGTGTCGGACCGCGAGAAGGTGGAGAGGTCGAAATTGCCGAATAGCTGGGCATTGGTTTCGAAGCCGGGCGAGCGCGTGCGCGAATAGTCGAGCGTGTTCGACAGCAGCAGGCCCGAAGTCCTTGTCGAAGCGCGAACGCCGGCAACGAACGTGCTGCGCCCGCTAACGTCGACATAATTGCGCACGCGGGCGCTGAGCGGGATGGCAAGGCCGGTGGCCGGATCGCCAAGGTTAATCGTGGTGTTGAAGTCGGCTTCGGTTGCGCGGCGCAGGAACTGCAGCCCGGTCGTCTTGGTCTCGTCCGGGAACAGGCCGGTATATTCGGTGTGGCTGAGCGTGAGCGCGGAGCGGCCGAGCCGCCCGCCGATGCCGCCCGAATAGGCCATGGCTCCGTCATTCGCCATTCCGACATCGCTCTTCACAGCAAAGCCGCCCAGGCTGGTGCGGATGCCCGCCGAAGTGATCCAATTGTCTCCGTCGCGCTCGAACCAGGAAGCGCCGAGCAGTGCGGTCAGGCCAGTGGTGACGCCATAGGCCAGCTGGCCCCCGGCCCGCCAATTGGCATAGTCGCGCGGAGGCACGAAATTGGGCCGCTTTACGCCCAACAGGTTACGGTCCTTCTGCGCGGCCCCGAAGCTATAGACCAGGTCGCCCTTGGCAACACGTCCATCGCCAACCGTGATCCGGCGTACGGTTTCGCTGCGCTGGCCCTGCGGCCCGTAGAACACGATCCGGAACACGTTGAGCCCGAAATCGACCGGGACTTGCAGGAATTCGTACTGGCCGTTCACAGCATCGCGGGTCGAACCGATCAGCACATCGTTGCGGTAAAGCTCGACTTCATAGCCATCGGGCAGGATGCCGCGCAGGTCGACCCGTTCGAATACCGATGCCATCTGCGTGGCGGAATTGGTGACCGAGAACCCGCGCCCCGAAACGCTCCGCAGCCCCAGGGACATCGACTCGGTCGAGACGTCGCCGACCGAGAAGGCCTTGGCCGAAAGCGGCCCCAGCATGCCGCCGTCGGGATCGACACGGCCAAGTTCGATGAGGGCTGCGGTTGCGCCGTTCTTGGTGTCGCCGCTCAGATAGGCGTCAGCCGAAAGGTAGCCGAGGTCGCCGGCCAGCCGCAGTTCGCCTTCCACGCGCGGGCCGAAAGTGCTGTCCGACACCGCACGGATCGCGACGTCTGCCGCAGGCACTGAAGCTGCCTCCCACGGCATGTCGATCCGCTCGAAAGAGCGTGTTTCTCCTTTATTCTGGCGTGCTTCGATCTTGGCGCGCTTGGCTTCGCGTTCGGCGCGCAGCTGGAAGGGGAAGGGCTCAAGCGTCTCGATCGTCACTGCCATCGATCGCAGGTCGGCATCGATCTTGAGCGGGAAGAATTCGGCGTATTGGTCGACCCGCAGGTACAGTTCGCCTTCGAACGGCGCTGCGATCGGGCCCTTGATTGCGCTCTGCTGGCCGTTGGTTTCGATGATCCCCTGCCGCAAATCAATCGCCAGCATCTGGTCCTGCTTGAGGATCCAGCCATGGGCGTAATGCCCTTCGTCGCTCACCGTAATGGCAAGGTCGAGAATGCGCGCCATCGCGCCCAGCGGCAGGAAGATGCCCTCTGGCGTGCCGTATGCGATGATCGTGTCGGATGCGTTGACGCCCTTGACCTTCACTTCGAGGATCAGCTCGTCCTGATAGGTCAGGACCGGCATTTCAGCCGAGCCGCCGTCGAGCGAGGATGAAGGGGCCGCTTGCGTCACGGTTACGACTTCCGCGCTGTCATCCGCCGCCTGCGGGGCAGGTTTCTTCGGTGTGGAGGGCGCGGCTTGCTCAACGGCTGCCGGAGCGGCTGCAACCGGCGGGATCGGAGCGCCGGTGCGGAAGTCCCAGGCGCGCGCTGTGGCGGCCGACGCGGTCGTGTCGCTTGTCTCAGCCGGAACCGGTGTTGCGCCGGTGGCGGGCGACAGCTTTTCGGCTTCGGCCTGCACTGGTTCAGGTGCGAGGGTCGTCGCTTCCTCGGCGCTCGCTTCGGTGGAATCCGTTTCGGCGACTATGGGTGGATCGATCAGCTCGGCGGGTTCGGATGCGGCCGGTTCAGCGACTGGCTCCTCGGCTGGTGCATCGGCGGAGGCAGGCGCCTCGACCCGATCTTCGGGGGTGGTTGGAGCGAGCGGGGCCCCGGTCTTGAAGTCCCATACGCGGACGCTTGAGGTCGCTTCAGTCGCCGGAGTTGGTTCGACATCCCCTTCTGGCGCGATCGCGGACTCCGCGTCGACATCGGCAGTCGCCAGTTCAGCTGCGTCCGCTTCAGTTGCGGGGCTTTCGGAAGGTTCGAACGGCGCAGTATCGGTGTCGAGGATCTGCGGTGCCGATTCGGGCATCCCGATTCCCGCAGCACTGGGAGCTGCCGTTTCGTCCGACTTGTCAACCGGAGCTGGCATCGGAGGCTCGGCAGCTACGGAGGTGACATCCGCAGTGGTATCGACCTCGGAAGTTTCTCTTGCGGCCGGTTCGTGGCCAACCCCGGGAACACCAAACGCCGCCAAGGGCGGCGGCGCATCGTTCAGTGAGGGTGTCGGCAAGGGCGGTGGCTGCCCTGCCGGGGAGATGACGGCGGGCGGTGCAGGCTCGAAGACCTGCGTCGACGGCGGCCTGCTCGCCAGGCTAGCTGAAGTGCCGGGAGAGGCAGGTTTCCGTTTGGTCGCGGCCTTGGCCGCGGCTTCGCCGCCAAAGGCCGGCTGGGGGATCTCCTTGACCGAGAGGTCACGTTTCTTTGCGTCTTCGCGCCCTTGCGGCGAGGGCATGGGCATGCGCTTTGTGCCCTCGCCCTGCTCGCGCGGATACGAACACAGGGCGAGCGCAAGCGTGCCGAGGCTTACGGCACTTACATTCCGGATGAGTTTCCGGCGGTTCAAGGGACCTGGAATTCTTGCATGGCAAGTTTCGCGCCCGGCTTGAAGTCATCGTCGATGAATTCGATTTTCAGCCGCGCCCCCGGTGCGAAGAAGCGCAGATCGGCGTCCTCCTCAAACGGGATCGTAACCTGCCTGCTGTCGACTTCGGGATAGATGCCCACCCCTCTGGTAAGCGCGACCGGCTTGCTGGAGCCGTTCGCGGTCACGACGATGTCGCCATAAGCCGAACGCGTACCGGACCGCGTCACCGTAAGGCTTACAGCCTTCGAGCCATCGGTTTGTGTAACGACCGTCGGGTTCGCGATGCCTACGTCGAGCGTGGTTTCGCCGATGCGGACGATCACCGGGATCGAAATCCCGAAGCGGGGGCGGATAGTAACTCCGATTCCGTTGGCGTTGTCATTGCCGACAGCGCTGTCGATCGAGAAGCCCCGGTTCATCGGCGGAACTGCCGAAACGAGGAAATGCGAGCGATATTCTCCGGGGGGCAATTCCGCCGGTGCACGCGCCATGACGCGGATCAGCTGCGATTCACTGCCATGCAGGGTGACCCGGCGGGGCGAATAGCGCAGCATCGCGCTGGCGGTTTTGACCCCGGCCTTGGTTTCCTCGTCGAGCCCATTGTCGAATGCGAGCACGCGCCCTTCTGGCGTCATCGCCATATCGACGATCTTGATCTCGTAATCGCCGTCATTCGCGGTCTTGTTGTAGATGCCCACAGTGGCGATTTCGCGCCGCCCGTTGATCACGATCCGCTTGGGAAACAGGTTCACGTCGCCCAATCCGCCGACCGATCCTTCGGGCGGGGGTGGGGGCGCCGGGTTTGCGGCGGGCTGCGAAGCGTCCTGTGCGGAGATAGCCGAAGGGCCGAATGCGGCCAGGCTTGCGAACACGCCGGCAAGGAACAGGCCCTTGTTGCGACGTTTTGCCGATAGCGAATTCATGTCAGGTGACCCCTGTTGATGTCACCCAAACGATTGCCAGTTTATGGTTAATTAGGCGTAAACCCTAGAAGCAAACCAATATGTCAGAGGTAAACGACGGTTACCTCGAAAATTCCCGAATATTCGCCGGGTTCCTGATTGGAGAGCACATTCAGCGTACCGCCAACATAGAGGTCGAAGAACCCGCTTTGATTGGTGCGATTGTGCTGGGCTTGCCCCTGCCCCTGTGACGCTGGCCGATTGTAGTTCAGTGCAGTGACCACCATCGGCGTGCCGTTTTCGTTCACGATCACGGTGCTGGGAGACACCACCGTAATGAAACGGCGGTTCCGCTCGCCGAAAACAAGGAAGCGGCCCGGGCCCCTGATGCTGGGTGTCCCGGTAAGGTCTATCGTGCTTGTGACCGCGCCGCCCGGCGCAATCGTGACTGTGCCCGCTGCGGGCAGCGACATGATCCTGCCGAAGCGCAGATCGTCGATCGCCGTGATTGATGGCGGCTCGATCAATGTTACCGTGGCTGTGCCACTGGCCGTGTCGGTGTTGCCCGGCGCGGCATGGCTGGCCATGGCCAGGCATGCGGCGAGGCCTGCGACGAGCCTTTTGCCATATCTGATGAAGACCGGATGCGTCATCGGGCTCGTCCCTGGCCAGGCCAGCCGCCAGCCCGATGCGGACCGGCGGCTGCTCCTGGTTCAATGGCTCAGTCGTAGCTGACAGTTACGTCGTACTGGCCCGAGTAGACGCCGGCCGGCTGGTTGGCGGCCACGGTCAGCGTGCCGCCAACAGCAAACTGGTACGAGCCGGATCCGTTGAGCGAAACCGAAAGCGAATCGGTCGTCGTGGTGAAGTTCATGCTGTTGCTGCCACCATCGTCAACCGCTCCATCGAACAGTTCGATGGTGAAAGCGCGGTCGGGATCGCCCGAAACGGTGAACGAGTCAGCCGAGTTGCTCGAACCGCTCGCGAAAAGGAGGTCACCAGTCACGCTACCGGCATCCGCAGTATCCACGACAACAGTGCCGCCGGTGGTTCCGGCCACGATCAGGCCAAAATTGAGCGATGCGCCGGTGTCATGCACGATCGAGATCGGCGCGACGATTTCGGCGGTGGCTTCGCCCTGAGTGGTAGCAGTATCGCCCGGCGCTGCGGCGACCGGAACGGCAACGGCGGCCGCAAAGGCTGCCAGAACGATCTTCTTCATGCGTAGTCTCCTGAAATGGTAATGAGCCCGGCTGTTGCCGGTGCAACCATAGGGATAACTACGTGGCCCTTAAGAAATCGTTCTTAAGAAAAATTCACGTAATTCCAGTACTTTGCTCCCGCAGTAAGTCGCGGGTTAATCATAGGAGACAACTACGTCGAGCGTGGCCCGATAGATCCCGGCAGGTGTTCCCTCCGGAACTTCGAGCGTACCGCCGATTCGGAATGAGCTGTCACCGCCCGGCCCGAGCAGCCCGCGACCACCCGGAACATCGCGGTTCTCGAAGGCATGGATGAGCCCAGTTACAGTGAGCGACGGCCCACCCGCTGAAACGGGATGGGCAGGGGCTTCTGTCGGATATTCGACCCGGTAGTGCCGCCCGGCCTCGCCGCGGACCGCGAATCGCGCCGGTCGGGCCATGCAGGAATCATGGGCGGAGCAGGCCTGCTGCAATGTGCCCAAATAGGTTGGTGGTGCGCCCAGCGGCGAGATTGTGATCGATCCTCCAGCTTCAGCGGGAATCCCTACGGGCCCGAATTCAAGCGGTGCGACTGCCTCAAGCCTAAGCGGCGAGACGACCGTGGCTGTTGCCGATCCGTTGGCCGAAGCGAACTCACCCGGCTGAGCCGACGAGGGCGCCGGCAACAGGGCAAGCGACAGCGCCGCGGTCGCAAAAGGCGGGTGGATGCGGATAGTTCACGCCTCCTTGTCGAGGGGCGTTCTTACTCCCGGGGCCGATGCCGGCCAATTGCGGGCGAATACCTAGGCCCGATGCGGGACAGTTCGGCTCAGCGCACCTCGACTGCCACGCCATCGATCGGGATGGGGATGTTCACTATCCCACCGCCGAAGGTCCGTGTTACATTGAGCCGCCCGCCAACCTGGAAGGAAGTGGCGCAGACCCGCTGCGTGCAGTTGGGGATTTCGATGCGGATGGCTTGCCCGGCATCGACCACGCCATAGCCGGGCAAATCGGTTTGGTACCTGGTCAGGCGAGCGACTAGCCCGCCGTTGTTGAACACCGGCGCTGCGGACATGACGAGGTCGATCGACACCGTGATCAGCTTGCGGCTGTTGTTGCCGCGATCATACTGCACGATGAATTGCGCAGGGCCAGTGCCGCTGTCGTCGATCACGAAGATGCCCGAACTGCTGACCGCGCCCGATGGCGAAACCTCGCGGAAACCGCTGGTCGGAACGGCGAAGGTCCCGAACCGCAAGGGCGAACTGTTGATCACCTGCAGGTCGGGCCGATCGGCGATCGCCGCGTCGGTTCCGAACACGGTAAGGCAGCCCAGCACCAGCAACATGCGCCCAGCCCGCCATGGCAGGGGTGCGGCACGATTCAACCTTGTTGTTGAATGGGTTAGGCGATCCTGCGTATTCAAACCTGTTGCGCCTCGCTGCCGGAGGGTCGTTGAGCGGACATATATACACTCGGGTGCGGGCTTGTCAGCATTCGCCTGGTTCAAACGCCATAATACTCGCGATACCAGGCAACGAATTGCTCGATCCCTTCAGGGACGCGCGTTTGCGGGGCATAGCCGGTGAGCTCGCGGAGCAGCGTGGTATCGGCCCATGTCGCCTGGACATCGCCCTTCTGCATCGGAAGGTAGTTCCGCACTGCCTTGCGGCCACATGCTCGCTCAATCGCCTCGATGAAATCAAGCAGCCGCACCTTCTCGCCATTGCCGATATTGACTACGCGATAGGGGGCTGCGGGCGAGATACTGTCATGTGGCGAGGTCTCGCCCCGCCCTTCCGGCAGCGATGGGGGCGTGTCGAGCAGCAAGCGAATTCCACGAACCAGATCGGTAACAAAAGTGAAATCCCGATACATGTCACCATCGTTGTATACATCGATTGGCGTGTCTTCGAGAACCTCTTTGGTGAATTTGAAGAAAGCCATGTCGGGCCGACCCCACGGCCCGTAGACCGTGAAGAAGCGAAACATGGTGGTCGGCAATCCCCACAGATGCGCATAGCTGTGCGCCATGGCTTCATTTGCCTTCTTGCTCGCCGCGTAGAGAGACAGGGGGGTGTCGCATTTGTCGAGCTCGGTGAAGGGCATCGCTTCATTGGCGCCATAGACCGAGCTGGTCGAAGCCATCAGCAGGTGCCCGACCCCAAGCTCGCGCGCGACCTCGAGCACGTTGAAGCTTCCGACCAGGTTTGCGTCGACATAGGCGCGCGGGTTTTCGAAGCTGTATCGCACCCCGGCCTGCGCAGCGAGGTGGACGATGATTTCGGGGCGAGTGTCGAGTGCCAGCTCCCGCAGTTGCTCGAAATCCTCCAGCATGCCGATTTCGGCACGGAAGTGCTGGTGCTGCAGCAGCCTCTGGTGCCGCTGCTCTTTCAGGCGCACGTCGTAATAGTCGGTCATGCCGTCATAGCCGACCACCGCAAACCCCTCGTCGAGCAGCAGCCGCGAGAGGTGGTAGCCGATGAAGCCGGCCGATCCGGTGACGAGGACTGTGCGCATGCGCCCCCTATGGTTTCGCGATGGATCCTACTTGGCCCCGATGCCGCGCACAATCACGCGCAGCGTCTTGAGGGCGATAAGGATATCGAGCCAGAGCGAGAGGTTCTTGACGTAGTAGAAATCGAGTCGGAGCTTGGTCTTTACTTCTTCGACATCTGCGACATGTCCCTGATTGACCTGCGCCCAGCCGGTTATCCCGGGCCGCACGATATGCCGATAGGAATAGAACGGGATTTCACCTTCATACCACTCGGCAAGATCTCGCGCCTCCGGTCTTGGCCCGATCCAACTCATGTCGCCGGTCAGGACGTTCCATGCTTGCGGCAGCTCATCCAGCCTTGTCTTGCGCAGAAATCGTCCGGCCCCGGTGATCCGGTCGTCGTTATCTCTCGTCTTCGCATCCTCTATGCGCAACTCCATGTCGACCGGAGTGACGCGCTCGCGCATTGTCCGCAGCTTGACCATTCTGAAGTTCTCGCCGCGGAAACCGACGCGTTCGTGAAAGTAGAAGGCAGATCCGGGCGAATCCATCTTTATGAGGAGCGCCAACAAACCAATTGCCGGCAGCAAAAATGGCGCAAGGATGACAACGCCCGCGACGTCGATGGCTCGCTTGGCATATCGGTAAGGCAGATTGGGGATGAGCGAGCCAAGCTCATTTTCGCGCAAATGGTTGATCCGCACCTCACCGGTCAGCGCCTCTTCGATAAGGCGATAATGATAGACCGGTATTCCCTTCAGTGCTGCCTTCGCTAGGAGTCGCTCCCATTCGGGCGAATGATCATGATGCAAGTCCGCGACGATGGAGCCGGACACCTGTTCAACAAGGATCAACGCCTCAAGCTGTTGTTCGGAAGCTAGCGGCTCGAACCCATGTTCTGCCAGATAGGTGCCGATAGAGCCGCCGGGGACGATGTAGTGCCTAAGCCTGGGGTTGGAATGGCGGATCCTGGTCGTGACGAGATAGCTAATGCCAAGCGTGGCGAACAGAGAGGTCAAGAACAGCGTGAACGAGAAATCGAGCCGCCACATCCCGTTTATGGCAAACACAATGCCGAACAAGGCGAGGTTGACCGGTAGCACGTATGACAGAAGCCGCGCACGCGCATATGTCCTCAGGCGGCCAAGCACATACCAGCAGGCGAGGTTTGCCATCTGCAGCTGCAAAAGCATGCCCAGCATGTGCGGCTCATCCAATGGAACGCCGCGCAGGGCCGCCCACACGGCCGCTGGAAGCAGGACTCCGGCAAGCACGTAGAAGCCGATTTGCTCGGCTACATGCAATGTCGGAGCAGACCTTGCCGTAGCAAGCCCTATCGGAGGACGATTCATTCGTACCATTCAGAGAGATTTCAAGGCCTTAGCAGAAGGTGTCATCGCATCGAAATCCAGTTAATGCCATTGCATTTTAGTGGCTTGAGCCACAGTGACCAACGTTGAGCAAAGAGTCCATCGCGCAAGCGCCAACATCGTGACTTGATCGTATGCTTAGCGAAGCAATGGACGCCACCAATCCTCGTTCTCGAGATACCAGTTCAACGTCTGCTGGAAACCCGTTGCGAAGTCTCGTTCGGGCACATAGCCCAGTTCGTCACGCGCCTTGCTTTCGTCAATTGCATATCGAAGATCATGCCCGGCCCGATCCGACACAAATGTCTTGAGGCTTGCTGATTGAATACCCTTGGCCGCTGGCGCATCAGGAAAACGAACTACCAGTTGCGGGTCGGAGGCAAATGCTTCGTCAACGGCCTTGCACATCTCGCTTACAACAGTGAGGTTGGGTAACTCTTGCCCACCACCAATATTATAGGTTTCTCCTGCGCGTCCCTTTGTGATTACACTTTCAATCCCACGACAGTGGTCGGATACGTGCAACCAGTCCCTGACGTTCATTCCGTCACCATAAATGGGCAGGCTGCGCCCGTGGAGGCAGTTGATAAGGAACAGAGGTATAAGCTTCTCTGGGTATTGGAACGGGCCGTAATTATTGGAACAATTGCTGGTGCTTGTTTCGAGGCCATAGGTATGGTGATAGGCCCTAACGAGATGATCAGAGCCCGCCTTGGATGCCGAATAGGGTGAGTTCGGGGCATACGGGGTGGTTTCGCTGAACGCGGGATCGGTTGGCCCAAGTGATCCGTAGACTTCGTCGGTCGAAACGTGATGGAACCGGTGGGGTCTACCTGAACCTTTATCGAGCCAGGCTTCCCGCGCCGCCTTCAGTAAACTGTGTGTTCCGACAACATTGGTCGTAACGAAAAGATCAGGCCCAGTGATCGATCGGTCGACATGGCTTTCGGCAGCGAAATGGACGATCGTATCGATCTTGCGTTCTATCAACAAACTTAAGACCAGATCAGTGTCGCAAATATCGCCCTCAACCAACTCCACATTGTCAAGCCCAGCAAGGTTTGCGGGGTTACCAGCATAGGTGAGAGCATCGAGCACTAGAATGGTATCGTTCGGATGGTTCATGCGCCAATGGTGCACGAAGTTGGCACCGATGAATCCAGCCCCACCAGTTACGAGAATCTCAGGCATTCGTGGTCAATTCCTTGATCATTTTCTTCAGGTTATTTCGCCAATTTTGGGAGCGGTATCCAAGTATCGCCGCCGTCCTTGTAGTATCGAGAACAGAATAGGCCGGCCTCTTGGCGGGGGTGGGATAGGAAGAGGTCCCGATTGGCTTGATCTCAATTGGCGCCTCCAGCAGCCCACAGTGCAGGGCGTCATCCTGAATTGCGCGCGCGAATTCGTACCAGTTCGTCGATCCACCATCTGTGAAATGGAGAATTCCCGTCGCCTCCGAAGACGTGAGCGCCCAAAGGGCCGACGCCAAGCTCGTTGCCCACGTTGGCGTGCCCATCTGATCACAAACGACAGAAACTTCGGTACGGGTTCGCATCAGTCGCAACATGGTGTTGACGAAGTTATTGCCTTCAGAAGCGTAGACCCAAGAGGTACGGACCACCAGAGCGTCGCGCCAAGCCAACGCCGCATGCTCGCCGGCGAGTTTAGTTCGCCCGTATGCGTTTATCGGACTTGCTGGATCGGCAGGACAATATGGCTCGCGCGAGGCCCCATCGAAAACAAAATCAGTCGAGATGTGAATGAGCCGCGCACCGATGGTTGCAGCGGCATGGGCTAAGTTTTCGACACCCGTTCCATTGATGGCCAGAGCGCGCTCTTCGTCTTGCTCGGCCCTATCAACTGCCGTGTATGCAGCAGCATTGATTATCGCATCCGGACGATTCGATTGTACCGCGTCGAAGACCGCCTGCCTGTTCGAGACATCGAGTTGTGCCGAGTCTCTTCCGATGACTTCGAATTCGTCAGGCGCCGAATGCAGAAGGGCGCGGCCGACCTGGCCACCGGCGCCGACGATAATTATCTTCATGAGTTGCCTTCCGTAAAGAGTCTCATGCGCTTCGGTATTTACTGAGTGCAAGAAGTTAGATCGCAAGGATCTAGAGATCGCAACGAATCCAAGGTCGGCAAAGCACAATCTCGCCATTGAACCGATTAAACGTGAGGCAGAACAGCTTGCCCACAACATCATGCCATCGGCAAAAGCATACCCCTTCTTCAGTCGTCGCGCTGCGGCGTGTCTTCGGTTGTTTTGACCTCGGTGTTGCTGCGTGCTTCTTCAAATGCTGACGATGCGTCGACCTCTCGGTTTGTTTCTCGTCTGATGCGGTTGTCCAGGCGATTGTCGATGCGTGTATTTAGCCGACTTTCGATCCGACCCAGTGGCCGCGAAATCTGTGTCAGCTGCTCCTTGCTCTGACGCTTGCCGACCTGGCCGGTCAAGGCATCCGGAGTGTCGACCGACTGCGATTGCTGTGCAACCGCTGACGTTGGAAGGGCCAAGCCAGACAGCAAAAGGCTACCAATCGCGAGGATGTATGCCAAGCGAACAATCATCTATCTTTCGCCCTTGCCTTGTGGCGCCGCGCCACGCGGTAATAGATGCACGCTGTTGATCTGGCCAGAAAGGCCCCCAAGCTTGTTGATGCTACTTGAAACAAGCGCCAATCTCTGCACCGGGCAATTGATCGGGACGTCAAAGTCGCCTTGAAAGCGGTCGATTGAGCCTGTGCTTGCGGGGATGGCCAATCGCCCCAGTTCCTTGCCATTGTCGCAATATAAAGCCCAGTATGGAGCCGTGCTTCCAGACGAAGCTTCGGCCTTGCCAACCCCCGACAGGCGGTATGTTCCGGGCGGGAGTACTTGCAACTGCTGAATGATCTCGCCTGAATAGCCAGTCGCGACAAAAAACTCGAGCGCGCCACCTTGATCATCTGCGACAAAGTTTGCTGCAATTGCTCCGGTATTCGTTGGCACCCAATCAAAAAATGCAGGGGGATCGGGGATCCGCTGAAATTGCGGGTCGCGCGATCGGTTGGCCGCAACGTCGCGGCGGAATTCGCTGTAAAAGTCCCAGGCTTCATCCGCCTCGCCGCTCGAAAGCAAGGCATTGACCACTAGCACGCGATCCCGATCATCAATCGGCAACTTCCTTTTCGCGCCTTCCCGCATGAACTTTGCTGAATCGAGCGGGGATGCTGGCCTGTCAGCGAAATAATTTATCAGAAATTCGCCCCATGGCGGGTTGCTCGCCATGATGTCCAAAAGCGGGGCGCGAATACGTGGCTCCGAGATCGCTGACGCCAGGATGGGAAACAGGATTCCTGTTGCTTGGCCCGAGGTACGCATTGCCAAATCGTAGTTGCGCAACGCGCTATCGATGTCACCCCGGCTCACCGCTTCTTCAATGGCCCAAAACTGCACCTGCAGTTCACGCCTGGAGAGCGCTCTAGAGTGCTGAAATAAGAGATCGGATTCCTCGAAATCACCTCGCAATCTCGATTGAAGAGCAAGGACAGTGGCTGCTTCAACGGACGTTGCATCCTGCAGTAAGGCTCGCGTTGCGAGAAAACTTGTCCGCGTCGCCGGAGAAGGATTGGGATCTAGCGAGAAGAGCGCTTCGGAAACCGCTGAGCTGGCTTTGCCATCCCATGGAGCCAAGCGGTGGGCAAGTTCCGGTTGGGTTTTGAGGGCAATATTGGCGAGAGTGTCCAACAGGCTCACCGCCGCCAAGCCGATGCATAGCGCCAGCAACAGCGCGCGCGCCTTTGTTATCTTTGGCCTCCCGACTGCCTCGCGATCTTGCGTCCTTGGCATTAGGAGGCCTCTGCCCCCGACTTCTCTCGTCCATAGCTGTAGCCGTAGTCGTAGCCGTAGCCATAATGGGATTTCTGAGCTTCGAATTTGGTCAAGATTGCACCGAATATCTGGGCCTTGACCCCTCGCAAGCGATCAATCGCGCGCCTGACGATCTTCGATTTGATGCCATGGGATTCGACCACATAGATAATGCCTTCGACGTGGCTTGCGATCAGAGGCGCGTCTGCCAAGCCCATGACCGGAGGTGAGTCGACCACTACGTGGTCGAACTCGCGCAGCAGCGTCTCGACCAATTGATCAAGCCTCGGCCCGGTGAGAAGCTCGGCGGCATTGGGGGGGGGCGGACCTGCCGACATTGCCGTAAGGTTGAATTCTTCCATTCTGAAGAAAAGAGACGGCAGATCTTCTTCGCCGGAGAGGTAATTGCTCAGGCCCTTGGTGTTGGGAACGCCACCCAAGTGGTGCACCGAGGGAGAACGCATGTCACCGTCGACTAGGATCACCTTGCGACCGGTACGCGCAAGCGTAGCCGCCAAAGACAGGGCTGAAGTGGATTTGCCTTCAGACGGCCGCGTTGATGTTACCGAGAACGAACGAGGCACGCCGTGTGCTGTCGCGAAACTCAGGCCTGTCTGCACGGTTATATAAGCATCGGCCAGGTCAGACTTCCTGTCGAGCAAAGTCTCTGCGGGATCCTGATCGCCCACCTTCGGCACAGAGCCAAGCAACGGCAGACCAAGCCTTCGCTGAACTTCCGATGGATCCACTATCGCATCGTCGAGCTGTTCGAGCGCCAGTGCAATGACCGCTCCCAATGCCGCACCGGCAATCAAAGACAGCAGAAGATTGAGAAGAAGTTTTGGACTTGAAGGCTCTTCAGGCACTCTCGCAGGATCAACAATGGCAATGTTGTTGACGCCGACGCCGCCCGCAACGCCAATCTCCTTAAACCGTTGAAGAAGGCCGTCGTACAGCGCTTGGTTGGTTTCGACTTCTTGCTCGAAGATATTGTACTGAATGCTGCGACGACGCAGATCCAGGAACTCGTCCTTGAGTTCATTGACCTTCTCTTGGAGCGCGAGTTCGCGCTGCCGCGCTTCCCGGTAGGAAACATCAAGTACCCGTTCGATGCGTCCCTCTTCCCGCGCGATCGCCTGATCGAGTTCATCGATCTGGGATTTCAAGGCGACGGCTGATGGGTAGCCTGGCTCAAAGGTTACCATCAGCTCTTGATACTTGGCGCCAAGCTCTGCACGTTTCTGGCGAAGGCCGTTGATCGCGAGGTTGGTCAATGCCTCACCGGACGCTTTACCTGAAGTTACCTGACGGAATCGCGCTTCCGCTTCGATACGATCTGCGGTTGCTTTGGCCAGGGCTGCATTCAAGGCTACAAGATTCTCGGCCACAATCGACCGGTTGGTGTTGGCGCCACCCTGACCCGCGACCTGTGCCGGGAGATTGATGATCTCCTGATTGGAGGCATACGCGACGAGCTGGCGCTGGGATTCATCAAGGCGTTCCTTGAATTCCGCCAGCTGTCGTTGCAGCTGCTCCCGCCCGTACGAAGTAGCCTCGACCTTGCGCTCCAAGTTCGTCTTGATGAAATTGTCCGCCCAAGTATTGGCAACTCGGGCAGAAAATTCGGGATCTGGGCTGGAAACACGAATGTCCACCAGTCGCGAAAGCCTAGTGGGTTCAATACTAACATTTGCGAGTAGGGTTTCGCCCGCCACGCGTTGGCGCATGTCGCGCGCGCCGGCGGAATACCTGCCGGCCTCCAACTCAAACGCCGGATCGTCTACATCGACGCCGTACATCTCGTAAAATGCGGGATCATCGACGAGTCTGAGCTCGATAGCCACGCGCTCCGCTAGGGTTCGCGCGCGCAATAAACCATACTGCGTCTGGTAGAACTCCTGGTCGGCGACGGTGGTTTCGCGTTCGACACCCTGGAAATTGGTGACCTGATCGGAGTCTCGCGAGATTTCAATTGTCGTTACTGCCGAATACATTGGCGTCATCAGCAGGGTGACGATCAGCCCAAGCATTGCGAAGAGCAAAACTGAGCCCGCGATGACCCAGCGCCAGCGCAACGCTATCCTGAGATACTGCTGCACCGCAGGTTCATTCTCCAGCACAGTGCCGGCTCCATGATAGCCCACCGCCTCGCCCGGGAAGGAAGCTACATTCTGGCTAATAGCGTTCATATCAGTTTCCGCCTTGCAATATCGCGACCAGCGGTGCTGCCAGAAGCGGCGAAACAGAAACAAAATCCCGGAACAGACGTCGCTGTGGTGAATCGCCAACCACAACCACGTCATTGGCGTAAATCGGCGGATCTTCGTATTGTCCGCGACGAATTGCGCTCATGTTGTACAAACCGGCCATTCGCTTGCCCTCAACGGTGCGCAAGACCACAACATCGTCCAAACGCGCAAATTCCGAAAGTCCCTTGGCCGACGCAACGGCGCGCAGCAGGGTCATCTGGTTGGTTACTGGATAGAGTCCGGGCTCAACGACTTCGCCGTCGATTGTCACCACCTGGCTGACCGAACTCTTGATATTCAAGGTGACCTCGGGATCGCGAATATATCGACCGCGCAGCGCATCCTCGATCGCAGCAGCCAATTCGCTGGCCGTCGTGCCGCTTGCCTCGATTGTGCCCGCAAGCGGCATTGCAATCCTGCCACTTGCATCCACTTGCAACTCCCGGCTCAAATCGGGGACGTTGAAAACATCGACCTCGATGCGATCGAGTGGCCCGATCAGCGATGGCCGATCCGGCGCAGTCAAGTCAGTCCTAATCGGAGGCGGCAAATCCATTGCGCCATCGATGACGGTTAGGCTCTCTGTCGAGCGGATAGGTTCCCGCCCTCCGCATGCGCTAAGCAGCGCGAGAAATAGAAGCGCTCCAAGGATTTTTTTCATGTTAGTAGAATGTCCGCGTCTGGCGAGGCAAGGCAAGGGCCTATAGGTCACTAGTCATTCTTGGTAAAGGCGACAAAACTGTCAATCCTTACACAAAGGAATGCGCCGAACAGGTGGCGCCATGGATGCACTCGGCAGAATGCTGCGACGCGAAAGTCCTTCGCTTCTCGTATTCCTAGATCGCCCTGCCTACTTTGAACTCCCGCTCGATTCCGTCATGGTGGCTCGAAGCTGATATCATTGATAAAACACAGTCGTAGGAGCGTGTTGGCCAAATGGAAGGTGGATCCGCATTCGATGATGCGAACGAGCGAAAGTGGGCGTTGACCGACAGGCGAGGGTTGCTGGGCATTGCAGCGGTTGGCGCTACGGCTGGTGCCGGGGTTGCATGGGCCGATGAAGCCTCGGCCACCGTTTTCGAGGGGGCGAGCCGCGGAAACGTAAGGAAGTTCGGGGCGCTCGGAGACGGTGTCAGCGATGATACGGCCGCATTCAAGAAGGCGCTGTCCGAATGTGTGATCGTGGACGTACCCAGGGGCCGGTACTTGCTGAGTGGCACAATCAAATTGTCGAGCGGACAGATGCTGATTGGCGAGGGCGCTTCAGGATGGGAGCCTTACCCTTCGAATGAGGGAAGTTCTGGGGCGACAGCCAGTGAACTTGTGTCTGATGGAGCGCTCCTGATCGATGCCGGCGGCACCACAGGCGCGCGCATCATCGGGCTTGCGTTGATGGCAAAGCAAGGCAAGCAATCGGATTGGGGTGCCCCGCCCGGTTTCCAGCCCGGGGCGATTGGCGTCGACCTTGCAGGATCCAATCATTTCTATGCCAGAGATGTCTCTTTCCACGGATTGGAGACCGGCTTGCTTGCAGATGCTGATGAGGGCCGTTCGGCGCAGATGCCTCAACTTGTCGATTGGTCAGCTGAAGACTGCGATGCCGTGATCAGGTTCATAACGGCGAACAAGGATTTCTATGTTGTTCGCGACGCGCGGATCGAAGGCTGCATTGGCGCAGTACATTGCGGGCGGGTTATCATTGCAAAGCGTTGCGATGGTCTGCGGATCGAGAATGTTAGGTTCTTCCAGTGCTATGAAGAATCCGTCGCAATTGAGGATACGCCATTCGTCAGCATTTCGGGCGCGACACTGTTCGAGACCGGCGCCCGCGGCCTAGTGCTCAGGAACTGCGCATACGCGGTCATTTCAGGCAGCCAGGTTGCTCGGTCAGGCCATTACACCAAAGGGCCTCTGCAGCAGCGAACAGCGGTATCTTTCGAAGGTTGCACGGACATTAAGTTCGACGGGCTGATCACCCAGCCTCTGGGCCGCAGCATGTCGATACAATCCTGCACCAATGTTTCGGTTGACGTTGTGTGCGGTACGCCATTCTGGCGAACTGGCTATCTTGGCAATGACGATGGTGCAATTCGAGTGGAACGATCCAGAACGGTGCTCCTGAACGCATCGTTCGGTGGCCGGTTCTATTGGAACGCAGTTTGGGCAGACAAGGAAAGCGCGCTCACCCTGCGAGGCCGAGTCGTGACAGAGGGGACTGCGGGCGGAGTTAGGTGTGCATCGCTCTTCGATCTTCCTCTTGGCCATGTCGTCCGGACAAGATCGAAGATCATATTGCCACCGGGAGAGGCAAGGGTTCTCGAAGTCCGGCAAGTACCGATAGCATCCGGGCATTCGCTGGTTACCTGCTGTGTCGAGCTTTCTGCGCCCGGTCTTGTTTTTCAGAGCGGCTACGATATTTGGGGCAACGATCAGGAAGAGGAGCTTGGCGGCGGCTCGATATCCTTCGCTAGAAAGCAACTTTACCGCAACGAAAGTGATAAACTCGAACTTGTCGAAATCCCCATTGCAGTGCGCAACACGACTGCCACTTCATTGAATATCCCAGTCGGATTCGAGGTTCGCCTTTCACTGGCCTTCAACTATTAGACTGTCTCGAACATCCAATATTACTCGATTGCCACCAACATCTGGCGTCCAGGAGCTTCAATTGCAGACCTTGATTGATTTCCAACGGCTTGATCGTGAGCTTGCAGATTTGGTGAAGCAATATCGCAACGCGTCGCCATTCGAGTATGTCGTGATCGACAGCTTCTTACGTCCGCATGGGATTGAGGCGATCCGCACGGAAGGATTTTTCAGTCGGGCCACGACTACAGAGAAATCGTCCGACTTCATTTTCGCAAAGAACAAGATCGAAAATCCGAAGATCGAAGAATTGAGCCAGGTAACGCGGCAACTGCGTGACGAACTGCTTTCTCCGCAATTTGCTGATTTCCTGAGCCAATTGATGGGTTTCGAGGTGTTTATCGATCCCAGTTTTGCGGGAGGCGGGCTGCACCAGGGAGGCGCGGGCTCATTTCTCGACATGCATGCAGATTTCACAAGGCATCCAGTGCGCAATGATTGGATCCGCGAACTGAATATCCTGCTTTACCTCAATCCGGATTACCAGCCTGACTGGGGCGGCCAGCTGGAGCTAGAGCATTCGGAAACCGGACAGAAAAATTCGGTAGATCCGGTCGAGAACCGATTGGTGATCATGCTTACAAAGCCTCACACATTGCATGGCTACAAACCGATCCGGTTTCCCGCCCGGCGTTATCGTACTTCGATAGCCGCATATGCCTACAGTCTGGATGATGGGTCGCGGCATGTTCCCTATGCAAGCACGTCTTGGCGGCCTTCCAACCCCTTGAAGCGCGCATTTGCCCAAGCATGGAACCCGATCGTGGTCGCCAAGCAGAAGCTTTTTGGAAGCAGGACGGCAAAGCGTGCGCAGCGCGGCGCTATCGACAAGGATCTGGGCTGACAACGATGGACGCCGCCTTTACCGGGAATTTGACCGCGCAAGCCGCCAAGCTAAGGCGCAACTACTGGCGCCTGCTACGTATTTTGTGGTTCCCGTTTGTAACCAATCTCTGGCCAGCGCTGCTCTATTTGTCGCAGAAGGCGTTTGTTCCCGTGGCGCTGGTCTTGAATGGTTGGGGCGATGCGGCCTATCGCCGGGACCTTTTTTTGACTCTATCGATTACTTCAATTGGCCTTTTCGTATATTTAACTCAGCCAGCTAATTCCTTCCAAGATTTTCATGCCCTTGGCTTCCTCCTATTCGTTTGGGCAATGCCAGTCATAAATCATGCCGTCCGGGGCGAGTCTGAACTGTTGCTTCGGGGGCTCACATACCTTACCATTTTCAATGCGTTACTCGGGTTTTACTTCTTCGTAAACGATGTTGATCTGCAGGAGTTTCGCGGGCTAAACCGTATCGAATCCAATGATGGCTATACCGAAAGGCTATTCTTCGAATCGGCCAGCCTCGCTGCAGTATTTCTGTTGTCTACATTCCGACGAGCAACAATTCGTGTCGTTGCGCTTGTTTTGGTAATAAGTTTCGTTGTTTTCATTGCAAAAAGTGTTGTTGTTATACTTTTGCTGGGGATGAATCTTATCTGGCCGATTTTCGTCCGAAGTTCTATCGGGGCGAAGATCGGTGCTGCGGTGGTCGGCGCTGCGGGTCTGTTCATGATCTACCTGTACCTGCCCGTGCTGAGGCCGGACATTTTTCTGAGCGTTCTGGCCAAGCAGACCCAGCTGGAGGTTATTCTTAGCCTTCAACAAGCAGACTACCAAGCCTGGGGTTGGGGCGCCTTTGTTCCGCAACTGGCGACCAGCATAGAGCAGCCTTATCAGATCGAGATGCAGCTGCCGATGCTCATGCTGCAACTGGGCCCGTTGGCTTTGGCGGCAATCATGGCTCTGACGCTGGCCCTGTTTCTTTCTGCCGCGGAAAGCAAGTTGCTGGCTTTCATGCGTGCGGGCGTCTACTTTCTCATCGGCTTCAACAACCCCTGGTTGCTTGTCCCCTCTTGGTTCCTAACCTGCCAACTTCTGTTCCGCACCGATGTTCGTGACACCAGAACGGTGAGCGCTATACCGTGACTTCGGGCCGAGTAGAGGGGGCATTTGCGTGGCATGACGAGGCTTTGTCACAGGCTTGAAGAGCAATTGCCGGCTCCACCATTGCGCAGCATCTTGCGCTTGCCCGAGCGCATGAGCCTCTCTAATGGCGGGGCTCGTTAATTGGCCAGTGATGATCTGTTTAGCTTTCCTTGATTGTGGCGGTAGATTGGCCTGCCAGCCGAACTCCTCCGAAGTCATTGACTTCATGAATCGTGGCCAGTTCTAAATTTTTCACGGAAATTTTTGACAATTATTATGGCAAACAAAAAAATCGCGTTGATCACCGGTATCACTGGCCAAGACGGCTCCTATCTTGCAGAAATGCTTCTCAAGAAGGGGTATATTGTCCATGGCATCAAGCGACGGTCGTCCAGTTTCAACACGGCCCGGATCGACCATCTTTATCACGATCCCCACCAAGAAGACGTACGTCTTTTCTTGCACCATGGCGATCTGACAGATGGCGGGAACCTGATCAGGCTTCTGCAGCAAATCGAACCAGACGAGATATACAATCTTGCGGCACAAAGCCATGTCGCAGTGTCATTCGAGCAACCCGAATATACGGCCAATGTTAACGCACTAGGGACGCTCAGGCTTCTTGAGGCCATGCGCGCCTTGGGGGTCGAGCGCACGACCCGGTTCTACCAGGCTTCTACGTCTGAGCTATACGGGTTGGTCCAGGAAGTTCCACAACGCGAGTCGACACCATTCTATCCTCGCTCGCCCTATGCGATCGCAAAGCTATTCGCATACTGGACGGTTGTGAACTACCGTGAGGCCTATGGCGTTTTCGCCTGCAACGGCATTCTCTTCAATCACGAGTCACCGGTCCGTGGCGAAAATTTCGTTACCCGCAAGGTATCGCGGGCGGTCGCAAGGATCTCGTGCGGCCTGCAGGATTGCCTCTATATCGGTAATCTTGATGCAATGCGCGACTGGGGGCACGCCCGTGATTATGTCGAAATGCAATGGCTGATGCTGCAGCAGGATCAGCCCAAGGATTATGTTATCGCAAGTGGCGAGCAACATACTGTGCGGAGCTTTATCGACGCCGCGTTCCGCGAAGGTGGCATGGAGTTGGAATGGCAGGGGGAGGGGCTTACCGAGACGGCGATGGACAAGGATGGTCGAACCGTTGTGGCTGTTGATCCACGGTATTTCAGGCCAACGGAAGTAGAGACATTGTTAGGCGATGCCACCCTTGCCCGCGAGGAACTTGGCTGGCAACCTCGGACGACATTTGAGCAGCTTGTTAAAGAGATGGTCGCTTCAGACTTGCGCCAAGCCGAGAGCGAGCGCCTATTGCGCGATCACGGACTCCATTCCTGACCGCAGGGCTTCATGAGCGACAGGCGAAATTTTCTTGCCGGGCTGACCAGCTCAGTCTGGGCGGCAATTGCAGGCCTGATCGCGATGCCGTTTTACGTCAATTATCTGGGCGCAGAAGCTTTTGGGATGATCGGTGTTCACCTTGCCTTGCAGGGTCTCTTCATGGTGTTGGACATGGGATTTGCTCCGGCTGTCAGCCGTGAGATTGCAAGGTCGCGCGCAACCGGCTCGATCGAGCAGGGGCGAGCGATCCTGCATTCCATGTCTGCAATTTTCACAGTTATGGGGGGAGTGGCGGCCTTTGCTCTGGTAATGGCCTCACCATGGATCGCGGAATCATGGATAGTATCCGAGGCACTGGAGCCAGACGAAGTTCGCAATAGCCTCGTATTGAGTGCTATTGCGTTGGGTGTCAGATGGCCAGGTTCCATTTACGTTGGCGCGCTCAACGGAGCCCAGCGAATTGACATCGCAAGCGCGCTTACAATTGCTA
Source organism: Altererythrobacter sp. Z27 (assembly GCF_052683155.1). Classification (NCBI taxonomy): domain Bacteria; kingdom Pseudomonadati; phylum Pseudomonadota; class Alphaproteobacteria; order Sphingomonadales; family Erythrobacteraceae; genus Altererythrobacter; species Altererythrobacter sp. Z27. The sequence continues at coordinate 1,959,302 of NZ_JBQYMC010000001.1, read as the reverse complement.
CGAACACCCTGGCAACGATTGGTGCAATTCTGGTTCTGGCATGGTTCGAGGCGACACTATCGGCCTTCTTCATGTGGCAGATCATTGTCGGCGCGGGGCACTCCCTGGCCATGCGTTCAGCCGCGTGGCGGATCATCGGGCAGCGGACTGAGCCAGGTTATGATTGGCAATCGGCGCTATCAGTCTGGCGATTTACGGTTGGGGTGGCGGGTGTTGCAACGACCGGCGCACTGATGATGAACCTTGATAGGGTCATATTGTCGAGTACGACCGATTTGGAGCAAGTCGGATATTATACCATCGCGCTTGCTCTTGCCGCGCTTCTCTATCGTCTAACAATCCCGGCCTTCAATGTTCTCTACCCGAAATTGACTGCATTGCTTGAGGAGAGCCCGCCCGAACAGGTACGCAACTATTACCAGCGTTTCTCAAGCATTATTCTAGCAATTATCTTCCCGGCGGGGCTCTTTTTGAGCATTGCTGCTGAGCCATTGCTCGAAATTTGGTTCGCTGACCCGGCGATAGTGGAAGGAACGTGGCGACCCGCTGTGGTGCTTTGTTTTGCCACTCTCTTTCACTGCACGATGTATTTACCTTTCGCCCTTCAATTGGCAGCGGGAAATACGCGGTTGCCGCTTTATTTGAATCTTGGCTTGCTGGCGTTGTTTATGCCGCTCCTTTACGGGCTCTCGTTGGAGTTTGGTCTTCTCGGTGCCGCATTGGCATGGCTCGCGACGCACACGGTCTATATGGTAGTTGGAACACACCTGACCGGACGCTTGATCCTGACCGGCGCTGGGACCGGATGGATTTGGAAGGGGCTGGTTGCGCCGGCAGTTATAGCTTCGTCGACCTTCTTCGTCGCAAGTATCGCAACGGAACAGGTCGAAGCAGCGCTTTTTAGATTGATGATCGCGTTTGTGGCATCGAGCGCAGCATTTTTCTTGAGCCTGATTGTGTTGCCGCAAGGTCGCGAGACATTTAGGGGCTTGGCCAATACGGTAAGGCAAAGAATGCAATGACGTCTGATACTATTTTCTATGGCCAGTTCGACGAGGACCGGCTCCTCAAAGATTTTTTCGAGGGTGAACAAGAGCTAACGTGCGTCGAAGTGGGCGCGAACGATGGCATCACGGGAAGCGTTTCGCTCTATTTCGAGAAGTTGGGGTGGAAATGCGTTCTTGTCGAACCAAATCCTGATCTTTGTGAAAAGTTGCGCTCCGAACGCAGTTCGTATCTGTTCGAGGGCGCGGCCTCGAGTTCCGCTGGCAAGGCAACGTTGATGCTTGCTGAAGGCGGAGATCTCTCGCACGCTGTTTCGAGTATCGCCCCTGGTAGCGAGGACGCGATCAAGCGGGGGGGGCATAGCATCCGCCCAGTCGAGGTCGATACGGCTCCGCTCGATAAAATACTCGAAGATGCCGGTTTTGAGCCAGGGCGTATCGCTTTTGTGTCGATCGACGTTGAAGGCCATGAGCTGGAGGTTCTAAAAGGTTTCACGCTGAGCGAATGGAAACCGAAGTTGCTCCTAATTGAAGACAACTCCGTCTTGCTTGGCAGTGAAGTTGGTCGATATCTTGAGCAGCGGGGTTACACGCGTTTTCGCAGGACCGGGGTGAACGATTGGTATGCGTCTGTAGAATTCTTACCCTCGGTTAGCCTGGATCCCGCTGGAGAATATCGCAGCTCAATGATCCGCGCGCGATTGATGATGGCGCGCCGTCTTGCATTCGCGCGTCTTCAGGCAACCCCGATCCTTGGCTCATTGCTGGGCAAGCCTTTGCTTGCGCTGAGGAGGCTTGTAGGTGTCTGACATCAAGCTCTCGATCTGCATTGCGACGTTCAAGCGCGGAGATTTCATAGCTGAAACGCTTCAGTGCGTATGCGATCAGTTGCAGCCAGGAGTCGAAATCGTTGTCCTTGACGGAGCTTCGCCAGACAATACCGAAGCGGTGGTGAGCGAGTTTGCCTGCAACTGGCCACAGCTGCGATATTATCGCGAGACAGCGAACTCCGGCATTGATGCCGACTACGACAAGGTCGTTTCCTATGCCGAAGGCGAGTACGTCTGGCTCATGACCGACGACGATCTTCTGGTAAAAGGTGCGGTCCCTCGGGTCCTGAAATTGCTTGAAACGGAGAACCCGGACCTTTTGGTGGTTGATTCCGAGGTGCGCGATCGAACAATGGATCAGTTGCTGCAGTGTCGACGATTCGAATTCGATGGCATGCGAACCTACGGCGAAACCGATTGCGATCAATTGCTTGCAGACGGGGGTGACGTGCTCTCATTTATTGGCGGCACCATCATCAGAAGGAGCGAATGGCTCGCTCGTGATCGCACGAGTTATTACGGTACATTGTTTGTCCATGTTGGCGTCATTCTTCAAAAGCCGATCAAGAAGGCCATTCTTCTAGGAGAGTCACTCATCCAAATCCGCTTCGGAAATGCTATGTGGAGCGCCCGCGGCTTTGAGATCTGGATGTTCAAGTGGCCCCAATTGATATGGGGCTTCCCAGGCTATTCGGATGCGGCAAAGGCAAAGGTCACTCCGCGAGAGCCATGGAGGATGGTGCGAAAGCTGCTTGGGTTTCGGGCGAACGGCTCTTACGGACGGCATGAATACAAGAGCCACTTTTCTGATCGCACGGTAGGCGCCTGGCGACTGGTTCTCCTGGTTTTCGCATTCTTCCCCGGGCACATTGCCAACCTGACGGCAATGACCCTGTTGCTACTTTCGCGGCATGGCCGATACCGCGCCGCTTGCTTCGCCTTGGCCTGGAATAGCAGGTTCTCTAACGCAATCAGCCGGTTCTTTGCGCGCCGATCCTATCGAATTCACCCGGCATGACCAAAAAGCGCGCATTGGTATTCGGAGCCCTGGGCCAGGATGGCGCCTACATTTCGAGGTTGCTTGCCGACAAGGGATATTCCGTTGTTGGTACGTCTCGCGAGAGCGCCCCAAGCGCTGGTCGCCTGAGCCGTCCGGGACGCGAGATTGAATTGCGCCAGGCGGATTTGGGAAATGCGGAAGAGATTGCGCAGCTCGTGCGGGAGGTAATGCCTGACGAGATCTACAATTTCGCTGCTTTCTCTACCGGCATAGGAATGTTCGACGCGCCACTCGCTATGGGTGACATCAATGGCTTGGCCGTCGTACGGATTCTTGAGGCCATGCGGCTCAATGCTCCGGCGGCCAGATTCTGCCAGGCGTCAAGTAGCGAAATGCTCAGAGGCTGTCGGGCAAGCCCGCAAGATGAAGCATCTGTCGGCACTCCTGAAAGCCCTTATGGGGCGGCCAAGCTATTCGCGCACCATATGGTTGGGATTGCGCGGGATCGATACGGGCTGTTCGCTTGCTCTGCTATCTTGTTCAATCATGAGAGCCCGCTGCGCAGCCCGCAGTTCGTCACCCGCAAGATTGCCCGAGCAGCTGCCCGGATCAGTGCCGGCCTCCAGGATGAACTCATTCTGGGCGACGTTTCGGCTCGAAGGGACTGGGGACATGCAGCCGATACCGTGCGCGCCATGTGGTTGATGTTGCAGCACCCGACACCGGCAGATTACGTAGTAGCGACGGGCCGCACGCACTCGGTTGCGGATTTGTGCGAGATTGCTTTCTCGCGAGTCGGGATTGATTGGCGCAAACACGTCAAGAGCGACGATGCAAATGTCAGGCCGTCAGAGTCTCTCCAGTTGGTTGGAGACGCAAGCAAGGCAAGCCAATGCCTTGGCTGGCAACCCGAAATCAGCTTTGAAGAATTAATAGAGGAAATGGTCGACGCCGAATTGGCTGAATTAGCCGGGGCGTCAGTCAAAGAAGGACATATTGAATGAGTGATCGCATCACACAGTGCCGTATCTGCGGAAATCCAAACCTGGAAACCGTATTGGATCTGGGCGTCCAGGAGATGACCGGTACTTTTCCAAAGGCCGGCGATCCACCACTAACAGCGGGGCCTTTGGTGTTGCTCAAATGCGAAGGAGACGATGTATGCGGACTAGTCCAGCTGGACCGAAGCTTCGACCTAGCCGAGATGTATGGTGAAAATTACGGTTATCGGTCTGGCCTGAACAAGTCGATGGTAGACCACTTACGGGGCAAGGTCGAACGGATAAAAGCACTTGGCATTCTTCGCGATGGAGACCTGGTCATTGACATCGGCAGCAATGACGGGACGACGCTGGGTTTCTATGAAGGAGAGAAACTTCGACGCGCAGGTATCGATCCGACTGCTGAAAAATTCCGACAGTATTATGCGCCGGGTATAGAGATCATCCCAGATTTCTTCTCGGCAAGCTTGGTGGAAGAGAAACTGGAGGGGCGGAAGGCACGAGTGGTTACTTCGTTCTCAATGTTCTACGACCTTGAGGACCCACTCGGCTTCATGCGGGAAATCGCGGCTATCTTGGAAGATGACGGCGTCTGGGTTTTCGAGCAAAGCTATCTCCCTGCCATGCTCAAGCACAATTCCTACGATACCGTGTGCCACGAGCACATTGAATTCTACGCCTTGCATCAAATCCAATGGATGGCCGAACGAGCCGGACTTGAGATCGTCGATGTAGAATTCAATGATGTCAATGGCGGCAGCTTCTCTGTCACCGCAGGTAAGCGAACTGGCGCCCCGATGCGCGAAGTTGTTGCTGAAATTCTGCGGCAGGAACAGGACGATGGCATCCATTTGTTGAGCACCTATGCGGATTTTGCCGATCGCGCCAAAAATCTAAAGCGTGATCTTCGGCAATTTATCCTCGACGCGCGTGCCGAGGGTAAGATGGTGGCGGCGCTTGGTGCCTCGACAAAAGGCAATGTGCTCCTGCAATATTGCGAGCTCGGCCCCGACATGATCGATGCAGTTGGTGAAGTGAACCCTGACAAGTTCGGCTGCGTGACGCCTGGCACCCATATCCCGATAATTCCCGAACAGGAATTGCTAGGCAAATCTCCAGACTACCTTTTGGTCCTTCCTTGGCATTTCCGCGATTTTTTTGTTGGTGCGAAGGCATTTGCTGGCCAAAACTTGTTCTTTCCGTTGCCGGAAATCGAGGTGGTTCAGCCTAGCGCATGATTAGCAATCGGGCGTTCAATGATTAGAGTCGTCTTGTGCACACACAATGGGGCAAAATTCCTCGAGGCGCAGCTTGCCTCGATCTTTGCTCAGCGTGTACCCGTGGATGTTGTGCATTTGTACGACTTTGCGTCCACGGATGACACACGCGATCTAGCAGCGGCTCTTTCTCACAAGTGGCCGCAGATTACACTTGAGTGGGTTAATCGCGCTCCAGGGCCCGCGCTTTCTTTCTTTCACGCCTTATCTGATATCGCACGCCTTTGTGGAGATGACGATCTGATTTTTCTATGTGACCAGGACGATGTCTGGTTGCCGGAAAAAGTTGAGGTCATGCTCAAAGCAATGGCCGATGCTGGAACAAAGGCTGAAGAGCGCTTGCTGCTGTTCCATGATGTCATGATTTGCGACGAGCAGCTAGTTCCGCTTCGGAAGAGCCACTATTTAGGTCGACCTTTTCAAATGCCACGCGATCTGGCGTCAGAGCGACTTCATCTGGCGAACCCGGTGATCGGGCATACAATGTTGCTTTCGTGGCCGCTCGTTCGCCTTGCGTTGGAAACCCTCCGTCCCGGCCAGTACGTTATGCATGATTGGGCGCTTGCGCTTTTGGCTGTGCACTTTGGCAAGATAGTTTCGGTCCCCCAGCAGCTCAGCCTGTATCGGCAGCATTCGAGTAATGTGCTGGGAGCTGGTCAAAGCCGTTCTGTCGCAGCCTATGTGCGCAAGGCCTTTGTAATGGCGCGCGATATTCCCATTCAGACCCTAGCTTTTCAAGATGATACGAGGGAAATTGAAGGTTTGCGTTCATCAGCGTGCTCTAGGCTTCACAGATTCGGTGAGCGCAGGGTCACTTTTGAGATCGCGAAGTCGATGCTGCGGCTTGGGCCGACATTTGGCCACAGGATGATTGCGCTTCTGATAATGATCAGAACATTCGGCGCCCGCCGGGCCGAATTTAGGAACCGAACATAGTGATTACCTCACCCAATTCTGCTCCGATCAAGGAAAAATCCGGCACGATGGCGGAAGAAGTCACATCTCTCGCCATCGTCGGTACACGCGGGGTACCGGCACGCTATGGCGGGTTCGAGACCATGGTCGAGCAACTGGCTATCCAGGTCGATCCAGGGAAGGTTCGGTTTACGATCTACGGTGAGAAGGCTGCCTATAGCACAAACGAAAGGCAGGGGTCTTTTGTCGGGCACGCGCGCGTGTGGATGCCTTTCTCGGCGAGCGGGGCGCAGAGTATAATCCATGACGGCCTCCAGCTTTTTCACGCCGCCTTCGTACGGCGCCACGGCAAGATCCTGCTGTTGGGAACTTCGGCTGCCTGGTTGTTACCTTTGGTCAGGTTTCTTCGTCCGAAAACGCGCGTAGTAACCAACATCGACGGGCTCGAGTGGCGAAGGGACAAATTCGGGGGTTTCGCCCGTGCGGTTTTGAAGTGTCTTGAGGCCTTTGCGGTTCGCTTCTCCGACACGATAATTGCAGACAACGACGCGCTCGTCCCGATCATCCGGGGGCTTCACAAGGTAGAGCCGCGTCTGATTGCCTATGGTGCAGACCATGTATCGACAGCACCTTCCGCACCAGCGAGCTCAGAGCGTTACTTCCTTGCGGTCGCCAGGGTCGAGCCAGAAAATAATACGGCGATGATCGTTGAGGCGGCAGCCAAGACCGGCCTGCCATTGAAGTTCGTCGGGAATTGGGAAGCCTCGGAGTACGGTCTGGGTCTGTTGGAAAAGTACGGGCATTTGCCCAATATTGAACTCATTCCTCCAACTTACGATCAATCGCTTCTGGCTGACATCAGGGCCGGATGCAGCGCCTATATTCATGGACACAGTGTGGGCGGCACAAATCCGTCGCTACTCGAAGCGATCTACCACGCGGATCGCATCGTGGCGTTCGATTGCTCGTTCAATCGCGCCACCCTTGAAGGGGAAGGCGCCTATTTCACCGATCTGGAAAGCCTTTGTGCACTGCTGCAGGATTGTGCTTCGGGAAAGATCTCGGCTGAGGCCTCAGGCAGGTTGCGGCTTCGCTACAGGTGGAGCACCGTTGCCGGCGAATATCTGGATCTTTTGCTGGACAAGCCCGTTACTGGACGCGTGTTGCGGGACAGCGCTGTCGATTAATCTCGCTTGGCGCTTTTGCGACGGGAGGGATCGCCCGGAAGGCGGTCGGTCCCGTCAAGCCAAACAGCAGCCAGTGCAACAAGGCCCATCACGATCGGGGTTCTTGCAGGATAGTCAGTCGCGCTTGCGAGCAGGATCAGCAATACAATTGCTGAGCCAAGCTGCGGAAAGATCGCGTTGCGCTCGTCATTCTTCCGCCAGGCGCGGACGCTTCGCCGAGCCCACCAGGCGATGCCCCATACCAATAGGGCGAGCCCAAGAATTCCGCCGTCGAGGAGGACTTCTGCAAAATCATTATGCGCGTGGTTGAGATAATGCGTGCTGAGCAAACTATCCGGCTCGCTTATCCGGAACACGGGATCGAATGTTCCAAAGCCAGAGCCGACCGGAAAATAATTGGCGACCATCTCCAGAACAACCGGGAGCGCTTTGATGCGCAGATCTACGCCGGCCTCCAGCGACACAAGTCGCTCGACTGCTTCGGCGCGGCCAAGCACAATGCTGGCGATCAAGAGCCCTACAAAACCGAGCAGCCCGGCAGCCATGATCCAGATGGAGAACTTTCGCGGGAGCTGCTGCAGCTCCTCTTTGATCTGCCGCCACATCATCACGTGACCAAGCAGAACGGCCGCCGCCACGACAACGATACCCGTTCGTGAGCCTGTAGCCAGGACGAGAAGCGCGAATGCAAGCATCGATCCACTCGCAGCCAATCCACGCCAAAGAAAGCGCTTCTTCGACTGAACTGCGGCTGCCGCTGACAAAAGGCATCCGATCGCCAGAAACAGCGCAAAATGGTTCCGGTTGGCAAATATAGCGCTTACCTGGCCCGGGACATCGTTGACAAAGGGATGGTTGATCCGCGAACCGACAACCTGAAGCAATCCCAAGAAGCTTGCCAACGAGACCAGCGTCAAGAGGACAATAACGGTCCATCTGTGATGCTGGGCCGACATATTGGCCGCAAAGACCAGCACCACTGCTGGCACAATCAAAGATGACAAGGCGTTGGCTGTGGCATCTGGCGACATCGAGATCGGTCGCCATGGCTGGGGTTGCCCGGTTGCGAGCGCCGCCTCTGCCAAGATTTCTCTGCCCGGCAATGATTGCCAAAGCCCGGGCGGAAGCGGCACAAGTTGGATCGCAACAACCGCAACCGCGCATGCGAGGATCGCGCCAGTCGTCTTCATTGCTTTGAACTCTGGGCGCGGTGCAAACAGGATTGCCACAAGCGCTATCAGCCACGCTCCTCCCCTCACCAGAACCTGTCCGGAAGCGTCTGCACGCGATGCGCCACCGGCGATCCAAAGTAAAAGAAGGGTCGAAACCAATGCTGCAAAGAAGAATCCGGGACCGGAAATTGCGAGCTTTGAACGGAAATCAGGCATGCGCCTCCCGTAGAGAAATTGCCACTTGGAAGGAACCACCAACTGGCATAGTGCAGTAGAAATATGTTGGTTCAAAAATATCTGGTTTGCGTATTCATAGCGGTAGCTACAGCCGGTCTCGCTGGTTGTCGCGCTGATGTTAATCGGGAAGATGTGGGTCCCGGCGACGAAGTGTCAGTTCGCAGCGTCGAATTCGGGGAAGCCGAAAGGCGCGCCGCCAAGCTTCTTTCGATAGGCAATCTCGGTACTTCTCCGACGAACGAGGATCCGGCCGTGCGGGCACTCGTATGTGCTGACGCAATCACGGCAATCATGTCAAAACTTAGCGAGAGCAGGGTGCTGACTGGCGCACAACTCTCCGCGATTGAGGAAGCTGCCCGGATATATCGGGACCGGGCGCTTGAGGGCGGCGTTCTGGCTGCTGCGAATTCAGGCGACCGGCTGGCTGAGCAAGATGAAACGGACGGCCAGGCGCAGGATGAAGGGCTGCAGGCGCGGATAGCGATCGGCTGCCTGCGCGACTTCGACATCTAACCCGCCCAATTGGGCGCTGCGCACCCCGCTCGCCAAAACAGCCGAAGGTTTCAGTAGCGGGTTCGGTATTCGAATGGGGAATCGAAATCCGCGAAAGATGGCGCGACCTCATCTTTCTCTGACAATACGGGAGCGCCCCCAGTATCGGGCCAGGCAATACCCAGATCCTTGTCAGCCCAAAAGATGGACCCTTCGTGCTCGCGGGAATAGGGTGCTGACACCTTGTACAGCACCTCGGTATCGGGCTCCAATGTCATGAAACAATGGGCGAACCCCACCGGAACATAGAGCTGGTTCAGCACGGTCGCTGACAATTCGATACCCACCCACTCGCCATAAGTCGGTGAGCCCTTTCGAATGTCCACTGCGACATCGAAGATCGCTCCACGAAGCACCCGGACCAGCTTTGCTTGGGCCACAGGCGGGACCTGGAAATGAAGCCCGCGCACGGTCCCAACCTGAGCCGAATATGACTGATTGTCCTGGATCCAATCTGCTGCGATGCCTTCAGCTTCAAACAGGCCTTGCTTGAAGACTTCGGAGAAATAGCCACGATAATCGCCGAATTTCTCGGGCTGGACCTCAATGATTTCAGGAATGGCATGGCGAATGAATTTCGTCATGAGGTCTTCATCGCAATCTTGCGCAGGTAATCTGCATAGCCAGTCTTCCCTAAAGCGCTTGCGCGCGCCAGGACCGCTTCGGCACCAAGCCAGCCTTGCTCGAACGCTATCTCCTCAGGGCAGGCAATCTTGATGCCGGTCCGATGCTCGATTGTTTTCACGAAACTCGCTGCCTCGTGAAGGCTGTCGTGAGTGCCCGTATCGAGCCATGCAAATCCGCGCCCCAGACGGGTTGTGTGCAGATCGCCTCGATTCAAATAGGCCAGATTAACGTCGGTAATCTCCAACTCACCCCTCGCGCTAGGGCGAACTTGGCGCGCTATGTCGACCACGTCCTGGTCATAGAAATATAACCCGGTGACTGCCCAGTTCGACTTTGGCTGGGCAGGTTTCTCCTCGATACTCAACGCGCGTCCAGTAGCATCTTCAAACTCGACGACGCCATATCGCTGCGGGTCATCTACGTGATACGCGAAAACATTGGCGCCTCCATTTGCAGCTTCTTCTGCTGCCAGCTTGCATTTCTCTCCCAGTTTCTCGCCATGGTAGATGTTGTCGCCCAGGATTAACGCACTTGGATGTCCCGCGATGAAGCTCTCCCCGATCAGAAAGGCCTCAGCCAATCCATTCGGCTGCGCCTGTTCGGCGTACGAAAAATCCGTGCCAAAGGCAGAGCCATCGCCCAGCAAGTCGCGGAACAGGGGAAGATCGCGCGGCGTCGAAATCACAAGAATTTCGCGGATCCCGGCCAGCATTAGGACAGACAGCGGATAATAGATCATCGGCTTGTCGTAGACTGGCAGCAATTGCTTAGAGATGGATAGTGTCGCCGGATAGAGTCGTGTGCCGCTTCCGCCGGCAAGAATGATGCCTTTCACAAATGCTTCCTAATTTAGATTTCAGGATTGGATCGGGCGCTTATCAGCGCTTCGCTTTGATGTCACGATGATCTGCCTGTGCAGTAATATCGCGCTGCGACATGATTTGGCATGCCTGCAATTCTACCAGAGGTGTGTTCGAAGCAGATCAGTAAATTGCTCGCTGAATCTATCCAGCCACTGCTGGTCTGTTCTGGTTTTCGGCAGAGCTTAAAAGTGCGAAGAAGGTTACGGCAAGCAAAGTGGAGAAAGGATAGAAGAGCCCACCATCGACGAGCGCGTGGATGCAAACTGTCGCAAGCCCGGCAAGAGGAAGCAGCACTTGACCAGGCTGGCGATGGAGCGCGTTCAGGATATTTGCGGCGAACGAGCAAGCCGTTGCCGCCAGAATTACAGATCCGACCATTCCCCAGTGGAGTAGTAATTGAAGACCGATGTTGTGAGGTTGGTAGTAGGCTTTCGATATTTCATAAGTGGGAACCTCGCTTAGGAGGATCGGGCCATATCCAAAAGCCGGGCTCTGTTTTATGGCGCTCGCAGCCAAAGCCCAGATCGCTCCGCGACCTTGGATTATTTCCAGCTCATCCTGGCCGATGTCAAAGATCCACCGGCTGACGAGAGGCGGCCAAGGTAGCGATGGCAGAACCTCTGAAATAATGATCAGAAAGGCGGTTGCGACAATCAAAGCTGCAATTCTGGCGCGGTGGACCGCTTGGCCGCGCCAGGCCAAGTAGACAGCAGTGATCGTCAGGCCGGCAAGCAGGGCTGCTATGCCCCCCCTTGAACCGGTATAGATCAAGTAGAACGCGGCGAGTGAAAAGCACAACAGCCATATTGGCGCGCGATCTCGCCCGGTCACGAACTGCAAGGCCATGACTGCGGCGACCGGGGCGAGCAGATAGCCCAAATGGCGGACATTCCCAAACGCCGGAATGCTCATGCGGGCGATGTTTTCGGGCCAAACAATCCATGCGACGAGAAACGCACAGACATGAATTCCCGCCGTGAAGCCCAGCACCGGCCAAATCGACTCCGACTTATCAGTGCCTACGTTCTGAAAGAAGGCCAGCAGCGCAACAAAGAACAGCGCATGGAGGACCCAGGAGACCACGAGAGAGTGAGCAGAAGGTATGGGTGACGTGACAGAGACAATGATAATGTAGGCAATCAGCGAACCGATCAGACCGCGCTGGAGGTTGCTGAGTGGTGCAATGAAGCCGCGAGCGCCGACCTGAAGCAGGACCGCAATTATGAAGTATACCTGCAAACCTGCCACGGGCAGCTGCAGGACCTCGATCACCCCTGCGGGTGGCCTGAACCCGTAAACGAGGAACGCCAGCGAGGACATCATCACGATGTTCAGCCTGAACATAGGACTGTGGAACCAGGCCTTCACATTCATTCGCACGCTCCAAGAGTGACTTGCTCCAGCTACACCATTATTCGTTAACGATCTTTCTCTACCTTTTGCGCCGTCGGAGATGGAGGGCACCTAATCTCGGGCGTAGAAATAGCGACCACTTGCGATTAGGGAAAAGCCGTAAATGCGCTTCAAACCGAGACGATCTGCAAAAGCGCATCTCGGCCAGTTCTGGCTCGAGATCGCAATCGCTGCCTCGTTCGTGGTGGCCATGCTCGCGATTGCGGCGACAACCGGCTTGCCCGTCCATACACCCAGCGCATCTTCAGCCATGGCGATCGGGATGCACTACCTCTATCCCTTCGTGGCCGTTGCGTTGTTTTTCTCGCTTGCCAGCCTGTTTGGGGCGAAGCGTCACCTTGCCGTCGTCGTCGTCGCCCTTGCGGCCTATGCGATCGTTCTGTGGGCGCACTTCAACGTTAAGCTATGGTCTCATTACCTGAACCCGAACTCGTTCGACGCGTTCTATTGGATGACCGACCAATGGATCAGGCCACTGATCGATCTATGCATTGGGGCGACGGGTTGGCTCGTATCGCTTCATCCCCTGATGGACCGCTTCTATGTCCTCAGCTTCGTCCTCCTTTTCGTGATCAGCTTCACTGTCCACGCGATCAACTGCCCGAGGGAGTTCAGGGAAGTCTTTATCGCCGCGTTGCTTCTGCAAGGCTTAGGCGGCTTAGCCTATTCGCTCTTGCCGGCCGTTGGACCGTTTATCTACGAAACAGGCCCCGTCGATCACATCACACAGTCGCAGTTGGGCATGTATGCAGCCTATCAGCAGATGATGGCAGGAGGCATTCCCTGGTTCGAGGTCAATGGGCAACGGTATTTCGTCGCCGGTCTTGGCGCCATGCCATCATTGCATTCGGCGAGTACCTACCTCTTCGCGTTCTTCATCTGGAAGTATGATCGCAAGTTGATCGTGGTTTATGGGCCGATCCTTGTTCTGATCCTCATCATGGCGATCGGAACGCGCTGGCATTACGCCATTGATCTTCCGGTCGGGATTGCGCTGGCGCAATTCTGCATCTGGGCGTCTCCTCGACTGATCCGCTGGTCTGAGGGGTTTGGCAATGAGCGCCTTGATGCGCCTTCGGCAGGCGGCACCCTCGCAATTGATGATACCCGCTAGCTATCGGTTATCCGGCCCGACTGCACTATTGGGTGAAATATGCCATGGCGCCCTCATGCCAGGGCACACACTGGTGACCGAACGCTAGATGTCGCTCAAGTTATACTGCGCGCGCTCACCCCAGCGCGATATCCGGCGCGTCTTCCTGCTTCATGCCCACCACGTGATAGCCGCCATCGACATGGTGCGTCTCGCCGGTCACGCCCGATGACAGGTCGGACAGGAAATAGAGCCCCGCACCGCCGACATCCTCGATCGTGACATTGCGCCGCAGCGGCGAATTGTACTCGTTCCATTTGAGGATGTAGCGGAAATCGCCGATCCCGCTCGCCGCCAGCGTCTTGATCGGCCCGGCACTGATCGCGTTCACGCGGATGTTCCGCGGGCCAAGGTCGTTGGCGAGATATTTCACGCTGGTCTCGAGTGCGGCCTTGGCCACGCCCATTACGTTATAGTGCGGCACGACCTTTTCCGCGCCGTAATAGGTCAGCGTCAGGATCGAGCCGCCGCCGCTACCGTCTTCCTGCAGGGGCGGCATCATTTCGGCCGCGCGCTTCGCCACCGCGACCAACGAATAGGCCGAGATGTTCATCGTCATCAGGAAGTTTTCGAGGCTGGTGTCGACATAAAGGCCGCGCAGCTCGGTCTTGTCCGAATAGCCGATCGCATGGACCACGAAGTCGAGCCGGTCCCAGCGCGCCTTGAGCGCGTCGAATGCGGCATCGAGCGCCACCATGTCCGACACGTCGCATTCGATCAGGAAATCGCTGCCCAGCTGTTCCGCCAGCGGGCGCACGCGCTTCTCCAGCGCTTCCCCCTGGTAGGAAAAGGCCAGTTCGGCCCCTTGCTCGGCAAGCTTCCTGGCGATGCCCCAGGCCAGCGACTTGTCATTGGCAAGCCCCATGATGAGCCCGCGCTTCCCCTTCATCAGGCCGCTCATGTCCCGTCCTCCTCTTGCTGCTCGTCTGCGTCGGCCGTTGCTTCCTCTTCCTCGGGAGTCACGGCCAGCGCTGCGTTGAGTTCAGCGCCGATAACCATTCCTAACCCAATCAGCCAGAAAAAGAACAGCGCGATCATGATCCCGGCAAGGCTGCCGTAAGTCAGGTTGTAAGTGAAGAAACTGCGCAACACCGGGGGCAGCGCGGCGGTCACTACGATCCACCACAGCGTGACCACGGCGACACCCGGCCATTTGGGATAGCGGCGCCCGCGATAGGCGGTGGGCGTGAGCGTGAAGAACAGCATGTAGAGCGAGCCGAACAGCACCAGCGCCGGAACCAGCCGCGAGAGCCGCAGTTCGGCGACCGATCCGGCAAGCTCTGGATAGCGTGCCTGGATGATCTGTTCGGTTGCACCGATCACGACCTGTGCGAACAGCGCCACCACCAGCAAGACGACCGCCGCCAAGGTGAAACCGGTCGAGATCAGGCGATACTTCCAGAAGGCGCGAGTGGGCTGAGTGCCATAGGCGCGCCGCAGAATGTCGCGGATGGTCTCGACCAGGCTCGAGACGGTCCACAATGCGACGATCGCACCGACCCACAGCAGCAGGCCGCTGCGCGCCGCCATCACATCGCGCGCGACCGGTTCGATCGTTCGCGCCACTGTGGGCGGCATCGCTATCACGATGGTGTCCACCAGCGCATCCTGGTGCGAGGCGTCGCCGATCAGCGCGAACAGCGCGGCGCCAAGGATGAAGAAGGGAAAGATTGCCAGCATCGCGAGATAGGCGAGGTTGCCGGCATGGATGAAACCGTCGTTGAAAGTGCCGATCGCGGTGCGCTGGACGACGCGGAAAGCGCGCGTGCCCGGCCCCATATGATACAGCACCCTGCCGTGCAGCGATTTGGCTTCCTCTCGCCGGGCCTCGGGCGAAAGCGAGTGGATTTCGTGCTCTTCCAGTTGCGGAAGCTCGAAATGGGACAAGCTCAAACCCCCAGGCTAGCGCGCGGATTGCTCCCATCCTGCCAGCCTTCGAGCCGCTTGGCCAGTTCCTCGGCATCTTCGGGCAGCTGGATTTCGAGCGTTACCAGCTGGTCACCGCGCGCCCCGGACTTGGTGCTCCAGCCCTTGCCCTTCAGCCGCATCACCGTTCCGCCATGGGTGCCGGGCTTGATCGTGAGCATCACCGGCCCATCGACCGTGGGGCATTTCACTTGCGCACCGCGCAGCGCTTCGTCGAGCGTCACCGGCAGGTCGAGCCGGATATTGTCACCCTCGCGCGAATAGAAGGGGTGGCTCCCCACGGACACCGTGACGATTCCGTCGCCCGCGCCGCCTGACCCCTGTTGCCCCTTGCCCTTGAGGCGCATCTGCGTGCCGTCTTCGACCCCGGCAGGGAGCTTGAGGTCGATCGTCTTGCCGTCTGCCAGTGCGATGCGCTGGTCCTTGCGCGCAGCCGCATCGACGAAGGACACCGCTAGGCGATAGGCAATGTCGGCGCCCTTCTGCGGCGGAGGCGGGCGGCGCTGGCTGCCGAAGCCGCCGCCCATTCCGCTCGACCGACGCGCGCCGCCGCCACCGAACAGGCCTTCGAAAAGGTCGCTCAAGTCCATGTCGCCATTGCCGAAGCCCTGGAAGTCCTCCGCGCGGAAATTTCCACCCTGGCCGCCCCCGCCGCCGCGGAAGCCGCCCCCCATTCCGGCGAAGGGATTGGCGGGATTGCCTTCGGCGTCGATTTCGCCGCGATCGAATTGCGCGCGCTTGTCCTTGTCGCTCAGCAAATCATAGGCCTTGGTAACGTCGGAGAAGCGCTCCGCCGCGTCGGGCTTGTCCTTGTTGCGGTCGGGATGCAGCTCCTTGGCGAGCTTGCGATAGGCGCTCTTGATCTCCGCTTCGGAAGCGGTGCGCGCGACGCCAAGGGTCTTATACGGATCGGCCATAGCGTGTTAGCTAGTTATGACAGCGCAAAGAGGCAAGCGGGTTGGCCGCTATGTGCCAAGGAAGGGCGAATTTCGGCTGTTCCACCGCTTCGCCCCTTGAGGGCGATGGATTCTCCCCCTACCGCTTGGCCGATCGAGGACGATTTACAGGAACCTGCCGCCGTGCCCGAACCCACCGCCGACCAGCTCGCCCGACTTGCATCGAGCGAAATCCCCGAAGGCGATCCGCTTGCGCTGTTCGAAGCGTGGTTCGAAGAAGCGAAGCGGGCCGAGCCGAACGACGCCAATGCCATGGCGCTTGCCACCGCCACGCCTGAGGGTGCGCCGTCGGTGCGGATGGTGCTGCTCAAGGGGCACGGGTCAGACGGGTTCACCTTCTATACCAATGCCGACAGCCGCAAGGGGCGCGAAATCCGCGCCAATATGCAGGCTGCGCTGCTGTTTCACTGGAAGAGCTTGCGGCGGCAAATCCGCATCGAAGGCCCGCTGACCGAGGTTTCCGGCGACATGGCCGATGCCTATTTCCATTCGCGCCCCTTCGTCAGCCAGGTCGGCTCGGCCGCGTCCGACCAGTCGCGCCCGCTCGACAGTCGTTCGACCTATATCCACCGGGTCGAACAGCTCGAGGATGCCTGCAAGCAGGCTGGCGAAGTGCCCCGCCCGCCGCATTGGACCGGCTTCACGCTCGCTCCCACGCGGATCGAATTCTGGCGCGATCGCGCCAATCGCCTGCATGATCGCCGACAGTTCAACCGCGTGGATGGCGGCTGGACCAACACCTTGCTTTATCCATGAGCCGCGCATGACCAAGGCATCGCTCACTCGCAGCGCGGCTTATGCCTCGATAGCGACCGCGCTGTTCCTGGTCGGGTTGAAGCTGTGGGCCAGCTGGCAAACGGGTTCGACCGCGATGCTCGGCAGCCTTGCCGACACCACGCTCGACCTCATCGCCAGCCTTGCGACATTGCTCGGCGTGTGGATCGCATCGCACCCGGCGGACGAAAACCACCGCTTCGGACATGGCAAGGCCGAGGCGTTGGCGGCAATCTTCCAGGTGATGCTGATCACGCTTTCGGCAGGCGGGATCGCCCTGCGTGCGGTCACGCGCCTCGTCGAAGGGGGGGAGACCGCCGCGGCGAATGAAGGCATTGCCGTCTCGCTCATCGCGATCGCAGCCACCTTCGCGCTGCTTGCCTGGCAACGCCATGTGATCCGCAAGACCGGCTCGGTCGCAATCAAGACCGACCATGTCCATTACCAGTCAGACATTCTGCTCAACCTCTCGGTGATCGCCGCATTGGTGATCGACCAGCATCTGGGCTTCGGTGCGGCAGACCCGCTGTTCGGCTTGGGGATCGCCCTCTGGCTGGCCTGGGGGGCTTGGCGCGCCGGGGGCGAAGCGATGGACCATTTGATGGACCGCGAGTGGCCCGACGAACGGCGCGACGAATTCCTCGCTGTGCTCGCCCGGCATCCCGATATCCGCGGAGTGCACGATTTGCGCACCCGCACCAGCGGCGCCGACGATTTCGTGCAGTTCCATATGGCGGTCGATCCGCAGCTGACGGTGCTCGAAGCGCATGCATTGATGGATGAGGTGGAGGAGCGGATCGCGCGCGAATTCCCCGGGGTCGAAGTGCTGATCCATCCCGATCCGGAGGGGCTGGTCAATGAAGAGGGCGTGGCCGCCGAGGAACTGCTGCCCGATCGCGCAGGCTGAAGCTTGGGCGCGACGGCCTGCCACTGCGTCGATGCATTCGTCGGCCCCGGCTGCAAAGGCAACCGCGCTGCGGTCGTCCTGCTCGAGACTCCGATGGATGAGGCCGCGATGCAGGCGGCGGCGCATGGCTTTGGCGAGCCAGCCACCGCCTTCGTGCAATTAACGGGTGTCGAGGGGGCGCATCCGGTCCGCTGGTTCGCGCCCGATCGCGAGATTGCGCTGTGCGGGCATGGCACGCTCGCGGCGGGGCATGTGCTGCTTGCGGGGGCCGAGGGTGATGCCGTCACCTTGCGGACAGGAGCTGGACGCGAAGTCAAAATCCGCAGGCTGCCGGGCGCGGCGCGCTACGAGATTGCCCTGCCAGCGATCCGGACCGAATCGCGCGACTGGCCCGAACTTGCGGCGGCGCTGGGCAGTGAGCCAGCCGAGATCCGCTGGAACCCGGCGGGCTATGCGCTGGCGCTGTTCGCAAGCCCGCAGGAGATTGCCGCACTTGCCCCGGACCCGGAGGCCTTGGCGCGGCTCGGCAACCTTCAGGCCACTGCAAGCGCTGCCGGATCGCTTGCCGACGCAAGCGCCGACATCACCAGCCGGGTCTTTTCGCGTGGTGGGCGCGAGGATGCCGCGACCGGGTCGGCGCATGCGGCGCTGGCGCTCTATTGGAGCGAAAGGCTCGGGTGCGAGCAGTTCGCCGCCCATCAGGCGAGCGCGCGCGGCGGGTGGTTCGAATGCCGGATCGAAGGAAACAGAGTCTGGCTCGGCGGGCGGTGCGCCGATATTACCTGACGGGATAGAGTTCGATCACGTCTGCGAGTTGCTGCAGCATCGCGATCCGCTCTTCGGTGTTCGAATGGCCCAGACGCACCACGGTCAGCCGCTGCTGCGGCGACACGATGACATATTGGCCCATATGGCCGATCAGCGAAAACAGGCTGGCGGGCGCGCGATCGGGGAAGAGCGGGTGCTCCTCCTCGGGGTCGTCGAGCGGCCGGTTGAGCCAGGTCTGGAAGCCGTATTGCGGCGAGCGCGGACTGGGCGTCACCATCTGCTCGACCCACCGGCTCGGCACCAGCTGCTCGCCGCCGGGGCCCGTCCCCTTGCGGCGCAGGAATTCGCCGAGCCTCGCCCAATCGCGCGCAGTGCCATGGATCAGCGATCCGCCGATCAGCGTGCCCGAAGCGTCGAATTCGGGCACCATGCTGGTCATCCCCAGCGGCGCGAACAGCCGCGCTTCGAGGAAATCGGCGACCGCGCGACGGCGAATCTCCGGGTCTTCGCTGTCGGTCAAAGCGCGTGCGGCGATGTCGGCCAGGATCACGCTGGTGTTGGAGGAATATTCGAACTTTGCGCCCGGTTCCGCCTCTAGCGGCTGTTCCTCCGCCCAGCGCGCCATGTCGTCGCGCCCGTCGAGGAACAGCATCCGCACTTCGGAGGATTCGTAGGGCGGGTCGCCCGCTTCGGTATGGCGCAAGCCGCTGCGCATCTGCAGCAATTGGCGCAGAGTGATCTCGCCGCGCGCATCGCCCGGGCGATGCCACAGTTCGACCGGCGCGCGCTCGTCGAGCCGCAGCCTGCCATCGGCCACCAGCATGCCGATCATCACGGCAGTCACCGTCTTGGCCATCGACCAGCTGACGAAGCGCGTGTCTGGGCCATAGCCCGGCGCGTAGCGTTCGGCCGCGAGTTTGCCGTTCTGCATCACCACCAGTGCGCGGGTTTCGCCCAGCCCTTCGCGCGTGAACAGATCGTCGACTTCGCTCGCCAGTTCGTTTGTGGGCGCACCGGCGTCCGCCGTCACCGCGGCAAGTGCATCCTCGCTCAGCGGTGCCGGTTCCTGCGGAACATCGCCGCACGAAGAGAGGGCTGGCAGCAGCGCGAGTGTGGCGATAGGAAGCAGCGACCGCAGGGTGTTCATGGCGCCCTCACTCGCGCAAGCAGACAGGATTGGCAATGGCAAAAGCCCGCACCTCCAGGCCCGGATCGCGCAGAAGCCGCGGCTGGTGGATCATGGCGATCACGCTCGCCGCGCTGGCAGCGGCTGGCTGGTATTATTACCCGCCAGCGAAGGCCTATGCCCACACCGCCACCGCCTATTCTGCGCGCGTGGCGTGCTCGTGCCGCTTCGTCGCGGGGCGCAGCCTTGAGGATTGCAAGAAGGACAAGCTCGAAGGCATGGAGTTCGTCACTCTGGTGGACGATCCTTCGACCCGCACGGTGACGGCGCGCTTTCCGCTGATCGCGGTCGACCATGCGACCTTTCGCGAAGGCTTCGGCTGCGTTCTCGAAAAGTGGGAAGACTGATCGACGCGTCGCGGCGCAGTGTTCAGGCCGCGCTTTCGGTATCCGCGATCCAGCCGCCGCCGACCACGCGCTCGTCGGCATAGATCACCGCCGCCTGCCCGGGCGCGACGCCATATTCGGGCTCGGCAAAGCGAATCACAGTGCTTGCGCCGTCGCCCAGCGGCCCTTCGAGCGTCACCGGCACCGGCTTCGCCAGGCTGCGAACTTTCGCAGTGAGCGGCGCGTCGGGCAGCGGGCCGATGCGATTGGTTTCGATCAGCGTGGCGGCGGAAACCGCCAGCATCCGTTTGGGGCCTACCCGCACTTCGGCAGCGTCGGCATCAAGCCCGACGACATAGAGCGGTTCGGGCTGCCCACCGATCTCGAGCCCGCGGCGCTGGCCCACCGTGTAGTGAATGATGCCCTTGTGTTCGCCCAGCACTTCGCCGGTTGAAGAATGGACGATCTTGCCCGGCCGCGCGCCTTCGGGCCGCATCTTCTTCACGATCCGGGCATAGTCGCCATCGGGCACGAAGCAGATGTCCTGGCTGTCGGGCTTGGCGGCATTGCGCAGCCCGGCCTGCTCGGCCAGTTCGCGCACCTGGCTCTTGGGCAGGCCGCCCAAGGGGAAGCGCAAGTAGTCGAGCTGGTCCTCGGTCGTCGCATAGAGGAAGTAGGACTGGTCGCGCGCGGGGTCGAGCGCGCGGTGGAGTTCCGGCCCTGCCGCGCCCATTGCGCGCCGCACGTAATGCCCGGTCGCGAGGCAGTCCGCGCCCAGCTCGCGCGCCATGCGGAACAGGTCGGTGAACTTGGGCCCCATGTTGCAGCGGATGCAGGGAACGGGAGTGCGGCCCGCGAGATATTCGTCCGCGAACTGCTCGACCACTTCTTCGCGAAAGGCGCTTTCATGGTCGAACACGTAATGCGCAATGCCAAGCCGGTCGGCCACCGCGCGCGCGTCGCGGATATCGTCGCCCGCGCAGCAGGCGCCCTTGCGCCCCGTCGCCGCGCCATAATCGTAAAGCTGCAGCGTGATGCCGATCACTTCGGCTCCGCTCGCTGCGGCCAGCGCCGCAACGACCGACGAATCGACTCCGCCGCTCATAGCCACGACGATGCGGCTTTCGCCCGCCGGTTTCGGCAGGTCGAACAGGGCCTCGGGCGATAGCCCGGCCGCAAGATTGGCCGCTATGGTCATGATCGATGCGCCCCTTACACGCCTCGCACGCGCCAATCCAGCACTGCGTCAGCTGCGCCAAACAGCGTAAATCCGGCGGATGTAATCCTAAACGGGGCGTAAACCCGGGCTTTACCCGTTCTTGACGCCCTCGCGTGTATCCATGCTGCATGATGTTCGACAATCGACTCACCATTCCCGATTCCTCGGGCGCGTCGCGCGGCAAGGCCCTGCGCGCTTTCGGCTGGCCGGAACTGACCGCGCGGATCAATGCCGCGCGCGACCTGCGCCGAGTGCTGGAGCGGGACAATTTCCTGACATCGGCCAGCTTTTCCGACGCGGCGGCAGGTTATTTCTCTTCAGGAGAACAGGGAAAACCGGACGTTAACCCTCATGCTTTAACAGGCCGAAAAGCTTGCGAAGGCATGGAGAATTTCGCCGACGGTGAAACGGCAACAGGCGACCGAGAGATATAGATGATTGAAAACCAAAACATCCGACCTGCTCAGGTTATCGGCCCGCTCGGGGAGCCGCTGACGATCGACGACCTTCCCGCGCCTGAAACCAAGCGTTGGGTCGTTCGCCGCAAGGCGGAAGTCGTTGCGGCCGTCAATGGCGGCTTGCTGACGATCGACGAAGTGCTCGAGCGCTACAGCCTCACGCTTGAGGAATTCGCTTCGTGGCAGCGCGCGGTCGACCGTTCGGGCATGCAGGGCCTGCGCGTCACGCGCATCCAGCACTATCGCGATCTTTACGAGCGCCAGCTCAAATACTGATTCGTTGAATCGACAATGTCACGCGGGCGGCGCGGAAGGGGATGCCCTTCCCCGCCGCTTCCTTTTTGCGCCGCCGGGCATCGAACTTGCCTAAGTGGCCCGGGCGGGGCCATAATGCGGGCTTCGAGGAAGAGGAGGCACGCAATGGGCTGGATTATCGCATTGATCGTGGGCGGGATTGCCGGCTGGCTGGCCAGCCTGGTGATGAACCGCGATGCTTCGATGGGCATCGGCTGGAACATCGTGGTCGGCTGCATCGGGTCGGTGATCGGCAATATGGTCGCGGGCCCGGTGCTCGGCATTACCGGCAGTGTGCAGGAATTCTCGCTGACCGGGCTTGCCGTTGCGGTGCTTGGGGCGGTGATCCTGCTTGGAATCGTCAATCTGATCCAGCGCGGCCGCGTGCGCTGAAGCCTCGCCGGCAGGGCGTGGCCTTGCCAGCCGATATACTGTAAATGCCGTAGGAACGCTGCGGGCTGCGCTGCTTTATATATGGCAGGCGGAACCGCCGCCCATGTTCCTCGTCGTAATACAATGTCGCTTGTCGAGCGGCGCATTGCCGCCTGTCGGGGCTCCGACTAAGAGGTATTGCACGCGGTGACTTATGGGTCTAATACACCTCGCGCAAAGGGATACGCCATGAATTATGAGACAACCGTGAGGTCCGAGACCGCCGAGGCGATTGATTCGCGATACGACCTGTCGGGCGAACGGACCCGGCCGTCGCGCCGCACGTGGCTGATTGCAGCCGCAGTGCTGATCGTCGCTGCGATCATTGCCGCCTATTTCTTCACGCGCAATGGCGAAGCGGCCACAGTGGCAGGCGGCGACGACCGTTCGCAAGCCCCGTCAGTGACGGTGATTACCGCTGGCCAGGCGACAGTCGAGGGCAGCCTCAAGACGTCGGGCGCGCTGGCCGCGCGCCGCGCCATGCCCGTGGGTGTGGTCGGCGAAGGCGGCCGCGTGGTTTCGGTGCCGGTCGAGCAGGGACAGTGGGTGCGTGCGGGTCAGGTGCTCGCTTCGATCGACCGCTCGGTGCAGTCGCAACAGGCGCGCAGCGCCGCGGCCCAGATCGACGTTGCCAAGGCGGATGCGAATCTGGCGCAGGCCAATCTCGATCGCTCGCTGCAACTGGTTGAGCGCGGCTTCGTGTCGCGCGCCGATGTCGACCGCCTCACCGCCACGCGCGATGCAGCGCGCGCTCGCGTCGCTGTCGCCGAAGCGCAGTATAACGAACTTCTCGCGCGCAATGCGCGGCTCAACATCGTGGCCCCGGCAGCGGGCCTGCTGCTCGAGCGTAATGTCGAGCCGGGCCAGACGGTGAGCGCGGGTTCGGCGCCGTTGTTCCTGATCGCCAAGGGCGGCGAGATGGAGCTGCTGGCGCGGCTGGGCGAGGAACAGCTTGCGCGGCTGGCAGTCGGCGTTTCGGCCGAAGTTGTGCCGGTCGGCAGCGACAAATCCTTCACCGGTGCCGTGTGGCAGATCGAACCGACGATCGATCCGCAGAACCGCCAGGGCACTGCGCGCATCGCGCTGGCCTATGCGCCCGAACTGCGGCCCGGCGGCTTTGCCGGTGTGACGATCAAGACCGGCCCGATCAATGCGCCGATCCTTCCCGAAAGCTCCGTGCTGAACGATTCGGACGGCAGCTTCGTCTATATCGTCGACAAGGACAGCAAGGCGCAGCGCCGCGCGGTGAAGACCGGTGTCGTCACATCCAGGGGCATCACGATCGAATCCGGTCTCGACGGGAGCGAGAAGATCGTGCTGCGCGCCGGCGGCTTCCTGACGGCAGGCGAAACGGTCAATCCCATCGTCGGCGGCGCCAAGTAAGGCAGGGGCAATCCAGTGAACTTTCGCAATCTCTCTGCCTGGTCGATCCGCAACCCGGTGATTCCGCTGGTGTTTTTCACCGCACTGTTGTTCGCCGGTGTGTTCAGCTTCATGCGGATGGATGTCGTCAACAATCCGGATATCGAATTTCCGGGTGTCAACGTCACCATTTCGCAGCCTGGCGCCGCGCCGACCGAGATCGAGAACCAGATCACCCAGCAGGTCGAATCGGCGGTGCGTTCGCTCAATGGCGTGCGCAACATCAGCTCGACCGCGCGCGAAGGTTCCTCCAACACTTTCGTCGAATTCGAGATCGGGATCGACCCGAACATCGCGGTCGCCGACGTCAAGAATGCAGTCGACACGGTTCGCGGCAGCCTGCCTGACGGGATTCTCGAACCGCGCGTGACGCGGGTCGATATCGCGGGCGGCTTCCTCGGCATCTTTGCCGTCGAAGCCAGCGACATGACGATCGAGCAGCTCAGCTGGTTCATCGACGACACGGTCGCCAAGCGGCTTCTGGCGATCGAGGGCATGGCGGAAGTCAGCCGGTTCGGCGGGGTCGATCGCGAGATCGAAGTCCTGCTCGATCCGGTGAAGATGCGCTCGCTGGGCGTGACTGCGGGCCAGCTCAATGCCGTGTTGCGCCAGTCCAACCTCGATGCCGGCGGCGGCATGGCTGAAGTCGGCGGCACGCGCCAGTCAGTGCGCGTGCTCGGCAATAATGCGAACGCCTACGAGCTTTCGCAGCGCCAGATCCAGCTCGGCGGCGGGCGTACGATCCGCCTGGCCGATGTCGCCACGGTGCGCGACGGCTATAGCGAACAGACCTCGCTCGCCACGCTCAACGGGCGCGAAGTCGTCAACTTCCGGCTGGTCCGCGCCAAGGGCGCTTCCGATGTCACCGTCTATAATGGCGCGCGCGAAGTGCTCGACCAGATCCAGAAGGACAATCCGAACGTCAAGTTCGTGCAGCTCTTCAACACAGTCAAATATACCGAGGACCAGTACCAGAGCTCGATCCGCGCCATGGTCGAAGGCGCGATCCTGGCCGTGGTGGTGGTGTTCCTGTTCCTGCGCGACTGGCGCGCCACGATGATTTCGGCGGTTGCGATCCCGCTGTCGGCGATCCCGACCTTCTGGTTCATGGATTTGCTGGGCTTCAACCTCAACTCTTTGTCACTGCTGGCCCTTGGCCTGGTGGCGGGCGTGCTGGTCGACGATGCGATCGTGGAGATCGAAAACATCGTGCGGCACATGCGAATGGGCAAGAGCGCCTATCAGGCGTCGATTGATGCGGCGGACGAGATCGGCCTGGCAGTGGTCTCGACCTCTTTCTGTATCGTCGCGGTGTTCCTGCCAGTGGGCCTGATGCCCGGCGTGTCGGGCCAGTTCTTCAAGAATTTCGGCCTGACTATCGTCGCCGCAGTGATGATGAGCCTTGCGGTCGCGCGAATGATCAC
Source organism: Altererythrobacter sp. Z27 (assembly GCF_052683155.1). NCBI lineage: Bacteria > Pseudomonadati > Pseudomonadota > Alphaproteobacteria > Sphingomonadales > Erythrobacteraceae > Altererythrobacter > Altererythrobacter sp. Z27. The sequence continues at coordinate 1,933,979 of NZ_JBQYMC010000001.1, read as the reverse complement.
GCCGATGATGGCGGCCTATTTCCTCAAGGCCAAAGGCCATGCCTCGCATGGCGAAGGGCCGTGGATGGACCGCTATATGAAGGTGCTGGAATGGTCGCTCCATCGCGGCAAGCTTGTGGCAAGCCGCGAGGGCCTTCCCGGACCAAACCACCGCTGGCTCTATGTGATCTCTTTCATCCTGCTGGTCCTGCTGCTGATCATCGGTTCGGGCGTAGTCGTGTTCAGCCTGTGGAATGTCCTGTCAGGCGTCGCGATTCACAACATGCCGGTAACGGCAGTCGGGCTCGACCCCGCACAGGGCGTCGGCTTCGTCATTGCGCGCATGCTGATGATCGTCGAGCTTGCGCTGGTCACAGCGGTCGGCTTCCTTTCGGTGCTGGCCATCCTGCGGATTTTCCGCTTTGCCACGCGCCTGCTCGGCTCGCGGATTTCCGCTACCTGGCGGTATCTGGAAGCGCGCTTCCTTGACCATCGCGTTTGGATGCTCGGGATCGGCTACTTCTCTTTCCTGCTCACCATCCTGCTGTTCATGAGCCTGCCGTTCCAGTTCGACCCCGAAGTGGATGACGACAACAGCCAGGTCGAAGTCGAGATGGTGCCGGGCACCACGCTGGCCACGACCAAACAGGTCGCAGGCGAAGTCGCCCAGCTGATGCTAGAGCAGCCCGAAGTCGAGCGGGCGCTCCAGGTTACCCGCGAAGGCAATGCCACGATCTACATGACCCTTTCGCCCGAGCGCGACCGGAAGTCGTTCGAGTTCGAGCGCGACCTTGGCACGACGCTGGCGCAGTTCCCCGATGCTCGCGTGCGTTTCCGCTCGCAGCAGGGCCCCGGCGGCGGCGGCAGCGGGCGCGATCTCACGGTCATGCTGGCAGGTTCCGACCCTGTGCTGCTCAACGACACTGCAGCCAAGATCGTCGAGGAAATGAAGGGGCTCAAATCGGTTGTAGCACCGCGCATCTCGGCCGACTTGCGCCGGCCCGAACTGATCGTCCGCCCGCGCCCAGACCTCGCGGCGGAACTCGGCGTCACCACCGCTGCATTGAGCCAGGCGATCCGCATCGCGACCATGGGCGAGATCGAGCAGAACGCAGCCAAGTTCTCGCTTTCGGATCGCCAGATTCCGATCCGCGTCAAGCTTCCGGTCTCGTCGCGGCAGGACCTCTCGACGATCGAAAACCTGCCCGTCCCGATCGCGACCGGCGGCTCGGTGCCGCTGAACCAGGTGGCCGACATCAGCTTTGGCGCCGGGCCGACCACGATCCAGCGCTACAATCAGAACCGCCGCGTGTTCATCGGCGCCGACCTTGCCCCCAACGTGTTGCGCGGCGACGCGATGGAACAGGTCAACAAGCTGCCGACGCTCAATGCCCTGCCAAGGGGTGTGATCCGCGACGCAGTGGGCGCCGACGAATTGCAGATCGAACTGCAACAGAACTTCAGCACTGCGCTGGTTGCGGGCGTGTTGCTGGTGTTTGCGGTGCTGGTGCTGCTCTACAAGCGGTTGATGAGCCCGCTGGTCAACATGACCTCGCTTGCTCTCGCTCCCTTGGGCGGCGTGTTCCTCGTCTGGCTGGTCGGCCAGCCGCTCTCGATCCCCGTTCTGATCGGCATCCTGCTATTGCTGGGGATCGTCTCGAAGAACTCGATCCTGCTGATCGATTTCGCGATCGAGGAGATGGAGACGGGTAAGCGCAAGCGCGACGCGATCATGGAAGCGGGGCACAAGCGTGCCCAGCCGATCGTGATGACGACCGTGGCGATGACGGCGGGGATGATCCCCACCGCGATCTCGATCTCGGGCGACGGCGCATGGCGCGGGCCGATGGGCACAGTGGTGATCGGCGGTCTGATCCTGTCGACGCTGCTCACGCTGCTGATCGTGCCGGCCGGCTTCAGCCTGGCCGACGGGGCAGAGAAGCGCATCGGGCCCTGGCTGCGGCATCGCTTCCTCACCTATCGTCCGGGCGACGACAAGCATGGCGGGGTCGCGCATCCGGGGGCTACGCCGGCTGAGTAATTCCGCACCAGATGTGCTAGGCGCGTGTGGATGACAGTGCACGCGCCACCCACTTCCTACCGTTTCGGCGGCGAGCCGCTCACTGCGGATCGTGCGCGCCGGATGCGCTGGACCGCCACTGGCATGCTGGCGGCGATGGCGGTGCTGTTCTTCTCGTCCTATCCCTATATCGGGGTCCATCCGGCATGGGGTTATGCCAATGCCTTTGCCGAAGCGGCGATGGTGGGCGGCCTGGCTGACTGGTTCGCGGTGACCGCGCTGTTCCGGCATCCGCTCGGCATCCCGATCCCGCACACTGCGATCATCCCCGAGAACAAGGACCGCATCGCGGACACGATGGCGCAATTCCTGCGCGAGAATTTCCTGACTCCGGCGGTCGTCGCGCGGCGCATGGCGGGGATGAATGTCGCGCGGGCGATCGGGGACTTCCTCACCGCTCCACCGCGCAGCGGCAGCGAAGGCGATGGCCCTTCGCGGTTGGCGGGCGGGGCGGCGGAACTGCTCGCCGAAGTACTCGAATCGCTCGATCCCGACCGGCTGGGCAACCAGGTGCGCGCGGGGCTCGGTGCGCAATTCGCCAAGATCGACGTTTCGCCACTGCTCGGCCGGATGCTCGAAGGCGCGATCGCCGACGGGCGGCACATGCCGCTGATGGACGGGTTCATCCGCTGGGCGGGCCTGACGCTGGAAGACAATGAAGACACAGTGCGCCAGATCATCGAATCGCGCGCCAATGCCGTGCTGCGCTGGACCGGGCTGGACGAGCGCATTTCGGGCTCGGTGCTCGACGGGCTCTACAAGCTGCTGGCCGAAGTGCTGGTCGATCCCGAGCATCCGCTGCGCAGCAAGATCGAGGAAGGCCTGTCGAAGCTGGCGGACGATCTGCAGCATGATCCCGTCACTCGCGAGCGGATCGAATCGATGAAGCGCGACCTGATCGAGAACCCCGCCGTGGCCGATTGGTGGATGGGCGTGTGGGAGCGGATCCGCCATTCGCTGATCCGTCGCGCGCGCGATCCGGAAAATGCGCTGGGCGGCGAGATGCGCAAGCTGCTGGTGGAAATGGGCCGCGCGCTGCAGCAGGACGAGCGGCTGCAGATGCAGATCAACCGGCTCGCCCGCCGCACCATGGTGGGTGTCGCCACCCGCTATGGCGGGCAGATCGTGCAGCTGGTGTCAGAGACGGTCAAGCGCTGGGACGCGGTGACGATCACCGGGCGGATCGAAAGCGCGGTCGGGCGCGACCTGCAGTTCATCCGCATCAACGGCACTATCGTGGGCGGGCTGGTGGGGATGACGCTGCACGCGATCACGGGGCTGATGTGAGTGGAGGACTCGGGCGTCAGCTGATCTTGTATATGATATTGGTCATGCGGAACGACCGCATTGGCTGCCCGTCCTTGTCGAGCGCCGGTGCGAACCGGGCCTTGAACATTTCCTTGCAGGCTGGCGACTGAAGCGATTCAGTGATCGTGGCGCTGTCGAGGTCGCATTCGGAAACGCTCCCGTCCTTCTCCACGGTCACGCGCATACGGAAGATTCCCTGTTCGCCCTTGCGCAGCGCCTTTGAAGGGTAGCGGGCCACAATGGCGCGCACGATTTCCTGACGATTGAGCCAGCGTGGCAGGCGGGTGAGCGTGTCATGTTCGACCGGATCGAGCCCCCAAACCTTGAGCATGCCGCGTGTGCAGCTGTTGAGCACCGCCACAGGATCGCCCAGATTGCCTGTTTCGAGGATGATCGAACGCCCACTCGAACTGACTGTAACTCGATCGATCTCCCTTGCCTGATCGACGTCGAGCTGGGGGAGCTTGCGACGCTGAGCGCCAGATTCACCCGCCTCTGCTTCGTCCTGATCGTCGACCTTGCCGAACGAGAACCCCGAGTACAGCAGGGTCGTGCCGATACCGGCGGTTTCACCCATCATTGGCGTTCGTTTCGTGATGATTGGAAGTTCCCCGAAGCGTGTCTCGATACGCTGGGGGTCCTTGAGCCGCTTGAACGCGGGGCCGCCGATCGAAAGATCGAAGCTCGACTTCGGCCCACCCTGATCGATGAACAGGATGTGCCGGTTGTCGCCTTCGCCGAAAATCCGCGCCAGGCGACATTTCTCGTCGCCGAAATCGACGTTCCACTTCGAGCTGGGGGTGAGAACTATCGCCTTGTCGGACCTTTCGGCGGAAAGCGCCGGCACGCAAAGTATCGAGGCTGCGATCACTCCCGCGAATCCGGTTCTCACAATCATGAAAAAAGACCTCCGACTGGGGGTGTATCCTGCCGAAGGCCTATTTCAAACTGAAGAACCTCTGAAGCTTACAGCTTCTCTGTCAGTTCCGGCACAGCCTTGAACAGGTCGGCGACGAGGCCGATGTCCGCGACCTGGAAGATCGGGGCATCCTCGTCCTTGTTGATGGCGATGATGGTCTTGGAATCCTTCATGCCGGCGAGGTGCTGGATCGCGCCCGAGATGCCGATTGCGATGTAGACTTCCGGCGCCACGATCTTGCCGGTCTGGCCGACCTGGTAGTCGTTCGGGACATAGCCTGCGTCCACCGCGGCGCGCGAAGCGCCGATCCCGGCGCCCAGCTTGTCCGCCAGCGGAGTAATGACCGCTTCGAAGGTTTCCGCGTCCTTGAGTGCGCGGCCACCCGAAACGATCACCTTGGCGCTGGTCAGCTCGGGGCGTTCGCTCTTGGCGATTTCCGCACCGACGAAGCTCGACAGGCCGGCATCGCCGGGGCCCGAGACGGCTTCGATCGCAGCCGAGCCGCCCTCGGTCGCCGCCTTGTCGAAAGCGGTGCCGCGCACGGTGATCACCAGCTTCGGATCGGAGCTTTCGACAGTGGCGATGGCGTTGCCGGCATAGATCGGCCGGGTGAAGGTCTTGGGGCCTTCGACCGAGAGAATGTCCGAAATCTGCATCACGTCGAGCAGCGCGGCGACGCGCGGCGCGATGTTCTTGCCGGTGGTGGTGGCGGGCGCGACGAAAGCGTCGTGATCGGCCATCAGCTGCGCCACAAGCGGAGCGACGTTCTCGGCCAGCCCGTTGGCATAGGCCGCGTCGTCGGCGACATGGACCTTGCCCACGCCGGCGACCTTGGCGGCCTGATCGGCCACTGCGCCGCAGCCGCTGCCGGCCACCAGCAGGTGCACTTCGCCCAGCTTGCCCGCTGCGGTGACCGCGGCGAGCGTGGCATCCTTCATCGAGGCGTTGTCGTGTTCGACCCAGACTAAAGTCTTCATATCCAATTCCTTACAATCTGGCCCGTTCGCCCTGAGCTTGTCGAAGGGTCATTCGAACGGGCCGTTCATGCTTCGACAGGCTCAGCACGAACGGAAATTGTTCCAATTACGCGATCCCCAGCGCCTTGAGCTTGCCGACCAGTTCGTCGACGTCGGCAACCTTGATCCCGGCCTGCCGCACCGGCGGTTCGGACACGGTCAGGGTCTTGAGGCGCGGCGTGATGTCGACCCCGTAGTCGGCCGGGGTCTTGGTCGCGAGCGGCTTCTGCTTGGCCTTCATGATGTTGGGCAGCGAAGCATAGCGCGGCTCGTTGAGGCGCAGGTCGGTGGTGATGATCGCGGGCAGCGACAGCTTCACCGTTTCGAGGCCGCCGTCGACTTCGCGCTTCACCGTCACGCTGTCGGCATCGACCGAGACTTCATTGGCGAAGGTGCCCTGCGGGCGCCCCATCAGCGCAGCGAGCATCTGGCCGGTCTGGTTGCTGTCGTCCGAAATCGACTGCTTGCCCAGCATCACGATGCCCGGAGCTTCCTCATCGGCGATCGCCTCGAGGATCTTGGCCACCGCCAGCGGTTCGACCTCTTCCTCGGTCTCGACCAGGATCGCGCGGTCGGCACCCATGGCGAGCGCAGTGCGCAGCGTTTCCTGCGACTTGGCCGGGCCGATCGAAACCGCCACGATCTCGGTCGCCTTGCCGGCTTCCTTGATGCGGATCGCTTCTTCGACCGCGATTTCGTCGAACGGGTTCATGCTCATCTTGACGTTGGCCAGGTCAACACCCGTGCCATCCGCCTTCACCCGCGGCTTCACATTGTAGTCGATGACCCGTTTCACGGGCACGAGGATCTTCATGGGGGTTCCTCCCTCTGCAAATCTGTCGAGCGCCCTAGCTTGCGTTTACGTAAACGTCAAGCGAGGGCAGCCCCGGCTGTTCGCGGCGTTCAGGCCGCCTTCTTCACTTCGGCCACGATCTTGCGCGCAGCGTCGCCCAGATCGTCGGCGCTGACGATCGCCAGGCCCGAATTGTCGAGGATCGCCTTGCCTTCGTTGACATTGGTGCCTTCGAGGCGGACCACCAGCGGAACCGAGAGGTTCACGTCCTTCGCCGCCTGGATGATGCCGTTGGCGATCACGTCGCACTTCATGATGCCGCCGAAGATGTTGACGAGGATGCCTTCGACCGCCGGGTCCTTGAGGATGATCTTGAACGCTGCGGTCACCTTCTCGGTGGTGGCGCCGCCGCCCACGTCGAGGAAGTTGGCCGGGAACGCGCCGTTGAGCTTGATGATGTCCATCGTCGCCATGGCCAGGCCCGCGCCATTGACCATGCAGCCGATGTTGCCGTCGAGCTTGATGTAGGCGAGGTCGTATTCGCTGGCTTCGACTTCGGCCGGGTCTTCCTCGGTCACGTCGCGCAGCGCTTCGACATCCTTGTGGCGGAACAGCGCATTGCCGTCGAAGCTCATCTTGGTGTCGAGCACCAGCAGCTTGCCGTCCACGGTTTCGACCAGAGGATTGATCTCGAGCATTTCGCAGTCGAGGTCCATGAAGGCGGTGTAGAGCTGCTTCGCCAGCTTCTGCGCCTGCTTGTTGAGGTCGCCGGTGAGCTTGAGCGCGAAAGCCACTGCGCGGCCATGGTGGGGCATGAAGCCCTGTGCCGGGTCGATCGTGATGGTCGTGATCTTCTCGGGAGTCGAATGGGCGACTTCCTCGATGTCCATCCCGCCTTCGGTCGATACGATCATGGCGACACGGCCCGATGCACGGTCGACCAGCATCGAAAGATAGTATTCCTTGGCGATGTCGACGCCGTCGGTGATGTAGAGGCGGTTGACCTGCTTGCCCGCTTCGCCTGTCTGGATGGTGACAAGCGTGTTGCCAAGCATTTCCTTCGCGTTCGCTTCGACTTCCTCGATCGACTTGGCGAGGCGCACGCCGCCCTTCGCGTCAGGGCCCAGCTCCTTGAACTTGCCCTTGCCGCGCCCGCCGGCATGGATCTGCGCCTTCACGACATAGAGCGGCCCGGGCAGCTGCTTGGCGCCGGCGACGGCCTCTTCCACGGTCAGCGCGGCATAGCCGGCAGGGATGCCGATGCCATATTTCGCGAGCAGTTCCTTGGCCTGGTATTCATGAATGTTCATGGGAGGGGCGTGTCCTTTGTGTGCAACTTGTGCCGGAATCGTTTGCTGCGCGCCTAAGCATGGATTGGCCGCCTTGAAAAGTGGCCAATCCCGGTGCAGTGCCGGTGCTGTCAAAATGATGGGCAGCCCGTATCCGTGATCGACAGCCAGCGACTTGAAGCGATTGTCCGCGAAGCGGGGCGGATCGCGCATGATCTGTGGCCGGGCGCAGGCAATCAGGTGGAGAGCTGGGAGAAGCACCCCGGCGCCCCGGTTTCGGCGGCTGACCTGGCGGTCGACACTTTCCTCAAGCGCGAATTGGGCGCGCTGCTGCCCGCTGCCGGGTGGCTTTCCGAAGAGACGGCGGATTGCGGTTCGCGCCTGCCGCGCGACCTTGTGTGGCTGGTCGATCCGATCGACGGGACGCGCGATTTCCTGCGCGGGCGCAGCGGCTGGGCGGTGTCGGTCGCGCTGGTAAGTGCCGGTCGCCCGCTGATCGGAATGCTCAATGCGCCCGCGCGGGGCGAGGAATGGCTCGGAATCGCAGGCAAGGGCGCATGGCGCAATGGCACGCCGCTCCACGCTTCACGGCGCGCCATTTTCAGCGGGTCGCGCGTTCCGGCCGATCATTTGCCGCGCGAAGACAGCGACTTGACGCTGGTCGACAAGCCGAATTCGATCGCGCTCAGGATCGCGATGGTCGCAGCTGACGAAGCCGATCTCGTCGCCACTCTGCGCTGGGGCTATGAATGGGACATCGCCGCAGCGACGCTGATCGCGCGCGAGGCGGGAGCCGAAGTGACCGACGCGTTCGGCGACCAGCTGCGCTACAACAAGCGCGATCCGCGTGCCTTCGGGCTGCTGGTCTGCGCCCCGCAGATCCACGCCGATGCGGTTGCGCGGCTGGCCGAGCGCGCGGCGGAACTGGCGCCAAAAGCCTCTCCGCAAAGCGGGGGCTGACCCGAAGGCCAACCCCCTGCATTCATTACCGTGAGCGGAATTCCTACCGCTGCTGCGCCTGCGCGGCGCGCACTTCCTCTTCGGTGAAGGGGATGATCTTGATTTCGACACGGCGATTGCGCGCACGGCCCTGTTCGGTCCCGTTGTCGGCAATCGGCATGGTTTCGCCAAAGCCTTGCCAGCGGATGCGGGCCTGCGAGACGCCGCGCGACATCATGTAGTTGGCGACGGTTTGCGCGCGCCGTTCCGACAGCGTCTGGTTGAAGGCGTCCGATCCGGTCGAATCGGTGTGGCCGTAAACGTCCACCAGACTGTTGGGATATTTGATGAGGCTGTCCGCCACGCCGTCGAGCGTTTCGCGGAAACCGGGCTTGAGCGTGGCGCTGCCGACATCGAAGGTCACGCCGTCCGGCAGGTTGACGAGGATCGCCTGGCCATTGTCGACTTCGGTTACGTCGACGCCTGAGCCCTCGGTCTCTTCCTTCAGCTCGCGGATCTGCTGGTCCATGCGATAGCCGACATAGCCGCCCGCCGCGCCGCCTGCGACCGCGCCCACGATGCGCCCGGTCTTGCCGCCGATCGCGCCGCCCAGCAGGCCGCCGAGCACCGCGCCGCCCACGCCGCCGATGGCGGTGCGCGAAACTTTCTGCTCGCCCGTGTTGGGATCGGTCACGCAGCCGCTCGTTGCGACCAGTGAAGCCGCCGCGAAGCTGGAAAGGACGATACGTGATGTTTTCATGGAATTTCTCCTAGTCATCGGCACGCGTTGGTGCCTTCTCACGCCCCCGGCGGCTGCGCCTCCCCTGCAGGCGGCTGCCGCTCTTCCAATGTTTCTAGGCCTTTGCAGCTTGCTGCGCAATGAAGCTGGCAAGCCGTCGCATTTGTGCTAGCGGTTCCAGTCGTGACACCATTTCCCTGGCCAGATGCAATCATCATTGCGGGGTTGATCCTGCTCAATGGCGTATTCGCCATGTCCGAGCTTGCGATCGTCTCCGCCAAGCCGACGCGCCTGCGCGCCAAGCGCGACAAGGGCTCGGCCAGCGCGCGGGTGGCGCTGAGCCTTGCGGCCGATCCGGGCAAGTTCCTTTCGACCGTGCAGATCGGCATCACGCTGGTGGGCATCATCGCCGGCGCCTATTCGGGCGCGAGCCTTGGCGGCCCGGTGGGCGAGCGGCTGGAAGCGCTGGGCGTACCCCCGGAATGGGCCGACAATTCCGGCTTTGCGCTGGTGATCGCGCTGACGACCTATTTCAGCCTGGTTGTGGGCGAGCTGGTGCCCAAGCAGCTGGCGCTGCGCCATGCCGTGCCGATCGCCCTGGCGATGGCGCGCCCCATGGCAATGCTGGCGCGCTTGGCCGCTCCGCTGGTGTGGGTGCTCGACAGCTCCTCCGGCCTGCTGATCCGCCTCATGGGCGTGCGCCCGGGCGGGCATTCCTCGGTCACCGCCGAAGAGCTGCACATGATCTTTGCCGACGCCACGCGCTCGGGCGTGATCGAGGCCGAACAGCACCAGATCCTGGCCGGTGTGGTGCGGCTGGCCGAGCGGCCGGTGCGCGAATTGATGACGCCGCGCCCCGAAGTCGACTGGATCGACGCCAATGCAGACGAGGCTGCGATCCGCCAGCGGATCGAGGACAGTCCGCATTCGCTGCTGCCAGTGGCGGAGGGTTCGCCCGACACGATCCTTGGCGTCGTCAGGGTGCGCGAAGTCCTCGCTACGCTGGTCGCAGGCAAGCAGGTCGATCTCAGGAAGCTGATGCGCAAGGCGGAAGTCGTGCCTGACCAGCTTGACGCGATGGATGCGCTGCGGGTGCTGCAGCAGTCCGAAGTCGCGATGGCGATGGTGCATGACGAATACGGCCATCTCGACGGCATCGTCACCCCGGTCGACCTGCTGACGGCGATCGTCGGCGAATTCGTCAGCGACCAGGACCAGGGCGAAGGGCCGCTGGTGATCGAGCGCGAAGACGGCTCGCTTCTGGTTTCGGGCGCGCTTTCGGCCGATGTGCTGGCTGACCGGCTGGGGCTGGAATACGAAGACAGCCGCGAATTCGGCACTGCGGCGGGCTATGTCCTGTCCGTGCTCAAGCAGTTGCCCGACGAGGGAGACCATTTCCACGACCAGGGCTGGCGCTTCGAAGTGGTCGATATGGACGGGCGCCGCATCGATAAATTGTTGGTTAGCAGGGAAGAAGCCTAGTCGCGGCCGCAATAGCCGCCCGGCCTGCTAGGCGCAGGCCGGTTCAGCACCAAACCTCGCGATAAATCAGGAAGGTATTACGGCCTGGGCGCTGGCGCCGTCGCCTTCGGGCGCGGCGACGATGTCGCGGGTGACGTTACCCTTGGCGACCGTGTTGGTGTCCGGATCGCCAACCGACGAGCGAATGCCGGGAGCCGCAGTACCGGCGCGGTCGAGCGCGCTGGTTTCCACCGGGCTGCGCGGCGAGGGGCCGCCGAACAATGCGTCGAGCGCCTGGCCAGCGGCTGTGCCTTCGGACGGGCGCGGCGCGCCGGGTGCGGGCGGGACGAGGTTGAAATCGGGCGGCACCACCAGCGGCGCCTGCCGTTGAACGGCGAACTCGTCGGGCCGCTCGCGGTTGAAAATGCCGCTGCCGCCGCATCCGGCCAGCATCGCGCTGGTGGCAATCAGGAGGATCGGGGTCTTCAGGCTGGGCATTACATTACTCTCCATGGGCCGCGTCGCGGCCGCTCAACTCGTCGGCGCGTCCTTTTCGCCGACGAAAAAGGAACGGGCAAGGATAATCACGACGCCGATGGTGATAGCGGCATCTGCGACATTGAAAATCAGGAAGGGGCGGAAATCCCCGATATGGAAATCGGCATAGTCGATGACATAGCCAAGCTGGCTGCGATCGACGATGTTGCCGAGCGCGCCGCCAAGGATGAGGCCGAGCCCCACGATATCGCCAAGCAGCTTCTCGCGCATCATCCACACCGCCACCACCAGCGCGATCAGCGCGGTGATGCCCACCAGGATCCAGCGCATTTCGGCGCTGGTCGCTTCGAACATGCCGAGCGATACGCCGCGATTCTCGGTGTAGCGCAGGTCGAAGAAAGGCAGCAGGTCGATCACATAGCGCTGGCGCAATTGCAGCGGCTCGATCACCAGCCATTTCACGAACTGGTCGCTGGCGAAAATCAGCGCGGCGATGCCGAGGCCGATCAGCCGGTTGCGCGTGAAGAGGTCACTCACCGACCACCTCCTCGCGCACGACCTCTTCACACCGGCCACACAGCGCGCCGTCTTCCGAAACTTCGGGCAGCAGGCGCCAGCAACGGCCGCATTTGTGGTCGGATGATTTGGTGACGGTCACGTCGCCGCTCTGCCCGCGCGTCACTGTCGCGGTGATGAACAGTTCGGCAAGGTCGGCGTCGCTGAAGCCTTCGGGCACGGCATCGGCGGGCACGGTGAGTTCGGCTTCAAGGCTCGAACGGATCACCTTGTCGCGCCGCAGCGGCTCGATTGCTTCGTTGGCCTGCTCGCGCAGGTCGCGCAGATTGGCCCAGCGCGCCATGTCGGCGCTCGCTTCGGCAAGTTCGGGCCATTCGTTGAGATGGACGCTGCCGCCATCTGGGTAGCGCGAACCCCACACTTCCTCCGCCGTATAGACCAGCACCGGCGCGGCATAGCGCACCAGCGCATGGAACAATGTGTCGAGCACGCTGCGATAGGCGCGGCGCTTCGGGTCGTCCGCAGCGTCGCAATAGAGGCTGTCCTTGCGGATATCGAAGAAGAAGGCCGACAAATCCTCGTTGCAGAAGTCGATCAGCGCGCGCGTGTAGCTGTTGTAATCGTAATCCTTCACCGCCTGGCGCAGCTTGGCGTCGAGCTCGCCCAGCAGCGCGAGAACATAGCGCTCCAGCTCGGGCATTTCGCCCGGTGCCAGCCGCTCGCTTTCATCGAACCCGTCGAGCGCGCCGAGCAAATAGCGGAAAGTGTTGCGCAGTTTGCGATACTGGTCGGCCACGCCCTTGAGGATCTCGTCTCCGATGCGGTGATCCTCGGTGAAATCGACCGAAAGCGCCCACAGCCGGATGATGTCCGCGCCATAGGTTTCCATCACCTTCAGCGGGTCGATCGTGTTGCCGAGGCTCTTCGACATCTTCTTGCCCTTGGCATCCATGGTGAAGCCGTGGGTCAGGATCTGGTCGTATGGCGCGCGGCCGCGCGTGGCGCAGCTCTGTAGCAGGCTCGACTGGAACCAGCCGCGATGCTGGTCGCTGCCTTCGAGGTAAAGGTCGGCGGGCCAGCGCAGGTCCGGCCAGCGCCCGCTTTCGAGCACGAAGGCATGGGTGCAGCCCGAATCGAACCACACGTCGAGGATGTCGAACACCATCTCGTAATCGTCGGGGTTATGATCGGGGCCGAGGAATTCGGCCTTGCGCGATTCCTCCCACGCGTCGACGCCCTGCTCGCGGATCGCGGCGACGATGCGGGCGTTGACTGCAGTGTCCTGCAGATAGGATCCGTCAGGGCGCACGAACAGCGTGATCGGCACGCCCCAGGCGCGCTGGCGGCTGAGCACCCAGTCGGGCCGCCCTTCGACCATGCTGCCGATGCGGTTGCGGCCTTTCTCGGGCACGAAGCGCGTGTCGGCGATCGCCTGCAGCGCGAGTTCGCGCAGGGAGGGAGAACCGGCGGTCGCTTCCTCGTCGATAGTGTTGTCGCCGCCTTCGTTTTCCCAGCGCTGCTCGGCGCGGGTGAGCGCGGGCAGATGCGCCAGCGGGCGGTCCATCGGCACGAACCATTGCGGCGTGCAGCGGAAGATCACCTTGGCTTTCGAGCGCCAGCTGTGCGGGTAGCTGTGCTGGTAGTCGGCGCTGGCGGCGAGCAGCGCGCCAGCTTCGTGCAAATCCGAACAGATCGGGCCGTCAGGCGCGTTGAAATTGGGATTGATCACGCTGCGGCGGCGCTCGTCGTTTCCGCCCAGCCACAGCCAGTCGTCGCGATAGAGCCCGGCATCGTCGACCGCGAATTGCGGTTCCAGGCCATGCGCCTTGCACAGCTCGAAATCGTCCTCGCCATGGTCGGGCGCCATATGGACGAGGCCGGTGCCGCTGTCGGTGGTGACGAAATCGCCCGCCAGGAATGGGCGCGGCGTGGCGTAGAACCCGCCGAGATGGTGCATCGGGTGGCGCGCCACGGTTCCGGCGAGGTCTGCGCCTACGACTTGGTTGTCGGCGACCTTGCCGACTGCATCAGCAAGTTCTGCGGAAGAGAACTGGCTGGGCTTGAGGGTTAGCCCACTTCGATTCAGAAACTCGTCGACTAAGTCAAAAGCTACAAAGTAACGACGGTTGTCGCTCGCCTCGAAGTGCAGGTAATATACCTCCGGCCCATAGGCGATCGCCTGGTTCACCGGGATCGTCCACGGGGTCGTGGTCCAGATCACCGCATGCGCGCCGACCAGTTCGGGGATCGGGCTTTCCGTGATCTCGAACGCCACGTCGATCTGCGTCGAGACGATGTCCTCATATTCGACCTCGGCCTCGGCCAGCGCGGTCTTTTCGACCGGGCTCCACATCACCGGCTTGGCGCCGCGATAGAGATTGCCCGCATCGACGAACTTCATCAGCTCGGCAACGATGGTCGCTTCGGCCTGAAAATCCATGGTGAGATAGGGATTGTCCCAATCGCCCATGATGCCCAGCCGCTTCAGCTGTTCGCGCTGGGTATCGACCCAGTGCTGCGCATAGGCGCGGCATTCGGCGCGGAATTCCTTCGCGGGAACCTCGTCCTTGTTCTTCTTCTGCTTGCGGTACTGTTCCTCGATCTTCCATTCGATCGGCAGGCCGTGGCAGTCCCAGCCGGGCACATAGGGCGCGTCCATGCCCAGCAGATTGTGCGTGCGGCACACCATGTCCTTCAGGATATGGTTGAGCGCATGGCCGATGTGCATGTCGCCATTGGCGTAGGGCGGGCCGTCATGCAGGATGAACTTCTCGCGGCCCGCGCGCGCTTCGCGCAAGCGGCGATAGAGGTCGATCTGCTGCCAGCGCGCCTGAATGCCCGGCTCCTTCTGCGGAAGGCCGGCTTTCATGGGGAAATCGGTCTTCGGCAGGAAGACCGTGTCTCTGTAGTCGCGCTGTTCAGTCATTATGCGCGGGCGCTTAGAAGCTTGCGCGCTTCCTCGCAATCCTTCTCCATCTGCGCGATCAGGCCGTCGAGGCTGTCGAACTTCGCTTCGGGCCGCAGGAAGTGGTGGAAGGCGACTTCGATTTCCTGCCCGTAGAGGTCTCCGGAAAAGTCGAAGAAATGCGGTTCGAGCAATTCCTTGGGCGGTTCGAACTGTGGGCGGATGCCAATGCTGGCCGCGCCCTTCAGCACTTCGCCGGTGGCAAGGATGCGCCCGGTCACGGCATAGATGCCGTATTTGGGGCGCAGATATTTGTCGATCGAGAGGTTGGCGGTGGGATAGCCGATGGTGCGCCCGCGCTTGTCGCCATGCTCCACGATGCCGCGGATCGCGAAGGGGCGGGTCAGCAGCCGCGCGGCGGTTTCAGGGTCGCCGTCGCGCAAGGCGTCGCGGATGCGACTGGAGGACACGACTTCGCTGCCGTCCTCCACCGCTTCGACCACGCGGTTCTGAAGGCCGAGTTCGCCGCCCAGCTCGCGCAGCAGCGCGACATTGCCTTTCGCGCCCTTGCCGAAAGTGAAGTCGCCCCCGGTCACCACGCCATGTGCGCCGAAGCGCTTGACGAGGATTTCGGAGATGAAGTCTTCCGCGCTGGTGCCCGCCAGTTCGGCATCGAAATGGAACACCAGCATCGCGGTGGCCCCGGCGGCGAGATAGAGCTCCTGCCGCTGTTCCAGCGTGGTGAGGCGGAACGGCGGCACGTCGGGGCGGAAGAAGCGCACCGGATGCGGATCGAATGTGGCGATGATTGACGGGCGGCCTTCCTCATGCGCCCAGCGGATCGCTTCGCCCGCCACCGCCTGGTGGCCGCGATGGAAGCCGTCGAAATTGCCGAGCGCGATCACTGCGCCGTGCAGCGCCTCGGGCATCGGCTCGCGATGGTCGAGCCACCTCATTCGGCGGCCTCGCGGGCGGGAAGTTCAGCCAGCGGCAACAGCCCGTCGCGCAGCAGCCGCAGCGCATTGCCGCCCATCGCCGCGCGGATTTCGGCTTCGCTGAAGCCCGCATCCATCAGCGCCTGCGTCACCTGCACCAGCTGCGATGTGTCGAAGCGCACGGTGGTCGCGCCGTCATAATCGCTGCCCAGCGCGAGATGTTCGATCCCCACCAGGTCGCGCACATGCTTCATCGCGGCGGCGATCGAGGCGGGCGAAGTGTCGCACACCGCGCCGTCCCAATATCCGATCGCGACCAGCCCGCCGGTGGCGGCGACGCCGCGAATCTCGTCATCGGTGAGGTTGCGGTTGACCTTGCAGGTCGCCTGCACCCCGCCGTGGCTCGAGACCACCGGGCGGCGCGCCATCGCCAGCACATCGGCCACGCATTGGCGGCTGCAATGCGCGATATCGACCACGATGCCCTTGTCTTCCATCGCCTGCACCACTTGGCGCCCGAGCGGTGTGAGCCCGCCCTTGGCCTCGCCATGCATCGATCCGGCGAGGTCGTTGTCGAAGAAATGGGTCAGCCCCGCCATTCGCATGCCAGCCGAATAGAGCTTGTCGAGATTGGCGATGTCGCCTTCGAGGTTCTGCAGCCCTTCGGCGCTGAAGATCGCGCCGACCGGCTTGGGAGTTGCGGCTTTCGCCCTCGCGGCTTCGAGACTGCCAAGGTCGGCGGCGCTGCGCACCAGCCACAGCTCGCCGTAGCTCCCCTTCGCCGCGCGCTCGAGCTTGGCGGCGTGATAGAGCGAGCGTTCGAGCAGCGAGTTCCACGTCCGCACCGGCTGGAGCTGGGCCATCACCAGCTGGGTGATCTGGTCGGTGTCGCCGCTGTTCGAATCGTAATTCTGCCCCTCGGGCGATTTGGTTACGCTCGAGAACACCTGCAGCGCGACATTGCCGTCTTCGAGCCGGGGCAGGTCCATATGGCCGCGACTGGCGCGGTCGAGCAGGCTGCGCTTCCACAGCAGCGTGTCCGAATGCAAATCGACGATTTCCAGCGTGCTGTGCAGCGCGCGGGCTTCGTCGCTCACTTCGGGCAGCGGCAATCCGTCGATCCGGTTGGTCTGCGCTTCGAAATAGCCGGGGGCGAAAGCGAAAAAGCCGATCATGGCGAGCGCGACGGTGCCGATCAGTCCGCCGGCGATCTTGCGGGTCTTGCTGGTCATTGCGCGCGCTCCAATGTGACGAAGGAAAATGCGGGCCTCTCACCCTCTGCCGGGTGATCCTCGCGGAATAGCTCGTGCCACTCCCCGGCGGCAAGCGGCGGCATATGCGTGTCGCCCGCGTAATCGGCGTGGATTTCGGTCAGTTCGACCCGGTCGGCCAATGGCGAGAACAGCGCATAGATCTGCGCGCCGCCGATCACCGCCGCTTCGCAATCGCCCGCCATTTGCAATGCCTCGCCCACCGTCAGCGCGACTTCGGCGCCTTCGGCTTGCCAGCCCTCGTCGCGCGTCAGCACGATGTGCCTGCGGCCAGGCAGCGGCGCGGGAAAACTCTCGAAGGTCTTGCGGCCCATGATCATCGGCTTGTTCATGGTCAGCGCCTTGAAGCGTTTGAGATCGGCGGGCAGGTGCCACGGCAGCTTGCCTTCGATGCCGATCGTGCCGTTGGCGGCGCGGGCGTAAATGAGGAACAGGCCCCGGTGGGTTCGGGCGTCGCCCATCGTCATCCCCTGGCGGGGCCGACCCGCGTCACATGGCCCATCTTGCGGCCTTCGCGCGCTTCCTTCTTGCCGTAGAGATGCAAATGCGCTTCGCCGTCTTCAGCGAGGATTTCGTATGCGGTGAGCGCGTCGAGCCCGACGATATTGCGCAATTCGATCGTTTCGAAACGGGTTGCTGTCGATCCGAGCGGCAGGCCGCAGATCGCGCGAATGTGGTTCTCGAACTGGCTGGTGGCTGCGCCTTCGATCGTCCAGTGGCCCGAATTGTGCACGCGCGGCGCCATCTCGTTGAACACCGGGCCATTGGCGGTGGCGAAGAATTCGAGCGTGAGCACGCCGACATAGCCCAGCGCTTCTGCGGTCTGCCGGGCGATCTCGTGTGCCTTGCCCACCTGCTCTGCCACTACGTCGGGCGCGGGCAGGGTCGAGGTCGCCAGCATACCACCCTCATGCACATTCGCGGTTGAATCCCAGAAGCGCACTTCGCCATCGTGGCTGCGCACCATGATGACCGAGAATTCCGCGAGGAAATCGACCATTCCTTCGTAAACGCAGGGGCGGCCGGGGAAGCGCACGCTGTCGGTCTCGCGCAGCGAGGCGACGCGCCATTGGCCCTTGCCGTCATAACCTTCGCGCGCGGTCTTGAGGATGCCCGGCGCGCCGATCCGCTCGACTGCGCTGGCGAAGTCGCGATCCGAATCGACCGGGGCATAGGGTGCTGGGGTGCCGCCCAGCGCCTCGACGAAGCGCTTTTCCTTGATCCGGTCCTGCGCGGTTTCGAGCGCGCGCGGGTGCGGGCACAGCAGGTTCTCGGGGATCGCCGCGACGGTCGAAAGCGGGACGTTCTCGAATTCCCAGGTCACCACGTCGCATTTGGAAGCGAAGGCCGCCAGCGCAGCCTTGTCGCCCCAGCCCTTGGTGAAGAAATCGACGCAGACATCTGATGCGACATTGTCGCCTTCGGGCGCATAGCCGATGCAGCGATAGCCCAGCTGCGCCGCAGCCATGGCCATCATGCGACCCAGCTGGCCGCCGCCCAATATCCCGATTGTGCCGCCCGGTTTGATCATCAGTCTTGCGGATGCTCCGCCACGGCCGCGCTGCGTGCCGCGCGCCAATCCTGCAGCCGGTCGGACAATTCCTCGTCCTTGAGCGCGAGGATCGCCGCCGCCATCAGCCCGGCATTGCTGGCACCCGCTTCGCCGATCGCCAGCGTGCCGACGGGAATCCCTGCGGGCATCTGGACGATCGAAAGCAGGCTATCCATGCCCGAAAGCGCTTTCGACTGCACCGGCACGCCCAGCACCGGCAGATGCGTCATCGCCGCGATCATGCCCGGCAGATGCGCCGCACCGCCCGCGCCCGCGATGATCACGTCGAAACCTTCGCCTTCGGCGCCCTTGGCAAAGGCGCTCATGCGGTCGGGAGTGCGGTGGGCTGAGACGATCCGCGCTTCATATTCCACTTCGAGCTCGTCGAGCACTTCGGCGGCGCTCTGCATGGTCGGCCAGTCCGACTGGCTTCCCATCACGATTGCGACCTTACCCCCCATCTCTCGTCCCTCTCAGTCCCGCTCAGGCGTCTTTCAAATAATAGCGTGCACTCGGCTGCATTGCGTCATCGAAGTCATAGATGATCGGCTGGCCGGTGGGAATCTCGAGCTCGGTGATGTCCTCATCCGATATGTTGGAGAGGTGCTTCACCAGCGCGCGCAAGGAATTGCCGTGGGCGGAGATAATCACCGTCTCGCCTGAGGAAAGCGCGGGGTGGATGTCGCTCAGCCAATAGGGCAGCACGCGCTCGATGGTCAGCTTGAGGCTTTCGGTGCGCGGCACTTCGATCCCGAAATAGCGCGGATCGTTCGACAGGTCGTAAGTGCTGCCCGGCTCAAGCTCGGGCGGCGGAACGTCGAAGCTGCGGCGCCAGATGTGGACCTGCTCGTCGCCGTGCTTCTCGCGCGTTTCCTGCTTGTCGAGCCCGGTCAGGCCCCCATAGTGCCGCTCGTTCAGGCGCCAGTCCTTGGTCTCGGGGATCCACAGCCGGTCGCATTCGCCCAGCGCGAGGTGCAAGGTGCGGATCGCGCGGGTCTGGACCGAAGTGAAGGCGCGGGTGGGCAGCACGCCCTTGTCCTTCATCAGCACGCCAGCGGCCATGGCTTCCTCGATGCCCTTTTCGGTCAGATTGACGTCCCACCAGCCGGTGAAGCGGTTTTCGAGGTTCCACTGGCTCTGGCCGTGGCGGACGAGGATCAATTTTGGCATTTTATCTCCGTTGAGCGGCTCCGGCCCTCTCCCCCTCCCAGCCACCCGATAGCATGACCGGGATCATATCGGGTGGCTGGGAGGGGGAGAGGGCTGGCACCGTCCCCGCGTCAGCGGGCAAACTAACGAGCGACACGCGTTAGCTTTCGCTGCGCGGCTTGGGAAGACTCTCGGGACCCGATTCGGTCATTTCGCGCGCCTGCGCCTTCCGGCGGCGCAGGTTTTCGCGCAGTTTTGCCGCCAGCCGGTCCTCGCGCGACATATTCTTGTGCGTCTCTTCACTCATGCGAAACGCCTTGCCGATAAAGGCTGCTGTGCTCAAGTAGCGAAGCGATAGCACAGCAAGAATGCTTCAAGCTTGGCTTGACATTGCGCCCGCGCGCGACAATAGGCGCGCCACTCTTTCCGGCGCTGCTGTAGCTCAGTGGTAGAGCGCACCCTTGGTAAGGGTGAGGTCGGGAGTTCAATCCTCCCCAGCAGCACCATCCCTTCGAACATCGCGAAACGGATCGCCCGGGGGGCGTGTTCCCGCGCTCAAGCAGCGAAGCGGTAGCGTGACTTAGAGCGTTTGCCCGTCGTCGAGCACGAAGTCGGTGCCGGTGACGAATTCGGCCGCGTCCGAACACAGGAACAGCAGCACGGCGTCGAGCCCTTCTTCACCCATCAGCCGCTTGCGCGGGAAGCGTGCGATGTGCTTCTGCCCGGCCTCGGTCTGGAACCACGCATCGTTGATCGCGGTGCGGATATAGCCCGGCGAGATCGTGTTGATCGAAATGCCGCGACGCGCCCATTCGCGCGCCATGCTGCGTCCGGCCTGCACCACCCCCGCCTTGCTGGCGGAATAGGCGACGAGGCCGGGCGAAGGTTCGAAAGCAGTGATCGAGGCGATCATCACGATGCGCCCGTTGGGCACGCCCGCGGCCATCATCCGCCTGGCGCCTTCGCGCGCGGTGAGGATCGCGCCCTTGAGGTTGACGTTGAGCGTCTGCTCGATCTCGTCCTCGGGCATTTCGGTGACCATGCCCGCACCGTCGATCCCGGCATTGGCGATGACCGTGTCGACCGTGGCGCCGAATGCAGCTTCGGCGGCGTCGTATCCGGCGATGATGTCGGCTTCGCGGGCGACGTCCATCTGCACCGCGCATGCCCTGTCGCCGATCTCGCCCGCCAGCGCCGCGAGCCGGTCCGCGCGCCTTGCACCCAGCGCCACATTCGCGCCCGATCCGGCCAGCAGCCGCCCGAAACGCGCACCGAGGCCCGACGAAGCGCCGGTGATGAGCGCAGTGCGCCCCGACAGGTCGAAGGAAAAGCCGCTCACCCGGATGCTTTGCCGGTCAGTCGCTGGCGCCGAGATAGCCGAGCTGGCCGGCCTTGAAGATCGTCTGCGCGCGATTGACCGAATCGAGTTTCTCGCCCGCGCGATGGATGTGATAGCGGATCGTCGCGTGGCTGCGATTGAGGATCATGCTGATCTCGCGGTCGGTCTTGCCGATTGCGGCCCAGCGCAGGCACTCGACTTCGCGCTTCGACAGCACGCAGTCCGCAGGGATGCGGCGCTTGGTGCGGTTGGCCTGGACATAGCCCGCGATGAAGCGGCGCATCAGCTGGCCGAACAGCGAGCCGTAACGCGCGAATTCCTCCGAAAGGTCTTCCTTGCTGCGATCGAGGCTGGTGAAGGTGTTGCAGGAGATCTGGCCGAACGGCAGGTGCACCGGAACCACGATCGATGCCTTGCAGATCGCCTTCTTCTCGTAATCGCTCAGGTCGATGTCATCGAGATAGGAGTTCCGCCAGCGCGTGTGGAAGCCATAGCGGTTCACCCAGAAGGGTTCGCTTTCATAGCGGCAGGCGCGGGGCAGCTGCCAGTGGAGCGCCAGGCGGCTGTCTTCCCACCAGCGGACGCCATCGTCGATCCAGCCGAAGATGTCCGCATTGAGGTTGATGCCGTCGGCATCGAACATGGCGGTCTTGGCGGCGATATCGTCGCACATGGCGACCTGCATTCCGCGTTCCGCGGCGGCGCGTGCAAGTGCAATCGCGGCATCGTGGATATCGTCGGTGCAGCGGATCGTGACCCGCTCAAGCAATTGTTCGACGCTCTCCAGGCTGAGCGGCGTGCGAAGTTCTACGACATTGGATGCCACGCCAGAAACTCCTATCCTCTTCCCACAACGGCTACGTCTTACACGCATTCGCACCGCAGCCTCTTACTTTGTTCAGGCGCTTGGGTGCGAGTCGCCGATTAGGCTGGGTAGCATAACAAGGAAGGTTGGGCGAGCAATGGCGTGGCAAGGCGAGAATTTCGGATATGCGATCAAGGCCGTTGCGAACGCGGTCGAACCGGGCCGTCCCGTCCTGGTCCATGGCGATCGCGTGGTCAGCTGGGGCGAATTCGACGCCATTACTGACGCAATCGCCGCCGGGCTTGTCGCGCGGGGGTTGGGGCCCGGCGATGTCGCGGGCCAGATGCTCAGGAACACGCCCGAATACATGCTGGCCTATTTCGGTTGCGCCAAGGCGGGCGTGACCCCGGTCAATGTGAACTACCATTACAAGGACCGTGAGCTGGTCGACATCTTCGCGCGCTTCGGCCTCAAGGCGCTGTTCGCGAACCGCGAATATGCCGAAGCAGGCGCGCGCGCCATGCCCGAAGGCGCGCTTGCGCCTTTCGTCGCCGAGCCGGGCGACGCCGGATGGGAGGCTCTGTGCGCGAGCGAGATCGGCCCGGATTTCGCCGTCTGCGACGATCTTGACTGCATGTTCTTCATGGCCACCGGCGGCACCACCGGCATGCCCAAGGCGGTGATGTGGCCGTTCGGCGCGGCGTGGGAAGCGCTCGGCATCGCGTCATGGTCGCCCAGCCCGCTCGTCCCGCCCGAGATCGCCACTTCGCTCGAAGAGCATGCCGCCATCGCAGCCCGGCAAGTGCCGGGGCACCCCGAAAGCCAGGCGCCCTTCATGCCGCTCTGCCCGCTGATGCACGGCACGGCGCAATATTCGGCGGTGAACCATTTGCTCAAGGGCGGCACGCTGGTGACGCTGCCGATGGAATCCTTCGACGCCGACCTCGCGATCGACACGATCCGCGATCGGCAGGTGCGCGCGCTGGTGATCGTGGGTGACGCACATGCCATGCCGCTGCTCAAGGCGCTCGATGCGCGCACCGATGCCGCCGAAGCGATCGCCAGCCTGCGGCTGGTCGGCTCGTCGGGGGCGCTGTTCTCGCTTTCGCATAAGGAGCGGCTGGTCGAGCTCAACCCCGAACTCGTCGTGTCCGACGTGCTGGGTTCGAGCGAAAGCGGCGGCACCGCGCTGCGGGTGACCACGAAAGACGGAACGCTGGGCGGCGGGGATTTCATCGCTGTGCCCGACCGCGGGATGACCCTGTTCGACGAGAACCTCAAGGAAATCCCCATGGGCACCGAAGGCGTGGGGATCGTGGCGCGTTCGGGCCCGCTGCCGCTGGGCTATCTGGGCGAGGATGAGAAGAACGCGCAGACCTTCCCGGTAATCGGCGGCAAGCGTTATTTGATGACGGGCGACCGCGCGCGCTGGAACCCGGACGGCACGCTCGATTTCATCGGGCGCGACAACATGTGCATCAACACCGGTGGCGAGAAGGTCTTTCCCGAAGAGGTCGAAACCGTGCTGCAGGCGCATCCGGGGGTGAAGGATGTGCGCGTCGTCAGCCTGCCCGATCCGCGCTTCGGCCGGAAAGTGGTGGCCGTGGTCCAGCCCGAAGGGAGCGAGGAAGGGCTCGATGCGCTGCTCGATGCGGAGGCAAGGGCGGGCCTTGCGGGATACAAGATTCCGCGGCTCTACGTCTTCACCCAGCGCTCGTTGCGGCTCAACAATGGCAAGCCGGATTACAAGGTGGCGCAGGCCATCGCCGACGAAGCGGAGGCGGGATAGCGCGAGACTGGTACCCGAAGTTCCGTGCCGGTTGCCGTAGCAGACAAGGGGGGCGCCATGGGCGCAGGGCAGAGACCAAACTGACGGCCTTGTCACAGATCAATTTGTTCAGCGTGAAAAGGCATTAGTATTCCTGCCAAGCTTGTCAGGAGGATTCGGTGAGTAGGCTTGCCTTCGCTTTCCTCACTCTGTTCGCGTCATTATCGGCACTGACCGCCACTTCTGCACCCGCCCAGAATGCCGAGAGCAAAGACCGCTGGGCCTTGGACAGCTTTGGTCCCCAAGGGCAATGTGGCGTCTCGAGAGTGCTGGTTCCCAACCAACCTAGCCAGATTGCGATCGGCCTGAACCAGGATGGAACCTATCTCACCCTACAGAACCTCCAGTGGCAGCTTCCAAGAAAATCGACCAATATGATGAGGGTGAAGCTGAAGTTCGAAAACTCAGATCCGATCAAAACCGATGCACTCATGATCAACCAGATCCATGCCTTTCAGATTTTCTCCATTCTGATGCCAATTGAAGAAGAGGAGATCTGGGACCGCATGCTGTCTGGCGAGCCTTTGCAGGTCACAGGTTCGTTCAAACCGGGAAGCGTAACAGTCCAATTCGATGACTTGGACTCGGCCTTGCCGATTCTAAAAGACTGTGTTGACCAGTTCTTGCCTGGCCGGAAGCTGCCCTTCGCAATTGCAGCGGCAGAATAGGATTGGGTTCGCCTCTGAGCGAAACCTGGAAGTGGCTACATCTACGCGGAGCAATGTCCGCAATTGGGTCGGAAGCTGACAGTACGCCAGCAACCATCGTCCGACATCGCCGGGTTTACTAATGCGTGGCAAGCGGCACGCTTAGGGGCGGTCAGGCGAAATCCGCTAGTCGCCGCGCGCCCAGTCCCAGAGGCTTCCTTCCTGCTTGTCAGGCGTAAGGAAGGGTTCGCCGCAAGAGCGCACCCTCGCTTTGTGCGCTTTCTCGATCGGCTTCTTGCCTGGCTTGCGCTCAAGCTCTGAATGTGGCCGGGTCCTTCTAGACACGGTTCCCTTCTCCGGATGCAGGTCAAGTCACAGGAGCCTGTCACAACAGAATTGATTTGAAGCTTAGGCCTATACTTTGGCTTGCCCCAACAAACTTCCTCAATTTCCGATTACCGAAGCACGGTCGCGCTCGACAGGAGCGCAGTCTTGCATCGCGGATGACGCGCCTGCGTATCGTGTAAATGTGTGATCAGGCGTCAGGTTTGGGACGCGACCCGCTATTCCGGTTTTCCTACAGCGCGGCAATCTGGCAAAAGCGCGGCGCTCTTTGCCATCGTTGCATCACCCCAAATGCGGCCTTCGCATTCACATGCGGAAGGAGGGTTTTCTCTTTCAGGACACTGTCGCAAGTGTCGCATTGGCCAGCAAAACGCCCCGCAGCCTGAACGAATCGAGCCCTAGCCGGTCGTCCGCTCGGATTTGTCCTGCGCGTTCGTGCCCTTGATCATCGCGCGCATCTGGTCCCATTCGGCATCGCCCAACCCGTGCAGCGCGCCCCAGAAGGTGCCGCCGGTCGCCTGGTAACCCGCGCCGTCGATCGCGATCGTCTGCCCGTTCACATATTCCGCGCCGGGGCCCATCAGGAACACCGCCAGATTGGCCAGCTCGTGCATTTCGCCGTGGCGGCCCATCGGGTTGATCTCATTGTTCGAATTGCCGCCGCGCCCGCCGGGGCTAAGCCGCGCGCTCATGCCCTTGGTCGGGAAAAGGCCCGGCGCGATCGCGTTGAAGCGCATGTTGTAGCGGCCCCATTCGACCGCCAGGCTCTGAGTCATGGTGTTGATCGCGCTCTTCGACATGGCCGAGGGCACCACGAAGGCCGAGCCGTTCCACACCCATGTGGTGAGGATCGCCAGGAAGTTGCACCGTCCGCCTTCGGCCTTGATCCTTTTGCCGACGTCGAGCGTGACGTAGAATGTGCCGCGGAAGACGATGTCGGCGATGGCGTTGAAGCCGTTGACCGAAAGGTCTTCGGTGCGGCTGACGAAATTGCCCGCCGCATTGTTGACCACGCCGGTCAGCGCGCCGCCATCGGCCCAGATTGCATCGATCATCGCGTGGATCGCATCGGCATCGCGGATATCGCAGGCCATCGGCACGACCTTGCCGTCGTGCTCGGCCATCAATTCCTGCGCGGTCTCGTCGAGCTTTCCTTGCCGCCGCCCGCAGATATAGACCGTGGCGCCCAGCTTGAGGAAAGCTTCCGCCATCTCGCGGCCGAGGCCGGTGCCGCCGCCGGTAACGAGGATCCGTTCGCCTTCCATCAGGCCGGGGCGGAACATCAGCTGTGAAACGTCCATCGTCTACTCCTCGATACCTTTGTGCGGGCGCCTGCGCGCGTTAGTTTACCGCCCGGTCCCTGCCTTCCCAATAGGGTGCGCGCAAATCCTTGCGCAGGATCTTGCCTGACGGGTTGCGCGGCAGCGCCGCGATGAAATCGACCGACTTGGGGCATTTGTATCCGGCGATATGCTGGCGCGCATGCGCGATCACTTCGGCTTCGGTCAGTTGCTCGCCCGGCTTCACCACCACGCAGGCCTTTACCGCTTCGCCCCATTTGTCGTCAGGGATGCCGATCACCGCGACGTCCGCGACCTTGGGGTGCGAGTAGATCGCATTCTCGACCTCGGCCGGATAGACATTCTCCGCGCCCGAGATGATCATGTCCTTCACCCGGTCCTGGATGTAGAGATAGCCGTCCTCGTCGAGATAGCCGGCATCGCCGGTGCGCAGCCAGCCTTCGGCATCGATCGTCTGGGCGGTCGCTTCGGGCCGGTTCCAATAGCCCTTCATGTTCTTCGGGCTGCGGGTCGCGATCTCGCCGATCGTGCCTGTCGGCACTTCGTTTCCTTCGCCGTCGATGACCTTGATCTCGACATTCTTGAGCGGCGTCCCGACCGATCGCATCCGCGGGCTGCCTTCCGGAACGTGGTCTTCGGGGCCGAGCGCGACGATCGTCCCGGTCGTCTCGGTCATCCCGTACATCTGCACGAAGCCGCACCCCAGCACCGCCATCGCGCGCTTCATCAGCTCAAGCGGGATCGGCGATGCGCCATAGGTAATGTATTTGAGGTTGGAGAAATCGACCTCGCTCACGCGCGGATGGTCGAGCAGGATCTGGATCGCCGCCGGCACCATGAAGATCTTCGAGATGTTGTAGCGCTCGATCAGGTCGAGCGCGCGGGTCGGATCGTATTCGGGCAGGACCACTGCGTTCGAGCCGTTGAAGATCGTGCCGAGGCCATATCCGGTGCCGCTGATGTGGAAGCATGGCATGGCGAGCAGCGCCACTTCGCCTTCGACCGTCTTCTGCCAGTCGTGCAAATCTTCGGCATTGCGATCGTTCATGCGCGAGGAAAAGATCGATCCGTGGGTCAGGATCGCGCCCTTGGGGTGCCCGGTCGTGCCGGACGTGTAGAGCTGGACCGCGTCGTCATCCACCGCGCAAGGCACCATCGGATCGCTGTCGGGAAAGCCGTCGCGCCATTCGGGATAGCCGGGATACTTCCCTTCCGGCGCTTCCGAGCCGAAGATTCCGGAGACATGTTCGAGCTGCCCTTCGATATCGCCGACCAGATCGGCGAAACCCGGGCCGACGAACAGCGCCTTGGCCTGGCAATCGTTGACGACATAGGTGACTTCGGGCCGCGCGAGCCGCCAGTTGACCGGCGTCATCACCGCGCCGAGCTTGGCCGCTCCGGCGAGGATCTCGAAATAGATGTGCGAGTTCTTGCCGATATAGGCGACGCGGTCGCCTTTCCGGACGCCGAGCGAAGCCAGAGCATTGGCGGCGCGATTGCTCCGCCGGTCGAGCTCGCCGAATGTGAGCACGTCCCCTTCATATTCGAATGCGATCGAATTGCTTCGTTCGCGCCCCTGATGGCGCACGATGTCGCCAATGGTCTGGGGATCGCCGATGCTCGACATGGCAGCCCTTTCCCGAATGCCTCTCGCCAAGGGGTGTAGGTGGTACACCCTCACCGGCCATTGGCATATTTCATAGCAGCGATCGCGCGGCGCTGCGTTAGGGTCTCCCGCATTCGGGGAATTGGCGACAGGAGATCGAAGTGAGCGCAGAACTGCTGGTCGAGACGCGCGACGGCGTCGAGATCGTCACTCTCAACCGGCCCGACAAGCTCAATGCGATGAGCGCCGGCCTGATCGCCGAACTCGACGCCTATTTTCGCGGGCTGCAGGATCGGCTCGAGGTGCGGGTGGTGATCCTGCGCGGGGCAGGGCGGGCATTCTGCGCCGGGCTCGACCTCACGTCCGGCTCATGGCCGGGCCGCGAAGGCGAAGGGCCGATCCAGGGCGGCTGGCGCACCCAGCGCGCCATCGCTACTGTGATGCAGCTGATGCGCCAGTGCCCGCAGCCGGTGATCGCGCTGGGCCATGGCGCAGCCTGCGGCGGCGGTTTCTCGCTGCTGCTGTCGAGCGATGTGCGGATCGGCGCGCCCAGCCTGCGCATGAACGCGGCCTACATCAAGATCGGGCTGGGCGGTTGCGACATGGGCTCAAGCTATTTCCTGCCGCGGCTGGTGGGGGCTTCGGTCGCCGCCGAATTCATCCTCACCGGCAATTTCATGGGGGCCGAACGGGCGCTCCAATGCGGGCTGGTGAGCCGCGTGGTCGAGGAGGAGGCGCTGCTCGACGCCGGGCTCGAACTGGCGCGCGACATGCTGGGGACGGCGCCGATGGGCCTGCGGCTTTCGAAGGACGCGCTCAA
The DNA here is from genome assembly GCF_052683155.1 of Altererythrobacter sp. Z27. Lineage (NCBI taxonomy): Bacteria > Pseudomonadati > Pseudomonadota > Alphaproteobacteria > Sphingomonadales > Erythrobacteraceae > Altererythrobacter > Altererythrobacter sp. Z27. The sequence goes on along the minus strand of NZ_JBQYMC010000001.1, from coordinate 1,905,939 downwards.
CCGCAATATCGACGCGCCGAGCTTCGAAGCGGCGCTGGCGATCGAAGACCGGCAGCAGGTCATGCTGGCGCAGACGCAGGATTTCGAAGAGGCCAAGCGCGCCTTCGCCGAAAAGCGCGCGCCCGAATACAAGGATCGCTGACTTCGCGCGGCTCCCCTCGCAAATGCGCTAGGGTCGCTCGGCCAAACATGCGCTAGGAATAGCGGACGGACCTAAGGGGAGACGCAGAGGCCATGGATTTCCGCCCTACCGACGAGCAGCGCGAATTGCAGGAAGCCGCGCGCAAATTCGCGCGCGCCGAATTGCCCGAGCTGGCGCGCGACATGGAGGAAAAGGATTATCCGGTCCCGCGCGCCATGGTGCGCAAATATGGCGAAATGGGCTTCCTGGGCGTCAACCTGCCCACCGAATATGGCGGGCTGGGGCTGGGCCATCTCGAAGCTCTGCTGGTGCTCGAGGAATTCGCCCAGATCTCGAACGCGGTCGCCTTTCCTGTGTTCGAGGCGCTGGTCGGCCCGGTCCGAACGATCGAGCGTTTCGGCTCGCCGGAGATGAAAGCGCGCATCCTGCCTGAAGTGATCGCGGGCGAGAAAGTCGTCGCGGTTTCGATGTCGGAACCCGATGCGGGGACTGCGCTGACCGACCTCAGGACGCGCGCGGTCGAGGACGGCGACCACTTTGTCGTGAACGGCTACAAGCGCTGGACCAGCGGCGGCGGGCACTCGGACTACTACGTCACCTATTGCCGCTACAATGACGAGCCGGGCGCGAAGGGGATCGGCGCGATCCTGCTCGATCGCGATGCCTCGGGCATGCAGTTCGGCAAGCGCGAACAGCTGATGGGCTTTCGCGGGATCGAGACCGCTGACTATGCGATCGAGGATGTGCGTGTGCCGAAGGCCAATGTCATCGTCGGCGCGGGCGGCTTCGGCAAACTGATGAGCGCATTCGGGCTCGAACGCTGCGGCAATGCCACGCAGAGCCTTGGCGTCGCGGCGGCGGCGCTGGAACAGGCGACGCAATATGTCCAGGAACGGCATGCCTTCGGCAAGCCGATCGTCGAATTCCAGGCCGTGCAGATCAAGCTCGCGGAAATGGCGATGAAGGTTGAGGCCGCGCGCCTGCTGATCCACCGCGCCGCAGCCAATGCCGCGCACCAGCCCGACGGGCTGCCCACGGTCTACGAAAGCTCGGTCGCCAAATGCTATGCGAACGAGATCGTGCGCGAAGTGACCTCGATGGGCGTGCAGGTGATGGGCGGCTATGGCTACCACAAGGATTACGGGATGGAGCAGCGCCTGCGTGACGGTTTTGCCTGGGGGATCGCGGGCGGGACCACTGACGTGCAGAAGACCAATATTGCGGCAGCGATGATCGGGCAGAGGTTCGACCAGCGCCGCTAATTCATTGACGCGCCGAGCCGTATTGCCCATGTAAGACGGTATGGACGAGAACACTCCGGCGACACCCGTGGCTCCGCCCGAGCCATTGCCTGCAACCACACCCGCGATCGACGGGCATGGCGACAAGCAGGAGCTGACCAAGCTCCACCCCAATTACGTCTGGGCGCTGCGGGTCGAAACCACGCTGGTATCGATCCCCTTCATCATCGGCGCGCTGGTGCTGGAGGCGTCGGCGATACTGCCCCCGGCAGTGATCATTACGCCGGTGGCGCTCGCCGCGCTGCTGCTGATCCTGCGCTTTCCAGCGCGGCGCTTCTTCGCGCGCGGCTATGCCATGAGCACCGACCGCTTGCGCGTGGTGCGCGGGCTGATGTTCCGGCATGACACAGTGGTGCCATTCGGCCGCGTGCAGCATATCGACGTCAGCCAGAATCCGATCGAGCGTTTCTTCAGCATCGCCACGCTCACCCTGCACACGGCGGGCACGCATAACGCCTCGGTAAAGCTTCCGGGGCTGGGCGAGCAACTCGCACGCGACCTGCGCGAGGAAATCCGCAGCCACATCAAGCGCGAGTCGCTGTGAGCGAACAGGACTCCGCCAAGATTCCTGTCGCGGCCGCAGGCGAGCCGCAGCGCACAGACCCGCGCACTTTCCTGGTCCGCGCCGTGTCGATGCTCGGCCAACTCGCACTGCCGATCGGCATCGCCTTGTTCTCGATTTTCAGGAAGGGCGAAGTCGCAGACAAGGCGCTGATCTTCCTGCCCTTCGTTCTCATACTGGTGGGCATCAATTTCGGCATCGCTTACCTGCGCTGGCTGCGGCTGACCTACACCACCGGCAAGGAGGACATCCGGGTCGAGAGCGGCATCGTCAGCCGCGCGGCGCGTTCGGTGCCTTACGAACGGATCCAGGATGTCAGCCTAGAACAGAAATTCCTGCCGCGCCTGTTCGGCCTGGTCGAAGTCAAGTTCGAAACGGGCGCGGGCGGCGCGGAAGATCTCAAGCTTGCCTATCTCACCGAAGCCGAGGGCGAAGCGCTGCGGCTGCTGATCCGCGAACGGCGCGAGGAAGAGGCGGCGGAAGCCTCGACGCACCCGGCAACCGATGCCGCACCGGTTCCGGCAGACGAGCCCGCCGAAGTGCTGTTCTCGATGGACGCCGGGCGGCTCACCACCTTTGGCCTGTTCGAATTCTCGCTCGCGGTCTTCGCGGTGATCGGCGGTGCCTTCCAATATGCGGACAGTATCGTCGGGATCGAGTTGTGGGATCCCGATTTGTGGCTGGGCATTGCCGAAAGCCAGCAAGGCTGGATCGCCGGGCTTGGCCCGATGCTGCAAGCCATCAGTGCAATTGTCGGGATCGTCGCGCTGGTGGTGGTCGGGTCAGCGACAGGGCTGGCGCGCACCTATTTGCGCGATTGGGGCTTCGTGCTGGAGAAGACGGCGCGCGGCTTCCGCCGCCGCCGCGGGCTGTTCACGCGCACCGATGTGGTGATGCCGGTGCACCGGGTGCAGGCGATCGAACTGGGCACCGGGCTGGTGCGTTACCGCTTCGGCTGGCACGAACTCAAGTTCACCAGCCTGGCGCAGGATGCCGGACAGTCGAGCCATGTCGTCGCGCCTTTTGCGAAGATGGAGGAGATTGCGCCGATCATCCGCGCCGCCGGCTTCGTGCCTCCTTCGGAGGATCTCGACTGGCATCTCGCAAGCCGGAAATACCGCTTCGATTCGGCGCTGCTCGAAGGCGGGGTATTTGCCCTGCTGGCGATACCTGTGGCGATCTTCGCGCCCTTGCCCTTCGTGCTGGTGCCGCTGGGGCTGGCGACCTTCTTCGCGGGAGCCAATCTCTACGCATGGCAATTTCACCGCCATGCCTTGAGCGCCACGCAGATCTTCGCGCGTCGCGGGCTGCTCTCGCCGCGCACGCAGATCGCCTCGCGGGTCAAGCTGCATTCGGTCGAGATTTCGCAAGGGCCGATTGCCCGGCGGCGCGGTTACGCCACGCTGCATCTCGGGCTGGCAGGCGGAAAGCTCTCGATCCCCGGCCTGCCGGTCGACCGGGCTTTCGAACTGCGCGCCGCCATCCTCGACAGCATCGCAGCGAAGGATTTCTCGCGACTGGGCGGGTGAGCTTTCAGCCCGCGCGCAAATCCGCCCATTCGGGGTGTTCGCCGAACCTGGCTGCTGTGTAGGAGCAGGCGGGCACGATCCGGAAGCCCTGCAGCCGGGCGTCCTCGATCAATCTTTCGGTCAGTGCTGCGGCGACTCCGCGTCCGCCGATGCTGCGCGGCACGACGGTATGGGTGGCGATCCGCACGTCTTCTCCGGCGGGCTCCCATTCGAGATAGCCTGTCGCGCTTTCGCCCTCGAGCCGGGCGACATATCTGCCGCCGTGTCCCTGCGCATGGTGCGTGATGATCAGGCCTTCGAGCGCCATTGCGCACCTCCTGCTTGCCAAGTCCGCCATCGGCTTTACAGGCACTACCGATGCCAAGGCAAAGACCCTTCCTGTCGGACAATGCGGCCACAGTCCACCCGCGCTTGTGGGAGGCGATGCGCGCCGCTGACTCACCCGATTCGCCATATGATGGCGACCGTTTGAGCGCAGCGCTGGACGAGCGCTTTTCGGAGCTGTTCGGGCGCGAATGCGCAGCGATCTGGATCGCAACCGGCACCGCCGCCAATTGCCTCGCGCTCGCCACCATGGTGCAGCCGCATGGCGGGGTGGTGTGCCATGAGGAAGCGCATATCGAGGTGGACGAAGGCGGCGCGCCCGGTTTCTACCTCCACGGCGCCAAGCTGATGCTGGCCAGCGGAGAGGGCGCCAAGCTGACTCCGGCTGATATCGCGGCGGTGATCGATCCGATCCGGCCCGATGTGCACCAGGTGCAGCCGCATGCGATCGCGATCACCCAGGCTAGCGAATATGGCCGCGCCTATCGCCCGCACGAGCTCGCCGCGCTGGGGGCCTTCGCGAAGGAGCGCGGGCTGGGCCTGCATATGGACGGCGCGCGCTTCGCTAATGCCGTGGCCTTCCTCGGCGGTTCCGCGGCAGATGCGGCTGGCCCGTGCGACACGCTCGCTTTCGGCTGTATCAAGAACGGCGGGATGAGCGCCGAAGCGCTGGTTCTGTTCGATCCGGCGCAGGCGGACTTGGTCAAATATCGCCGCAAGCGCGCCGGGCACCTGCAATGCAAGGGCCGTTACCAGGCCGCACAAGTGCTCGCCATGCTCGAAGGCGGACTTTGGCTCGAGAATGCCCGCGCGGCCAATGCCGCAGCGGCGGAGATCGCCGGAGCATGCGCTGAGCGGCTGATGCACCCGGTCGAGGCAAACGAGTTGTTCGTGCGGCTGACGCCGGGCGAGCGGGAGGTTTTGCGCGTGCAAGGCTTCGAATTCTACGACTGGGGCGCTGACGCAGCGCGCTTCGTCACTGCGTGGAACACGCCGCAGGACGACGCGCTGGCGCTGACCCAGGCGATCGCGAATCTTTGATCGCGCGCGCATGAGCGAACATCCTCCCCACGCCCTGCTGCGCCCGGCAATTGCGCTGCCTTTCCTGCTGGTGGCGCTGATCTGGGGATCGACCTGGTTCGTCATCACCACCCAGATCGATGGCGTCCCGGCCTATTGGTCGGTGGCCTGGCGTTTCGTGGCCGCGACACCGGCGATGTTCGCGCTGGCGCTGTTCATGCGCAACCCGCTCGCCATGCCGCGCCGCGCGCATTGGCTGGCGGTGCTGCTGGGCCTGTTCCAGTTCTGCGGGAATTACAATTTCGTCTATCTGTCCGAACTGCATCTGACTTCGGGGATCGTTGCTCTGCTGATCGGGATGATGATCGTACCCAATGCGATCCTGGGCCGCTTCATGCTGGGCCAAAGGATCACCGCGCGCTTTACCATCGGCAGCGCGATCGCGCTGGTGGGGATCGCCTTGCTGCTGCTCAACGAAGCGCATGTTTCGCCGTTCGGCGGCGATGTTGCGCTGGGGGTAGTGCTGGCGCTGGTGGCAATGGTCGCGGCCTCGATCGCCAATGTCATCCAGGCGGGCGAAGTCGGCAAATCGGTACCGCTGGTGACGTTGCTGGCATGGTCGATGCTTTACGGCACGATTATCGATGGCGGCGTGGCATGGGCGCTGGCGGGGCCGCCGGTGATCCCGCGCGAGCCGCTCTATTGGGCCGGGATTGCGTGGCTGGCGCTGGTCGGCTCGGTGGTGACGTTCCCGATCTATTACGATCTCGTGCGCAAGCTGGGGGCGGGCCGCGCGGCCTATAACGGCATCCTTGTGGTGGTGATCGCGATGTTCATTTCGACGCTGTTCGAGGGCTTTCAATGGACCCCGCTGGCAATTGCCGGGGGCGCGCTGGCTATGCTGGGGATGTTGGTCGCGCTCAGGGCGCGCAACGTCTAGGCGAGGCTGGCCAGCCCCTCGACATAGGTCGGATAGCGCGGCCGCCAGCCCAGCACCCGCTTCGCCTTGCCATTCGCGACCCTTCGGTTCTCCGCATAGAAACCACGCGCCATCGGGCTGAGCCCGGCTTCGTCGAGCCTTTGCAGCGGGGGAGGCGCAACGCCAAGCAGGCGGCAGGCGTGCTCGATCACCACGTTCTGGCTCGTGGGCAAATCGTCGGCGAGATTGTATGCGCCGGGCGGGGCGTCGCGTTCGAGCGCCGCGATCACGCCTGAAACGATATCTTCGACATGTACGCGGCTGAATACTTGCCCGGGCAAGTCGATGCGATTGGCGCGACCCTCGCGCACGCGGTCGAGCGCGCTTCGGCCCTGCCCATAGATACCCGGCAGCCGGAATGCCCGGGCGCCCATGCCCAGCCAGCGCGCATCGGCTTCGGCACGTGCGGAACGGCGCCCGCCGCCTACCGGGGCGCTTTCGTCCACCCAGGCGCCTTGCGTGTCGCCATAGACCCCGGTCGAGGAGAGATAGCCGAGCCATTTGCCCGCCAGCGCATCGCCATATCGATCGAGCACCGGGTCGTTATTGTCCGAAGGCGGGACCGAGGACAGCACATGGCTCGCGCCGTCCAGCGCCGTTCGCACCACTGCTTCGTCGGCAAAACCGAGATTTCCATTGCTTCCGGTCGCGTCGACCCGCCAGCCTCGCGCCTCAAGTGCCGCTTTGATCCGCAAGGCGGTGTAACCAAGGCCAAAGATCAACAGCCGGTTCATTCGGCGTCGAGATATCCCGCTTCGGGTACGACAATCTGCGGGTCGGCCGCGTTCCTGGCCTTCCAGTCCATTGCCATGCGCACACGCGTCGCGCCCGACGGGTGATCGAAGAACAGCATCTCCTCGATCGGGCCGGGTTCGATCTTGCGATATTCGGACAGTCGCATTGCGACCCTGGCAAAGCCATCGGGTTCTCGCGCCGCCTCCAGTCCGAAGGCATCGGCATTGCTTTCGGCCCAGCGCACCAGCGAATTGAGCACCGGCGTCGCGAGGAAGAAGGCAATTGTCATGAGGATACCGATCACCGGAAGCGACGCCGGATCGCCCAGATCGCGCACGCCCCAGCGCGGCCCGAACCGCGCTATCAACGCCGGCGCAATCCGCGAAATCGCAAAGAAACTGGTCCCAATAACCAGCAGCATGATGGCGATGATCACATAGATATGGTTGAGCTTGTAATGCCCCATTTCGTGACCCATCACCGCGAGGATTTCCTCGTCGCTGGTGCGTTCGAGCAGATTGTCGTTGAGCGAGATGCGGATCGTGGGGCCAAGCCCGGAAACATTGCCCGAGATGCGTTTATGTTGTTTCGACTGGTCAAACACGTAAATGTGCTCTGCCGGAATCTCGTATTTGGCGGCAACCGCCACGATCCTGTCGCGCAATGGTCCTTGTTCCATTTCCTTGTAATCGTTGAACAAGGGCGAGACGAATACCGGTGCCAGCAACATCCCGAAGGCGAGGAACACGCCGACTACGCCGGTGCTCCACGCCCACCAGCTGCGCGGTGCGCGCCGGATCAGCGCGTAAACCGCCACCACCAGCAGCGGCGCGACGATCAGGTCAACCCCCAGAGTTATGGCCTGTTCGCCGAACCAGCTGCCAAAATCCAGGTCGAGCAGTCCATAGGATTTCTCGCGGAAGAACTCGGTATAGATCGACCACGGCAAAAGCAGCACGAAGGCCAGCAGCGAGTACAGCAGCGCGGTGATCCATGTCACCACCGCTGGGCGGCCGCTGATTATTTCACCCAAGCTGCGAAACGCCGAACTCAGGCGGAAATTCAGGATCAGCCAGTCGACCAGCACCGCCACCAGCGCGCCCCAGGCGATCAGCCAGTATCCGCCTTCGAAATAGGCATCTGACTGAGCGCGTGCTGGCCCCTGCAGTGTATCGAGATAGGCGCGTGTCGCTACTTCAACATCGAACCCAGTGCCGGCAACCGCCAGTATGTCAATCAAGGCCATTTCTGCTCCATTGCGCCAACTTTCGATCGAAGCTGTCGAACGCTGCCGCCCAAGTCAATCGGCCCGAACGCACTAGTCTCCCAAACGCAGTTGCGGATCGGCGAGCGTGCAGGCTGGACGCGCGGCGAATTGAGCCTACATCGGCTGGCATGGATATCCAACGCAACACAGAGATGGCCGACGCCGCCATCACTCCGCACGAACCCCCGATGATCCGCCGCGAGGATTACCAGCCCTTTGCCTGGCTGGTTCCCGTGATCGCGCTCGACTTCGATCTCGGCTTGGAGGCTACAAGAATCGTCTCTCGGCTCACAGTCGCACGCAACGGCAAGGCAGCTCCCTCCTCCACGATCCGCCTCAATGGTGACGGCCTTACCCTGCTTTCGGTCAAGGTCGATGGCGAGATGCGCAACGACTGGTCGCTGGACGGGGACGATTTGATCGTGCCGCTTTCGGACGAAGCACATGAGATCGAGATCGCGACCGAGATCGACCCGGCGGCCAATACACGGCTCGAAGGGCTCTATGCCTCGAACGGCATGCTCTGCACCCAGTGCGAAGCGGAAGGCTTCCGCCGCATCACCTTCTTCCCCGACCGGCCCGACGTTCTCAGCACCTATCGCGTGCGGATGAGCGGATCGAAGGCGCAGTTCCCGATCCTGCTGTGCAACGGCAACAGGGTGGCCGAAGGCGAAGGCGCCGATGGCACCCATTGGGCTGAATGGCACGATCCCTGGCCCAAGCCGTCCTATCTCTTCGCGCTGGTGGCGGGCGACCTCGTCGCCAATTCCTCCATCTTCACCACCATGAGCGGGCGGGAAGTCGAGCTCAACGTCTGGGTTCGTGCGGAAGACCTGCCGCGCACCGGCCACGCGATGGAATCGCTCAAGCGGTCGATGCAGTGGGACGAGGAGGTGTTCGGGCGCGAATACGACCTCGACCTCTACAATATCGTCGCGGTCAGCGATTTCAACATGGGGGCGATGGAGAACAAGGGGCTCAACGTCTTCAATACCAAATATGTGCTGGCCGATCCCGACACTGCGACCGATGACGATTTCGACGCGGTCGAAGGGGTGATTGCGCATGAGTACTTCCACAATTGGTCGGGCAATCGCGTGACCTGCCGCGACTGGTTCCAGCTGTCGCTGAAGGAAGGCTTCACCGTGCTGCGCGACCAGCTGTTCAGCCAGGACATGCGCGGGCAGGCGGTCAAGCGGATCGAGGACGTGCGGATCCTTCGCGCGGCGCAATTCCCTGAGGATTCGGGGCCGCTCGCGCATCCGATCCGGCCAGACAGCTATCGCGAGATCTCGAATTTCTACACAGCCACGGTCTACAACAAGGGCGCCGAAGTGATCCGCATGATGCGTTCGCTCTGTGGGCCCGATCGGTTCCGCGCAGGCACCGATCTCTATTTCGACCGGCATGACGGCGAAGCGGCAACCTGCGAGGATTTCGTCCGCGCGATCGAGGATGGCGCCGGACTCGACTTGAAGCAGTTCCGCCTGTGGTATTCGCAGGCGGGTACGCCGCGCCTGTCGGTCGCAATGGCGCATGAAGGCGGTACGGTGACGCTCACGCTGAAGCAAAAGGTTCCGCCGACGCCGGGCCAGCCGGACAAGCAGCCGATGGTGATCCCGCTCAGGATCGCACTGCTCGACCGCGCCACCGGCAGCCATCGCGGCGAAGAGCTGGTGGTGCTCGACCGGGCCGAGCAGAGCTTCGCTTTCGGCGGCTATGCGACCCCGCCGGTGCTTTCGGTCAACCGTGGTTTCACCGCACCGGTGGTGATCGAGCGCCAGCTTCCGCGCGAAGATCTGGTGCTGCTCGCGGCGCATGATGACGATCCCTTCGCGCGCTATGAAGCGATGCAGGAGCTGATGGTCGGCCACCTTGTGGCGGCTTCGAAGGGCTCACTGTCGGAAGGCGAACGCGCGGAGGGCGAAGCGGCGATCGCCACGGCAATGGGCGCGGTGCTGGCCGATCCGGCGCTGGAAGATGCGATGCGAGGCGAGCTGATGCTGCTGCCGACGCAATCCTATTTGTTCGAGCAGCTCGACAAGGCCGATCCCGCCGCGATCCACCGCGAGCGCGAAGGGCTCAAGGCGCTGTTGGGGCGCGAGTTGGCCACGGAAATGCACCGGCTATACGATCGTGCGGAAAAGGTGCCGTACGACGGTGAGGGTGCGCGCGGCGCGCGCAAGCTCAAGACACAGGTATTGGCCTATGCTGCGGCAAGCGACCCTGCCAAGGCCGCCGAGCTTGCAGCATATCAGTATGACCGCGCCGACAATATGACCGACCGGCAAGGCGCGCTGATGGTGCTGTGCGGGCTGGAGCATCCGGCGCGCGAGGAAAAGCTCGCCGATTTCTACCGTCGCTACCAGGGCAATGCGCTGGTGATCGACAAGTGGTTCATGCTGCAGGCGCTGTCGCTCCATCCGCGCGTGCTCGATCACGTCAAGGCGCTGAAGGACCATCCCGATTTCACCATCCGCAACCCCAACCGCGTGCGGTCGCTCTACATGGGCTTTGCCGGCAATCCGCCCGCCTTCCACACGCCCAGCGGCGAGGGCTATCGCATGGTGGCCGATTTGATCCTGGCGCTAGACCCGATCAACCCGCAGACTGCGGCACGCTTCGTCCCGGCGCTGGGGCGCTGGCGGCGGCTTGAGGACGGTCGCGCGGCGCTGATGCGGGCCGAGCTTGAAAGGATCGCGGCGGCAGAGCACCTCTCGCGCGATACCTATGAGCAGGTTTCGCGCAGCCTCGATGGCTGAGGCCGCCCGCTTCGAAATTGCGCGCGCTGCCGTGCTTTCAGGCGTGCCGCACGGCTTCTTCGGCCATTCGGGCGGAACCTATCAGTTCGGCTATGGCGGCGAGGGCGAGGAAGCGGCGATCCGCGCTTCGCGCGCTGCGGCGGCTGAAGCAATCCTGCCGGGGGCCACGTTCGTCGCGCCGCACCAGATCCATTCGCCTGACGTGATTACGGTCGAGGCGGCATGGAGCGATTCCGCCACCGGGCGCCCCAATGCCGACGCGCTGGTCACGGCGACGCCCGGTCTGGTGCTCGGCATAGTCACTGCCGATTGCGCCCCGGTGCTGTTCGCGGATGCGGAAGCTGGCGTGATCGGCGCGGCGCATGCCGGCTGGCGCGGGGCGCATGGCGGAGTGCTTGAGAACACGATCGAGGCAATGGAATCGCTCGGTGCGTCGCGCGCACGGATCGCTGCCGCGATCGGGCCGACGATTGCGCAGGCGAGCTATGAAGTGGATGCGCGATTCCGCGCCGGTTTCGCCGAAGCCGATGCGCGCTTCTTTTCCGCCGGCCGCGAAGGGCACTGGCAATTCGACCTTCCCGCCTATGTTTTCCACCGGCTTGAGTCGGCTGGCGTGGGCGTGGTGGAGGGCCTTGCACTCGACACATATACAGTTGAAAACAAATATTATTCCTTTCGCCGCGCAACCCATCGCGGCGAGCCCAACTATGGACGCCAGCTGAGCCTCATCGCATTACCCGCCTGGCTTGCATGAATCCGCACAACTGGTGCCCAAAAGGCGGTTGGCATGGCCTGACTTTGCAGCTATCAGCGCCGCCAAATAGGTGTTCCGCACCCGTGCGGGGCAACATCACGAGCCGTTCGGGGAAGCGTTTCGCACTGCGTGTTTTCTTCGGACAAATAGCGATCTGACGGGTCCATGCTGGGATTGACTGGGCATGGACGAGAATAGCAGGGTAAAGGCTGATGGCTGATACGACTGGCACAATGGCTCCCGAGGCCACCGCTGAGGCGGGTGACGACGGGGTCCGGCGCCGCGACTTCATTCACATTGCTGCGGTAAGCGCGGCTGGCGTTGGCGCTGCGGCAACCTTGCTGCCGCTGGTCAGCCAGATGTCGCCTTCGGCCGACGTGCTGGCCGCCAGCACCACCGAAGTCGACGTGTCGGCGATCGAGCCGGGCCAGGCGATCAAGGCTGTCTTCCGCAAGCAACCGCTGTTTGTTCGCCGCCTGACGCAGGTCGAGATCGACGAAGCCAATGCGGTCGATGTGGCGACCCTGCGCGATCCGGAAACGCTGGCTCAGCGCACCAAGGACGGCCACAACGACATGCTCGTCACCATGGGCATCTGCACCCACCTCGGCTGCGTGCCGCTGGGTGCCGCCGAAGGCGAGAACAAGGGCGAGTATGGCGGCTATTTCTGCCCGTGCCACGGCTCGCACTACGACACTGCCGCGCGCATCCGTAAGGGTCCTGCGCCGAAGAACCTTGTCGTTCCCGACTATGAATTCACTTCCGACAGCGTCATCCGCGTCGGCTGAGAACTGAGAGAACAGTCATGAGCTTTGCCTGGGCACGCCAGTACGAACCGAAACATCCCTTCATGCAGTGGATGGACGAGAAGCTGCCGCTTCCGCGTTTGGTCTACAATGCGATCGGGGCCGGTTATCCGGTGCCGCGCAACCTCAACTACATGTGGAATTTCGGCGTGCTCGCCGGCTTTTTCCTGGTCGTGCAGATCATCACCGGGGTGATCCTGGCGATGCATTATGCCGCGAACCAGGCGGTTGCCTTCCAGACGGTCGAGCACATCATGCGGAACGTCAACTGGGGCTGGATGATGCGCTATGCGCACGCCAACGGCGCCAGCTTCTTCTTCATCGTGGTGTATTTGCACATCTTCCGCGGCTTCTTCTACAGCTCGTACAAGGCCCCGCGCGAGATGATCTGGCTGCTCGGCGTGGTCATCTTCCTGCTGATGATGGCGACCGCCTTCATGGGCTACGTCCTGCCCTGGGGCCAGATGAGCTTTTGGGGCGCTCAGGTGATTACCGGCCTGTTCGGCGCGATCCCGCTGGTCGGCGAAAGCATCCAGCATTGGATCCTCGGCGGCTTTGCGCCTGACAATGCCGCACTCAACCGCTTCTTCAGCCTGCACTTCCTGCTGCCCTTCGTGATCGTGGGCGTTGTGATCCTGCACATCTGGGCGCTGCACATCCCGGGTTCGTCGAACCCCACCGGCGTCGAAGTGAAGACCGAAAGCGACACCATTCCGTTCCACCCGTATTACACGGCGAAGGACGGTTTCGGGCTGGGCGTGATCCTGATCTTCTTCGCGATGATGGTGTTCTTCCTGCCCAACATGCTGGGCCACCCTGACAACTATATCGAAGCCAACCCGCTTTCGACCCCGGCGCATATCGTGCCCGAATGGTACTTCTGGCCGTTCTACGCGATCCTGCGCGCTTTCACCCAGGACCTCACCATTCCGTTCACCGGGGTGATCCTGATCGAAGCGAAGCTGCTGGGCGTGATCGCGATGTTCGGCTCGATCCTGATCTGGTTCATCCTGCCCTGGCTCGACAAGAGCCCGGTACGTTCGGGCCACTACCGTCCGACCTTCCGCAAGTTCTTCTGGTTCGGCCTGATCCCCGCGATGATCGCACTGTTCATCTGCGGCGGCGCTCCGGCGGAAGAACCCTATGTGATGATCAGCCAGGTCGCGACCGCATATTACTTCCTGCACTTCCTGGTGATCCTGCCGATCATCAGCCAGATCGAGAAGCCCGAACCGCTGCCCTATTCGATCACCGAAGCGGTGCTGGGCAAGGACGATGCGGCCCCGGCCGCGGCGAAGGCGGCCGATTAAGGCCCGGACGACTGGATAGAGAGAGACACGAACCATGATCCGTATCGGTGCAATCGCAGTCGGCCTTTTCTTTGCTGGTGTCGTCCTGCTTTGGTCGTTCATCCCGGGCGTCACGACCTATTTCACGGCCCCGACCGAAAAGCCGGCCGAATATGCCTTCCACAAGAAGCCTCACGCCCCCGAGGGCGGGTTCAGCTTCGACGGCGCATTCGGCAAGTGGGACAAGCAGCAGCTTCAGCGCGGCTACCAGGTCTACAAGGAAGTTTGCGCGGCCTGCCACAGCATCCAGTATGTTGCGTTCCGGAACCTCGCAGAGCTTGGCTATAGCGAAGCCGAAGTGAAGCAGGAGGCATCGACCTTCACCGTCGCCGATTACAGCAAGGCGACCGCTGAAGTGACGACCCGCCCCGGCCTGCCGACCGATCACTTCCCTGCAGTGCCCTATTTCGGCGCCGGCCATCCCCCGGATCTCTCGCTGATCACCAAGGCGCGCAAGGACGGCAGCAATTACGTCTATTCGCTGCTCACCGGCTATGGCGAACCCGACCCTGAGCTGCTGGCAAAGTATCCCGAATTCGAAACTCCTGCGGAGCTTCACTTCAACCCCTACTTCGCCAATGTGAACATCTCGATGGCAGCGCCGCTGACTTCGGATGGGCAGGTTACCTATGCAGACGGCACTGAAGCGACGGTAAGCCAGATGTCGAAGGACGTTGCCGCTTTCCTGACCTGGACTGCGGAACCGACGCTGGTGAAGCGCAAGCAGACCGGCTGGCCGGTGCTCGGCTTCCTGTTCTTTGCCACGATCCTTGCCTATCTGTCGAAGAAGCAGATCTGGGGCTCGCTGAAGCCGCGCAAGAAGGATTGATCGCATCAGCGATGCGACTGTTGAAGCGCCCCGCCATCCAGCCGATGGTGGGGCGCTTTGCATTTGAGGACACCGCATGACGCCTGAAGAACTAAAAGGCCTGGTCCGGACCGTGCCCGATTTCCCGCACACGGGGATCATGTTCCGCGACATTACAACGCTGATCAGCCACCCGTTGGGGCTGGCTGCAACGGTGCGCCATTTGGCCGATCGCGCGCGCGAACTGGGCGCCGAAGCGATCGCGGGGATGGAAGCACGCGGGTTCATATTCGGCGCGGCAGTTGCGGTGGAACTGCAGCTCGGCTTCGTGCCGGTACGCAAGCCGGGCAAGCTCCCGGTCGAAGTGCTCGGGATCGACTATGATCTCGAATATGGCACCGACCGGCTTGAGATCGATCCGGGCGCGATCGCGCATGGCCAGACCGTGGTGATCGTTGACGATTTGATTGCGACCGGGGGCACCGCGCTCGCGGCGGCGCAATTGCTGCGGCAGGCTGGCGCAACAGTGGATGACGCGCTGTTCGTGATCGACCTGCCCGATCTGGGCGGAGCCGCGCGCCTGCGTGAAACCGGTGTGGACGTAACCGCTCTGATGGAATTCGAAGGCGATTGAGCCTTCGCCTGCAGGCTCAGCCGAGCTTGTGGACCTCTTCGAGAACCGGGCGCGCCCATTCGGGGCGGCAGATCAGCAGGTCCGGCAGATAGGTGTCGGCATTGTTGTATACGAGCGGGCTACCGTCGATGCGCGAGCAATGCAGGCCGTACGCGAGAGCCACGGCCACCGGCGCGCAATTGTCCCACTCATACTGTCCGCCCGAATGGAGGTAGATCTCTGCCTCGCCGCGCACCACGGCCATCGCCTTCGCGCCTGCACTGCCCATTTCGACCAGCTCACCGCCGATCGCTTCGGCCACCGCGACCGCTTCCCTTGCAGGCCGGGTCCGGCTCACCACCAGCCGCGGACGGTCGGCGGGCTCGGGCAGGGTTTGCGGAGCGTCGCTACGCAGCACGATGCCGCCATCCAGCCCGGGCAGCGCCACCGCGCCGATCGCAGCCTCGCCGTCGATTGCGAGCCCGACATGCACGGCCCAGTCC
The DNA here is from genome assembly GCF_052683155.1 of Altererythrobacter sp. Z27. Classification (NCBI taxonomy): domain Bacteria; kingdom Pseudomonadati; phylum Pseudomonadota; class Alphaproteobacteria; order Sphingomonadales; family Erythrobacteraceae; genus Altererythrobacter; species Altererythrobacter sp. Z27. The sequence goes on along the minus strand of NZ_JBQYMC010000001.1, from coordinate 1,890,485 downwards.
GACCGCTCCTCGCCATACTCGCGCGTGCCATCGACCGGGTCGATGATCCACACGCGGCTCTTCGCGAGCCGCTCCGGATTGTCCTTCTCTTCTTCCGACAGCAATCCGTCGTCCGGGCGCAAGCGCCGCAGCGCTTCGCACAGGAAGGCATTCGCCGCGCGGTCGCCTTCCTTGCCCAGCGCCTTGCCCTCGAACTGTCCCGAAGCGCGCACGTCGAGCAGGATTCGCCCGGCATCTGCGGCCAATTGCGCGGCGAGTTCGGCGTCGGTCATTTGAGCGGCAGGATCTGCTGGATGATGTAGTCGGCGGCTTCGGCGGGCGTCATGTCGACCGTATTGACTCGAATTTCGGCAGCTTCAGGGGCTTCGTAAGGGCTGTCGATCCCGGTGAAGTTCTTGAGCTCGCCGCTGCGCGCCTTCTTGTAGAGCCCCTTCACGTCGCGGCCCTCCGCCACTTCGAGCGGGGTATCGACGAAGATCTCGATGAACTCGCCTTCGGGAAGCATCTGGCGCACCATTTGCCGCTCCGCGCGGAAGGGCGAGATAAAGGCGGTGAGCACGATCAGCCCGGCATCGGCCATCAGCTTGGCGACTTCGCCGATGCGGCGGATATTCTCGATCCGGTCGGCCTCGGTAAAGCCCAGATCCTTGTTAAGCCCATGGCGCACATTGTCGCCATCGAGCAGGAAGGTGTGGCGGTTCATCAGGTTGAGCTGCTTTTCGACCTCGTTGGCGATGGTCGACTTCCCAGAACCAGACAGGCCGGTGAACCACAGCACGCGCGGCTTCTGGTTCTTGAGCGCGGCGTGGTCGTCGCGCGTGATCGCGGTTGGTTGCCAATGCACGTTCTGCGCGCGCCGCAGGCTGAAATGGATCATCCCGGCGGCCACAGTGGCGTTGGTGAACTTGTCGATCAGGATGAACCCGCCGAGCTGGCGGCTCTTGGCATAGGGTTCGAAAGTGAGCGCGCGGTCGGTCCGCAATTCGGCCACGCCGATCGCGTTCAATTCCAGCGTCTTGGCCGCGAGATGCTCGAAACTGTTGACGCAGATCTCGTATTTGGGCGGCTGGACATTGGCGGTGACCATTTGCGAGCCGAGCTTGAGCCAATAGCCGCGCCCGGGCTTCATCGCCTCTTCGCTCATCCACACGATGGTCGCTTCGAACTGGTCGGATGCCTCGGGCGGATCGCCTGCCGCCGCAATCACGTCGCCCCGGCTGCAATCGACTTCATCCTCGAGCGTCAGCGTGATCGACTGCCCGGCCACTGCCTCGGTGAGTTCGCCGTCGAAGGTCACGACCGACTTGACTGTGCTGGTCTTGCCGCTCGGGACGATCCGCACCGGGTCGCCCGGCTTGACCGCCCCGTCGGAAACCATGCCGGCAAAGCCGCGGAAGTCGAGATTGGGGCGGTTGACCCATTGCACCGGCATGCGGAAGGCGCGTTCCTGCGCGCGGGTGTTCGCCAGTTCGACCGTCTCGAGATGCTCGATCAGGCTCGGCCCCTGGTACCATGGCGTGTTCGCCGATGGCGCAGTGGTGATGTTGTCGCCCTTGAAGCCGGAAATCGGGATCGGCGTGAATTCCTCGATGCCGATCTCGTTCGCGAAGCCGCGATAATCGGCGACAATCGCGTCGAACACAGACTGGTCGTAGCCGACGAGGTCCATCTTGTTCACCGCCAGCACCAGGTGCCGAATGCCCAGCAGGTGCGCGATATAGGAATGGCGCCGGGTCTGCTCGAGCACGCCCTTGCGCGCATCGACCAGGATCACGGCAAGGTCGGCGGTCGAAGCGCCGGTCACCATGTTGCGCGTGTACTGGACGTGGCCGGGCGTGTCGGCGACGATGAACTTGCGTTTCTCAGTCGCGAAGAAGCGATAGGCGACGTCGATCGTGATGCCCTGTTCGCGTTCGGCCGCCAGTCCGTCGACCAGCAGAGCGAAATCGATCGCATCGCCTTGCGTGCCGACCTTCTTGCTGTCGTTCTCGAGCGCCGAGAGCTGGTCTTCGAAGATCATCTTCGAATCGTAGAGCAGTCGCCCGATCAGCGTGCTCTTTCCATCGTCCACGCTGCCGCAAGTGATAAAGCGCAGCAGCTGTTTGTTCTGGTGCTGGTCGAGATAGGCGGCGATATCCTCGGCGATGAGGGCATCGGCTTCATAGGCAGGGTGGTGGCTCATCAGAAATAGCCCTCCTGCTTCTTCTTCTCCATCCCGGCGCCGCCTTCGTCCTTGTCGATGACCCGGCCTTGCCGCTCGCTGGTGGCTGTGAGCAATGTCTCCTGCACCACTTCGGCAAGCGTCGAGGCGGTGCTTTCGACTGCACCGGTCAGCGGCCAGCAGCCCAGAGTGCGGAAGCGGACCGATCGCATCGCAATCTCGGGCTTCCTGCCCAGCACCTGCTCGAGCCGGTCGATGTCGTCGGCCATGAACAGCCCGCCTTCCCATTCATAGGTCGGGCGCTCGGCGGCGAAATAGAGCGGGACGATCTCGATCTGCTCGCGCATGATGTATTGCCAGATGTCGAGCTCGGTCCAGTTGCTCAGCGGGAAGACGCGGATGCTTTCCCCCTTGGCCTTGCGTGCATTGTAGAGGTTCCACAATTCGGGCCGCTGGTTCTTCGGGTCCCACCCGTGGCTGGCGGTGCGGAAGGAGAAAATGCGCTCCTTCGCGCGGCTCTTTTCCTCGTCGCGGCGCGCGCCGCCGAAGGCCGCATCGAAACCGTAATGGTCGAGCGCCTGCTTCAGCCCTTGCGTCTTCCACATATCGGTGTGAAGCGGGCCATGGTCGAACGGGTTTACGCCGCGCTCGCGCGCTTCCTCGTTCTGCCAGACGAGCAGTTCCATCCCGACTTCGCGCGCCATCTTTTCGCGAAGCGCATACATGTCCTGGAACTTCCAGGTCGTGTCGACATGCAGCAGCGGGAAGGGCGGCGGGGCCGGATGGAACGCCTTGCGCGCCAGATGCAGCATCACGGCGCTGTCCTTCCCGATCGAATAGAGCATCACTGGGCGTTCCGCCTCGGCCACCACTTCGCGCATGATGTGGATGCTCTCGGCTTCGAGCCGCTGGAGGTGGGTCAGGCTGGTCATGAATAGTCGCTTGCGTCGTGTCTCAGGACCCGCGACCTAGGGATTTGCCGCGCAAGGGAGAATATAGAATTGCTTGCAGGCGCTTTAGATGAGGCGTCTCGAGACAGTTGACGAATCCCCTGCAACCGTGGCAATTGCGCGCGCCTCAGGAGCGGGCGGGTATAGCTTAGTGGTAAAGCCCTAGCCTTCCAAGCTAGTTATGCGGGTTCGATTCCCGCTACCCGCTCCAAATCTCCTAACCTTCCTTCAGGCTCTCCATGTCGATCACGAAGCGATATTTGACGTCGCTCGCCTCCATCCGGTCATAGGCGCGGTTGACGTCCTGCATCGGTATGATTTCGATTTCGGGCACGATCCCGTGTTCGGCGCAGAAATCGAGCATCTCCTGCGTCTGATCGAGCCCGCCGATCCCGCTGCCGGTAAGCACCTTGCGTCCGAGCAATATGCCCGAGTGCATTTCGGGCAGCATCTCGATCACGCCCACCAGCACCTGCACCCCGTCGACCCGCAGCAGGTGCAGGTAAGGCGTGATGTCGTGGCGCACGGGGATGGTGTTGAGCACCATGTCGAAATAGCCCGACCTGGCTTTCATCGCGGCCCGGTCGCTGGTGTTGAGGAAGGCGTGCGCGCCGAGCTTTTCGGCGTCCTCGCGCTTGCTTTCGCTGCGGCTCAATACAGTGACTTCCGCGCCCATCGCCGCCGCCAGCTTCACCCCCATGTGGCCGAGCCCGCCGAGCCCGGCGACTGCAACCTTGCTGCCCGGGCCGACTTTCCACGTGCGCAGGGGGCTGTAGGTCGTGATCCCGGCGCAGAGCAGCGGCGCGGCCTCCGCCATCGGCAGCGCGTCGGGCACCTTGAGGACGAATTCCTCGCGGCAGACGATCTTGTCGGAATAGCCGCCGAAGGTAGGCGATCCGTCGCGCCGGTCCTTGCTGTTGTAAGTGCCGGTGGCCCCGCCATCGAGGCAGTATTGCTCCAAATCGGTGGCGCAGTGCCGGCATTCCATGCAGCTGTCGACGAGGCAGCCGATCGCAACCCTGTCGCCCACCTTGTGCCGCGTCACCGCCTCGCCCACGGCCCGCACTATGCCGACGATCTCGTGCCCCGGCACGATCGGATAGGTGGTGCGCCCCCAATCGTTGCGCGCTGTGTGCAAATCCGAATGGCAGATGCCGCAATGGCTGATGTCGATCAGCACATCGTCGTGGCGCAGCCCGCGCCGCAATATCTCCATCGGACGGATGCCGCCGTCGGGTGAAGTCGCTCCCCAGGCTTTCGCGGGGTACTCGTTGGATTGAGTGGCCACGTCCGCTCTCCTATTTCGGCGGCATCCTTATCCCGCCATCGAGCCGGAACTGGTGCGCGTTAAGGTAGGTATTGCGCGCAATCTCGACGATCAGCGACGCGAATTCCTCCGGGTGCCCGAGCCGCTTGGGAAAGGGCACGCTGGCGTTGAGCTGCGCCCACATCGCCGGGTTGCGATCCTTCATCCCCAGCATCAGCGGAGTGGCGAAAATGCCCGGCATCACTGAGTTCACGCGGATGCCGAGGTCCATCAGATCGCGCGCCATCGGCAGCACCAGCCCGTTCACGCCCGCCTTGCAGCTGCCATAGATCACCTGGCCGATCTGCCCGTCCTGCGCCGCGACCGAGGCGGTGAGCGTGATGCAGCCGCGCTCGCCATCCTCATTGAGCGGCTCGGCATTGGCCATGCCCAGCGCCGAGATCGAAGCGATGCGATAGCTGGCGACAAGCACGCCTTGCGCGCCAAAGGCATAGTCTTCGGTCGAAAGGCGCTTGTAGCCGCCGCTTTCCTTGTCCCAGCCCAGCGTCTTGCCGCGGCGGCTGGCCATGGCGCAATGGACCGTCACCCGCTCCTGTCCATTGGCGGCGCGAGCGGCAGCAAAGCCTTCTTCGACCGATTGCTCGTCCATGATGTCGACATGGTGGAAGGTGCCGCCAATCGCTTTGGCATGGGCTTCGCCTTCGGCGTCGTTGATGTCGAAGATCGCGACCTTGAGCCCCGCATCCGCTAGCGCCTGCGCGCTTGCCTTGCCGAGGCCCGAAGCGCCGCCGGTGACCACCGCGGCCATTCCCTTTTCCAATTTCATTGCCTGCTCCCATTGTGACTGAGTCTGCGCCCTGCTTACGCGGTTTTAGGCGCAAAGATGGCCTGCGCAAATGGAGCATGCCGCGGCGCTGGCGGGCGCCGCCGCCGCTTGCTAGGCGCATGCGATGGACATGGCGCCGATCCTGATACCGGTGGTTTTGGCGGCTGCGTGCGGCGGGCGGGCGCAGCTCACCGTCGCGCGGCTTGCAGCCGCGCTCGGCAATTCGGGCGGGCTGCTGCTGGCGGCGCTCACTGCAGCGTTCGTTTCAAGCCTAGCCATGGGTTTTGCCGGAGCCTGGCTGGCGGGCCTTGTCGGCCAGACGGCAGGCATCTGGCTTGTCGTGCTGGGGATCGCGCTCGCGGCAGCCGAGCTTGCTGTGCCGGTGCGGCTGGCGGCGCCGCGCGAACCTACGCGTTCTTTGGGTGCTATCGCGCTGGCGCTCACGCTGCGGCAAGTCTTCGATGCGCCGCGCTGGCTGGCGTTCGCGCTGGGTGCGGCGCTTGCCTCACCCGAAGCGGCGGCATTGGCGGCAGCGGTCGGCAGCGGGCTGGCGCTGCTCATCGGCTGGAACTGGCCGGACTGGCCCGAGCGGCGCCACGGCTGGCGCATCCTCCGGCTCGTCATGGCGGGCCTGCTAGCAGCCGGTTTGATCGGATTATTCATAAGTGGGTGCGCTTCCTGATCGATTTTGCCAATCACCAAGATCGCATCATTCCACGGGCATTCCTGCCGACGCTGCCCATATAGTGAGAGCCATCATACGGCAGGAGGTGTCCATGACTATCGAAGCAGGAAGCAACGCCAGGGCGGCGCTGGTGGGTGAACTCAACGCATTGCTCGCCGATCATTTCGCCCTGTTCGTCAAGACCAAGAGCTTTCACTGGCACGTGGCCGGCCCGCGCTTCCGCGACCTGCACTTGCTGTTCGACGAGCAGGCGCTCGAAATCCGCGACCAGATCGACCTGATCGCCGAGCGGGTGCGCAAGCTGGGCGCTGACACGCTGACTTCCACCGGTTCGATCGCGCGCACTGCGCGGGTGAAAGACCAGGACAGCACCACGCTTTCCGCCGAGGACATGGTCGCCGAATTGCGCGACGAGAATGTCGCGCTGGTCCAGCGCCTGAAGGAGCTGAAGGAACTGGCCGGCGAAGCGCGCGACAATGCTACCGAAGGGCTGATCGACGGCTGGACGGACGTGGCCGAACAGCGCGTCTGGTTCCTCACGCAGACGCTCAAGTAGTTCGCTCGCATACGAATTTGGTCCTTCGCAGCCGGTTTCTCTACTGGCCAGTCTCCGCGCGTTTGCTAGAAGCGGGCGATGGCTGATGTGACGATGATTTCCGGTGCCGATGCGGGCGCCGTTGCTGACTGGCTGGAGGCGCGGATTGCCGCGGCGCTGGCGGCGACAGCGGGACCCGTGGCGATTGCGGTGCCGGGCGGATCGACCCCTTTCCCGATCATGGAGCAGCTCGTCACGCGCGCGCTAGACTGGTCGCGAGTGGTGGTTTGGCCGGGCGACGACCGCATCGTGCCCGAGGATCACCCCGCCTCGAACACCGGCAAGATCCGCGCCTTGTTCGAGCCCGTCGGCGCGCAGGTCGTGGCGCTGTCCGAAGATGCACACCCGCCGCATTTCGCCGTGGCCTGGCTCGGCATGGGCGATGACGGGCATATCGCCTCGCTCTTCCCCAATACCGATCCACAGGTCGACGACCCGCGCATGGTGCGGCGGTTGACGCCTGACCCGCTTCCGCCTGAAGCGCCGTTCGACCGGCTCACGCTGACGATCCCGGCGCTGCTCGACAGCGACGAGCTGCTGTTCGTGATCCGCGGAGAGAGCAAGCTCAAGGTGTTCGAAGCGGCGGTGCGCGGCGAGCACGATCTGCCGGTTGCGCGGTTGCTCGGCGCGGCCAGCCGGGATGTCACATGCTTCACCTGATTATCCGCTTCGTCCCTGCGCCGGTTCATCGCGCGATCCTGCCCATGGCGTTTCGATTGCGGCACCGCTGGCGGCGTTGGCGCAAGGCGCCGCTGCGTGGCTGCATTGTAGTGCTAACGGATCTCGACGGCGCCCTACTTCTGCTGCGCCACAGCTATGGCCCCGATCACTGGTGCCTGCCCGGCGGCGGGCTCAATCGCAATGAAGACCCCGCCGAAGCCGCAATGCGCGAATTGCGCGAGGAACTCGGGATCGAACCCGCCCGGCTGAAATCGCACGGCACACTCGAAGGCGAGATTTCGGGTTCGCCCCATACGGCATATCTGTTCAGCGCGGTCGTCGACCGGCACCCGAAGCCCGACCGGCGCGAAGTGATTGAAGCGCGGTTCTTTCCGCCGCATTCGCTGCCCGAGCCTTTGGGACACGAAGCGCGACGCCAGCTCGCGGCCTGGCGCGAGCGCCGCTAGAGCAGCGAGAGCTGCGCTTCGTCGCGCGGGCGCTCTTCGCTTTCGCTATCGCGTTCGAGCTTCGACAGCGTCAGCCCCATCAGCCGGATCGGCATGGGCAGCGGCAATAGCTCGTCGAGCAGCGCGCGCCCGATCTGTGCAAATTCGCTTTTGTCGGCGACCGGTTCGTCCACGGTCTTCGCGCGGGTCACGTTCTGGAAATCGCTGTATTTCATCTTGAGCGTGACCGTGCGGCCCTTGGCCCCGGTCCGCTCTATGCTGTCCCATACGATGTCGATGATGTTGTCGAGCGTTTCGCGCAGCGCGGGCCCGGACGAGATGTCTTCGCTAAAGGTGCGCTCGCCGCCAATCGACTTGCGTTCGCGGTGTGCGCGCACCGGCCTCAGGTCGATCCCGCGCGCCGCACGGTAGAGATAATCCGCCTGGCTGCCGAAATGCTGGCGCAGGAAAGCGATGTCTTTCGCGGCGAGGTCTGCACCGGTGGCGATCCCCAGCCGGGCCATCTTCTCCGCGCCCTTGGGGCCGACCCCGTGGAAGCGCCGCACCGGCAGGCGCGCGACGAATTCCGCACCTTCGCCGGGGCGGATCACGCATAGCCCGTCGGGCTTGTTCTGGTCGCTCGCCAGCTTGGCCAGGAACTTGTTGTAGGACACGCCCGCGCTGGCGGTGAGCTGCGTCTTCGCCTTGATCTCCTGCCGGATCAGCTCGGCTATGCGCGTCGCCGAACCGATCCCGAGCAGATCGTCGGTCACGTCGAGATAGGCTTCGTCGAGGCTGAGCGGTTCGACATGCGGCGTGTGGCGCAGGAAGATTGCGCGGATCTGGCGCGAGGCCTCCTTATAGGCGTCGAAGCGGTGCCGCACGAAGATCAGGTCCGGGCACAGGCGCTGTGCAGTGACCGAGGGCATAGCGCTGCGCACGCCGAACTTGCGCGCTTCGTAGCTGGCGGCGGCCACCACCCCGCGCCCGCCCGCGCCGCCCACCGCCACCGGCTTTCCGCGCAGCTCGGGATTGTCGCGCTGTTCGACGCTGGCGAAAAAGGCATCCATGTCGACATGGATGATTTTCCTGAGGCCCATGGCCTCGCTTTCATCATCGCTTTCGTGCCGCTCGCTCATTGCGTCAGGATAGGCCCGGGCGCGGCATTTCGGAACCACGCGCAGCGAAAAGTCGTTTTGCAGCGCACAATTGGGTTTCCATTTGTCCCCGCTGCCCGCAAGGACGGGCCATGGCTTTATTCGGACATCATCGTCACCACAAACTGGGTGAGCGCGAGCTGATCGTGCTGATGGCGCTGTTGATGAGCCTGCAGGCCTTCGGCATCGATTCGATGCTGCCTGCGCTGGGCGCGATCTCGGGCGAGTTCGGCGTAACCGGCAATGAGCGGCAGTTCATCATCGGCGCCTATTTCCTCGGTTCGGGCATCGGGGCCTTCTTCCCCGGAGCCTTCGCCGACAAGTTCGGGCGGCGGCCGGTGCTGGCGCTGGGCCTGGTCGTCTATGTCGTTTTCTCGATCGCCTGCGCGCTCGTGACCTCGTTCGAATGGCTGGTCGGCCTGCGGCTGGTGCAGGGGCTGTGGTGCGCCGGGCTCAGCGTCGTTCCCGCCGCCATCGTGCGCGACCGCGTAGGCGGGGATCGCATGGCGCGGCTGATGAGCCTGATCATGATGATCTTCCTTGCCGTGCCGCTGGTGGCACCCGCGATCGGCCAGGTCATCCTCAACTTCTTCGGCTGGCGCTGGATCTTCGGGGCGATGGCGATCATGGGCACGGTGGTGGGCATCTGGGTGTGGGCGCGCCTGCCCGAATCGCTCGCGCCCGAGAACCAGCAGGACATCGAACCGCGCACTATCCTGCGCAACATGGGAACGGCGCTGATGCGGCGCGATTCGATCGGCTATGTGATCGGCAGCGCGCTGGTGTTCGGCTCGCTGTTCGGCTTCCTCAATTCGTCGCAACAGCTGATCGGCGAGCATTTCCATGCCGGGCAGAGCTTTGCGCTGATCTTCGGCGCGGCGGTGCTGGGCATGGTCGTGGCGAACTTCACCAATTCGCGCATCGTCGAAAGGTTCGGCGCGCGCCGCGTCAGCCATGCCGCGCTGCTGGTGTTCATTACAGCGGGCATCGCGCAATTCATCTCCGCCGGGCGGGCAGACCAGCAATTGTGGGAATTCGTGCCGATCCTTGCGGTGTCGATGGCGTCGCTCGGCTTCATCGGGGCGAACTTCAGTTCGATCGCGATGCAGCCCTTCTATCACATCGCGGGCGCGGCAAGCTCGGCGCAGACCAGCCTGCGCATGGTTTCGGGCGCGGTGCTCGGCAGCGCGATCGGCTTCGCCTATGACGGCACCGCGCGCCCGCTCGCTACAGCCATGCTGAGCTGCGGCCTGCTGGCGCTGGCGGTGATTCTCTATAGCGAGAAGGGCAAGCTCTTCGGCCGGCGTGTTTTGGAGAATTGAACCAAACGGTCGCGTAGCGACCGCAAGGCCGGACTAACTTTCACTCCCTAGCTTGCGCCAGGCCAGTTCGGCGAATTCGCATAGCAAGGGCCGCGTATCGCGCGGATCGATGATGTCCTCGACATTGAAGCGCTCGGCGCTGCGGAAAGGCGAAGTGACCTTGTCGAGCCGCGCCCTGATTTCCGCCAGCGTCGCTGCGGGATCGTCCGAAGCTTCGATCTCGGCTTTGTAGGCGACTTCCAGCCCGCCTGCGATGGGGAGGCTTCCCCAGTCGCCGCTCGGCCAGCAGAAACGGTATTGGTAACGTTCGGCATTGCTCATCGCGCTGCCGGCAATGCCATAGGCGCGGCGCAGCACGACCGAAGCGAGTGGCACCGTCGCCTTGTAGATCGCGTTCATCGCCTGCACGCCATAGCGGATCGTGCCCGCCATTTCGGCCTCGCGCCCGATCATGAAGCCGGGGTTGTCGACCAGGTGGACCACCGGCAGGCGGAACTGGTCGGCCAGCTTGACGAAGCGTTCGACCTTTTCGCTGGTCTTGGCTTCCCAGCTCCCGCCGAGGAAGCTCGGGTCGCTCGCGACGACCGCCACCGGCCAGCCGTCGAGCCGCGCGAGCGCGGTGATCGCGGCGCGGCCCCACATCCGGCCGATCTCGAACACCGTGCCGGTGTCGAACACCATGTCCATGCAGCGGCGCATCGAATAGACTTGCTTGGGATCGCGCGGGACGAGGCTGAGCAGGTCTTCCTCGCGCCTATGCACCGGGTCGAGGCAGTTGGAGCGGCGCGCCAGCTGGCCGACATGTTCGGGCATGAAGCTGAGGAAATGCCGCGCGCGGGCAAAGGCTTCGGCTTCGCTGCCGACTTCGTCATCGACGACGCCGTTGCGCGTGTGGATGTCGCTGCCGCCCAGCTCTTCCTTCGCCCGCTGGTGGTCTTCGGGGCCCTTGTAGCTTGCGCCCAGCCCGTCGACCACAGCGGGCCCGGCGGCGAAGATCTGCGAGAGGCCGCGCACCATGATCGAATAATGGCTGGCGACGGTGCGCGCCGCGCCAAGCCCGGCGGTGGGACCCAGCGCCAGCGCGACGACCGGCACGGTTTCGAGATTGGTCACTACGTCAGACCAGCCCGGCACCGCCGGAATATAGGTCGCGCCGATCTGCTCGAGCGTCTTGACCGAACCGCCCCCGCCGGTTCCGTCGATCATGCGGATGATGGGGAGCTTCAGCTCATGCGCCATCTTTTCCGCCTGCACCATCTTGCGGCTGATCCCGGCATCGGCCGCGCCGCCGCGAATGGTGAAATCGTCTGCCGTGGCCACCACCGGGCGGCCTTCGATCGTGGCCTTGCCGAACAGGAACGGAGCGGGGAGGACGCCGGTGAGGTTGCCTTCCGCGTTATAGGAGCCCTTGCCTGCGATCTTGCCGATCTCGCGGAAGCTGCCTTCGTCGACCAGCGCCGCCAGCCGCGCGCGGGCGTCCATCTTGCCGCGCCCGTGCTGGCGCGCGAGCTTTTCCGGCCCGCCCATCTGCTCGGCGAGCTCTTCGCGCTTCCTCAGTTCCTCAAGCTCTTGTGCCCAGGTCATGCGGAAGCCAACGCCGCCAGCCCCGCCTCCCGGCTCACCACCGGGGCATAGCCCAACTCGGCCCGCGCCTTGTCGCCCTTTAGCGTGCAGTCGCAGCTCATCACCATCGCGGCGTGGCTTGTCAGCGGCGGCTCTCCCTTGAGGCCGAAAGTTCGCCAAATGCCTTCGCTCGCGGCTCCCAGTAAGCGGGCAATCCACCCCGGGATTGACCGGTCCGGCAGGGAAAATCCTTTGGCCGCAGCCATGCCGCTCACCATCTCGCGCATGGACACTTCGCCGTCATCGAGGATGAAATAGGCTTCGCCCGGCATGCCCTTGGTCAGCGCCAGCTCAATCGCGTGCACGAGATTGGCGATGTGGGTGGTCGAGGTTACGGCCTTCCCGCCGCCGATCCAGGTCCAGTTACCTGCCTTTGCCATAGCTTCTATGGTGGGGAGCAGGGTGGTGTCGCCTGGCCCCCAGATGAAGCGCGGGCGCAGCACGATGGTTTCGAAAGGCGGCGCGTTGGCCGCGCGAACCGCCGCTTCCGCCTGCGCCTTGGTCGCGCAATAAGGGAAGGGCGAGTTGGGACAGAGCGGATAGGACTCGTCGGCGCCCCTGATATCCTGGCCGTAAACGATGGCGGCTTCGGTGCCGATGTGGATGAAGCGTTTGATCCCTGCGGCGCGTGCGGCTTCGAGCAATACGTGCGTGCCGAGTACATTGAAGCGGTACCACGCATCCTCCGGCCCCCAGGCTTCAACATAGGCGGCAGAATGGATCACCGCATCGCACCCGGCGAGATGCTCGGCAGTGACGTTCTCAAGGTCGCATCGCACCGGCTCGCCGCCTGCAGTGCGGATTGCGGCATCGGACTTTTCGGAGCGAGACATGGCGCGCACAAGGTGTCCCTGCGCGGTCAGGTGGCGGGTCGCTGCCCCTCCAACAAAGCCCGATGCGCCGGTGATGAAGATGTTCAAAGTTCGCTCTCCTTAAGCCGTCATGCTGAATTCGTTTCAGCTTCCAATCTTCGGCCTTGAATTGCGGTGCATGGGGCGAAATGGACCCTGAAACAAGTTCAGGGTGACAGGCAGGATATCAACCCTCTTCGGCTGGCTCCACTACGCATAGTAATGCTTCGACCTGAACCTGCGCGCCGCGGGCGGTGGCAAGGTCGCGCACCACGCCGTCGAAGGGCGCGGTGAGGGCGTGCTCCATCTTCATGGCCTCGAGCACCATCAGCCGCTGCCCGGCCTTGACCTCGTCGCCATTCATCACATCGACCGCGATGACCTTGCCCGGCATGGGGGCAAGGATGTCGCCATCGTGGGCGGAGTGGGAGCCGCCACTATCGTTACGGGCCTCGCTGAACAGTCCCGACCAGCCTTCGTAATCGTACGCGAAAATCCCATTCGGCTTGAGACGCGCAATAGGCAAATCCCAAATCGTGCGGTCGCTCAATTCGACGTCGTGGACGTCCGCTCCATGTTTCACTCTGACGGTCACCGGTTTTGGCGCGGCATTCAATCGGAAGCCAGCAAATCGGATCTGCAGCCGTTCGTCGAGATCGAGCGTTTCACTAGCTTGCGAACCGTTCGCTCGTTCTGCAATCAGACGGCCCGCCGCTTCTAGAACATCAGCCGGAGGTGTGGTGCTTGGAATGAGCGTATCGAGATTGCGCTCGATAAAGCCGGTATCCAATCGCTCGGCCCGGAAATCCTCTGCGAGAACGAGGTTACGCAAAAAGCCAGCGTTCCACTTGACCGGATAGCACAGCGCGTGGCCGAGCTTCGTTGCCAGCGCTTCGATTGCCTCCTCGCGGGTGTTACGATGCGCGATCAATTTCGCAATCATCGGGTCGTAAAATGGCGTAACTTCTGAGCCTTCTTCGACGCCGGTATCAACGCGATTAGGCCCATCGCGCCGATTGGTGCGAGGGAGGGCGAAATCTTCGAGCACACCGATGCTCGGCAGGAACCCCTTCGCCGGGTCTTCAGCATAGAGCCGCGCTTCGATGGCCCAGCCGTTGATACTCAGCTCATCCTGCTTGAGCGGGATCGGCTCGCCGCTCGCTACACGCAATTGCCATTCGACCAGATCGACCCCGGTGATCTCCTCGGTCACCGGGTGTTCGACCTGAAGCCGCGTGTTCATTTCCATGAAGAAGATGCGGTCGGCGCGCAGGCCCTCGCTGGCGTCGGCGATGAATTCGATGGTGCCCGCGCCCTCGTAATCGACCGCCTTGGCGGCGCGCACGGCGGCGGCGCAGATTGCCTCGCGCGTGGCCTCGTCCATGCCGGGGGCGGGGGCTTCCTCGATCACTTTCTGGTGGCGACGCTGCAATGAGCAGTCGCGTTCGAACAAATGGACGACGTTGCCGTGGCTGTCGCCGAACACCTGCACCTCGATATGGCGCGGTGAGGTGATCCACTTTTCCAGCAGAACTTCGTCATTGCCGAAGCTGGCCTTGGCCTCGCGCCGGCAGCTTTCGAGCGCGGCCTCGAAGTCGGCTGGGGCATCGACCTTGCGCATCCCCTTGCCGCCGCCGCCCGCGACGGCCTTGATCAGCACTGGATAGCCGATCGCATCGGCCTCTTTGGTGAGGCGTTCGACCGACTGGTCCTCGCCCTCATAGCCCGGCGTCACCGGCACACCCGCCGCGCGCATCAGCTTCTTGGCCGCATCCTTCAGTCCCATCGCTTCGATACTCGAAGGCTTCGGCCCGACCCAGATCAGCCCGGCGTCGATCACCGCCTGCGCGAATCCTGCGTTCTCCGACAGGAAGCCATAGCCGGGATGCACCGCATCCGCCCCGGTCGCTTTGGCCGCGGCGATGATCTTTGCGCCGACGAGGTAGGACTCGGCCGCAGGCGACGGCCCGATATGCACCGCCTCGTCGGCTTGCCGGACATGCAGCGCCTTGGCATCGGCATCCGAATAGACCGCGACCGTGGCGATCCCCATCGCGCGCGCGGTGCGGATAATGCGGCAGGCGATCTCGCCGCGATTGGCGATCAGGAGCTTTGAAATCATGTGCGCAGCGCTACGCGCTGGCTGCGTTCTCCGCAAGATCGCTGCGCCGCCAGCGCGGCTCGTTACCGAGCACCGGGGGGCGGTTCACCAGCGCTTCGCCGAAAGCCATTGCCGCGTGGCCGATCTTCTGCGCCTTCGAGGTGTAGACGCGGCGGTCCCACGCCGCCGGTCCCATGGCCAGCACTTCGCGCCCGATCGCGGTGTAGATCCGCGCGGCGGAAAGGATAGCCCAGCGGCAGCGGAACGGCAGGCGCGCTGCGCCCACGCGCGAAGAAGCCGCATGCACTTCCATCCGCCGCACCAGCCGCGCGGCCATGTCAGCCAGTTCGCGGCGGTGGTGTGGCTTGGTGTGCTGGCCGGGCTCGATATCCTCTTCGACCAGCCATTCGACCGGGAGGTAGCAGCGGTCCGCCGCGTCATCCTCCACCACATCGCGCGCGATATTGGCGAGCTGGAAGGCAAGCCCGAGGTCGCAGGCGCGATCGAGCGTATCTGCATCCTCACGCTTCACGCCCATCACCAGCGCCATCATCACGCCCACCGCGCCCGCGACATGCCAGCAATAGCGCATCAAATCGGCTTCGGAGCGCGGGCGCCAATCCTCGGCATCGAGTTCGAACCCCGCGATCACGGCCTCGGCATCTTCCATCGTCAGCCCGCATTCGCTGGCGACCTGGCCGAAAGCATCGAAAGCCGGGTCGCCGGTCGGCTCGCCCTTGAGCGCCCGTGCCGTCAAGGCGCGCAGCTTCTCGACCTTCTGCGCGATCTGCGACTGGTCGCCCAGCGCACCGCCCATATCCTGCGCATCGGCAAGGTCGTCACACCGGCGGCACCAGGCGTAAAGCATCCACACCCGCTCGCGGGTGGTGCGGTCGAACAAGCGGCTGGCAGCGGAGAAGCTTTTCGAACCGCGTTTGATCGCCAGCCGGCTCTGCTCGACGAGTTCGCTTCTTTTCATTACCTGACCGCGCCGCCCGCGCCCTCCACCCTTCCACCCGGATGATAACCCGGCAGGCTCCGGGTGGAAGGGTGGAGGGCGCGGGCGGGCAAGGTTCCGAAGTAAAAAAAGCTCACAAATCGTCGGCTTTCATACGGAAGATCGGAGTGTGCGGCTCGTAAGCGACCATCTTGTCGAGCAAATCGCCCATGCTGTCCGAATGGATCAGAATGTTCTGGTGCGCCTCGCGTACGAAGCCGACCTCGACCATCTTCGAATTGAAGGCGATGAGGTGATCATAGAAGCCGAAGGCGTTGAGCAGGCCGACCGGTTTGGAGTGATAGCCGAGCTGCGCCCAGCTCATCGCTTCCCACAGCTCGTCCATCGTGCCGACCCCGCCGGGGATGGTGATGAAACCGTCCGACAAATCGGTGAAGCGCTGCTTGCGCTCGTGCATGCCCGAAACGGTGAACAGCTCGGTGCAGTCATGGTTGGCGACTTCGGTGTTGAACAGCGCTTCCGGGATCACGCCGATCACTTCGCCGCCCGCTTCCAGCGCGCCGCGCGCCACCGCGCCCATCAGGCCCAGTCGCCCGCCGCCATAGACGACGCCGATCTCGCGCAAGGCGAGTGAGCGCCCCACTTCATGGGCGAGTTCGATATAGCGGGGATCCTGCGGCGTGGCGGAGCCGCAATAGACTGCAAGGCGATTCATGCGGAGGTCTTTACCGCCAAGTCTTCCAGCATCAAGCCCGCGGTTGCCTTAGCGCTGCCGACCACGCCGGGAATGCCCGCGCCGGGATGCGTGCCCGCGCCGACGAGGTAGAAATTCTCGATCGCGTCGTCGCGATTGTGCCCGCGCAAGTACGCGCTTTGCCACAGCACCGGCTCGAGGCTGAAGGCGCTGCCGAGATGGGCGTGAAGGTCATGCGCGAAATCCTTCGGCGCATAATGGAACTTGGTCACGATCCGGTCATGGATGTCGGGGATCAGCCGCCGCCCGATCTCGTCGAGGATGCGCTTTTCGAGCACCGGGCCGATCTCGTCCCAATCGACCGCCAGCTTGCCCATATGCGCCACTGGCACCAGCGCGTAGAAGGTGCTCTTGCCCTTGGGCGCCATGCCGGGATCGGTCACGGTCGGGTGGTGCAAATAGATCGAGAAATCCTGCGGCAGCACGCCGAGATCATAGATGTCGTCGAGCAGGCCTTTGTAGCGCGGCCCGAACAGGATCATGTGGTGCGGAATGCCCGGCCAGGTGCCTTCGAGCCCGAAATGGACCACGAACAGGCTGGGGCTGAATCTCTTCTTCGACAGCGATTGGGCATAATCGTGCCCGCGCTTCGTCCCGCTCAGCAGGTTGCGATAGGAATGGACGATGTCGGCATTCGAAGCGACCGCGTCGAACCGTTCGCGCCAGCCGCTGGCGGTTTCGACTTCGCTCGCGCGGCTGCCGAAAGTGTGCACCTGCACCACCGGGTCGCCGAGCCGCATGGTGCCGCCGAGCCGCTCGAAATGGCGCACCATCCCCGCGATCAGGCGATTGGTGCCGCCGCGCGTCCACCACACGCCGCCATCCTTCTCAAGCTTGTGGATCAGCGCATAGATCGCGCTGGTGGTCATCGGATTGCCGCCGACCAGCAGCGTGTGGAAGCTCAGCGCCTCGCGCAGCTTCTCGCTCTTCACGAAGCTCGAAACCATCGAATAGACGCTGCGCCAGGCCTGCTTCTTCACCAGCGCGGGCGCAGCCTTCAGCATCGATTTGAAATCGAGGAATGGCACGGTGCCGAGCTTGAGATAGCCTTCCCGGTAAACGCCCTCCGAATATTCGAGGAAGCGCTGGTAACCGGCGATGTCTTCCGGATTAAGCTTGGCGATTTCGGCGTTGAGCGAGGCTTCGTCGTTCGAATAGTCGAAATTGGTCCCGTCGGGCCAGTTGAGCCGGTAGAACGGCATCACCGGCATCAGCTCGACGTCTTCGGCCATGTCGTGCCCGGTCAGGTCCCACAGCTCGCGCAGGCAATCCGGATCGGTCACCACGGTCGGCCCGGCATCGAAAGTGAAGCCGTCCTTCTCCCAGAAATAGGCGCGTCCGCCGGGCTTGTCGCGCGCTTCGACCACAGTGGTGGCGATGCCCGCCGATTGCAGCCGGATCGCCAGCGCCATGCCGCCGAAGCCCGATCCGATCACGCAGGCGCTGCGCCCTTCGTAACGCGCCGGATCGATTGCCTGCTGCTTTCGCAGTGGCGGCGTGGTGGGCAGGGTCGGCGCGGTCATCTCATTCCCTTCATGCCAGCGGTTTGCCCTTGCCGGCAAGTGCGCGGATCGCGCGCGGGATCGATACGGGCGGCTTGCCGATCAGGATGCGCAGCCGGTCAGGCAGCGTCGAATGGCAGGCATAGAAGCGTTCGACCAGCCCTTCGGGAAGGCCGTAGAACCGCTCGAAAATGTCCACGCGGCGTTCGGGCTTGGCTGCCTGGAACAGCATCCGGCCGAGCGCGCGGTAGATGCCGGTCTTGCGCCAATGCGCCTGCGCGCGCTGTTTGCAGAAGCGCGCCATCTCGGTCCCGGCAAGATCGCCCTGCGCCGCGATCGCCAGCGCGTTCTCGACCGCGATCGGGAGAGTGTAGCTGGTGAGCGGATGCGAGAAGCCGCCGCGCGCACCCGCCAAGGCGACGCCGGGCGTGCCAACCGAAGCGAGATAGGCGGTGAAATCGCCCCCGGTGATCACCGGCAGGACGCCGGTTTCAATGCCCGCCGGAACCCCTTCGCTCCAGCCATGGCTTGCAGCATATTGATCCAGCCGGGCCGAAAGCAGGCCACGGTCGAGCGCGGACCCGTCGGCGTAATAGGTATCCTCAACGAAGATTTCCTGCGCGGCGAGCGGCAGGATATAGACGAAGCGATAGGCCGCGCCATTGCCCGCCGGAGCGAGCTGCTCGACCTTCGCATCCATGATCACCGGGCGCGAAATCCCGTGCGCTTCGCCCAGCTTGAGGTGCCGCCCCATGAACACTTGCCATCCGCCGGAAAGATGCGGCGAAGGCACGAAGTCGCGGCAGTCGATCACCGCCCGCGCGGCGATGCGCTCGCCGCTTTCGAGTGTCACGCCACCGGCATCGAGCGTGGCGACGGGGGCATCCAGCCTTATCGTGTCCGGCGGAAGCAGCCGTTTGAGCCCGCTGTCGAAATCTGCGCTGGCCAGCGAGCGATAGCCCGCCGCAAGCGTACGGCGACGGGCGGGGAAGGCGACGTCATAGCCATTGTCCCAATCCACCTTGCGGAAGGGAGCGAGCAGCGCTTCGCCTTCGGGGGAAAGGTCGCTCGAAAACCAGCTCCAGCGATGATTGCCGCCCAACACCGGGCCGCGCTCGATCAGCTGAAGCCGCAACTCGGGGTGAGCGCGGTGCAGCGCGAGCGCGATCAGGCCGCCGGCCAGCCCGCCGCCCACAATCGCCACATCGGTCATGCGCCCGCTCATTGCATCTGCGGCACTAGGGCAGGCGGGCGAGCGGGGCAATTGGCTTGCTTCCGCCGAAGGGGTTGACGGGGGAAGGTCGTGGTCCCCAAACTGTGTGGATGGCAAAGGGAAAAGCCTTGTTGAAAGCGCAGATCGCGATCGGGGCCGCCCTTGCCATGTTGGCGGCTCCGCTGGCCGCGAAGGAGGAGGACGGCCGAGGGGAAGCCGTGGAAACGGGCCGCGAGAATGCGTTCGCGGGCGATTGGCTGACTCTTGGCGTCGGGCTTGGCTTTTCGGCCAGTTACAGCGGTTCCGACGATTACGTGCTGACTCCGGTGCCGATCGTCCAGGGGCGGCTGGGCGGTATCGGCATTAGCCCGCGCGCTGCCGGGGTTTCGCTCGACGTCACGCGGCAGGCGCGCGGTGGCCCCGATTTCGCGATCGGCCCGTCGGTGCGCTTCCGCGGCGATCGCAATGGCCGGATCAAGGACGATGTGGTGAAAGCGGCGGGCAAGCTCGACAACGCTTTCGAACTGGGGCTCGGGGTGGGCTACAGCCTTCCCGGCGTCATCCTCAAAGCTGACCGGGTGAGTTTCGGTCTCGATACGCGTTGGGATGTCGCCGGCGCGCATGGCGGAATGGTGCTCGAACCCGGGGTGACTTATTTCACGCCGCTCTCGCGCGGCATGATCGCGTCGCTCTCGCTCAATGGGCAGATCGTCGATGACGATTTCGCTGGCTATTACTATTCGGTCAGCCCGGCTCAGAGCGCGGCCAGCGGCCTGCCGGAATTCACCGCAAAGGGTGGGCTCAACAGCCTTGGCGCAACGCTGCTGCTGGGGTTCGATCTCGATGGCAATGCGCGCAATGGCGGGCTGAGCCTGATCACCATTACCGGCTATTCGCGGCTGGTCGGCGATGCGGCGGACACGCCCTTCACAGCCGAGCGCGGCAGTGCGGACCAGTTCTTTGGCGCAGTGGGCCTGGGCTACACGTTCTAGCTCTCTACCGGGCGCAAAAGGCAAAAGGGGGCGCCGTTCGGCACCCCCTTCGCATCTCCGATTGTCGCAGGGCGATCAGTTGGTGCTATCGTCCTTGCTGGCAGGCTTCGCGCCCTTGGCGCCGTCGGCCAATTGCGGGCGCGGCCCCGGCATCGCTGCCTTGCGGTCGCCCGTCTTGAGGTAGGTGTCGAACCACTGCATCATCCGCAGATTGTAGTCGTAGCGGCTGGCAGCCAGGCGGTTGCCATGGCCTTCGCCCGGATAGAGCACCAGCCGCACCGGTGTGCCGGGCTTGCGGGTCTTGATGTGACGATAGAGCTCGTAGCTCTGCGTCGGCGAAACGCGCGTGTCGTCTTCGCCATGCATGATCAGCAGCGGGGTTTCCGCCTTGTCGACATGGGTGATGGGGCTGCGCTCCATCAAATGATCCCATTCTTCCCACGGCCACTTGCGTTCGTGGACGAGGTACATTTCGTTGGGAATGTCGGTAGTGCCGAACTTGCTGACATTGTTCGAAATGCCCACGAACATCACGCCGGCGGCGAATTCGCTCGAATAGTAGGTCGAGCTCCAGGCGGTCGCGAAGCCGCCATAGGAACCGCCGGTCACGCCCACCCGCTTGGGATCGGTCACGCCCATCACCACCAATGCGCGCTTGCCGTCGACCAGATCGTCGAATTCCTTGCCCGCATAGTCGCCCTGGTGCTGCTTGGAGAAGGCCGTGCCATAGGCGGTGGAGCCGCGATAATTTGGCAGGAACACGGCATAGCCCTTCGCCGCGGCGACCTGGCCGGGGTTGGAATAGCCCGTCTGCCAGCCGTTCGATTCATGCGCTTCGGGGCCGCCATGCACGTCGAAGATCGTGGGGGCGCCCTTGCGCTGCTTTTCGCCCAGCGGCTCGATCAGGATCCCTTCGATCTGCTGGCCGTCGCGCGCGGTATAGGTGATGGTGCGTTGCGGCGCGAAGGTGATTTCGCTCAGCCACGGGTTGTGATTGGTCCAGCGCTGGAAAGCCCCGTCGTTCAGCACGAACAGTTCGGTCGGGTGCGCCGGGCTGTCGGCGGCTACGACGAGCTTGTTGCCTGCGGCTTCGACGCGGGTCAGGATCAATGCGCCCGGATCATGCTCGTGATCCACGCTGCCATCGGCTTTGTACACCCTGAGCGTGCTCTGCGCGCCGACATGCACCACGGTGGCAAGCCGCCCGTCGGGCAGCCATTCGGCATCGACCGTCGCTTCGGGCGCGCCGGCGTTGATGGCGCGGAACTCGCCGGTCGCCACGTCTGCGAGATGCAGCGTAGTGGCGGCGGGATCGTTCGCGTCGATCGCTGCGACGAGGGCCAGTTGCTTGCCGTCAGGCGAGATCTCGACATCGTCCAGCTTGCCGGGGGTCTTCACCACGGCGCGGACCGCTCCGGTCGCGAGATCGATGACATGCACCCGCTTCGAAGTGTATTCATCGTCGATCAGCGGGCTGGGCGCGCTTTCGACGATGCCGGTCGCGCCATCGGGGCCGATCTTGAACGCGCTGACATAGCCCGGCACCGGGATTTCGCGCGGCTTTGCGTCCACTTCTTCGCCCACCGTCGCGGCGAACAGGCGGTTGAGCCGTGCCTCTTCCTCATAGACCTTGGCGTTGAAGCCGCCCTTGCGCTGTGCGGCGCGCTGCTTGTCTTCCTCACCGCCTGCCAGCAGGTAGAGCGTGCCGCCATCGGGCGCCCAGGCATAGGAGGACACACTGCTGTCCTTGATCGCGGCGAGCTTGCGATAGGCGCCGCCATCGACCGGCACGCCCCATACGGCGCGCTTTTCGTCATCCTTGGCCCAGACGAAGCTGACCATCAGGCCATCGGGCGAGAATTGCACGCCCGAAGGGCTGACGTCCGCCGGGAGGTAGGCGCGCGCCATGTCCGGGCCCCAGGCGAGCTTGAGCTCCTGCTTGGCCGAGCCATTGTCCTCGCCTTCGGTCACGTCGGGCATGCGGCTGGTGGTGAAGGCCACGCGCGAGCCGTCGGGCGATACCGCGATTGCGCCGACGCTCTCGAGCTTTGCGACATCCTCGGGCGTCATCGGGCGGGCGGCAGCAGTGGCCGCGATCGAGACAGAAGTGAAAAGCGTTGCAGCAGCAAATGCCAAGCGTTTCATGCGAATATTTTTCCCTCGTGTTTGACTGTTACGCGTCTGATAGCGGCTGGTCCGGTAATAGCAAAGCGGGCAGCGCGGTCTCGGCCCCTTGTGCCAATAATGCAGAAAGCGCATCACGGGTCCCGAAGGGGAGGAAAATGCGCGAATTTACGGGAGCGATGGTGGCCGCCGCGGCTCTCATGGCCAGTCCTGCCATGGCCGAACAGGCGCCGATGTGCCAGCGCGAGCTGGCGGTGCTCGGCGCGGGGCAGGATGCCGGTGCCCCGCAGATCGGCAATGGCGACGACGGAAAGCCGCGCCTGTTGCCGAGCTCGCTCGCGCTGATCGATCGTGCATCGGGCAAGCGCTATTTGTTCGACGCGACCCCGGCGATCACCGAGCAACTGGCGATGCTTGATGCGATCGAGCCACCAAAGGCCGGGCTGGGGATCGACGGGATCTTCCTCACCCATGCGCATATCGGCCATTACCTTGGCCTCGCCTGGCTCGGGCGCGAAGCGGCGGGCGCGCAGGACGTTCCCGTCTACGCCATGCCGCGCATGGAGCAGTTCCTGAAGACGAACGGCCCGTGGAGCCAGCTGGTCCAGCTAGGCAACATCCGGATCGAACCGCTCGATCATGGCGGCGACGTGCTGCTGGCAGACGATCTGGCCGTGGTCTCGATCCGGGTGCCGCATCGCGACGAATATTCGGAGACGGTCGGATTCTATGCCTCGGTCATGGGCGGGCGCGGCTTCCTCTACCTGCCCGATATCGACAGCTGGGAGCGGTGGAAGGAAACCGAAGGGATCGACTGGAAACTGCTGGTGATGGCGAACGACCATGTCTTCATCGATGCGACCTTCTGGGACGACAACGAGCTTCCGGGCCGCGACATGTCCGAAATCCCGCATCCGCGCGTCAAGGCGACGATGGACCAGTTGCAGCAGCTACCCGCCGACCAGCGCGCCAAAGTCCATTTCATCCATTACAACCACACCAATCCGATCCGCGATCCCGCGAGCGCTGAGAGCCGCGAAGTCACCGAGCGCGGCTTCGGCGTGGCGCGCGAAGGCGACCGCTTCTGTCTCGATTGAGCCGACCTATTCCATCGCGGCGGCGAGGTTCTCATACCCCGCGACGAAATCTTCCTTGAACTGCTGCACCACCTGGCCTGACGAAGTCACTTCGCGCACCAGCCCCACGCCCTGGCCCACCCAGTAGGAGCACAGCTCCTGCGCCTTGGGGTTGCCGTTCACCGCCGCCTTGTCGATCGCGCGCAGCACCGGCTCGCTCAGCGTGCTCATCAGCGGCATGGGCAGCGCGGGCAGCCCCGCTTCCTCCCACATGGCGTGCCATCCGCTGCGCAGCTGGCGGCTGAATTTGCCGGTGCGGTGCTTGCTGCGGATCGTGTCGCGGCTGGTCGCCTGCACCATCTTTTCGCGGAACACTTCATGCGTTTCGGCCTCGGTCGTGGCGAGCCACACGCTGCCGCACCATACGCCCGCCGCGCCCATCGCCATCATGCCCGCCATCTGCTTGCCGTTCATGATCCCGCCTGCGGCCAGCACGGGAATATCCGCGCCCGCATCCTCGATCGCCTGCAGCACTTCAGGGATCAGAACGACGGTCGCGACATCGCCGCAATGCCCGCCGCCTTCGCCGCCCTGCGCCACGATGATGTCGACCCCGGCGTCGATCTGCTTCATCGCATGTTCCTTGGCGCCCACCAGCGCGGCGACCGGGATGCCGTATTTCTTGCCGGCCTCGATCATCGCGGGCGGGGCGGTGCCCAGCGCATTGGCGATCAGCCGGACCGGGTGGTTGAAGCTGACTTCGAGCAATTCCTGCCCCAGCGAAGTGTTGGGCCGCTGCGACCCGCCGACCAGGTTGGCGGCATCCTCGCCGATCCCCGCCTCGCGCAGCACCTTGCGCGTGAAATCGCGATAGGGCGCAGGAATCGCGGCAACGATCTGGTCCGCCGTCACGCTCATGTCCACCGCCTGCACTTCGGGGATCAGCACGTCGACGCCATAGGGCTTGCCGTCGATATGGTCGTCGATCCAGCGCAGCTCGGTTTCGAGCTGCTCGGGCGTGTAGCTGACCGCGCCCAGCACGCCGAAGCCGCCCGCGCGGCTCACCGCAGCCACCACGTCGCGGCAATGCGAGAAGGCGAACAGCGGGAATTCGCATCCCACCATCTCGGTCATACGGAACGGCATCGGGTCTCTCCTCTTGGTTTCGGGAGGTGATAATCGATTATGCCGCAGGCGCTACCTGACACAATTGACCTGTACTTCGCCGGGCCTTGCCCAGGCCCTGCGCCAATGCCATTCGTCGATGCAGCGCGTCGCTTGGCAGAGCGGCGCATGTCAGCGCTTCGCATGACGCCTAGCAGGCGCAACACTACCGTCCTCGTGTATTATAACAGCAATACATATCCAGAACCGATCAGGAGCTCCCGCATGAAGCTTATTCGCACCGCCTTGCTCGCCACCGCGCTTGCCCTTCCCGCCGCGCCCGTGCTGGCCGAACAGAATGGCGACGCATCCGCTGCCGCTGCGCCTGCCGCCCAGCAGGCCGAGCATGACAAGCTGTTCAAGCTGTTCGCCGAATCCGACGAGCGCAGCCTCGATCTCAACCCGGTCGGGCGCCTGTTCCGCGGCGACACGAAGAATGCGGGTCGTTTGGGCGATTACCTCACCGATGCGCATTTCCTTGCCGTCCGCACCGACATCCAGCTCAATCTGGCTCTGCTGGCGCTGGTCGATCGCAGCAAGCTGAGCGAGACCGACCAGCTGGCCTATGACGTGTTCAAATATACGCAGGAGCAGGACCTTCGCGCGAGCAGCGACGAAATCCGCGCGCTCACCGAAGTGCGCCCGGTCAACCACTTCAGCGGCTTCCACACCTTCTATCCCAATTTCGCCAGCGGCAAGAGTGTGGCTCCGTTTAAGACGATCGAGAATTACGAAGACAACCTCACCCGGCATGACGATTACATCGCGGTCACAGACCGTGCGATCGCCCGTTTCCGCGAAGGCATGAAGTCGGGCGTGGTCGAAACCAAGCTGACCATCGGCAATGTCATCGCCCAGCTCGACACGCAGCTCGCCATCCCGGTTGCGGAATCGCAGTTCATGGGGCCGGTGGGCATGTTCCCCGAGGATTTCTCGGCTGAAGACAAGGCCCGCCTGACTGCGGCCTATGAGGCCAAGACGAATGAGATCAACGCGGTCCACGAACGCCTGCGTGACTTCCTGCGCGACGAGTACCTGCCGGTTGCGCGCGAACAGGTCGGCCTCAGCCAGATGAAGGGCGGCGACAAGCTCTATGCCATGCTGATCGAGCAGACCACCACGCTGCCGCTCACCGCCGACTACATCCACAACCTCGGCCTGTCCGAGGTTTCGCGGATTAAGGGCGAGCTCGAGAAGCTGAAGAAGGAAGTCGGCTTCAAGGGAACGCTGAACGAGTTTTTCGACTACGTGCGCACTGACGCGAAGTTCAAGCCGAAGAGCCGCGAAGCGCTGACGCAGAGCTATTATGACATCGGCAAGGAAGTCGACGCGAAGATCGGCGACTATTTCTCGCTGCTGCCCAAGACCCCGCTCAAGATCGAGCCGTATGATCCTTCGATCGAACAGTTCAGCGCGGGCGGTTCCTATCGCCAGGGTTCGCCGGACGGATCGCGCCCCGGGACGTTCTATTTCAACGCCTATGATTTGCCGAGCCGCCTGACGACCGGCAATGTCACGCTCTACCTGCACGAAGGCGCGCCGGGCCACCACTTCCAGATCAGCCTGGCGCAGGAGAATGCCGACCTTCCCGCCTTCATGCGCTTTGGCGGCACCACCTCCTTCATCGAAGGCTGGGGGCTCTATGCCGAGACGCTCGGCTATGAAATGGGCTTCTTCAAGGACCCATGGAACCGCTACGGCACGCTGCAGGACGAACAGATGCGCGCGATGCGCCTCGTCGTCGACACCGGCCTCCACGCCAAGGGCTGGAGCCGCGAGCAGGCGATCGACTACATGCTGGCGAACAGCGGCATGACCCGCACTGAAGTCGTGTCCGAAGTCGAACGCTACATCGCGATCCCCAGCCAGGCGCTGGCCTACAAGATCGGCGCGCTCAAGATCCAGGAACTGCGCCAGCGCGCGCAGAAGGAACTGGGCAAGAAGTTCGACATCAAGGAATTCCACGCCCAGGTGCTGAACACCGGCGGCCTGCCGCTGGCGGTGCTCGAACAGAAGATCGATCGCTGGATCGCCAGCCAGAAGTAATTCCGGCTTCACCAGCGTCGCAATCAGGCAGGGCCGGTGCTCACTCCAGAGCGCCGGCCCTTGCTGTGTGATTGACCTGGATCAATGCGGCCTTCCCTCCATTCCGCAAGAAGTGCAGAATGCCCGTGGAATGGAGAGGGTGCGATGAACGCTGTAGACAGGATTGAGCCGGACGCCGCGGTTGAACATGTGGACGTGCTGATTGCCGGTGCCGGCATCTCGGGGATCGGGTCGGCATACCATTTGCAGGAGCAATGCCCGGGCAAGAGCTACCTCATTCTCGAGATGAAGGACACGTTTGGCGGCACCTGGGAAACGCATAAATATCCGGGGGTTCGCTCGGATTCGGACCTCTATACCTTCGGCTATCGCTTCAAGCCGTGGATCGGCGCGCCGATCGCCAGCGCCGAAGAGATCCTCAAATATATGGGCGACGTGATCGAAGAGAACGGGATCGGAGAACACATCCGTTACGGCCACCGAATCACTGGCTGCTCCTTCTCGCGCGAAACCGACCTTTGGACCGTGGAAGCGACTCGGCTTTCGGATGGCGTGAAACGGAATTTCACCTGCCACTTCCTGTGGATGTGCCAGGGCTATTACGATCACGAAAAGCCCTACATCCCGCCCGAATGGGCCGAGATGGGGCTGAAGGAGTTCAAGGGCGACTTCGTCCACGCCCAGTTGTGGGACCCGGATTACGACTATTCGGGCAAGCGCGTACTGGTGATCGGATCGGGCGCGACCGCGGCTACCGTGGTCCCCGAACTCGCGCAGAAGGCCGCGCATGTCACCATGCTGCAGCGTTCCCCCACCTATTTCTTCTGCAGCGAGAACAAGAACGAGCTGGCCGACCGGCTGCGCGAGATCGGGATCGACGAGCCGACCATCCACCGCGTGGTGCGCGCGCAGATCATGCACGACCAGGATCTGATGACCCGCCGCTGCATCGAAGAGCCCGATGTCGTGGTGGAAGAATTGCGCGAGCTGGTGCGTGCCTTCACCGGCAAGCCCGATTTCCAGTTCGAACCGCACTTCGCCCCGAAATATCGCCCGTGGCAGCAGCGGCTGGCCTTCTGCCCCGAAGGCGACGTGTTCCGCGCGGCGGTCGAAGGCAAGCTGACGGTCGTGACCGACACGATCGACCGCTTCACTGAAACGGGCGTGCGCACGGCTTCGGGCGAAGAGATCGAAGCCGATCTGATCATCGCGGCCACCGGCTTCCGCCTGTCGGTGATGGGGGACATCCCCTTCGCCGTCGATGGCAAGCCGGTGAACTGGCACGACACGGTGACCTATCGCGGCATGATGTTCACTGGCGTGCCCAACATGGCCTGGGTGATGGGATACTTCCGCGCCAGCTGGACCCTGCGCGTCGACATGATGGGCGACTTCGTGTGCGGCCTACTCAACCACATGGACGAGAAGCACGCAGGCCGGGTCGAAGTGGTGCTGCGGCCCGAAGACAAGGGCATGGAGCTCCTGCCCTGGATCGAAGCCGACAATTTCAACCCGGGCTATTTGATGCGCGGGCTCGACCAGATGCCCCGGCGCGGCGACAAACCCGAATGGCGGCACAACCAGGATTACTGGCACGAAAAGGACGAGATTCCGAACATCGACCTTGAGGGGCCGGAGTTCCTCTATGCAGGTGCCTGCATGGACACCAGGCGCAAGCTCAATCTCGAAACCGCCGAATAGAGCGGGCGCAAGGGGGAGAGAGAAATGGAACTCGACAGCGCATTCGACCCGGTGGCGTGGAGCGCCACCTTGCTGGGCGCCTTTGCCGTGGCGGTGGCGATCGGCGCGCTGCGCCAGCCGGGCACCTGGAGCAAGATGGTGCTGGAAATCGAGGAATCGCCCGCGCTGCAATTGCTGTGCGGTTTCGCCGAATTGTTCGTGGGTGCGGCGATCTATCTGATCAATCCGTGGGATTCGTCCGACCTGCTGGCGATGGTGATGAAGGCGCTGGGCGGGCTGATGATGGCCGAAGCGCTGGTCGTGATGGCGATCTCCGACCTCTATTTCCAGGCCTGGCTCAAGAACCTTGCCGCAATGAAACGCGGCTGGCCGTTGGTGACGCTGCTGGTCGGCGCCCTGCTGGCGGGCGCAGGGATGCTGCGCTTCGTCTAGGCAATGAAAAGGGGGCAGGCACCGGCCCGCCCCCAATTCGCATTTCCGACAATCGGGATCAGTCGCGCTGCGGCGCCTGCACTTCGCTGGCAGTGGCGACGGTCGTGCCGTTCTGGCGCAGCTTGCCGCGCTTCTGCGGCTGGGCCTGTACATTCTGCACGGCCGGCAGCAGCAGGCCCTTGCGTTCCTCAGCCTGAGGTGCCTGCATGTCATCAGCGGTCGGCACGGTCGTGCCGCCTTCCTGGCGGAAGGGCTTGCCCTGCGTCTGCGCGGAAGCCTGCGCGCGCTGGACCGCGGGCAGCAGCAGGCCCTTGCGCTCTTCGCTCTGCGGCGCCTGAACGTCGTCAGCGGTAGGCACGGTCGTGCCGCCTTCCTGGCGGAAGCCCTTGCCTGTGGCGTTGGCCGCGCCCTCTCCGGTTTCCGGAGCCAGGACTTCATCGGCGGTGGCAACGGTGGTTCCATTCTGGACCAGGCGCGCTTCGGTTGGGGCAGGAGTCGAATCCTGCGCATGGGCTGTGCTGAGCCCGCGACGTTCGAGTTCGCTGTTGAGGCGCTTCTTGGCTTCGGCCTTGACCGCGCTCTTGATGAAATCGAGCGGGCCGGCGTGAGCGGGGGCCGCAACAAGCGACAGGGCGATGATCGATACTAGGGTCTTCATGGTCTTAATCTCCTGAATTGAACTTTCCGGGGTCGGATGTCGGCAATGGCCGTCTCTGCTTCCGGGCGACCAGCGATCACTGTTTGGTGATTCGCTCACAGAAGTCTTTGAAATCGAATGGTTTAGGCCTTCAGTCTCCGTTTCCGATGGGCTCCCACTAGACAAAACTAGAGTACAAGTCTAGAGCAATAATCTAGAAAAAGATTCTAGAGTGACATGGACAAACAAATCCTCCACATGCGGCCCATGGTGCAGAAGCGTAGCCAGAAGACCCGCGACCTCGTGCTCGACACGGCGACCGAGCTGGTGATCGAGCACGGCCACCAGAACATGGCGATGAAGGATCTGGTCGAACGCTCGGGCGTGTCGAACGGGTCGATCTTCCATCACTTCGGTTCGAAGGACGGCGTGCTCGAAGCGATCTTCGTGAGCGAGCGGCGCGCCTACCTGGGCTATGTCGCCGAATGCATCCTTGGATATGATGGCGACCCATGCGAGGCGATGGGTGAAGGCGCGCGCGCCGCGATCCTGTTCCAGGCGCGCGATCCGCAGCGGCATTTCCGGCTGATCACGCAATTCTCGCATTCGGAATGGCTGGCGCAGAACACGCAATTATGGGCCGACCTGGCGGTCGAGATCGAGCGGCCGGTTATGGAATGGGCGATTCCGCACCTTGCGGCGGGCCGACTGCCGATGTTGCCTCCGGCCACGATCCAGTCGCTGATGCTCGGCCCCGCCGAACTGGTGTGCAACCAGTGGCGCAACGGCCGCATGGGCGGCGCGCTGGAAGACCAGGCCCCTGCGGTGGCGCGTTTCGTCGCCGAAGGACTCAAGGCCTTGCGCTCGCCCCCGCCAAGCGAAGCCTAGATTTCAGCGGGCGCGCTCGCGCAGGCCCGGCTCAGCTGCGCGTCTCGATCCGGACCGGCATTTCGGTGAAGCCGTGCAGGAAGGGGCTGGCCAGCCGGGTCGGTTCGCTTTGCGGCACGATGCGCCAGTTGCGGGCGATGATTTCCTCGATCACCGTGGCGATCTGGATTTCGGCCAGCCGCGCGCCCACGCAGCGGTGGATGCCGTGGCCGAAGGCGAGGTGCCGCCGCGCATTTTCGCGGGTCACGTCGAAGCGGTCGGCATCGGGGAACACGCTCTCGTCGCGATTGGCAGAGATGTACCACAGGATGATCTTCTCGCCTTCGCGGATCTGCTGGCCCGCCAGCTCGGTGTCGCGCGTTGCGGTGCGCCGCATGTGGGTGACCGGCGATTGCCAGCGGATGATTTCCTGCGCGGCATTGGGGATCAGATCGGCATTGGCATGCAGCAGGTCGAGCTGGTCGGGATAGAGATCCAGCGCTTCGACCAGTCCGCTCATCGAGTTGCGCGTGGTGTCGTTACCGCCCACGATCAGGAGAGCGATATTGGCGATCCGCTCCATCGGCTCCATGTGGCCCATCGCTTCGGAATGGACCATGCGGCTGAGCAAATCGTCGCTGGGGGGCTGGGCGCGGCGTACCTCCAACTCGCGGTCGAAGCGTTCGAGCATCTGGCCCATCTGGACGAGGAATTCGGCGAAATATTCCTCGGTGAGATTGTCCGCCGAAACCCCGCTGGCCCAGTCGGACCAGCGCTTGATGTCGCGCCATTCGTCATAGGGCATGTCGAACAGGATGCAGAGCATGCCGATGGTCATCGGGATCGACACGCGCTCGACCCAGTCGAAGGTCTCGCCTTGCGGCAAGCCGTCGAGCAGTTCGGCGCAGCGCGCGCGCACTTGCACTTCGCGCGTAGCCATCTGGCTGGGCGAGAAGGCCGGTGAAATCACCCTGCGCTGCGCGGTGTGGATCGGCGGATCCTGCGCGATGAAATTGGGGAATGCGTGGTCGTTCACATCGTCTGCGATGGTGATGTTGCCGCGCTCCCAAGAGGACGACCACGTCTCCCAATCAAGCTCGACCTGCTGGATCAGATCGTGCGTCACGGCGGACCAATAGGGGCCGAAAGGGCTGTCCGGTAGATAGCTCAGCGGCATGGTTTTGCGCAGCTGGGCAAAGGGCGCGTGCCAGCGGTTCTCGGTGTAGAGCGCGTTCGCGCTGAGATCGATTGGAGTAATCGGCCGTTCCCTGGTCTCTGCAATGCTTGCCATGGCGTGTTCTCTCCCGCTTCGTCTTTACTGGATGCTTGCACAGGTCTAGGGCCTTGTCATCCCCGGGGAGCCAGCTTGCGGCTGAGAGGGGCGGGGTAAGCGCCGCCCGACCCGTTGAACCTGAACCGATTAGCATCGGCGGAGGGAGCGGACGGCTAGCTGCCCGGAAACCGCTCTCCCGCCAGTAGGAGAGACTTCGCATGGCCGATATCAACAGCCCGATCGAGATCGGCGTCACCACCGGGCCTATTCGCGGCAGCCGAAAGATCCATGTCGGCGCGCGCACTGGCAGCGGCATCCGCGTCGCCATGCGCGAGATCGACCTTGAGGGCGACGAGCCTTCGGTGCGCGTTTACGACACTTCGGGCCCCTACACCGACCCGGCGGTCACGATCGACATCGCCAAGGGCCTTGCGCCGCTGCGCCGCGACTGGATTCTCGCGCGCGGCGACGTCGAGGAATATGACGCACGCGAAGTGAAGCCGGAAGACAATGGCCAGCTCGGGCCCGACCGTTCGGGCGGCGTGCCCGCTTTCCCGAATGTCGCAAGGCGCGTGCTGCGCGCGAAAGCGGGCATGAACGTCAGCCAGATGCATTATGCCCGCCGCGGCATCATCACGCCCGAAATGGAATACGTGGCCGAGCGCGAGAACCTCGGCCGCGAAATGGCGAAGGAACTGATCGCCGCCAATCGCGAAGGCGCGCAAAGCTGGGGCGCGGCGATCCCCGACGTCATCACGCCCGAATTCGTGCGCGACGAAGTGGCGCGCGGCCGCGCGATCATCCCCAGCAACATCAACCACCCGGAATCGGAGCCGATGGCGATCGGCCGCAACTTCCTGGTCAAGATCAACGCCAATATCGGCAACTCGGCGGTCGCCAGCGACGTCGCCAGCGAAGTCGACAAGATGGTCTGGTCGATCCGCTGGGGCGCGGACACAGTGATGGACCTCAGCACCGGCCGCAACATCCATGACACGCGCGAATGGATCATCCGCAACTCGCCCGTTCCGATCGGCACTGTGCCGATCTACCAGGCACTGGAGAAGGTCGGCGGCATTGCCGAGGAACTGACCTGGGAAATCTTCCGCGACACGCTGATCGAACAGGCCGAACAGGGCGTCGACTATTTCACCATCCACGCCGGGGTGCGGCTGCCCTATGTCCCGCTCACCGCGAAGCGCGTGACCGGCATCGTTTCGCGCGGCGGCTCGATCATGGCGAAATGGTGCCTCGCGCACCACAAGGAGAGCTTCCTTTACGAGCATTTCGACGAGATCACCGAGATCATGAAGGCCTATGACATCGCCTATTCGCTGGGGGACGGCCTGCGTCCGGGATCGATCGCCGACGCGAACGACGAAGCGCAATTCGCGGAGCTCTACACGCTGGGCGAACTGACCAAGCGCGCCTGGCAGCAGGACGTGCAGGTGATGATCGAAGGGCCCGGCCACGTGCCGATGCACAAGATCAAGGAGAACATGGACAAGCAGCTCGAGGCTTGCGGCGAAGCGCCGTTCTACACGCTCGGGCCGCTCGTCACCGATATCGCGCCGGGATACGACCACATCACCAGCGGCATCGGCGCGGCGATGATCGGCTGGTTCGGCACGGCGATGCTCTGCTACGTCACGCCCAAGGAACACCTCGGCCTGCCTGACCGCGACGATGTGAAGGTGGGCGTCGTCACCTACAAGCTCGCCGCCCACGCGGCCGACCTTGCCAAGGGGCATCCGGCGTCCAAGGTGCGCGACGATGCACTGAGCAAGGCGCGCTTCGAATTCCGCTGGCGCGACCAGTTCAACCTCAGCCTCGATCCCGATACGGCCGAGCAATATCATGACCAGACCCTGCCCGCCGAAGGCGCCAAGACTGCCCATTTCTGCAGTATGTGCGGCCCCAAGTTCTGCAGTATGAAGATCACGCAGGAAGTGCGCGACTTCGCCAGACTGCAGAACCAGGGCAGCGAGGGGTTCATTCTAGCGGAGGCCGAAGCCGGGATGGCCGAGATGAGCAAGGTCTATGACGAGACCGGGCGGGAGCTGTATATGGGGGCCGGGGACCGCGAGCGGGATTGAAGGGCGAGCGCGCAGCCGATGCACTGGTACGCCGCCCGCCTTGAGATGCGGAGCCCATTTGCCTAGCCGGATAGATATGCAGGCCGTCCAGAGGGTGCTGAAATGACGTCATACGAACAAGTTTGGATGCGCCGACCGTTCGGATATCGGCAAAAGCGCGAGAGAAGGTCCGCCTCCCTGACGGCTTGGCTTAAGCTCTCTTTGACATTCGGTATCGTGATGTTCAGCACCTCTCCGGATGATGCGGCCGCCTCCACCTTCATGTGCACCGGCGGCCCTAACGAGCAACAGGTCGGGATCGACACCTCCAATCCGAGCGTATCTGTCCCACTGTGCGTATCAACTCCAACCGTTGAGAGTGGCGACGCCGGGCGGAATGGGCGAAGGGACATCACCCCGTATCGTCCGCCAGGTTATAAGCCTCCCCCGAGGCCGAAGGGATGGCAGAAGCAGTGGACGGGCTTTGCCGCATTCATTGTGCACGAGGACGAGCGTGGCGACGCCGACAAAAAGCCGGTCTACGACTACTCATTGGCGATGAACTACCCCAGCGCGGCAGAGGCGAGGGCGGCAGCCGAAGGGATGTGCCGCCTTCGCGGGCGCTTTACACGCAGCATGAAAGGCTATTACCGGAGTTTGGACGATTATTGCAGGTCGAACACCTGGGTATTGGAAGAACCTTTCATCAGGATTGGTGTGAAGCGGTACGGACAAGTAAGCGTTGATCAAGATGTGAATCCGGTTCGGGCAGCCAAGGTCAGCCGGAAGATCGGCGGCAAGAGTTATAATTGCAGTTCAGATCAAGCCAATACACCCGAATTGTGTAACTACTGGGTGCTGGCGGTAATCCCCAATGGGCTCCATCAACGCCCTCCCGTCACGGGGTTTGACACCGTGTTCCCTTGCCCGGATGGGCCGGAAAGCAACCGATACAAAATCGTCGGCGTCGACAGGAAGACGGGTCTTTTCGTCGCGCTTTGCGGCCCTGATCTTGCGGTGTGGAACTAGGTCACAGACCCCCGGACCTCACCTGACTGCCGCCACGGCGGAACAATACCAGACCCTGCCTGCCGAAGGCGCCAAGACTGCCCATTTCTGCAGTATGTGCGGCCCCAAGTTCTGCAGTATGAAGATCACGCAGGAAGTGCGCGACTTCGCCGCGAAGCAGAACCAGGAGAGCACTGGCTTCATCGCGGCGTCGGCGGACGAGGCGGAAAAGGGGATGGAGCAGATGGCCGAGAAATATCGCGAGGGCGGGGACCTTTACGTCCCTGCGTCGGAATAGCCGCCATGGGCGCAGCCGAAGCGGAAAAGCCGGTCTACCGCGTCGAATTCGTCGAGCGCACCGGCATGCGCCGGCTCGAGGAAGGGCGTGGGCATTCCAAACTGCTGATGCCGCTCGCGCCCAATGCCAACCATGTCGACGTGATGTATCTCGGCGCTTTCTGCGTGCTGGCCGAAGCGGTGGCGGCGGGGCCGGGCATCTCGGTGCTCGACACCGCGAAATACTTCCCGATCATCAAGGATATCGCGGTCGACTTCCACCGCATGGCGGCGAGCGACGTCACCGCCGAATACACTTTGTCGGAAGAGCAGATCGCGGGCCTGCTGGCCGATCTCGAGCGCAAGGGCAGCGCCACCTATGTCGCCGAAGTGCCGATGCACGATGCCGATGGCGCGCTGGTCGCCACCGGCAAGGTCACGGTGAAGCTGCTCAGCCACGGATGGAGCAAGCCCGCCTGAAGGAGACGCGAAGATGATCAAGCTCACCTATTGCCTCCACCGCCTGCCGTCGCTCACCCGCGCCGAGTTCCAGCGATACTGGCGCGAAACGCATGCTCCGCTGGTGGCGGCGGCGCGCGATGCGCTGGGCATCCGCCGCTATATCCAGCAGCACACCGTCGACAGCGCGATCGGCGCGGCCAATAATGAAGGGCGCGGCATCCCCTATGGCGATGGCGAGGATTTCGACGGCGTGGCCGAATTGTGGTTCGACAGCGAGGAAGCGGTCGCCGCCGCGGTCGCCACCGAAGCGGGACAGAAGCACGCGCGGATCCTGTTCGAAGATGAAGCGAACTTTATCGACTTCGGTCGCTCGCGCTGCTTCATCACGCAGGCGAATGAGGTGATTGGGTAGGGCGCCGCACAGGTTCTTCTACCCCTTTTATTTTCCGATCCCACCCCGTCATCCTGAACTTGTTTCAGGATAACAATCAATCTTATTCGGCAAGTCCCATTTCAGGGGCGAGATCGGTCCATTCCGGGTTGTCGCTTTCGACCAGGTTGATCTTCCACTCGCGACGCCAGTTTTTGAGCTGCTTCTCCCGGGAAATGGCATCCTCCATGCTCGCGAACATCTCGATGCGGACAAGGCGATTGCAATTGCGGTGCTTGGCGAAGCCTTCGAACGCCCCGGTCCTGTGCTGCCAGAAGCGTTGCGGCGGATCGGAGGTGACGCCGATATAGATGTATCCGCGCCTGCCGCTGGCGAGGATATAGACGCAGGGGGTGCGTTCTCTCGTCATTCTCACCTCAATCGCCATGCTGAACCCGTTTTCAGCATAACCCTGCCGGACAAATGTTCTTGTTATCCTGAAACAAGTTCAGGATGACGGGGCAGGGGGAGTTTCCTGGTCCTTTGGCAGCGGCACCAGCTTCTCGACCAGCCGCTTCAGCTCTGCGGGTGTCGTATGACCGGCGACGACTTCGTGATAACCGATCCCGGCTTTCCGCAGTGCCTCCTTCTTTACTGCATCGCGCGCGGCGGCGCTGCCCTGATGGTGACCGTTGCCCTGATACTCGATTGCATGGCGAACCTCGCAGTTCTCGTCCATCAGCGCGAAATCGACCCGTTTGGAGTTGACCGCGAGATAGGCGTCCTTGTCAGGACTGGCGAGGAACTCGCCGAGCGAAACCTGCGCCATTACCTGCCAAGCTGAATTGCGCGCGATCACCGCTTGGTCGAGTGCGACGAACACTTTTGCTTCGGGCCTGTTGAGTAGGGCACGAGCGGCAAATTTTGCTCGCATGACAACACGAAGCTGGTCGGTTGCCATGTCAGTCGCTTGCGCCTGCTTCGCCTCGAGGCGTTCGATCGACTTGAGGTTCGGGCCGTTTTTCTTCGCATTGCGGCCTTGCCAATAGGCGCGGCGCTCCGCCCGTTTTTGGGCTTCGACGAAACGCTCAATGAACATGCCCAATGCAGCGCCGATCGCCAGAACAATGGCGAGCAACCATGGCTTGTCCAACAGGGCAACTATTTCCGGCGGCATAGAAAGAGAATATCACGCAATTACTTGCGAAAGGTCAACTCTACTGGCCGCTTTCCTACACGCCCACTCGCATGGTTTAACGGTAGCCATGCAACCATTCATGGCCACCCTCGCTTCGGCCCCTCGATCCCGGCAAATCCGCAGGGCCGTTTTCTTTACCAGGACTGTGTCGCATGTGTCGCATCGGCTTGCGCGCACCGGCCCGATTTTCCGCCCGATTTCGCTGGACTCGCGCGTCGCAATTCCCATCTTGGTGATAGAGCGAAAGAGAAGAGAGGAGACCGGCGCAATGCAGATCCAGTTCAATTCCGACAGCAGCGTGATGGGCACGGCGAATGTCGCCGAGCGGATCGAAGCGCAGCTGCGCCACCGGCTCGCGCGCTATGAGGATCGCCTCACCCGGATTGAAGTCCATGTCAGCGACGAGAATGCGCGCAAGGGCGGAGCGGACGACAAGAGCTGCACCATCGAAGCGCGTCCGCGCAGCGGCAGGGCGATCGGCGTTACCGCGCATGCAGCCGACGTCGACGCTGCCGCGCGCAAGGCGGGGAACATCCTGTTC
This sequence comes from Altererythrobacter sp. Z27, assembly GCF_052683155.1. NCBI lineage: Bacteria > Pseudomonadati > Pseudomonadota > Alphaproteobacteria > Sphingomonadales > Erythrobacteraceae > Altererythrobacter > Altererythrobacter sp. Z27. Next base: position 1,853,172 of record NZ_JBQYMC010000001.1, on the reverse strand, counting down.
GAGCGGCTCGATCGCGTGTTCGGCAAGGCCGAGCGGCACAAGCACGATCCCTCGCCCGACAAGGTGATGTAAACGGGCGGCTTTCTGCGCCGCCGCGATGGACTTGCCTGTTGGCTTGGGTTAGCAAGCGCGCAGGGGGTCGCTCTTTCTTTGGGGGGAGGGGACGACCCATGTCTCACATAATTCATCGCATTTCGCGCCGCGCCTTCACTGCCGGCGCGCTCGCCAGCGCCGCCGGGGCCAGCCACGCGTTGGCGCAGACCATCACTTCGCCATCGGACATCGGGCCGTTCTTCCCGGCCGGCTATCGCGGCGAGACCGACGCCGACCTCACCCGCGTCGGCGCGCACGGTGAACGGGCGCTGGGTCAGGTTATCGAAGTGATGGGCCGGGTGCTCGATCGCCACGGCAACCCGATCAGCGGAGCGAAACTCGACATCTGGCAGGCCAATACGCATGGCCGCTATGCCCATCCGCAGGATACGTCCGACCGCCCGCTCGATCCCAATTTCCAGGGCTTCGCCACCATCCATACCGGCAGCGACGGCAGCTGGAAGCTGACGACGATCAAGCCCGGTTCCTATGGCGAAGGCCGCGGGCAGCGCACGCCGCACATACATATGGATGTGAGCGGGAGCGAATCGCGCAATATCTACCAGATGTATTTCCCGGACGAGGCCGAATCCAACCAGCGCGACGGGCTCTACCGCTCGCTGCGCGACGGAGCGCCGACGTCGGTGGCGAACGCGCTGGGCGACCATCGCTACAGCTGGGATATCGTGATGATCGAGGGTTAGCGGGCCATAGCCTGCTGCGCGAAAAGGCGTGACGAGCGCTGTTCGATAGCCTAGCTTCGCGTGGATCGGGAGGGAGCGTTTCGGCATGAAAACAGGGCGATGCATGGCAGGAATTGCGATGGCGGCCCTGCTTGCGTCCTGCTCCGGCGAGTCCCAACCCGTACCGGGCGATGTGCCTGCCTTCGACGGGATCGCCGAGGACGAGACGATCACCGCGCTGGGCACCGAACCCTTCTGGAGCGCGAAGATCGCAGGCACGGCGATGACCTATTCGACGCCGGACAATATTGACGGCACCGAGATCGAGGTTTCGCGCTTTGCCGGGAACGGCGGACTGGGCTTCAGCGGCACGCTCAATGGCGAAGCGCTGCTGATGGCGGTGACGCCGGGCGATTGCTCCGACCAGATGAGCGACCGGACCTATCCGTTCACTGTGACTTTCAACATCGGAGAAGCGCAGATGGTCGGCTGCGCCTATACCGACAGACAACCCTTTGCTGGTGAGGAGAACCCCTGAACATGAGTTCCTATGGCGACGCCGGGCGCGGCTGGCGGATTTTCTTCTGGGCGGCAGCCGCCTTCAACTTCCTGATCGGGCTGGCAGGCATGCTGATGCCCGAATCCCCGCTTGACGGCCGCATCATCGGGCTGCTCGTCTTCGCCTTCGGGCTGGTCTACTTCATCGTGGCGAGCGACCCCTTGCGTTATGGCAAGGTGATCTGGGCCGGGGTGCTCGGCAAGGTTGGCGTCGTCGCGCTGATGGGCCCGACCGAGTTCGGTGGCGACGGCAGCGGGCTGGTCGCCGCGGTGCTGGCGGGAGATGCGTTGTTCGCCTTCGGCTTCCTGGTGTTCCTGTTCACCCGGGCCGACGCGGCGGAATCGTAAGAGGGGCTCACGGCCTCGGGGAGGAAGATATGGGACTGACCGGAGGATGCCTGTGCGGCCAGGTGCGCTATGAGATCACTGCCGATCCGCTGATGTGCCTGACCTGCCATTGCAAGAATTGTCAGCGGCAGGCGGGCAGCGCCTATTCGGTCATCATCGGCGTGCCTGAAGGGGCGCTGAAGGTGGAGGGCAAGGTCAAGACCTTTAACGACAAGGGCGACAGCGGTGGGACGGTGCAGCGCCAGTTCTGCCCCGATTGCGGTTCGCCGCTGTTCTCGCTGGTGGAGGCCTCGCCCGGCATGGTCTGGGTCAAGGCCGGCACGCTCGACGACACTTCGGTCATCCAGCCGAGCCTGCATGTCTATACCAAGAGCAAGCAGGACTGGGTCGAACTGGGTGATATACCCGGGGTCGAAACCGTGCCTTCCGGACTGTGAAGGATCAGCGCGGAACGCCCGCGCGATCGAGTTCGGGGCCGAGCCTGCCGGTCAGCCACAGGCCCCACATTCGAAAATCGGCGATCAGCGACCAGAGCGGGTAGGTAAAGGTGGCGGGCTGGTTCTTCTCGACACCGAAATGCCCCAGCCAAGCGAAGAAATAGCCTGCAAGCGGGAGCGCGGCGAGCCAGGGCCAGCTCTCGCTCAGCATTGCCCAAAGTGCGATGCCGACCACCAGCGTCGTGCCGATATAGTGCAGCGCGCGGGTTTGCCGCTTGCTGTGCTCGCGCAGGTAGAACGGCCAGAATTCGGCGAAGCTCGAATACTCGCGCGCCATCGCCGGTCAGAAAAGCCCGGGGATCTGGTGTTGCGCGGCGGTCGGCCGCTCGGGCTGCATCAGCTGGCGCTCGCCGCTCACCGCCTGCGTGGTCCGTAGCCCAGCTTCCGAAATCGCGGTGCAGCTGCGCCCGGCAAGGAAATCGAGCGCGGTCGCAATCGACGCTTCGCGCGGGTCGCCCAGCGGAATGAAGATGTCGTCATTCGCGCGGCATGTGTTGGGCATGACACTGGCGAGGCCTGTGAAATACTCGCCCTGGTCGTTCGCGTTGACTGTCTTGAACGCCACGGCCCGCAAGCGGTCATCGCATTGGGTGCGGTCAAAGCCAAATTGGCCCACCGGCTTGCCATATGTGTTGGTGCCGATCAGCGCGACGTTGGTGCCGAGGTAAGGCAACATCGAATTGATCACCAGTTCGCTCGCTGAAGCGGTGCCGCCGCGACCGATGAAGGCCACCTTGGTGGGAGCAATCGCCTGTGGCTGTGAAGCGAAAAGCTTGGTCTCGTTCTCTGACGACTTGGAGCTGCGCAGTATCGTCTTCGACCAGACCTGGCCCGTCCTGCCTGTGCCCATGAGATCGCCCATCAAATCGGCGATCGACACCAACCCGCCGCCATTGTAGCGAAAATCGATAATCAGTTCGGTAACGCCCTGATCCTTGAACTGCTGGAATGCGGCTCTCAGGTCCGGGTCCGCACTGCTCACGATGAAGGTACGCAGGTTGAGATAGCCGACCTTCTTCCCGCCATCATCGATGATCCGCACGCCATAGCGGTCGGATACCGGATCAAGCGAGTAATCGGCCTTGGCGATGCTCGCTTCGATCGTTACGCCCGACGCGGTGCGGAAACGGATCACGCGCGTGACACCCGCATCCGAAGGGCCCAGTGCATCAATCACCGCCTGCGGACCGCCAGTCGCCATCAGTGTGCTGACCGATTGCAGGTTGCTGCTGCTTGTCCCGATTGCCAACAGTTCGGTGCCGCGGTCGATCCCGGCGCCCAGGCCTGGCGCATTCTCATATGCTTCCAATACGTAGACGCGATTGGCGGACGTGTCGTAGCCCAGGCGGATACCGAAGCCTGCGCTCGAGCCCGAATTTATCAGGGCATTCTCTTCCGCGATCGATGTGATGTAGGTGAAATAGCGGTCTTTGGACTGCGCCCGCGCGGGGGCAACCAGCGCATCGATGTAGGACTGGAGATCGGAGTATGCCGCTCCGTTCACGTTGGCGCTCAGCAGTTCGGGGAAAAGGTACCATTCGTCGAGGGTCGCTTTTACCCATTGCTGCCGGGTTGCGAGCGAGCAGGCGGAACTCGAAGGCGTCGGAGTCGGCGTACCGCCTCCGCCGATCGGGGGAGGCGATGAGGAGCCACCACCGCCGCATGCGGCAAGCGAGAAGGCCAGCGTGGCGGTCAGGGCTGAGCGGCCGATACCCATTTTCATCCTCATGATCTGCCCGGGACAAGTGCCCGATCCGGGGGAAACCCGGCAAACATGACGCCATGCGCCCATGCGGGCAATCCCCGCCAAGGCAGTTTTGCGAGGGTAAAAACCCGTCATCAGGGGGAATTACCCACAGTTTAGCGGCCAAAAGCGGTGCAAATTCGGGGCCACCACCTCGTCACGCCCCGTCGAAGAGCCTAGTTTCGCCCACCAATATTGAGAGAGAGGAATCCAATTACTGTGTCCGGCTTGCCTGATTGGCTCAATGCGTCCTTGCCGCCCGCGGCCCGCCATGCGGGACTGGCGATTGCGCGGCTTGGCAGCGAGCGCAACTTTGGACGCGGCGGATTGCAACTGACCAGCCCGGCCTTTTCCGGTGGCGGCGAACTGGACCCTTGTTTTACTGCCGATGAGGAAGATGCAGTCGCTCCGCCGCTCGAATGGAGCGCGCCTCCTCCGGGGACGCAGGAGCTCGCGCTCGTGGTCGAGGATGCCACCGGCAATTCTTCCGAGCCGCGGTGCCATTGGCTGGTTTGGGGCCTCCCGGGCCAGCGCGGCAAGCTGCTCGAAGGTGAGGTGCCGCCGCGCACCGGAAAGAACTCGCTAGGAAATTCGGAGTGGTTGCTGCCCGACCTGCCGGAGGGCGAACCGCACCAATACGTATTCCAATTGTTTGCGCTCGAACTGCCTTTGACCCTTATGCCAGGGGCAAAGCGGGAGGACCTGCTCGCAGCAATGGAAGGGCATGTCGTCGCCAGCACTACGCTGGTTGCCCAATATACCCGGTCGCAGGAGGACGAGGAAGACTGGGATGATGACGATTTCGAGTTGTAACGGCCAAAAAACGAAAGGAACTGAACATGGCTGGAAACGCGCTGCAAAAGCCCGTCAATGTGTCGCCTGCGCTTGAAGCGGTGATTGGCAAGGGTCCGATGACCCGCGCCCAGGTCACCTCGAAGGTGTGGGACTACATCAAGGCTAACGGTCTGCAGGACAAGACCGACAAGCGTCAGATCAATCCCGATGCCAAGCTTGGCGCGGTGATCGGCAATGCCCAGATCTCGATGTTCAAGATGACTGCTGCGGTGTCGAAGCACCTCAGCTGATCCTTGCGATCGGGCGGCGCTTTCCGTGTGGGAGGCGCCGCCCTTTCGGCTCTTGCGGTCCGGCTGAGGCTAGCCTCGCGACCGCCACTATGCACCGGCGCGAAGCCGGCCCGGTTGGTGTTGCGCCAACTTGCTCTCCTTCCGATTGATCGTGGCTATCTGGGGCGCTTCCCATTGCGAGGCGTTGCGCTATGACAGGTCCTTCGAAGCTGCTCGAAAAGAGCCCCTGCCGGAGGATCGCATGAAATTGTCCCGCTTGCTTGCCGCTGTTGCGCTGCTTGGCCTTCCCGCACTCGCGGCTGCTCAGTCGCCAGAAGACACCGCCGCGGCAGCTCTCAAGGCTGCGCCGGTATTCGACGGGCACAATGACGCCCCGATGCAGCTGCGCGACCGCTTCGGCAACGTCATCAACGGGTTCGATTTCGAGGACACCACCTACACCGGGGACGGCCACCCGCAGGGAGCTGTGATGCACACGGACCTTATCCGGCTGCGCAAAGGTAAGGTGGGTGCGCAATATTGGTCGGTCTATGTCCCGGCATCGCTCAAGGAACCTGAAGCGGTGCAGGCAACGATCGAGCAGATCGATGTGACCAAACGGCTGGTTGCGCGCTATCCGGACGAATTGCAGCTCGCGCTCACGGCTGACGATGTCGAGGCCGCGATTGCGAAGGGCAAGATCGCTTCCCTGATCGGCATGGAAGGCGGGCATTCGATCGGTTCGAGCCTCGCGGTATTGCGCCAGATGTACGCGCTCGGCGCGCGTTACATGACGCTGACGCATTCGAAGAACACGCCCTGGGCCGACAGCGCGACCGATGCTCCCGCGCATGACGGGCTGACCGATTTCGGGCGCGACCTCGTGCGCGAAATGAACCGTATGGGCATGCAGGTCGATCTCAGCCATGTCAGCGAAAAGACCATGCACGACGTGCTCGACGTGGCGAAAGCGCCGGTGATCTTCAGCCATTCGGGTGCGCGCGCGATCAACGGCCATGCGCGCAACGTGCCTGACAGCGTGCTCAAGCGGCTGCCCGCGAATGGCGGTGTGGTGATGGTGGTTGGCTTGCCCGGCTTCCTCAGCGAGGCCACACGCCAATGGAACAGCCAGCGCGAAGCGGAGCGCGCGCGGCTTTCAGCGCTCTGGCTGGGCCAGCCTGAGGCCGTCGCCGCCGGGCTGAAGCAATGGGACGCGACCAACCCGGTTCCGCTGGCCACCATTTCGGATATGGCCGACCATATCGACCATATCCGCGATGTCGCGGGGATCGACTATATCGGCATCGGTGGCGATTATGACGGCATGCCGAGCGGCCCGGTGGGGATGGAAGACGTTGCCGGATATCCCGCGCTGTTCGTGGAACTGGCGAGACGCGGATACAGCCGGCAGGACCTCGAGAAAATCTCGCTGCGCAATGCCTTGCGCGCGCTGCGCGGGGCGGAAGCCTATGCCGCCAGCCAGCGGGGCGCGCCCGAGATCGAGAATTCCGTCAAGGGCGAGTGAGCCCTAGGCCGCAGTCAAAGCCGGGACGATCCACACCAGGGTCATGGCGATGATCGCCAGCAGCAATCCCACCGCGAGCACCCAGCGGAGGCCGGTGTTGGTCACACCAGCGCGGGCTTCATTGTCGTCGATATGGATTTCGCCGTTTCTGTTTTCCATGGGCATTCCTTCCCGCGAACAAGGCCCTGCGGGCAATCAACGGCTCGCATGGTGCCTTGTTCCGAATGTGCGCCCATGGCGGCGCAAGGTCAATCGCGCAGAAGTTCGTTGATTCCGGTCTTGGCGCGGGTCTGCGCATCGACCGTTTTGACGATCACCGCGCAATAGAGCGAGGGGCCGGGGCTTCCGTCCGCAAGCGGCTTGCCGGGCAGCGATCCGGGAACGACGACCGCATAGGGCGGCACTTCGCCGCGATAGATTGCGCCGGTCTCGCGATCGACGATCTTGGTCGACGCGCCAAGGTAAACGCCCATGGAGAGGACCGCGCCTTCGCCCACGCGCACGCCTTCGGCCACTTCGGCGCGGGCACCGATGAACGCGCCGTCGCCGATGATCACCGGTTCGGCCTGAAGCGGTTCGAGCACGCCGCCGATCCCGGCGCCGCCTGAAATATGCACGTTCTTGCCGATCTGAGCGCAGGAGCCGACCGTGGCCCAGGTGTCGATCATCGTGCCTTCATCGACATAGGCGCCGATGTTCACGAAGCTCGGCATCAGCACCACGCCCTTGCCGATGAAGCTGCCCCGGCGCGCCACTGCGCCAGGCACGACCCGGAAACCTGCATCGCTGAAGCGATTGTCGCCCCATCCGGCGAACTTGCTCGGGACCTTGTCGTAAGCGGCTTCGCCAGCGGAGCCGCCTTCCATCACGCGGTTGTTGGTGAGCCGGAACGAAAGCAGCACCGCCTGCTTGAGCCACTGGTTGACCTTCCATCCGCCATTGCCATCGGGCTCGGCAACGCGCGCCGCACCGCTGTCGAGCAGGCCTATCGCTTCTTCGACCATCGTGCGCACGTCCTGGTCGGCAGGGCTCAGTTCGGTGCGGCGTTCCCACGCCGCTTCGATCGCTTGGACGAGTTCGCTGGACATTCCTGTATCTCCGCAGGCCCGTATCTTCGCAGGTGGCAATTGGCCCTTGCCGCGCTGCTAGCGGCGGTGCGCGGGTGCGGCAAGAGCGCAGCTGCGCAGATTTTCTTGCCATCGCGATAACCTTGCACTTATGCCTATGGCTTAACGGGGGATGGCAGAGGAAGGTCGTACCATGCCCAGCATCCTCAATCCGCATATCAATCGCTGGAGTTCTTCGGCCGCGCTTGGCGCGATTGCGCTGCTGGCGGGATGCGGCGGCGGAGGAGGGGCACCACCGGTCAGCACGCCTCCGCCTGTGCCGACACCTACGCCTTCACCCACGCCTACGCCCACTCCGACACCCACCCCCACCCCCACCAATTTCAACACGCAGGAATACCGCGATTCCGACGGGCCCCAGTTCCACAATGCAGTCAGCGCCTGGCAGGCGGGGGCAACCGGGCAAGGATCGATCATCGCCATCGTCGATAGCGGGATCGACAGCGACAGCCCAGAATTTGCCGGGCGAATCCACCCGAACTCGACCGATGTTGTCGGCAACCGGGGCCTCGACGGGCCTGATGACCACGGTACGCATGTTGCGCTGGTGGCTGCCGCTGCGCGGGACAATCGCGGCATAATGGGCATCGCCTTTGACGCGCAGGTGCTGGCTATCCGGGCCGATGAGCCTGGAACCTGTTCCACCGGCTCGTCGCAGGATCCCTCCGTAAGTTGCCTGTTTGACGATCGCGCGATCGCTGCGGGCGTGGACCTGGCAGTGAGTTCGGGCGCGAAGGTGGTCAATCTCAGCCTTGGCGGGGGCACTGCTTCGCAAGTGCTGCTCGATGCGGTGGCGCGCGCCAGCAGCGCCGGTCTCGTGATCGTGGTTTCGGCCGGCAATGGCGGTGACGGTAGCGAGCCGGGCATCGATCCCGATCAGCCCGATCCCTTTGCCTCCAGCCTGCTGCAGGCCGGCGGTGCCAATTTGATCATCGTCGGTTCGAACGATGCGAGCGGGCAGTTTTCCAGCTTCAGCAACCGCGCCGAGAATTCGCGCGATTCCTTCCTCACGGCGCTCGGGGAGGATATCTGCTGCGTCTATGAGAACGGGCAATTGCTGGTCGAAAACATCAACGGCCAGCAATTCGTTACGGTCTTTTCGGGCACCAGCTTTTCTGCTCCCCAAGTGGCCGGTGCAGTGGCCTTGCTGGCGCAGACCTTTCCCAATCTGACCGGCGCGGAAATGGTCGAGATTTTGCTCGACAGCGCGCTTGATGCAGGAGCGAGCGGCATCGATGCCGTTTTCGGCCGCGGGATTCTCGACATAGCTCGCGCCTTCGCCCCGGCGGGCACGACGACGATAGCCGGGCAGAGCACGGCATTTGCGCTGGGTGAAAGGGTCGCGGTCGGCTCGCCCGCAATGGGCGATGCGCTGGGCGGATTGTCGCTGCCGACGATCATCACCGACAAATATGACCGCGCCTATGGCTTCGACCTGGGGAGAGGGCTGGCAGGATCGAGCCTCGTTCCGCGATTGCGCGGAGCGGTCGAAATGCGCGGCCACGAACTCGCCGCGGCAAGTCGGGACATGGCGCTCGCCTTCCAGGTGGCGGGCGGCCCGCGCGCGGGTGGGTTGCAATGGGCGGGGCCTTTGCGGCTCAGTTCAGACGAAGCCGGATCGGCAAAGGTGCTTGCCGCACGCATCGCCGCGCGGATCGCGCCGGGCACACAACTCGGCATTGCCTATGCGCAAGGGGCAGGCGGGCTTGTTGCCCAATTGCAGGGCCATTCCACGCCAGCCTTCCGCATTGCGCCGGGCCCTCGCGGCGATGCAGGTTTCTTCCAGGCGAGTGATGCGGCGCTGGCGCTGCGGCATGAATTCGAGCCGTGGGGCGTGACGTTTCACGCCGGAAGCGGCGACGCGCGCCTTGCCTATGCGCCCCGGCTGGAAGAGCTGCTGTATGGGCCGGGCGAGCGCTTCCCGACGCGCAGTTTCGGAATGGAGCTGGACCGGCGATATGGCGCGCTGGCTGCAACGCTGGGGATGAGCTGGCTGCGCGAAGAGCGCAGCGTATTGGGTGCACGCTTACACCCGGCGATCGCGCAAGGCGGGGCGGATACAGGTTTCCTCGAGCTGAGTGCGCGCTGGCAACCGGGCGATGACTGGTCCGCCGGAGGCGAATGGCGGCTTGGTGTGACCCGGCCCGATCAAGGAAGCGTGATCACCAGCGGTTCGCAACTGATTAGCCAGGCATGGGCATTCGACCTAACACGCGCTTCGATATTTGCGCGCGGCGACAGCCTGGGGCTTCGCTTGAGCCAGCCTTTGCGGGTCGAGCACGGCGGGCTCAGTCTCAATTTGCCTGCGAGCTATGACTATGCGAGCGAAACGGCGGGTTTTGCGATCCAGCGCCTGTCGCTTGCCCCGCAAGGGCGCGAACTGGTCGGTGAACTCGCCTGGCAGGGCCCGCTGGCGTGGGGGCGGGCCGCCGCCAGCCTGTTCTACCGCCATGAGCCCGGCCATTATGCCGGGGCGCCCCGCGATGCCGGCGCCATGGTGAGCTTCACTGCCGGTTTCTAGTCGGGCATTCCGGCGGCTTTGGCGAAATCATAGGCACGCTCGATCAGCGGCGTGACACGCTCGCTCATCGATTTTGCGTGGGCCGAGGAAGCTGTGCCGTCGATGACGCGCTTCTTGATGCCCTGCATGATCCCCGCCAGCCGGAACAGATTGTAACCGAAATACCAATCCATCGGCGGAACTGGATAACCGGTGCGCGCGACATAGCGTTCGACTGCCTCTTCCATCGAAGGAATGCCCAGCTCTGCCAGGTCGAGCCCGGCGAGGCCGGCGCGGCCATCGGAAGCGTTCTTCCAGTTGAGCATCAGGTAGCTGAAGTCGGCGATCGGATCGCCCAGCGTCGACAGCTCCCAATCGAGCACCGCGATCACGCGATTCTCGGTCTTGTGGAAAATCACATTGTCGAGCCGGTAGTCGCCATGCACCACGCTGGAATTGTGCTGCGGCGGGATCGTCTGCGGAAGCCATTCGATCATCCGCTCCATCTTGGGCTGATGCTCGGTTTCGGAGAGCTTGTATTGCTTGGTCCAGCGGTTGATCTGGCGCGCGCAATAATCGTTTGGCTTGCCGAAATCGCCCAGCCCGATCGCCTGCGGGTCCTTGGTGTGGAGGTCCGCCATGGTGTCGATCAGCGAATGGTAGATTTCGCGCCGATCTTCCTTCGAACATTGCGGCAGCGCCCCGTTCCAGAGCGACCGCCCGTCGGCGAGGCTCATCACGAAGAACTTGGAGCCGATCACTTCGGGGTCTTCGCACAGGCCAAAGGTGCGCGGCACGGGGAAGCCGGTGGGGTACAGCCCCGTCATCGCGGCATATTCGCGGTCCACCGCATGGGCGCTTGGCAGCAATTTGCCGAATGGCTGGCGGCGCAGCACGTAGGATGCACCGGGCGTGTCGATGCGATAGGTCGGGTTCGACTGGCCACCCTTGAACTTGGTGTAGCTGATCGGACCTTCATAACCTTCGACATTGGCTTCGAACCAGGCTGTCAGCCGGTCGAGATCGAGCCGATCCGCTTCGGACACCTCGACAGTTCCGACCATTTCCTTGTCGAAATCGATCGCTTCCTCGCTCATCAGTCGAACACCACCACGCTACGGGCAGAATGGCCGCCCTTCATCTTCTCGAAGCCCTCGTTGATCTTCTCCAGCGGGATCCGCTCGGCAATGATCGTGTCGAGATCGAGCAGTCCGCGCATGTAGAAATCGACGAGGCGCGGCAGGTCGACCGGGAAGTGGTTCATCCCCATGATCGCGCCCTGCAGCTTCTTGCCGCCCAGCAGGTCAAGCGCACCGAGCCCGACCTTGCAATCGAGCGGCATCATGCCGAGGATAGTGGCAGTGCCGCCGCGGCGCAGGATCTTGACGGCTAGATCGGCCGAAGCCTGGCGGCCGACGGCTTCGATGGCATGGTGCACGCCGCCGCCGCTGATCGCCATGACCTGCTCGACCGCGTCTGCAGCCATGGCATCGACCGTATGGGTCGCGCCCAGCACTTGCGCCAGTTCGCGCTTCTCCGGGATCGGATCGATCGCAATGACCTTGCCCGCGCCAGCGATCTTGGCGGCGTTGATGGCGGCAAGGCCGACCCCGCCGCAGCCGACCACGGCGACGGTTTCACCCGGCACCACCTTGCAGGCGTTGAAGATGGTGCCCGCGCCGGTCGTCACTGCGCAGCCGATCACGGCGGCACGGTCGAGCGGCATATTCTTGTCGATGGCGACGCAGGCATGCTCGTGGATCAGCATCTGCTCGCAGAAGGCCGAGAGGTTGAGCATCTGTGCCACCGGCGCCGAGCCGTCGGCGCGCATGATGCGCGGGGCGGCATCGGGCGCGCGGCGGGTTTCCGCGCCAAGGCACAGAGCCATGCGGCCGGTGACGCAGAACTCGCAGTGCCCGCAAAAGGCGCTGAGGCACGAGACCACGTGGTCGCCCGGCTTCACCGTCTTCACTTCGCTCCCCACCGCGCGGACCACGCCCGCTGCCTCGTGGCCCGGGATCGCCGGCAGCGGGTGCGGATAGGTACCTTCGATGAAGTGCAGGTCGGAATGGCACAGCCCGCAGGCCTTGGTGTCGATCAGCACTTCGTGCGGGCCGGGATCGGCGAGTTCGACCTCGCCGATCGTCAGTCCGCCGACTTGCTCGAGAATGGCAGCTTTCGCCATCAGCGCGCCACTCCCATATCGCCCGAGCTGAAGCCTGCTTCGCCCATGCTCGGCGCCTTGCCGTCGCGCAGCGCGTTGGCGGAGGGGCCTGCCTGAGGCAGGTGCTTGGCGAATTCCATCCGCGCGATCGAACGGGCATGGACTTCGTCAGGCCCGTCAGCCAGCCGCAGCGTGCGCTGGTGGGCATAGGCGCTGGCCAGGCCATAGTCTTCCGACACGCCGCCGCCGCCATGCGCCTGGATCGCATCGTCGATGATGCGCAGCGCCATATTGGGCGCCTGCACCTTGATCATGGCGATTTCCTGCTTGGCGTTCTTGTTGCCGACCTTGTCCATCATATCGGCCGCCTTGAGGCAAAGCAGGCGAGTCATGTCGATGTCGATGCGGGCGCGAGCGACGCGCTCTTCCCAGACCGAGTGCTTGTAGATCGGCTTGCCGAAAGCTTCGCGTTCCTGCAGGCGGCGGCACATCTTGGCGAGCGCTTCCTCGGCGACGCCGATGGTGCGCATGCAGTGATGGATACGGCCCGGCCCAAGGCGGCCCTGTGCGATCTCGAAGCCGCGGCCTTCGCCGAGCAGCATGTTGCTGACTGGGACGCGGACGTCCTTCAGTTCGACTTCCATGTGGCCGTGCGGGGCATCGTCATAGCCGAACACCGGAAGGTGACGGATGATGTTCACGCCCGGCGCATCATTGGGCATCAGGATCATCGACTGCGCGGCATGGCGACCGGCGCTGAAATCGGTCTTGCCCATGACGATCGAGACCTTGCAGCGTGGATCGCCAAGGCCCGAAGACCACCATTTGCGGCCATTGATGACGTATTCGTCGCCATCGCGCTCGATCCGGGTCTCGATATTGGTCGCGTCGGACGAGGCGGTATAGGGCTCGGTCATGAGGAAGGCGGAGCGGATCTCGCCATTCATGATCGGCGTCAGCCACCGGTCCTTCTGTTCGCGCGTGCCATAGCGGTGGAACACTTCCATATTGCCGGTGTCGGGCGCGGAACAGTTGAACACTTCCGAAGCGAAACCGATGCGGCCCATTTCCTCGGCGCACAGCGCATATTCGAGGTTGGTAAGACCCGGGCCTTCGAATTCATAAGTTTCGTCGACATGGTGATGGCCGTCATTGCGCGGCGGCATGAACAGGTTCCAGATGCCTTCTGCCTTGGCCTTGGCCTTAAGCTCTTCGACCACCGGGATCACTTTCCAGCGATCGCCTGCGGCATCCTGCGCCTTGTAGGTCGGAACTGCGGGGCGGATGTGATGATCGATGAAATCGCGCACCCGGTTGCGCCAATATTGCTGCCGTTCGGTGGGTTCGAAATCCATGGGGGTGCTCCTGTCCTTATCTCTCTTCGGTTTCTCTAATCGGATGTTGTGCACTTCAGTGGCAGAGGCCGCTGGGTGCGCCAAGCTCTCATTTGTGCTGTCTCATGGCGTTATCGCATGGGCATCGGGGTCGGCGCGAGCGGCGGCATCGAGCACGGCGAGCCGCGCTTCGTGCTCTTCGCGTCCGATAGGGAAACGGCCCAACCAGTAAGCGGCGAAGATCGCCAGCACCGCTGCCGCGCCGCAATATAGCAGGATCATATGCGCGATGATCGATTCGGGCACGGCGCCGGGCTGCGCATCGAATGGCAGCTGCGATGCAGCGATGATCTGCCCGGTCATGAAGATGCCGAGGCCCGTTGCGCATTTCTGCACCAGCCAGTTGCCCGAATAGAAAGCGCCTTCGGCCCGGCGCCCGGTCTTCTCAAGATAGGCTTCCACGATCTCCGCGATCATCGACGAGGCCGAGATCATCACCACGATCCCCATGGTGTTGGCCAGCAAATGCAGCCCCAAATAGAGCAGGGTCGATGGCCAGGTGCCGACTGCGGGCCAAATCCCGGCCAGCAGCAGCACGTAAGGGACCAGGAACAGGACAAGCGAAGACAGCATCGCAACCGCGGCGCTCTTTGGCTTGCCAAGCCTCCGGTGCATCGGGCTGACGATGAAGAACATCAGCACCACGGAAAGGAACAGCACGCCGGGATAGGCGGTGAGCGCAGTGCGATCGAACTGCCAGACGAAGACATTGAGGTAATTGGTGATCGAAAAGCTCATCCCCTGGCTTACATAGGCCGCCAACCCGCCCAGTGCGAAGATGATGAAGGCGCGTTCGCGGAAGGCTTCGACGATCTCCGAAAAGGCGGCCTTGAACGAAAAGGGCGGTGGCTTTTGGGCGGGGTAATGCGCAACCAGGCTGTGCTGCCCCAGCGCCGATCCGATCACCGATACGGCCATCAGGATCGCACCGAAAATGCCGAATGCGGCATAGCCGTCGCGCTGCAACAGGCCTTCGGGCCCCGGCATGAAAACGGTATAGGCCAGCACCATCATCAATATGCCGCCGGTCCAGCCCGACAGATATCGATAGCGGAACAGCGTGGTGCGCTCGTCATAGTCATTGGTGATTTCGGGCAGCAGCGAAACCGATGGCACTTCGCAGGCGGAAAGCAGCAAGCGCACCACCACTGCAATGCCAAGCAGGCCAAGGAAGCTGGGTGGCTCCGCGCCGGGCGGCGACCACAGCGCAATCCATGCGAAAGCCAGCGGGATCGGCGCGAGGTAGAGCCATGGCAGGCGTCGGCCCCAGCGCGAATAGGTGCGATCCGACAGATTGCCGAGGATCGGGTCGACCACGGCATCGACCAGCAGCGCCACGAGCAATGCCAGGCTCACGACTCCGGCATCCATGCCGAGCACCTGGTTGTAATAGAGCAGCAGGAAGAAGCTGAACCCCGAGTCCTTGACCCCGAAGGCGACCGCGCCGAAGCCGTGAATCAACTTCAGCCGCTGCGGCAAAGGGCCCCTGACAAGGCTCACCCTGCGGCACTCCGCAAGCTGCGAATCGGGGCGAATCTCTCCATCAGGCCACTCCCACGGCGTTGACGTTAGCGTAAGCGAAGCGTGCCCCGCGTCAACGCTGTACAGTCTGACGCTACGGCATTGCCACCTGTCACAACTGTGCTTGCGGCGCGGGTGCGAATCACCCTAACGTAAGCGTCAATCAGGAGACATGAGAGGAGAGTCGGACATGTCCGATCTGGAAGCCTTCCGCCAGGAAACACGCGCCTGGCTTGAAGCCAATTGCCCCGCCGAAATGCGCCAACCCGTCCGCGATGACGAGGACGTTTTCTGGGGTGGTCGCAAGGCCGTTTTCAAAAGCGACGCGCAAAAGGCATGGTTCGAGGCGTGCCGCGACAAGGGCTACACCGTTCCGGCCTGGCCCAAGGAATATGGCGGCGCCGGCCTGAGCCCGGCCGAAGCCAAGGTTCTGCGCGAGGAAATGGCAGCGATCAATGCGCGTCCGCCGCTCTCCAGCTTCGGCATCTGGATGCTGGGCCCGGCGCTGCTGCATTTCGGCACCGAAGGCCAGAAGAAGAAGTTCCTCAACGAGATCGCCCGCGGCGAAATCCGCTGGTGCCAGGGCTATTCGGAACCGGGCAGCGGTTCGGACCTCGTGTCGCTGCAGACCTATGGCGAGGACAAGGGCGACCACTGGATCGTCAACGGCCAGAAGATCTGGACCTCCTATGCCGACAAGGCCGACTGGATTTTCTGCCTCGTCCGGACCGACAAGGAGAACAAGTACCAGGGCATCACCTTCATGCTTTACGACATGGAGAGCCCGGGTGTTTCGACCAAGCCGATCCTGCTGATCAGCGGCAACAGCCCGTTCTGCGAAACCTTCTTCGACGATGTGAAGGTGCCCAAGTCCTATGGCGAGGACATCCCCGGCTATGTCGGCCAGATCAACCGCGGGTGGGACGTTGCCAAGTATCTGCTCGGCCACGAACGCGAAATGATCTCCGCCACCGGTGGCGGCGACCGGGCGACCTCGCTCGGCGCAGCGATGAGCCGCAACACCACGCTCGACCCGGTGCTGCGCGGCGAGATCGCGATGTTCGACGTCGATGCGCTGGCCTTCACCGCAATGAGCGAAAAGTTCCTCGACGAAATCAAGGTCGGCAAGGCACATCCGGCGCAGCCGAACATGATGAAATACGCCGGGACCGAGCTCAACAAGACGCGCAACGAGCTGGTCATGAGCGCCGGCGGCAGCCGCGCGCTCGAGTGGGACAGTGACGAAACCGAAGGCGGAAAGCCCGCCCGCAACTGGCTGCGGACCAAGGCGAACTCGATCGAAGGCGGGACGAGCGAAGTCATGCTCAACGTCATTTCCAAACGCATTCTCGACCTGCCGGGAGCCTGATCCATGCCTCTGTATCATAACGAAGACCAGGCCATGCTGGCCGAAACCGCGAGCCAGTTCATGGCTGACGAAGGCGCGATCGCGAAGCAGTTGCGCCATTGGCGCGACCGCGAATGCAAGGATGGCTTCGGCCACGCGCTGTGGAAGCAAATGGGCGAACTCGGCTTCACCGGCATATTGGTGAGCGAGGAAGACGGCGGGCTCGGCATGGGTCATGTCGAAGCGGGCATCGTGCTCGAAGAGATTGGCCGCAACCTCACCCCTTCGCCTTTCCTTACCAGCTCGGTACTGGCGGCAACCGCACTCGGCCATGCCAGCGCCGACCTGCGCGGGCGCTATTTGCCCGGCCTGGTTTCGGGCGACAGCGTCTTTGCCGTCGCGGTTGACGAAGGCCCGAAGCACCGCCCCGAACGCATCGCCTGCAAGGCCGAACGTTCGGGCAATGGCTTCAAGCTCTCAGGCAAGAAGGATTTCGTAGTTCACGGCGCCAGCGCCGACATGATCGTCGTCGCCGCGCGCACTTCGGGCAGCGATGGCGATGCGGACGGCGTCACGCTGTTTGCGGTTCCCAAGGATGCCGCCGGGATGAGCCATGACGCGGTGCGGCTGGTCGACAGCTCGATCGCGACGCACACGACGTTCGACAATGTCGAACTCGACGGTGACGCGGTGATCGGCGAAGTCGATGGCGGGCGCGAAGTGCTCAATACCCTGCTGATGGCGGGCCGCGTCGGGGCCGCCGCCGAAGGCGTGGGCGTGGCTCGCGGTGCGATGGACATGACTGTCGAATACCTGAGGCAGCGCAAGCAGTTCGGCCGGTTGATCGGCGAATTCCAGGCGCTGCAGCATCGCGCTGCGCATCTCTATTCCGAAGTCGAAATCGCTCGCGCTGCTGTGATCAAGGCGCAGCAATTGCTCGACGCGGGCAGCGAAAAGGCCGAGCTGATGGTTTCCGTCGCCAAGGCCAAGGTCGCCAAGACCGCCGGTCTTTCGGTGCGGGAAGGCGTGCAGATGCACGGCGGCATCGGCATGACCGACGAATATGACATCGGCCTCTACATGAAGCGCGACCGCGCGCTGCAGGAGTTCCTGGGCGATGCCTATTACCATGCCAACCGCGTCGCCGAACTGAGCGGATATTGAGGAGGACGGGCAGATGATGAATCTCAAGGAACTGTTCGGTCTCGAGGGACGTGTCGCCCTGGTAACCGGGGGCAGCCGCGGCATCGGCAAGATGATCGTCGAAGGCCTGCTCGAAGCCGGATGCGAACGCGTCTATATCGTCGCTCGCAAAAAGGAGCAGGTCGACGAGACGTCGGCGGAGCTGGGCGACAAGGTTATCGGCCTTGTCGGCGATTTGAGCCAGATGGACGGCATCAAGCAGCTCGCCGATGAGCTGGCCAGTCGCGAAGACAAGCTCGACCTGCTGGTGAACAATGCGGGTGCCGCCTGGGGCGAGCCGTTCGAGGAATTCACCGAAGCGGGCTGGGACCGCACGATGGACCTCAACGTCAAGACGCCGTTCTTCCTCACGCAGAAACTGTTCCCGCTGCTCAAGGCGGCAGGGACGCCTGAACGCCCGGCGAAGGTACTGATGATCTCGTCGATCGACGGGATGAAGTCGAACCCCTGGCCGACCTATCCCTATCAGGCTTCGAAGGCCGGGCTGATCCACTTGACCCGCCGCCTCGCAGCCGAGCTGATCAAGGATAATATCGTCGTCAATGGCATCGGCCCGGGGGCTTTCCCGAGCGCGATGAACCGTGCGGCGCGCGACAATCCCGAAGCTTCGGCGCGCGGGATTCCGTCGCGCCGTGTCGGCGTGACCGAAGATATGGCGGCAGGCGCGATCTACCTGCTCAGCCGGGCGGGCGATTACGTAGTCGGCACGACGATCCCGATCGACGGCGGCGTGGTCAACGCCAATATTGGCGCGGGCAATTTCGTCGATCCTTCGGGCCGCTGACCATGGCCGGGCCGGTGCGAACCCTCGCTGAAGGCGTGTACTTCGGGGAGGGACCGCGCTGGCATGGCGGCCGGTTGTGGTACTCCGACTTTTACGCGCACCGGGTCTGCTCGGTATCGCTTGAGGGCGACGTTCGGACTGAGCTTGAGCTCGAAGGCCGACCCTCGGGGCTCGGCTGGTTGCCCGACGGATCGCTGCTGGTGGTGCGGATGGAGCTACGCCAGGTCTGGCGGCGCTGGCCCGATGGGCGCTTCCAGTTCCATGCCGATCTGGCGAACCATTCGGTGTTTCTCTGCAACGACATGGTCGTGGACGCACAAGGCCGCGCCTATGTCGGCAATTTCGGTTTCGACCTCGATACCGAAATGCATGCGCGCGGCCCCGAAAGCGTGCTCGCCGAACACCCCCAGACGTGCCTTGCACTGGTGCAGCCCGACGGCACGGTTTCCGATGCCGCGCCGGGCGAGAAATTCAGCTTTCCCAATGGCATGGTGATCACGCCTGACGGCAAGACCCTGATCGTAGCGGAAACGCTGGGCGGGCGGCTCACCGTGCTCGACATCGGGCCCGATGGCGCATTGTCGAACCGGCGCGAATGGGCGCCGACAGCTCCGCGCGTGCCCGACGGTATCTGCCTCGATGCCGAAGGTGCAGTATGGATCAGCAACCCGCTCGGCCCAGAATGCGTACGCATCGGAGCAGGCGGCAAAGTGCTCGAAGTCATCGAGACGGGCGGCCTGCCCAGCTATGCCTGCATGCTCGGCGGGCCGCAGGGGCGGCACCTGTTCATCCTGGTTGCGCCCACCTCCGATGCTGAAGCCGCGGCCAGGGAGCCGCTGGGCAAGATATTGGTGACAGAGGTCGAAACGGCGCGCGCGGACATCCGCGCCTACTAATCGTCCCGGTCGTTCCCGCCCCATCGGAAGGGCGTGTGCCAGCGCGGCGCGGAAACTTCGCCGCGCGACAGGCGTAGCGCGAGACCAATCATCGTGCCCACGCAGATCGCGATCGTCAGGTCTGCCAGCACTGTGAGTAGGGCGGTCATCAGCAGCAGCGCCAAATCCGCCCTGGGCAGGCGCAGCCGCTCGGGCCAGCGATGCGGCTCGCTCATGGTCCATGCGGTCACAACCAGCAACCCGGCCAGCGCGGGCAAGGCCAGTGCTCCAGCCAAGGGCGCTGCGACCACGATCGCCAGCAGGATCGCGAGCGCATGGACAATCCCCGCTACCGGAGTGCGGCCTCCGGCGTTGACGTTGGTCGCGGTGCGCGCGATCGCTCCTGTGGCGGGCAAGCCTCCGAACAGCGGCGCTGCGACATTGGCCGCGCCTTGCGCGATCAGTTCTGCATTCGATCGATGCGCACTCCCGATCATTCGGTCAGCCACCATCGCCGACAGCAGCGATTCGATCCCGGCGAGGAAGGCAATCACCAGCGCCGAAGGCAGCAGCTCGACCAGAAGCGCGGAACTGATCTCGGGAAGTTCGGGTGTGGGCAAGCCGTGCGGCAAGGCGCCATAGCGGCCCGCGACCGTCTCGATCGAAGGAACCGCCAACGCGGCAATCGCGCTCGCGCCAGCCACGACAAGCACCAGCCAGGGTATTCGCGGTGCCAGCTTGCGCAGGCCGATGATGGCGAGGATGCAGGCAACGCCCAGCGCGAGCGATCCCGTGTCCACCGTGCCGCGCATCTCCCACAGGCCTTGCAGCTTGGGCAGGAAATCGGCGGGCAGGCTGGCGCCGGTCATACCCGCCAGGTCCTTGAGCTGGCTCACCGCGATCACCACAGCGATGCCGATGGTGAAGCCTTCGATCACCGGCTCGGGCACGTGGCGGATCAGCTGGCCTGCCTTGAGAAAGCCTGCGCACAGCAGGATCACGCCCGCCATCAGCGTGGCGAGGAGCAGGCCATTGTAGCCATGGTCATGGATCACACCATAGACCACCACGATGAAGGCGCCGGTCGGCCCGCCGATCTGGACGCGGCTGCCGCCGAGCGCGGAGATCAGGAATCCCGCCACGACGGCCGTCACCAGCCCCGCGGCGGGCGGCGCCCCGGAAGCGATTGCAATGGCGATGCTCAGCGGCAGCGCGACCAGCGCCACGGTGATCCCCGCGAGCGTGTCCGCCCCTAGCTGGCGCCAGGAATAATCGCGCATGGTGGTGAGGATTTTAGGCTTCACGCCTTCAGCGTAACGCCGCAAGGGCAGAGATACAGCAGAATTCCGTCGCGTGGCCGACCGGAGCAGCCCCGAACGATGCTTTTTAGCCCATCAGCCCGCGCACGAAAGGGATCAGCCCGGTCTGGCGCTGGCGTTTCATCCGTTCGGCATGGAGGATTTCGCGCACCTTGTCGAAGCACAGCTGGACATCGTCATTGATCACGACATAGTCGTAACCGTCCCAGTGGCTGATCTCGGCGCGGGCGCGCTCCATCCGGCTTTCGATCACCTCGGCGCTGTCGGTCGCGCGTGTTTCCAGCCGCCGGCGCAGTTCCTCGAGGCTGGGCGGCAGGATGAACACCCGAGCCACGTCCTGCTGGTCCTTCTGGAAGAGCTGCTGCGTGCCTTGCCAGTCGATGTCGAACAGAAAGTCCTGCCCTTCCTTCAGCGCGGCGCGGATGCGCCCCTTTGGCGTTCCGTAGCGGTGGCCGAAGACATGCGCCCATTCGTAGAAATCGTCTTCCTCGATCATCCGGTCGAATTCGACATCGTCGACGAAGTGGTAATGCACCCCTTCCACTTCGCCTGGGCGCGGAGTGCGGGTGGTGACCGAGACCGAGAGCTTTAGCTCGCTGTCGGCGGCCAGCAGCATGCGCGAGATCGTCGTCTTGCCAGCGCCCGAGGGCGACGACAGGATGAACATCAAGCCGCGGCGTTGCAGCGCATCGATCTTTTCGGGTTGGTCGGCCATGTGCGCTGTTGGCGCAAAGCGGGGTCAGGAATCAAGTGCGCTGCAATGCGCAATCGACCTATTTCTTGCGTCCGAAATCCACTGTGACCACGTTCGAGCCATCATCCCCGCCTTTGGTCGGGCCGTCGCCATCCGGCTCGTCATTCTCGGCATTTTCGTGCGCTTCGGGCTCCATGTCGGGCACAGTGGCCTGGAACTGTAGCCCGAAATCGACTGCGGGATCGACGAAGGCGGTGATCGCACCGAAGGGAATCGAGAGCTTTGCGGGGATCTGGTTGAAGCTCAGCCCCACCGAGAAACCGTCCTCGCCCACCTGCAGGTCCCAGAACTTGTTCTGCAGCACGATCGTCATCTCGTCGGGAAAGCGCTCGCGCAATTGCGGCGGGATCGAGACGCCTGCCGCGCCGGTCTTGAAAGTGATGTAGAAATGGTGGTTGCCCGGCAAATCGCCGCCCGACTGGGCAACTTCGCCCAGCACACGACCGACCACGGCGCGCAGGGCTTCCTGCACGATCTCGTCATAGGGGATCAGGCTGTCGGGCGTATCGTCACTCATGGCTGATAGGTGGCGCTGCACGCAGCGCTGGTCAAGCAACAATCGCTTGGTACGCGAGGAGATTATTGCGGCGCAGCAATGCTTGCGCGCTCGCAGCAAGCGCCTATAGCGCCACTATGCGCACAGGCAGCATAGAGCGAAACACCGCCGAAACCGCGATCCGTATCGAGGTGAACCTTGACGGGACGGGCCGCTATGACGTTTCCACCGGGATCGGCTTCCTCGATCACATGGTCGAACAGTTTGCCAAGCATTCGCTGATCGACGTGACCATGAAGGTGACTGGCGATCTCCATGTCGACCAGCATCACACAACGGAAGACAGCGCGCTGGCGCTGGGCCAGGCGATCCTGCAGGCGCTTGGCGACAAGGCCGGGATCGGCCGCTATGGCAGCGCCTATTCGCCGATGGACGAAACGCTGGCGCGGGTGTCGCTCGACATTTCGGGGCGGCCCTATCTGGTCTGGAAGGCCGGGTTCACGCAGGAGCGGCTGGGCGAATGGGACACCGAGCTGATCGAGCACTGGTTCCACTCGATCGCGCAGACGGCCGGCATCACGCTGCATGTCGAGCTGCTCTACGGCACCAACAATCACCACATCTGCGAAAGCATCTACAAGGGGTTTGCCCGGGCGATGCGCGTCGCGGTGGAGCGGGACCCGCGCAAGGGCGAGGCGATCCCGAGCACCAAGGGGCAGTTGGGCGGCTAATCATGGCTGAAGCCTTGGCCCTGATCGATTACGGCGCGGGCAACCTTCATTCGGTCTATAATGCCTTGAAGGCTGCCGGGGCGGAGCATGTCGCGGTAACTTCCGATCCAAAACTGGTGCGAGGTGCCCAGCGGATCGTGCTGCCGGGCGTGGGCAGCTTTAAGGCGTGTGCCAAGGGGCTGCGCGCGATCCCCGGCATGGTCGAAGCGCTGCAGCAGCGCGTGATCGGCGACGCCGTGCCCTTCCTCGGCATTTGCGTCGGCATGCAATTGCTGGCGACCCGCGGGCTGGAACATGGCGCGACCCGCGGGCTCGGCTGGATCGAAGGCGAGGTACATCTGATCGAACCCGCCGATCCGTCGATCAAGGTGCCCCATATGGGCTGGAACGACGTCGCGTTGCTGCCGCATGCGCGCAATCACCCGGTGCTGGAGGAAGGCGAGGCCTATTTCCTCCATTCCTACCACTTCGAGGCAAGCGACGGGCATGAAGTGGCTGCAATGACTGACCACGGCGAAGGGCTGGTGGCCGCTGTCGCGAAAGACAACATGATCGGGGTGCAGTTCCATCCGGAGAAGAGCCAGGCCTATGGGCTGGCGACGCTCGAGCGTTTCCTCAATTGGGATCCGAAATGATCATCTTTCCTGCCATCGACCTCAAGGGCGGCGAAGTGGTGCGGTTGGCCGAAGGCGATATGGCGCGCGCCACGGTCTATGGCGACAATCCCGCGGCGCAGGCCCTGCTGTTCGCAGATGCTGGCGCGCAGCACCTGCATGTGGTCGATCTCGACGGGTCGTTTGCAGGTGAGAGCCGCAACCGCGAAGCGGTGGAAGCGATCGTCGAAGCCTTTCCGGGCTACGTCCAGCTTGGCGGCGGTATCCGCACGCCCGAGGCGGTCGAGTTCTGGTTCGATCTTGGCGTGGCGCGCGTGGTGATGGGATCGGCCGCGCTCAAGGACCCGGAATTCGTCAAGGACATGGCGCGCGAGTTCGAAGGCGGGATCGTGGTCGCGGTCGACGCGAAGGACGGGATGGTCGCGACCGAAGGCTGGGCCGAAGTGTCGGACGTGCCGGTGGTCGATCTGGCGCGCCGCTTCGAGGATGCGGGCGTCGCCAGCCTGCTGTTCACCGACATCGGGCGCGACGGGCTGCTGAAGGGTGCGAATATCGAAGCGACAGTTGACCTTGCACGGCGGGTCGACATTCCCGTTATCGCGAGTGGCGGAGTGAAGGGCCTCGACGATATCCATGTCCTCTCGCTCCATGCGCATGAGGGGATCGAAGGCGTCATCACCGGCCGCGCGCTCTACGAAGGGCGCCTCGACCTCGCAGCGGCGATTGCGATGGCGGGGCGGGTGGCATGACCGTCCGTATCCGCGTAATTCCCTGCCTCGACGTTGCCGATGGGCGCGTGGTCAAGGGCGTGAACTTTGTCGACCTCAAGGACGCGGGCGATCCGGTCGAACAAGCCAAGGCCTATGACGAAGCGGGTGCGGACGAGCTCTGCTTCCTCGACATCTCCGCCAGCCACGAAGGGCGCGGGACCTTGCTCGATATCGTGCGCCGAACGGCGGAAGTCTGCTTCATGCCGCTCACCGTCGGCGGCGGGGTGCGCAGCGCCGATGATGCGCGCGCGCTGCTGCTCGCGGGCGCAGACAAGGTCGCGGTCAATTCCGCGGCGGTCGCCCGGCCCGAACTGGTCGCGGACATTGCCGCGAAATTCGGCAGCCAGTGCATGGTCGCCAGTGTCGATGCGCGGCGGACCGCGCCGGGTGAATGGGAGATATTTACTCACGGCGGGCGAAAGCCGACCGGCATCGACGCGGTCGGGCACGCAGTGCGGCTGGCGGAACTCGGTGCGGGCGAACTGCTCGTTACTTCGATGGACGGTGACGGTACGCAGGCCGGCTATGACCTCGAACTCACCCGCACCATCGCCGATGCGGTGAGTGTGCCGGTGGTTGCCAGCGGCGGAGTGGGGAATTTGCAGCACCTCGTCGAAGGGGTGACCCTGGGCCATGCCAGCGCAGTGCTCGCGGCCTCGATCTTTCACTTCGGCACCTATTCGATCTCGCAAGCGCATGCCGCGCTGCGTGCGGCGGGCTTGCCGGCGCGCGGCGTATGAGCGAAAGCAGGCGCATGGATACTCTGACCCGACTGGAACAAATTATCGCCTCGCGGCGCGGCGCTTCGCCCGAAAGCAGTTATGTCGCGAAGCTCAACGCCGCGGGCCTTCCCAAGATTGCGCAGAAGCTGGGCGAGGAAGCGACCGAAGCGGTGATCGCCGCGCTCTCCGGCAGCCGGCAGGAACTGGTCGGCGAGAGCGCCGATGTGCTGTTCCACCTGCTGGTGCTGCTCGGCGCGAAGGATATTCCGCTGGCCGACGTGCTGGCCGAGCTTGACCGGCGCGAGGGCGTTTCGGGTTTGGACGAAAAAGCCTCACGGAGCGAATAATGCCGATCGACGCGACCCAGCCCTATGATGACAACAATATCTTCGCGAAGATCCTGCGCGGGGAGATTCCCTCTGCGAAAGTCTATGAGGATGAATGGGCATACGCCTTCGAGGATATCAATCCGCAGGCGGCGATCCACACGCTCGTGATCCCCAAGGGGCGCTATGTCAGCTGGGACGATTTCTCGCAGCATGCCTCGGCCGAGGAAATCGCCGGTTTCATACGCGCGGTCGGTGAAGTGGCCCGCGCCAAGGGGCTGGTCGAACCCGGCTATCGCCTGCTCGCCAATATCGGCGGGCATGGCCATCAGGAAGTGCCGCATTTGCACGTCCATGTCTTCGGTGGGCATCCGCTGGGCCCGATGTTGCTGCGCAGGTAGCGTTTCATCGACAGATTGATTCAGTCCGTCTTTGGTCGCTTCCCTGCGATTCACGCATGCGCTAAGGCGCAGCGCGAATGAACCTACCTGTTTCCACTGGGCCCAATCCCCCCGGAGGCTGCTTCGACGGCGCGCGGCATCTGTATGCCGTGCGGGTCTATTACGAAGACACCGATCTTTCGGGCATCACCTATCACGCGAACTACCTTCGCTGGTTCGAGCGTGCGCGCAGCGACCTGCTGAGGATGCTGGAGATCGACCAGCGCGCCGCGATCGAAGCGGGCGAAGGCGCCTATGCGGTGTCGGAGATCAATCTCAAATACTTGCGCCCCGCCAGGCTAGATGACGATGTGGTCTTGGAAACCACCTGCACCGAGCTTGGCGCTGCCAGTTGCCGCATGCACCAGCGGGCATGGCGCGGCGACGAATTGCTGGCCGAAGCGAATTTGCGCGTTGGCTTCATCACTCCCGATGGCCGCCCACGTCGCCAGCCCGACGCTTGGCGTGCCGCATTCCGGAATTTCATGGAAGACTTCCCCGCATGACCATTACCCTGCTTTCCCTGATTGCCGCAGCGCCCACCAGGCTCAACCCGCTCGACCTGTTCCTGCAAGCGGACATCGTCGTGAAGACGGTGATGATCGGCCTGATCCTCGCCAGTCTCTGGGTGTGGACGATCATCGTCTCCTTCAGCATGCGCATGGGCAAGATCGAACGCCGCAGCCGCGAGTTCGAAGCCGATTTCTGGGATGCGGAGGAGTTGGACAGCCTCACCACCGGCCGCGCGCGCAAGGACCTGCCCTCGGCCCGGGTTGCTGCCGCAGGCGTCGCCGAATGGAAGCGCTCGACCCAGCACCCGCCGGTCGACCGCGAAGGTACGCGCCATCGGCTCGCCGGCGCGATGGAAAGCCAGGTCGCCAAGGAAGCGGACGATTTGTCCGAACGGCTCAATTTCCTCGCCACCGTCGGTTCGGTCGCGCCTTTCGTCGGCCTGTTCGGCACGGTCTGGGGCATCATGAACAGCTTCTTCCAGATTGGGATGCAGGAAAGCTCATCGCTCGCGGTGGTCGCGCCCGGCATTGCCGAGGCGCTGTTCGCCACGGCAATCGGCCTGTTCGCCGCGATCCCCGCGGTGATCGCCTACAACCGCTTCAGCCACCGCGTGAACCGCTATGAAGCGCGGCTGCAGCGCTTTGCCGACCGCTTCCATGCGGGGCTGAGCTTCGAGCTGGACAAGGCATAGTGTGCATGAACCGCCTCCGCTTCGCGTCGGCTTGCGCGGCTCCGGCCCGCTCCCCCGCCCAGCCACCCGATATGGTGGCAGGCAGGCTATCAAGTGGCTGGGCGGGGGAGCGGGCTGGCACCGTTTCCTCCCGACAGGGAGGTAAATAATGGCCATGAACCTCGCATCTTCGGGCAGGACATGGCGACGCAGCCGCCGCGCGCCAATGGCCGAGATCAACGTCACACCCTTCGTCGACGTGATGCTGGTGCTGCTGATCATCTTCATGGTCACCGCCCCGCTGCTTGCGTCGGGCGTGCCAGTAGAGCTGCCGGAAAGCCGGGCGAACCCGATCGACCAGACGCCCGACCAGGTGACGATCTCTATCGATTCCACGGGCACGATCTATGTCGACGACAAGCGCGTGCCTGCGGGCGCACTGCCCGAGGCGCTGGCCGCGATCGATCGCGGTGCTGACGGGCAAGGGCCGGTGATCGTGCTGCGCGGCGATCGCGGCCTGGCCTATGGCAGAGTGATGGCGGTGATGGGCGAACTCAACCGCGCGGGGTTCAACTCGATCTCGCTGGTCACCAACAGTTCAGTTTCGCCGCCATAATTCGGCAGGACATCATGGAAGCGACAGCACTGCGGAGGGAGGAAAAACTCGGCCTGGCGATTGCGCTGGGGCTGCACCTCATGCTCGCAGGCGTGCTGCTGTTCCAGCCGGGCCCGGGCGAAGGGCTCGAAGTGCCCGAACGCATGACGGTGAGCCTCGCGCCCGACGTTTCGCTGCGCTCGACATCGCCCGATCCGGTTGCCGAAAGCCGTGCTTCCATGGCGCCGGTCGTTGCCGAAGAGGCGCAGGCGCCGGTCGAGCAACCCAAACAGCCGGAGCGTGCGCGCGAACGCACGCCGGTCGACCAGGCGCCGCCTTCGCGCAATGCCCGCAACGCGGTGCGCGAAACCCCGCGCCAGCAGGCCGCTGAACAGCCGCGACAGGCCACCGGCACGCAGATTGGCGAGAACTTCCTTGAAGGTTCCGGTTCAAGCCGCACCAGCGACGATACGCGCATTCCGGCCAACGAAATCGGCGCGAGCGCCAAGGCGAGCATGATCCAGTCGATCTCGCGCCAGATTAAGCCGCATTGGAATGCACCCTCAGGCGTCGATGCCGAATTGCTGGTGACCGAGCTGGCATTCGAGCTCAATGAAGACGGCAGCCTGAAAGGGCGGCCGCGTGTGCTGCGCCAGTCAGGCATCAACGCCTCTAATCGCCCGCAGGCGAGCCTGCACGCCGAACGCGCGATCCGCGCAGTGCAACTTGCCGCGCCGTTCGACCTGCCTGCAGAGTATTACAACGCATGGAAGTCGATCCGCGGAGCCCGTTTCGATAGGAATTTGTCACGATGAAATATCTGCTCTTCGCCATTGCATTCGCCGCTGCGCCGCTCGCAGCGCAGAACCAGGATCTGGGCAGGCCGGTGGCCGAGGGCGGTCAGGTCGAGACGACCGGAACCGACGCTTCGGGTGAGGCTGCCGATGGTGGCCTGACCTTCACCGTAACCGACGAAAGCGACTGGGCAGATCTTGGGATCGCCATCCCCGGTTTTGCCGCCGATCGCGATGTGCCGACTCCTGCCAATGCCGATGGCACCGCGGCGCTCGGGCGCGAAATGGCGCGCGTGATCACCGCAAACCTCCAGAACAACGGGCTGTTCAAGCCGGTCGGGCCGAACAGCCTGCCGCAACCGACATTTGCCGAGATCACGTCGCCCAGCTGGGGCACGTGGCGCGGGCGCGGTGCGGAAATGCTGGTGCACGGCTATGTGCGGGCGCGGAGCGACGGGCGGCTGGTGGTCGGCTGTTACCTCTATGACGTTGCGCTGCAGGACGAGCTGGTGCGCGAGGGCTGGGTCGTGCCTCCGGCTGACTGGCGGCGTGCGGCGCACAAATGTTCGGACCTGATCTATGCGCGGCTGACTGGCGAAAGCCCGTTCTTCGACAGCCGCATCGCCTATATCGCCGAAACCGGGCCCAAGGACAGGCGCGTCAAGCGGCTCGCGATCATGGACAGCGACGGTGCCAACCACCGCTTCCTGACGCTGGGCAGCGCCACTGCGCTGACCCCGCGCTATTCGCCCGATTACAAGCGGCTGCTCTATCTCTCCTATGTCGACGGCAATCCGCGGCTCTATGTCTATGACATCGGCACCGGCCAGCAGACGCTGGTGACGCAAAGCAGCAATCCTACTTTCGCGCCGCGCTGGAGCCCCGACGGGCGCTACATCCTCTATTCGATGGCGGTAGCGGGCAATACCGACATCTATCGCGTTCCGGCGAGCGGCGGGCAGAGCGTTCGGTTGACCGATACGCCGGGGATCGACATCGGCGGTTCCTATTCGCCCGACGGCAGGCAGATCGTGTTCGAAAGCGACCGTTCGGGCAGCCAGCAATGCTATGTGATGAATGCCGACGGCACCAACCAGCGGCGCATCAGCTTTGGCGGCGGGCGTTGCGCCACGCCCGAATGGAGCCCGCGCGGCGACCAGATCGCCTTCACCCGCATCGCAGGCGATTTCAACATCGCGGTGATGAGCCCCAATGGACGCAATGTCCGTGCGCTCACCAACGGATGGCAGGATGAAGCCCCGACATGGGCGCCCAACGGGCGCATCATCCAGTTCTTCCGGACCGAGCGCAACACGGGCCGGTCATCGCTGTGGCAGGTCGACCTGACCGGCCGCAATGAAAGGAAATTGCCGACGCCGGTCGACGCGTCGGATCCGGCCTGGGGACCGATCCTCCCCTGAGGTATAAGAGACTAACAGCGGCCGCCCCTTCACAAAACGCGCGCCGCCCATCGAAAGGGAAGTATCATGAATATCGGAATGAAGACTGCGATGCTTCTGGCGGGCACGGCTGCCATGGCGGCCTGTGCCAAGAAAGCTCCGGAAGAACTGCCTCCGCCGCCGCCCTCCACCACCAGCACTCCGGTTCCCACGCCGGCGCCCACTCCCACCGGCCCGCGCGTCGGCAGCCAGGCGCATTTCGAAAATGCGGTCAACGGGCAGAACGTGATCTTTTTCGACACCGACCGTTTCAATATCGACAGCGAAGACTCGGCACGTTTGCAGACGCAGGCGCAGTATCTTTCGCGCTATCCGCAGGTTTCGATCACGATCGAAGGCCATGCCGACGAACGCGGCACGCGTGAATACAACCTCGCGCTGGGCGAGCGCCGCGCCAATGCGGCGAAGAATTTCCTCGTCAGCCTTGGCGTCAATGCGGGCCGCATCGCCACGGTCAGCTATGGCAAGGAACGCCCGGTGGCACTCGGCTCGAACGAGGAAGCCTGGGCGCGCAACCGTCGCGCTGTCAGCGTGGTGGTGAATTAATCGAGGAAGATCGACGGTCGCGGCAGGTCGAGAGCGGGGCTCTCGGCCTGCAAGCCTGCAAAGCCATTGCCGCTGGGCAGGCCCGAATGGTCCGGCGTGACGAACAGCGCCATCGCCGCCATGGCAAAGGTGGCGAAGCTGCTGGAAATGGCGAGTTGCTTGCTCATCGGGGGTCTCTCGGGCCGCGTCTAGCGCGCATATATTGACGAATTATTGCATTGCAACATTTCGTATCGAAACTGGTTCCCACATCTTCCAAACAATCGCAATCGTCCCTAGACTGATTGCCATGTGCGTCAGACGAACGACATGGCCGGCGATTTGCAGCAGGGGTGCCCATGCCTAAACCGCGCCGTTCGCTCGACTGGGGATTTCCGCGCTGGCGGGGCTATGGCAGCTCGCGCGAGGCGACCAGCGTGCGCCTGTGCGATCGGCATGGCTGCGACGAACCCGGCAATTGCCCTGCGCCCAAGGCGCCCAATAGCCCCGACCGGTGGTATTTCTGCCAGCAGCATGCGGCGGAATACAATTCGAAGTGGGACTATTTCGAGGGGCTCGACAAGGCCGAACGCGAAGAGCGCGCGCGCACCGAACGGCGCGACAATTCGGGCTATGCCGAAGCCTCGCACTACGGCTGGGCCGGCGCGGGCGACGGCAGCCGCAGTCAGGACGAAATGCGCGCGCTGGGCGTGCTCGAACTCGAAGCCGATGCCGATTTCGTCGCGATCAAGAAGGCGTGGCGCGAAAAGGCCAAGACAGTCCATCCGGATGTGAAGCCGGGCGACAAGGACGCTGCCGCAGAGTTTCAGAAGCTGCAGCTGGCCTATGAAGTGCTCAAAGCGGCGGAGGAACGCCGCGAATGGAAGGGTTAAGGCTGGCGTTTGACCAACCGCGTTCGGATGTCAAAAACTGACAGTGCTTCTCGTGACATAGGCAGCTCCGGTAGCCAGAAAAAAGCTCCGCACCGGCTTGCCTGTGGCATCCAGGGCCGGTTCGAACTCGGCTTGCCTCATGATCCCATCGCAAGCTTTGATGGCTGATTTGCTCGTGCTGATTGCTCCCAGCATCTTGCAGGAACTTGCCCTGCCGTTTGACCCGACGATCAGCAGGATCCTTACTTGGTCCTCCCGGGCTTTCCTCCTTTCCGAATGGGTCGCTCGCAGTGCATCGCTCATCCAACCCCAAGGAAGTTCCGGCACGGCCACCGGCTTCGAAAGCGTCCTCTGTCCAGCTGGATCGAGACCCCAACTTGCGACCAGATCATCCATGCAGTCGGTCAGGGCTTTGTGCGCGAGATCAAGACTGTCGAGCGGCAAGGCCATGTCCTGCTCGAACGACTTCGATATGGACAGAACACGTCTTTTCTGGGCCCCATCGCCGAAATAGTTTCCGGGCAACATCAACTTGATGCCGCTCCATTCGCCGCTCAACAATTTGAAAAAGGAATCGTGCCTGATTGTATCGTCATGCTCGCCAAACCGGATTTCGGGACTCGCTCCTGTTCGTTTGAGTGTGTTAGTGAAGACGGTCAGATCGAAGCCGTCGTGCGGTGTAAATTGCCTCAGCTCGAAGCTGACAATCCCTTCGCCAAGCTGGAAGTGGCGCTTAATGCCGCAACTCTCCGGAGCGAAGTCCACTTCCCATTGCGTGACCGCTGTGGCCTCGATGGGTTCCTTGGCGAAGGTTGGTGTTGAAACGGATAGAGCCAGGAATGCCGAGACAATCACATTAGCCTTCATGACTGCCCCCGAATTGCTTTTGACCACAACACCATGATTTCACGAAATTATATAGATTCGTCCCAGAACGTCCAGATCGAGGATCCCTCGACGATTGGCCTTGTCGACGGTTGGCGGCCACCCCTGTGTAGCTGGTCCGTCAATAATCCGCGCAGCCGGATTGCCTTCGAAAACGATAGACGATAGCTTCCACTCCAGCGGCATCGTTTCACCGAGGGCGGTGTCGCCAGGCATATGGGTCGCGGCCTCATGTGCTGCCTCGGGGACTGGGGGGTTCCCTGATGACCAATGTCGAACAATCGGCTGGCGCTGCTGCGCCCGTCGCCAAATCCAATCGCATCGATTCACTCGATATCCTGCGCGGGATCGCCGTTTTCGGCATCCTGCTGATGAACATTTCCGCCTTCGGGATGATCTGGCAAGCCTATGGCAATCCCTATGCTGCCGGGGGCAGCACCGGGCTGAACCTCCAGCTGTTCGAAATCATGAACGTGGGTTTCGAGGGCACCATGCGCGGCATCTTCTCGATGCTGTTCGGGGCTGGGGTCGTACTGATGACCGAACGGATGGAGAATTCCGGCGCGGGCCTCACCACCGCCGAGATCCATTTTCGCCGGATGAGCTGGCTCATGCTGTTCGGCGTGATCCACTGGGCGCTCCTGCTATGGACCGGCGAAATTCTCTTTCTCTACTCGCTGTGCGGTTTCTTGCTGTTTGCAGTCCGCAAGCTGCCCGCGCGCGTGCAATTTGCGGTCGGGATCGTCGGACTGCTTTATGCCGCCTATTCGGGCAACCAGGATTATCATGAAGTAGCGGCCCAATCCCAGGTCGCCGCTGCCGCACAGGCCGTTGCCGATAGCGGAGCGGCGCTAAGCCCGGAACAGCAGGCGTCGATCGACAGCTGGGCGGAGCGGGAGAGTGAATTCATCCCGACCGAGGAATCGACTGCAATGTTCGAAGGGTGGCATCAGGGTACCTACGTCGAGGCGGTGAAGGGCCAGTTCGACTTCAGCTATTCCTTCCAATGGACGCACGCGCCGTACTGGATTTTCACGGACGTGCTGCCCTTCATGCTGATCGGCATGGCGCTGCTCAAATGGGGCGTGCTTTCGGCCGAACGCAGTGTGCGCTTCTACGGCCTGATGGTGCTGGTGGGCTATGGCATCGGCATACCGCTGGGGCTTTACGAACTTGGGCTGCTGGCCGCGGGAGATTATGGCCCGGTTGCCGCGGCGGAAGCCGGAAGGACATACCAGTTCAGTCGACTTGCCATGGTGGCCGGGCATATCGGGCTGGTTCTGGCGGTGGTGAAGCTGGGCCTCTTCAAGTGGCTCCAGCAGGGGTTCGCCGCCGCCGGGCAGATGGCGCTGACCAACTACATCGGCCAGACGCTGATCTGCACCTTCCTGTTCTACGGTTTCGGGTTCGGCCTCTATGGCCAGCTCGATCGCTCACAGCTTTACCTGCTGGTTCTGACGATCGCCGTGGTTGAGATTGTGTTCAGCGTGATCTGGCTGCGCAATTTCCGCTTCGGCCCACTCGAATGGGTCTGGCGTTCGCTGACCTATTGGAAGCGCCAGCCGATGGCGCTGGGCGGCGGCGGGCCGCAGCCCGGCCAGATGCTGGGCGCGACCTGAGCGCTACTTGCGCGTATCGATTGCCGGGCTGGGGTTGTCGTTCCACCACGGAACGTCCAGCCACGGCCTGGCGTCGATCTCGTGCGTCCAGCAATTGCGGGGCTGCTGCGCAAGGTGCCAGTAGGTTTCGGCGAGCGCGCCGGGATTGACCACGCCGTCATCGCCTTTGAGGCTCTTGAAGGCTTCAAACCTGTCGCCCAGCATCTTGCCCAAAGTATCGGGCGCGTCGACCGCGCCATCGACGATCACATGCGCGACATGCACGCCCTTGGGCGCGAATTCGGCATTGAGCGTCTGGCACAACATGCGCCGCCCGCCCATCGCTGCGGCATGGCTGTGCTGGCCCGCATTGCCGCGCACCGCCGCCGTGGCCGAAGTGACAAGTAGGGTGCCCTTGCCCCGCTCGACCATCGCCGGGAGCATCTCATGCGCAAGGCGAAACAGGCCGAAACAGCCCAGCCGCCAACCGAGCTCGAAGGTGCGGTGTGGCGTCTCTTCAAGGCTACGGTTCCCGATCTGCGCGCCCAGATTGTAGAGCGCGCAATCGATCGGGCCGATGTCGCGCTCGACCCGTTCGACCAGCTCCTCGATCGTGCCGTCCTCGCTCGCATTGAGCAGCGTTCCGGTGGCCGAGCCGCCTGCCTGCTCAATCTGGCTCACCAGCCGGGCGAGACCTTCCTCATCGCTGCGGCGCGCCAGCACCGCGTGATAGCCCCCTGCGGCAAAGCGCGCGGCGGCGTGCCCGCCGATCCCCGCGCCTGCGCCGATGACGAGAAAAACCGGCTTGCTGTCAGCCATGATGTCGCTCTCCCTCCGCAGCTGCCAAACTGGATTGCAGGCATGGTCGCCTGCACCTCGGTTGCAGCCTGCCAGAGGCTTCAGCTACTGTCACTTTGGCACTTCATCCGTACGGATGTCACCGGCGGCGTCCTGGTGATCGAATACCACCACGCCGTCAAACAATTGCGCCCAGTCGGCGACGATTGGTGAATAGCTGAACATGCCCGAGGGCCGCGCCCCGGCGTTCGCCAGCGCGGTCTTGTCGAAAAACACCGCCCCATCGCGCGTGATCGGTCCGACGACAGCTTCAAGCGAATCCGGTTCGACAGTTTCGATAAGGTGCGGCGCGGGGTGGCCGCGCATTGTTCCCGCTTGCGCGGCAAAGCCCAGCGCAAATACCTCGCCGCCATAGTGGCCCGCAAGGTAAGCCCCGAACGGCTTGATCCCCTCAAAGCCCGCATGCCCGTGCGGCGCACGCGCGGCGTGAGAATTCGCTGTCCAGATGATCGCCTTGGTTTCCGACGGCCATCGGGCCATCCAGCGCTTGAAATTGGCGAACATCTCGCGGTCGCGGCTGGCGAAATAGTTGTTCGTTTCGACCGGGTCGGCCGCCGCGAAGGCGGACAGGTTCGCCAGCATTTCCTGTCGTTCGCGCCGGACATTGGGATCGACCGAGCGGGGCAGCCCGCCGATCAAGGCGAGGCATGTGGCGGCGACCCGTCGGCGTTCCGGATTGTTGCCCGTGAAAAGCATGTCCCGGAAAACCGCGCGGCAGCGCTGGCCATCTTCGGGCGCGAGCTCACCGGCCAGCTCGGCCGTGACGCCAAAATTGGTGAAGTCCTGTCCTACGCCTCCCAACTGAAAGTCGAAGCCACCAAGCCGGACTGTGCCGGTGTTTATGCGGCTTGCCAGATAGGGCAGCAAAGGCTGGAATTCCCGGTCGAACTTCCATAACCCACCGACCGCGGTGGCAATTTGATCGGGTGTTACCTGTCGTCCACCGCGACGGATACGATCGAGCTGCACGAATTCGTAAAAACTCGCTTCGAATAGCACCGCCGAATAGCCGCACTGTGCAACCAGTCGTTCAATCAGGGCGATCTTGAAGGTCTCGGTCCGCGCATCACCGTGCTCGGCTTCGCCCAGCACCGCGACCTTTCGATCGCAAAGAGCTGCGGCCGCAGCGTCGAGCGCGGCAGCTTCGGAAGTCGACATCCCTTGCGCCAATACCGGCATCTGAAAAATAAGGGCCAGAAATGGCGCGAGGCGCAGCGTCATTGCGCAATCAGACCTTAGCCAGTGCCTGTTCGAAATCGGCGATCAAATCGTCCGGGTCTTCGATCCCGATCGAGATGCGCACGAGGTTGTCAGTGATGCCGAGCGCGGCCTTGCGCTCGTCCGGCACCGAGAGGTGCGTCATCGAAGCCGGGTGGCTGGCAAGCGTCTCGGTTCCGCCCAGGCTGACCGCGAGCTTGGCTACCTTGAGCGCATCGAGGAAAGCGAAGGACTCGGCCTCGCCGCCCTTGATGAAGAGCGAGAAGGTCGAGCCGGCGCCGCTGCAATGCCGGTCGAAGATATCCTGCTGGCGCGCATCCTGGATGAAGCCAAGATAGCCCAGGCCTTCGACCTTGGGATGGCTGCGCAGATATTCGCACACCTTGGCGGCGTTTTCGCCCGCGCGCTGCATCCGCAGTTCGACCGTTTCCAGGCTGCGCAGCAGCATCCATGCGGTGTTGGGATCGGCGATGCCGCCCATGGTGTTGCGGAGCGCGCGGACCGGGTCCATCCACTTCTTCGCGCCTGCCACGCTGCCAGCGACAAGGTCCGAATGGCCGCCGAAATATTTGGTGAGCGAATAGCACACGATGTCGGCGCCATTGTCGATCGGCCGCTGCCACAGCGGGCCGAGGAAGGTGTTGTCGATCGCGATCGGCGTGACCGCAAGATCGAGCGCCGCATCGCGCGCCGCCGTCACCACTTCGACGTCGACCAGTGCATTGGTGGGGTTGGCCGGGCTCTCGAGATAGATCATCGCGACCTTGCCGCCATTGGCCTCGGCCTGCGCCTTCGCCTTGGCGAGCACCGCGTCGATCTCTTCGCGCGTCGCGCCGGCGGGGAAGTCGACATAGGTCACGCCAAACTTGCTCAGCACCCTTGCAACGAAGCCTTCGCTGGCTGCATAGAGCGGCCCCGAATGCACGATCACGTCGCCCTGGCTGACAAAGGCCATCATCAGGATGCAGATCGCGGTCATGCCGCTGGAGAAGCTGAGTGCGTCTTCCGCCCCGTCCCAGATCGCCAGCCGGTCTTCGAGGATTTCCTGGTTGGGCCCGTTGAAGCGCGAATAGACCAGCCCTTCGGCCCCGCCCGCGCGCTTGCCGGTGATGCCTTCGAAATGACGCTTGCCCGCAGCAGCGTTTTCGAAGGCGAAAGTGCTGGTGAGGAAGATCGGCGGCTTGAGCGATCCTTCGGACAGCACCGGATCATAGCCATAGCCCATCATCAGCGTGCTGGGCTTCATCGGGCGCCCGCCGATCGTGGTGATCGGTTCCTTCGGCTTGCGGCGCGGCGTGGGTTGGTCGACGGCGTCGATAGCGTCGGTCATGGATATTCCTCCCAGTGTGCGGGCGCTGCCGGATTGCCTCTTGGTCAAGGCCGCGTCCGCAACGCTCCTAGGAAGGCAGGAGCCGGTTAGGAGCCGTCCGGGCCGCCCGTTCCTAACCTCCGCAGGAACGCTTCTGCACCGGATGCCTGAAACGATGCCCGCGCGAATACCGCCATGCCGGGCAAGCTTCAACCGGTTTCAAATGATATCAACCGGCGATCGATGCGACGCCCCAGACCAGCCCGACGATCAAGGCAATGCCGAGGATGTCGAGCGCCAGGCCCGCGCCCACCATGCGCTCGATCCGGATCCGCCCCGTCGCCCAGGCGATTGCGTTCGGCCCGGTCCCGGCGGGAAGCATGAAGCCCCAGCTGGCGGCGATTGCTGCGGGCATGGCGAGCAGGATCGGGTCTGCCCCCAGCGCAACGATCAGGCTCGCGACCACAGGGATGATCCCGCTGGCTGTCGCGACATTGCTCGCGAATTCGGTCACCAGCACCACCATCGCCACGATCGCCAGCGCAACCAGCGGCAAGGGCACATTGCTGAGCGGGAGCAGCGCCTGCCCCAGCCATTCGGCGAGGCCCGACGCCTGCATCCCGGCTGCCAGCGCCAATCCGCCGCCGAACATCATGATCACGCCCCATGGCGCGCGGTCGGCTTCCTTCCATTCCAGCAGCGGCCGGCCGGTGCCGTCGGGGATGAGGAACAGCGCAAGCCCGGCGAGGATGGCGATCGTCCCGTCTTCCCAGCTCCCGCCCGGCAGGTAAGGTTCGACCAGCGGCACGCTCATCCACGCGACGAAGGTCACCGCGACGAGCGGCACCAGCCGTTTCTCGGGCAGGGTCCATGCGGCATGGGTGTCGATCGCCGCTCGCGCCTTGGCGACATCGAAGGGATGCGCGGCGACCTTCTGTGTCCGGGCGACGATCCACGCGGCGAGCGGGACGCCGACGATCACGATTGGCATGCCATAGAGCGACCATTCGGCGAAGCTGATCCGAACTCCGGCGATGGTGTCGAGCAAGCCGACTGCAATGGCATTGGTGGGAGAACCGACCACGGTGCCAAGCCCACCGATGCTGGCGGCAAAGGCAATCCCCATCGGCAAGGCACCCGCGAGCCCCTCCTTGTCCTCATCGGGAACCCCGCCACCCGCCAGCACCGCCAGCGCCATGGGCATCATGATGAGCGCGGTCGAAGTGTTGGAGATAAGCATGGAAAGCAGCGCCGCGCTGATCATGAAAGCCAGCAGCAACTGCGTTTGCCCGCCGCTTGCGCCGACCATGCGCAGGATGGCGAGGCTCAGCCGCTTGTGGAGGCCGGTGCGCTCGATCGCCAGCGCGATGAAAGCGCCGCCCAGGATCAGGAACAGGATCGGCGAATAATAGCTCGAGGCGACTTCGCGCGCGCTACCCACTCCGCCGAATGGCAGGACAATGAACGGGAGCAGCGCGGTGGCGGTCAGCGGGATCGCCTCGGTCATCCACCATGCTGCCATCCACACGACCAGCCCCGCGACCAGCCATGCCGCCGCGGGCAATCCGGCGGGCGGTGCGGTCAGCGCAGTCAGCGCAAAGGCCAGCGGCCCAAGGATCAACCCGATGCGTTTGGCAGTCATTCTGCTCCCCCGTTGCGACGCCGATGCGCGCTGACGAGGGGGGTAACAAGTCCGGATGCCCCGGCACAAGGCCAAAGCATTGTCGGAAAGCAGAATTATCCGGTGGCTATTCGACTTCGACCGGGTTCCCGTCTGCATCGGTCTGTCCGATGATGACGCGGCCCAGGCGGCCTCGCTTGATCAGTGCATTGACCTTGGCGGACCGCTCCTGAACGAAACGCAGCACATTCTGCGGGATTTGTGAATTGATCGGCGAGCAATCGCCCATCCCGGTCTGGCCACCGCCCGCCCCGCCGCAGCTCTCTACATTGCTGTAGATCGGGGCGCGCTCGCCGCCCGCCAGGTCGGCGATGTCGTGCTCGTAGATCGAGGCTTTGACGGGGCCGGTCTTGGCGAGGATCGACTGCACTTCCTCGTCGGCGTGATACTTGATGTGCTCGCGCAGGGATTCGGGCCAGTCGGCGAAGAAAAAGGGCCGGGCTTCTTCGTAGATCTCGGAAACCAGCAGCGTATCCCCGCTCGATTGTGCGCCGCGCAGCGAGTTCACGAATTCATTGGCGGAGAGTTCGAGCAAGGCGCCGACATTTTCGCCGTTATAGGCGTTGGACTGGAGTGAGGGGCCGCCGATTTCCCCGCGGAAGAAGCCGTAGATCACGTTCGGATCCTTCCAGTTGGGATAGACGATCCGAGTGCGGATGTCGCGCGGGCTCAGGGCCATTCCCCTGATCGCAAGGACGGGCGCTTCGTCGAGCGGGAGGCCATCGATCTTGATGCTGCGCGGCTGCCTGACGGGATAGGCGCGGGCAATCTGTTCGACCATCGCCACGTTGTGCAAATTGATCCAGAAGGCCAGCTGTTCGTTGCGCGGCATGCTGCCGATATCGACTGTGTTGCCGATGTGCTCGAGATCCTTGCGGTATTCGGTCAGCGTCTCGATCACTTCGGGTTCCAGCATCGAGAATACGACCCGGTTGCCCTCGAGCCGGTACCGGGAGGTATGGCCGTAGACCAGTCTCGACCCGACATCCGCGTCCGGCCGGAAAGCGTTCTCGCGCAGCGACGGGCCCAACTCGAGCACAAAGAAATCCAGCGCCTGGTCCCAATGGCTGAAATCGAACCTTGTCGTCCTGCCAGTAGGGTGAGGCACGAACTGGGCGATCGCTTCACTGGCGGGCGCATCGGAAGTCTCGGCGCTGGCTGGCGCTGTGAGAGCAAGGGCGAGGATGCCGACACCGGCAAGCAGTGACTTAAGCATGATGGCTCCAATTGGGGGTACTGGACGGGCAAACGCATAGTGCTGCGTCATGTGCCCGGTAGGTGTGCAATTCTTTACGCCGCCAAAATAGACGATCCCTGAAAACCATCAATGACTTCGGTCGAATGGCACAAGCCGCTCGTCGAGCCGTTTGGCATCAGGAAAGCGAAAAGGGCGCGCCTTTCGGACACGCCCCTTGCTAGTATCCCGATGCGATAGCGGCTTACTTCGGAGCCAGCACCATCAGCATCTGGCGGCCTTCGAGCCGCGGGAAGGCTTCGACCTTGGCGATTTCCGCCACATCGTCTTGCACCCGCTTGAGCAGGTTCATGCCGAGTTCCTGGTGCGCCATTTCGCGGCCGCGGAAGCGCAGGGT
The DNA here is from genome assembly GCF_052683155.1 of Altererythrobacter sp. Z27. NCBI lineage: Bacteria > Pseudomonadati > Pseudomonadota > Alphaproteobacteria > Sphingomonadales > Erythrobacteraceae > Altererythrobacter > Altererythrobacter sp. Z27. Next base: position 1,812,981 of record NZ_JBQYMC010000001.1, on the reverse strand, counting down.
GACCTTCACCTTGTCGCCATGTTCGATGAACTTGTTCACGTTGCGCATCTTCACGTCATAATCGTGCGTGTCGATGTTGGGACGCATCTTGATCTCTTTGATCTCCTGCGTCTTTTGTGTCTTGCGCGCGGCGTTGGCCTTCTTCTGCGCCTCGTAGCGGTACTTGCCCACATCGAGGAACTTGGCCACCGGCGGATCGGCGTTGGGAGAAACTTCGACTAGGTTGAGGCCGAGTTCGTTGGCCTGCTCGATCGCTTCGCGGGTGTACATCACGCCAAGGTTTTCACCTTCGTGATCGATCACGCGTACCTTGTCGGACTGGATAAATTCATCGTAGCGCGGGCCGCTCTTGATAGGCGGGGCCAGCGAACGCCGGGGTGGACGGGCTATGGGGTTTTCTCCTGTTTCAGCCTTGATTCTGTGGCCGCTATGTAGGGACAAACGGGGCCGAACGCTAGGGGTTACGCGGCTTCGCGCCAAAGCGGCAATTGCACCAGCTTTCCCCTTGCCGGAAGCACCGCATCGATCCGGCTGGCAGGCATCAGCGCAGCGCGGATTTCGGGTGCGCCCGCGTCCATCCCGCCGGTGAGCGCACCGAAGGCCGGCAGGATCATCCGGTCAGATTTACCGGCACCGCGGCTCACCACCGCGCAGGGTCGGCTGATATGCCGGTCGCGCACCTTGACCCGCACCTTGGGATGGAAATGACCAGAAAGCTCAGGGCGTGCTTCTCCCGATTGCGCTTCATGCCGCAGGATCACGCCTCCAAGCTCGAGTTCTTCGACCAGCGTCCCGCCGAAACCGCGCTGCATCTGCCCGTCATGGTTGCCGGTGATCCAGACCCAGTCGAGCGCACGCGTCAGCGCCTCGAGCATGCCTGCGGCATAGGGGTCGAGCCGCGAAGTGCCGCCTTCGTCATGGAAATTGTCGCCCAGCGTTATCACGCGCCGCGCGCCGGTCAGCTTCACTGCATCGGCTACGCGCTCCAGCGTCTCGCGGCTGTCATAGGGCGGAAGCATCTGGCCATGGCGCGCATAAAAGCTCGCTTTCTCGAGATGCAGATCGGCCACCAGCAAGGCCTGCTCGCGCGGCCAGTACAGCGCGCGCCCCTCGGCCAGCAGCAATTCGTGGCCGGCAAATTCCATCGGGGCGAACGAAAGGGGAACCATCGCTCTCACTTGCCGCGCCCCGCGCGCTTTGGCAAGGGGATGCCATGACCGATTGGACACCCTACACCGCCCGCGCGCAGCAATGGTTCGAAAGCCTGCGCGACCAGATCTGCGCCGAATTCGAAGCGATCGAGCGCGAGGCCGGATCGGACGCCGCCTTCGAATATACGAGGTGGAACCGCGAGGAAGCGGGCAATCCCGATCCCGGCGGCGGCACGCGGGGCCTGATGAAAGGCAAGGTGTTCGAAAAGGTCGGGGTCAATGTCTCGACCGTGAAGGGCAATTTCAGCAAGGAATTCGCTGCGACCATCAATGGCGCGAGTGCCGAGGAACCGGGCTTCACCGCCACCGGCATCAGCCTGGTCGCGCATATGGCCAACCCGCATGTGCCCGCAGTGCATATGAACACGCGCTTCCTGACGACCCAGGCGGCGTGGTTCGGCGGCGGGGCGGACCTCAATCCGCCGATCCCCTATGAAGAGGACACGGCGGATTTCCACGCGCGTTTCCGCGCGGCCTGCGCGGCGCACAATCCGACCTATTACGAACGCTTCAGGAAATGGGCTGACGACTATTTCTTCATCCCGCATCGCGGCGTGCATCGCGGCGTAGGCGGGATCTTCTACGATCACCTCGAATGCACCGACGAGGCGGCGTTCGAGCGCAATTTCGCTTTCACCCAGGATGTCGGCAAGGCATTTCTCGACATCTTCCCGCAACTCGTGCGGCGGCGGATGGGCAGCGAGTTTACGCCCGAAGAAAAGCAGACCCAGCTGGAATGGCGCGGGCGCTATGCCGAATTCAACCTCGTCTACGATCGCGGCACGCTGTTCGGGCTCAAGACCGGCGGCAATGTCGATGCCATTCTCATGAGCCTGCCGCCCGAAGCGGTGTGGAGCTGAAGCCTCCGCCGCGGTGAGGGCGGCCCCTGCGGGCTGCGCGTGCATTGCTTGCGCGCGTCCGAGAATTTCCGCATTGCAATAAGCCCCGCTGCACCGCACATTCAGGGCACGATGCTTCGCCAATACGAACTTGTTGAACGGGTCCTCGGTTACGACCCCGACGCCGATGAGGCGGCGCTCAACCGCGCCTATGTCTACACGGTGCAGAAGCATGGCACGCAGCGGCGTGCCAGCGGCGATCCCTATTTCAGTCACCCGGTCGAGGTCGCCGGGCTGATGACCGACCTGAAGCTCGACCAGCAGACCATCATCACCGCTCTGCTGCACGATACGGTCGAGGATACGCTGGCGACGATCGAGGATATCGAAGCCAATTTCGGCACCGACGTCGCGCGGCTGGTCGACGGCGTGACCAAGCTCTCGAAGATCGAGCAGATGGCCGAGAACGAGCGCGCGGCGGAGAATTTGCGCAAGTTCCTGCTGGCGATGAGCGAGGACATTCGCGTCCTGCTGGTCAAGCTGGCCGACCGCTTGCACAACATGCGCACGCTGCACTTCATCAAGTCGCCGGAAAAACGACAGCGCATCGCGCGCGAGACGATGGATATCTACGCCCCGCTGGCCGAGCGGGTGGGCATGTATGAATACATGCGCGAAATGCAGCTGCTCGCCTTCGAGCAGCTTGAGCCCGAAGCCTATGCCACCATCACCAGCAAGCTGGAGGAACTGCGCAGCCAGGATGGCGGGCAGGTCGATGCGATTGCGCTCAAGGTCAAGCAGCGGCTCGCCGAAGCGGGGCTCAAGGTCGAAGTCTCGGGCCGCGAGAAGCATCCCTATTCGATCTGGAAGAAGATGGCCGAACGCCATGTCAGCTTCGAACAGGTGACCGATATCATGGCCTTCCGCGTGATCTGCGATACCGAGGCCGATTGCTATGCCGCCATGGGCGTGCTGCACACCACGTGGCAGTTCCTGCCGGGCAAGTTCAAGGATTACATCTCGACGCCCAAGAGCAATGGCTACAAGTCGCTCCACACGTCGCTGATGTATGAGAATTCGATGCGGGTGGAAGTACAGATCCGCACCCGCCTGATGCACATGACCAACGAGTTCGGGCTGGCAGCGCATTGGGCCTACAAGCAAGGCGACCGGCCGGACGGGCAAGTCGGTTGGCTGCGCGACCTGATCGAAATCGTCGATGCCAGCCACGATGCCGAGGAACTGCTCGAGCACACCAGGCTTGCGATCTACCAGGACCGCATTTTTGCCTTCACGCCCAAGGGCGGGCTGTTCCAGCTACCCAAGGGCGCGACCCCGGTCGATTTCGCTTTCGCCGTGCATACCGACCTTGGTGCGCAAGCGGTGGGCGCGAAGATCAACGGGCGGCACATGCCGCTGCGCACGCCACTGGCGAATGGCGATGTGGTCGAAATCATCAAGAGCAAGACTGCGGAACCGCAGCTTTCGTGGCTCGGCTTCGTCGTGACCGGCAAGGCGCGTGCGGCGATCCGCCGCGCGGTGCGGCTCAAGGAGCGCGCCGAAATCGCCGAGATCGGTCGCAAGCTGTTCGACGAAATCGCCACCAAGGTTCCGGCGCGGATCGGCAAGAAGGCAGTGCGCGAAGCGGTCAAGCGGCTCGAGCTGATCGACGAGGAAGATTTGATGTTCGCGATCGGCGCAGCACGCCTGACCGACCGCGAAGTAATGGAAGCGCTGGTGCCCGGCTGCACCACCGATCTTGGCGACGATGACGACTGGACCCGGCGCGAGCACCAGATCTCGATCCGCGGGCTCACCCCCGGGGTCGGCTTCCAGCTTGCCGAATGCTGCCACCCTGTGCCGGGCGACCGTATCGTGGGGCTGCGCAAGAAAGGCGAGCCGGTGGAGGTGCATTCGATCGGCTGTTTCGAGCTGGCCAATGGCGTCGATGCCGACTGGCTCGACCTCAGCTGGGGCCGTCGCTCGCAGGGTGCGGTCGGTCGCTTGCGCGTGACGCTATATGACCGGCCGGGCACTCTGGCCGAGATGGCTGGAATCTTCGCGCAGAACCACGTCAATGTGAAAGCGCTCGACCAGGTCGAGACCGACCATCCCTTCACCACTTATGAAATCGACAGCGAAGTGCAGGATTTGGCGCACCTTACCCGCATCCTCAGCGCCTTGCGCGCCAGCGACGCGGTGGCGCAGGCAGAACGGATCTAGGGAGGCGCGCTTGGCCCGGGTCATCGGCATCGACCATGTCCAGCTGGCCATGCCGCATGGCGGCGAATACGAAGCACGGCAATTTTTCGTCGAAGTGCTGGGAATGGTGGAAGTGCCCAAGCCCGCGCATCTAGCGATCAGCGGCGGCTGCTGGTTCTCCAGCGGCACGGCGCATATCCATTGCGGGGTCGAACAGGATTTCCTGCCAGCGCAGCGCGCGCATCCCGCATTGCTGGTCGACGATCTGGCCTCGCTGGTTACTCGGCTCGAAGAAAGCGGCGTTCCGTTTACGCCGGGCAAGCCGCTGAAGGGGTATCGCCGGGGGGATATCGCAGACCCCTTCGGCAACCGCATCGAATTGATGCAGAAGCTCTAGTGCAGTTCCAGCTCCACGCAGACCCGATCGCCGGCGACAATGTCTTCGGCGCGCATTACTTTCCGGCTGACGAGAAGAATCCATTCGCGTCTTGGTTGCCCTGTCGCTTCGCTACTTGAGGGCAGGGACTCCTTTTGCGGGAAGACGGAACTCTTCCATTCGGTGCCGCCGATGCGCGCCATGACCTTGACCGAGCCGAAGCCGCGCTGTCTGCCATATTCGAGCCGATAGAGCCGCGCATGCATCGCGATCGCTTCGGCAGCTTCACCGGTGATGACAAGCAGGTACCAGGTGCCGCGTTCGCCCTGCCAGCGGGTGAGCGGGGCGGTGTGGCTTAGTCTCTCTGTCATTCGTCATTGCGAGCGTAGCGAAGCAATCCAGAATCGGAGCTGGATTGCCGCGTCGGCTTCGCCTCCTCGCAATGACGAGAGAGGGTCACTCGCTCGGCACGCGCCGCACCGGCACCGGGATATTGCAGATGTCCGCGCCGCCTGCCGGATGGATGAAGAAGGCGTCGCGGCGGTTGGCGCGCGCTTCGGCATAGCGGGCGAAACTTTCGCTTTCGGTGCTGAGATATTCGAATGCGGGCTGCGGAATCTCGTGTAGGTCGCTGGCAATGCGGACCTGCCGGATCGGCGTACGCTTGTCCTTTTCGAATTCGGCGTAGAAGCCCAGTTCACCCTTTCCGCGCGGGAGCGAAGAGAGATGCTCCATCCCCTCAATGATCCGGCCCACAAGCGCGATATTGCGATCGAGCTGGCGTGGCGCATGGCCGATCACCGTGTATAGCTCCGCGCCAGAGCCGGTGTCGGGAGAGTAGTTCCGCCCTACGCCGACCATGCCATAGCAATGGACGGGCCAGTTATTGTCGAAATCGCCTGCTATCGGCCAGCCTTTGTAGAATTCGAACGACTGCGCATAGGGGTCACGTATCTCCGGCGCATCGGCGAGCGCCCGGATCGATGCGAGCAGATTCTCGAATTGCTCGGGGTCATCGCCATTTACCGCTTCACTGGCTGGATGGACTGCGTCGAGCGGGGCAACATACTCGCTCTCCCCCATCACCTTCAGCCCCTCGGGCAGCTTCTTCGTCTCACCCTCCGCTTCGGGATTGTCGTAATTGGGATCGCCCCATTGCACGACGTAATTGTCCTGCACCCGGTTGACGCTGATGTTGTCGAACCAGCCGCTGCGTGCGAGCAGTTTGATATTGTGCACCCAACCCTGGCTGAAGGGCGGTGGCATCAATTGGATCACTACCCGGCGCGGATTGCCTTCTGCATCGGGGGCGAGGTCCATCACCAGCAGGTCGTCCGCGGGAATCCGCACCCAGTCAGATTGCGGCGCAGCGGCGACGATTTCGTTGGGCGAAGGCGCTGCGTCTTGCGCGAGTGCGCTTACCGAAAGGGCGATGGCGGCGACGCCGAGAAGGAGGTTTTTCATCCGCCGATGTGTGCCACCTGATTGCGGGTTGCGAAAGGGGGATAGCACGGCTATCCGCGCCGGTCTGTCTCAGGCCTCAAGTAGCGCACCGCACGGTAGGCCAATAAACGGGGCACGCGGAGCAGTGGCCGAGTGGTCGAAGGCGCACGCCTGGAAAGTGTGTATACGGTAACCCCGTATCGAGGGTTCGAATCCCTCCTGCTCCGCCACCTAGCCTTGTCTCTTCCCGACATGTGAGAATTAGCCCCTCAGAACAGCGCAGTTCTGCGGGATTGTGGCCGTGAAGTGGTAGCCTTCGCGGGTTTGGCGGTGGTTTTTGTTTTTGTAGTCTTTGGCGGCTCTACTTCCGCGAAGCCGCACCATGTCGCTTCCGTCACCCAAGGCCCCGATACGCATCATGCGGCGTGCGACCGCTTCCAGGGCTGCGATTCAACAGCGATTCCAATGCGTGGAAGAGACCCGAAGCCCGATCGAATTTGCTGCAGTGGTCCGCTGTACTTCAATTGTTGGAGAATACGAATAATATTGTCTTGTGTGTTTTGAGGGTGCGTGTTCTTTTTTTCTAAACTTCTTTGTGGCCGGTAGGATAATTGGGGGGGTAAGTTGTTGTGCGGCTTTTGCTCCTTTGATGATTTGGTGATCCGGAGCTTTAGAAATGGTCGCGATTTTTTCGGGATTGGGTGCGGGATTTGAGCGTGGTTCTGCGAGCATTCTTGGAGGGGCCGGCCGACTTGGCGGGGCGCTTCTGGGCCAGGGCGGCGATAGTGTTTCGGTCAATGTGGCGACGGGCAACCTGCTTATCTCGCGACAGGACGAGTTTTTGGTCGGGCGTGGGCCTGATGCGCAGGTATTGCGGACTTACAACAGTCTTGGCGACACGAGCGATCGTGACAATGGCGATGGCTGGCAGCAGTCGACCACGCGACGTGTCTTCGGGCTGACCGGCACGCTCAACACTGCGGGCAGCACGATCAAGCGGCTAAGCGCGGACGGCTCGGTGATCACCTATGTGTGGAGCACAAAGAATGCGGTGACGGCCTATTGGTCCACCGATGGAGCCGGGACCTATGACAGGTTGGTCAATTCCGGTTCAAACTGGATCTGGAGCGATGGCGATAGCAAGGTAACCGAGACCTATGGAGTGACGGTTGCAAGCGGAAGTGAATGGCGGCTTCTCGAGCGTCAGGATATCGATGGCAACAAGCTGACCTACAGCTATGTTTCGGATACCGACAAGCTCGACAAGGTGACCACGGCCAATGGCGAGTGGCTGCAATACAGCTGGTCGGGCAATGATATCACCAAGATCACCACCGGCTATACCGATCTTACAACTTCCACAGCCACGACGCTGACGCGGACATGGTATGACTATTCCGGCGGAAAGCTGATCCGGGTGCGCACCGATCTGTCGCCGGAGGACAATGCGCTGCCAACTCTGGCTCAGTCCTATTGGCTCGAGTATGGCTATGACGGCAACGGCCGGGTCAATCTGATCAGGCAAAAGGACGGCACCGAAGTCGCCGTCACCTATGACGCCTTAGGTCGTGTAGCCAGCATCACTCAAACAGTCTCAACAGACATCACCAGAACGACTAGGATCGGTTATGGGCTAAACGTAACCAGTGTGACCGCTCCAGATGGTTCGATTACAAAGCTCTGGTATGATACCAAGGGCCAGCTGATCCAGCTGATGACCCCGCCTGCGACGCAGGGTGGGGCAGCGATTGTCAAGCAGTTCGAATATGATGCCGATGGCAATCTGATCCGCACGATTGAGACCGATGCCGAGAATGCATCGGCTCCCAACAACCTTGTGATCGCGGGCACCTGGGCGGACGGTGAGCAGGCACTGCGCGGCGACAACCTTGTCGATGACAGCGGATGGCCGCAGGATCGCGACGGCACGCTGCCAGCAGCAGGATCGATCCAGGGGAGCGGATTCTGGCTACACGCCTATGCTGAGACCGAGTGGGCGCAGACAACGGGCCCCTATGGCCAGCAGGTGGTATCACTTCACACCGGGCAGACAGACGGTTCCGATCCAGGGGGTGGCGCCTACAGCGCCAACTTCACCATCGACAAGTCGAAAGCCTATGAGTTCTCGATTTATGTCAAGGCCGATCAGCTCGACAAGCATATGGCCTACTTCGGGCTCAGCGCGGACTGGGGTGCGTCAAACATTGTCAAGAATGGCTGGGATGGTGCCGTTCAGAACAATCCCTATTTCACGGCACCCTATCCTTCAGCTTCGTCTGGCTGGTCTGCAGACAAATGGGTAAAAATTGTCGGCTATGTGTTGCCCGACGGCACTCCTGCAGAGGCAAACGGTTCGGTCGGAGGAGTCTATGATACCGAGACCGGTAATAAGTTGTTTGGTATCAATCACTTCGCCTGGAATGGCGCTTATGCCAGCAACGATACACACCTCCGTTTCTTCAATTACTACAATCAGGAGCGCACAGGTAAATTCACCCATTGGGTACGCCCCGAGGTGCGCGAGGTTCACGAGGCGGCGATCCTGCGCGGCAGTGACAAGCTCGACATTGCGCGCGACGCCGCGCTGTTCGAGGCACCATCGGTCGATGGTTGGAACCCTTGGTCAGGAAGCCACTGGAACTACGATGAAGCGCGCTGGTCTGCGGTAGATGGGCCTGATGGCGGGCAGGCGGTAGCGCTTCAAACCGGTCAATTCGACAGTTATGAACACGGAGGTGGCAATTACACCAACCAATTCACGGTCGACACCTCAAAAGCCTACAAATTTACCCAGTATGTGCGCAAGAGCGATCTGAGCAAGCACTACATGTATTTTGGATTAAGCGCTAATTGGGGTGGCGCAGGTTATGTCAAGAATGCTTGGGACGGTTCCGATAATGTCAATCCCTATTTCATGGGATGGGATCCGGGTACACAGCAGGCGCATCTACAAGAGGATCGCTGGTACAAGGTGGTGGGCTATGTAATGCCTGAAGGCTCGGGTAATATTGCCTGGGGCCAGTATGGCGGCATCTTCGACACCGAGACAGGCGTCAAGGTTGGAACCACAGCTACCTTCCGCTGGAACGGGAATCGGCCTGACAACAGCGTCTATGCCCGCTTCTTTACCTATTATAACGAGACCCAGCATGGCTGGTCGACCGACTGGCTCGCTCCAGAAGTAGTTGCGCTTGATGCATCGCAGGTCGCCGCCGACAGCGCCGATCCGTTCGGGATTGTCTATGACGAAAACGGAAGGATAACCGCCTACACCTACGACGCGCGTGGCAACGTAACGAAGGTCACCGATGCTACAGGCAAGACAGTCGAGAAGTGGTACGATGGCAATGACCGTCTGATCCGCGAGCGTTCCTATGGAGTGAGCGAGACGGGGAGCAATGTCGAGCGCTGGACGCATTATGCTTATGATGGCGAGGGGCATTTGGCCTTCATCATCAATCCCGAAGGTAGGGTTGCCGAGTACCGATATGCTGCTGCGGGCCAACTGGAGTGGGAGAGTACCTATCCCAAGCACGCCTACACAGTAAGCTCGACCACTCCGAGCTTTGCGCAGCTGAACGCCTGGGTCGATGGGATGGCCGATCGATCGGACAGGCAGATTGTGACCTACGCCTACGATGCACGCGGCAACCAGACTCAGATGATCGATTGGGGCTCTGCCACGGCGGCCGGGGAGGCCTCGACCGCGGAAGGCAATTCGCATCATTACTATACCTATGATCAGGAGGGTCAGTTGCTGTCGCGGGTGACCGCCAGCCTAGGCACCGAGACCTTCGTCTATGACGGTATGGGGCGTCTGGTCTCCTCGGTCGACACGGGTGGCGGCACGACCTCGATCGTGTTCGACGATGCCAACTCGAAGACGATTGTGACGACTGCAGGCAGCTATGTCACCACGCAGACCTATAACAAGGCGGGTGAGCTGATCAGTTCGAGCGGTAGCGGCAGCTGGGATGTGAGCGGGACGGCGTCGAACCAGTACGACGCGATGGGCCGTTTGCGGGTTGCAACCGATGAGCGGGGCCTGCGCACCCATTACCTTTATGACAAGCTAGGGCGTCAGACCGGCGTAATTAGCCACGATGGCCACCTCGTAGAGTGTCGTTACGATGCGGCAGGCCGGGTGGTGGCGAGCACGCGCTTTGCGTTAGGGGTTTCTTCGATAAATCTTGCGACGCTGCAAAATCCGAATAACACGCTGACGATTGCTGATCTGCGCCCTGCAGCACACATCTACGACATCTGGGCCTGGACGGTGTATGATGCGGCGGGCCGGGTGGCGCAGGTGATCGACGGCACCGGCGGGGTGGTTGATTATCAGTTCGATGCGGCGGGCCAGCTAATCAAGACGCTGGCCTATGCCACCAAGGTCGATGTATCAGGTTTTAAGTCCACGTCTCCTGCCAGTCCGGTGGCGGTGGCGAGCCATGCCGACGATATCATCACGCGCACGTTCTACGACCGTTCGGGCCGGGCGATCGGGGGTCTGGATGGCGAAGGCTATCTGACCGAAGTGGTGTATGACAAGGCGGGGCAGAAGGTCGAAGAGATCGCCTATGCGGCGAAGACATCTTCGTCGCTGTGGGCGAGCGGCACCTTTGCGCAGCTGCGTACATCTGCCGGAGCGAGCAATGCCGCCAACCGGCGGATGCATTACGTTTACGACGGGCAGGGACTGCTGAGGTACCAGGTCGATGGTGCCGGACGGGTGAGCGAGAGCGTCTACTGGATCGGGACGCAATGGCATGCAGTGGGGCTGGTACGCGAGAGCATTCAGTATAGCGCGGCCCTCTCCACCAGCGACTTTACCTATGACAATGTCAAGGCGCTGGTCGCGGGCATTGCCAATGCGACGAACGATCGCAAGACGAGCTTTACCTATGACAGCGCGGGGCGTGTTGCGACCAGCAACGATCCGGTCGGGCTGGTGACGACATATACCTACGATACCTCAGGCAATGTTATCCGGGTCCAGCAGGGTTCAGGGGCTGAAGCGCGGATCACGCGCAATTACTATAGCGCAGGGGGGCAGCTACGCTTCACGGTTGGCGGCGAGGGCTATGTCACGCGTTATGATTACGACGCGGAGGGGCATAACACGCTCCAGCGGCGCTATGATGCACCGATCAGCGTCACCGATGCCACCACCATCAGCCAGGTCAACAGCCTGGTGGGCACCGGTTTTGTCGATCAGAGCTTTGCCTATGACAATCAGGATCGGCTGCTCGCCATATTCAATGGTGAAGGCGAACGACAAGACTATTGGTATTATGGCAATGGCCTTCTTTCCGAGCAGCACAGGGACTACAATGGCAGTGACCATAGTAGTAACTTGTTCGATAACGATGGTGCTGGCCGATTGCTGTGGTCCTTCTATGCATGGGGTGAAACGGCGACTCAGCTCAACGGTGCGGCTGGAGAACGAACTCACACACTCCATGTCTACGACGCGTTTGGTCAGACAGTTCGAATCTCTGATTCCCAAGGTAGGAACACGTTTTACGAGTACGACAAGCGCGGCCTGCTGTTGCAGGTGACCGATGCTCAGGGTGGAGTGACCACTTATGAGTACAATGCGTTTGGCGAGCGGGTGAAGGTGACCGACGCGCGCGGCAACTCAAGCTACAGCTATTACGACAATCTGGGCCGGGTGACAAAGACCCGCGATGTCGAGAATTACATCACTGAGACGAGCTATACCGCCTTTGGCGAAGTGGCGAGCGTTGTGCGGCGCTATAATGCCTCAACCAGCCCTTACAGCATCACGACGCAGCCGACGACAACCGCGGATCCCGCCAAGGATGCTGTCACCAGCTTTGCCTATGACAAGGCGGGCCGGGTTGTCACCAGCACCGATGCGGAAGGCTTTGTCGAGAACTATTCTTACAACGTGTTCGGCGAGCGGACCAGCAAGACTGCGCGCTCGGAGACGGGCAATAATGCCGATGGCGCGAACAACACCACGACCTATGCTTACGACAAGCTCGGGCGGATGGTGTCAGAGACGCTGCCGGTTGGTTCCTACAACAATGCAGGCGTGCTAGTTGCGAGCAATGTCACCAACACCTATGCCTATGATGCGCGCGGCAATCTGATCACCAGGGTCGAGGCATCAGGCCTCACTGAAGCGCGCACCACCAGCTATGTCTATGACAAGGCCGACCGGCTGATCCAGGAGACGGGGGCAAGCTTCCACGGTGTGACCCCTGTCACCACCTATGCCTATGACGCGCGCGGCAATCTGACGCGGGTGACCGCGCCCGATGGCGGCAAGACGATCTATTACTATGACGATCTTGACCGCAAGGCGGTGGAGATCAGCCCGGTGGGGACCTACACCGCCTATGAGTATGACGGGAACAACAATGTCACGAAGATCCGGGTGTTCGGAACCGCAGTGGGTATGCCGACGGATGGCGGCTCTCAGGAAGAAGCGCCGGTAGCGCCTGCTGGTGAATATCGCGAGACGCGCTTCGAATACGATAATCTGAACCGCATGACCAAGAGCACGGTGATCCTGCAATCGGGTTACAAGACCGGTGTGTTGAGCGGCACGAGCTGGACCAATGTCACCACCGCGACGCTCGACACGCTCTATGAGTACGATGCCAATGGCAATGTGGTGAAGACCACCGATCCTGAAGGCAACACCACCTGGGCCTATTACGACAGGCTGGGGCGCAAGCAGTATCAGATGGATGCGGAGAACTATCGCACCGACTGGGTTTACGATGCCGAGGGCAATGTTCTGAGCCAGAGGCATTATGCCAATAAGTTCGCCACGCCGACTAGCACTGCCTGGATCCCGGGAGGGATCGTCGATGATACGATCGATCGGGTTACAATCTACACCTATGACAGGGTAGGCAACCGGCTGACCGAGACGCGCAAGAATGTGGTGGTGCACAATGGTTCGGGCGCGACCAGCACCATCGATGCGACGGTGAGCTATACCTACAACGGGCTGGGCCAGGTGACCCGCAAGGTCGAAGCGACCGGCGATCAGGTCAGTTACACCTATGACGATGCCGGACGGCTGACCACCGAGTCGCGGCAGGCCTTCATCGACTACACCGGGGCAAGTGTCACCCCGACGGTCGACTATTATTACAACGGCGTGGGCAACCTCACCCGTACCCGCCAGCACGGCAATGCCAATGCGGCAGAGCGGGTCACGACCTATCATTATGATGGTGATAAGCTTCGATCGACAACCAATGCAGAGGGCCAAGATGGCAATATCACCGATGGGCTGACTACAATTTATTGGTATGATGTGGCTGGACGGGTGAACTACGAACATTATGTCCGTTACAACAGCGTCGGTGTTGCAACGGCGACCTATGAAGGAACAGTAACCCACCACGATGCAGTGGGTCGTATCTATCAGCAGTATCATGTGATTCATGATGGTACCAACTGGATCCAGAGCGGTCCGGTTACCTACACTGCCTACAATGCCTATGGCGATGTGATTGCAACGCAGATCGGCACCGGGACGTCGCAAACGCAATATCAATACGATTTGGCCGGGCGGCTGATCAAGACCAATGCGGGCGACGGGGTGTGGAAGCACTTCGGCTATGACCGGAACGGCAACCAGACGATTGCAATCACCAGCGCGGGCGACAATCTGACCAATATCACCTTCGCCCAGGCGCTGGCAGTGGTTGGCCAGACCAATGTCAACGCCACTTACACCCAATACGACAAGCGCAACATGGCGGTCAGGGTCTCGGAAGAGCAGCGCCAGCTCTCCACGACCTTCACTCAGACGCTTGATACCTACCGCACGTATAACGCCTTTGATGAAGTGGCGAGCGAGACCGATGCGGCAGGCGCCTTGCTGACTTACAGCTACAACACCATGGGGCGGATGATCCGTTCGGAAGGCCCGACGGTGGAGATCACCAATGAGGATGGCACTTCGCAATGGATCAAGCCGTCCGAGGATTATTATTACGATGCCTCCGGGCGCCTCGTCGCGCAGCGCGATGCCAATGGCAGCTATGCTACCGGTGGCAGCTCCACCAATGGCACCTCCAAAGCCGCCAACACCGGCAATCTCACCCGCCTCGCCCTGCTCGCCGGATCGGGTTATGGCGGCAGCGAGGCGCTCATCACCGCAGAGACCCATGCTGATGGCGGGGTCAAACAGCGTTTCTATGACATCCATGGCGATGCGCGCGTAATACGCGATGAGCTTGGGCGCGACATTGGGCAAGCGTTCGACCGACTTGGCCGAGTGATCCACGTCTATCACGCAGGCAGCGGCCTCTCGGACTATTACAGCTATGACGGTCTCGGCCGGCAGCTGACCCATTGGAACAATTTACTGGGCAGCTCCAACAAGGAGACCACCGACTACGATATCCGGGGCCGGGTTATCTCAAGCCGCGCCTTCGGCGGCGATATCACCACCACTAGCTATACCTGGGACCAAACGCTCGAGGCGGTCGGCACCGGTCTCATCGATACCGGCGGGTGGATCCAGACCACCACCATGGCCAATTACAGGACTCTCTCCGAAACCACCGACATCTTCGGGCGCGCCATCTCGAAGAGCGATCTGGGCAGCAACATCACCAGCTATACCTATGATGCCGCAGGCAGGCTGTCTGCCACAAGTATGGGAGGGCTGCTGACCAGCTTCATCTGGCTCAACACAGAGCTGGTGGGGCAGCAATGGACCGGGAGCCCCAACTCCGGACAGACCAACACCAACTGGAATCGTAGCATTGCCAATTACACCTATGACGTGGTTGGCAATCGGCTGACCGAGCAGCTCAACGATGAATCCGGCACTTACGTACCTGCCCATTGGGAAGGTTATGAAAACCCCTATCCGCCTGGAACCTATGACTGGGAGATGTGGGAAGAATATTACGGCGGCGAAGGGCAATGGGTCGAAGAGAGTTACAATGTCTCTAGTACGGCGCTGAAGAACCAGAGCGCCACTTTCGACAGGCTGGGGCGCCTGAGAACGTGGACGGAAGCAGGCACTTCCACTGCACCGGCGGCTTCTTCAACAATGCAGTATGATGCCAATGGCAATGTCCGCAGGAAGAGCACCAGCTTTTACACGCTTGGTTCCAATGGGGCACCCAACCCCTACCAGACCGGGCAGGATTACTGGTTCCGCTATGACAGCATGAACCGCTTGGTGATCGACAAGGGCATGCTTTCTGGAGGAACCATAGGCATTGCTGTGACGAGCTCGTTCAGCACTGGAGTTCCCAGCCAGGAGTTCGGATATAATGCGGCCGGAGAGCGCGCCTATGCGGTCAGCAGGGTGGTTACGACCAGTTATCCCTACACGATTTATCAGGAGCACAAGGAGCATTACGTCTACGATGCCGCTGGCCGCCTGACGCAGATCAGGAAGCAATCGGGCGCTACCTCAATCGATCCCAACAACATCCCCTCGGCCTCCACTGGCACGCTCTATACGCGTTCGAGCTTCACCTATGACCTGATGGGGCGTCAGACGCAGCAGGTGGATTATCTCGCGAACAGCACCACGGTCGGCTACAGTCGCGACAGTTGGTACAATGCCAAGGGGCAGATGATCGAGGATTATGCGGTCACCTTGCGCAGTGGGGATTTGTGGCGCTCGCGCACCAATTACGATTACGGCGTGGGTTCCAATTATGCACTGGGCAGCGTGGTCCAGCAGGCCTCCGACAATCACAAGAACTCTAGCGACGACGACTGGAACGACACTGCCACCAAGTACTTCTTCGCCTGGTACGATGGTGCGGTGCAGAGCTCGATCCAGTACGATAGGAGCTATGGCTGGGAGGACAACACTTCGGGCGGCGGGATGACGCAGGGCTATGTCCTGTCGGGGTTCGACGTCAATCACAGCACGGCCTTTTACTATAATGGCGTTGGCCAGCTCACCAGCTCGCATGTCAATGACGGCTTGCCGCACTGGGTTACCTTCAAGCATGACGAGCTTGGCCAGGTGATCCGCCGTGACGAAACCCGTCCTTCCAACGCGCCTTCCGCACAGACCGGCGCGCCGCATGAAGTGTGGTATCGCTTTGGCGGTCGGGAGATGGGCTTTACCGGCAATAACGGGACGAACGATATCTCGATCGATGCCTCGATCGCAGAACGGACCGCGCCTTCGCCCACCACCATCGGCACTTACCGCGGCGACAAGACCATCGGCACTACCGCCTATGACTTCATCGGCAGCTCGGTCGCGCTCAACTCCTATAGCCAGGGTAGCGCGGGCGGCAGCTATACGGTGCGCGGCGGCGAGACGCTGCAATCGATCGCCGCCAATCTCTATGGCGATACACAGCTGTGGTACAAGATCGCCGAAGCCAATGGTCTGTCAGGCGCTTCCGGCCTGATCGAAGGGCAGCAGCTGCGCCTGCCCACAGGGGTCCAGCGCACCCACTTCAACGCTTCCACCTTCACCCCCTACGATCCCGCACAGGCCACAGGAGACCTCTCTCCAACCGCGCCCAAACCCAAGAAAAAGAACTGCGGCGTCTTCGGTCAGATACTCCTCGCAGCAATCGCTATCGCGGTGTCGGTGATGGCTCCCGTCGGGGGGACGAGCTTTGGTGCAGCCATAGCCAATGCCGCCCTTGGCAGCATCGCCAGCCAAGCCGTCGGCGTGGCCACCGGTATACAAGAGAAGTTCTCGTTCAAGGGCGTGGCCATGGCAGCGCTCTCTGCAGGCGTGACCGCAGGCATTGGCGACAAGTTTGCCCCGTTTGGCGCAGTCGCAGATGGGGCCGAACGCGGAGTCACAGCTATCGCCAATGCGGCGGCAAAAGGCGCACTTGCCAGAGCGGTGACACAAGGCGTGGCCGTGGCCACCGGCCTGCAGGGCAAGTTCAGCTTTGCTGGCGTTGCGGCAGCGGGCGTAGCCGCCGGTGTGGGTGACGCGCTGGGCGGCGCGGTTGCTTCCGAGAAGGGATTTCTTGGCGTCAAGGCGGGCGCAAACAGCTTCGGCAACCAAGTCGCCGCAGGCACAGCCTCGCTGATCGCGTCTGCCGCCACCCGCTCTGCCATCACCGGCTCCTCCTTCTCGCGCAATATCGCAGCAGGCCTGCCCGATGTCATCGGACAGGTCATCGGACGGGCGCTCGGTGGGGCGCTAAGGGGGAATGGCGGCTCCTCGGCATCTGCGGCAGGGCGCGGCCCGGCATCCTTGAGCGACTGGATCACGCAGGACACCCCGTTCGCCATCCCTACGATCGACATCGACCCGATCGCACTGCCAGGTGTGACCATCGGGCAGGTTGCAGAACATATTGCTCAGGATCGCTCGATTCCATTTGGCATTGGCTCATCGATTGATCTTTCGATCGTAAATGCGTTGGCAAATGGCAGCATCAGCGCGCCTGATGGCTTGGATGCGTGGCTCCACCGCCATCGCGGTTTCAGCCCACTCGAACAGGAATTGACTTTTGCGACCGGCTCGAAGCGGACGGTCACAGTCGGAGCATCGGAAGCACTCGAGAGGGCGGTAACTGACTTTATCGTTTCGCGGGGTTCGGACGCCGAGAAGTTTACGCTTGGCGAAGTCAATGCCATCATTTCTGACTACGCTGCAAACGAAGCCAAACTTCCATCCGGTAGAAGTTGGCACATTTCGGGCGGGGCATCGACTTCCACACTCGTTGAGAGCGTAAACAGGTTCGGTACGGTTGACATCGTGCATAGCTATGAAGAGCCTGTCGATCCGCTTGATCAATTGCGTGCAGGCTTCTTGCTTTCGGATTTCGGTTCGGCTGTCGGCGGCGCCTTCATCTGGGACGAGCAGGCCTTGTCGATCCTGCGCAGGGAAAACCCCTACGCGACTGCATTGGGCGAATATGGCGGTTTGTTTACAGGGCTTGCAGGTGCACTCAAAGGCACGGTAAGGATTGGCTCCAAGGAGTTAATAGGAGATGCCGCAGAGAGTGTGCCAGCGAATGGCTGGAGCGTCGGCGATGACATTTACAACCTCACGGCGAAGGGCAATGAGCCAGCCTGGTCTACTGTGAGAGGGCGTTTTTGGAAGAACGAAGCGGCCCATCCTCAACATGGGACATGGAACGCTCAGCAACTTGAGAGAATGGAGCAGGGTTTAGCACCACAGCGCTACAACTTTGATAAAGGCGGCATTGAATCTATGGACTTGAGCCATGAGCCAATTCCATTCCGAAATGGTGGCCGAGATGTTGTTCCGCGTTGGCCGCAAGACCATGCTGCGATCGATCCCTACAGGCGCCCAGGATATTGAGATGACCAAAGCTCTTGCTGACATGTTTGCTGATGCTCAGGCCCCTTGCCTCCATTGGGAGGGTGAACCAGCTTACGCGATTTACGAAATGCCGGCTCCGGAAGCTTTTGATGTCGAGTTCGTATCCTCAACTGACACGCCAGTCCAAGGGCTGACATTGAAGGTTTATGGCGGCGTCTTGGAAATCGATGGCGTAGAAGCACAGGAAATGCTGCTCTGGCGGGATACCGCTCCGAATAGGGTTCCGGTGAAGGTAAAATCGGAAACTGGCGGTCGAGCCACGCTAAAGATTTGGAACGTATGGCGCGGTAAAGTCGGCGGTCATGATGTCACACAAGCTTGGCTTGGGAACGCCGGAATGAGGGTCAAACAGGTGGGCACATGGTTGGCCCTACATTGCAGTGATGGGGAAGGTTCCGTGGATTTTGACGACTTGGCAGTGCATCTTACTGTGGTCGACTAGTGAGCGGTTGCGCTCCCTTTGAACGCAGCCCCGACCTCTCATTGCTCTCCCCGCCATCAATGCTGAGCAGCTCGTGAGCGGGTATATTACCCGGCACACCGTACACAGCGCCTGCTGTTGATGGAGTTGTGTCAGATCAGCGGGTTGTAGCTGATTTTGGGTGATGACATCTTCTGTGCCGGTAGCGGGTCAGTCGGAAAATCGCGACACAGAGTGGGCTGGTGGTGCGCCAAGCCGTTGCGGCTGCTGACAAATCTCCCGCGCCTCGACTGAGTCACTTTGACCCGCAGGATCGTCGGCCGAAGCTTGATCTGGTGGCGGCGATCAAGGTGGTGCGGCGGGGCCAGGTTCCGCCTGTCGGCGGGGTGATCGCGGCGGAAAGCCACTCTATCTCTCAGTTGCCCGACCGGCCCAGTATGACGATCAACGATCCAGTCCCCATAGTAAGCACACCCTATGCGGTAGAGCCGCTGTGAGTTGCAACAATTGAAACCTTTTGCCGGGCTGGGCGGCATCGAACTGATACATTGGGAGGGGAAAAGGTCCTCGTTCGGAGCGGGAAGCCGCGCCGCACTCATCCCCCTTTACCAATTCAATTCGAGGACCTGATACAATGACCACTGCAACCATGGAAAAGCCCGCCCGCGTCGCAATGAACGGCGTCGACGTGCCTGCCTTCGTCGCCACTCTCGGTGCGGTCGATGCGACCCGCGAAATCGGCAACTTCAACTTCCGCGCTCACGGCAAGTGGGTCGCCGGCACGCACAGCCAGGTCGAGTTCGACGACTATTTTGGTGCCTGCGCTGAAGGTCGCCACGAGAAGAAGCACACTGTCGATGCCGATCACCTCACGGTCCTGTGCGGTGCGGACAACGGCCCGACCCCGGTCGAGCTGGTGCTGGGCGCGCTTTCGAGCTGCATCATGGCCGGCATCGGCAACATCGCTTCGATGCGCCAGGTGAAGCTCAACTCGGTCGAAACCAAGGCCGAAGGCGACATCAACCTCAACGGCATTCTCGGGATCGACACTTCGGTGCGCAACGGCTTCAACGCCATCCGCCTGACGGTGAAGATCGATGGCGATGCCGATGCCGAAACGCTCGAAAAGATCGTCAACCAGTCGATCGCCCGCTCGGCCGTGTTCGACATCCTGACCAACGGCGTTCCTGTCGCCGTCAATGCGGTGGTCGCCTGATCTCTCCCCCCAACCCGGGGCGACACCGCAAACTCCAGAGCCCGCCGGTTCCCAGCGAACCGGCGGGCTTTTCGCGTCCGCCACCTTTTTCCCGCGCTGAAACAATCGAAACACTTTCGGGGCTGGCGCGGCACACGACAGATACATCGCCGGCCTAGGCAGGGCGCAACACCAAGCAAGGAGCGTGCCATGGCCCGCATGATTGACTGCCTGATTATCGGAGCCGGCCAGGCCGGCCTTGCGATGAGCCAATGCCTGACCGCAGGCGGCATCGAGCACGTGGTGCTTGAGCGCGGACGGATCGGTGAACGCTGGCGTTCGGAACGCTGGCCTTCGCTCCGCCTGCTCACGCCCGGCTGGATGACCCGCATGCCCGGTGGCGCTTTGGCGCAGAAGAGCGACGGCTTCCTCACATCGTCGGATTTGGTCGAACGGCTTGAAACCTATGCCGCCACGCATGAAGTGCCGCTGCAGGATGGAACCGAAGTGCTGGCGGTGGAGCCGATGGGCGACCGCTTCCGCATCGTCACCAGCTCTGGCACATGGATCGCCCGCGCGCTGGTGGTGGCGACCGGCGCTTGCGATCGTCCCCGCATTCCAGCCTGGAGCCTGGGGCTCGATCATCGCATCCATCGCATTGCGCCCAGCCAGTATCGCGGCGCGGACCAGTTGCCCGACGGCGGCGTTCTCGTCGTCGGCGGCTCGGCCACCGGTGTCCAGCTTGCCCGCGAAGCCGCCGCTTCCGGCCGCCGCACCGTGCTGGCTGCCGGACGGCACGTCCGCACCCCGCGCCGCTACCGCGGGATGGACCTGTTCGAATGGCTCGATTTCGTCGGCTTCCTCAATGAAACTCGCCCGCAAGCCCGCTCGTTCCGCGAGCTGATGGCGCAGCCTTCGCTGCAACTGGTGGGGGGTGGCGCCAATGGCGACATCGACTTCGCCACGCTGGCCGCCGAAGGCGTGACCATCGCCGGGCGCGCCCTGGGCGCGAGTGGCGCGACGATCGGCTTCGCTTCCGACCTTGCGCGCGAATGCGCTGCAGCAGAGCGCCGGCGGCACACCATGCTCGAGCGGATCGATGCCGAGATCGCGCAATGGGCGCTCGACGTCGAACCCGACCCGGCCGCCTGGGAGGCCCCCGCTGCGCTGCCGGAAGCGCCCACGCAGATCGATCTCGTCGCCGAAGGGATTTCGTCCGTCATCTGGGCCACCGGCTATCGCCGTTCGTACCCCTGGTTGCATCTCGACGCGCTCGACGAGCATGGAGAGATCGCCCAGCAGGATGGCATCGCCAGATTGCCGGGCCTCTATGTGCTCGGCCTGCCCTTCATGCGCCACCGCGCCTCCAGCTTCATCGACGGCGTTGGCCGCGATGCGGAGGCGATTTCACAGACCATCATTGCCCAGCTCGGCGCGCGCCAGTTGCGCGTTGCCTGAAAGGATACAGACATGACTTTGACCGGATTTTCCCACGACCATTACGATGCGGTGATTGTCGGCGCGCGCTGCGCCGGTGCCGCTACCGGCATGCTTCTCGCTCGCCGGGGCGCCCGCGTGCTGATCGTCGATCGCGAACCCTATGGCAGTGACACCATGTCGACCCATGCGCTGATGCGCGGGGCGGTGATGCAGCTGGCCAATTGGGGCCTGCTGCACAATGTCGCAGCGACCGGCGCGCCGCCTGTGCGGACGACCGGCTTCATCTATGGAGATCGCGATCCGATCGACATCGAGATTTCGCCTCAACACGGGGTCAGCGCGCTCTACGCGCCGCGCCGGTTCGCACTGGACAAGGTGCTGGTAGATGCAGCTCGCCGCAGCGGCGCCGAAGTGCATCACGGCATTCGTTGCCTCGATTTGCTGCGCGCCCCCGATGGCGGCGTGGCCGGGGCCTTCCTGCGCGATTCTGGCGGCGGAATCCACAAGATCACCGCCGAACTGGTGGTGGGCGCAGACGGCAGGAATTCGACCGTCGCGCAGCTCGCGGGTGCGCCTTACACCAAGCGCGGAACCCATGCATCGCGCTGCATCTATGGCTATTTCGAAGGGCTCGCTCCGCGCGGCTTTCGCTGGCACTGGGGTGAAGGTGCCGCAGGCGGCATCATTCCCACCAATGACGGGCAGGCATGCGTGTTCTTGTCGCTGCCGCAGGATGCGCGCGAAACCTATCGCGCTGCGCTCAGGCCCGAAGGTTTCCGCACCGCCATCGCCCGGCTGATGCCGCAAATGGCCCGCGAACTCGAAGATGCGCGGCTGGTGCAAAGGCTCACCGGTTTTGCGGGCGAGCCCGGCTATATGCGGCAGGCATGCGGCGACGGATGGGCGCTGGTGGGCGATGCCGGATACTTCAAGGATCCGATCACTGCGCATGGCATCACCGACGCCTTGCGCGATGCGCAGATCCTGGCCGACAGCTGGGCTGCTGGGCGCCTCGACAGCTATGCGATCTCGCGCGATGCGCTGTCGCAGGACATGCTGCGCCTGTCCGATACCATCGCAGCCTATGACTGGACGCTTCCGCAATTGGCCGAACTGCACCAGTCGCTGAACCTGACGATGAAGGCGAACCAGCACTGGATTGCCGGGCATCTCTACCCCCTGGCACAGGCCGCCTGACCCGGCCGAACTCTGCGCATTTGATTTTACCGATGGATAGGGGCAGTCTCCCCCCTGTTCATCGGGGGTTTTTGGACAAGGCAC
The DNA here is from genome assembly GCF_052683155.1 of Altererythrobacter sp. Z27. Classification (NCBI taxonomy): domain Bacteria; kingdom Pseudomonadati; phylum Pseudomonadota; class Alphaproteobacteria; order Sphingomonadales; family Erythrobacteraceae; genus Altererythrobacter; species Altererythrobacter sp. Z27. The sequence goes on along the minus strand of NZ_JBQYMC010000001.1, from coordinate 1,790,281 downwards.
ATGCAACAGACGTTATTCGACAAATATGGCGGCTTCTCCGCCATCTCCAGGATCGTGATGGATCTCTACGATCGCTTGCTTGAGGATGACGATGTCGGGCCGTTTTTCGACGATGTCGATATGGCGCGGATCGTCGACCACCAGACGAAATTTGTCTCCTCGCTGATGGGCGGGCCGGCTTCCTACACCGACAACCAGATCGAAAAGCTCCATTCGCATCTCGCGATCGGTGCGCTGCATTTCGACAAGCTTGCGGTCATCCTGCGCGAAACGCTGATCGAACACGGTGTGAGCGATGGGGATGCCGACGCCATCGTCGGGACTTTCGCCGACCGCCGCGGCCTGGTCGTGAACAGCTGACGCCATGTCGATCGAAGCCATCAACGAGCAATTGCTGCGGGCGATCGGGGTCGGCGTGTCGCTGGTCGACCTGTCCGACCTGCGTTTCCGCTTCTTCAACGACACTTTCCAGGAATGGTTCGGCGAGGCCGAACTGGGCCAGCAGCTGAGCGATGTTTTCGTCGGGATCGATCAGGACGAAGTGCGCAGGGCGCTTGAAAGCGAAGGGCGCTACGTCGGCGAAACCAGTTTTCGCGTGCGCCGCCGCACCATGACGATCGCGATGACGCTCAATCCCGCGCTCGACGGCAATGAGCGCGTGGCGGTGCTGGTGTGCCAGAACATCAGCCGGATCAAGGAACTGGAATCGATGATCGATTCCTATTCCATGATGGTCGAACGCAATACGCGCGAGATCAAGCGCGAGAAAGAGCAGGTCGAAAAGCTGCTGCTCAACATGATGCCGCGCTCGGTATATGACGAGTACAAGACCTTTGGCGTGGTGACGCCGCGCCTCTACGAGAATGTCGCGGTGATCTGCCTCGATTTCGCAGGATTCAGCGATACCGTGCGCAACCAGGACGCCAGCGTCGTGGTGAGCGAGCTGAACGATATCTACACGGCGTTCGACCGGATCGGCGACCAATTCGGTTGCGAGCGGATCAAGACCGTGGGCGACACCTACATCACCGTGGCAGGCATGCCCGACCCTTCGGAACGTGCGCTGCAATCGGTGGTCGACGCCGCAATCCGCTTCCAGCGCTATCTCGAACAGCGCAACCGCAGCCATCCGATCGGCTGGCAATGCCGCGTCGGGATCGCGGTGGGGCCAGTGATCGGCTCGGTCGTCGGCGTCCAGAAATATATTTACGACGTGTTCGGCCCGGCGGTGATCGAAGCCAGCGCGCTGCGCCAGGCTGCCGGCCCGATGCAGATCGTTGCACCTGCCGAACTTGCCGAACTGATGGGCGACGGGATTGCCAGCTCGCCTGCCGGGACCGTCAAGATAGCAGGCGGCGAGAGCAGCGAAGTGGTCGCGATCGCTCCGGCGGCCGAGGGCGGCCAGGGCTAGCCCGCGATGAGCGCGGCCAACGCCCTTTCCGGCAAGGACCTGCTCGACGAAGTCGTCGACGCTCTGCGCGACGGCATTGCGATCTTCGACGCGTCGGCCCGGCTGGTCCGTGCGAATGAGGCCTTCAGGCTGCTCAATCCGAAGGTGGCGGATCTAGTCGCGCCGGGCCTGGAGTGGGACCGGCTGCTGATCGAGATGGTCGCGCGTGGAGCGGTCACCCCTTCGACGCGCGAACGCCTGCAATGGATGGAGAGCCGGCTTGAGCCGGGCGAGGCGCCGCTTCCTCCGCTGATGGTCGAAGTGCGCGATGCCGGGGTGCACGAATTCGCCATGCGGCCAACCGCGCGCGGCGGCTTTGTGCTGAGCCAGTCGGACGTGACCGCGCGCAGCCAGACCGATGAAGACGAACGCGAAGCCGATGCCCTGCTGCGCCAGGTGATGGAAGCATGCCCGGCTGCGCTGGTGATGTCGCGTATTACCGATGGGCAGATCATCTACCGCTCGCCTGCCGCGCGCGACCTGCTCGGCCCCGGCCGAAATGCCGGGAACCATTTCGCCAGCCGCACCGAACGCGCCGATTTCATCACCGCACTGCTGCCCGAAGGAAGGATCGACGAGCGCACCATCGAGCTGCAGCGGACCGATGACAGCCGCTTTCCCGCGCTCGTGTCGGCGCGGCTGATCGAATATCGCGGCGACGATGTGGTAGTCTCTTCGGTGGTCGACATCACCAAGGAAGTCGCGCTGCGCAAAACTCTGGCGCAACAGCGCGAGCGGATATTCCAGGCAGAAAAGCTTTCGGCATTGGGCGAACTGCTGGCGGGGGTCGCGCATGAGCTGAACAATCCGCTTTCCGTTGTGGTCGGCCATGCGCTGATGATGCGCGAGGAAGCGAGCGACCCGCAGACGATCGCGCGGATAGAAAAGATCGGCGAAGCTGCGGAGCGCTGCGCGCGGATCGTGAAGTCGTTCCTTGCCATGGCGCGCCAGCAAAAGGTCGACGCCCGACCGGTCGAACTGAGCGCGATCATCGAGGGCGCGCGCAGCACGCTGGCGACCGAAGGCGCGCCGCAGATCGCGATCGACCTGCCGGACGATCTGCCGCGCATCATGGCCGAGCGCAGCCAGCTGGAGCAGGTGTTCGGCAATCTCCTGCTAAATGCCGCGCAGGCCATGGCATCAAGCGGCAAGGGCGATCGCATCTCCATCGAAGCGCGGCTCTTGCCGGGCGGTGAATCGATTGCGATCGACGTGGCTGACAATGGCCCGGGCATCCCGCAGGACGTCGGCAAGCGCGTGTTCGAACCGCTGTTCACGACCAAGCCGGCCGGGCAGGGCACCGGGATCGGCCTCGCCTTCTGTCACCGCGTGATCCATTCGCACGGCGGGACGATCGAGCTCATGCCTTGCGATGAGGGCGCGCATTTCCACATTACCCTGCCGGTCGCAGGCGACAGCGGCCGCGCCGCGGCAATTCCGCGTGCGCCCAGCGACGGCCGCGAGGGGCATATCCTTGTGATCGACGACGAGGAGGATGTGGCCGATTTGATCTCGGAAATCCTCAAACGCGAAGGCTATCAGGTCGATTGCGCGTCGAGCGGCGAAGAAGGGTTGGAACTGGCGACCACGCATGATTACGACGCCATCCTGACCGACATGAACATGCCGGGGATCAGCGGGCGCGGCTTTCACGAGGCACTGGGCCGCCGCCGGCCCGAACTGCTTGGCCGGGTGGCGTTCGTCACCGGCGACACGATGAGCCCCGATGTGCGCGATTTCCTGGACCATGCGGGCTGCGAATTCCTCGAGAAACCCATCGCGCCGCAGGATTTGCGCGAGCTGGCGCGCCGCGTCGTAACCGGAGTGACGGACATTGGCTGACGGCAACCTCATCTACGTTTGCGACGATGAAAAGGACCTGCGCGAAATGCTCGCCGAATATCTCGGCAAGCATGGCTTCGAAGTGCGCCAGGCCGGAAATGCCGACGAAGCGCGCGCGCTGCTGGCCGACGGGAAGCCAGACCTGATGCTGCTCGACATCAACATGCCGGGAGAAGATGGGCTCTCGCTGCTCCGCTCGCTCCAGGGCGAGGATGCGCCGCGCGTGATCATGCTGACTGCGGCGGGCGAAACGGTCGACCGGATCGTCGGGCTCGAGATGGGCGCGGACGATTACCTCGGCAAGCCGGTCGACTTGCGCGAGCTGGTAGCGCGCGTGCGCGCGGTGCTGCGCCGCGCGGGCAAATCGGACGAAGGTTCCGCATCGACCGACCGCGAAGGGCGCATCCGTTTCGGCAAGACCTGGCTCGATCTCGAAGCGGCCAAGCTTTTCGACGAAGAGGGCGCGTCGCTGCCGCTCACTTCGATGGAATTCAACCTGCTCAAGCTGTTCGCGCTCAACAAGGGGCGGGTGCTCAATCGCGACCAGATCCTTGAAGGTGCGCACGACCGGTCATGGGATCCGTTCGACCGCAGCATCGACATCCGCATTTCGCGCATCCGCAAGAAGATCGAGCCCAATCCGACCAAGCCCGTCACGATCCGCACCGTGCGCGGCATCGGCTATATCTTCGATCCCGACGCGTCCTGAGCGGCGCGCACACCGCCGCTGAAACAATTGAAACAAGATAGCGCTCTCGCGGCATCCGACTGAAACACGCGCGGCATATCCCGGCGCTTGCCAACAGCAAGTCAAAGGACCCGCCATGACCGCTCTCTTCCCCTCTCCCTCGCTCCCCCAAGGCGTGGCGGGTCCGCACGGCTCGGTGCTCGAACTGGTCGGCAATACGCCGGTCGTGCTGATGGAAAAGCTCTCGCCCCCGGGCCGCGAAGTCTACGTCAAGCTTGAGGCTTTCAACCCCACGGCCTCGGTCAAGGACCGGCTCGCCATCGGGCTGATCGAAGCCGCTGAAGCCGATGGCTCGCTCAAGCCGGGCCAGACCGTGGTCGAAGCGACCAGCGGCAATACCGGCATCGGCCTGGCCATGGTCTGCGCGCGCAAGGGCTATCCGCTGGTCATCGTCATGGCCGAAAGCTTCAGCATCGAACGTCGCAAGATCCTGCGCTACCTCGGCGCCAAGGTGGTGCTGACCCCGGCTGCCGAGAAAGGCACCGGCATGCTGGCCAAAGCGCGCGAGCTCGCAGAAACGCATGGCTGGTTCCTGCCGCGCCAGTTCGAGAACGAAGCCAACGCCGCGATCCACGAACGCACCACCGGCATGGAAATCGTCGAAGCCTTCGCCGACCGCCCGCTCGACTTCTTCGTAAGCGGTTTCGGCAGCGGCGGCACCATCTCGGGCGTCGCGCGCGCCCTGCGTCGGCACAGCCCTGACACGCGCGTGATCGCCTGCGAGCCGGAGAACTCGCCCATGCTCGGCTCGGGTGTGGCACAGGCCTATCACGCCGACCGCTCTCCGGCGGGCAGCCACTCTGTGTTCCGCCCGCACCCGGTGCAGGGCTGGGCACCCGACTTCATTCCCGCCATCGTCGATGGCGCGATGCGCGACGATCTGATCGACGAAGTCGTCCCGGTTTCCGGCGACGATGCGATCGCCTGGTCCCGGCGGCTCGCCCGCGAAGAAGGCATTTTTTGCGGCATCAGCTCGGGCGCGACTTTCGCCACTGCGCGCCGGATCGCCGAGCAATCGCCCGAAGGCACACGAGTCCTGGCGATGATCCCGGACACGGCCGAACGCTATATGTCGACGCCGCTGTTCGCGGACATCGCCGAAGCGATGGATGAAGAAGAGCTCGAAATTTCGCGGTCCACTCCCGCTGCGCGTTTCGATGCCCCGGCTCCCGCCACTGCCCCGGCCAAACCCGTTGCCGCACCTGCAATTGCGAGCGCTGCAGCGCTTGCCCATGTCGACGCCATCGTGGCGGACTCCGGGCAGCCTCTGGTCTTCTTCGCGCTGCAATGGTGCGAATTCTGCTGGTCGGCGCGCAAGCTGCTCGACGCGCTTGGCGTGCCTTATCGCACCGTGGCGCTCGACGGGCCCGATTATGCCGATCCGCAATGGGCGGCCGATGTCCGCCGCGCCGTGGCCGAACGCAGCGGTGCACCCACGATCCCGCAGATCTTCCTCGGGGGCGATCACCTTGGCGGCGCCACCGACCTGTTCGACGCCTATAACGAAGGCCGGATTGGCGATATGCTGGCGGGCGCCGGGCTTGAGATAACGGGCAAGGGCCCGGACAATGCCTATTCCATGCTGCCGGCATGGCTCCAGCCGCGCTAGGACAGGATCGAATGGTCGAATGAGGGGCGAGGGATAATGAAGGAAGCCGAACTCGAACTCGCTGCAAAACTCGCAATCCGGTCACGCTGCGAATTGCGCCCGCTGCATTCCACGGCCGGATATGCCGAATTGCGCGAGAATTTCGCGATCGGCCTGCCGGTCAAGGGGCGAGACAGCCTCGAAGTGATCCGCAATCTCGTCGAAGCGGCGACACCCGGCCTCTCCGGATCGACCGACCCCGGCTTCCTTGCTTGGGTGATCGGAGGTTCGAGCCCGACCGGCGTGGCAGCCGACTGGCTTGCATCGGCCTGGGGCCAGAATGCGGGCATGTTCCTGACCGCGCCCGCTGCCGCAGTAGCCGAAGAGGTGGCTGGCGAATGGCTGGTCGACCTGATGCAATTGCCGCATGGTTCCAGCGTCGGCTTTTCGACCGGAGCGACCATGGCGGCATTCTCCTGTCTGGCCTCGGCCCGGCTTGGCGTGCTTGCCCGCAAAGGCGTGGACCTTGAGGAATGCGGCCTGGCCGGCGCGCCGCCAGTCGCCATCTACATTGCCGAGGACGCGCACGTCTCGAACTACTCGGTGCTGCGCTATCTCGGCTTCGGGAACCGCCAGATCAGGCGCATCCCGTCGCTTGAGCAAGGCACGTTCGACCTTGCCGCGCTGGAAGCGGCGATGGCCGAAGACGGGGACGCGCCGCGCATCGTGATCGCGCAGGCCGGGCATATCATGTCGGGCGCATTCGACGATTTCACCGAGATCGCCCGCCTGTGCCGCGAGCATGATACCTGGCTGCATGTCGATGGCGCATTCGGCCTGTGGTGCCGCGCGAGCCCGCGCTTGCGCCACCTCGCCAAGGGCGTGGACCTCGCCGACAGCTGGTCGGTCGACGGGCACAAATGGCTGCAGGTGCCCTATGATTCCGGTTTCGCCATTGTGAAGGACCGCACGGTGCATCGCGCCGCGATGCGCATGACCGCAGGCTATATCGAGCGCGAAGCCGCGAACGAGCCCGATCCGAGCGATTATGTTCCCGAACTGTCGCGCCGCGCGCGCGGCTTCGCCGCCTGGGCGATGTTGCAGCATCTCGGGCGGCGCGGCCTGGCCGAAATGATCGAGCGGCATTGCCGCGCGGCACATTCAATCGCGGCGGCCTTGGCCAAGGTTGACGGGATCGAAATGCGCAACGACGTGGTGCTCAACCAGATCGCGTTGGGGTTCGAGCCTTTGCCTGGCATGGACGCGCCCGAAGCGGTCGCCAACCGGCTCAACGCCACAGGACGCTATTTCCTGCGGACCGCCAACTGGCGCGGAGAGAAAGTGCTGCGGATCTCGGTCATTTCCGATCGCGTCGACGAACAGCTCGGCGCTCGCCTTGCGCACGATCTCGCATCCGTTTGGCGCGAACTGCGGGCAAGCCTTTCTGAAACAAACGAAACACGGTTCCGCTTCGCGCGACACATGGCTGATACGCCGCTCTCCTAGAAGACCATCATTGCCGATGACGGCAAGGATCTTTTCAAGGAGAATTACAATGTACGTCAAATCAGTTGCCAGCCCCGCCGACCGCTTCAAGATGGCGATTGCCGCAAGCGTTTGCGCCTTCACCACCATCAGCTCGGCCGTGGCCATGCTTGCAATCCAGGGGGTGGTGGCCTGACACAGGCCGCCACCAATTTTTCCATCCGCCCGGCGCAGAACCGGGATGGCATGCTTTTCCATGCGAAACCGTCTATACAGCCTTGAGCGGCCAAGAATGAGCGGGACGCGACCGGTTCCCCGCCCTCCCGAGCGGTGCCGCCCGAACGGGTAAGGGCAAGCAAGGAGGAAAGGCGTGCAAATCGAAAACGGCACCTGGGTAGTCATCGCAGACGGCGAGAAGTTCCTGTTGCTGCACAATGCCGGCGACACGAAATTCATCAATCTCCAGCTGGTCGAGCATGAGCGGAATGACAATGCGCCGGCCCATGAATTGGCAAGCGACCGGCCCGGCCGCCGCAATGACTCGACGCAACAAACCACGGGCGGGCTCAAGGCATGGGGCAAGAGCGGCCTTGAAGAAACCGATTGGCACAAGGTGGCAGAAGAACGCTTCGCCGAACACGTCGCCGAGCGGCTTGGCGAAGGGGTATCGCAGGGGCGGTTCCAGAAGCTGGTGATGATCGCCGATCCCCGCACGCTGGGCCATTTGCGCCAGGCATATGGTGCCGGCCTGAAGTCTGCAGTCGTGGCGGAGATCGCCAAGGACCTGACCAATCACCCGCTCGACCAGATCGAGGCAGTCATCGGCGCATTTGACGAAGCCTAGGTCGCGGCCGCGCGGCCTCGCTCAGATCGAATAGTCGGGCAGTTCCTCGAAGGCGCGGCGCAAGGCGTCGCTCCATCCGCTCGAGATCGAGCGGAAATAGGGATCGTCTTCAGGGATCCGGCGCTGGTGCAGCGGTTCGAAATTCCCGGCTTCCATCACCAGCAGGTCGAGCGGCATGCCCACCGAAAGATTGGCTTTCAGCGTCGAATCGAAGCTTACCATCAGCAGCTTGATCGCATCCTCGAAACTCATGCTTCGGTCATAGGCGCGGATCAGGATCGGGCGTCCGTATTTGGTCTCGCCGATCTGGAAGAACGGCGTGTCTTCCGATGCCTCGATGAAATTGCCTTCGGGATAGACCAGGAACAGGCGCGGGGGCATGCCCGCGATCTGCCCCGCGAGGATGAACGAGGCGGTGAAGGTGCCGCTGGCCTCCGGCGTATCGGAAGGCGTGCTTTCGCGGATGGTGTCACGCAGGACTTCGCCCACCAGCGACGCCACTTGGAACATGGTGGGCGCATCAAGAAGCGAATTGTGGCGCTCGCCCGGCGCCTTGCTGCGTTCCTCGAGCTTGCTGATCACCGCCTGGGTCGTCGCGAGATTGCCTGACGAAAGCAGCGTGATCAGGCGGTCGCCCGGCGACGACCAATGGTAGAGCTTGCGGAAGGAGGAGATGTAGTCGACGCCCGAATTGGTGCGCGTGTCGCTCATCAGCACAATGCCGCGCTCCATCTGCAAACCAACACAATAGGTCACGGCGAATTCTCCATCGGAAAGCCTGCGCTACTGTGCCGCGGTGTGCTGTTCAACCGAAAGCCGAACTTCAAGCGCGCTATCCCCAGCTCCGTAGGAAATTCCCGCGATCGGGGCGGCGTCCCTGTAGTCGCAGCCGGTGGCGACCCGCACATATCGTTCATCCGGGCAGATGCCGTTGGAAACGTCAAAGCCGACCCAGCCGAGATTGGGCACGAACGCCTCGGCCCAGGCGTGGCCCGCTTCCTGTTCGCTGCGATCGTCCATCATCAGGTATCCGCTGACATAGCGCGCGGCGATGCCGAGCTCGCGGGCGGCGGAAATGAAGATATGCGCGTGGTCCTGGCACACGCCATGGCCGGCCTGCATCGCCTCTTCGGCTGTGGTTTGCGCATGGGTACGGCCGATCTCGTAAGCGACAGCATCAAGCACGCGGGTGGACAGCTCGTGCAATTGTTCGAGCGGGCCCAGTTCCTCTTTGGCGATCGAACTGGCCAGCGCGCGGATGCGGGTTCCCGGCCGCGTAAGCTCGGTCTGCTTGGTGAAGGCCCACAGCGGCATGTGGCCGGCATGTTGGCCGATCACGCCGGCATTGTCGGTTGTTTCGACCACGCCGCGGCAGGTCACCGTCACCGCGGACATGCCCGGATGCACCGAAGCGAGCACCACCCTATTGTTGTGCTGGTCTTCATATTCGCATTCGACCTGCGCGCCATCGAGTTCCATCGACCAGTCGACCACATTCTGGCCGTGGGTGGATTTGGGCCTGAGCCGGATGCGCAGCAGCCCATGCGCGATCGGCGGCGAATAATCGTAGCGGGTGGAATGGGTGATCGCGAGGCGCATCAGTCGACGAACCTGTAGTCGGATGAAATGGCGTCGGCGATGTGCGAACTGAGCGTGATCGCCTCGGTTATGAACTCGTGCAGCCCAGTGTCGATGATCGCATCGACGTCGCTTCGCCGCAGCCTCGCCGCGGCGTCGCGCACCAGTTCGTGCGATGTGCCTTCGCCGCCGTGTTCCTCGGCCAGATAGGCGAGGTTGCTTTCGATCTTGTCGATGCAGAAGCGCAGGCTGCGCGGGAAGCGTCGGTCGAGAATCAGGAATTGCGCGATGCTGCGCGCATCCATCCGCCCGGCGTTGAGCCAGCGGAACGCGCGGATTCCCGAAAGCGAGCGCAGCACCGCTTCCCATTGCTTGTTGTCGAGCTGCGAACCGACCATCGAGATGCTCGGCAGCAGCACGTAATACTTGACGTCGAGCGTTCGCGCGGTGTTGTCGGCGCGCTCCAGGAATGTGCCGAGCCGCGCGAAATTGTAGATCTCGTTGCGCAGCATGGTGCCTTCCATCGCGCCGCGCACCAGCGCGGCCTGGCGGCGGATCACTGTCAGTATTTCACCCAGGCTGCGCTCTGTAATCGGCCGGGCGAGCATCTCCTTGAGCGTAAGCCAGGTTTCGTTGGTCGCTTCCCACACCTCGCGGGTCAGCGCGGTGCGCACCGCCCGCGCATTGGTGCGCGCGCTTTCGAGCATGCACAATATGCTGCCGGGATTGTCCCGCGAACGCAGCATGAATTCGGGCACGGCCAGGCCGGAATAGCTCTGGTTGTGCTCGCGGAACAACTCGTCCTGCCCGGTCGTGACCAGTACCGAACGCCATTCGTCGTCGGCTGCCTGCATGCCGCTGGTTAGGGCCAGCTGGAAACCGGCGCTGAGCAGCCGCGCCGTGTTTTCCGCCCGCTCGAGATAGCGGAACATCCAGAAGATACCGTTGGCGTGGCGGCCGAGCATGATCCCGTCAGTCCTCCAGCACCCAGGTGTCCTTGGTCCCGCCGCCTTGCGACGAATTGACCACCAGCGAGCCCTTGCGCATCGCCACACGGGTAAGGCCGCCGGGCGTGATCTTCACCTCTTGCGGCGACACCAGCGCGAAGGGGCGCAGGTCGACATGGCGCGGGGCGAGCCCCGCCTTGGTGAAGACCGGCACGGTCGACAGCGCCAGCGTGGGCTGGGCGATGTAATTGTCCGGCCGGGCGCGCAGTTTCTGCGCGAACTGGCGGATTTCTGCCTTGGTCGAAGTCGGCCCGATCAGCATCCCGTATCCGCCCGAGCCGTGCACTTCCTTGACCACCAGCTCGGCGAGGTTGTCGAGCACATAGGCGAGCGAGTCAGGCTCGCTGCAGCGCCAGGTCGGGACATTGTCGAGGATCGGCTTTTCGCCAGTGTAGAAGCGGACGATGTCGGGCATGTAGCTGTAGATCGCCTTGTCGTCGGCGATCCCGGTGCCCGGCGCATTGGCGATGGTGATGCCCCCGGCGCGATATACGTCCATGATCCCGGGCACGCCCAACATGCTTTCCGGCTTGAAGGTCAAGGGATCGAGGTAGTCGTCGTCGACGCGGCGATAGAGGATGTCGATCGGCTGGTAACCGCGGGTGGTGCGCATTGCGATGCGGCCGTCGATCACGCGCAAGTCGCTCGCTTCGACCAGTTCGGCGCCCATCTGGTCGGCCAGGAAGGCGTGCTCGAAATAGGCCGAATTGTATATTCCGGGCGTGAGCACTGCGATCACAGACTCGCCCTGGCCGCTTGCCGCAGGTCGGCATTTGGCCAGGCTACTGGCGAGCTGGCGCGGATAGTCCTGCACCGGGCGAACGGGGATGTTGGCGAACAGCTCCGGGAACATGGTCATCATGGTTTCCCGGTTTTCCAGCATATAGGACACGCCTGACGGGGTTCGGGCATTGTCTTCCAGCACATGGAACTCGTTGGACCCGGTCCGCACCAGGTCGATACCGACAATGTGTGTGTAGACGCCGCCCGGCGGCGTGAAGCCCACCATCTGCTGCAGGAAAGCGTCGTTGCGGGCGATCATCTGCAAAGGGATGCGCCCTGCACGGATGATTTCCTGCTTGTGATATATGTCGTGCAGGAAAGCGTTGAGCGCCTTTACCCGCTGCTCGATCCCGCGCGAGATGCGGCGCCATTCCGCGCCGGAGATGATGCGCGGCACCATGTCGAACGGGATCAGCCGCTCTTCCCCGTCGGCGGCGCCATAGACATTGAAGGTGATCCCGGTCCGGCGGAAAACGCCTTCGGCCCGGGCGTTCTGGCTGCGTAGCCAGCCGGGCTCCTGCTCGTCGTACCAGTTGCGATAGGCATTATAGGCCGGGCGAACATTGCCCTGGTGGTCGACCATCTCGTCGAAGTTGGTGTCGCTCGTCTTATCCATGCCTTGGAGGCGAGACTGCACCAGCCGTGCCACTTTGCCAAGAGCTATGTTGCAGGTGCGAAATGGCGTTTGCCTGCCCTGCGGGGCGGCTACTTGCGGAAGGATTGCGGGGTGAGGCCGTATTTCGCCAGCTTGTCGTAAATCGTCTTGCGCGGGGTCTGCAAAGCCGCCTGCAGCTCGTTGACGTTGCCCCCGCTCTGGCGCAGCGCATCCTCCAGCAGCGAGCGTTCGAAATCGGCGACGATCTGCTGCAGCGGGCGCTGTGCACTTAGCGGGCCTTGCACTGCATCCATGCCTGACAGGCCCAGAACGAAAGCGCGCGCATAGCCGCTCAGCTCGCGCAAATTCCCCGGCCAGTCGTGCGTCTGGATATGGCGCCACTCGGCCTCGCTGATGTTGCGTGCCTCGATGCCAAGCTCGCGTTCGTGCAGCAGAACGAAATGGCGGAAGGTTTCGGCGATGTCTGCACGGCGCTCGGCCAGCGGGGGCAGGGTGATGCGCACCGCACCAAGGCGCTGCTCAAGCGGCTGGCGCTGGGGCGTCGCTTCCTCCAGCGCAGCGGGATTGCGGGCGAGGATGATGCGCAGGTCGAGCTTGCGCGCCCGCTCGGCACCCAGCGGCAGGACAGAGCGGCTGTCGAGCATGGCCAGCAGCCGCGAATGGGTCTGCCCGGACAGGAATTGCAGTTCGTCGAGGAACAGCGTGCCGCCATTCGCGCGCTCGAGCAATCCGGTGCGCGAAAGCCCGGCGGAAGGCTCGCGCCCGAACAGCAACAGGTCGGCGTCCTCATGCGCCAAAATACCCGCATCGATCGTCACGAAGGGCCTGCCGCTGCGCGTGCTGAGATCGTGGATCAGCCGCGCGGCAAAGCTCTTGCCCGTGCCTGCCAGCCCTTCCAGCACAACGTCGATTTCCGATCGGGCTACCGCTTCGACCACCGAACGCAGCTTTTGCGCCGCTTCGGAGGAGCCGATGATCGATCCGTCCGACCGGCGCAGTAGCTCGCTGCGCAATCGCCGGTTTTCGAGCACCAGCGCCCGCCGGTCTGCCGCGACCCTGATTGCGCGAATTAGCTCCGCCGAAGAATATGGCTTGGTGAGAAAGTCGGCCGCGCCATTCTTCATCGCTTCGACAGCCATTGCCACATCACCGTGGCCAGTGGTGAGGATGACCGGCAGCTCTGGATCGAGTTCGCGCAGGCGCGCGAAGAACTCGATGCCGTCCATGCCCGGCAATCGCACGTCGCTAACCACCACCCCGGCGAAATCGCTCGTCAGCGCCTTGAGCGCGGCCCTCGCATCGCTGAAGGCCTGTACCTGCGCGCCTTCGAAGGTGAGCGTCTGCCCTGTCGCTTCGAGAAGCGAGGGTTCGTCTTCGACGAGCGCGACTTCGAGTTTCGGAAGATCGTTCATGTGCGGGGGATCACCATGGTGAAGCGAGCGCCCATGGTGCTGCTATCGGCCCGCAGGTCCCCGCCCAGGCTACGCATGATATCGAGCGAGATGACAAGGCCCAGCCCCAGTCCTTCCTCTTTGGTTGTTGCGAACGGCTGGAACAGCGCTTCGCGCAGATTTTCATCGATCCCGGTTCCGCTATCGGCCACGGTGAGCAGGCAGCGATCGCTCTCGACTGCGATTTCGATCGCGATCCTGCCGCCTGTGGGCGTGGCATCGAGCGCATTCTGCAGCAAGTTGACCAGCACTTGCTCAAGCCGGACATGCTCGCCGCGAACCATGGTCTGCGCCAGTGCGGGATCGGGTGGAACCAGCGTGACGCCATGTCGCTCGACGCGGTCGCGCAGCAATAGCAGTGCTCCGTCGATTGCCTGGGCGAGCGGCATCTCGACCGGAGTGCGTGCGCCGCGGCGGCTGAAGCGCAGCAGCTCCTCGGTGATCTGGCCGATGCGTGCTGTCAGCCCGACGATCTTGCCGAAGTTTTCGGCGGCCGCCTCGCCCTGGCCGGCTGCGAGGAAGCGTTCGCCATTCTCGGCATAGACCCGCATGGCAGCCACCGGCTGGCGGATTTCATGGCCCAGCCCGGCGGTGACCTGCCCAAGCGTTGCCAGCCGGTTCGCCTGCAGCAGCTGGTCGCGCAAGGTGGCGGTCCGTTGAGCAAGAAGCGCTTCGGCCTGCGCTTCGCGCCGCCTGAGCCACCAGATGAGTATGCCGCCTAGCGCAGCCGCTGCGATCAGGCCCAGCAACACCAGCAGCCGCCCGTTGGCTATTGCAGCGGCGAGGCGCGGCGACGGATCGACCAGCAGGTGCAGCTCCCAACCGTTCGGCGCGATCGGCTGGATCTTCTCGATCAGGGCGACGGAGGAGAAAGCTGAATCTTCGCCCGCCGCAGGCAAGAGTTCAAGCGAGGAGACGCCAAAGCGCAACTCGTCCTGCGCCGGGTTGCGCGCACTTGGCTCCGATGCCCGGGTCGTGCGGAACCGCCATTCGGGATTGCTGGTAATCAGTACGACCCCGTCAGGATCGGTGACGAAGACCCCTTCCTGCGCTTCGCGCCAATTCTGCTCGATTGCGTCGAATTCCACTTTGATCGCGACCACGCCGAGCGGCGAGGAGCCAGGCTGCACGCGCTGGGCAATGTAGAGGCCGGGCCTGCGGCTGATCGTGCCCAATGCGAACTCGTTCGAGGCGCCTTTCTCGATTGCTTCCGAAAAATAGCTGCGGAAGCGGTAGTTGGACCCGACGAAGCTGGTCGGAAGTTCCCAATTGCTGGCCGCGAGTGTCAGGCCGTCCGCATCCAACAGGTAGATCGCCGCCGCCCCAGTCTGTTCGGCGAGGTCTGCCAAGCGGCGATTGAGGACGGCCTGTTGTCGCGCTTCCCCGGAAAGCAAGGCGCGCACTTCGGGGTCGACTGCCAATACGCGCGGCAACAGGCTGAACTTGTCGAGTTCGCTTTCGAGCCCCGCAGCAAGGATCGCGGCGTCGCCGTCGGCTACCGATTGTGCTTCAGCCATTGCGGCAGAGTGCATCGCGCGATCGACCGCGACCATGGCGAGCAGGCCTGCCAGTAGTACTGCCAGGCCGGCAATAGCCGGAAGATACCAGCGACTGATTTCCTGCCTCATTGCAATGCCTCGCTCAGGAGTGTTTGTGCGGAATTTCGCATCGAGGTCAATCAATCTGTGCGAAAATCCGCACAAAGCCCGAGGGAGTTTCATTCAAGTTATTGAATAAACATTGTATTATACTTGCGGTGCGCTTGCTTGATCACGGCTTGGTGCCGCGTAATCTGGGCAGGTCAGGCGCGAACAAGCCTGTGGAGGGGGAATAGAGGCTGATGGGTAGGCAAGACGGAATCGCGCAAGCGCCCGAGGTGCCCATGCAGCGGAAGCCGTTCTATCGCCAGCTCTATGTCCAGGTGCTGACCGCCATCGTGCTCGGTGCGATCGTCGGGCATCTGTTCCCCGAATTCGGTGCATCGCTGAAGCCGTTGGGCGATGGCTTCATCAAGCTCGTCAAGATGATCATCGCGCCGGTGATCTTCCTCACGGTTGCGACCGGAATTGCCGGCATGCGCGACATGAGCAAGGTTGGCAGCGTTGCGGGCAAGGCCTTCATCTATTTCCTGTTCTTCTCCACGCTGGCGCTGATTATCGGCCTGGTGGTGGGGAACGTCGTGCGGCCCGGTGCCGGCCTGGCGATCGATCCGGCAACGCTGGATGCTGCCGCAGTCGCCAATTTCACTGAAACCGCCAAGGAGCAGAGCGTTACCGGCTTCCTGCTCGATATCATACCCGAGACCCTCTTCAGCGCCATGACGGAAGGAAAAATCCTCCAGGTGCTGTTGGTCGCGATCCTGGCAGGCGTGGCCATGGCGATGACCCGCCCGCACAGCGATCTCGTGCTCGATGTCCTCGGGTCGCTCAGCGAGATTGTGTTCAAGCTGGTCCATATGCTGATGAGGCTCGCGCCGATCGGCGCCTTTGGCGCGATCGCCTTTACGATCGGCGAGTTCGGCATTGGATCGCTGGCCAATCTCGCTGCACTGATTGCAACCTTCTATCTCACCTCGCTACTGTTCGTGCTCGTGGTGCTGGGGATGGTGGGTTATTTCACGGGCTTCTCGATCTTCTCGCTGATCCGCTATTTGCGCGAGGAGCTGCTGCTGGTGCTCGGCACGTCTTCGTCCGAAGCGGCGCTGCCCAGCCTGATGGAGAAGATGGAGATTGCGGGTTGCCGCAAGACCGTGGTCGGACTGGTCGTGCCGACCGGCTATTCCTTCAATCTTGACGGCACCAATATCTACATGACGCTGGCGGCATTGTTCATTGCGCAAGCGGTGGGCATCGAGTTGAGCTGGGGCGAACAGTTCGCATTGGTGCTGGTTGCGATGATCAGTTCGAAGGGTGCCGCGGGCGTTACCGGCGCGGGCTTCGTGATCCTTGCCGCCACGCTGTCGGTGGTCCCTTCGGTCCCGGTCGCGGGCATGGCGCTGATCCTGGGCATCGACCGTTTCATGAGCGAATGCCGCGCGCTTACCAATTTCATCGGCAATTCGGTGGCGACCATCGTCGTCGCCCGCTGGGAGAATGCGCTCGATACCGACCGGCTGGCGGCCGCCATGGCCGGCAATCCGCTGCCCCTGCCCGAGGAAGACATCGAACGGCACGAGCGCAGCGGGCCGCATAGCGAAGCGATCACCGCGCAATTGGCAGAGCACGGAGCATGATTTCGCGCCGCGCCCTGATTTACCGCTCAACTGTGCTCGGCGCTTGCGCCGGGCTTGGGCTTTCCGGGCCTTTGCTTGCAGCGGAGCATGAAGAGATACTGCTCTGGCCGGGGCGTGCGCCGGGGCAAGGCGGCCCTACCGGACCGGAGAAGATCGGCGGGCCGGGATCGGGCTTTGGCGCAGTTTCGAACATCTCGACCCCGCGCATGCGGGTTTACCGGCCCGCGCAGCCCAATGGCGCTGCCGTTCTGGTGGCGGGCGGCGGCGGCTATTTCCGCATCCAGCTGTGGAAGGAAAGCACGCCTGCGGCCGAGTGGCTGCAGGAACAGGGCTTTACCGTATTCGAATTGCTCTATCGCCTGCCCAATGACGGGTGGGATGCGGGAGCGCCCTTTGCCGATGCACAGCGCGCGATGAAAATCATCCGCACCCACGCCGCTGAATTCGGGCTGCGTACCGACCGGATCGGCATCATGGGTTTCTCTGCCGGCGGGCATCTTGCCGGTTTCACAGCGCTGCAACCGGCGCGGGCGCTTTACGAAGGGACGGACCAATACGAAGGGGTGAGCGCGCGGCCCGATTTCTCGGTGCTGCTGTTCCCGGTCGTCTCGCTGCGGAAACCCTTCGTGGAGACCCGCACAAGGCGGGAGATCATCGGGCGCGATCCCAGCCTGGCCGCTCAGCAGGCATGGTCGCTCGATACACATGCCAGCGCCGGCGCGCCGCCGACGATCATCTTTTCTGCCGCAGACGATCCGATCACGCCGCCTGCGCACGGCATAGCGCTGTTCGAAGCATTGCGCGGGAAAGGTGCATCGGCAGAGCTTCACATTTTCAGCGAAGGCGGGCATGGCTGGGGACTGGGCACGCCGGACCAGGCAATAAGCCAATGGCCTTCGATATTTAGCAAATGGTTTGAAACAGGATTCAAAGATTGAATTCGGGAGGAATAGCAATGCAGATTGGAACTATCCGTAAGCTTGTGCTGCTGTCTGGCACCAGCCTGGTCGCAACCGCCACGGCAGCGACAGCGCAGGACCTGCAGGGCCCGCCACCGCCGCCGGACGAACCGGTGATCGTGGTAACCGGCACCCAGATCCAGGGCGCCAAGATCAATGATGTGCTTCCGGTCACCGTGGTCGACGAAGAGCTGATCGAAACGATCAATCCTTCCTCGGGTGACGAGTTGTTCCGTGCGATCCCGCAGGCGGGCAGCGTGGCCTTCAACGAGCAGAACGCGACGACCCAGAACAGCGCGCGTGGCGACGTCGGGTCGATCAACCTGCGCGACCTGGGCACAGGCAACACGCTGCTGCTGATCAACGGCCGCCGCATGACATTGCATCCGGGTTTCCAGACCGAATTGCTGGTGCCCGTGGTCAGCTCCGACACCAATGAAATCGCGCCTGGCAGCGTGCGCAGGCTGGAAGTGCTACGCGATGGCGCTTCGGCGATCTACGGTGCAGACGCGGTGGCGGGCGTCGTCAACACTGTGCTCAGGGGCAATCGCAAGGGCGGCTTCCTTGAAGCCGACTGGCGCGCGTCCGACGGCACCAGTCTCTACAGCTACCGCCTTTCCGGGGGCTATGGCTTCGATTTCGGAGGCGGGCGCGGCAATTTGACCGTCTATGGCGGCTATTTCCACGAGAACGGCCTGCTCGCTTCGGCGCGCGATTACGCAGGCGAAGAAAACCGCATCCCGCTCGTGGAAGGCACCGATTTCGAAGGCGATGCTTCGTTCAACAATCGCAACACGTTCGGGCCGTTCGGGCAATTCGACATCCAGGCTCCCTCGAGCCGCACACCGATTGGCGATGACGATTTCTACCTGCAGCCAAGCACCTTCCCGAGTTGTGCCATGGACTTCGGCAATGGCATCTGCGCCCGCGCAGGCACAACGCCGACAACCGCTGTGCGCTACAACACCAATTACGGCAACCACCTGTACAGCCAGAAAGACCGCTACAACGCGATGGCGCTGCTCAGCTATGAGTTGAGCGACAGCATCGAAGCCTATTTCGAAGGCAGCTACTACCGGTCGGAAAACCGCCGCAATATCGAGGCTTCCGCGATCCTCAGCGCAGTGCCGGTGGGCATTTCGCGTACTGCCTATTGGAACCCCTTCGGACCGACCGGCAGCCCGAACCGGCTTCCGGGAACCACGATTGCTGCCGGCGGTGCGGATATCATCATGGAGCGCTACCGCTTCGTTGACGTCGGCAATCGCGACGTTTCGGTGGACAAGGACACTTACCGCCTTGTCGCTGGCCTGCGCGGCAATTTCGGGGCGTGGGACTTCGACACCGGCTTCGTCTATTCGGAGGCGAAATCCGTCGACCTTGCGCGCAACCGCGTCTCGCTCACCTTGATGCAGCAACAGATAAACCTGACGACGCCTGACGCCTACAATCCGTTCAACGGCGGCTGTCTCGATGACCCTGGGCAGGGCGATTGCACGCCGAACCCGCTATCATCGATCGATCCCTTCAGGATCGACGTGTACCGCAAGGGTGGCACCAGCCTGGCGCTGGCCGATTTCAAGATCAGCCGCGATGACCTGCTATCCCTTCCCGGTGGCGACCTGGGTGTTGCTGCGGGCATCGAATGGCGCCGCGAGACCTTCTATGACGATCGCGACCCGCGGCTCGACGGAACGATCACCTTTACCGACAGCGTCACCGGCGATTTCAACGGCAGTGACGTTGCCGGCACCAGTCCCTCGCCCGATACCAGCGGCGACCGCGAAGTTTATTCGGCCTTTGCCGAGCTCTTCGTTCCGCTGGTTAGTTCGGACATGAACATTCCGCTGGTCGAAGCATTCAATGTCCAGCTGGCAGGCCGGATCGAGCGTTTCACCGATATTGACGAAACTGCGATGGTGCCGCGCGTAGCTGCATCCTGGACCACTATCCCGGGCATCACCTTCCGCGGCGCATGGTCTGAAGGTTTTCGCGCCCCCAACCTTGTGCAGGTCAATGACGAGGGTACCACCCGTTCCAACACGCGCGACGACTTCGTCGTCTGCCAGGCGCGTGTCGAGAAAGGCACGTTGGCGAACCTCGGCGCTTGTCCCGGTGCAGGTACAATCAGCTTCCGTTCGGGCACCGACCTGCTCAAGCCGGAAGACAGCGAGAGCATCAACCTGGGCATCGTGGTGGAGCCGGGATTCATTCCAGGCCTGACGCTGACGGCGGACTATTGGCGCGTGAAGCAGACCGGGCTGGTCGGAACCTTCGGTGACGACAACGCGATCGCGCTCGACCTGCTGCGTCGCCTAAACGGCAGCACCAATCCGAACGTCATTCGCGAGGCTCCAACGGCCGACGATATTGCGTTGTTCACTGGCACCAGCCTCGCTCCGGCAGGTGCGATCATCCAGGTGCTTGACCCTTATCTGAACCTCGATAGCCGCGTGTCGAAGGGATGGGACTTCGGCCTGTTCTATCGTGTCCCCGATTTCGGCCTGGGCAAGTTCCGGCTGCGCCTGAATGCGGCTCGCCTCAAGAGCTTCATCCAGTCGGCCGGACCCGACGGCCAGGAACTGCTTGATGCGATTGCCGATGGCACTCTGCCGACCGATGTCGCCGTAGGCGGCCTGGGGCAATTGCTCGAAATCGAAGGGCGGCCCAAGTGGCGGCTCAACGGCGCGATCAATTGGGAGAGCGGCCCGGTCGATGTCGGCCTGTTCGGGCAATATACGGGCATGGTCTATGATACCAGCGTCGTGCGCGACAACCTGATTGTGTCCGACAATCCGAACGCCAACTACTATCCGGTCGATGATTGGTTCACGGTCAATTTCTCGATCTCCTACAAGATCGAGAACGACACGCCGCTGGATGGAACTCGCTTGCGTTTCGCGATCAACAACGTGTTCGACAAGGATCCGCCGCTGGCCGATGAATCCTACGGCTTCTTCAGCGAGCTGCACACAGCGCGCGGGCGCGTGTTCCATGTCGAACTGCGCAAGGAGTTCTGAGGAGCGAAGCGATTGGACATGACTGTGCGACATCTGCTGGTCGGATTCGCATTGGCAACGGGGGCGTGCACCGCAGGCACGCCTCCGTTGGACAATCTCGGCCCTAGGCCGGTCGAAACGGCATGCTCGACCGGCTCGGCCAAACTGAGCTTCGATTTTGAAGCCGCATCCTTCTCGCGCTGTGTCATCGAGGGCGAGCGCGAGTTTAGCGTGCTGGTCACGCCGGAACACCAGCCGCCGATCAATCCCAGCCCCTGGTATGCCTTCCGCTACGAGGCGAGCGAAGGCGAAGCGCTGACAGTGCATTTGCGCTATCTTGTCGGCAGGCATCGCTATGCCCCGAAATGGCATGACGGCGCAGAAACCCGGCAGCTGACGGTCGAGACGGACGCGGATCGCACCACCGCCACCATGCACCTGCCTGTTGGCGCGGCGACTGTCAGCGCGCAGGAGATCATCGACACTGGCGATCATCGGGAAGCTCTGGCGCGATGGGCGCAGGGCCGCCTTGCGCACCGCTTCACGCTGGGCGCTTCGCATGGCGGCAGGCCGATCGAAGCCGTCCGCCTGGGCCGCGCCGATGCGCCAAGGCTGGTGCTGCTGCTTGGTCGCCAGCACCCGCCTGAAGTGACCGGCGCAATTGCCATGGAAGCTTTCGTCGACCGGATTGCTGAGATGATCGCGGCCGATCCAGCGCTGGGCCAGCGATATCAGTTCCTCGCCATCCCGTTGCTCAATCCCGACGGTGTGGCGCATGGCAATTGGCGCGCCAATCTTGGTGGCAAGGACCTCAACCGGGACTGGGGCGACTTCTCGCAGCCGGAAACGCAGGCTGTGAAACGCTGGCTCGACGCGCTGCCCGACGGTATCCGGCCCGTGCTCATGCTCGACTTCCACTCGACCTTCAGCAATTTGTTCTACGTGCAGGGCGCGGAAGCGAGCGAAGCTGAGGAAGCATTCCTGCAAGCCTGGCTGGGCAGCAAGGAATCCGCCTTTCCCGACTATCCCTTCACGATCGAGCGGCGCGACGCCAATCCCGGCAGCGGCACCACCAAGAACTGGTTCCACGATACTTACGGCATTCCCGCCTATACCTACGAGATCGCCGACAGCGCCGATCGGGCGGGCACGCGAGATGCCGCGCGTGCGCTTGCCGAAAGCCTGCCACCGGCGCTGGAACTGGTCGCGCGCTAGCGGTTACTTTTCCGAATCGAGCGAAGCCAATGCGCGCGCGCCGCGTAAGGTCTGTTGCCCGACCAGTTCGAGCTGCGTCCGCGCCGGTTCTTCCAAGCATTCGCCCTCGGGCGAGAACAGCCCGTGATGGGTGCGGATCGTCGCCCCCATCGGGGTAGGCCAGCCGCGCAGCGCGTGGACTATGCCGCGCAGCGTCAGCAGCGTGCTCACCGAAGCCTGGTCGCCATAGGCGGTCGAGATGAGGCCGACCGCGCGCCCGTCGAGATAGGGGCGTTCGTCCCTCGCAAGGTCTTCGAGATAGTCGAGGGCGTTCTTGACCAGGCCCGAGATCGTCCCGTGATATCCGGGCGCGGCGATGATCACGCCATGGGCCCGCCGCACGGCCTCGACCAGTTCGACGCCGTGTTCGGCATCGTGCCCGGTTCCGCGATAGTGCGGCAGCTTGCCCAGATATTCGCCGCCGAAGATCGTCACTTCCGCGCCTTCGGCCTCGGCCTGCGCAGCGGCCAGCCGCAACGCCATTTCGGTGGTGTTGCCCGGATTCACCGTTCCGCCGATACCGACGATCCTGATGGTCATGCGCGAGCCTTCTTTCTAAGATATTCTGACAGCCAGGTCGTTTCTTCGGTTGTGAAGCGCAGGCCCAGCTTGGTCCGGCGCCACAAGATGTCTTCGGCCGTCATGGCCCATTCTTCGTCAACGAGGAAGTCCACCTCGCGCCGGGTCAGCCCGTGGCCGAAATGTTCGCCGCACTCATCCAGCGTCTGCGCCTCACCAAGAAGGGCGAAAGCGCGCGTCCCATAGGCATGGATCAGCCGATCGGCCCAGAGCCGTTCGAGGAAGGGATAGCGCGCCTCCAGCTCGGCGATTTGCGCCGCCGCCGCGCCAACCGGGAAGTCGCCGCCCGGCAAGGGTGCATGGTCGGTCCATTCGGGACCGCCGAGCCCGGGCAGCAGCTCTGCCAGCAGTTCGATCGCTTCCTGCGCCAGATGGCGATAGGTGGTGATCTTGCCGCCATAGACCGACAGGAAGGGCGCGCCTTCGTCCTTTTCCGACAGGTCCAGGAAGTAGCCGCGCGTCGCCGCTTCGGGCTTGCCCGAGCCATCGTCGATCAGCGGCCGCACCCCAGAATAAGTCCAGACTACGTCCGATGGCGTGACCTCATGGCGAAAGAAGCGGCTCGCCCCTTCGCAAAGATAGGCGATCTCCTCAGGGCTGGCTTCGATGTGATCGAGCCCGCCATGGTGATCGGCATCGGTCGTCCCGATCAGGGTGAAATCATGCTCGTAGGGGATGGCGAAGAATATTCGACCGTCGGGCAGCTGGAAGAAATAGGCGAAGGAATGGTCGAACAGCTTTCGCACGACGATGTGCGAGCCGCGCACCAGCCGCATGTTGCGGTGGGCGGGCAGGTTCGCCAGTCCGAGCAAATCGAGCACGGCGGGACCGGCGGCATTGACGACGGCGCGGGCACGAAAGACCTGCCCATCGGCCTCGATCCGCCAATGCTCGCCCTCGCGGGCAAGCGCAGTGACGCGGCAGCGGGTCCGCACTTGCGCCCCGCGGTCGGCGGCGTCGCGCGCATTGAGTACCACCAGCCGGGCGTCATCGACCCAGCAGTCCGAATAGACGAAGGCCTTGGTGAACTCGGGCTTGAGCGGCGCGCCGGCCGGGTGCCTGGCAAGCGAAATGTTCTCGGTCTTCGGCAGCAGCCTGCGCCCACCGATATGATCGTAGAGGAAGAGCCCCAGCCGCACGAGCCAGCGCGGGCGCAGGCCCGGGACATGCGGCAGCACGAAGCGGAGCGGCCAGGCGATGTGCGGCGCGATCGACCATAACCGCTCGCGCTCCGACAGGCTTTCGCGGACGAGGCCGAATTCGAAATGCTCGAGATAGCGCAAGCCGCCGTGGATCAGCTTGGTCGAAGCCGAGGACGTCCCGCCCGCCAGATCGCCCGCCTCAAGCAGCAGCACGCTTGAGCCGCGCCCCGCCGCATCGCGCGCGATGCCGCAACCGTTCACGCCGCCGCCGATCACGGCCAGGTCGAAAATGTCGGTTGCGGTGTCGGTCATTCAATCGGATTCTGCTTTGGTGGGGTGCATTGTGCCGTGCGGTAGCACGATCCGTGTCATGATGTCGCGCCCAACGGCATCCGGGCAATCCGATTGTTTGGCGTGCGCCAAACCGCTGCGTCGGCAAGACTAACTAGTTCATCGAAGCCGCTTTTCGAGGCGATTCATATGAATAGTATCGTGACTGGGCTCATCGGGCCCGGGGTGTATGGGGCAAGGCTATCGACATGTGCGGCGTCATGGGGCAAGCAATTCCCCGCGATGCCGACTTGTCCAAGGTCTATGAAGCGGTTGGGGGAACAGCTAAGGTGTCGAATGATTTGATCGGGGCATTGAGGCACGTCAGGCCTCCCGAACGGAAAGCCTAGGCTCGCCATGAGCACAGGCAGTCGAAGCTATCTGGATCCGCGCGAACTGTTCAGGCTCCAGCCACCGACCGGTACCAGCGACAGGGCTGCAGAGCTCGGGCAGTCGCGTGTCCGCTTCGGCCTGTGGGCGATCTGCATCGTTTATGTCTTTATTTTTACTTATATTACCAAGGGATCATTCCAGCTTGATGCATGGGCCTGGCAGGTTCTGACATATTTCAGTTGCCATGCCGTGCTGGCGACGATCACCCATTACCTTATAGTTCGTTATCCAGGTCATTACCCGGCGCGCCGCGTCTTTGTGATGCTTATCGATACAGCGGCGATCAGCTTCAGCATCATCGCCAACCCGCTAGCGATGCTGCCGCTCTATGCGGTCCTCGTCTGGACAGTAGTCGGCCACGGGCTGCGCTTCGGCAGGGGTTATCTGGCGGTTGCGATGGTCATCAGCCAGATCGGGCTCTTCTTGTACTATGTGTTGTACCCGGTTCCGCTCAGCAGCCTGAACATAATGATCACCTCATCGCTTACCGCGCTGATCGTACCGGCATATGCCTGGTTGTTGCTCCAGCGAGTGGAAATGGCCCGCAGGCAGGCGGAAGAGGCGAGCCTGTCGAAATCGCGTTTCCTGGCACAGGCCAGTCATGATTTGCGGCAACCGCTTCATGCTACCAGCCTGCTGATCGGAAATTTGCGCAGCAAAGGGTTGCCGCCCGAACATTCGGCAATCGTCGATCGTATCGAACGATCGCTTGTCGGTGTGTCGGGGCTTTTCCGGTCGCTGCTCGATGTGTCTCAGCTTGATAGCGGCAAGCTGGTTCCCCGGATTGAGCCTGTCGCCCTGGGGGCATTGTTGCGTGAGCTTGTGGCACAGAATGAAGAAGTCGCTGACTGGGCCTCTTCGCGCATACGCCTGGTGGCAACCCGACACGTTGTGATGACCGACCGGGTTTTGCTTCATTCGATGGTTCAAAACCTGTTGTCCAATGCGATCAAATATTCGGACGGCGGCGATATTGTGATTGGCGCACGGCTTCGCGGCGGTCGTATTGCGATTGAAGTGTGGGATCGCGGGCCGGGAATTTCGTCCGAGGAATT
This sequence comes from Altererythrobacter sp. Z27, assembly GCF_052683155.1. Classification (NCBI taxonomy): domain Bacteria; kingdom Pseudomonadati; phylum Pseudomonadota; class Alphaproteobacteria; order Sphingomonadales; family Erythrobacteraceae; genus Altererythrobacter; species Altererythrobacter sp. Z27. The sequence continues at coordinate 1,764,946 of NZ_JBQYMC010000001.1, read as the reverse complement.
GCCGCATGTGTTCGAGGAATTCTATCAAGTCCGAAAATTGGGCGACCGGGACCGGCACGGAGTCGGTTTGGGCTTGTCGATTGTACGGCGCATGGGTGAGCTGCTCGATCTGGATGTGAACCTGCGGTCGGAATTGGGCCGAGGGACCTGCGCGGCGATCGCAGGGATGGTACCGCATCGGGGCCGCGTCGCTCCGAGAACAATCTCGTTCCGCAACCGGCGATCTGACATTCCAAGTCCGTTGAGCGGATTTCGCGTACTGCTGGTTGAGGATGAGCCAGATATTCTGGAAGCCTCTGCCGAGATGCTGGCTGGATGGGGATGTGCAGTAGATGCATGCCTTGCTATCCCCGATCTGATCGAGCCAGCCTATGATCTATTGATCTCCGATTTCGATTTGGGCGGCGGGGTGACCGGAAGTGATTGCATTGCCGCCTATCGCGCTTCGCTCGGACCTGACGCGCCGGCGCTGGTCATCACCGGCCATGACACTGACGCGATTGCGGAACTGGCCGCGGCTGAAAGCCTTTTGGTGGTAAAAAAGCCGGTCAATCCGGCCGAACTGCGTTCGCTGGTGAATGCTATCCGCCTGGGTGCGAAGCTTCGCTCAACCGCCGCTCAATAGGCCAAGTGCATTGGCCTTGGCGACGGCATCCTTGCGGTTGGCGACTCCAAGCGCGCGCAACAGGGCAGATACATGCAACCGAACGGTAAGGTGCGAGATTCCCAGTTCGCGCGCGATCAACTTGTTTGAGGCGTTAGTCGCCAACATATCGAGCACAACCCGCTGCCTCGCAGTCAGGGTTGGGCCGAGGTTTTCAGCCAGCGCGTCCGAAGCGGCGTCCAGATCTTCTCGCTCGATCACATACTCGCCCGCAAGCACGCGCGAGATGGCGTCAATACAGCGCTCTCGCGAAACGGCCTTGTGGATGAACCCGTCACCGCCCGATTGCATCGTTAATGCAATGGTCGGTTCGTCACTCACCATCGAGATTAGCACGATCGAAGCGAGTGGATATTGCTTGCGCAATTCTGGCAGGGTGACGGGAATGTCCATGCCCGGAAACATCAGGTCGAGCAGGAAAATGTCGGGCGGAGCCCCCTGTTCCGCCAGTTCGAATACTTCACCCATTGATTCCGCGAGGCCGATTTCGGCACAGGGGATCAACGCTTCAGCCAATTGACCCAAGGCATCGCGAAACAGCGGATGGTCGTCTCCGACCACAGCCTTTTTACGCTGTCGTTGTAGTACCTTGGTATCCATCGCGAAAGCTGCTTTAGACCATCGTCCGCACAGTTCAACAATTGCGCTAGCCCGGAATCGCGAATCGATGCCGGGGTGCCAATATTTGCGGTGAGACGCTGCACGAGTGCGACAAAGCCACTATGCGCCGGACTTTTAGACGCTGCATCAATCCCGGCCCGGTCGATTTGCGGCCCTTCGAAGCTCGCGATATTGAGTTATACTTGATGCTACTCTTGCGCATTTTTTGCCTCAGGTGGCACAAAAACCAAGCGGATTTGAGGCAGGAAATGAAAGTGAACGCAGCGTTCGCTTCGTCGGGCGTCGCTCCAGGACTATTCGCCTGGCGCCTGCAGATATGCGATCACATCGGCGCGATCCTGTCCGTTCCTGAGGCCGGCAAAGGCCATCTTGGTACCGGGGATCACCCGCCGCGGATTCTCGAGATATTGAAAGAGTTTTTCGGGCGTCCAGGTGATGCCGCTGCCAGAATTTGCCGGGGTATAATTGTAGCCATCGATCGCTCCAGCTGCATGGCCGACAATGCCCGCCAGCGAAGGGCCGACACGGTTCACACCGGGTTCGACAACGTGGCACGAGCGGCACTGCATGAATATCTTTGCGCCTGCAGCGGGATCGCCGGTGAAGTCAGCTAGCGTGGTGCCATCGACAGTAGAGACATCGTCCGCAGCTGGCATGGAAGTGGCTTCGCTTGCTTCGGATGCCATTTCGCCGGGCGTCGCACCGCTGGCGCTGTCATGAGTGGCTGCGGGTTCGCTTTCGCCGCCGCATGCAGCAAGTACCAGGGCGGCGGCGCTTGCAATGATGCCCAGGCTGGAATTCTTCATGTCGATGCCCTTTCTCAACCTGGCTGGAACTAGTCTGCTTTCAACTTGAGCGCCCGCTCCGCCACCTTGCATGCGGTTGGAGGAAATTCCTTTGTGATTACCCGCAAGTGATTTCCGTGATTTTCATCGCGTCGTCATAGCGGGCGTTCACCCGATCTTCGCGATAATCCATCGTCCATGCGGAATTGGGCGGACCCCAACGTAGCGTCTTTGCGCCACTATCACGCAGGATCGCCGCTCCTGTTGCAGAGTTTGCTTCCTGGCCGATGTGGTATTGTGCGGGGGCAGCGTCGCAAACACTTCCTCCAGTCGGAGGGGCAGGAGGGAAATCGGTGCCCCCATAATTGCCACACGCGGCGAGGGAAACGACAAGGATCGGTGACAGAAGCTCTCTCATACTCATCCATCCATCATTGATGCGTCATCGCACGGAAGCAATGCCTATTGTGCCTTTCCCGATGAATCCTGCTTGACTACCCGCGTTTCGAACACCCAGCTTACCATCGATGTCCCCATCCATATAGGCGAGAGCGGTGGCTCGACATTTTGCTCCCACGCCATGGAACCGGTCAAGGTCCCCCAGCTGTATGGGACGTCGGGCATCGCCTCTCCAATCGGATCTCGATAGGCCTCGTCAGCAGTGATTATAGTCCAGCCGTCGCGGCGCAACTCGGTCACGAGATCGACCAGGAACAGAGCGGCAAGGTCCGTCTCATGCAGGAGGAGCACATGTGCGGGCGACCGCCCCAGCGTGCGGCGGGCAAGGGCGTCGTGATAGGCGACTCCACTCAGCTGCGATTGCAGATAGAGGCGGCGAAGAGCGTTCATATCCATTTCACGCCCTGCCTTCCTGGCCTCGACGGCCAGGGCTTCCAGGTGCCAATCGGAGCCGTCGGCCGTAACATAGCCGTTGCGCAGACCTCGTTCAGCCAGCCCCGCGCGCACTGCATCGCGTTTCGCCTTGTTGTCGGCGCCTTCGTCAAGATACGGGAAACGGAACCAGGGGCGGTATCCGTCGCGCCCTGCAAGCCAATGCCCTGCCTGGTCTATATCGGCGAGATAGTCCTCGGCCGTGCTCTTGCTCAAGTGTCGGTGGCTAAAGGAATGATTGGCGATGACATGGCCTGCCGCGACATAAGCCGCGACATGCGCTTCGCCATTGACGCCATCGGGCGTTTCAAGTCGCCCTGGATTTACGAAGAACGCAGCCTGTTCGACTTTCGCCTCCTGCAAGGCGGCGATCAGTCGCTCGGTCCGCTCTTCGGGAGTGAAGAAGGCCCCCGCCTGTCGGGGGATATCGTCAAAGGTAAGCGCGATGCGTTTGTCATCTGCAATCGCGGGTGCCGCTACCAGCACCAACATGGCGCAGAAAAGCCAAAAGCGGCTCATTGGCCCTTGGTTTCGCATCGCACCAGCACCTCCCTGCGGACCGGCGCTTCGCCCGGCTCGTGCAACCGGGCCAGTGGGTCCGGCTTCCATTCGGGATCGATCGATCCGATTTCGACTTCGCCAAGCTCTTCGATCGAGAGGCGCTGGCCATCGCGCGACAGGTGGATCAAGCGCCGCCCCCTATAAACGACGTCGGTAACGGTAGTGCTGTATTCCATCAACATGCTGTCGCCTCGCTTGCCCAGCAGATCGACCCGGATCGTCGATTCGCTCAATTCCGGCATGTCGAAGCCATCGACTGTCAATTTCCTGGTGGCATATGGGTTCGTGCACTCGGCGGCATCCACAGCCCAGTGCCCGTGGAATGCGGCCGGAATCCCGGCGCGCTGTGAAGTGCTCGAAGCCACAAGCGGAGGCGTTGCCAAGATCGCCAATGCCGCGGCGAGCAGGTGCGCGGCAGTTGCGCGAAAATTTGACTCCGCTGCGGTTACTTCTTCGAAGGGCATCAAACCTACTTAAAGTATCCCGTCTGGCGAGCAATCCAGCCGGAGATACTAGCCCATTGTCGGGATGATGAAGGCGTTGGAACCGTCGCCGCCGCCATCGGGCCAGCGCTGGGTGACCTTCTTGGTCTTGGTCCAGAAGCGGAGGCCTTCCATGCCGTATTGGTCGATGTCGCCAAAGCCCGAACGTTTCCACCCACCGAAGCTGTGGTAGGCCACCGGAACCGGGATCGGCACGTTGATCCCCACCATGCCGACATTGACCCGGCTCGCGAACTCGCGCGCAGCATGGCCGTTACGGGTGAAGATCGCCACGCCATTGCCATATTGGTGCTCGCTCGGCAGCTTGAGCGCGTCCTCGAAGTCCTTCGCGCGCACGATCTGCAGCACGGGGCCGAAGATCTCTTCCTGGTAGCTCTTCATCTGCGGTGTCACGCGGTCGATCAGCGTGGGGCCGATGAAGAAGCCCTTCTCGTGTCCCTGCAAGGAGAAGCCGCGTCCGTCGATCACGATCTCGCCGCCTTCCTGCTCGGCAGTGGTGATCCATTGCTCGACCCGCGCCTTGTGTTCGGGGGTCACGACCGGGCCGTAATGCGCATCCTTGTCGGTCGACACGCCCACGCGCAGCGCGTTGATCGCCGGGATCAGCTTCTCGCGCAGCTTGTCGGCAGTATCCTCGCCGATGGGAACCACCACCGGCAGCGCCATGCAGCGCTCACCCGCCGAGCCGAAGGCGGCCCCGGCCAGATCGTTCACCACCTGGTCGAGATCGGCGTCGGGCATCACGATGCCGTGGTTCTTCGCCCCACCAAAGGCCTGCACCCGCTTCGCGTTCGCGGTGCCGCGCGAGTAGATATACTGCGCGATGTCGGACGAGCCGACGAAGCTGATCGCCGCGATGTCAGGATGGTCGAGGATTGCATCGACCATTTCCTTGTCGCCATGCACCACTTGCAGCACGCCTTCGGGGGCGCCCGCTTCGAGGAACAGCTCAGCCAGCCGCACCGGTACGCTCGGATCGCGCTCGCTGGGCTTGAGGATGAAGGCATTGCCCGCCGCGCACGCCATGCCGAACATCCACATCGGGATCATCGCGGGGAAGTTGAACGGAGTGATCCCCGCGCCGATGCCCAGCGGCACCCGCATCGAATAGACGTCGATCCCCGGGCCTGCGCTCGGCGTATACTCGCCCTTCAGCGCCTGCGGGATGCCGCAGGCATATTCGATCACTTCGAGCCCGCGCTGGATGTCGCCATGCGCATCCTCGACCACCTTGCCGTGCTCGCTCGCGAGCATTTCGGCCAGTGCCTGCTTGTTGGCTTCGACCAGCCGCTTGAACTCGAACATCACTCGCGCGCGCCTTTGCGGATTGGTCGCCGCCCAGGCCGGCTGCACCGCCTTCGCCGCTTCGACCGCGCGCTGCAGCAGCGCCGCATCGCCCAGCACAACCTCGGCCTGAACCTCACCCGTCGAGGGGTTCCATACCTGGTGCTTGCGGGCCGAAGGAGCACCTGCACCTCCGACAATGAAATGATCAATCTGACGCATGAGTCCTGAGTCTCTCCTTCAGCAGATGCAATGGCGCGCGGGCGCGCCGCTGGCAAGGGCGCTGTCCGATCACTGGCCGCTATGGGTGATTGCGATTGACCGGCGAGCGCCGACTGTGCCAATGGCGCATCCCTGCCGCAAGCGATGCAGGCGGGTGTAGCTCAATGGTAGAGCAGCAGCTTCCCAAGCTGACGACGAGGGTTCGATTCCCTTCACCCGCTCCAGCCGCAGTCCTCGCTCCAAATCATTGATATAGAAATGAAAAAGCCGGGGTCCCAGTTTTTCTGGTGACGCCCGGCTTGGAACCCGAAAGGCTCTGATGCCATTTCTCAACTGCCTCTAGCTGGGGCAGTTCGATTTGGCTTGTCCCTCAATTGGGGGTCAGTGGAAAATTGTCAGGTAAGCCAGCGCGGGCGGTGCGCCGCTTCGCGATAATGCTTGCCTGGTGCGATCAGCCCCAGCGACACCGCACGCACCGCCGCAGCCGTGCGATCGGACACATCGAGCTTGGCGAAAATGCGCTTCACATAGCTGTCGACCGAGTTCTTCGAGATGCCGAGGATCTCCGCGATCACGGCATTGCTCTTGCCTTCGCCGATCCAGCGAATCACGTCGAGTTCGCGTTGCGACAGGTCGGGCACTTCTTCCTTGAACGCGCCGACGAGGTCGCAATAGCGGTGGAAGCAAAGCTGCGCCGCGACCTGCACCTGGCGCACCATTGCATCGTCGAGCGCTTCCGGATGGCTCGGCATGCCGACGCCCACAAAGCCCGATCGCGCATAGGGGCCGGTGCAATGCACCGCCACGCCTTCGCCCATCCCGACTTCCTCGAGCCTGTCGAGATAGGCCGATCCGCATTCGTCGAGGCAGGCGATCGTGCCCGCGTCGGACCAGCGGAAGGCGTTGCCGCGATTGAGCGCAAGATTGGGCAAGGGATCGTCCCAGCGGCCGCTCTGCTTGTAGGCGGCCTCCCATTCCTTGGGAAAGCCGACGTTCCAGAACACCCGGCCCACCCGCCGGTCAGCCACCACCGGAGCCACGAAATAGACGCCGCCGAACTCGATCGCCTTGAGCACTTCATAAATCGCGCGCCGGAAAGCGACGAGCGTGCGCGCCTGCGCGATCTGCGCCATGGCTTCCCAATATTCAAGGCGCGAGTCGTTGGTCATCCGCCTCGTTTAGTCCTCTCGGTTTGAACCAAGGCTTATGCGCCTTGCTTTCAAAACTCCTAACAGGGTGTTTACCAACTATCCTGCCGAGGCAAAACAGGGATTGGCTAACCAACTGCCATATTGTCGATCAAGCGGGTTCCGCCGATCCTGGCAGCGACCAGCAGGCGTGCGGGCGCTGGCGGCAGGCTGGTGAGCGGCGCGAGCAACTGCGCATCGGCCAGCGCGGCGTAATCGACCGAAGCGAAACCGCCCTCGACCAGCCTGCGTTCGAGCGTGGCCAGCGCTTCGCCGACATCCTCTCCAGCCTCGATTGCGGAAATCGCGGCCTTCATTTCGCGCGGCAGCGCGGCCGCGTTCGCGCGGTCTTCGGGCGAAAGATAACGGTTGCGGCTCGACATCGCGAGCCCGTCAGCCTCGCGCACGGTCGGAACGCCGATGATGTCGCGCACATGCGGCCGGGTGAGGTCGAGGTCGCGCGCCATCGCGCGGATCACAGCCAGCTGCTGGTAATCCTTTTCGCCGAAGAAGGCCTTGTCCGGCATGACCTGGTTGAACAGCTTGCACACCACTGTCGCCACGCCGTCGAAATGGCCCGGGCGTGCCGCCCCGCAGAAATTGTCGCTCACGCCGCTGACGCTGATCGAAGTGACGAAACCCGCCGGATACATCGCCTCGACCCCCGGAGCCCAGAGCAGCGCGACGCCTTCTGCTTCGAGCATGGCCGAATCCGCTGCCAGCTGGCGCGGATAGGCGTCGAGATCCTCGTTCGGGCCGAACTGGGTAGGATTGACGAAGATCGACGCGACGACGTGATCGCATGCCTTGCGCGCTTCGCGCACCAGCGTCAGGTGCCCTTCATGGAGCGCGCCCATGGTCGGCACGAGCGCCACGCTGCCGCCCCCGGCGCGCAGCGCGGCCAGGGCATTTCTCAACATGTCGAGCGTAGTGGCGGTTTGCACGCGGGCAGCCCCTCCGATATGGATTTTCCCTCCCCTAGCGCCCGACATGCGGGCGATACAAGCAGATCGAAAGGCCCCGCCAGAAATGTCCGCCAGGCTCCCGCACCGGATCGTCTTCGCCAATGAGAAAGGCGGTACCGGCAAGTCGACCACGGCGGTGCATATCGCGATCGCGCTGGCCTATCGCGGGGCGCGGGTCGTGGCGATCGACCTCGACCAGCGCCAGCGCACCATGGCGCGCTATCTCGAGAATCGCGCCGATACGGCGCAGCGCCGCCAGGTGGCTTTGCCGAGTGCGGAATGCAGGGTCTTTGAAGGCGATGTCGACGGGCTTGAAGCGCTGGTGGCGGAGCTTGGGGCCGACGCCGACTATGTCGTGTTCGACACGCCGGGGCGCGACGATCCGCTGGCTCGCCATGCCGCGACCGAGGCGGACACGCTGGTCACGCCGATGAACGACAGCTTCGTCGATTTCGACCTGATCGGGCAAGTCGAAGGCGAGACTTTCAAGGTCAAGCGGCTGAGCTTTTATGCCGAACTGATCTGGGAAGCGCGGCTCAAGCGCAGCCGTGCCACGATCGAGCAGCAGCGCCGCCAGATGGACTGGGTGGTGGTGCGCAATCGCACCGGCCACGTCGAAGCGCGCAACATGGCGCGTATCGAACAGGCGCTGGCAGAGCTTTCGAAGCGGGTCGGTTTCCGCGTGGCGCAGGGCCTTTCCGAACGCGTGATCTATCGCGAGCTGTTCCCGTCGGGGCTGACGCTACTCGACAAGGGCCATCTGGGCGAACTCGGCACCAGCCACCTCGTCGCGCGGCAGGAATTGCGCGAACTGGTCAAGTCGCTGGCCTTGCCCGAATTCATCCCGCCGCAGCCAAGGCTCGAGCTCGCCTGATGCTGCGCCTGCTGGTCATCGCGGCGCTGCTGTCGCTGGGGTGCAAGCTCATCTTCGGTCGCTGGCCGTGGGAGTATCTGCGCGGCGCCTCCACGCGGCAGCGCGCGATCGAGCGGGCCCGACAATTGCTCGGCGTCGACCAGGGCGCGAAGCGGCAGCAGATCGTCGAAGCGCACAAAAGGCTGGTGGCGATGGTCCACCCCGATCGCGGCGGAACAAACGAGCAGGTGCATGAGGCCAATGCCGCGCGCGACCTGTTGCTGGCCGAACTGCCGCCCGAAATTCCGTCGTAGTTCGATTGGCACGATTGCAGGGCAAATGCGGCTGGCTTAGGCCCGGCCGCAGGATTTCAAGGCATTAGACATGACACATAGATTCCATCCCACCGTACTGCGCGAATACGATATCCGCGGGATCATCGGCGAAACGCTCGGCCCCGATGACGCGCGCGCGATCGGGCGCGGCTTCGCAACGCTGCTGCGCGAAGCGGGGGGGCAAAAGGTCGCGGTCGGCTATGACGGGCGGGTGAGCTCGCCGATGCTCGAACACGCGCTGGTCGAAGGGCTCACCGCCAGCGGGTGTGACGTCGTGCGGGTTGGCATGGGCCCGACCCCGATGCTCTATTACGCCGAAGCCTCAGCCGAGGATGTGCACGGCGGCATTCAGATAACCGGCAGCCATAATCCCGCCAATTACAATGGCTTCAAGATGGTATTCCAGGGGCGTCCGTTCTTCGGGGCGGACATCCAGCTGCTGGGCGATCTCGCGGCGCGCGGCGCCTGGGCCAATGGCACGGGCAGCATCGAAGTGCATGAAATCCTCGACGACTATGTCGAACGCCTGCTGCAAGGTCTCGCCGGGATCGATCCGGGTGCGCTGGCTGGCATCAAGGTCGGCTGGGATGCGGGCAATGGCGCTGCCGGGCCCGCGCTCGAAAAGCTTGCTGCGCGCTTGCCGGGCGAGCATCACCTGCTCTTCACTGAAGTCGATGGCAACTTCCCCAATCATCATCCCGATCCGACGGTCGAAGCCAATCTGGCCGACCTCAAGGCGCTCGTCGCGGCAAAGCAGCTCGATTTCGGAGTGGCTTTCGATGGCGATGGCGACCGGATCGGTGCGATCGATGGCCAGGGCCGCGTGATCTGGGGCGACCAGCTGCTGATGATCTATGCCGAGGACGTGCTGAAATCGCATCCCGGCGCGACGGTGATCGCCGATGTGAAGGCCAGCCGCGCATTGTTCGATCGCGTCGCCGAATGCGGCGGGCGCCCGCTGATGTGGAAGACCGGCCATTCGCTGATCAAGTCCAAAATGAAGGAAGTTTCCTCGCCGCTGGCGGGCGAGATGAGCGGCCACGTGTTCTTTGCCGACAGCTATTACGGCTTTGACGATGCGCTCTATGCCGGGGTGCGGCTGCTTGCGGCCAGCGCGCGGCTGGGCAAGTCGGTCACGCAGCTGCGCGGCGAGATGCCCGCGATGCTCAACACGCCGGAGCTGCGCTTCCAGGTCGATGAAAGCCGCAAGTTTGCCGCGATTGGCGAGATTGCGCAGCGGATCGCCGAAAGCGATGCCGTGGCCGACACGACCGACGGGGTGCGCGTCACCACCGATGACGGCTGGTGGCTGCTGCGCGCATCGAACACGCAGGACGTGCTGGTCGCGCGCGCCGAAAGCGACAGCGAGGAAGGGCTTGCTCGACTGCTGGCGCAGATCGACGAGCAATTGGCATTGAGCGGCCTCGAACGCGGCGAAAGCGTGGGGCACTAGCGCCCGTCATTATCGCTTCCCACGGGTCGCGCGATTTGCTTCCTTGCGGAGCGTGAACGCACTGCCTCTGGTCCCACATGAAATCACCGCCTGGTTCGCCGGGCGGGGATGGCGTGTGCGGCGGCACCAGGGAGAAATGCTCGCCGCATCGGACGCGGGGAAGCACGCTCTGCTGGTGGCGGATACGGGCGCGGGCAAGACGCTGGCGGGCTTCCTGCCGACGCTGGCGGATTTCTGTGCATCGAGGCTGGATGGTGCGGCACCGCCCGAGGGGCTGCACACGCTCTATGTCTCACCGCTCAAGGCGCTGGCGCATGACGTGCAGCGCAATCTCCTCACGCCGATCGAAGAGATCGGCCTGCCCATACGCGTCGAAACACGCAGCGGCGACACGCCAGCCGAACGCAAGAAGCGCCAGCGGGTAAGGCCCCCGCATGTCTTGCTGACTACGCCGGAAAGCCTTTCCCTCCTCCTCAGCTATCCCGACAGTTTCGAGATGTTCCGCGGGCTGAAGCGCGTGGTGGTGGACGAGGTGCACGCCTTTGCCACCGGCAAGCGGGGAGACCTGCTCGCACTCAGCCTTTCGCGGCTGCAGGCGATTGCGCCCGATATGCAGCGGGTGGCGCTCTCTGCCACAGTCGCCGATCCGGAAGGTTTTCGGGGGTGGCTGGCGCCCCAAAGCGACTCGGGGGGGCGGGATGTCGATACGGTCGAGCTGGTCGAAGGCGAGCGGGGCGCCGCGCCCGAGGTCGAAATCCTGCTGCCCTTTGAAGAGCGCGTGCCGTGGGGCGGGCATGCCGGGCGTTGGGCGATCCCGCAGCTCTATGACACGATCAAGCGCAACCGGACCACGTTGGTCTTCACCAACACGCGTTTCCTCGCCGAGTTCATCTTCCAGCTGTTGTGGGACGTGAACGAGGACAAGCTTCCGATCGGTATCCACCACGGCAGCCTTTCGGCCGAGGCGCGTCGCAAGGTCGAAGGCGCGATGGCGCGCGGCGAGCTGCGCGCGCTGGTCTGCACCGCCAGCCTCGATCTTGGCGTCGATTGGGGCGACATCGATTGCGTGGTGCAGATGGGCGCGCCCAAGGGCTCGTCGCGCCTGCTGCAGCGCATCGGCCGCGCCAACCACCGGCTCGATCAAGCCAGTCGTGCGATCCTGGTGCCGGGAAACCGCTTCGAATTCCTTGAAGCGACGGCCGCCAAGGATGCGGTCGACGAAGGCCAGCGCGACGGCGAGGAGTTCCGGCCGGGCGGGCTCGACGTGTTGGCGCAGCATGTGATGGCCTGCGCCTGCGCGGGGCCATTCGCGGAAGATGCGCTGCTGGGCGAAGTGCGCTCGACGCTGGCCTATAGCTGGGTCACGCCCGATGACTGGCAGCGTGTGCTCGGCTTCGTCGAGAACGGCGGTTACGCGCTGCGCGCCTATGACAAGTTCAAGCGGATCGTTCGCGACAGGGAGGGCGTGTGGCGGCTGACCCATCCCGAACATGCCCAGCGCCACCGCATGAATGCCGGGATCATCATCGATAGCGAAATGCTCACCGTGCGGTTCCGCAACGGGCGCAGCCTGGGGAGGGTGGAAGAACGCTTCGCCGCGACGCTGTCACCCGGCGACACGTTCTTCTTCGCCGGAATGAGCCTGGAGGTCGAACAGCTCAAGGACATGGACGTGGTGGTGCGCGCCGCGAAGAAGAGCGCCACCATTCCGTCGTATGGCGGTGCGCGCATGCCGCTGACGACGCATCTTTCCGCGCGTGTACGCGAGATGCTGGTCGACCGGGCGGGCTGGGCGCGCTTCCCCGACGATGTGCGCGAATGGCTGGAAGTGCAGGATTGGCGCTCGCAAATGCCGGGGCCGGGCATGCTGCTGGTCGAGAGCTTCCCGCACGAGCGCAAGCACTACAGCGTCTATTACACGTTCGAAGGCTGGAACGCGAACCAGAGCCTGGGCATGCTGATCACGCGGCGGATGGAGGATCGCGGGCTGCAGCCGGGCGGCTTCGTTGCCAATGACTATTCGCTTGCGGTGTGGGGGCTGAAGCCGGTGACCGTTCCGGCCCCGCTGCTGTCACCCGATATCCTCGAGCACGAATTCGTCGATTGGGTGCAGGAATCGCATTTGCTGCGCCGTGCCTTCCGCGAGGTCGCGGTGATCAGCGGGCTGGTCGAGCGCCAACACCCCGGCAAGCGCAAGAGCGGCAAGCAGGTGACCTTTTCGACCGACCTGATCTACGACGTGCTGCGCAAATACGAGCCAGACCACGTGCTGCTTGAAGCGGCCTGGGCCGATGCCCGCGCGCGGATGACCGATGTAGGGCGGCTGGCGGATTTGCTCGAACGCTCTGCCCGCGAACTTGTCCATGTCGAACTCGACCGGGTGAGCCCTTTGGCTGTGCCGGTGATGACGATGATCGGGCGCGAAGCGGTGCCGCAAGGCGCGATCGATGAGGAATTGCTGCTGGAGGCGGAAACGCTGGCAGGCGAGGCGATGCGGGTGGATGCGCGGGAAGCGGCCGAGGAATAGCCGCTTCCCGCCAGCTCCTAATTGCCGAAATCCTTGTGCATGTGGTTGCCAACGAAAGCGAACCTCGTCGCCCCCGAATCCTTGATCAGCGCGATGGTTTTGGCCGAGGCGTCGTAGCTGGCTGAGCCATCGGGTTCGAAGCGCAGCAGGGGCTCGCGCGGCAAGGCACTGGCCGCCTGCACCATGCGCGACAAATCGGCGCGGTTGACCGCATTGCCGTTCCAGTAGAGCCGGTCTCCGGCGTCGATCGCAACCGTGTTCTCGATATCGTTCGGTATGAAGGGCCCCGGGCCGCTGGGCAGGTCGATCTCGGTCACATGGGTGGCCATGGGCACCGCCATGATCAGCATGATGAGCAAGACCAGCAGGACATCGATGAAAGGGGTGACGTTCATGTCGCTCAGCGGGCGCGACGGTGGCGGGCGGCGGCGCAAGGCGTAGGGCATGGCATTTCTCCCGATTGCACGCCCGCTCTGCGCGAGCGATGTGACAACATAACATACCGCGAATGATTGGCAAGATCGCAGACAGATCAGGGCCTTGGGCTTGCTGGCCGATCCGCACCGGGCAACAAAAAAGGGGCGGATCGCTCCGCCCCTTCTTCGAAATGTGTTTGGCTTGCAGCCTTACTGCTGGCCGCCAACCGCTCCGGGTCCACCGGTGCCGAACGAACGGTACTTCTCGTTTCCGACGAAGCCGAACTTGGTGACGCCCGACGCCTTGATGATCCGCAGCACATTGGCCGAGAGTTCATAGCTCGCCTGCGCTTCGGGCTCGAACTGGAGTTCGGGCTCGGGCTGGATCGCCAGCGTGTCCTGCAGCAGCGAAACCAGTTCACCAAGAGTGACCGGCTGGGCATTCCACAACACCTGGTTGTCGGCCGTCAGAACAAGCTTGTTCTTGATCGGGTCGATCGGAACATCGGTCGGCGGGCTCGGCTGCGGAAGGTCGATATCGACCGAGTGCGTCGCCACCGGGATGGTAATGATGAACATGATCAGGAGAACGAGCAGGACGTCGATCAACGGCGTCATGTTCATTTCCATCATCGGCGCGCCATCGTCTTTGCCGCCTGACATTGCCATGGGCGTAGTCTCCTATTTCTCTTCTAGGCGCGTCAGATCCCGGGTTCGACCGGGTTCGAGATGAAGCCGACCGTGGGATAGCCCGCAGCCTGCACATTGTAGATCGCACCAGCGACACAGCGCCACGGTGCATTCACGTCGCCGCGAATGTGCACCTGGGGAATCTGGTCGGGGTTTTGCATGATCGCTTCGGGGCCGCCTGCGCGGGTCACGATTGCGTCGAGACGCGCGAATGCCTGGTCGTAGAGCTGCTCCGACGTCACCGGGGTGATGTTGTTGAAGTAGACGCGGCATTCGCCACTGCGCGATGCGCCTTCGAAGCCTGGCTCGCCGGCACTGCGTCCGGCTGCGTCGGTGGTGCTGACGGTAAGGAGAAGGTTTTCGACCTTATCCTTCGACTCGATCGATTCCATCACCGGAATTTCGAGCTTCTCGATCGTCTGGATCGCCACCGGAACCGCGATGAGGAAGATGATCAGAAGCACCAGCATCACGTCCACGAGCGGCGTGGTGTTGATGTCCGACATCGGGGTCTCGCCCTTGCCTCCCATCGAAATCGCCATTGCTAAATCCTATCCGTAAAACTTCGCTGAGGGTCGTGGATGGCGGGGGCAGCGCTGGCGCCGCCCCCGGTCATCTACAGCGATCAGGCCTTGGGAGCCGTCGAGGCGCCAGCGGGCTTGGCAGCAGCTGCCTTGACTGCCGGCTTCACGGCGCCATTCGAGCTCAGGTTCGCAAGAATGTCGGTCGAGAAGGCCGAGAGGTGTTCGGCGATACGACGGTTGCGGCCCTGCAGCCAGTTGTAGGCGAACACGGCAGGCACAGCCACGAACAGACCGATCGCGGTCATGATCAGGGCTTCACCGACCGGGCCGGCGACCTTGTCGATCGAGGCCGAACCGGCGATGCCGATGTTGATCAGAGCGCGGTAGATCCCGATAACGGTGCCGAGCAGGCCGACGAACGGCGCGGTCGCGCCGACAGTGGCGAGGAACGGCAGGCCGCCAGCGAGCTTGGCGTTGATCGAGTCCTGCGAACGCTGCAGCGAGCCGTGCATCCAGTCATGAGCTTCGAGCTTGTCGGTCATCTTGGCGTGCTCGTCTTCAGCCTTGAGAGCGTCGTCGATAACCTGGCGCCATGCGCTGTTCTTTTCGAGCTTGGTCGCGCCGTCCTTGAGCGAACCGGCCTGCCAGAACTTGGCCGACACTTCGGTGCGGTACTGCTTCATGATCTTGTTTTGCTCGAAGAGCTTGGTGATCAGGATGTAGAACGAACCGACGCTCATGATGATCATGATGGTGAGAATGAACCAGGCGACGGGGCCGCCCTGCTGCATCGCTTCCCAGAAGCCAAACTGGTTCGGCGCAACATCGGCAGCCGGTGCAAGAAGTTCGATAGTCATTGCGAAAAGTCCTCTTAAAAAATTGTCCCCAAAGGGCCTTGGGCTTGGTGCGAAGCCGCGCGGCCTAATTCAGTTGGTAGGTAATGCTGGTTGAATACTGGCCCGTGGTCGGATTGCCGGCCGCGTCAAGCGCAGGATTGAAACGCGCGTAGCGCTGCATCCCCTGGCAAGCCGCTTCGTCAAGGATCGACGAGCCGCTAGAGCGAGCGACGGAACATGCGGATACGCGCCCATCGGGGCTGATCGAAACGTTCACGCCCACGGTTCCCTGGATTTCCTCACGCAAAGCGCGCGACGGATAATTTTCCTGGATACGGGCAGCCCAGCGACGCTGATTGTCCGGAGTCGCGCCGCGCGCCCTTGAAGGCGCTGCGGGCGGAGCCGGCGGCGGCACGACCAACGCAGGCGGAGCTGGCGGCGGAATCGTGGGCCGGGTCTGAATCGGGGGCGGTGCCGGCGCGATATTGATCGGCGGCGGCGGAGCCACGGGCGGCGGCGGAGCCTGCTGCTGAGGCTCGGGCGGCGGCGGTTCATCCTCGGGCTCGGGCGGCGGCGGTTCTTCGATGTCGATCGTGGTCACACGTTCGGCAACTTTCTTCACCGCTTCAATCGCCAGGCCACTGATGAAGATATAGCCGACAACTACGTGAATCAGTCCCACCAGAACGATGGAGACTATCCGGTTGCCGCTTGTTGTTTGGTCAGCGTAAGCCATCCAGTCGCTTTCTCTCCATTCACTTCGTCAGGCTGAAAGCCCGACAGTTAGGCGACCGCAAAACGAAGTTTGCGGAGCCTCGAACTCCATTTCCTCCCTGACCGGGCGGCAGTCGACCGACCCGGACGCATTGCGAGCTAGCAGCGATGCGACCCGCAATCAGAGCCCGGCTAGTCTTGTCCCCAACTTAGCCCGGCTCAAGACCGGCGCTTTAACGGGCAAGCCAAGCTCAGGCAAACGCTTTATCGGTTAATTTCCGATTCAGACCTGATTGTCTGCTATTAGAGCGCTTTAGCCTTGCGTGGACAAGCCACGCAAGGTGAAGGTAATCGGTGGCATTACTGGCTCCATGCGAGGCAAAATAAATGTTCAAAATCAAGATTCTGGCTCTATCCCTCGCAACGCTGCCCTTGGCGGTATCGGCACAGGTGCCGGCTGCGCCCGATTCCCGCGAAGCGCAATTGACCTATGCCGACCTGGTCGGTCTCGCCGACACTTCCGAACTGGTATTGCGCGCGGAGATTCGTCGCCAGATCGCGCTGGAACCGGAGCGCACGACGGGAGTCGCACCGGGATTCGCACGGCTCTTCATCGAGGCGGATACGCTGGCCCTGATTGCGGGGACGAGCGGGGTGGGGGCGCAGCTGCGTTACCTCGTGGATGTGCCGCTCGATGCGCGCGGCAAGGTGCCCAAACTGCGCAAGCAGCAGGTGCTGCTCTTCGCGCGGGCGGTTCCCGGGCGACCGGGCGAATTGCAGCTGGCCAGCGAATCGGCGCAGCTCGCCTATTCGCCCGAGCTCGAAGCGCGGCTGCGCCCGGTCCTGTCGGCGCTCGCAGCATCCGATTCGCCGCCCGTTGTCACGGGGATCAGCGATGCATTGTCCGTGCCCGGCAATCTTGCCGGCGAATCGGAGACGCAGATTTTCCTCAAGACCGAAGCGGGCGCTCCGGTTTCGATCACTGTATTGCGGCGGCCCGGTCGCCAGCCCGCATGGGGCGTCTCGTGGGGAGAGATCATCGACCAGTCCGCCCGCCCGCCCGCGCCCGAGACGATTGCGTGGTACCGGCTCGCTTGCGCGCTGCCGCCCCGCCTGCCCGATGAAGCGAACCTGTCGAACGACGGCGCTGCACGCGCGCAGGCCGCGCGCGACTATGCGCTGGTGATGGGCGAGCTCGGGCCCTGCGCGCGATCGCTGTGATCGTCGGGGCCAAGCCCAACTAGCGCCGCCCCAAGACAAAGTGGTTCCCTCGCCCCCTATGCTCGCGCTAGAGGCAGCGGCGATGAGCTATCCATTCCGCCATGTCTTTCGCGTGCGCTATGCTGAGGTCGACCCGCAGTCGGTCGTCTTCAACTCGCGCTATCTCGAATATGCCGATGTGCTGGTGACCGAATTCCTGCGCGATCGCGGCACTGCCGGCCTGCCCGGTGACCTTGAGTTCCATGTGCGCCGGGCGGAAGTCGATTACCTCGTCCCGATCCGTAACGACGAACTGATCGAAGGGCGGCTGACGGTCGAACATATCGGCAATTCCAGCATGACCATGCTGGTCTCGCTTCATGGAGCGGACGATGGCAGCCATCGCGCCGACATCCGCCTGGTGCAGGTCAGGGTCGATCTCGGCACCGGCAAGCCTTTGCGCATCGAAGACGAGGTGCGCGCCGCCTATGGCTTTGCCAGCGATGAGGTGGCCCATGCCTGATCCGCTTCGCATCGGCTTGGCCGGGCTCGGCACGGTGGGCGTCGGGGTGATCCGGCTGCTCGACACCAATCGCGACCTGCTCGCCGCCCGCGCCGGGCGACCGATCGAGCTGGTGGCGGTGAGCGCGCGCGATCGCCATCGCGAACGCCGAATCGACCTTTCGCGCTATGGCTGGGAAGACGACATGGCGGCGCTGGCGCAGCGCGACGATGTCGACGTGGTGGTCGAACTGGTCGGCGGCTCGGATGGCCCCGCCTTGACTTTGGCCCGGGCCGCGCTCGGCGCAGGCAAGCCGCTGGTCACCGCGAACAAGGCGATGATCGCGCATCACGGGCTGGCGCTGGCCGAGCTCGCCGAAGCGAGGGACGTCGCGCTCAAATTCGAAGCGGCGGTTGCAGGCGGGATCCCGGTGGTGAAGGGGCTGCGCGAAGGCACTTCCGCCAACAAGCTCGAGCGAATCTACGGCATCCTCAACGGCACCTGCAATTACATCCTCTCCACCATGGAGGATACCGGGGCCGATTTCGCCGAAGTGCTCGGCGAAGCGCAGGCCAAGGGCTATGCCGAAGCCGATCCCACCTTCGACATCGAAGGGATCGACGCGGCGCACAAGCTGGCGATACTCGCCGCGATCGGTTTTGGCGCGCGGATCGATTTCCATGCAGTGCGAACCACCGGCATTGCTCGGGTGCAGGCGGCCGACATCGCCCAGGCCGATACGCTGGGCTATGTGATCAGGCTGATTGCAATGACCGACGTCGAACCCGATGAGAGCGGCGCGCCGCGCCTGCTGCAGCGCGTGCGGCCTTGCCTCGTTCCCAAATCGCACCCGCTTGCCAGCGTCGACGGGCCGACCAATGCCGTGGTGGCGGAAGGCAATTTCTCGGGGCGCTTGCTGTTCCAGGGTGCGGGCGCGGGCGAAGGGCCGACCGCCAGCGCGGTGGTGGCCGATTTGATCGACATCGCTCGCGACGAGGTGGGTGCGCCCTTCTCGATCCCGGTCGCGAGCCTTGCCAGGATGGCGCCGGCCGAGCCGGGGCACCGCATGGAGCGGACCTATCTGCGCTTCACCGTGGCGGATCGCCCGGGCGTGCTGGCCGAGATCGCGGCCGCGATGCGCGATGCCGGGGTGTCGATCGAAAGCCTGATCCAGAAGGCGCGATCGGATGACGGCGGCGATGTGCTGGTGGCGATGGTGACGCATGAGGGGCCCGAGCGTTGCGTGGCACAGGCACTGGCGCTGCTCGAAGGTTCCGACAGCCTTACTGCCCAGCCTCTGGTTCTGCCGATCCTGCCTGACTAGCGTCGGGGCTTTCGGCCTCGGCTTCCGCGCTTGCTTCGCCGGGCGCGGGCAGGCCCAGTTCGGCAATCAGCTCTGGCGGTGGCTGTGGCGCTTCGCGGCCAAGCGGCGGCAGCCCCTTGGCGATTCGATCTGCGTCCGATCCCGGCGGGGCCTGGGGCAGCGCAGTCACGTCGATCATCAGCGCGGGCGGCGGCGGGCACTTCTGCAGTCCCGGGATGCACAGGCTGCCGACTGTTGCTGGCCCGCGGAATATGCCCGGCCCGGCCACATCGGGCGCCTGCGGATCGTTGGCATACATTGTTTCCTGCGCGTAGCGGCTCTGCGACTCTTCGCGGCTGCCGGTTAGATATTCGCTCGTGTCCTGCTTGCGGCGGCACACGATGATCTCGCCGGAAATGATCGCAGCTTCCTGCTCGGCCGAGCAATCCTCCACCTGCGGGGGCGGGCCATAGGCGCTGCGCGCTGCAGCCAGCGCGTCGGCGCTGCTTCCCTGGGGATTCGCGCCTTCGGACTGTTGCGCCTGGGCCGGACCCGCCAGCGCCAGCGCGGCGACAAGCCACGCCGACCGCCACGGCTGGGATGAATTGCAGGCCGGAACCGGCGCAATGCTCGACAAGCGCCACTCCTTGTGTCTAAGCGCCCCCGGACCTTTTGCCTTTGGGACTGAATCGCTCATGAATACCGATATTCTCGCAAAGAAGCCCGCCGGCGACAACGTGCTCGACCGCGTTCTCGTGCTCGAAATGGTCCGCGTGACCGAAGCCGCGGCGATTGCCGCTTCGCAGTTGGTCGGTCGCGGGGACGAGAAGGCTGCGGACGCTGCGGCGGTGGAAGCGATGCGGCGCGCGTTCGACACGCTCTATATGGACGGCACCGTGGTGATCGGCGAAGGCGAGCGCGACGAAGCGCCGATGCTTTATATCGGAGAGAAGGTGGGCGGCGCGCCCGGTCGCGGCCCGAAGATCGACATTGCGCTCGACCCGCTCGAAGGCACAACCATCACCGCCAAGGCCGGGCCCAATGCACTCGCGGTGCTGGCAGCGGCGGACGAAGGGAACCTGCTCAACGCGCCCGACGTCTATATGGACAAGCTGGCGGTTGGGCCGGGCTATCCGCCCGACATAATCGACCTCAACCGGACGCCGACGGAAAATGTGATCGCCGTGGCTGCGGCCAAAGGCGTGCAGCCGGATGAGATCATCGTCTGCGTGCTCGACCGCCCGCGCCATGCCGAACTGATCGCCGAGCTGCGCTCGATCGGATGCGGCGTCGTGCTGATCGGCGACGGCGACGTTGCCGGGGTGATCGCGGTGACCGACCCCGATACGACGATCGACCTCTATATGGGGCAGGGCGGCGCGCCCGAGGGCGTGCTTGCCGCAGCGGCGTTGCGCTGCGTCGGCGGCCAGTTCAACGGGCGGCTGGTGTTCCGCAACGATGACGAGAAGAAGCGCGCGCGCAATTGGGGCATTGAGGACCTCGACCGCATCTACAAGCTGGAAGACCTCGCCAAGGGCGACTGCATCTTCGCTGCCACCGGCGTCACATCGGGCTCGCTGCTCGATGGCGTCAAGCGGCTGCGCGGCGGCAAGATGACGACCCACAGCGTGGTTATGCGGGCGAGTTCGGGCACGGTCCGCTGGATTCGCGGCGAACACCGCATCGACTGACGGTGCGACCGGCGGGCTGGCTATGGAAAAGCCGCCGCCCGCTCTGTTGCAATGTGATGACGCTCGGCTAAGCCCGCGGCAGGCCCGCATGCCCGATTCGCCATGCGGCAAAAGGGGAACAGCGCGATGAAGATCATGTCCGGCAATTCGAACCTGCCGCTCGCGCGCGCGGTCGCCGCCTATCTCGAACTTCCACTGACGGACGCCAGCGTGCGGCGCTTTGCCGACGAGGAAGTGTTCGTCGAGATTCACGAGAATGTGCGCGGCGAAGACGTGTTCCTGGTCCAGCCGACCAGCTTCCCGGCCAATGACAATCTGATGGAACTGCTGATCTGCATCGATGCGCTCAAGCGCGCCTCGGCCAAGCGGATCACGGCGGTGGTGCCCTATTTCGGCTATGCTCGGCAGGACCGGAAGCCCGGCCCGCGCACCCCGATCTCGGCCAAGCTGGTGGCGGATCTGATCACCCGTGCCGGGGCGGACCGCGTGCTGGCGGTCGATCTCCACGCCGGGCAGATCCAGGGCTTCTTCGATATCCCGACCGACAATCTCTATGCAGCGCCAGTGATGGCCGCCGATATCCAGGCGCGTTACGGCGACCAGGACCTGATGGTCGTCAGCCCCGACGTGGGCGGCGTCGTGCGCGCCCGCGCGCTGGCCAAGCGGCTCGACAATGCCCCGCTCGCGATCGTCGACAAGCGGCGCGACCGCCCCGGCGAAAGTGAAGTGATGAACATCATCGGCGATGTGAAGGGCCGCCATTGCATCCTGATCGACGACATCGTCGATTCGGGCGGCACGCTGTGCAATGCGGCGCAGGCGCTGCTCGACGCGGGGGCTGTGAGCGTCGCGGCCTATATCACCCATGGCGTGCTGTCAGGCGGGGCGGTGGCTCGCGTCGACGGTTCGGCGCTGAAAGAGCTGGTGATCACCGACACGATCCGCCCGACCGAAGCGACCGAACAGTCGCAGCGCATCCGCGTGCTCACCATCGCGCCGCTGATCGGTGAAGCGGTGCGGCGCATTGCCGACGAAAGCTCGGTCAGCTCGCTGTTCGACTAGGCTATTTGCCGCTGAACCACGGGCGCGTCTGCCCGGGCCTCAGCCGGTCGAGTTCCTCCAACCGGCGCGCCTGCCGTATTTCGACATTGAGCGTCATCAGCGGACGCGGGGATGAGCGAAAGGCGCTGGGCGTGGTTCCGAAGAAGGCGGCGAATTCGCGGATCAGGTGCGACTGGTCGAAATAGCGCAGCATCAGTTCCTCCGCCTCGGCGTCATCCGCCACCCCGCACAGCTGGGCTGCGATGTCGAGCGCGCGGGCGCGCCGCAAGACCTGCTTGGGGGTGAGGCCGAAATCGCGCTTCACCATGCGTTCGAGCTTCCTGAGGCTGATACCCTGGAGTTCCGAGAAATCGCTCAGCGACAGGTTGGGGTCGGCGAAACCGGCGAGTTCGAACGCGGTCGAGATGGGATCGGGATGGGGGGGCGCGAGTTCGGCAATCCGGCGGCGCAGCCTGCCCTCGATCCGTTCGAGCCATTGCTCCGGATCGTCGTCGGGCGAATATTCCGCAAACAGGTCGTGCTCGATCAGCCCCAACGGATCGCCATGCTCAATCCGGTCGACCAGCTCGTCCGTGGCGCGACCGGTCAGCAGCGGCAGCGCGCCGGGCCTCAGTCCTACGCCGATCGCCATCACCGGGCCTGAACAGCTGAGCGGCATGTAGCGCGAATGCGGCCCGAACAGCAGCGCCTCGTCGCGATAGTGCTGGGTTCCGTCAGCCGAAGTGGCGGTCCAGTCGCCGCGCAGGACAATCCGGACAAAGGACAGATCGGTGCACATGCCGCAGCGGATCAGCGATCCCGGTGCGGCTTCGATCTTGGCGGCGACGAGTCGTGCGACCCATGGTTGGAGATCGTCGGCCGGCGGGCGATTGATCGACAGCGGCATGCCGTCGCGCGAAGTGCCCGATTTCGGCGCGTATTTATGGTGCCAGTGTTCGCCTTCCCAATCCGCAGCCATTGAGAGCAACCCCACATTTTTCCGATGTTTAGCGCAAAAAAACTGGCTGGTCGAATCGGATGCGAAGCGTGGCCTAGTCGCCGCGGCGCCAGGGATAGCGTTCGGCCGGATCGTGCCGTCCCAGCACTTCCAGACGGCGTGCCTGGCGCGCTTCCAGCGTCTTGGTCATGATCGGTTGCGGCGTGTTGACGAATTGCCGCGGGGTCATGCCGAAGAATTCCACGAACTCGCGAATCATGTGCGACTGGTCGTAATAGCGCAGCGCCAACTCCTCGGCCTCGGCATCGTCGGCCACTCCGCGCAAATTGGCCGCAATGTCGAGTACGCGTGCGCGCCGCAGCACGCGCTTGGGTGTCTGGCCATAGGCGCGCTTGATCAGCCGCTCCAGGCTGCGTCGCTCGATCCCGTGTTCCTCCGCGAAATCGCCGATGTTCATGTTGGGATTGGCGAAGGCCGCCTTGTCGAAGGCTTCGACGATCGGATCGGGGTGCGCCCCTCCCGCACGCTCGACCAGATCGCCCACCAGGATCTCCGCCACCCGCAGCCAGCGCTGGGGCGGGCTGGACGGGTCGAACCACTCGATCAGCTTCTCGCTCGTGCCCCATTCCTGGTCGCCATAGATATGGTCATACAGGATTGCCCGGTCGAGCATGTCGGCGACCTTGGGCCCTTTCAGCGCAGCGACAGCCCCGGGCCTGAGCGCCACGCCCACCGCAGCGAAACTGCCCTTCACCGTCACCGGCATCTTGCGGGTTTGCGGGCCGAAGAACATCGCGCAGCTGCGATAGCGCGCAAAGCCGTCGCGCGTTTCGGCGGTCCAGTCGCCGTCGAGCAGTACGCGCAGCACGGGCGTGTCGGCGCACAGCCCGCAATGGATCATGTGATCGGGTTCGGCTTCCACCTGCACCGCGTAAACCCGCGCGACCCAGGGTGAGAGCTCTTCGCATGGCGCGCGGTTCAATGACAGCGGCTCGCCCGCCGCGGTGTGACCCAGCAGCGAACGCAAGCCGAGGCTTGTCACCAGACTATTGCCTTCGCGCCCCATTTTCTTTTCCGACCCTTGCATTTCATTTCGGAAGGAGGTGTTGCGCGACCCGTTGCGTCACTCCATATCGCCAACCAAGGCAATTGTCATGAACTCATCCGATATCGAATGCGCCCAGCGCCTGGCCGAAGCCGCCCGCGATGCGATCCGCCCGCTCTATCGCGGCGCGTGGTCGCACGAGCGCAAGGACGATCACAGCTTCGTGACCGAGGCGGATCGCGCCGCCGAGGCCGCCATGCGCGCCATCATTGAGCGCGAGTTCCCGGCCGACGGGATCATCGGCGAGGAATATGGCAACCGCAATCCGGGCGCGGGGCGGCAATGGGTGCTCGATCCGATCGATGGCACCACCAGCTTTATCGCCGGGCGCCCGATCTTCGGCACGCTGATCGCGCTGATGGAGGACGGTTGGCCGGTGCTGGGCGTGATCGACCAGCCGATCCTGGGCGAACGCTGGATCGGCGCAGCGGGGCAGGCCACCATGTTCAACGGCACGCCGGTGCACGGCTCGCCCTGCCGCGCGCTGGGCGATGCAGTGCTTGCCACTACCAGCCCGCATTTGTTCTCGGGCGAGCAGGTCGAACCTTTCATGAAGCTCGCCGGTGCAGTGGCGCATCGCAAGATCATCTGGGGCGGCGATTGCTACAATTACGGGCTGGTCGCATCGGGCCATGTCGATGTGGTGTGCGAGGCAGGCCTGAAGCTGCACGATTTCGCTGCGCTCGTGCCGGTGGTCGAAGGGGCGGGCTGCATCATGTGCGACTGGAATGGCGACCCGCTCAACGCCGACAGCACGGGCGAAGTGCTGGCGATCGGCGACCCGGCGCGGCTCGAGGACGTGCTTGAAGCGATGCACGCCTGATATCGCGTAACCTGCGGCACGCTTCCATCCCGGCTTTCCTACTCGGCGCTCGTTTGCCAATGTCGCCGCATGATCGCCATGCCGCCCGCCAGATCCGCCGGACTCGCACCCTATGAAGGGGCAGGCAGGACGGGCGAGTTTTTCTTCTTAAGACAGTGTCGCATGTGTCGCATCGTCCCATGCATGCCCGCCGGAACCGAACGGCAGGAATCGGCATCGCGCTTGCATTCTGCTCCCGATCCGCTAATTGCGCGCGCTTCATCGACACGAATCAAGTCGCCTGCCTGGCTGAAAGGGCTGCCAGGGCCGGTTCGAACGTGTCTCTGACTAGGAGATCGAAATGCCCAAGCTGAAGACCAAGAGCGGTGTGAAGAAGCGCTTCAAGCTCACCGCCACTGGCAAGATCAAGCATGGTGTCGCCGGCAAGCGCCACCGCCTGATCAGCCACAATGCGAAGTATATCCGCACCAACCGCGGCACCACTGTCCTGTCGGAAGCCGACACCAAGACGGTGAAGAAATGGGCCCCCTACGGGCTCGACTGAGCGCGCTGGTTTAAGGAGAATCTGATATGCCTCGCATCAAACGCGGCGTGACCACTCGCGCCAAGCACAAGCGGCTGCTGGAACAGGCCAAGGGCTTTCGTGGCCGCCGCAAGAACACCATTCGCGTCGCCCGCCAGGCGGTCGAAAAGGCAGGCCAGTACGCCTACCGTGACCGCAAGATCAAGAAGCGGAACTTCCGCGCGCTCTGGATCCAGCGCATCAACGCGGCTGTCCGCGCCGAAGGGCTGACCTATTCGCAGTTCATGCACGGCATCAAGCTTGCCGGCATCGAACTCGACCGCAAGGCAATGGCCGACCTCGCCATGAACGAGGAAGGCGCCTTCAAGGCGGTGATCGCTCAGGCCAAGGGCGCGCTGCCCGCCTGAAGTCGATACCGACTGTTAGTTTTGGGGGCGTCGGGAGGAGACTTCCGGCGCCTTTCCATTTGTAAATTGCATGGAGGTCCGGCAAACACCCGCGCATGAACGGGTCGGGCGAACCCAAGGGGGCTGGCACTGCGGCGTACACGATACGCAGCCGGTTCTTTGCGCCCCCCAGCGAATTCGACGGCTGCTTCACTTCCTTCTACCGCCTTGAGTTGGACGTCGAAGATGGCGGAAAGATCCGCGACTACCTCCAGCCTGAGTGGGGCAATATCCGCTTCTTCTGCGGCGTGATGCCATGGTCGCGCATGGCCGGGCACGAGCCGGTCATCGATACCAACTTCACCGCCACCGGTCCGAGCTCGCGCCCTACCGAATTCGAGCTGGGCACAGTGCGCATGTGGGGTGTCGGATTCCTTCCGCTTGGCTGGGCGCGCTATGTCGACGTCGAAGCAAAGGCGCTGGCCAATAGCGTGTCGGACGGAACGCAACATCCGGCGTTTCGCAAGTTCGCGTCGCTCCGCGACGTGCTGTGCAATCCCGGCGTAAGCATTGAAGAGCAGTTCGAAGCCTTGTGCGCTGCCATGCGCCTTCTGTCGCGCCCGCATCGCGACGAAGCGACGATCCTGAGGGTGCACAGCGCGATGGTCGATGAGGATCTCGGCAGCGTGGCCGAATTCGCCGAGCGGGCGGGACTGTCTGTGCGCAGCCTCGAGCGGATTTGCGCGCGCCATTTCGGCTTCACGCCCAAGCTGCTGATGCGCCGCCAGCGGTTCATGCGGAGCCTTACCAGCTTCATGCTGCACAAGGGCAGCAAGTGGACCGAAGTGATCGATGAGCACTATCACGACCAGTCGCAGTTCACGCGCGAGTTCCGCACCTTCATGGGCATGACTCCGCGCGAATATGCGGCTCAGGATCACCCGATCCTGTCCTCCTTTGTCGAAGCGCGGGCGCGCGACCTGGGTTCGCCCGCCCAGACTCTTGACCGCCCGGCCTGAAAGCACTTTGCCTTGGCGGCCATTTGCCGCTAGCGGGGCGCCTCCGATAGTGAATCCGATACCATGACCGAACCGACCACACAGAAAGAGGCCACGCTGGCCGCGATCGCCGCAGCGCATACGCTCGATGCGCTCGAGGAACTGCGCGTGGCGGCGCTGGGCAAGAAGGGCTGGGTAAGCCTGGCGCTCAAGACGCTGGGTGCGATGCCGCCCGAAGAGCGGCAGCAGGCCGCTCCCGCGATCCAGGCGATCCGCGCCGAGGTGACCGACGCGCTCACCGCCCGGAAGAACGCGCTCGAAGCGGCTGAACTCGAAGCGCAGCTGGCCAATGAACGGCTCGATCTCACTCTGCCCGCGCCCGAAGCTGCGCGCGGATCGGTGCACCCGGTCAGCCAGGTGATGGACGAACTCGCGGAAATCTTCGCCGACATGGGTTTCGCGGTCGCGACCGGCCCCGAAATCGAAGACGACTGGCACAATTTCACTGCGCTCAACATGGATGAAAGCCATCCTGCGCGCGCGATGCACGACACCTTCTATTTCCCCGATGGGCACGGCGAAGGCGCTGCGGCCTCAAGCAGCGAAGCGGTAGGCCCAAAAGGACGCATGCTGCTGCGCACGCACACATCGCCGGTGCAGATCCGCAGCATGGTGGCCCAGGGCGCCCCGATCCGCATTATCGCGCCGGGCCGCGTCTATCGCAGCGACAGCGACGCGACGCACACGCCGATGTTCCACCAGGTCGAAGGGCTGGTGATCGATCGCGACATCCACCTTGGCCACCTCAAGTGGACGCTGGAGACCTTCCTCAAGGCCTTCTTCGAGCGTGACGACATCGTGTTGCGCCTGCGCCCGTCATATTTCCCCTTCACCGAGCCTTCGGTCGAAGTCGATGTCGGCTTCGAAGTGGTCGATGGCCGCCGCGTGCTGGGCGGCGACGGAGATGCGCCGGGGCACGGCTGGATGGAACTGCTCGGTAGCGGCATGGTGAACCGCCGCGTGATCGAGTTCGCCGGGCTCGATCCCGACGAATGGCAGGGCTTTGCCTTCGGCGTAGGCGTCGACCGGCTCGCCATGCTCAAATACGGCATGGACGATCTGCGCGCTTTCTTCGACGGCGATGTGCGTTGGCTGAACCAATACGGCTTTTCGCATCTCGACCAGCCGACGCTCTCCGCAGGTGTGGGAGCGCGTTCATGAAGTTCTCGCTGACCTGGCTCAAGGACCATCTCGACACCGAAGCATCGGTGCAGGAGATCGCGGCTGCGCTTAACCGGATCGGGATCGAAGTCGAAGGGATCGAGGACCCGGCCGAAAGGCTCGCCGGTTTCCGCGTCGCCAAGGTGCTGACTGCGGTCCAGCATCCCGATGCCGACAAGCTGCGCGTGCTGACTGTCGATACCGGCGAGGGCGACCCGCTGCAGGTCGTCTGCGGTGCGCCCAACGCCCGCGCAGGGATGAAGGGCGTGCTGGGCCTGCCCGGCGCGGTCGTTCCTGCAAACGGCATGGAATTGCGCAAGAGCGCGATCCGCGGGGTCGAATCGAACGGAATGATGTGCTCGGTGCGCGAGCTCGAACTGGGCGACGAGCACGATGGCATCATCGAATTGCCTGAAGATGCTCCGGTTGGCACCAGCTTCGCCGAATATCACGGCGCTTCGCCGGTGCTCGACGTGGCAATTACGCCCAATCGCCCCGATTGCATGGGGGTATATGGCATTGCGCGCGACCTGGCCGCAGCGGGCATGGGCACGCTCAAGCCGATCGCGATCCCGGGCTTCGAAACAAAGGGCGCTTGCCCGGTCGAAATCCGCACCGACGATCCGGAAGGGTGCCCGGCTTTCTATGGCCGCGTCGTCACGGGCGTCACCAATGGCGTCTCGCCCGAATGGTTGCAGCAGCGGCTGATCAGCGCGGGGCAGCGCCCGATTTCATTGCTGGTCGACCTGACCAATTACTTGATGCTCGCATATGGCCGCCCGGCGCACGCCTATGACCTTGCCAAGCTGAACGGCGCGGCAGTGGCGCGGCGGGCAAATGATGGCGAGCAGGTGCTCGCGCTCAATGAGAAGACCTACACGCTCGACGGCAGCATGACGGTGATCGCCGATGAGCGGCAGGTGCACGACATCGCCGGCATCATGGGCGGCGAGCATTCGGGCGTGAGCGAAGGCACGACCGATGTGCTGCTCGAAATCGCCTATTTCGATCCGGCGCGGATCGGTGCGACAGGCCGTGCATTGGGGCTGACATCCGATGCGCGCACACGCTTCGAGCGCGGCGTCGATCCCGCCTTCCTCGATGACGGGCTCGATCTGCTGACCGCGCTGATCGTCGAACATGCGGGAGGAACCGCGAGCGAAAAGGTGCAGGCAGGTACGCCGCCTGCCGAGCCGAAGCTGGTCGCATTCGATCCGTCACTCACCGCGCAGCTGGGTGGTATCGACGTGCCCGAAGCCGAGCAGCGCCGCATTCTCGAAAGCCTCGATTTCAAGGTTTCGGCCGACTGGCAGGTAACTTGTCCGCTGCGCCGCCACGACATCGAGGGCGCGGCAGACCTCGTCGAAGAAATCGTCCGCATCCACGGGCTCGACAAGGTGGCAAGCGTTGCTCTGTCTCGGGCGGACGGGGTCGCGAGGCCGACCGCAACGCCGCAACAGGCGATCGAGCGCAAGTTGCGCCGTGCTGCAGCGGCGCGAGGCCTCAACGAAGCGGTGACCTGGTCCTTCTTGCCCACTGACGACGCCGCGCATTTCGCCGATGGCTCGCAGCTTTGGGTGCTTGAGAACCCGATCAGCGAAGACATGAAGGCGATGCGCCCTTCGCTGCTGCCGGGGCTGATCAGCGCGGCCAAGCGCAATCTCGATCGCGGGGCCGATGGCTTGCGGCTGTTCGAGATCGGGCGCCGCTATTTCCGCGGACAAGGCGGGGCAAGCGACGAAAAGCCGACGCTGGGGGCTGTGCTGGCGGGCGAGAAGACAGCGCGCGGCTGGTCGAGTGGCAAGGCAACGAAGTTCGATGCCTATGACGCCAAGGCCGAGGCGATGGCGTTGCTCGAGATTGCCGGGGCGCCGGTCCAGAACCTGATGGTGATGGGTGAGGCTGGTGTGCAATTCCATCCCGGCCAGTCGGCGACCTTGCGGCTCGGGCCCAAGAACGTGCTTGCGCGTTTCGGCATGCTGCATCCTGCGACCTGCAAGGCCTTCGATATCGACGGGCCGGTGGCGGCGGTCGAAATCTTCCTCGATGCGATTCCGCCCAGGAAGGGCGGGGGTTCGTTTGCGCGCAGCGCCTATGCGCCGCCCACGCTTCAGGCGGTGACGCGCGATTTTGCCTTCGTCGTTCCGGCAGGTCTGGCCGCGGGCGAGCTGGTGCGTGCGGTAAAGGGTGCCGACAGGGCGAACATCGTCGACGCGCGCGTGTTCGATGTGTTCGCAGGGCAGGGCGTCCCCGAGGGCAAGAAGTCGGTCGCGATCGAAGTGACGCTGCAGCCGCAGCAGGCGAGCTATAAGGATGCCGACCTCAAGGCCATTTCCGAGGCGATCGTAGCGGCGGCGGCCAAGCAGGGGGCGGAACTGCGCGGCTAGTCCGCGCAGGTCGACCACATATGTCCAATCGACGCACCTTCGCGATCATCTCGCACCCTGACGCGGGCAAGACAACGCTGACCGAAAAGCTGCTGCTGCAAGGCGGCGCGATCCATCTTGCGGGCGAGGTCAAGGCACGCGGGCAGGCTCGCCGCGCACGCTCAGACTGGATGAAGATCGAGCAGCAGCGCGGTATCTCGGTCACTTCCAGCGTGATGACCTTCGAGAAGGAGTTCGAGACGGACTCCGGGCGCGAGACGATCACTTTCAACCTGCTCGATACGCCGGGGCACGAAGACTTCTCGGAAGACACCTATCGTACGCTGACTGCGGTCGATTCCGCCATCATGGTGATCGACGCGGCCAAGGGCATAGAGCCGCAGACGCGCAAGCTGTTCGAAGTCTGCCGCCTGCGTTCGGTTCCCATCATCACTTTCGTCAACAAGGTCGATCGCGAAGGCCGCGAGTGCTTCGAACTGCTCGATGAAGTGGCCGATATGCTCGCGCTCGACGTGTCGCCGCAAAGCTGGCCGGTCGGCATGGGTGGCCGCTTCGAAGGCATACTCGACTTCGCCAGTGGAGCGATCAGCCGCCCCGAAGGCCCGTCGAAGGAATATCTCGGTACGCGCGACGAGAATGCTGCGATCCCGGACGAATTCGCCGAAGAGATCGAGCTGGCGCAGGCCGGATATCCGGAGTTCGACCTTGAGGCCTATCGCAATGGCGATCTGACCCCGGTCTATTTCGGTTCGGCGCTGAAGAATTTCGGCGTCAGCGAACTGATCGATGCGATCGCGCGCTTCGCGCCGCCGCCGCGGCCGCAGCCCGCCGGTGACGAGCAGATCCCGCCGACGCGCGATGAAGTGACCGGCTTCATCTTCAAGGTGCAGGCGAACATGGACCCCAACCACCGCGACCGGATCGCTTTCATGCGGATGGTCTCGGGCACGTTCAAGCGCGGCATGAAGCTGACGCCTTCGGGCCTCGGCAAGCCGATCGCGGTGCATTCGCCGATCCTGTTCTTCGCTCAAGACCGCGAACTGGCCGATACCGCCGAAGCGGGCGACATCATCGGCATTCCCAACCATGGCACGCTGCGGGTGGGCGATACGCTGAGCGAGAAGAACCAGCTCCGCTTCACCGGCCTGCCCAATTTCGCGCCGGAAATCCTGCGCCGCGTGGTGCTGAAGGATCCGACCAAGACCAAGCAGCTGCGCAAGGCGCTCGACGACCTTTCCGAAGAAGGCGTGATCCAGGTGTTCTACCCGGAAATCGGCGCGCAATGGATCGTCGGCGTGGTCGGGCAGCTGCAGCTCGAAGTGCTGATCAGCCGGCTCGAGGCGGAATATAAAGTCGAAGCCGCGCTCGAGGCCTCGCCCTTTGCCACCGCGCGCTGGCTCAAGGGAGCGGATGCGGCGCTGAAGGGCTTTGCGGACTTCAACCGCGCAAATTTGGCGCGCGACCGCGACGGCGACCTTGTGTTCATGGCCAAGAGCCCGTGGGACGTGAGCTACCAGGTTGAGAAGAACCCCGAGCTTACCTTCTCGGCGACCAAGGAACGGTAGGCTTGCAGGCCGCCCTGCTTCACGGCATGGATGCGGCATGAACGGCACCGGACCCACCAACCAGACCTTCATCTCGCAGCGGCTGCGGCTGAATTACGTCGATTGGGGCAATCGGGGCAAACCGCCGCTGGTGCTCGTCCATGGCGGGCGCGACCATGCGCGCAGCTGGGACTGGACGGCCGAGGCGCTCTGCGCGGACTGGCATGTCGTCGCGATGGACCACCGTGGCCACGGCGACAGCGACTGGGTTTCGGACGGGAACTACCAGGCCAATGATATGGTGTATGACCTGGCACAGTTCATACACCAGCTCGATGTGGGGCCGGTGACGATTGTCAGCCATTCGATGGGCGGCAATGTGGCGCTGCGATATGCCGGCGTGTTCCCCGAGATGGTCAGGAAGATCGTTGCGATCGAGGGGCTGGGGCCAAGCCCTGCGCGGCAGGAAGAGATGCGCGCCAGACCCTATCCCGAACGTTTCGCTGAATGGATCGGCAAGAAGCGTGCGGCTTCTGGCCGCAACCCGCGCAAATATGCCTCGATCGAGGATGCCTTCGCACGCATGATCGAGGAGAATTCCTACCTCACCGAGGAGCAGGCGCGGCATCTCACCATCCACGGCGTCAACCGCAATGAGGATGGCACCTTCAGTTGGAAGTTCGATCCGCATCTCAACATCTGGGGCGTCGAGGACATTGCTGACGAGTTTCTCCAGCAGACCTGGGACGCGATCACCAGCCCCACCTTGCTGCTCTATGGTGCGGACAGTTGGGCTTCGAACCCGGAGAAGGACGGCCGCATCAAATATTTCAACAATGCCGAGGTGATCGAGTTCGAGAAGGCCGGGCACTGGCTCCATCATGACCAGTTCGACCGCTTCATGCAGACGCTGCGGGATTTCCTCTGATGGCCGATTTCTTCGACGCGCTGGAAGACAAGCATGTCACGATGATCCGGCAGCAGCCCGTCTTCTTCGTCGCCACGGCGGCCGCGGACGGGCGCATCAATCTGAGCCCCAAGGGCTATGACGCCTTTCGCGTTCTGTCCCCGACACAGGTGGCCTATCTCGACCTTGGCGGCTCAGGCAACGAAACCCATGCGCACCTTGCCGCCGATGGGCGCATCACCATCATGTTCTGCAATTTCCAGCAGCCCGCGCTGATCCTGCGCATCTACGGGGGTGGGCGCGCGGTTCTGCCGCAGGACGATGAATGGGAAGCGTTGGCGGCGCGTTTCACGCTGTTGCCCGGCACACGGCAGATTTTCGTGATCGATGTTGAGAGCGTACAGACGAGCTGCGGCTGGGGCGTCCCCTTCATGGAGTTCCAGGAAGAGCGGCAGACGCTGAAAAAGGCGCATGCCCAGGCCAACCCTGCCGAATGGGCGGCCAAGATGTCGCTCCGCATCAGCAGCATCGACGGGCTGCCGACCCGCGCCACCGACCGCTACATCGCGGGTGACTAGCGGGCGCGGCGGGTGGAGCTGACTTTCGCCAGCTACAATATCCATAAGGCCGTTGGCTTGGACGGGCGCCGCGACCCGGACCGTATCATCACCGTATTGCGCGAGCTTGATGCCGATATCATCGCGCTGCAGGAAGCCGACCGGCGGTTCGGCCAGCGCGCTGCGGTGCTGCCCCGTGCCATGCTCGACGACACGCATTGGCGGCCGCTTGCCGTGTCGGAGCGGCCGCGCAGCCTCGGCTGGCATGGAAATGCGCTGCTCGTGCGGCGCGACATTGATTGCACCCTGTCCGAAGCATTGCACCTTCCCACGCTCGAGCCGCGCGGCGCGGTAATGGGCGAGCTGGAGCTCGAAGGCCGGCCACTGCGCATCCTTGGCGCGCATCTCGATATCTCGGGTATCAGGCGGCGGGACCAGGTCCATGCCATGCTTGGCCATTGTGCCGCGCGCCCGCGCCTCCCGACGGTGATCATGGGCGACTTCAACCAGTGGGGCAGGCTGACCGGTGCAATGCGCGCCTTCGGGGTCGCGTGGCAGCAAATCACCCCCGGAGCGAGCTATCCGGCACGCCGCCCGATCGCGCCGCTCGACCGGATCGTGACCACGCCTGACTGGGATTATATCGCCAGCGGGGTGCACCACAGCGCGATGGCGGCTCAGGCATCGGATCACCTGCCTGTCTGGGCCCGGCTCGTTCTGCCTAAAAAATAATCCAGAGATTAATAAATAGGCAACATATCTCATTCTGCCCGAATGGAGGGCAGGTTGATTGAGCGCCCTCCGCTTCGGATTCCGGATAGTTAGCCGAGTTGGCACGGCTTTTGCTGCACCTGCACAGCCGGGAAGCGCCCGGTAAGCAGTAGGGGGCAGAGATGAAGTTCATCATCGCCGTAATCAAACCGTTCAAGCTCGATGAGGTCCGCGAAGCGCTGGGCAACATCGGCGTCGCCGGCATGACCGTGTCCGAGGTGAAAGGCTTCGGCCGTCAAAAGGGCCAGACCGAAATTTACCGCGGGGCCGAATATTCGACCAATATGCTGCCGAAGGTGAAGATCGAAATTGCCGCGAGCGACGACATCGCCGCTCAAGTGGTCGAAACCATCCAGCAAACCGCCAGCACCGATGCCATCGGAGATGGCAAGATTTTCGTGCTCGACCTTGCTTCCGCCACCCGGATTCGCACCGGCGAAACCGGCGACACGGCGCTCTAGGCTCATGAGGGGTACCAACACAATGATCCGCACAATGATCAAAAGCGTCGGCGCGTTTGGAGCGACGATGTTCGCTGCAACGGCCGCATTGGCGCAAGAAGCTGCCGAGGCTGTAGCCGAGGTCGCCGCGGAAGCTGCAGCCGCAGTTCCGGAAGAAGTCGTCGAGGCCGCAGCGGCGGTCCCCAACCCGGGCAACAACGCATGGATGATGACTGCCACCGTTTTGGTGATGCTCATGATCCTGCCGGGCCTCGCGCTGTTCTATGGCGGCCTGACCCGCAGCAAGAACATGCTTTCGACCATGACTCAGGTCGGCGCCGTTGCGGCGCTGGCCATGCTCGTGTGGATCATGTGGGGCTATTCGCTCGCATTCGGACCGACTGCGATCGAAGGCACGCTCGGCCAGTTCTTCAGCACGGGCAGCTATTTCCTCTCGTCGGTTACGCCCGATACGACGGCGGCGACCTTCTCTGACGAAGTGATCAGCGAATATGTCTTCGTCAGCTTCCAGATGACCTTCGCCGCGATCACCGCTGCGCTCGTGCTGGGCGCAACGGCTGAACGCATGAAGTTCTCGGCCACCATGCTGTTCACCATCATCTGGCTGACGATCGTCTATTTCCCGATCGCGCACATGGTGTGGGCGGGCGGCGGCCTGCTGTTCGAAATGGGCGCGCTCGACTTCGCCGGTGGCACTGTGGTGCACATCAATGCGGGTGTCTCGGGCCTGGTGCTCGCCTATTTGCTGGGCAAGCGCAAAGGCTATCCGACCGAGCCGATGCCGCCGCACAGTCTCACGCTGACCATGGTCGGCACGGGCCTTCTGTGGGTGGGCTGGTTCGGCTTCAACGCCGGGTCGGAGCTCGAAGCCGACGGTTTCGCTGGCCTCGCCATGATCAACACCTTCGTCGCCACGGCGGCTGGCGGCCTCGCCTGGATGGTGATCGAGAAGCTGATG
This sequence comes from Altererythrobacter sp. Z27, assembly GCF_052683155.1. Classification (NCBI taxonomy): domain Bacteria; kingdom Pseudomonadati; phylum Pseudomonadota; class Alphaproteobacteria; order Sphingomonadales; family Erythrobacteraceae; genus Altererythrobacter; species Altererythrobacter sp. Z27. Next base: position 1,729,579 of record NZ_JBQYMC010000001.1, on the reverse strand, counting down.
GGCCACAAGGGTTCGGCACTGGGCTTCTGTTCGGGCATCATCGCCGGTCTTGTGGCGGTCACGCCTGCAGCCGGCAACTCGGGCCCGTTCGGCGCGGTTGTGCTGGGCATCGTCGCTTCGCTGGTCTGCTACTTCGCGGTGGCCAAGCTCAAGCCGAAGCTGGGCTATGACGACTCGCTCGACGCTTTCGGTATCCACGGCATCGGCGGCATCGTCGGCGCGGTTGGCACCGGCTTCGTCAACACGCTGTTCAACGGCCCGGGCAACGGTGCTGCAGAAAGCATGATGGCGCAGGTCAACATCCAGGTCATCGCGGTGGTAGTGGCAATCGCCTGGGCTGCCATCGGCACTCTGATCGCCGGCCTGGCCGTCAAGTACACGATCGGCCTGCGGGTTGATGAAGAGTCCGAAGTCAACGGCCTCGACATCTCCGAACACGGAGAGCGCGCCTACAACTGAGGGAGCGTCACGCGAAAGGTGGAGCCCGGGCTTCGCCTTTCGCGACGCGACCATCAAGAAGTACCAAGCTTGGCGGGGGGCAGGAACTTCTCTCCTCTCTCACCTTCCCCCCGCCTCACCACGTTCCTCCTGCGAACGTAAAGCCTATGAGGGCCGGAGCCAGCCGCTCCGGCCCCTTTTTTCTGTGTTGCAGCAGTGTGACAGTGAAAAGCCGACGGAATGTCCTTCGGGACAAGGGCCTTGCCTCCATGTGCCCTTTCCACGATTCTCCTATCCATGGTGGTAATTCAGGGAGATAAGGCGATGGAAATCAGGAACCCCATGCGGGCCACGTACCGCTCGGTCCTTTTGTGTGGCGCAGCGGCAATGACCGTGGCGACCCCGGCAATGGCGCAGGATGCCAATGGTGACGGGGCGGAAGCTCCGCGGATCATCGTAACCGGCACGCGCCAGGCGGATCGTTCCGCCGCAGACACTGTCGCGCCGGTCGATATCGTTTCGGGTGCCGAACTCAGCAACCAGGCCGACAATGACATCGGCAATGCGCTGCGCATCTCGGTTCCTTCGTTCAACGTCAGCACGCAGCCGATTTCGGACGCGGCGACGCTGGTGCGTCCGGCCAATCTGCGCGGGCTCTCGCCCGACAACACGCTGGTTCTCGTCAACGGCAAGCGCATGCATCGCGCTTCGGTCATCGCCTTCCTCGGCGGCGGCATTTCGGACGGTTCGCAGGGGCCGGACATTTCGGTGATCCCGTCGATCGCGATCAAGCAGCTCGAAGTGTTGCGCGACGGCGCTTCGTCGCAATATGGTTCGGACGCGATCGCGGGCGTGCTCAACTTCATCCTGAAGGACAGCGCTGAAGGTGGCGAGATCTCGGGCAAGTGGGGCTCGACCTATGAAGGCGATGGCGACAATTACCAGATCGCCGCGAACATCGGCCTGCCGATCACCGATGCGGGCTTCCTCAACCTCAGCATGGAATATGGCGAATCCGATGCCACCGTCCGTTCGGTGCAGCGCGATGACGCCGCTGCTCTGATCGCTGCGGGCAATACCGATGTCGCCGATCCGGCGCAGATCTGGGGCCAACCCAACGTCAACGACGATTTCAAGTTCTTCGCCAATTTCGGCCTCGACGTGACCGAGAACGTCTCGATCTACGCGTTCGGCAATTATGCCGAACGCAATGTCGATGGCGGCTTCTTCTTCCGCAACCCGACCAACCGTGCGGGCGTGTTTGAAGGCCCGTTGGTCGACCCGATAACCGGCGCGGCTTCGACAGCAGCCAATGCCGTGCCTTCCGTCTTGGTTGGCGACATGTCGAACACCACTGCCGGCGACTGCCCTGCCGGCATTCCGCTGACGGCGGGCGGCGGGTTGCTGCCCGATCCGACGGTTCTCGCTGCGGTCCAGGCCAGCGCGAACTGCTTCTCCTTCGTCGAAATGTTCCCGGGCGGCTTCACTCCGCGCTTCGGCGGCGACATCGAGGATTACTCGATCGCGGCTGGCGTGAAGGGGCAACTGCTCGGCGGGCTCGATTTCGACCTCAGCTATCGCAATGGTCGCAACAAATCGACCTTCATGATCCGCAACACGGTGAACGCTTCGCTTGGCCCGAATACGCCGACCGAGTTCAACCCCGGCGGCTACGCGCAGCACGAACAGGTCTTCAACCTTAACCTTGGCTACGAACTGCCGGTCGGCAGCGGCAGCGTGTACGTCGCCGCGGGTGCCGAACATCGCAACGAGAAGTTCACGATCACTGCGGGCGACCCGGCATCCTTCGAACTTGGCCCGCTGGCCCAGCCGACGGCTGCCTATCCTTTCGGCCAGGGCTTCTCGACCAGTTCGAACGGCTTCCCCGGCTTTGCCGACAACAGCGCCGGTTCGTGGAAGGAAGACAACACTGCTGTCTATCTGGACGTCGAAGCCGATTTGATCGATGCGCTCACGCTGCAAGGTGCGGTTCGCTACGAAGACACCAAGAGCTTCGGCAACACCACCACCTGGAAGGCCGGTGCCCTCTACAGGGTTTCGGATGCGTTCCGCCTGCGCGGCACCTATTCGACCGGTTTCCACGTCCCGACGGCGGGCCAGGCAAACGTGATCAACGTCACCACGCAGTTCTCCAATGGCGAGTTGCAGGACGAAGGCACCTTCCCGCTCAGCAGCCCAGCTGGCCTGATCGCTTCGGACTATATCGCCGATAGCGTTGCGAATGGCGGTCTTGGCCTTGCGCGCCCAACGCTTGGCCCCGAAAAGGCGGATAGCTTCACGCTCGGTATCGCGGGTGACGTGGGCGCGGTGAGCTTCACGATCGACTACTTCAACATCAAGCTGAAGGATCGCATCTCGCGCTCCTCGACGATCGATTTCCCGGCGGCGCTTTGCTACCTGGCCGATCGCGAAGGCGTGACGACCAGCTGCGCACCGGGCAACACTCCGCCGCCGGCGGAACTGCTGACGCAGCTTGACGCTGCAGGCGTGATCGACCGGGCCGACTTCACCGGCTTCGAGGATCTCGTGGCATTCGCCTTCTTCAACAATGATTTCGACACCCGCACGCAGGGTATCGACTTCGTGGCGAACACGCGCTTCAACCTGACCGAAGGCGGCGTGACCAAGGCTACGCTGGCGGTGAACTACACCAAGACCGACGTCACCAATCTGGGTGCGACCATTTCGTCCACCCGTGCACGCCAGCTTGAGGAAGGCTTGCCCCGCTGGAAGGGCTTCCTCAACATCACGCATGAAGAAGGCCGCGTCCGCGGGCTGCTTCGCGCCAATTACTTCGGCAAGTACTTCGAGGCTCACCTCGAAGACGATACCCTGCCGATCAACGCCAAGGCCAAGCTGACGGTTGACGCCGAGCTGGGCTATGAAGTGATCGACGGGCTCGAAATTGCCGCTGGCGCGCAGAACCTGTTCGACACCTATCCCACGCTCAACCCGTGGTCCGGCATTGTCGGCGCCAAGTATGGCGAACGCTCGCCGTTCGGCTTCAGCGGCGGCAGCTATTATGTGCGGGCACGCTTCCAGTTCTGATCGGGAGCAAACTCGGATAAGGGAGAGGGGCGGCCATTGGTCGCCCCTTTTCATTTGGAGTTAATCGATGCTTGAAGTTCGCGTGGCCACCCAGGAAGACACAGCGGTGATCGCCGCACTGATGGATCGCGCCATCGGCGAATTACAGCAGGGTTTTCTCTCGCCCGAACAGATCGCATCATCGCGGGCCGGGATGGGGCTGGACCTGCAACTGATCGCGGATGGCACCTATTTTTGCGTCGAGGAAGCGGGGGAACTGGTCGGCTGCGGTGGCTGGTCGCGCCGTGCGACGCTCTATGGCGGCAATCACTCGGCGGGGCGCGATCCGCGCCTGCTCGATCCCGCGACCGAACGTGCGCGGATCCGGGCGATGTACACCCACCCCGAACATACGCGTAAGGGCATTGGCCGACTGATCCTCGAAACGGCTGAAGAAGCCGCGCGGAAGGAAGGCTTCCGCGAGCTCGAAATGGCCGCAACCATGTCGGGCAAGCCGCTTTACGAATCCTGCGGCTACCAGGTCGAGAGCGAATGGTTCGACGAGAACGGTGCCGTACCGGTGCCGCTCGCGACGATGTGGAAACGGATTGCGTAGGTTCTAGCCGCTCGCAGCCTTCACGAAATCGGCGCAGCGTTCGCCGATCATGATGCTCGGCGCGTTGGTGTTGCCGCTCACAAGCCGGGGCATGATCGAGGCGTCGGCGATCCACAGGCCTTCGATCCCGCGTGCCTTGAGCGTCGTATCGACCACGCTCTCGGCATCGCTGCCCATCCGGCAGGTTCCGACCGGGTGGTAAACCGTGTCCGCGCGGTTGCGGATCAGTTCGTCAAGCTGCGCATCGTCATCCAGGTCGATCGGATGGCGGTCGATCGGATGGTAGTCGGATAGCGGCGGCGCATCGACGATCCGGTGCGACAGGCGCACGCCTGCGCGCATCACCGCCATGTCGCGCTCGTCATCGAGGAAGTTGGGGTCGATCCGTGGCGCATCGCTCGCATTGGGCGAATTGAGCCGCACCGTTCCCCGGCTTTCGGGGCGCAGCACGCAGGCGTGGAGCGAAAAGCCATGGCCGTTCACTTTCTCTCGCCCGTGGTCCTCGAGAACTGCAGGAACGAAGTGCCATTGCACATCGGGGGCGGGGCTGTCGGGCATGACTTTCCAGAACCCGCCGCTCTCCGCGAAACAGGTGGTCATGATGCCAGTGCGCTGGCGGCGGTGCTCGATGATCGCCTTGACCATCCGCCAGGTTCCGGCAAGCGAATTGCCGAAAGGCTCGGTCGACTGGGTCGCCCAACCCGAAACGTAGTCGATATGATCCTGCAGATCGCTGCCGACGGCAGGTTTGTCGAGCAGCACTTCGATGCCGCTCTGCTGCAGGTGCTCGCCGGGCCCGATGCCTGACAGCATCAGGATCTGCGGCGAATTGAACGCGCCGGCAGAGAGGATCACACCGCGGCGCGCCTGCACCACTTCGCGCTTGCCGCCACGCTTGATTGCCACACCCGTGACGCGACCTTCCTCGATCACAAGCTTTTCGACCATCGATCCCGTGCGAATGTCGAGATTGGGCTTGCCGCGAAGCGGTTCGACATAGGCGCGCGCTGCGGACCAGCGTTCGCCATCCTTTTGCGTGACCTGGTAGAGCCCGAAGCCTTCCTGCCGCTCGCCGTTGAAATCAGCATTGCGCGGCAGCTGCAATTGCGCGGCGCTTTCGACAAAGGCCTCGCTGGTTGGGTTGGGCCATTTCTGGTCGGAGACGGAAAGCGGGCCCTCCGCACCGTGGTAATCGTCGCCGCCCCGCACATTGCCTTCGCTGCGCTTGAAATAGGGGAGTACGTCGTCATAGGCCCAGCCGGTGCAGCCCAGCGCGGCCCATTTGTCGTAATCGAAACGGTTGCCGCGAATATAGACCATCGCATTGATGGCGGAGGAGCCGCCAAGACCCCTGCCGCGCGGCTGGTAGCCGATCCGCCCGTTCAGGCCTTTCTGCGGAACCGTCTCATAGCGGTAATTCGCATTCTTGAGCAGGAAGGGCATGAAGCCCGGCGTCTTCACCAGGAAGTTGTTGTTCCGGCCCCCCGCTTCGAGCAGGCACACGCTGGTGGTGCCGTCTTCGGCCAGCCGACCGGTCACTGCGCTCCCCGCGCTGCCGCCACCGATCACGATATAATCGAAAGTATCCATCATCTCTCCTCTTGCAGGAGAGTGTTAGGCAGGCTCGCTCTGTCCCGCAATCGGGTTTTGATTGGCCACTGGAATTTCGGCTGGAGAAATCTCCTCACGGCTCGCGAGCCAGCGCGCGCGGATCATGTCGGATGTTTCGCGGCTGCCGTCATGCGTCCAGCCGGGTTCGCGCAGGAGATAGCCCAGCTTGCTGCCCCAGGGCGCACGCCACATGTCCTGCACGATGCCGATCCATTCGTGGAACACCGCCCACAGCAGGTTGAAACTGCCGAGCTGCTTGATGATGCCGTAGCGGATTTTTTCCTCGTCGCTCTCGGGCTCAAAGGTGCCGAACATCTTGTCCCAAACGATGAACACGCCCGCGTAGTTGCGGTCGAGATAGCGCGGGTTGGTGGCGTGGTGCACGCGGTGATGGCTCGGCGTGTTCATCACCGCTTCGAACCAGCGCGGCATCCGGTTGATCGCTTCGGTGTGGATCCAGAACTGGTAGATCAGGTTGAACCCGCCGCAGATCGCGATCATGACCGGGTGGAAACCAAGCAGCACCAGCGGAAGCGCGAACAGGAATCCGAAGGTCAGTGGATTGGTCCAGGTTTGCCGGAGCGCAGTCGACAGATTGTAGTGCTGGCTTGAATGGTGGTTCACATGCGCCGCCCACATCCAGCGAATGCGGTGCCCCGCGCGGTGGACCCAGTAGTATTTGAGATCGTCGAGCACGAAGCACAGTGGCCATGCCCACCAGGCCCAGCCGATGTCGAACAGGCGGAATTGCCAGGCCCACAGGAACAGCAAGAAAAAGAAGCCGCCGGTCAAAAGGCCCGACACGGTGCTGCCAAGCCCGAAAGCGAGGCTGACCAGAGTATCGCGCGCCTCATAGGCTTCGCGCCGGCGAAAGCGCGCCCAGATCATCTCGACCAGAACCAGGGCCACGAAGCCGGGAACAGCGTAATCGACGGGCGAAAAATCAGGCATGCCGATCTTCTCCTAGGGCATTTACGGTTTCGGCCCAAGCTGCAGCATCGTCAATGTCCAGGCTGACTTTGCCGTAGCGCCGCTCGCCGCTGTCGATTTCGAGGGCGGTGGTGCTGCTCAGCCGTGCCCGTGCCGTGGCCGCCAGCAAGCGGCCCGCGAAGAAATTGCCATGCGGTTTCAGCACCAGCACGCGCCCGGCGGCGTCGCGCAGGATAGCGCCGCGCCCTTCGCGGTCGCGCGAAATCGCTACCGGTTTGAAACCCTCAACCGCTTCGCCAGCCGCGCGCCGCACGTCATCATCTTGCAGGAGTTTGGGCTCGCCTCCCAGCTTCAGCGCACGCGCGATCCCGGCCAGGGCAAGTATGGCGACCAACGATCCTGCGAACTGGAGCAACTCTGGCGACACATTCATCGATTTGCGCATTGGCATGGCGCGCGGTTTGCGGCAAGCGCAACGCATCTAGGGGAGATTCGATGAAGCCATTTGCCAGCCTGATCGCCATTGCCGCCTTCGCAGCCAGCCCGCTGGCGGCGCAGGGCGTCGATCCCGCCGCCGACGTTGCAGCGCAGCAGGAGCGTACCGCACGCGTCGCCCAGCAGCTGTGGGATTGGGCAGAAGTCGGCTTTCTCGAAGAGCGCTCGAGCGCGCTGATGATGGAAGAACTCACTTCGGAAGGGTTCCGCATCGAAGCAGGCGTCGCAGAAATTCCCACCGCTTTCGTCGCCGAATGGGGCAAGGGTGGACCGGTGATCGCGATCCTGGCCGAGATGGACGCGCTGCCGGGCATCAACCAGTCGTCATCTTCAACCCGCGATCCGGTCGAAGGCAAGGGCGCGGGCCACGCCTGCGGTCACAATCTGTTCGGCGCGGGCTCACTCACGGCGGCCATTGCCGTGAAGAACTGGCTCGAATCGACCGGCACGCCGGGCCGCATCCGGCTCTATGGCACGCCCGCCGAAGAAGGCGGCTCGGGCAAGGTCTACATGACCCGCGCCGGCCTGTTCGACGATGTCGACATTGCTATCCACTGGCACGCCGATGACGAGAACAGCGCTGCCGCGCGCACCAGCCTGGCCAATCGCTCGGCGAAGTTCCGCTTCACCGGTATCTCGGCGCATGCCGCCGGTGCGCCCGAGCGCGGGCGTTCGGCGCTCGACGGGGTCGAGGCCATGAACATGATGGCCAACATGATGCACGAGCACATGCCGCAGCAGGCGCGGATGCATTATGTCATCACTTCGGGCGGTAATGCTCCCAACGTGGTGCCTGACTTCGCCGAATCCTTCTATTACGTCCGCCACCCGAGCCCGGAAGGCGTCGAGGAAATCTGGGCCCGCCTTGAAGATGCCGCCCGCGGCGCTGCGCTTGGCACCGGCACCAAGGTCGAATGGGAAGTGATCCACGGCAACAACCCGCTGCTGGTGAATGAGGCGCTGGCCAAGGTGATGGATGCGAAGCTGCGCCAGGTTGGCGGCGTCGTCTATACCAAGGAAGAGCGCGAATGGGCGGCCGAGATCCAGAAGTCGTTTGGCAATGCCGCCAAGCCGCTCGACAGCGCGGCGGAGATCCAGCCCTATTCGAAGAGCCTCGGCTATGGCTCGACCGACGTGGGCGACGTGTCCTGGGCGACGCCGACTGTCGGCGTGCGGACTGCCACCTGGGTCCCGGGCACCAGTGCGCATAGCTGGCAGGCGGTGGCGGCCAGCGGCAATTCGATCGGGCACAAGGGGGCGCAGGTTGCCGCGAAGGCCATGGCGCTGATGGCGGTCGAATTGTTCACCAATCCGGACCTTCGGGCGGCGGCGAAGGCCGAATTCGACGCTTCGCGCGGGCCTGACTACCAGTATCGTTCGCTGCTGGGCGATCGCCCGCCGGCACTCGATTATCGCAAATAGGCGTCGCCCGGAATCGTCAGGCATCCCCTTTGCGCATCGGATGGAAGGTTTGCGAGGCGTGAGGCAAATATTCGAATGCGAAAATGTCACATTTATGCGCCTAAGATGCGGCAAGCGTTAAATCATTCGCGTCTAACGCCTTTGTGCGCTATGTTGCTTTCACAGACGGGGGTTCGGCACTATGCCGCAATGCCTGCTGCGCCGGTTGCTTTTGTCCGTCCACTGCAACGGCGCCAGGATATTCGGGCGGAGTTACAAGGTACTTAGTAGGTTATGGGTTACGACAGAGGGCGCCGCCGGGGCCGGGACAAGCGCGACGGATTCGGCGAAGACGGCTTCGATCCTTTCGGCGGCGGTGACAACTTCGCTCCGCGCGACAATTTCGGACAACAGGACCGCTTTGGCGGCGGCGGACGTGGCTTCGGCGACGACCGTGGCGGTGGCGATCGCTTTGGCGGCGGTGGCGACCGGTTCGGTGGCGGCGGTGGCCGTGGACCCGGCGGCGGTGGCCGCGGGCCCGGCGGTGGCGGCGGTGGCGGCGGTTTCAGCCGCATGCCTGCACAGGTCATTGGCACCGGCAAGGGCGTCGTGAAGTTCTTCAACGGACAGAAGGGCTTCGGCTTCATCCAGCAAGAGGGCGGTGGCGAGGATATCTTCGTCCACATCAGTGCTGTCGAGCGCGCCGGCCTTGAAGGGCTTGCCGAAGGGCAGGAGCTGGAGTTCAACCTGGTCGATCGCGGCGGAAAGGTTTCCGCTCAGGACCTGCAGATCGTCGGCGACGTCGTGCCCGTGGCACAGCGTTCGGCACCTCCTGCCGCGCCGCAGCGCGAGCTCACCGGCGAGAAGGCGACCGGCACGGTCAAGTTCTTCAACTCGATGAAGGGCTTCGGCTTCCTCGTCCGTGACGACGGCCAGCCGGACGCTTTCGTTCACATCAGTGCAGTCGAACGTTCGGGCCTTTCGGGGCTCAACGAAGGCGAGCGTTATGAGTTCGACCTCGAAGTCGATCGACGAGGCAAGCACTCGGCGGTCAACCTCGTTCCCGTCCAGGGTTGATCAGCTGACTGGCCCGGTCGTTTGACCGACCCGGCGCCAGCATCTAAACGACGCGGAGATGGCGGTCCTGATGGGCCGCCATTTCTCGTTTACCCGATTCGAAAATTGCCAGAGGTTCCCGAATGTCGATCACTCCCTTGATGCCCGTCTATCCGCGTTGTGGCGTACGGCCGGTGCGCGGTGAGCATTGCCACCTGATCGATGAGGACGGGACGCGATATCTCGATTTCGCCAGCGGGATCGCGGTGAACTTGCTGGGCCATTCGCACGAGGGGCTGATCGGCGCGATCCAGCGCCAGGCCGAAACGCTGATGCATGTCTCGAACCTCTATGGCAGCCCGCAAGGCGAAGTGCTGGCGCAGCGGCTGGTCGACAAGACCTTTGCCGACACGGTGTTCTTCACCAATTCGGGCGCGGAAGCGGTCGAGTGCGCGATCAAGACCGCGCGCGCCTATCACCAGCATCAGGGCGACACGACGCGGTTCGAGCTGATCACTTTCGCCAATGCCTTCCACGGGCGCACGATGGCGACGATCAGCGCATCGAACCAGGAGAAGATGCATCACGGCTTCTCGCCGCTGCTGGCCGGGTTCAAATATGCCGAGTTCGACAATCTCGAAAGCGCCAAGGCGCTGATGGGGCCGCACACCGCCGGTTTCCTTGTCGAGCCGATCCAGGGCGAAGGCGGGATCCGCCCGGCATCCGACAGCTTCATGAAGGGGCTGCGCGAACTGGCGGACCAGCATGACCTGATGCTGGTGCTCGACGAAGTGCAGTGCGGCGTGGCGCGCACCGGCACTTTCTATGCCTATGAGCAATACGGGATCGAGCCCGACATCCTGGCGACTGCCAAGGGGATCGGCGGCGGCTTCCCGCTGGGCGCCTGCCTCGCCACCGAAAAGGCTGCGCGCGGCATGGGGCTCGGCACCCACGGCTCGACCTATGGCGGCAACCCGCTCGCGATGGCGGCCGGCATGGCGGTGATGGACGCTGTCGCCAATGACGAATTCCTTGCGCAAGTGCGCGACAAGGGAGAGCGGCTGCGCAGTCGCCTCGAGCAGTTCATCGGCAACTATCCCGACCTGTTCGAACTGGTGCGTGGCAAGGGACTGATGCTCGGCCTGAAGATGAAGGTCGAAAGCCGACCCTTCTATGCCCATTTGCGCGACAACCACCAGCTGCTGACGGTGGCCGCGGGCGACAACACGCTGCGCATCCTGCCGCCGCTGGTGGCGGACGACGCCGAGTTCGACGAATTCTTCGAAAAGCTTTCGGCGGGGGCGGCAAGCTTCGAGCTGCCGCAGACAAGCTGATGGCGGTTCGGCATTTTCTCGACCTCTCCGATGCAGGGGGCGATGCGCTCGCCGCGATGCTTGCCGATGCGATCGATCGCAAGGCGGCGCGGCAAGGCTGGCCAAAGGGGAAACCCGACGCTGATCAGCCGCTGGCCGGCCATGTGCTGGGGATGGTTTTCGAAAAGAACTCGACCCGCACAAGGGTGAGCTTCGACGTCGCCATGCGCCAGCTGGGCGGATCGACGCTGGTGCTCGATTCTTCGTCAAGCCAGCTCGGTCGCGGCGAAAGCATTGCCGACACCGCGCGCGTGCTCAGCCGGATGGTCGATGTCATCATGATGAGAACCGACGATCATGCCAAGGTCGAGGAAATGGCGCATTACGCCCATGTTCCGGTGATCAATGGCCTGACGGATCGTTCGCACCCGTGCCAGATCGTCGCCGATCTCCTGACCGTGATCGAACACGGCAAGCCGCTGCCCGGGCTCGAACTGGCGTGGTTTGGCGATGGCAACAATGTGCTGCACTCGATCCTTGAGGCGGCGGGGCTGATGAAGTTCAACGTGCGCGTGGCGACACCTGCCGGTTACGATCCTGATCCCGAATTCGTCGAGATGGCGCGCGCCGGCGGTGCGAATGTAACGCTCACCCGCGATGCTGCAGAGGCAGCGCAGGGCGCGGACGTGCTCGTGACCGATACCTGGGTGTCGATGGGGCAGGAGCATACCCACAACAAGCTGGCGGCGATGGCGCCCTATCAGGTCAACGATGCCTTGATGGCGCATGCGAAGCCCGATGCTCTTTTCCTGCATTGCCTCCCGGCGCATGTCGGCGAGGAAGTGACCGAAAGCGTGTTCGAGGGCCCGCACTCTGTGGTGTTCGATGAGGCCGAAAACCGCATCCACGCACAGAAGTCGGTCCTCCTGTGGTGCCTCGGCAAACTCTAGCGGAATGAGTGGCGGCATCTTCCGATTGCCGCCGCCGTTCCCATATCACCGCGATGACGAACACTCCTGAAATATTCGCTGACCGCTTGCTGGGCTTCAGCCTGCCCGGCCGCGATGCCCGCGGGCGCGCGGTGCGGCTTGACGCTGTGCTCGACGATATACTGGGCGCACATGACTATCCCGCACCGGTGACGCATTTGCTCGCCGAAGCGCTGGTCCTTACCTCCCTGATGGGCGCGCTGCTCAAGGAAGACGGGGCGCAGCTCACCATGCAGGCGCAAACGCAGGATGGCCCGGTCCGCCTGCTGGTATGCGATTATCGTGGCGGCGAGATGCGCGGCTATGCCGATTTCGATCGCGACCGGCTGGCGCAACTTGGCGCCAACCCTTCTTTGCCTTCATTGTTCGGGCAGGGGTTCCTGGCAATCACGTTCGAAACCGGCAATCGCCAGCGTTACCAGGGCGTAGTGCCGCTGGAGGGGCATTCGCTCGCTGCGGCATGCGAGGCTTACTTCTTCCAGTCCGAGCAGATTCCCACGCTGCTGAAGGTCGGGATCAGGGCGCAGGGCCGGTCCTGCGTCGCGGGCGGGCTGCTATTGCAGCACTTGCCACAAGGCGAGGTGGGCCGCGAACGGCTCCATGCGCGGTTCGACCATCCCGATTGGGAGCATGTCGCCGTGCTCGCGGGCTCGCTCAGCCATGACGAACTGGTCGACGGCGGCCTTTCGATGGAGGCACTGGTGTGGCGCCTGTTCCATGAGGAAAGCGAGATCAGGGTCGATCCGGGTGCTGCGCTGACCAAGGGCTGCCGTTGCACCGTGGCGCATTACAAGGACGTGCTTGGCCGCTTTCCTGACGATGAGCGCGACGCCATGCGCAATGAAGCGGGCGACATCGTGGTCGACTGCGCGTTCTGCTCGCGCGAGTTCATTATCGACATTTGAAACGCTTCGTCGCTATTCAGCAACGATTTATCGCGCAGGTGCGATAGCATACAAGCTCGCGCAGCATAGGTATGGCTTGAAAGGCAATATGGTGATTGGACGCAAGGCAGGATTGGTTGGCGGTCTCGTGACGCTCGCAATGGCGGGCGGTGCGCTGGTCATGCCTGCCCAGGCCCAGTCCAATGCGCTCGCCATGCTTGGCGGGCTGAGCAAGGGCGAGTGGACGATCCGCTTCCGCGACGGTGCGCCCAGCCGCAAGATCTGTGTCCGCAGTGGCGACGAGCTGATCCAGCTCCAGCACGATGACCGCAATTGCAGCCGCTTTGTCGTCGAGGACGGAGCGATCGAAGTGACGGTGCAGTACACCTGCCGCGGCAATGGCTATGGCCGTACCAATATCCGCCGGGAAACGGCGACGCTGGTGCAGATCGAGAGCCAGGGCATTGCCAATGGCTTGCCGTTCCAGTTCCTCGCCGAAGCGCGCCAGACGGGAAGCTGCAAATAGTCGCCGCTTGAAGCGCGGTTCTGATTGCATCGGTCGGGCCAGTCGCTAAGCCAGCCTGATGCCTGTCGACGCAATTACCTCAAAAGGGCCCGCAGTTGTCCTGCTGTCGGGCGGTCTCGATTCGATGGTTACGGCTGCGATTGCGATAGAACGCGGCCATGCGCTTCATGCGCTGACGATCGACTATGGCCAGCGGCACAGGCGCGAACTCGAAGCGGCAAGAGCAATAGCAAAGCGTCTTGGCGCCGAGCGGCACGTGGAACTGGGGCTGGACTTGAGGGCATTCGGAGGTTCGGCGCTGACCGACGATATCGATGTGCCCAAGACGGGTGTCGAGGATTCGATCCCTGTAACCTACGTCCCCGCAAGGAATCTTGTGTTCCTGTCGCTGACGGTTGCCGCGACCGAAGCTGCGCATGCGCGCGACGTTTTCATCGGTGTGAATGCCCTGGACTATTCCGGCTATCCAGATTGTCGGCCCGAGTTCATCGCGAGCTTTGCCGAGACCGCGCGACTGGGAACCAAGGCGGGGGTAGAGGGGCATCCGTTTCGTATCCACGCGCCGCTCCAGCATATGACCAAGGCGGATATTGCCCGCGAATGTGCGCGGCTGGGACTCGATCCTTCGTGGAGCTGGTCCTGCTATGACCCGACCCCGGAAGGGCTGGCCTGCGGATTGTGCGATTCCTGTCGACTACGAAAAAAGGGTTTTGCCGAAGCGGGCGTTGAAGATAGCACGCGCTACGCGGTTGGAAGCACGGAAGAAATTGGGGGAGATGCATGAGCGAAGAGGCCACGCAGCAGGTTGCACCTGAACAAGCGACGCAGGGGGTTCCGGCCTATAGCTGGTATGCGCTTAGCGTTCTTGTGCTGGTCTATGTTCTGAACTTCATCGACCGCCAGATCCTTTCGATCCTCGCGAATGACATCAAGGCGGACCTCGGGGTCGATGACGCCTATCTTGGCTTCCTTTACGGCACGGCCTTCGCAATCTTCTACGCGCTGTTCGGCATCCCGCTGGGCAAGCTGGCTGACAGCTGGAAGCGGGTTCGCCTGATGACGATCGGGCTCTCGCTCTGGTCGGCCATGACGGCGTTTTCTGGATTCGCACGCGATGCGGCAACACTCACCGTAGCGCGTATCGGCGTGGGCGTGGGCGAGGCGACCGCCAGCCCTTCGGCCTATTCGCTCATTTCAGACTGGTTCCCAGCCCGCCTCAGGGCGACCGCTTTGGCGATCTACAGCTCCGGCCTCTACATCGGTGGTGGCGTGTCGCTGCTGATCGGCGGGCTGATCGTCGACCGCTGGAACGCGGCCTATCCTGACGGCGGGCCGCTCGGCCTGGCGGGGTGGCAGGCAGCCTTCATCGCAGTCGGCCTTCCCGGGCTGCTGCTTGCGCTTTGGGTTCTCACCCTGCGTGAGCCAGTGCGCGGTGTGATGGACGGCATTGAAACCCATCACGATCCCGCACCGTTCCGCGGCTTCGTTGCCGAGCTTTTGACGGTGATCCCTCCGTTCACGATCATCGGTGCCGCCCGCAGGGGTATGGGCGCGTTGGTGCTGAACCTGCTCGTCCTTGCCGGCGCGCTCACCATGGCGGTCCTGCTTACAAACTGGCTTGATTCGGGGAACGGTATGATTGTCGAGCCGATCACCGATCAGTGGTTGCTGCTCGCGATCGGTTATTACGCCGTTTTCTGCTGGGCGACGGCGCTTCGCAGCCGCGATTTGCCGACCTTCCGCCTGACCTGGGGCTCACCAGCCTTCCTGTGCACGATCCTGGGCTATGGTTCGGTTGCCTTCATGGCATATGCCAGCGCCTATTGGACCGCGCCCTATGCCGAACGCGTTTTCGATATCGACAAGGGCAGCCTGGGCTTCTGGATTGGCGGCCCCAGTGCTGTGGCCGGTTTCCTGGGGGTGACGCTGGGTGGCCGCGTGGCGGACTTGCTGTTTGAGCGCGATCCGGCGGGGCGCCTTTATGTGCTGATGTTCGGCCTGCTCGCACCGGTTCCGGTGGCCTATTGGCTCTTCACGACCGATGACATGGTGCTGTTCTTCATCCTTGCCTTCGTAGCGCAATTGCTGACCGCTTCGGCGCTTGGCGCGGCTGCAGCGACCAGCCAGTCGCTGGTGCTTCCGCGCATGCGCGGCGTCGCAACCGCGACCTTCTTCCTGGCCACGACGCTGGTCGGCCTTGCATTGGGGCCCTATCTCGCGGGCTATGTGTCATCGATCAACGATGGGGATCTTTCGAAGGGGGTGATCACAACCCTGTGGATCACACCGATCGGCTTCGCCCTGATCTTCGCGGCCATCCGCCTTGTGCCCGCAGCGAGTGACAGCCTGATCGCTCGCGCAAAGGCTGCTGGCGAAACGCGCGTTTGACTGAAATCTTTTTCGACTAGTCAGGACGTCGGCGAGAGCACCGCGCAGGCAATCCGCGGTCCGGCCGCGCCCGAGGGATCGGTCTTGTAGTCATCCGGCCCGGCGTGAATCATTACGACAGTGCCGTCGGCATCGAGAATCTGCGGCAGGGTGCTGATCGCGTCTCCCTCGAGTTCGACAGTCACGTCGAATGACCCTGTCGCGAGAATCTCGAGGTTGGGAAGATCGCCGAGGTGCTGGCCCATCTCGCTAAGCTTGCCGTGCGTCTTGCCGAACGGGTTAAGGTGCCCGCCAGCTGAAGTGAAATCTGGCCCGTCGCATTTGCCCTGTTGGTGAAGATGAAGCGCGCGGGTGCCTGCATCGAAGCTGCTTCCTGCCAGGCGCAAGTAGAGGCGATCGCCCTCCTGGAGCAGTTCGGCACGACCCGCTTGTTGGCCGTCTGCGCGGATCAGGCTGCCGTTTGCGACGATCACTGTGGGCGGCACCGCAGTGGTGGCGCAGCCGGTGACAAGGAAAGAGCCAAGCAGCAATGCAGCGACGGGTCTGTTCATAGGAAGCCTCCGTATCGGGATCCTTGGCCCTCAACGAATAAGGGGCCGGAAAGCTCCGGCCCCTTATCATTTTCTGGTTCGATGTAACCGAAGATTACATGCCCGAACCCGGACCGTAGGTCACTTCGACCCGGCGGTTCTGGAGTTCGCGGACACCGTCTTCAGTCGGAACGCGCGGCTGCGATTCGCCGAACGCTTCGCTGGAGATGCGTGCATCGGGGATACCGCGGCCAGTGAGGTATTCGCGAACCGAAGCGTTGCGACGACCAGCGAGACCCATGTTGTAGGTCACAGTGCCCGAACGGTCGGTGTGACCGGCGAGCATGATGCTTGCCGTGCCGCAGTCAGCGTAAGCCGTAACCGCATTGTCCAGCACAGTTGCCGCTTCCGGGGTGATGTCCGATTCGTCCCAGTTGAAGAAGACGATGTACGGGCCCGTGTTGCACACCGGAGCCGGAGGCGGCGGCGGCGGCGGCGGAGGCGGAGGCGGAGGCGGCGGAGGCGGCGGAGGCGGCGGCGGCGGAGGCGGAGGCGGCGGAGCTTCAGCGCCGAAATTGTAGATCAGCGAGCCCATCAGCGAGTGCGACTTGAAATCGCCCTTCACGTCGCCGCCGTCATTGGCGATGATGTTGACGTTCGGTGCATTGAAGTAACGATACTTCACGCCAACGTCCCAATTGCCGCTGAGCGGAGCGCGCAGGCCAGCGAGCAGCTGCCAGGCAAGACCGGTGTCCGAATCGTCGTAGAGACCGGGGTAGCCCGAACCAGCTTCATTGAGCGTGTTCGACAAATCGACGCGAGCCACGCCGATACCGCCACCGAGGAAGGCCTGTACGCCATCGTCCGGACCGAAGTCGAACAGGCCGTTGAGCATGAAGCTGAGCGCATTGCCCTTGCCGTTGGCAAGGAACGAGTCGGATCCGATCGAGATCCTCTTAAGCTGTGCTTCGCGGTAGCTCACTTCCGATTCGAGACGGAACGCGCCGAAATCGTGACCGATGACGCCACCGAAGTCGTAACCGTTGTCGTGCTCGACAGTGGCATCGCCACTGTTAACGTCGGTGTCCTCTACGATCATCGCACCGCCATCGACGCCAATGTACCATTGGCCGTCACGGGCGAGAGCGGGCGTGGCAAGCGCAGTCGATGCCAGCGCCAGTCCCATGACCAATTTGCGCATTTTTACTTTCCCCTTCTTTCTTGCGAACTGCAGGATTTGACGGGGTTTCTATCCTTTCGCCGAAGTCGTGGCAAGCATGCAATCTTCGATAACTGTTGCATTTTAGTCGCTATGGCAGGCGCCGAACAATTTGCCGACAATCAAGCACGGCCCGGCCAATGATCTGCGCGGCTTGCGGGAATTCTGCGGGGTTACTCCGGGAGGATTCTTGCGGACTTGAGCGCCGCGATGATTTCGCCGATTGCGAGGCGGGCTTCCGCGTCGATTGACGCTCCGCCTTGGGGCGTCGCAGGTGCTGTGGCGATGTTCCAGCTTCCGTCGAAAATCGTTAGCTGCCCTGCTGCCTTGTCGAAGATTTGCATTCCTTGTGTCGGTGTGGCGAACAGCCAGCTCGAATCGGCATAGACCGCCAGCATGTTTTCCCGAGGCGATTGTGCAGTTTACAAACCCACGGGTCAAAGCAGGTGGAACAGCATCCTCACAACACCGTACGCGATCAGCGGGAAGGCTACGCAACCGGCCATGTAATTGTGCAGGTTGCTTCGGTCGCGATCATCCATGAGTCGCGCTAACCGATCTGGTGATGAGTAGGAAAGCTTACTCTACGTCCGCAGGTGACAGGTATTTGGTTTCGCCATTGCCCAGCGTGACAACGTACCCGTAAATCGTGTCATCGTTGCCGACATCGGCGTCAATCGTCCACTCTTGGCCGTTCAGCTCGTCATATGACATTCCGAGAGCAATCGAGATTTTGAGTATCTGTTGGTCCTCAATTACATCATCCATTGTCTCTGGTAGTTTGCGACCACCCTCAGTCAAAAGCACTGGATCGGCTGTGCGCTTTCGAGAGCCAAGAAAATTTTCTGATGATGTGACCTTCTGTCCGGTTTCCAGTTCAATTTGCTTACGAGCACCCCCAGCAATGCTCCCACCGGAGCGTGCAGCACTGGCGTTCTGGTAAAGTCCCTGTGCATCGCGTTGGCGCGCAATCGTTGTTGTGGATGTTTCACCCAGCATCGTCAGAATGAGTTCAAGGTCGGTCATATGATCACGGAGATTCTGACTACTCAAACCCTTCAACTTCTTGTGCCTCTGCACCCCCATTCCGAAGGTTTCCTCGGAAATGATGTTAGTCAGCATAGCGAAGTCTTTGCTATCCTTGACGCCGCGCTTTTGCCATTCACGGGTTAGTTCGTTGCGAGCAACAATCGAGCGGATTCGTCGCTCGATCCATTCATCGGTTCGCCCCTGAAGCTGGTATGTGAGAATTGCCCGTTTGATCGCCAGTTCGGGATCTTGGGTTTCCTGGATGCGTTCATAAGCGACCTTGGCGAGCCAACGCTTGATCGGCTCAGCCTTTGGAGACGGTACAGATTGAATAATGCGAAACAGCACTTCCGCGTTCGCCACATCAGTGCCACGCATTCGACCGTCCGAAAGGGGTAAAGGGATATTTCCGATATTATCGGAAATATCTCCAAATCCCTCATTCTTCACCATTTTAGCCTTCAAGTCAGACCAATATTTGCTTGGTCGCTCACTCTCCGTGACCGCCTCAATCACATCCACAATTGAAAAGAGCCATTCCCCGTTCTGGCAAATGCGCCTGATATCGGTTCCCTTAAACGGGACAATCTCGATCGTCCCATCTGGTACCAATTCAGTGAAGTCCGCTCCGCTCTCTTCAAGCTCCTCACGCATGTCATTGGCGAATTGCTTTCGTGCCGCTTCGATGGGAAGATCAACGCCAAAGGCTTCGTCGTATTTCTTGTCATCGCTCATCGGAGCGCTCCCTCGCAGGTCGCTTCACCAACCGGCTAAGCCGTTCCTTGAAGCGCTGTTCGTCGTTGTCGCACTCAAGTTCGCGCGCGGCTTCTTTGAACTTGTCGATTTGGGGTTTTCTCTTGTCAGCCATCAGAGGCCTTTTCGCTCTCTGGCAACAGGCCCGCAAGTACCGTTAGCTTTTCAGCGAAGTCCAGCAGTTCTGCTTTGCTATTGGTTGAACCCATAAGGCTCAACCCAGTCTTAGTCAGGTTGAAGTCTAGTCCGCCCGTATGCCGCGCGAGTGCTGGTGTCTCCTCCCGACTGGGGCGCGTCATGGTGGCTTGCATGGGTTCACTCTCCTGCTTGTCGATTTCAGGGGGTGATTCTGGCTCGCTTTCGGCGTCACTACGATAACTTTTCGCAGCACTCTTTATCTCAAGGTAGCGGTTTGTAGCGAGGAAGCTGTCCAGCGCCTTCTCTACGCCCTGATTTGTGAACCCGCTTTGCATAAGAAATGAGCGGACGGCGTTCTCTCCAGGAATGTCGCCGTCAAACCGATCATAAATCGAATTAAAAAGGGCGGGGGAGTTCCCCGCAGTATGCAATGCGGCAACACGCACATCCTCTGGATAGCCGTGAAGGATATCCTTCGCCAAGTCCGTGACACGCAACTGGCCCTTCTGCACATTCTCAATAAGATTGTATTGGTTAAGCGCGCCAAGAATTTTCATCGAGCGGCCCGTCAGGCCGGAGTAGCCAAGATCCTTTGCGGCATCCTCCCGCATTATGACGGCCTGCCGGTTGTTGTTGAAAATCTGCTCGACGGCATTCACCGCCCTATCAAGTGAAATACCCGGAAAGTTCGGGCTACGCATCCGTGTACTCATAGCGAATCCTTCTAACTGCACACGTAAATGTGCAATCACCGAAGAAATGTCAATACATCCGCTATCCACAGGTTGGCAGTTTACAAGGGTGATTGCTGCTTGACCGGCGCGGGCGAATCACATAGGCCTTGCGAGGGTCGGGAATCAGCCCGGCGAAATGCGAGGTGCGATATGACCAACAGAAGGGTCGCTCATGCCGTTCACATGCTCGCGGTGGCGGTAGGGGCTAAATGAGAGAGGCCACCAATCCCGAGCAGGGGACGGTGGCCTCGATGTGGGCCAATAAGTAAGTTCGATCCAAACTGGCAGGGGTGTCCATAGCACCCCTGCCTTTCTTTGTGAATCCCCCATTTTTGACCGTTTTGGTTTCCAACGGCCACGACGTCGGGGTTCCAGCCCCGGCAGCCAAAGTTGGCGGGGCGGCTTAGGCGATTTCGTCAGGCCTTGCGTAGGTCAGCCGCTTGCCGACGATACCCTTCACCGCAGCAACCGAGCGCATACGGTCGTCAATGCCGTTTGCTTCGCGGTTATTATAGCGGAACTCGTACTCGGCAAGGTAGCGGTGCAGGTGGTGCTCTTGGCAGTGCTGGTACACACCGCGCATGCCGCGCTTGAAGATCGAGAATGCACCTTCGACGGTATTGGTATGGATGGTGCGGTCTAGCGGGTTCACGTACTCCATACGGGCGTGGGTAGTGGTGCCGTGCTCGCGAAACTCGCGGCCAATCTTGCGGTACATCTTGGCCTCGTCCGTCATTAGGCGGGCTTCGCGGCTGATGTTGTTGAGTACGATCGGATGGATGTCGTCGGCGCGGGCACCGTCGATCTTGAACCACTTGCTCTGGCCGCTCTCACGGTCAACCAGTGCGACAACGCCGTGCTTGTGAGCGGTACCGCGACGGGTGGGAACGTCGCGCTTGAAGCCAATGTAGGTCTCGTCAACTTCAACCGCGCCGCCGTTCGAACCGAAGGGCTGTGCCAGATCGCCGGAACGCATGGCCTCGCGGATACGGTGGGCAAGGAACCACGCGCTCTTGTACTGGATTTCGAGAACGCGGTGCAGCTGATGGGCGCTAATGCCCTTCTTGCTCGACACCATCAGGTGAACGGCCTGGAGCATCTTGTGAAGCGGGATGCGGGCATGTTCAAAGACGGTGCCAACCTTGACGGTGAACTGCTTACGGCACTCGCCACACTTCTTGAGGCCGTGGCGCACCTTGCCTTCGGGGTTCTTCTTGCTGGCTTTGGAGCGAACTCCGGACAGATCATACACGCGGCCATTGACCGTACCGCAGTGCGGACAGGTCACGCCGTTGGCCCACACGATGCCCTCAAGGTACTCGTAAGCCTTGGCTTCGTCGTGAAAGTACGGGGAAGAAAGAACCGACATGGTGATATGCTCCGTTAGTGAGCATTATCTAGCACTTAGCTTTGGGTTTGTAAAGTACACAATCGCCTTTCTCTAACCAAATAGCGTGGCGATGTCAATAAAAAAGTGCCAAATAGGTTATTTGTCTTTGCTTGCCTCCATGTCCCGCCTGCCCTAATCCCCGCACATCTTCAAAGGGATCGCTTTCCTCATGATCATGAAGCCGCTGCGCGGTCTCTACAATTGGACGATGGAAAAGGCCGCGCATCCGCATGCGCAGGGCTGGCTGGCGTTCTTCTGCTTCGTCGAAGCGAGCTTCTTCCCGATTCCGCCGCACCCGCTGCTGGGCCTGATGTGCTTGGCCGAACCGAAGAAGGCGGTGCGCTTTGCGGCGATCGCCACGCTGTCGTCGGTTGCGGGCGCGCTGTTCGGCTATGCGATCGGCTGGGGGCTTTACGACACGGTCGGCAAGCAAATGCTCGAAATGCTGGGGCTCGCCGCGAGCTTCCCCGCGGCACAATGCACTTTCGAGGAATATGGTGTTGCGGCGGTGATCTTTGCTGCGGCCACGCCTGTGCCGTTCAAGCTGCTGACGATCACGGCGGGCTTCATGGAAATGGCGCTGGTGCCCTTCATCCTCGCCAGCCTGGCCGGCCGCGCACTGATTTTCATGACCGTGGGGATCCTGTTCCGCGTGTTCGGTGCGCCGATCAAGCGTGTCATCGACGAATATCTCGGCACAGTCACCACGCTGTTCGTGGTGCTGGTTGTGGGCGGCTTCGTGGCGCTGACGCAGCTCGCCAGCGATGAGGGTGAAACGCCCGAAGCGACCTGCGCGGCGGCTTCCGCGCCTTAGTCCGCCAGCGAGAGCATCGTTAGCCGGTCGGGCTGGTCGATCACGATCCTGCCATAGGAGCGCGAGACGCATCCTGCCGCTTCGAGCTCGCGCAAGGCACTGTTCACGGTCGCGCGCGAGAGGCCGAGCAATTCGCCCAATTCTTGCTGCGTGATCGCCACCGCTACCGGGGCAGGGGTGGTCCGGGCGAAATTGGCCAGCAGTCCGGCGATGCGGCGCTGTGCGCTGCCCTGGCGGATTCCCGTAACCAGATCGACCATGTCCTGCAGATGGGCTGAAAGCGCGCCGAGCAGGCTGCGCATTTCCGCCGGATCGCGCGCCAGCAATCTCTCGAAATGGTCGGCGCGGATGAAGGCGAGCTCGCTCGGTGTGCGCGCCACCGCATCGACCACGCGCGGCCGATGCGCGAACATGGCGATCTCGCCCCACGAATCGCCGACCCCCAGCACGGCGGTTGCGCGGAACTCGCCATCGGGCAGGAACTGGCCGACCGCGACCGAGCCTCGCTCGATCAGCCAGAAGCCGCGCGCTTCGTCGCCGCGCTGCTGGATGATCCCGCCTTCGGCAAAGCGGTGCCTGCTCGCGCTGCGGCGCAACTCGTCCTGCACTTGCGCGCCGAGCGTCGAGAACAGCAGCGGGGTCGCAAGCGATCTCTCGGCAAAATGTAAAATATTAGACATTCTGGCGTGTGATTAGCTGGTATCGGCAGGGTCGTCAAAGGAGAGGATTATGCCCGGCTACATGATTGCGGTTCTCGGAATCTATATCGGATTTGCGCTGCTCGAACTGTGGCGTTCGAACCTGTTCGCGAAGGACGAACAGACGCGCGACGACGGGATCGTCGAAGGCGTCAGCATGATCGTCTTGATCGGATTTACCCAGCCGGCGATTGTTTTTGCTTCGGCGGCGCTGATGGGCCTGATCGCTCCCGGCCTGCAGGGCGCGCTGGCGGGCCTGAACGTGTTCGCTGCGATACTGCTGTTCCTGATCCTCGACGACATGACCCAATATTGGTGGCACCGCGCGAGCCACAGTTTCGCCTGGCTCTACAACCTTCACCGCGCGCATCACGATGCCCGCTACATGAGCGTGCGCCTCGTCTACCGGAACAACATCATATATTACGCGATGATGCCCGGATTGTGGTTTGCCGGGGCGCTGCTCTACATGGGGCTCGGCTGGGTTTACGCTGGCTATCTCGTGGTCAAGATGGCGGTGATCATCGGCGCGCATTCCGACGTTGCCTGGGACAAGCCGCTCTATCGCATCAAGTGGCTCTCGCCGGTCATGTGGGTGGTCGAACGGACCATCTCGACCCCCGCCACGCATCATGCCCACCATGGCCGCCATGCGGACGACCCCGCGGTCCACTATAAGGGCAACTACGGGAACCTTTTGTTCTTCTGGGATGTGCTGTTCGGCACCGCCAGGATCACCCGCCTCTATCCGCGCAGCTACGGCGTCGAAAACCTCGCGCCGGCCACGCTGGGCCAGCAATTGCTGTGGCCGATCTTCCCGGAGAACAAGGAGTTCGCCGAAACCGCAATCGACGGCGCGATGGCTGGCGAGGGCGCCTGATCGCGCTGACGGCAAGGGGCGTGCCGTAACCGGCCGCCCCCGCGATCAGATGATGCCGACCGCCTTGCCCGCGCGTTCGAACATGCCGAGGATGGTCTGCACCTGCTCGGACGAATGCTCGGCGCAAAGCGAACAGCGCAGCAGCGTCATGTTCGCAGGGGTCGCCGGCGGGCGCGCAAGATTGACGTAAAGCCCTTCCTTCAGCAGCGCTTCCCACATTGCGGCGCCGCGCTCGAGATCGGGCATGACCACGGCAATGATCGCGCTCTGCGGTTCGTCGGTGCCAAGCTGGAAGCCGAGCGCGCGAAGCCCCGAATGCAGCGTGCGCGAATTCTCCCACAGATGCGCCCGCTTGTTGCCATTGTGCATGAGCTTGCGGATCGAAGTGGCGCTCGAGGCCATCACGGCAGGCGGCAACGCCGCGGTGAAGACATAGGGGCGGCACACCAGCCGCATGATCTCGAACTTGGGATGGTTTGACACGCAGAAACCGCCGACCGTGCCGACGCTCTTCGAGAAGGTGCCGATGATGAAATCGCAATCGTCGATGACGCCCGCTGCCTCGCACACGCCGCGGCCATGCTCGCCGATGAAGCCCATCGAATGCGCTTCGTCGACCAGCACCATCGCGCCGTATTTCTTGGCGATGGAGACCATTTCCTTGAGCGGCGCGATGTCGCCCAGCATCGAATAGACGCCTTCGAGCACCACCAGCTTGCCCGCGCCTTCGGGCACGCGGCGCAAGCGCTTTTCCAGCGCATCGAGGTCATTGTGCTTGAACGGCACCACCTCGGCATCGCCCATCTTGCAGCCGTCCCAGATGCTGGCGTGGCTGTCGATATCGAGGATGATGTAGTCGCCCTTGCCGGCGATGGTGCTGATGATGCCGAGATTGGCCTGGTAGCCGGTCGAAAACACCATGGCGTGATCCATGGCGTAGAATTCCTTCAGCGCATTCTCGACATCGCGGTGATGGTAGAATGTGCCGTTGAGCACGCGGCTGCCGGTGGTGCCGGCGCCGAACTCGTCATAGGCCTGCTTGCCCGCGGCGATCACGTCATCGTCGAAGGTCATGCCCATGTAATTGTAGGTGCCGAGCAGGATCGTGTCGCGCCCGTTGCAGATCGCCTGCGTGGGCGAAAGCACCTTTTCCATCACCAGGCTGAAGGGATCTTCCTGCCCGCCAGCCAGCAGGCCCTCGCGCATGGCGATAAGCTCGTCGAACTTGGAGAAGAGGTCTCCCGTGGCCAGACCGTCTGCCATCATTAGCCCTGCAGCTTGGTGACGGCATCGATCAGCTGGCCGAAATTCTCGATCTCGGCCTGCTGGTTCATGCTGATGATGATGTCGAACGCGTCTTCGATCTCGGCGACGAAATCCATCACCGTCAGGCTGTCGAATTCGAGATCGTTGGCAAAACTCGTCGCATCCGTGATCTCGACACCCTTCTTGTTGAAGGGATCGATCAGCGAGCGGATCGTGGTATCGACTTCGGCGCGGTCCATGCGGGGAAAACCTTCCTTAGAATCTGTCGCGCGGCATGTGCCATGCGGTTGCGGCGGAAAAGCGGCTCTTCCGCGCGCTTGTCAAGCGTCCTCGCTCATAGCGGTGGGATCGGGCGGGCTCCAGTTCAATCGGGCAACAGCTCCCTCACGGCGTTCATGAAGGGCATGATCGAGACCGGCTTGGCGAGGTAGCCCGCCGCCCCGGCGGCGCGAATCTTCTCTTCGTCGCCCTTGGCGGCATAGGCGGTGACTGCCAGCACCGGGATCGCCTGCAAGTGCAGGTCGCGCTTCGCCTGCTCGATCAGCTCGACCCCCGAAACATGCGGCAGCTGGATATCCATGATGATCAGGTCGGGCGAAAGCTGGCGCGCGGTATCGAGCGCGCGTGCGCCATCGGCCAGCGGCTCGACTTCGAAGCCGTTGGCACGCAAAACATCGCAGAACAGTTTCCGGTTGAGGTCGTTATCCTCGACAACCAGGATTCTCTTTGCCACTGCCCTCTGGCGCTCCCTTGTCTTCATCCCCAGATAGTCGAGCTGAAAGGCCGCTGACAATTCACATGATAGCTTCATCCCCCAGTGAGACTTCTGCCGAACCCCAGGTGCTGGCGCTGGCGGCGCTTGGCTGGATCCTGGAAGATAGCGATCGCGCCGAGCGTTTTCTTTCGCTGACGGGGCTCGATCCCGAGACGCTCCGGGCCGGGCTGGGCGATGTTTCTGTGCTTGGCGCGGTGATGGAATTCCTCGCCAACCATGAGCCCGACCTGCTGCGCTGCGCCGAAGCGCTGGCGGTCACGCCCGAAGAACTGGTCGGCGCGGCGCAGGAGTTGGCACGATGAGCAGGCCGCTTGTAATCAGCGATTGCGACGAAGTGCTGCTGCACATGGTGGCGCATTTCAAGGAATGGCTGGAAGAAAGCCAGGGCGTTACCTTCAAGCTCCAGGGCAATAATTTCGGCACGGCGATGCGTTGGCAATCGACCGGCGAGCCGCTGGAGCAGCACGATATCTGGCGCATGCTGGGCGGCTTCTTCGACACCGAAATGCACCGCCAGCTGCCGATCGAGGGCGCTGTCGCGGGGATCAACCGGCTGGCGGAAGATGCCGATGTCGTGATCCTCACCAACCTCAATGACGAGCGGCAGGAACGGCGCGCGCAGCAGCTTGCCGCCTATGGCGTGCATGCCCGTGTCTTCACCAACGAGGGTCCGAAGGGCCCCGCGCTGAAAGCGATCGTCGAAGAGTTCGCGCCGTCCAAGGCGATCTTCATCGACGACCTCGCGCAGCATCACAAATCGGTTTCGGAAATCGTGCCGGGCGTCAGCCGCCTGCACCTGTGCGGCGAACCTATGATTGCCGGACATATCGATTGCGCGCACGAAGCGGGCCACGCCCATGCGCGGATAGACAATTGGGCCGAGGCGCTGCCTTGGCTGCTCGAAGAACTGGAAAGGGATCCAAGATGAGTATCGAAACGCGCCTGCAGGAACTGGGCATCACTCTGCCGCAGGCGGCAGCCCCGGTTGCAAGCTATGTCCCAGTGGTGATCCACAACGGGCTGGCATTTGTCTCCGGCCAGGTGTCGATGATTGATGGAGAGCGCATCAATGGCCGGCTGGGCGAAGACATGTCGCTTGAGGATGGGATCAAGGCCGCGCGCGGTTGCGGCCTGATGATCCTGGCTCAGCTCAAGGCGGCGCTCGGCTCGCTCGACCGGGTCGAGCGGGTGGTGAAGCTCGGCGGGTTCGTCAATTCGACGCCCGATTTCACCGACCAGCCCAAGGTGGTGAACGGCGCTTCCGACCTGATGCTCGAAGTCTTCGGCGAGGCAGGCAAGCATGCGCGCGCCGCAGTCGGCGTTTCGGCGCTGCCGCTGGGCGTCGCGGTCGAAGTCGATGCGGTGGTCGCGATCAAAGGTGACTAAGCGGCACGCCCCATCGTGGCTCACCGAATGGGAATATGCCCATCGGGGGCTGCATGGGGCCAAAGAAGGCGGGTCCGTTCCGGAAAACTCGCTGCAAGGCGCGCGGCTGGCGGTCGAAGCCGGGCTGGGGATCGAATGCGATATCCAGCGCAGCCTCGACGATCGCCCGATGGTGTTCCACGATTGGGACCTCAAGCGGCTGACCGGCATCGAAGGCGAAACGCATGGCCTCACGGCGGCCGAACTACAGCAGCTCCATTACCTCGGCAGCAAGGAGAGGCCCGCCACGCTCGACCAATTGCTCAATGCCGTGGCCGGGCGCGTCCCGCTGCTGATCGAGATCAAGTCGAAGCGCGGCTATAATGTCGCGCGGACCTGCGAGGTCGTTGCCGATCATTTGCGCGACTATTCGGGCCACCATGCCGTGATGAGCTTCGACCCGCGCGTGGCGCGCTGGTTCCGCCACCACTCGCCGCAGACCTGCGCCGGGCTGGTGATGCGCGAAGACGAGCACGGCCATACGCAGCAGGCATGGCAGCGGCGGCTGGCGCTGTGGATCGCGAAGCCCGATTTCCTCGCCTATCACATCGCCGCGCTGCCCAGCCGCTGGGTTGCGGGGCTGCGCCAGCGTGGCCTCCCGATCCTGACATGGACGGTCAATTCGCCCGAAACGCGCGCCCGCGCACTGGCGAACACCGATGCCTTGATTGCGGAGGGAGATGGCCTGGCATGAGTTCGGAAGAACTCACCGTCAGCATTGCCCCTTCGGTGGGTTCCTTTGGCGCGGAGGAGTGGAACGCGCTCGGCGGCAATCGCAATCCCTTCGTCAGCCATGAATTCCTGACCGCGCTGGAGGATTCCGGCAGCGTGGGCGAGGGCACGGGCTGGGACCCGGTGCCGATCGTCATCACCGATGCCGAAGGGCAATTGCTCGCCGCCATGCCCAGCTATGCCAAGGGCCACAGCCAGGGCGAATATGTGTTCGACCATTCATGGGCCGATGCATGGCACCGCGCGGGCGGGCGTTACTATCCCAAGCTGCAGATCGCCGCACCCTTCACTCCGGCCAACGGACCGCGCCTTTTGATGCGCGACGAAAGCCTCGCCCCGCACCTGCTCAAGGCGGCCGAGACGGTGTGCGAGCAAAGCGGGCTGTCTTCCGCGCATGCGACCTTCATCGAAGAGGGGCAGCGGCGCTTCTTCGAGGATGCCGGCTGGCTGATGCGCAGCGACATCCAGTTCCACTGGGAAAACCGCGGCTATTCCAGCTTCGACGATTTCCTTGGCGCCTTGGCCTCGCGCAAGCGCCGGACGCTGCGCAAGGAACGCGCGGCGGCGCAGAAAGGCGTCGAGATCCTGCGATTGTCAGGCGACGATATTCGCCCCGAACATTGGGATGCGTTCTGGATTTTCTACCAGGACACCGGCGCGCGGAAATGGGGCCGCCCCTATCTGACGCGCGACGCCTTCACGCTGCTGGGCGAACGGATGGCCGATCGGATCGTCATGATCCTGGCGCTGATGGAAGGGGAGCCGATTGCAGGTGCGCTCAATTTCATCGGCGATGAAGCGCTCTACGGGCGCTATTGGGGCTGCACGCTCGACAAGCGCTTCCTGCATTTCGAGCTGTGCTATTACCAGGCGATCGAGCTGGCGATCGAGCGCGGGTTGAAGCGGGTCGAGGCGGGCGCGCAGGGCGGACACAAGCTCGCCCGCGGTTATGAGCCGGTCAGCACGTGGTCGGCGCACTGGATCGCCGATCCGGGTTTCCGCGCTGCCGTGGCCGATTTTCTCGAACGCGAGCGCGCGGGCGTCGCGCTGGATCAGAACTACCTCGACCAGCGCACTCCCTTCAGGAAGGCTTAGGCTGCGCGGCGACGCTCGCTCGCCAGCCATTCGCGCGCCTGGCGCTGGGCTTCGGCGATTTCGCGTGCAGTCATCTCTTCGGAGATGTCGGCGCGGCAGTAAGCAGCTTCTTCATGCCCCTTCGATGCGGCAAGGTTGAACCACTTGTGCGCTTCCACAAGGTCGCAATCGACGCCGTGGATGCCGGTCGAAAAGGCAACGCCAAGATCGAAATAGGCGGCAATTTCGCCTTGCGACGCTGCGGCAAGGCATTGCGCGATGATGCGGTTGGCTTCGGTCGGCTTCAACTCTTTCGCCGCCATTCCGTCGATCGGTTTCAGTTCCATGTTCGGTCCCCTGTTCGGCGGACCTGGCCCCCGCCTGTCCGCTACAAGGTGAATTCGCCAGAACATGGTCAACAATTGGTTAACGCGGCCATCAACTTTTTCGTTTTGACGCCAGCGCAGGCCACGATTTGCGTTCGCCAGGCATTAATCCTCAGGCTTTATTGGTGGGCCTCGGGAAACGGCTTGTGCGTGCCAAGGCCCAAGCCTATAGGCCCGCGCAGAGGGCGCTCCCTCGCTACCGGAAAACCGGGGCAGCAGGACTTGGAACAGTCTGATTGGGTCTGACTGGGTTGAGAGGCATACATGGCCACTGCGGCATCTGAAGAAATTGATATTCTTGAAAAGGCCAAGCGAATCCTGGGGCCGGACTACACGCCCAGCGAGGACGAGCCCTATATGAACGAGAAGCAGCAGAATTATTTCCGCATGCTCCTGCTCGAATGGAAGCGCTCGATCCACCACGCTGCCGACCAGACCCTCCACGCATTGCAGGACGGCCCGATCCGCGAGCCCGATCTCAACGATCGCGCTTCGAGCGAGACCGATTGGGGCATCGAATTGCGCACGCGCGATCGCCAGCGCAAGCTGATCTCCAAGATCGATTCGGCGCTGCGCCGGATCGACGCGGGCGAATATGGCTATTGCGAAGTCACTGGCGATCCGATCGGATTGCGGCGCCTGATCGCCCGCCCGGTCGCAACGATGACCGTCGAAGCGCAGGAAGCGCACGAGCGCCGCGAGAAGATTTCGCGCGACGATTGAGCCCCTGCTGCCGAAGGAGGTTAAAGGTTCCTTAGCACTCGGCGGCTAATCCTCGCTCGCAATACCGATATTCCCGGGCTACGGGTGGTTAACGGCTATCGCGAGGGTAGGACGAACAATGACTGGGCTCCAGCGACGCAGTCTCGAACGCCAGGACGTCGTTCATCTGGCCGATGTGCAAATCGGCCGCGATCCCGCACAGCACCGCATCAAGGTACGCAATCTTTCGGCGCGCGGCCTGATGGGCGAAGGCGCGCTCCACGTTTCGAGCGGAACAAGGCTCACGATCGACTTGCCTGAAGTCGGTTCCGTCGCCGGCACCGTGGTTTGGGTGCAGGAGCCGCGCTTTGGCGTGGCCTTCGATGACGAGGTCGAACTGCTCGCCTGAACGGCTTTTCATGGCATTGGACTGATCGACGCTGACCGGCGGCGCGCAAGCTGCTAGTCGGTATGCGATGCGATTCTTGTTCTCCTGCCTGCTGTTTGTGCTGCTCGCCGGTTGCGGCCCCTCAGGCCCCGACGGGCCGGTGCAAGTCGCGATCATCGGCGATCCCGGCAGCCTGACCGAGGAAGGCGTCCGCCTGTCGCCTGCCGGGCAACATTTGCGTGCTGCGACGACTGAAGGGCTGGTCGGGCTCGACGAGACGGGGCAGGTCGTTCCCGCGCTCGCGGAACGCTGGATCATTACCGATGACGGGCTGAGCTATATCTTCCGCCTGCGGAACAGCGACTGGCCGGACGGGCGCACGATCGGCGCCAATGACGTGCGCCAGTCGCTGCGGGAAAGCATACGCGAGTTGCGCGGCACATCGCTCGGACTCGACCTTGGCAAAGTCTCCGAAATCCGCGCCATGACCGGGCGCGTCATCGAGATCAGGCTGACCAGCCCGATGCCGGATTTCCTGCGCTTGCTGGCCCAGCCCGAGCTGGGCGTCGCGCGCAATGATGCCGGTGCGGGGCCGATGAGCCTGACCTTCGACGAAGAGTCGGGCGTGGCCAGCCTCGCGGCGCTGCCGCCCGAACGGCGCGGCTTGCCTGCGCGCGAGAATTGGGAAGACCTGGTCCGCCCGCTGATCCTGCGCGCGCTTCCGGCAAGGGCGGCGGTCGAAGCCTTCAGAGGCGGGGAGGTCGACCTTGTCCTCAACGGCCAGATCGACAGCCTGCCGCTGGCCGATACCGGGCCGCTCAGCCGCGGAGCCGTGCGGATCGATGGCGCGCGCGGCCTGTTCGGCCTGCTTGTGCGCAGCAATGACGGTTTCGTGGCCGATCCGGCGCGGCGTGAGGCATTGGCGATGTCGATCGACCGCGACGGGCTGATGCAGCCGCTCAATATCGGTGGATGGCAAAGCTCGACCTGGGTCGTTCCCGTCGGCATGTTCGGCAATTCGGGGCCGCAGGTGGAGCGCTGGGAAAGCCTGTCGATGCAGCAGAGGCGCGAGATCGCGCGCGGGAGGGTGCGGGCGTGGGAAGCGGCGCAGGGCAAGGATGCGGTGGTGCGGATCGCCATGCCATCCGGTCCGGGCAGCGACCGCCTGTTCGCGCAGGTCGCGGGCGATTTCGGCCTTGTGGGGGTCACTGCGGTGCAGGCGAAGCCCGGCGATGCCGCCGATCTCGAACTGTTCGACCGGCTGGCGCGCTATGAATCGCCGCGCTGGTATCTCAACCAGCTCAATTGCGGATTGCGGGTGGGGCTTTGCTCGTCCGAGGCAGACCGGCTCGTCGCGCTTTCGGTGACCGAGACCGATCCGGTGGCCAAGGCGCAATTGCTCGATGCGGCCAATCGCGAACTGGCTTCGGCCAATGTCTATATCCCGCTGGGCGCACCGGTGCGGTGGTCGCTTGTGCGCGGAGACATCTCGGGTTTCGAAGCCAACGTTTGGGGCATGCATCCCTTGTTTCCGCTGGTCGGGCCGACCAGATAAGGGCGGAGGAGACAGGAATGCCCGATGACCAGCGCCCCCGCCCGATGGGTTTCGTCGTGCCGATGGGCAGCGATCCGCAATCGGTCCGGCAAAGGGTCGAAGCGCTCGAAATGCTGCTGGAACGCAGCTTTCGCATCCCCGGAATCAACTATCCGGTCGGGCTCGACGCCGTGGTGGGCCTCGTCCCCGTGCTGGGCGATGTCGTGACCACGGTGATGGGCGCCTATCTCGTGTGGGAAGCGCGCAACCTCGACATGCCCCGCTGGAAGCTGTGGCGCATGGGCGCGAATGTGGCATTGGACACGGCGCTCGGGCTGGTGCCCGTAGTGGGCGACGCGGCGGACTTCTTGTTCCGGTCGAACACGATGAACCTCAAGATCATCAAGCGCCATCTCGACAAGCACCATCCCGCTACGCGGATGATCGACGGCTAGTTTCATTTGTGACAATCTCGCGCTAGAGCCCGGCTCATGGCGAAAACCGACGTTACCTACACCAGCTATCTCGATCTCGATCGCGTGCTTGCGGCGCAGCACCCCGCTTCGGGCGCGCATGACGAGATGCTGTTCATCATCGTCCACCAGGCGAGCGAGCTGTGGCTCAAGCTGTGCCTGCACGAATTGACCGAAGCGCGGCGACACATCGCGGCGGACAATCTGCGCCCGGCCTTCAAGATGCTGTCGCGGGTCGCACGCGCGCAGGGGCAGCTGATCCAGAGCTGGGACGTGCTCAGCACCATGACTCCGCACGACTATTCCACCATCCGCCCGCATCTGGGCAATTCCTCCGGCTTCCAGTCGTGGCAATATCGCATGATGGAATTCATGCTGGGCGGCCGGAATCCGGACATGATCAGCCTGCACGAACGCCTGCCCGAGGCGGCCGCCATGCTGGCCAGCGAAGCGGCGAGCCCCAGCATTTATGACGAGACGGTGCGCCTGCTCGCACGGCGGGGCTTCACGATCGACGATGCCGTGCTCGATCGCGACATCGAAGCGCCTTACGCGCATTCGCAAAGCGTCGAGGACGCCTGGGCGGAGATTTACCGCGCCCCGCAGGAACATTGGGACCTTTACGAGCTCGCCGAAAAGCTGGTCGATCTCGAATACCACTTCCAGCGCTGGCGCTTCGGCCATCTGAAAACGGTCGAGCGCATCATCGGCTTCAAGCGCGGCACTGGGGGGACACCGGGCGTGCCCTATCTCGCCGGCGTGCTGAAGCAGGCATTCTTCCCCGAATTGCTGAGCGTCAGGACCGCGATCTGATGGCGGGGCGGCGCATCCGGGACATCTCGCAAGTGCTGCGCCCGGATCTGCCGGTGTGGCCGGGCGACACCGCTTTCGCGCAAGTGGGCACCTGGCAGATGGGCGAGGGGTCGCCGGTCAATGTCTCGGCGCTCACCCTGTCGACCCATTCGGGCGCGCATGCCGATGCGCCGCTGCATTACGCCGCCGATGCGCCCGACATCGCTTCGGTTGCGCTCGAGCCCTATCTCGGCCCCTGCCTTGTGGTCGACGCGCGCAATTGCGGGGCGCTGGTCGAGCCTGGCCACCTGCCCGACCTCGCGGGTACGCGGCGGGTGCTGTTCCGCACCTATGACCGCTTTCCGCATGAGGCGTGGGATGCGCAGCACACCGCCATCGCGCCTGCGACCATCCGCGCGCTGGCCGATGCCGGCGTGATCCTGATCGGGATGGACGGCCCTTCGCTCGATCCGCAGGATTCAAAGGCGATGGAAGCGCATTTGGCGGTGCTTGCAGCGGATATGCGCGTGCTCGAAGGGCTGGTGCTCGACGATGTTCCCGCCGGCCAATACGAACTGATCGCCTTGCCGCTCGCGATCGAGCGGGGCGACGCCTCGCCGGTGCGCGCCATCCTGCGGGAGCTGCCCGATGCGTGACGCCATGATCGCCCGCGCGCGCGAACTTGACGCCGCCGATCCGCTCAGCGCTTTCCGCGGGCTTTTCGAGCTGCCCGAAGGCGTGATCTATCTCGACGGCAATTCGCTCGGCGCGCTGCCCGCCGCGACTCCGGCGCGGCTGGAGCAGGTGATCCGCGGCGAATGGGGCGAAGGGCTGATCCGTTCATGGAATAGCGCCGACTGGATCGGCGCCGCTCGCCGCGTCGGCGGCAAGATCGCGCCGCTGATCGGCGCGCAGCCACATGAAGTCGTCGCCGCTGACAGCACCAGCGTGAACCTGTTCAAACTGATCGCCGCCGCGCTCGACATGCAGCGCGAGGGGCAAGGGGCGCGCAAGGTGATCCTGAGCGAACCCGGCAATTTCCCGACCGATCTCTACATGATCGCGGGGCTTGAACGGCAGGGGCTGGCGACCCGCCGGCTGGCGGATCGCGACAGTTTGATCGATGCGCTTGATGGCGATGTCGCCCTGCTGATGCTCACCCATGTCCATTACAAGACCGGCGCGCTGCACAACATGGCCGAACTCACCAAGGCTGCGCATGCGGCAGGCGCGCTGGTGCTGTGGGACCTGTCGCATAGCTGTGGCGCGCTGCCGGTCGACCTCAATGCGGCGAACGCAGATTTCGCGGTCGGCTGCGGATACAAATATTTGAACGGCGGGCCGGGAGCTCCGGCCTATGCTTTCGCCGCCGAGCGGCACCACGCCGCGCTCCACCAGCCGCTGACGGGCTGGTTCGGCCATGCCGCGCCATTCGCTTTCTCGGACGATTTTGCCCCGGCAGAGGGGATCGACCGGCTGCAATGCGGCACTTCGCCGATCCTCGGGCTCGCCGCGCTCGAGGTGGGGGTGGATTTGATCGCCGAGATCGGTGTCAGGCGGCTCTATGCCAAATCGCAGGCGCTATCCGCATTCTTGCTCCATTGCCTCGGCGAATGGGGCCTCGATATCGAACTCGCCAGCCCGATCGACGGCAATGCGCGCGGCAGCCAGCTGTCCTTCCGCCATCCCGAGGCATACGCGATCTGCCAGGCGCTGATCGCGCGCGGGGTGATCGGCGACTTCCGCGATCCGGACATTTTGCGGCTGGGCTTCGCGCCCGCCTATCTGCGGTTCGAGGACATGGCCGAAGCGGCAGGGCATTTGCGCGAAGTGCTCCATATGGACGAATGGAAAAGGCCGGAATTCAGGGAACGCGCCGCGGTGACCTAGAGCCTTCTGAATCAAGGAAACGCATATGCCGGGGAAGGCACTGACAGCCCTCGTGTGGATGGTGGCACAATATCTCGAAGAGCGCGATGGTAGCCTCTACAACTGTTCCATGACGGCTGGTGAGCTCGCATTCGAAGCTTTGCACGAGGCAGGACTGATTACATCACCCGGGCCTACCGCGCATTGGACCGAAGAAGGCAGAAGGGTGTTAAACAGCTAGCCGCCTCACTCTTCCAGTTCGATGTCCCAGTAGAGATAGTCGCGCCAGGTTTCGTGGAGGTAGTTCGGCGGGAACAGCCGCCCGCGCTGCTGCAAGTGCCAGCTCGTCGGCCGGATCGGCTTCTCATAGAGATGCATCTGCGCCTGGCCCGGCGTGCGCCCGCCCTTCTTCATGTTGCACGGCGCGCAGGCAGTGACGATGTTCTCCCACGTCGTGCGCCCGCCCAGCCGCCGCGGGATCACATGGTCGAAGGTCAAATGATCGTGGCTGCCGCAATATTGGCACTGGAAACTGTCGCGCAGGAACAGGTTGAAGCGGGTGAAAGCGGGAAACTCGCTCTGCTTCACATATTGCCGCAGCGCGATCACGCTGGGGATCTTCATGTCGAGCGAAGGCGAGTGCACTTCGCGGTCATAGCTCGCGACGATGTCTACCCGGTCAAGGAACACCGCCTTGATCGCGGTCTGCCACGGCCACAGGCTCAGCGGGTAATAGGACAGCGGCGTGTAATCCGCATTGAGCACGAGCGAGGGGCACGCCGACAGATTGCGCGTCGGGTCCTCGTCCGCATTGCGAAAGCGCGCTGCCTTCTCGATCAGATCGGTTCTGAACACTGCTCGCGTTCCTCCCTGATTGATGCGAAAGAATCATTTGCGGGCTAAAGCGTCAACCCCGTGACAAAATGTCTTTCCACAAGCATGGTTTGACGAAGGCGCCGGAAAAGCGGGATTCCCAGTCAAGCATGATCGTTACGCGATTCGCCCCCAGCCCCAATGGCATGCTGCATCTGGGCCATGCTTTCTCCGCGATCGTGGCGCATGACCTTGCGAAGGCGCGGGGCGGGCGCTTCCTGCTCAGGATCGAGGATATCGATGGCGCGCGCAGCCGCCCTGAACTGGCGGATGAGTTTCGCCGCGATCTCGCGTGGCTCGGGCTCGAATGGGAAGAAGTGCCCGCGCAATCGACCCGGCTGGCGAGTTATGAAGCGGCGGCGCAGCGCCTGCGCGATGCTGGGCTGCTCTATCCCTGCACCTGCACGCGCAAGGAAATCGCTGCGCTCAGCCCGCGCATCGGGCCCGACGGGCCGGTCTATCCCGGCACCTGCAAGGGCAAGCCGCTCGATCCCGCGCGGCCCGCGGCGTGGCGGCTCGATATGGAAGATGCGATCGCGCAGGTCGGCGAGCTTGTGTGGGAAGACGAGCTTGCCGGGACCATCCTGGCCAATCCGGGCGCGTTCGGCGACGTCGTGCTGGTGCGCAAGGACGAGCCTGCGAGCTATCACCTTGCCGCCACGCTCGACGATGCGGCCGACGGGGTGACGCTGGTCACCCGCGGCAAGGATCTCTTCGCCGCTACGCATATCCACCGCTTGCTGCAGGCGCTGCTCGACCTGCCGGTGCCGACCTGGCACCACCATGCGCTGCTGCTCGACGAAAGCGGCGAAAAGCTCGCCAAGCGGCGCGACAGCGCTTCGCTCGCCGACCGGCGCATGGCGGGCGAAGACGGGCTGTTGCTTGCAGAGCAATTGCGGTTGCATAGATTTCCGGTTGGTATCTCGCTGTCGAAGGCCTAGATTGGCGGCATGACGGCTCTTCTTATCCTTGTGCTGCTCGTGCTCATGGCGCTGGTGGTCTTTTCGCTGGTGCGCGGCATCGTGGCTTTCCTCAAGACGACCAAGATCGACCTGGAATCGGGCGATGGCGAAAACGTCAAGGAAATGCAGCTGATGCAGAACCGCGCGATGTTCGCCCGCATCAAGTATCAAGGGCTCGCGGTGGCGGTGATCGCCGTCATCCTCGCGATCAGCCAGTAAGCGCCGCATCGCGCGCGCCTGCCGATGGTCAAGCTCAACAAGATCTACACCCGCACTGGCGATGACGGGTCGACCGGGCTGGTCGACGGATCGCGCGTGGCCAAGGCCTCGCTGCGGATCGAAGCGATCGGCAAGGTGGACGAAGCCAACAGCGCGATCGGGCTGGCGGCGGCGGCGGACCCGCAAGGGCCGCACGCGGCGGCGCTCTATCGCATCCAGAACGACATGTTCGATCTTGGCGCCGATCTGGCGACCCCTGCGGCCGATGGCGATTTCGCGCCGTCCGAAATGGTGCTGCGGATCGTGCCTGCGCAGGTCGAATGGCTCGAACGGGCGATCGACGGGCTCAACGAAGGCCTCGAACCGCTCACCAGCTTCGTGCTGCCCGGTGGAAGCGAAGCTGCCGCGCGCACCCATGTGGCGCGGGCGAGCGTGCGCAACGCCGAACGGGCGGTGGTGGCTCTGGCTGCGGAGGAACCGGTCAATCCGGCGGCGCTGGCCTATATCAACCGGCTCTCGGACTATCTCTTCGTGCTGGCGCGCGTCTCCAATGCGAATGGCGCCGCCGACGTGCGCTGGGTGCCCGGCGCCAACCGCTGACAGCAAGCCGCTAGCCAAGCCGCATCCGCGCCGCTAACAGGCGGCCTTTGCTGCAGTTGCGAAGGGATCGGTTTATGCAGAGGGTTGCAGTTATCGGGGCGGGTCAGATGGGCACGGGTATCGCCCAGACCGTTGCGCAGCACGGCATGCAGGTGCTGCTGGCCGATGTCGACCAGGCGCGCGCCGAAGCTGGCAAGGCCGCGATCGACAAGGCGCTGGGTCGGCTGGTGGGCCGCGGCAAGATGGAGATCGCCGAAGCCGAAGCGCTGCTGGGCCGGATCACCCCGGTTGGCGACTATGCGCCGATGGTCGATGCCGAGCTGATCATCGAAGCCGCGACCGAGCGCGAGGAGATCAAGAAGTCGATCTTTGAAGCGGCAGGCAAGGTGTTGGGCGCCGATGCCGTCATGGCGAGCAACACCAGCTCAATTCCGATCACCCGCATGGCGAACTATTCGCCCGACGCGGCCCGCTTCATCGGGCTTCACTTCTTCAACCCCGTGCCGGTGATGGGCCTGATCGAAGTGATCCCCGGGCTGGCGACCGCCAAGGCAACCACCGACCGGATCACCGCCTTCGCCGAAGGACTCGGCAAGCAGGTCGTGCTGAGCCAGGACGAGCCGGGCTTCGTGGTGAACCGCATCCTGCTGCCGATGATCAATGAAGCGATCTTCGTGCTGGGCCAGTCGACCGCGAGCATCCAGGATATCGACAAGGGCTGCCGGTTGGGCCTCAATCACCCGATGGGCCCGCTCGAACTGGCCGATTTCGTGGGCCTCGACACCTGTTTCGAGATCATCAAGGTGCTCTACGCCACGACTGGTGACAGCAAGTATCGCCCGGCGCCGCTGCTGGTGAAATATGTCGAGGCGGGCTGGCTTGGCCGCAAGACCGGCCGCGGCTTTTACGACTATTCGGGCGAAGTGCCGGTTCCCACACGCTGAGCAGCGGAGCGGCGCTCAGTCGTCGAAAAAATCGCTGCCGTCGGAGATGATATAGGTGTCGCCATCGGCCGGATTGGACATGTCCGGATCGGTGCTGAGCGGTGTTGGGTCAAGTCCCGCCGCACTATCTATCAGCTCTTCGTCTGCGAAGAAATCGGCATCGCTTGAGTCATCGCGATAGGGATCGCGGTCATTTTCGATCCGCGAGCCGAACTGGCCCTGTGGTGGGGCATCGAAGGTTCCCGGTTCAGGCTCCGAAAGGCTTGAGGCTGCCTGGACCAGTGCACCCTGGTCGTCTTCGGAGCCGACGAGCATGGCCACGCTGAACAGCGTCATGCCGACGAACAGCAAAGCTTTTTTCGGACTTTCGAACAATCCCTTGGCCATGGGCCGGGATTATAGTCGCCGCGCCGTTAACTTTTCGTAGCTTTGGCTTCGGCTGCCAGTTCGTAGAGCAGGTCGAGCGCTTCGCGCGGGGAAAGCGCATCGACGTCAATGGCGTTGAGCCTTTCCGCCAGCGTATCGCGCTGGGGCTCCTCCTCTTCGTGGACCGCAGCGAAGAGCGGGAGATCGCCGAGCCCTGCGGCGAGGCCGCCGGTTTCGGTGCGGTTCTTCTCCAACCTGTCGAGCACCTGCTTCGCGCGCGCCACGACCAGCGCGGGCACGCCGGCAAGGCGCGCGACGGCCAAGCCATAGGAGCGGTCGGCAGGGCCGCCCGACAATTCGTGCAGCAGCACCAGATCGCCCTTGTACTCGCGCGCGCGGACATGGTGCAGCGAGAGCGCCTCGCAGCTTTCGGCCAGCCGGGCGAGTTCGTGGTAGTGCGTCGCGAAAAGGCAGCGGCACGCGATGGTCGAATGCACCGCTTCAACCACGGCCCATGCCAGCGCCAGCCCGTCATAGGTCGATGTGCCGCGACCGACTTCGTCGAGGATCACGAAGCTGCGCGAAGTGGCCTGCGCCAGGATCGCGGCGGTTTCGACCATTTCGACCATGAAGGTCGAGCGCCCGCGCGCAAGATTGTCCGATGCGCCGACGCGGCTGAACAGCCGGTCGACGAGGCCGATTCGGGCGCGCTCGGCAGGCACGAAACCGCCCGCCTGCGCCAGCAGCACGATCAGCGCGTTCTGCCGCAGGAAGGTCGATTTGCCGCCCATGTTCGGCCCGCCGATCAGCCACAGCCGGTCATCGGGCGCGAGGCGGCAATCATTGGCGACGAAGCGCTCGCCGCTGCGCGCCAGCGCCGCTTCGACCACCGGATGGCGGCCGCCCGTGATGTCGAGCAGCGCGGCGTCCTCGATCTCGGGCCGGCACCAGCCGCCTTCGGCTGCGCGTTCGGCCTGACTCGCGCTGACATCGATCCGCGCCAGTGCCGCTGCCGTGCGCGCAACCGCTTCGCGCGCCCTGACGATTTCCGCCACCAGCTCCTCGAAATGCGCTTCTTCCGCGGCGAGCGCGTGGCCGCCCGCTTCTGCAATCCGGCTCGCTTCCTCGTGCAGCGCGAGCGAGTTGAAGCGGACCGCGCCCGCCATGGTCTGGCGGTGCGTGAAGCCGCTGTCCGGCGCCATCAGCGCATCGGCATGACGCGCAGGCACTTCGATGAAATAGCCCAGCACGCCATTGTGCTTTATCTTGAGCGCGGCGACCCCGGTCTCGTCGCGATAGCGCGCTTCCATTGCGGCGATGGCGCGGCGCGAATTGCCCGATATCGCGCGCAATTCGTCGAGCGCGGCGTCATATCCTTCTGCGATGTAGCCACCGCTCGATCGCTCGGTCGGCGGCGAGGGTACGAGCGCCCGGTCGAGCAAATCGGTGAGCGCGCCGTGTCCGCTTAGGGCAGGCAGCAGTCCCGCCAGCAATTCGGGCGTGTCGGGCATACGAGCGAGAAAGTCGCGGATTCGCCGCGCGTCGTTGAGCCCGTCGCGGATCTGGCCCAGATCGCGCGGGCTGCCGCGCCCGGCGACGATCCTTCCCAGCGCGCGGCCGAGATCGGGCAAATTGCGCATCGCCTCGCGCAAATCGGCACGGTTGAGCGGATCGGCATGGAACCACTGCACCAGCGACAGGCGCTGTTCGATCGCGGCGCGGTTGAGCAGCGGTGCTGCAAGGTCTTCGGCCAGCAGGCGCGCACCGGCGCCCGTCACACAGCGGTCGATCGCGGCGATCAGGCTGCCTTCGCGAGAGCCCGACTGGCTGGCGAGGATTTCAAGGCTGCTGCGCGTAGCTTCATCCATCGCCATCGCCTGCCCTGCATCGCGCAGGCGCGGCGGCAGCAGCAGCGGCAGGCTGCCGCGCCCGACATGCTCAAGGTAGGAGATCAGCCCAGCGGCGGCCCCCAGCATGGCGCGCGAGAAATCGCCAAATCCGTCAAGCGTCGCGACGCCATGGATGCGCTGCAATGCTGCGGCTCCTCCGTCGCTGCCGAATTCCGACCTTGCGCGCTCGACCGCGCCTTCCGGGCCCAATTCCCAGCCTTCGGGCACCACGCATTCGCTGAAGGTCAGGCGCGCCAGTGCGGCATCGACCAGCGCAGGCTCGCATTCTTCCAGCACCATTTCGCCGGTCGAAATATCGCAACTGGCGATGCCGATCGTGCCGCGCACTTCTGCCAGCGCCACTAGCAGGTTCGCGCGGCGCGGCTCCAGCAGCGCTTCCTCGGTCAGCGTGCCGGCAGTGATGAAACGCACGATGTCACGCTTGACCAGCGCCTTCGACGAAGGCGTCCCTTCGCGCTTGGCGCGCAGCTTCGCCTCTTCGGGCGTCTCGACCTGTTCGGCGATCGCGACCCTGCATCCGGCCTTGATCAGCCGCGCGAGATAGTTCTCCGCCGCATGCACCGGCACGCCGCACATCGGGACCGGTTCCCCGCCATGTTCGCCGCGGCTGGTCAGCGCGATATCGAGGATTGCGGCTGCCTGCCGCGCATCGTCGAAGAACAGCTCGAAGAAGTCGCCCATGCGATAGAACAGCAGGCTGCCGCCCGCCTCGCGCTTGAGCGCGTGGTATTGCTGCATCATTGGAGTGGTCTGGCCGGACATTGGCCAAGCCGTAGCGGCGCGCGGTGCGATTCGGAACGGTCTTGGCCGAGCTTTCCCCTATCGCTCGCGCTTTGGCTCGTTTAGGGGAGGCGGCAGACAGGAGGCAAGCCTTGGCCGATAAGAGCAAAGTCAGTTTTACGACCCGCGAAGCGCTATTCTATCACGAGACGATCCGCCCGGGTAAGATCGAGATCATCCCCTCGAAGCCGATGGCGACGCAGCGCGATTTGAGCCTGGCCTATTCGCCCGGCGTTGCCGCGCCTGTTGAAGCGATTGCGGAGAATCCGCAGCTGGCGGCGAAGTATACCGCACGCTCGAACCTCGTTGCAGTGATCTCGAACGGCACCGCGATCCTTGGCCTGGGCAACCTCGGCGCGCTTGCCTCGAAGCCGGTGATGGAAGGCAAGGCCGTGCTGTTCAAGCGCTTTGCCGACGTCGATTCGATCGACATCGAACTCGCGACCGAAGATCCCGAGGCCTTCATCAATGCGGTCGCGCTGATGGAGCCGAGCTTCGGCGGCATCAACCTCGAGGACATCAAGGCGCCTGAGTGTTTCATCATCGAGCAAGCCCTGCGCGACCGGATGAAGATTCCGGTGATGCATGACGACCAGCACGGCACGGCAATCATTGCGGCGGCGGGCCTGATCAATGCCTGCCTGCTGACTGGTCGCAAGCTCAAGGATTGTCGCATGGTAGTGAATGGCGCGGGCGCTTCGGCGCTGGCCTGCACCGCGCTGATCAAGGCGATGGGCATCCCGCATGAGAACGTGATCGTGTGCGACCGTTCGGGCCCGATCTATCCCGGCCGCGAAGATGTCGACCAATGGAAGAGCGCGCATGCCGTGCCGACCAAGGCGCGCAGCCTTGAAGAAGCGCTGGTGGGTGCGGACATCTTCCTCGGTCTTTCCGCCGCTGGCGCGCTCAAGCCCGAATGGGTCGCCAAGATGGCGGACAAGCCGATCATCTTCGCCATGGCCAATCCGACGCCTGAGATCATGCCTGACGAAGCCAAGGCAGTGCGCCCCGACGCGATCATCGCGACCGGCCGTTCGGACTTCCCGAACCAGGTCAACAACGTGCTGGGCTTTCCCTTCATTTTCCGAGGCGCGCTCGACGTGCAGGCGACCACGATCAATGAAGAGATGAAGATCGCGGCGGCGCAGGCGATTGCCGAGCTGGCACGCGAGCGCGTGCCGGACGAAGTTGCCGCCGCCTATGGCGTGTCGCACCAGTTCGGGGAGGAATACATCATTCCCGCTCCGTTCGATCCCCGCCTGATGGAAGTCGTTTCCTCGGCAGTGGCCAAGGCTGCGATGGATTCGGGCGTGGCGCTGGCGCCGATCGAGGATTTCGACGCCTATCGCCATTCGCTCAAGGCGCGGCTCAACCCGACCACTTCGGTCCTGACGCAGGTTTATGAGACCGCAAAGGCCAATCCCAAGCGCGTGGTGTTCGCCGAGGCCGAAGAGGATGTAGTGCTGCGCGCTGCGATCCAGTTCCGCGATTTCGGCTATGGCACGCCGGTGCTGGTCGGCCGGACCGAAAAGGTGCGCGAAAAGCTGGTCGAGTTGGCGGTGGAAGACCCGGACAGTTTCGAGATCCACAACTCGATGGTCAGCGAACACGTTCCGGCGATGAACGAGTTTCTCTACAACCGGCTGCAGCGCAAAGGCTTCACCGAGCGCGATGTGGCGCGCATGGTCAACCAGGAAC
Source organism: Altererythrobacter sp. Z27 (assembly GCF_052683155.1). Lineage (NCBI taxonomy): Bacteria > Pseudomonadati > Pseudomonadota > Alphaproteobacteria > Sphingomonadales > Erythrobacteraceae > Altererythrobacter > Altererythrobacter sp. Z27. Next base: position 1,685,931 of record NZ_JBQYMC010000001.1, on the reverse strand, counting down.
GCAACGTCTTCGCCGCGTTGCTGGTGGCGCTGGGCGTGGGCGACGCGATGATCACCGGCCTTACCCGGCCGTTCGCGCAGTCCGCGCGCGAAGTGAACCTGGTGCTCGATCCCAAGCCCGGCGAGATTTCCTTCGGCATCCATCTGATGATCGGCAAGAATTACACTGTGTTCCTTGCCGACACGACGATCAACGAGCGCCCCGGCGCGGCGGAACTGGCGCATATCGCGAAGGAAACCGCGGCGGTCGCGCGGCGGCTGGGGCATGAACCACGGGTCGCATTCCTGTCCTATTCGACCTTCGGCAATCCCTCGGGCAAATGGCTCGACAATATTCGCGGCGCGGTGGCGATCCTCGACCAGGAAGACCCGGGCTTCGAATATGAAGGCGAAATGGCGCCCGATGCCGCGCTCAATCCCAAGGTGATGGAACGCTATCCCTTCAGCCGCCTGTCGGCGCCGGCCAATGTGCTGGTGATGCCCGGCCTGCAATCGGCCAATCTGTCCGCCAAGCTGCTGCGCGAACTCGCCGGGGCTTCAACCATCGGGCCGATGATGATCGGGATGCAGAAGCCGGTGCAGATCGCGCCGATGACTGCGATCGCGCCCGATGTGCTCACTCTGGCGGTTCTCGCAGCCGCAGGCGTGACGGGTTAGGCCACTATGAGCGACAGCACCCGCATCGTGCTCTCGGTCACTGGCAGCGACCGTCCCGGCCTCACTTCGGCGCTGGCGGAAGCGGTGCTGGCGGCGGGCGGCAACTGGCAGGAAGGCCACCTCAGCCGGCTGGGCGGGCTCTATGTCGGTTCAGTGCTGGTCGAATTGCCCGACGCCAATGTCGGCGAATTGCAGCGCCAGGTGCAGTCGATCGACACCGCCGGCCTGAATGTGGTGATCAACCCGGCAGGCGACGAACCTGCAACCGCGCCAGGCGCGCTGCTGTTCGAACTGGTCGGGCAGGACCGGCCGGGGATCATTCGCGAAGTTTCCGCGATCCTTGCCCGGCTTGGCGTCAATATCGAGAGCCTGTCGAGCGGCGAGGAAACCGCCGCATGGGGCGGCGAGCGGCTGTTCCGCGCTGAGCTGCTCGTGACACTGCCCGAAGGCGTTGCACCCGAAGCGGTGCAGGAAGCACTCGAATCGATTTCGGGCGAAATCATGGTCGACTTCACCTTCGGCGGCTGATGCGCGGCCTCACTATCCTTGATTATGTGCCCCTGTTCCTCGCGGCAGTGTGCCTGCCGCTTGCGCTGTCACTGATCGAGCCGAACGGCGTCTATGGCGTTCGGACTTCGGCAACGCTCGCTTCCGAAGCCGCATGGTACCGGGCCAATTCCGTCAGCGGATGGTGCGGCCTTGTCGCCGGACTCGCGGGGTTTGCATTCAATTGGCGGCTCTCGCGCGATCCGGTCGACGATAAGCAGTCGAAACGCAGAGGATTGGTCGTGGTGCTTGTGGTTGCCGCAGCGATGACGATTCCCGGCCTGCTCGCCGCGTAACTATTTGCGCCGATAGCGGAAGTACCACACCTCATGCCCGTAAACGGTGCGCGCCTTGTGCTCATAGCGGGTTTCGGGCCAGCCCGAAGGGCGAACTTCCCAGCATGAGCGGTCCTTGACCTGCCATTCGAACGCATCTGTGTGGCGCTGCATCACCATCAGCGCATGGCGCAGATAGACCGGATGGTCGGTGCCGAAGCGGAATTCGCCGCCGGGCTTGAGCTTGTCGGCGAACATGCTGACCGGCCCGTCGTTCATCATGCGGCGCTTGGCGTGCTTGGCCTTGGGCCAGGGGTCGGGATGAAGCAGGTAGATCATGGTAAGCGACCCGTCGGGTACGCGGGAGAGCACATCCAGCGCGTCGCCCATGTGCAGCCGGACATTGGCCAGCTTCTGCTCCTCGATATGGGTCAGCGCCTGCGCCACGCCGTTGACGAAAGGCTCGGCCCCGATGAACCCGTGGTCGGGCAGCAGATCGGCACGATAGGCCAGGTGCTCGCCCCCGCCGAAGCCGATCTCGAAATGGAGCGGGAGATCGTCCCCGAACAGGATTTGCGAGGTGACCGGCCCTTCGGCTGGTACGGCAATCTGCGGCAGCAAATTGTCGACCAGCCCTTGCTGGCGCGCGCGCAGAGGCTTGCCCTGGCTGCGGCCATAGAGCCGGTTGAGCGTAGTGGGATCGCCTTCCTTGAATGCAGACATGGGCCGCGCCCTAGGCGTTCAACTCCATGCCGTCCAGATGCCGTAGCTGCTGGTGACCGTGAGCGCGCCACCCACCAGGATCAGCATCAGCTTGGGGCTGAAATGCTTTGCGGCGAAAGCGGCGAAGGGCGCTGCCGCCATGCCGCCAATCAGCAGGCCCAGCGTTGCCCCGGCGAGGTCTGCAATCCCGATATGCAGGATGAAAGTGGCGGAGATCGCGACCGTTATGAAGAATTCGGCGGCATTGACCGATCCGACCACCTTGCGCGGCTCCGCGCCTTGCACCAGCAGGTTGGAGGTCACGACCGGTCCCCAGCCGCCGCCGCCTGCCGCGTCGAGGAAGCCGCCAACAAGGCCGAGCGGGGCGACATGGCGCGCCGGGCGCAGCTTGGGCGGGTAGAGCAGGCCGCGTGCGAGCAGGTAGACGCCCATCGCTGCCAAATAGAGCAGCACGAAAGGCTTGATCGCTTCGCCGTCGATCGAAGTCAGGAGGTAGGCGCCGGCCACCCCGCCGATGACCCCGGGGATCACCAGCCCAGCGAACAGGCGCTTGTCGATATTGCCGTGGAACAGGTGGCTCAGGCCCGAAGTGGCGGTGGTGAAGCATTCGACGACATGCACCCGCTGCGATGCCTGCGCCGGGGGGAGGCCGAGCACGCCAACGAGCAAAGTGTTGGAGATCACGCCGAAAGCCATGCCTAGCGCGCCGTCGACCAGCTGCGCGGCGAAGCCGACCGCAATGAACGGCGCGATGGCCGCGAGATCAATGCCGAACCATTCCATCCCGCGGTTTCCTGCCTGGGTGAATTCGATCGGCCTTTATTCAATCGCGCTTGTGCCAGCGAGATAGATTTAGCTCGCGGGGTGGTAAAGAAAATCCGGGGGTGTTTAGGAGCGAGGTTCTACTCACTCCTTGCATGCGTCAGACAATAATTCCAGGCGCGAGGCCATGCGATGACGGTCTGGAACAGATTGTGCCAGCGTGTAACCATCGAGTCGCTTGAGGAAATCCCCCAAAGCCAATTTCAACGCTCCCTGCAGGCCGCACATTCCTGCAATCCTGCATGTGTTTGTGTCGGGGGAGAAGCACTCGACGAATCCGCCCAGCGACTCCAGTTGCCTTACGACTGCCCCGACTGACACCTCTTCAGGTGGAACTGCCAGCGCTAATCCGCCGCCCCGGCCCCTTTTCGCGGTGACGAGCCCCATTGCGGACAGTTGTTGCCCGACCTTCATCAAGTGATTGCGTGAAATTCCATAAGCATCGGCGATCTCATCGACCGACACAGTCCGCTCCTCGGTTGCCAGGTACATCAGCAACCGCAGGGCGTAATCGGTCATCAGGTTCAGGCGCATTTAAAGCACATATCAGACATTGCTCTTGCCGCAATGCGAGATATAAAAGGTATATAACATACCACTTATAAGAGTCGCCGCCATGACCTTGCCACATCCCAGCGCCGCGATGGCACGAAATGAACGCCGCCTGCTGGCGGACCAACTTGGCATCAATTCCGGTCTCATCGATCGCATCGTAGAGCGGTTCTATGCTTCAGTTCGCGAGGACGAACTGCTTGCTCCGATTTTCGCCGCCAGAGTTGCCGACTGGCCGCATCACCTCGCCCGGATGAAACTGTTCTGGGCCGCGGTGTTGCGGGGAGAAGGCGGCTTTGCAGGCAATCCAATGCTCAAGCATGCCGTCATCACCGGCCTAGGCCAGGGCGAGTTCGATCGTTGGCTTGCCCTGTTCGAGCGCGCGCTGGCGCTTGAAGCAAGTAATGCCGCCGCTGCCCAAATCCTGCGCCGCGCCGAAATGATTGCCGCCAGCCTGCGTGCAGGGATTGAGCGCAATCGCAGCGAGGCAACCCCGCCTGAAACCCCGATCGAAGGAGCAAACCATGCTTGAATACCGTCTTGCCGAGCCTGTCGTTGATGAATGCAGTGATCCGTGCTGCAACATTGGTGAGACGTGCGACTCGACCATGCTCGCTCTGTTTGAGACCCCAGGCGCTCGGCTTCGCGCGGACCACTCCGATAGTGACCTTGAGTTTCCGCGCAGGATATGGTTCGCGATGGGCGTTGCCTATGCAGTGTTCTTCACCGGCCTCTGGCTGGCAACGGCAAGCGGGACCGCGGCTACCTTCGCCCTCGTCATCGGTATTCTCTATACCTTGATGTATTTCGCGACCGCATTGGTGTTGTTTCGCCTGAATCCGGCCCGTCGCCGTTCACCATTCGCGCAGGGTACAGCACCGCTCGCAACCTGGACCGGACCGATGGAGGGAGGAGCGGTAGCGGCGCAGGTCCTCGCAATCCCCTTTGCGCTCGCGACATTCGGCGCAGGCTTCATGCTCGTCCGCGCTGCGGCATTCTGACGCTCGAACTTTTCCCAAGTAGCAGACCATGGCCCATGCGCCTCTTCACCAGGGGCGAGGGACTGTCCGAATTGGCCGAGATCTGGATCGAGGATGCCTTCCTGGTCGAGCTGTTCGATGCGGTCCAGCTTGCCGGGTTCCAGTCGCGGGTCGACCGCACTGCCTGGAGGGAACTGGTCGGCACGGCGTAATTTGCGCCACCCGAAAAGAAAAACGCCCGGAGCATAGCCCCGGGCGCAGTCTCTTTTCCTTCGTGAAAGGAACTGGTTCAGGCCGCTTCGGCAGCCTCGTCCGCGTCGCGCAGCACATAGCCGCGACCCCACACGGTTTCGATGTAGTTCTCGCCGCCGCATGCATGGCTGAGCTTCTTGCGCAGCTTGCAGATGAAGACGTCGATGATCTTGAGTTCGGGTTCGTCCATCCCGCCATAGAGGTGGTTGAGGAACATTTCCTTGGTCAGCGTGGTGCCCTTGCGCAGCGAAAGCAGCTCGAGCATCGCATATTCCTTGCCGGTCAGGTGGACGCGGGCGCCGTCGACTTCGACGGTCTTCGCATCGAGGTTCACCGCCAGCTTGCCGGTGCGGATGATCGACTGGCTGTGGCCCTTCGAACGGCGCACCACGGCATGGATGCGGGCGACCAGCTCTTCGCGGTGGAACGGCTTGGTCACGTAATCGTCGGCGCCGAAGCCGAAGCTGCGGATCTTGCTGTCCATTTCCGAAATGCCCGAAAGGATCAGCACCGGCGTCTGCACCTTGGCGACGCGCAGCTTCTTGAGCACGTCATAACCGTGCATATCCGGCAGGTTCAGGTCGAGCAGGATGATGTCGTAATCATACAGCTTGCCCAGATCCAGGCCTTCCTCGCCCAGATCGGTCGAATAGACGTTAAAGCCTTCGGTCGTGAGCATCAGCTCGATCGCCTTGGCGGTTGTCGGTTCGTCCTCAATCAACAGCACGCGCATGGGTGGTTCCCCCTTTGCCCCAGAGCTCGCGGTAACCTCTCATCAAGAGGGGTTGCCAGGAATTAACCACACGAGGTCTCAACGAAAAAGGTTAATTTAGCGTAAAGCCGGTGTCCGTGCGGATTGCGCCAGGCAGTGAGTCTATTAGGCAACAGCTACTTAGGTGCGGCAAGGCGCAGGCTACAGATCGATCCCGATCGAGCGGAGCATGCCCAGCTGGTCGAAATAGGGCCGCTCGCACAGGATCAGGTCGCTGCCCGGAGCGAATTCGAATGTCGCCGCCATCCGCGCCTTGAGCTTGCGGCCGGTTGGCGGGATCACGCTGTCGCCCACGCGGATCTCGCCCAGATGCGTGCCGGTGAGCCAGAATTCGACCAGCACCGTGTTCCCGGCATGTGCGATTTCGATGATCTCATTGCCCTGGTCGGGGAAGACCGAGCGCGATCCGGCGAAATAGCCGCGCACGGATTCCTCACCGTCGAACACCTGACCGGTTGCCATTTCATAGCGCGGGTGGCCGTCGAAGGTCGCGATCACCGCATCCCAGTCATATTCCATTTCGAGCGCCATATGGTCGCGCACGCGCTGCAGGCGCCTCTCGGCCAGATCGTCGCTCATCTTCCTTCTCCCTCTCCCGAATTCAAACCGGCGCTTACAAGCCCCGCAGCTTTTTGGCGCGCCGCCGCTGGACCGACGAGCCGATTCCCATGGCCTCGCGGTATTTCGCCACGGTCCGCCGCGCGAGGTCGAAGCCTTCCGCCTTGAGCAGGTCGACAAGCGTATCGTCGGACAGGATCTTGGCAGGATCCTCCGCATCGATCAGCGCCTTGATCCGCGCCTTCACCGCTTCGGAGGACGCGCCTTCGCCATCGCCAGCACCCCCGACTCTGCCCACGCCGCTAGTGAAGAAATACTTCAGTTCGAACGTGCCGCGCTCGCAGCTGAGGAACTTGTTGCTGGTGACGCGGCTGACGGTGCTTTCGTGCATTTCGATCGCTTCGGCCACTTCGCGCAAGGTCAGCGGGCGAAGCTCGGAAACGCCGCGCCGGAAGAAGCCGTCCTGCCGTTTGACGATTTCCGCCGCGGTCTTGAGAATGGTCTTCTGCCGCTGGTCGAGCGCGCGGATCAGCCAGTTGGCGTCAGCCAGCTTTTCCTTGAGCCAGCGGCGCGCTTCCTTGTCCGCCCCGCCGCCGCGTCGCAATTCGAGGTAATAGCCGCGATTGACCACGAGGCGCGGCAAAGTGTCTTCATTGAGCCTTATGTCCCACCCGCCGTCCGCGGTCGCTGCGATCAATATGTCAGGGACCACCGCCTGCGCGCCCGGGTTGCCGAAAGCGAGGCCGGGCTTGGGATCGTAACCGCGCAGCTCGCTCAGCATTTCGGCGAAATCCTCGTCGTCGACGCCGCACATCCGCTTCAGCCGGGGAATTTCGCCGCGCGCCAGCAGGTCGAGATTGTCGATTAGCCTTGCCATGCAGGGATCGTAGCGATCGGCTTCGCGCGCCTGGATAGCGAGGCATTCAGACAGCGATCGCGCGCCCACCCCGCTCGGGTCCATGCTCTGGACCAGTGCCAGCCCGGCTTCGGTTTCGGGCAGGGTAACGCCAAGGTCCGCTGCAATCTCGCGCAGGTCGAAGCTGAGGTAGCCGGCCTCGTCGAGCAGGCCGATGATGTGCCGTGCGATGAATTGCTCGCGCGCATCGGAACTCAGCGCGCCCACCTGTTCGTGCAGATGATCGGCCAGGCTCAGTTCCGCGCTGGAGCGTTCCTCGAATGACGAATATTCATTGTCGGAGGCGCCGTGGCTGGCGGCAGCGCCCCAATCGGCATCGCCAGTGTCGAAATCGCGATCGAGCGACGCCGGATCGAGATCGAGCGGAGCTTCGGCTTCGCCATGGCCTTCGGCGATCAGGACGTCGGCGGTGAATTCCTCGCGCGGGATGTCGTCGGCTGGCAGCTCTTCGCCCGCCTCGCGGCTGACCTCGCCAGCTTCGAGCAGCGGATTGGCTTCGAGCGCTTCGCCGATGAAGGCTTCGATTTCGAGATTGGACAGCGCCAGCAGCTTGATCGCCTGCTGCAACTGCGGCGTCATCACCAAGCCTTGCGATTGGCGGAGGTCCAGTCTCGGTCCGAGCGCCATCTGCCAAACCTCTAGAGCGTGAAGCCCTCGCCAAGGTAAAGGCGCCGCACGTTCTCGTCGGCTACAAGGTCTTGCGGAGAGCCTGCAAACAGCACCTGGCCACCATAGATGATGCAGGCGCGATCGACGATGTCGAGCGTTTCGCGCACATTGTGATCGGTGATCAGCACGCCGATGCCGCGTTCCTTGAGGTCTTTCACCAAATCGCGGATGTCGCTGATCGAAAGCGGGTCGATCCCGGCGAATGGCTCGTCGAGCAGCATGATCGAAGGCTTGGCCGCCAGCGCGCGGGCGATCTCGCAGCGCCGGCGCTCGCCGCCCGAAAGCGCCATGGCCGGGGATTCGCGCAGCCGGGTAAGGCCGAATTCGTCGAGCAGCCGCTCAAGCTCCTGCGCGCGCGTGTCCGCATCGGGCTCGACCATTTCGAGCACGCAATTGATGTTCTGTTCCACGGTCATCCCGCGGAAAATGCTGGTTTCCTGCGGCAAATAGCCCAGGCCCAGGATCGCGCGGCGATACATCGGCAGATTGGTGACGTCCTCGCTATCCATCAGGATGCGGCCCGAATCCGGCCGCACCAGGCCCATGATCGAATAGAAGCAAGTGGTCTTGCCGGCGCCATTGGGGCCGAGCAGGCCGAGCACTTCGCCCTTGGCCACGGTCAGCGAGATGTCGCTCAGCACGCTGCGCTTGTCATAGCTCTTGGCGATCGAGATCACTTCGAGGCCGCCATTGGGCATGGGCGCGCTTGCACTCTTCGCCGGAGAGTGGGTCGCTTCGCTCAGGGTTTCGCTATGCTCCATCACGCCTGCTTTAGCATTCCGTGCGGCCCAGAAAACCCCTGTCTTCGCTCAATTGGCAGGATTTGTGCATGGCGGCGCAGATCGCCATGGTTAGCGGGCTTGCACAAGTCGCCTTGCTCTGTGATACTCCGGATTCGGAGAGGCATTGTGGGGAGAACCTCGATGGACGACGTCGTCTCGCACGACGATGCAGGGTCAGCGCGCGCTGGGGGTCATGCGCGCGACTGGCGCAAATCGATGAGCGACCATGTCGCTTACGCGCTGCTGGTCTACACCGGCCTGCAGATTTTCGTCACGGTGAACGCGATCAAGGGCGGCTCGCACAGCATGCTGCCCTATCTCGCGCTGGTGGTGCTAGTGGCGGGGATCATCCCGGCGTGCCGCTGGTTCGAGAAGCGCTGGGTCAATCTTTCGGACGAGCAGGCCGTCGATCCCGCCTATGCCGAGGCGTTCAAGCGCGACCGGTTGATGCTGTGGGGGCTGGCGATCGGCTTGCCCTTCGTGCTTACCGCGCTGTTCAAGGTCATCGCCGCCGTCTTCTGACTTAAGTTTTGCGCCGCCGCCCAACCGCTGTAGGCTGACGGGGCGGGGGTGACACATGCGTAAATATTCCTGGCACATGGTTTTGCTGGTGGCTCTGCCGCTTGCTCTTGGCGCGCCTGCATCAGCCGTCCTCCCCACATCGATTCCAACGACCTCTCCGACTGCAGAGGCTCCCGAACAGATAATCGAGGCCACGCGCGACGAGGGCCAGGATACGCTGATCGCTGAACGGATCGAGGGCATTTTCGCCGAACTCCCCGCATTTTCGAGCGTGAATGTCGAAGTGAATAAAGGGGTCGTCACGCTCTCGGGCAAGGTGGCGGACCCGGCGGGGATCGGTCGTGCGGGCAATATCGCCGCACGCGTTTCCGGCGTTGTCACAGTCGAGAACCGGCTCGAACGCGATCTTTCGGTTGAGGAAAACCTTTCCGTGCTGGGCCAGATGTCGGGGCTTGCCCAGAACTTCGTCAAAGCCCTTCCGCTTATCCTGGTATCGCTGCTGGCCGCGATCCTGATCGGCGGGCTTGGCTATCTGATCGCCGGCTTCAGAGGATTGTGGAGCCGGATCGCGCCGAACATATTCCTCGCCGAACTGATCCGCAGCGCCATCCGATTCGTGTTCGTTGTCGGCGGCGTGATCATTGCGCTCGACATGCTCGGGGCCGGCACGTTGATGGGGGCGGTGCTAGGCGGCGCGGGCGTGATGGGGATCGCACTTGGCTTTGCCATGCGCGACACAATCGAGAACTATGTCGCTTCGCTGATGCTGAGCATTCGCCAGCCGTTTCGCGCCAATGACTGGGTGTTGATCGACCAATATGAAGGCCGCGTGATCCGGCTCACCAGCAGGGCCACTATCCTGATGACGCTCGATGGGAACCATTTGCGTATTCCCAATGCGCAGGTCTTCAAGGCTGTCATCCTCAACTACACGCGCAATCCGCAGCGCCGCTTCGAATTCGAGCTAGGGATCGATGCCGATGACGACCCGCCTGCGGCGATGGCTTGCGGGATTGAAGCACTGGCAAAGCTCGACTTCGTGCTGGCCGATCCCGAACCATCGGCGCGGCTCCAGAAGGTGGGCGATTCCAATATCGTGCTGCTCTACCTCGGCTGGATCGACCAGCGCGAGGCAGACTGGTTCAAATCGCGCAGCCTGGCGATCGCGGCGGTAAAGGACGCGCTCGAACAGGCAGGCTTCGCCATTCCCGAGCCGATCTACCGCTTGCGGGTCGATTCACGCAGCGATGCCTTGCCGATCGGGCGCCCGGTTGCTGCGGTGGAAAGCGAGGCGGGTGCCGCAAGGGCTGCCACGCAACAGGCCGAAACGCTCAGCCAGGATGTCCGCCCCGAAGGCGAAATCGAACAAATGGTCGAGGCCGAGCGTCGCAGCAGCGGCAAGCGGGCCAAGGACCTGCTCGATCCCAGCCGCCCGGTGGAGTGATCAGCCTTTCTTGGCGCGCTCGATCGCTTCGACCACGATCCGCCGCGCTTCCTGTGCGTCGCCCCAGCTGCCAATGCGCACCCACTTTTCGGCTTCGAGATCCTTGTAGTGGGTGAAGAAGTGCTCGATCTGCTGGAAGATGATCGACGGCAGGTCTTTGGTTTCACCGACATCCGAATAATAGGGGAAAGTCGTGTCGACCGGCACGCAGATCAGCTTCTCGTCGCCGCCATGCTCGTCTTCGAGGTTGAGCACGCCGATCGGGCGCGCGCGCACGACACAGCCCGGGATGAAAGGGCTGCGCGAGATCACCAGCGCGTCGAGCGGATCGCCATCGGGCGAAAGCGTGTGCGGGACAAAGCCGTAATTGGCGGGATAGCGCATCGGCGTGTGCAGAATGCGGTCGACGAAGAGCGCGCCCGATTCCTTGTCGAACTCGTATTTCACCGGTTCGCCGCCAGTGGGAACTTCGATGATGACGTTCAGGTCTTCGGGCGGGTTGGCGCCGGTGGGGATCTTGTCGATGCGCATTTCAGTCTCGTGTCGTCTTTTCAGTCTCGGCTGTCGCCGAGCTCTGCGCTCGGCTCCGGCCCTCTCCCCCACCCAACCACCCGATAGGCTATCCGGCCATGATATCGGGTGGTTGGGTGGGGGAGAGGGCTGGCACCGCTTCCAGCCGTGAGGCTGGAATTCGTAGCGCGGCCTTTAGCGGCGCGACTGCCATTGCGAAAGCCCTTCCTTGGTCGTAATCGCCCCCGCATGAGCAAGATCACCCCGCAAGCCATCAGAGGCACCCAGGATATTTTCGGCGCCGAAGCCGAAGCTTTTGCATTCGTGGTCGAAACCTTCGAGCGCGTGCGCAAGCTCTATCGTTTCCGCCGGGTGGAAATGCCGGTGTTCGAAAAGACCGAAGTGTTCGCACGCTCGATCGGCGAGACCACCGATATTGTCTCGAAGGAAATGTATTCCTTCGAGGATCGCGGCGGGGAATCGCTCACGCTGCGCCCCGAATTCACCGCGGGCATCGCGCGCGCCTATCTCACCAATGGCTGGCAGCAGCACGCGCCGCTTAAGGTTGCGACCCACGGCCCGCTGTTCCGCTACGAGCGCCCGCAGAAGGGCCGCTATCGCCAGTTCCACCAGATCGACGCGGAGATCATCGGCGCGGCGGAACCACAGGCCGATGTCGAGTTGCTGGCCATGGCCGACCAGATCATCCGCGAACTGGGCATCACCGGCGTGACGCTGCACCTCAACACACTGGGCGATGCCGAGAGCCGCGAGGCGTGGCGCGCCGCGCTGGTCGAACACTTCCGCGCCGTGAAGGACGAACTGAGCGAGGATTCGCAGGAGCGGCTTGAGAAGAACCCGCTGCGGATCCTGGACTCGAAGGACCCGCGTGACCGCAAGTTTGTGAGCGCCGCTCCGAAGATCGACCAGTTTCTGTCGGACGAGGCGAAGTCGTTTTTCGAAGCGGTGACTTCGGGGCTCGATGCGGCGGGTGTGGAGTGGGTGCGCGCCGAAAGCCTCGTGCGCGGCCTCGACTATTATCGCCACACCGCCTTCGAGTTCATCCCGGACGAGGGCAGCGAGGCCGCCTCGCGCCTCGGTTCGCAAAGCACGATCCTCGGCGGCGGTCGCTATGACGGGCTGATGGAATCGCTTGGCGGCGCACCCACGCCCGCGGTCGGCTGGGCTGCCGGGATCGAGCGGCTGGCGATGCTGGTTGGTGACAAGGCTGAGGAACCGGTCGAGATTGCTGTAATACCGATCAGTGAAGTCGGCAATCTGCGAGCGATCGAGGTGGCGCAGGCCTTGCGCAACTCCCGCTTCTCGGCTGAGATTTTTGCTCGCGGCAATATGAAGAAGCGCTTTGCCCGCGCAGACCAGGCTGGAGCCATGGCCGCGATCATCATTGGCGAGGACGAAATTGCCTCTGGCCAGCTCCAGTTCAAGCATCTTGGAACGGGTGAGCAGTCGACTTTAACTTTGGACGAGGCCAGCGAGCGCGCTTGGGAATTGCGACTTGATCGCGACGTTGGAAAATTTGATTCTTATATGGACAAACTGGAGGACGCGGTGAATTCGTTGGGAGACGAAGATTGACCGCCATCCCCGCCGAACGTCTTGACCAGATCGCGCATCGCTTCGCCGAGCTTGAAGCACGCATGGCCTCGGGCACGCTCGAGGGAGAGGCATTCGTCAAGGCCAGCCGCGACTATGCCGAGCTTGAGCCGGTGGCGAAGGCCGCAGGCTTGGTCGCCGCCATGCGCGAGGAAGTGCTGGCGCTCAATGCCATGAAGGAAGACCCCGAGTTCAAGGCCATGGCCGAGGAAGAGCTGGCCAAGATCAGGGAAGAATTGCCCGAGCTCGAACGCCAGCTCGCCGTGGCCATGCTCCCCAAGGACAGCGCCGACAGCAAGCCCGCCATGCTCGAAATCCGCGCCGGCACCGGCGGCGACGAAGCGGCGCTGTTCGCGGCTGACCTTTACCGCATGTATGAGCGCTATGCCGCCGAACAGGGCTGGAAGGTCGAACCGATCAGCATGAACGCCAGCGACATCGGCGGGTTCAAGGAAATCGTCGCCAATGTCAGCGGACAGGGCGTGTTCGCCAAGCTCAAGTTCGAAAGCGGAGTGCACCGTGTGCAGCGCGTGCCCGTGACCGAAAGCGGCGGGCGCATCCACACGTCGGCGGCGACCGTGGCGGTCCTGCCCGAGCCCGACGAGGTCGACGTCCATATCGAGGACAAGGACCTCAAGATCGACATTTACCGCGCCAGTGGCGCGGGCGGGCAGCACGTCAACACCACCGATTCCGCCGTGCGCATCACCCATTTGCCGAGCGGGATCGTCGTGACCTGCCAGGATGAGCGCAGCCAGCACAAGAACCGCGCCAAGGCGATGCAGGTTCTGCGTGCGCGCCTCTACGAGCAGATGCGCGATCAGGCGCAGGGGGCCGAAGCGGAAGCGCGCAAGGCGATGGTCGGCAGCGGCGACCGGTCCGAGCGCATTCGCACCTACAATTTCCCGCAAGGCCGCGTGACCGACCACCGCATCGGCCTGACCCTGCACAAGCTCGACGAAGTGCTCGCCGGGCCCGGGCTGGGCGAACTGGTGGATGCATTGATCGCAGAGGACGAGGCCAAGCGCCTCGCCGCGATGGGTGAGTGATCTCCTTCCCGTTCGCCTCGAGCCAAGTCGAGAGGCCGAACGGGCTGTGTCTCTACTTCGCTCGACACGAACGGAGCGGAGCGAGTGACAGTAGCTGACGCCTTGCGCGCGGCGACGCAGAACCTTTCTCAAACCAGCGACACCGCGCGGCTCGATGCCGAACTGCTGATGGCGCATGCTCTGGGTGCCAGCCGGTCGGACATGTTGCTGCGCCACATGGGTGCGGAGGCGCCGGCCTGCTTCGCGGCGCTGGTCGAGCGCCGGGCGCGGCACGAGCCGGTCGCCTACATCCTCGGCGAGGCCGAGTTCTTCGGGCGCAGCTTCATCGTCAGTCCGGCGGTGCTGATCCCGCGCGGCGACAGCGAGAGCGTGGTCGAGGCGGCGCTGGAGGTGGCGCCGATTGACGGGCGGGTGCTCGATCTCGGCACCGGATCGGGCGCCTTGCTGCTGACCCTGCTGGCCGAGCGCCCAGGCCTCACCGGCGTGGGGATCGACGCGTCGCTCGGCGCGCTCGCGGTGGCGGCGGCGAATGCGGCGCGGCTGGGGCTGGGCGAGCGGGCGCGGATGCAGCGTGGCGACTGGCGCGAAGCCGGTTGGGCTGACGATCTGGGCCGCTTCGAACTGGTTATCGCCAACCCGCCCTATGTCGAAACCACGGCAAGGCTTGACGCCTCGGTGCGCGAATTCGAGCCCGCCAGCGCGCTCTTTGCGGGCCCCGAAGGGCTCGACGACTACCGTATCATCGTCCCGCAATTGCGCAGCCTGTTGACAGAAACCGGCGCTGCAGTGCTCGAGATCGGGGCTGGGCAAGCGGAGATGGTGGCGCAAATTGCTGAGGAGGCTGGATTTTCCGTTTCCTTGCGCCGCGATCTTGCCGAGCGGCCGCGCGCGCTCATTCTGACATAAAGGCTTGGCAAACCGGCTTGGAAGCACTAACTCCGAATCGGCCTCTGGTTTGCCAAAGCTGCGAACCATTGCGCCAAGCTCCGCATTTAAAGGTTATTGGGCAGCGCGAACCCGCCTGCCGGGGCATGCGGATAGGACTGCTCCGTCCGATTGGGCGGGGCGAAGAACAGGGGTGAGTTGACCCCGCGCCAGCGAATGGTCGCGTGGGGCCTCCAGTGAGGACGGTTTTTCCTTGAACAACAATCGCAACAATCGTCGCCGCGGTCGCGGCAATCGCAATCAGAGCGGCGGCGGCCAGCAGCTCAACCGGATCGACAGCCGCGCACGCGGCAACGCCCCGCAGTTGCTCGAAAAGTACAAGAAGCTCGCTCAGGACGCCCAGCACAATGGCGACCGGGTGCAGGCCGAATACTACCTCCAGTTCGCCGATCACTATTTCCGCGTGATTGCCGACAACAAGGCGCGGCAGGACGAAGCACGCGGCGGCCGTCGGCCCGACGAGCGCGGCCAGCAGCAGGACGACGAAGATTACGAAGACGATGGCGATGATCGCCGCCGTTCGCGCCGCTCGCGCGATTATCGCGACGAGCAGGGTCGTGACGATCAGAACGACGGCATGAACGAAGGCGAGCAGGGCGTCGAAGGCGAAACGATCGAAAGCAGTGACGACGAAGGCGATTACCAGCCGCGCCGCCGCAATGCCGGTTCGAACAAGCCGCGCCGCAAGGAGCGCGCGCCGCGCGACGAGGGCGGCTCGGGCGAATTCGATGCGGCGGTTCTTCCTCCTTCGATCTCTGCCAGCAGCGATGACGAGGGCGAGGAAGCGAAGCCGCGTCGCCGCCGCCGCACCAAGGATGACGATGGCGACGCACTGCGCGCCGTAGGCTGATCGCAAACGCAATTCCCGGGATCGGGCAGGGGCACGTACAGGGCATGACCTCGCGGCTCGATCGGATCTGGCAAGCGATGGCGGCGCGGCCGCTGCTCGCTTCCGCGCTGCTTGGCGCAATCGCCGCTTGCGGCTTTCCCCCGCTCCGCCTCTGGCCGGTCGGCCTTGCGGCGCTGGCGCTGTTCATCGCCTTGCTGCGACAGGCGAACTGCTGGAAACGCGCCACATTGATGGGCTGGCTGTTCGGCCTTGCACACCTCACCGTCGCCAACAGCTGGATCGCGACTGCCTTTACCTACCAGGCCGAGATGCCGCAGTTCCTCGGCTGGCTGGCGGTGCCGCTGTTGTGCCTTTACCTCGCGGTCTATCCCGCGCTCGCCGCCTTCGCCGCAAACCGGCTCGGCCGGAATGCCGGGACTTTCACCTTTGCCGCACTGTTTGCTGCGACCTGGATAGTGGCCGAATGGCTGCGCGGCTGGGTCTTCACCGGCTATCCGTGGCCGCCGCTGGGCCTGATGCTGCTGGGCGATTTCGACAGCCCGGGCATCGCATTGCTGTTGCCCTGGCTCGGCACCTATGCGCTTTCGGGGCTGGCGATCCTGATCGCCGGCGGCTTTGCGGCGCTGGTGCAGCAGGGACGACGCGTCGGCCAGCTGGTGCTGGCATTGCTCGTCATCGGGGCGATGACCTTTCCCTTCGGCAGCCTGACGCAGGCCGAAGGCTCGATCCGCTATGCGCTGGTCCAGCCGCTCATCCCGCAGGCTGAGCGGGAGGATCCCGGCAAATTCGAGGACCAGTTCATCCGCATCGCGCAGCTGACCATGCCCGGCAATGACAGCGAGCGGCTGGTGCTGTGGCCCGAAGCGGCGATCCCCGACTATCTCGAGAACGGCTATCCGCAGCGCTATTACAGCGCGCGCACCGCCGGGGCCGATCCCGATTTCGCGCGGAAGCGGATCGGTGTCCTTATCGGGCAGCAATCACTGTTGCTCACCGGCCTCGTCCATCTCGATATCGGACAGCTTGAAGGGCGGACCACGGCAGTCAGTGCGCGCAATTCGGTGAGCGCGATCGACGGGCGCGGTGAGATCGTGGGCGATTACGCCAAGGCGCATTTGGTGCCCTATGGCGAATATCTGCCGATGCGCGAGATCCTCGAGCCGATCGGGCTTTCGCGGCTGGTGGCAGGATCGATCGACTATTTGCCGGGCCCCGGGCCACGCACGCTCGATCTCAGGCGTTTCGGCAGGGCCGGGATCCAAATCTGCTATGAAATTGTCTTCTCGGGGCATGTGGTCGATCGCGCCAACCGGCCCGACTACATCTTCAACCCGTCGAACGACGGATGGTTCGGCAGCTGGGGGCCGCCGCAGCATGTGGCGCAGGCGCGGCTGCGCGCAATCGAGGAGGGCCTGCCGGTGCTGCGCTCGACCACTACCGGGATCAGCGCCGTGATCGATGCCAATGGCGTGGTGCGCCAGCATGTGCCGACCGGAGTGACGGGGCGGCTCGACGGCTTGATCCCGCCCGCCAAAGCGCCGACACTGTTCGCACGGCTGGGCAATTGGTTGCCGCTTGGCTGGGCGTTGCTGATTCTCGCTGCATCGCTGGTTGCCATGCGCCGCCGCCGGGTCTAGGGAGCGTTTTCACACATAAAGAACTCTTTATATCGAGGCATCATGCGCAGCGAATTCCTGTTTACTTCCGAAAGCGTCTCCGAAGGGCACCCGGACAAGGTTTCCGACCAGATTTCAGACGCTATCGTAGACCTGTTCCTGTCGAAAGACTCCGAAGCGCGCGTTGCCTGCGAAACCCTGACCACCACCCAGCTGGTCGTGCTGGCGGGCGAAATCCGCTGCAAGGGCGTGTATGAGAATGGCGAGTGGGCACCCGGTGCGCTCGAGGAAATCGAAGCGACGGTCCGCCGCACGGTGAAGGAAATCGGCTACGAGCAGTCGGGCTTCCATTGGGAAACGCTGGTCTTCGAGAACCACTTGCACGGCCAGTCGGCGCATATCGCGCAGGGCGTCGATGCCAGCGGCAACAAGGATGAAGGCGCGGGCGACCAGGGCATCATGTTCGGCTATGCCAGCGACGAGACGCCTGACCTGATGCCCGCGACGCTCGACTACAGCCACAAGATCCTTGAGCGCATGGCGGCCGACCGCAAGAGCGGAGCTGCGCCTTTCCTCGAGCCCGACGCCAAGAGCCAGGTGACGCTGCGCTATCACAACGAGCGCCCTGCTGAAGCTGCTGCGATCGTGGTTTCGACCCAGCATGCGCCGGGGTATTTCTTCCATGGCGGCGAAGGCGGCGAAGCGAAATATGCCGAGCTGCGCGACTATGTGAAGGGCGTGATCGCCGATGTTCTCCCGGACGAACTTCTGACCGAGAACACCGTCTATCACATCAACCCGACCGGCCGTTTCGAGATCGGCGGTCCAGATGGAGATGCAGGCCTGACCGGCCGCAAGATCATCGTCGACACCTATGGTGGTGCCGCGCCGCATGGCGGCGGCGCATTCAGCGGCAAGGATCCGACCAAGGTCGACCGCTCGGCTGCCTATATCACCCGCTATCTCGCCAAGAACATCGTGTCGGCGGGCCTTGCGCGGCGCTGCACGATCCAGCTTTCCTACGCGATCGGCGTGGCAGAGCCGCTCTCGATCTATGTCGACCTGCACGGCACCGGCAAGGGCGTGACCGAAGCGCAGCTGGAAAAAATCCTGCCTGAACTGGTGCGCCTGACCCCGCGCGGCATCCGCACCCACCTTGGCCTCAACAAGCCGATCTATCGCCGGACTGCGGCCTATGGCCATTTCGGCCGGACCCCCGAAGGCGATTTCTTCCCGTGGGAACGCACGGATCTGGTCGATGCGCTGAAGGCGGCGGTTGGCTGATTAACCCCGTGGCTTAGCCGCTAGCAGGATCATCCTCGCCCAGCATAGGTGAAGGTCGGTCGAGCGCCAATTCGGCTTCGGAGAAGGTGAACGGGCTGCGCACGCCGGGTAGCCCGCCCAGCTCCACCTGCATCCCGCGCGCCACAACCTGGGGGTCGGCGAAGACCTGGTCGATGGCATGGATCGGCCCGGCGGGAATGCCGTGCTCGTGGCACTGCTCGAGCAGATGCGCGCGGTCGTGCTTGGCTGTTTCTGCAGTGATCATCGCGTCGAGCTCGGCACGGTTGGCGATGCGCGCCTCGTTGGTGGCGAAGCGGGGCTCATCCAACAGATCGTCGCGGCCCAACACCTTGAGCAGCTTGCGGAACAACCCGTCATTGGCGGGTGCCAGGATCACCGGATCGTCCCGTGTCGGGAACACGCCATAGGCGCTCACTTGCGCATGCTCATTGCCCATGCGCGGCGGGTTGGTGCCAGTGGTGAGGTAATGCAGCGCCTGGCTCGCCAGCAGGCCGACCGAGCAATCGAGCAGCGCCATGTCGACATGCTGGCCGCGGCCGGTGCGTTCGCGCATCGCCAGCGCGGCCTGGATACCGATCACGCCATAAAGCCCGCAGGTGAGGTCCGAGATGGAGATGCCCATCTTCATCGGCTGGCCTTCGGGTTCGCCCGTCAGCGCCATGAAGCCGCTCATGCCCTGGATCACGAAATCGTACCCGGCCTCATGCGCGCGCGGCCCGGTCTGGCCGAAGCCGGTAATCGAGCAATAGACCAGCCGCGGGTTGGCGGCGGCGAGCGACGCGTAGTCTAGCCCGAACTTTTCGAGCGAGCCGGTCTTGAAGTTCTCCAGCACCACGTCGGCATCAGCGATCAGCGCCTTCACGCGCGCAAGGTCACCCGCATCGCCGAAATCCGCCACAATCGAGCGCTTGCCGCGATTGGTGGCATGGTAATAGGCGGCCTCGCGCCGAACTTCGCCGTCAGGCCCTTCGCGCTCGACCCAGGGAGGGCCCCATTTGCGCGTGCCGTCGCCATCGGGGCTTTCAACCTTGATCACGTCCGCACCTAGGTCAGCCAGGATCTGCCCCGCCCATGGCCCCGCGAGCACGCGCGCCAGCTCGACCACCTTGAGGCCGGCGAGCGGAGCGTTCGGGTTTCGCGGATTACCTAGCCACATCGTCGAGCCTAAAGCGCCACCTCGTAATGTGCCGTCGTCTTGGCGGCGATTTCCTCCGTGGTCACGCCCGGTGCCAGTTCAACCAGGCGGAACGGGCTGGAGTGATCAGGCCGATGGAACACGCCCAGATCGGTGATGATCATGTCGACCACGTTCTTGCCGGTCAGCGGAAGCGTGCAGGCCGGGATGAACTTGGGGCTGCCGTCCTTGGCATTGTGGTCCATCACCACGATGATCTTCTTTACACCCGCGACGAGGTCCATCGCGCCGCCCATGCCCTTGATCATCTTGCCCGGGATCATCCAGTTGGCGATGTCGCCATTCTCGGCCACTTCCATCGCGCCCAGCACGGTCAGGTCGATATGTCCGCCGCGGATCATCGCGAAGCTCTGCGCGCTGTCGAAATAGGCGCTGTGCGGCAGCTCGCTGATGGTCTGCTTGCCTGCGTTGATCAGGTCGGGATCAACCTCGTCGTCATAAGGAAAGGGGCCGATCCCCAGCATGCCGTTCTCGCTCTGCAGCGTCACATGCATCCCTGAGGGAATGTGGTTGGCGACCAGCGTGGGAATGCCAATGCCGAGGTTGACGTAATAGCCGTCTTCCAATTCCTGCGCCGCTCGCGCGGCCATCTGGTTGCGATCCCAGGGCATTAGGCGATCTCCCTTTCACGGACCGTTCTGAACTCGATCTTCTTGTCGTAGGGCGCGCCCACGATCATCCGGTTCACATAGACGCCGGGCAAATGGATGCAGTCGGGATCGAGCGATCCGGCGGGCACCACTTCCTCGACTTCGACCACGCACACCTTGCCGCAGGTTGCGGCGGGCACGTTGAAATTGCGCGCGGTCTTGCGGAACATCACATTGCCGGTTTCGTCGGCCTTCCATGCCTTGACGATCGCCAAGTCGGCGAAGATCCCATGCTCGAGGATGTAGGTTTCCATCGCCCCGTCGCGATTGGGGAAGTCCTTGTGCTCCTTGCCCTCGGCGACCTGCGTGCCGACGCCGGTCTTGGTGTAGAATCCCGGGATGCCCGCGCCGCCGGCGCGCATGCGTTCGGCCAGCGTGCCCTGCGGGCAGAATTCGACTTCGAGTTCGCCCGAAAGGAATTGCCGTTCGAACTCCTTGTTCTCGCCGACATAGGAGGAGATCATCTTCCTCACCTGCCGAGTGCGCAGCAGCTTGCCGATGCCTTCATTGTCGATCCCGGCATTGTTGCTGGCGAAAGTCAGGCCCTTCACCCCGCTATCGCGGATCGCATCAAGCAGGCGTTCGGGAATGCCGCACAGGCCGAAGCCCCCGCTGGCGATTAGCATGTCGTCGCGAAGCACTCCTTCGAGCGCGGTGGCGGCATCGGGATAGAGTTTCTGCATCGGCCTCTCAGGTCTGGCAGGGCGGGAGAGTTCGCCCGTCGGCGCGCATAGCGCCTCGCCGGAGGGCTGTCATCCGCTGTCTTGGGAGAAGCCGGTGCGCTGGCCGCTCGTCGACGGATGCCCCTGCTTGGTCGGAGGCAGCTTGCACACGAGGCTTCCGTCAGCGATCCTGCTTTCGCGTTCGAGGATAGAGGAGGGGGAATATATGATCAGGATTATGTTTGGCTCCGCATTGGCGGCGCTTGCGCTGGCGCAGGCCGCGCCGGCCTGGGCCGATGAAGTGGACAATGCACTTGCCGCGAAAAGCCGCACCGCAGCCGATCGCGCGCTCGACGAAGGCCGCCATCCCGCCGATGTGTTGCGCTTTGTCGGCGTCGCGCCGGGCGACACGGTGGCCGATTTCATGGCCGGCGGCGGCTATTATTCCGCGCTGCTGGCCGATTTGGTCGGCAAAAAGGGCGCGGTCTACGCGATCAATCCCACGCGATTCTACAATGCCGAGGAATGGGCGCAACGAGTCGCCGCGCATGGCAATATCCGCCCCATGGCGGTCGATCCGCGCGCGATGCTGCTCGCGCCCGGCAGCGTCGACACGATCTTCACTCACCTCAATTTCCATGACCTCTTTTGGGAATCGGAGAGGTTCGGCTTTCCGCGGCTTGATGTCGACGGGGTGCTCGCCAACTGGTTCGCCGCAGTGAAGCCCGGCGGGCATGTGATCGTGATCGACCACGTCGGTCCGGCGGGCGATCCGCGCGAAGTCACCGAGCGTGTCCATCGCATCGCGCCCGAGAATGTGGTGAGTGCGATGACGCAAGCGGGGTTCGTGCTTGAAGCGCAAAGCGATGTGTTGCGGCGCAGCAATGACGACCTGTCGAAGAATGTGTTCGACGAGTCCGTGCGCGGAAAGACAGACAGGTTTATGATGAAATTTCAGAAACCTGACGCCCGATAGAAGGCGTACGGTTGCGTTTCTTGCAACTATCGATGACCTTTTCGCACTTGCACAAAAATGGGCTCGTCCGCATAGGGAAGAGGCCTTTTAGGCATCCTCTCCCAAAGACTTTCCGGCCCGGCCTTTTGGTCGGGCCTTTTTCTTTGCCCGCGGCCAAAGCGCCGCAATCGCGATCCCCGTTTGAACATTGGCCTCCGGCTCCCTAGCTTGGGTTTGTCCAGGTAATCGGGAGTTCCCCATGGCCGATGCGCCAGCCAGCAGCAAAAAGACGGAACCCAAGACGGTCCGGCTCCAGGTCGCCGCCGCGCGGCAGGAGGAATCGGGCCAGGGCATCGCGCGCATTCCCCGTTCGGCCTTCCAGGCGCTGGGCATAACCGAAGGCGATGTGATCGAAATCACCGGCAAGCGCAGCACGCCTGCAATCGCCATGGCGGCCTATAGCGAGGACGAGGCGCTCGACGTCGTGCGGCTCGACGGGCTGCAGCGCGGCAATGCCGAAGTCGGTTCGGGCGAGCACGTCACCATCGCGGTGGCGCAGTCGCGCCCGGCGACGCGCGTGGTATTCGCCCCGGCGCAGCGCGAAATGCGGCTGCAGGGGCCGGGCCAGGCGCTGAAGCGCAACTTCTTCCGCCGCCCGCTAGTGGCCGGCGACCTTGTGGCGACCACCGGCCAGCAGCCGGTGCAGAACATGCCGCCTGACGTGCGCCAGCTTCTGCGCGCGCCGGCCTATGCGTTGACCCAGATCCGCCTTTCGGTCGTATCGACCGCGCCCAAGGGCATCGTCCATATCGACGAGGATACCGAAGTCGAACTGCGCGCCGAGTTCGAGGAGCCGCGCGATGCGCGCGCCGTCGTCAATTACGACGATGTCGGCGGGATGGGCGATACGATCCGGCAGCTGCGCGAGATGGTCGAACTGCCGCTGCGCTACCCTGAGCTGTTCACACGGCTCGGGGTCGATCCGCCCAAGGGCGTGCTGCTGCATGGCCCGCCGGGCACCGGCAAGACACGGCTGGCGCAGGCGGTGGCCAATGAAAGCGAAGCCGAATTCTTCACCATCAACGGGCCGGAAATCATGGGCTCGGGCTATGGCGAGAGCGAGAAGCGGCTGCGCGAAGTGTTCGAGGAGGCGGCGCGCGCCGCGCCGTCGATCATCTTTATCGACGAGATCGATTCGATCGCGCCCAAGCGAACCCAGGTTCCGGGCGAAGCGGAAAAGCGGCTGGTCGCGCAGCTGCTGACACTGATGGACGGGCTCGAAGCGCGTTCGAACCTGGTCGTGATCGCCGCCACCAACCGGCCCGATGCGATCGACGAGGCGCTGCGTCGGCCGGGCCGCTTCGACCGCGAGATCGTGCTCGGCGTGCCCGACGAAGGCGGGCGGCGCGAGATACTGGCGATTCATACCCGCGGCATGCCGCTCGGCGAGAAGGTCGATTTGCAGGAGCTTGCACGCACCACGCATGGCTTCGTCGGCGCTGATATCGCCGCATTGGCGCGTGAAGCCGCGATCGAAGCCGTTCGCCGGATCATGCCCAAGCTTGATCTCGACGAGCGGACTGTCCCTCCCGAAGTGCTCGAGGAACTCTGCGTCACCCGTGACGATTTCCTCGCCGCGCTCAAGCGTATCCAGCCCTCCGCCATGCGCGAAGTGATGGTGCAGATCCCCAAGGTCAGCTGGAGCGATATCGGCGGGGTCGCTGATGCGGTCGACAAGCTCAAGGAAGGGATCGAACTGCCGCTCAAAAACCGCGCTGCGTTCGACCGGCTGGGTATCCGCCCGGCCAAGGGCTTCCTGCTCTATGGCCCGCCGGGCACCGGCAAGACGCTGCTGGCCAAGGCAGTGGCGAAGGAAGCCGAAGCGAACTTCATTTCGATGAAGAGTTCGGACCTGCTCAGCAAGTGGTATGGCGAAAGCGAGCAGCAGATCGCGCGCATGTTCCAGCGCGCGCGCTCGGTCGCACCATGCGTGATCTTCATCGACGAGATCGACAGCCTGGTGCCCGCGCGCGGCAGCGGACAGGGCGAACCGCAAGTAACCGGCCGCGTGGTCAACACCATCCTCGCGGAAATGGACGGGCTGGAAGAGCTGCAATCGGTGGTGGTGATCGGCGCGACCAACCGCCCGGCGCTGGTCGATCCGGCGCTGCTCCGCCCCGGTCGCTTCGACGAGCTGGTCTATGTCGGCACGCCCGACAAGGGCGGGCGCGAGCATATCCTGCAGATTCACACCAAGGACATGCCGCTGGCGAGCGATGTCGATCTTGCCGCAATCGCCGCAAAGACCGAGCGTTTCACCGGGGCCGACTTGGAAGACGTGGTGCGCCGCGCCGGGCTCAACGCGCTGCGCCGCGTGGGCGGCGATGTCGAGCAGGTCGAAGCGCAGGACTTCGCCGAAGCGCTGGAGGATGCGCGTGCCACCGTGACCGAAGCGATGGAAAGCGAATACCAGAAGATGCGCGGCGAGCTGAAGAAGCGCGCGGCCGAAGTCCGGCCAATCGGCTTCATCCATGAAGGCATGGTCGAACCGACCCGCGGGCGTAAGCACGGCACCTCGCCGGAGGAAAGCGGGATCGAATAGGCGGAACGGTTCCGCCCGGTCGCGTCAGGCGTTTGGACCGTTAGGCTCGCCCGCCTTGGCATGGCCGCCGGGCAATTCCAGCCGATGGCGGATCAGCGCCTCGGGCTGGTTCTCGCGCAGCCATTTGAGCATGTGTTCGCGCAGGTCGCAGCGCAGCTGGAACAATTCGCCAATAGTCTTCGCGCTCACCGACATGCGCAGCTCCACGCTTTCGGGATAGGCTTCGGTCATCACCAGCGCCATGTTGCGTTGGTCGAACAGCTCATGCTCCTGCACATAGCGTTCGAATTCCGCGCGGATCGGGCCAACGTCAGCGATCGGATCGAGGTGCAGCATCACTGGCCCGGTCAGGGCTTCGCTCTTGCGCGACCAGTTCTCGAAGCCTTCGTCCAGAAACCGGCTGGTTGGCACGATCAGCACGCGTTCGTCCCAGGTGCGCACGGTGACGAAGCTCATCTTGATTTCCTCGACCCGTCCGGCTTGGCCATCTACCTTCACAAGATCGCCAATCCTGAGCGGTTCGGTTACCGCCATCTGCAGCCCGGCGATCAGCGATTTGAGCGCAGGCTGCGCTGCGGCGCCTACCGCCAGTGCGGCAAGGCCCGCCGATGCGAGTAGGGTCGTGCCGATATCACGCACACCGGGAATGCCCATCAACATCAGGCCCACTGTGATGAAGATGATGGCGAAGGTCGCCGTGCGGGAAAGGATAGCGATGCGCGTTTTGCGACTGCGCATCGCGACAGGATCGTCGGAAATCTCCAGCCGGTATTCGATCGCGGCGGTGAACGCCTTGACCAGCGTATAGGCGATCCAGCCGAGCAGCGCGGGTCGCACGAAGCGCGCGATCGGTTCCCAAATGCCTTGAAGATGCGGGTCCGATTGCGCCACTACGGTGACGCCGATGGCAATGAATGACCATTTGACCGGACGGCGGACGCGCTCGACCACCATCTCGTCGACATGGGTTTCGGAAAGCGCAGTAAGGCGCCGGACAACCGCAAAAACCGCCCGATAAAGCAGATAAGCGACCGTTACGGCGATGGAGACGAGCAGCGCTCCCTCGCCGATGGCGATCCAGTCGATTTCCCAATTGAGTGGATTGTATCTGTCCAGCATCACACCAGACCTATGCGGAAATGCCCGACGTTGCAAAGCCTGCGCAAAATCAATGCGCTGCGTCCCAGCTGGTTCCGGTGCCGATATCGACCCCCAGCGGCACGGACAGTTCGACAGCCGGGCGGGCCGCTTCGGCCATCACGCGCTCGATGATCGGCGAGGCTTTGCTGACGTCGCCTTCGGGTAGTTCGAACACCAGTTCGTCATGCACTTGCAGCAGCATACGCACATGGCCCAGGCCTGCCTCGTCCAGCGCAGGCATCATCCGCGCCATCGCGCGCTTGATGATATCCGCGCTGGTGCCCTGGATTGGCGCGTTGATCGCGGCTCGCTCGCTGCCCTGCCGTTCGGCCTGGTTCTTCGAATTGATGCGCGGGAACCATGTTTTGCGGCCGAACAGCGTTTCGGAATAGCCACGCTCGCGCACGGACTCGAGCGTCTCATGGATATAGCGCTGGATGCCGGGGAAGCGCTGAAAATAGGTGTCGATCATCGCCTGCGCTTCGTCCGGCTCGACTTCGAGCCGCGCCGCGAGCCCCCAGCGCGAAATGCCGTAGAGGATTGCGAAGTTGATCGTCTTGGCGCGCGCGCGGGTGTCGCGCGTCACTTCGCCGAACATCTCCTGCGCGGTGCGGGCGTGGATGTCCTCGCCATTGGCGAAGGCTTCCTTCAGCGTGGGCACGTCGGCCATATGCGCCGCGAGCCGCAGCTCGATCTGCGAATAGTCGGCGGCGAGCAGCAGATTGCCCGCTTCGGGCACGAAGGCTTCGCGGATCTGCCGACCGATCGGCGTGCGAACCGGGATGTTCTGCAAATTGGGGTCGGTCGAGGAAAGCCGCCCGGTCTGCGCACCGACGAGACTGTAGCTGGTGTGGACCCGCCCGGTCGCCGGGTTGATCTGTTCCTGCAAGGCGTCGGTATAGGTCGACTTGAGCTTGGCGAGATGACGCCATTCGAGCACTTTGCGCGCGATCTCCGCACCCTGCGCGGCAAGCCCTTCTAGCACGCTCTGGTCGGTCGAATATTGGCCGCTCTTGCCCTTCTTGCCGCCCTTGTAGCCGAGCTTGTCGAACAGGATGTCGCCCAATTGCTTGGGGCTGCCGACTGTGAATTCCTCGCCCGCCAGCTGGTGGATTTCCTTTTCGAGCCGGCCCGTTTCGCTGGCGAATTCCTCCGACAGCCTGGCCAACTGCGCACGATCGACCTTGATCCCGTGGCGTTCCATCTGCGCGACGACCGGGATCAGCGGGCGGTCGACCCGCTCATAGATACGCGTGCCACCCTCGAACGACAGACGCGGCTTGAGATGCTGGTGAAGGCGCCAGGTGACGTCGGCGTCCTCCGCCGCATATTCGGTCGCCTTGTCCAGCGGCACTTCGCCAAAGGGGATCTGCTTCTTGCCAGTGCCGCACACATCCTTGAAGGCGAGCGGCGTGTGGCCGAGGTGGCGCTCAGACAGCTCGTCCATGCCGTGGCCGCCTCCCATGCCCTCACCGCGCCCCGCATCGAGCGTGAAGCTGAGGATCATCGTGTCGTCGACCGGGGCCACCGCGATGCCTTGCCGCGCCAGCACGTTGAGGTCGTATTTGATGTTCTGCCCGATCTTGAGCACTGCGTCGCTTTCGAGCAGCGGCTTGAGCGCAGCGATCGCATCCGCCAGCGGCACCTGCTGCGGCTTTTCGGCGAACATGTCGCTGCCGCCATGGGCAAGAGGGATGTAGCACGCGTCGTTGGGGCCCAGCGCCAGGCTCACCCCGACGAGGTCCGCCGCGACCGAATCGAGCGACGAGGTTTCGGTGTCGACCGCGACTTGCCGCGCGGCGAAGGCACGCTCGACCCAGTGTTCGAGCCGCTCGATGGTCTGCACCGTTTCATAGGCGCTGCGGTCGATCGGCGGCATTTCGGGCAGCGGCTGGCGGTTGCCCTCATGCGCGCCCTTGTCCGATTGCGTCTGTTGCTTGGGCGGGTTGAGGTCGGTCGCGCGCGACGGGCTGCCATGTCCGCCGTCGAGCCGACGCAGCAGCGAAGTGAAGCCGTGCTTGCCGAGAAAGGCGGCGAGCGGTGCGGGCGGGACGCCGTCGAGCTTGAAATCGTCGAGCGGCTCGGGCAGCTCGCAATCCTCTTTCAGCGTGACCAGCACCTTGCTCAGCTCGGCATCGCCGCGCCCTTCGATCAGCCGGTCCTTGAGCTTGGAGGACTTCATCTCGGGCGCGGCGTCGAGCGCGGCGGTGAGCGATCCGTGTTCGGCGATCAGCTTCGAAGCGGTCTTGGGGCCGATCCCGAAAATGCCCGGCACATTGTCGACCGAATCGCCCATCAGCGCCAGCACGTCGCCGACCAACTCGGGTCCCACGCCGAACTTCTCTTCCACCTCGTCGCGGAAGATGCGCTGGTTCTTCATCGTGTCGAGCATGTCGATGCGCGCGCCATCGTGCTCGCCCACCAGTTGCATCAAATCCTTGTCGGATGAGACGATTGTGACGTTCCATCCGCGTTCCTGCGCCGCACGCGCATAAGAGGCGATCAGGTCGTCGGCCTCGTATCCCGCCATCTCGATACAGGGCAGGCTGAAGGCGCGGGTGGCGTCGCGGATCAGCGGGAATTGCGGCACGAGGTCTTCGGGCGCGGGCGGGCGGTTGGCCTTGTACTGGTCATAGATCTCGTTGCGGAAGCTCTTCGAATCCTTGTCGAGGATCACCGCAAGGTGAGTCGGCCCTTCCGCCTTGTCGAGATCTTCCGCCAGCTTCCACAACATGGTGGTGTAGCCATAGACTGCGCCCACCGGCGTACCTTCGGGATCGGTCAGCGGCGGCAACCGGTGATAGGCCCGGAAAATGTAGGAAGAACCGTCGACGAGATAGAGGTGCTGCTGCTCGGCCATGTCGCATTGCTAGCAGCGCAGGGCCGCGCTGGTAAGCTGCTTTGGGGCAGCTATGCGCAGAGTTTGCAAGCTATTCGGGCCGGGGGCAGGGTGGGTTTCGAACGGGATGAATTGAGGCAGCAAAATGGCAAGGATCACGCAAATTCGCTTGCGTGGCCACAAAATGGCCATTATTTACCGCCCCCGAAGTGAGCTCCTGGGTTCGCTTTGTGTGAGATCCTGCTTTGGGGGTCGCGCAGAAACACTCGCTGATCAAGGAATTAAACCTATGCGTAAGATCGTTCTTGCTGCCGCTGTTGCCGTTTCGGCTCTTGGCCTCGCTGCTTGCTCGGAAACCGCTGAAGAAGCTGGCGAAACCGCTGACGCAATGGCTGCTGACGCAGAAGCCAATGCTGACGCCGCTGTTGAAGCGACCGAAGAAGCCGTTGACGCGACTGCTGAAGCTGCTGCTGAAGCCACCGACACTGCAGAAGCTGCTGCTGAAGAAGCACCGGCTGAGTAATTCGGCAGAATCGATTTTTCGATTTGTGAAGGGCGGTGCCGCAAGGCGCCGCCCTTTTCGTTTGCCTGCAGGGAATGGGGCGGTTCGATCCGCCGCGACGGCTCAGCCGCCAGTGTGCTCGGCGTTGGTCCAGTTGGGTTGCTGTTTTTTGGCGCGCTCGGCAAAGCCATCATAGAGTGCCCGCGCGATTGACGCGATCCGGTCTTCCCGTGCTGCGCGCGTTCCCTGTCCGGTAACGTAAATCGCCACTGCAATTGCGCGACCGTCGGGCCCTTCTATGATGCCAATATCGCTAGATGTGTTGTTGAGCGACCCGGTCTTGTGGCTGACTTCGACGAATTCCGGCATCTGCGCAGGGATGCGCCGCTTGCCGGTGCGGGTCTTGGACATCGCATCGAGCAGCACTTGGCGGCTTTCGGGCTTCAGGAACTTGCCTTGATACAGCCCGGCGAGGAAATCGAGCATGGCGCGCGGCGTTGCAGCATCGCGCTTGTCGATATGCGAAGCCGGATTGAACTCTCCGTCATCGCGCACCAGCGTGGCGATGTCGCGATTGATGCTGAATTCCTTGTAGCCGTGCCGCCGCATCCAGTCAGTGACTTTCGCCGGACCGCCAACGGCTGCAAGCAGCGCATCGGTCGCGGGATTGCTCGAGCGTGCGATCATGATTTCGATTAGCTGGCTTGCCGGCATATATTCACCTGCGCGCACCGGAGCGACGGGCGATGAGAAGCGCGCCGATGCGACCGGGAGCATCAGCGGGAATTCGCTAGAGAGCGAATATTTGCCCTGCTCGACCATTTCGAGAAAGGTCGCGGCGACCGCGACCTTGCTGGTGGAAGCCATCGGGAACAGCTGGTCGTCGAGCACGCCGATCCGCTCGCCGGTGGTCAGGTCGATCGCGGCGACGCCGATCCGGCCGCGGCTGCCATCGGCCAGTTGTGCGATGCGGCGCTCGAGCGAGGTTTCATAGACCGCTTCGAAAGTCTGCGGCGCGCGCAGCTCGGTGCCGAGCGCGCGGTCGAACGCCGCTTCGAAGTCCTGAGTTTGCGCGAGCGCTGCGGATGCGCCGCCAAATACTAGCGCGAGGGCCAAAAATGCTGTGACTGGCCGTTTCATGCCCCAACCTTACCCGTTTGTGGTTTGCACAGGGTTAACGGCTAGCGATTCCTCGCTGCAAGCTCGAAAGCTCCTTGCTGCGATGAAAGGTTCCATGCTTGCGCCAGAATCAACATGTTGGGCCCGATGATTCGGCGTGCGAGGGGCATGGATTCCCTTCGCTCAGCCGTGTCGTTCGTCGAAGAATTCGGCGCTTTGATAGCTTAGCGGGCAATCCGGCTTGACCTCGATTGTGTCCATGGCAGGACTACGCCCGTTCAATCTTTGCAAATGGGGCTTTGCATGACTTCGAAAATTCCGCTCTCCGCATTCCGCGGGATCGCACTCGCGACTGCCAGCCTGCTGGCGGGCACTTCGGCCACAATCGCCATCGCGCAGGACGCACCGATCGTGAAGCCCGGCGCACCCGGCAAGCCGACCCGGGTGCTGACCGCCGAGGAAGCGACCCGGCTCGCTGCAACCTCCTACGCTCCGGGCGACGTCAGCTTCATGCAGGGCATGATCGTGCACCACCAGCAGGCGGTCGACATGGCTGAACTGGTTGAGGGACGCACCAACAATCCTGACGTTGTCGCGGTCGCCGGGCGCATCAACGCCGGCCAGGCCGACGAGATGAAGTTCATGCGCGAATGGCTCGAAGCGCGGGGCGAGCCGTTGGAAATGGCCGGAATGGGCCATGCACACCACAGCATGATGGGCATGGCGAGCCCGGCGCAGATGGCCGAACTCGCCGCCGCCAGCAGCACTTCCTTCGACCGGCTGTTCCTGCAGCTGATGATCGCGCACCACCGCGGCGCGCTCGACATGGTGAGCGATTTGCACAGCACCCCTGGCACAGCCTACGATCCGGTGATGTTCCAGTTCACCAACGACGTGGTGAGCGACCAGCGCGCCGAGATCGAGCGGATGAACAAGCTGCTCGCCGGGCTTTCGAGCGATCCGCGCGCCACGCTGGCGGCGGGTTTCCGCGATGCAGGCGAAGCGATCAGCAATTTGCGCCACCTTGCCGCACTGCCCAAGCCCGCGGGCTTCTTCGATCCGGCGAACCCCGCAGGCTTGCAGCCGCTCAAGCCCAAGAAGGAAACGGCGAAGGCCGACGCTGCGGATCCGCATGCCGGTCACGCCATGCCCGCCAAGGCAGAGGCGGGCAAGGGCGCGCCGCCGCCCGATCCGCGCGACGAAGAGAAGGAAGAGGAGAAGCCGCAATTCGGCGAACGCGGCTCGCTGCTCGATTTCGCCAACACCGACATGGCCTTCTCAGGCGATTTGCTGGTGGCGGGCAATTACCACGGCTTCAACGCTTATCGGCTGGGCGCGGACGGCATGCCGCAGCTGGTCAGCTCGATCGTCTGCCCCGGCGGGCAGGGCGACGTCTCGATCGTCGGCGACCTGCTGATCATGAGCGTCGAGGAACAGCGCGGGCGGATCAATTGCGGGCTCGAAGGCACCGATGGAAAGGTCGACAGCGAACGCTTCCGCGGCGTGCGCATTTTCGACATCTCGGACATCACCCGGCCGCGCCAGGTGGGCCAGGTCCAGACCTGCCGCGGCAGCCACACCCATTCAGTCGTGAGCGCCGACAGCCAGCGGATCGTGATCTACAATTCGGGCACGTCCTATGTGCGCGACAGCGAAGAACTGGCAGGCTGCTTCAGCAATGCGGGCGACGAGACTGCGCTTTTCAGCATCGATGTGATCGAGATCCCGGTCGCCAATCCTGCGGCTGCGCGCATCGTCGACCGGCCGCGCGTTTTCGCCAAGGATGGGCAGATTGCCGGCCTGTGGCGCGGCGGCGACCATGGCGAAGGGACCCAGGACACCAGCGTCACCAACCAGTGCCACGACATCACCGTGTTCCCGGCGAAGAAGCTGGCCGCGGGCGCATGCTCGGGCAACGGGATCATCCTCGACATTTCCGATCCGCTCAAGCCGACGCGCATCGACGATGTGACCGACAAGGGCTTTGCCTATTGGCACTCGGCCACGTTCAACAATGACGGCACCAAGGTGCTGTTCACCGACGAATGGGGAGGAGGCGGGCGTCCGCGTTGCCAGGCAGGCGATCCGATGAACTGGGGCGCCGATGCCTTCTACGCGATCGAGGATGGCAAGCTGGTCCATCACGGCGGGTTCAAGCTGCCCGCGCCGCAGAGCGACAAGGAAAACTGCGTCGCGCACAACGGCTCGATCATTCCGGTGCCGGGGCGTGATATCTTCGTGCAGGCATGGTACCAGGGCGGGATCAGCGTGATCGACTTCACCGATCCGGACAATATCCACGAGATCGCCTATTTCGACCGCGGCCCGGTCGACAAGGACCAGCTGGGGATGGGCGGATATTGGTCTGCCTATTGGTACAAGGGCCGGATCTACGCGACTGAGATCGCACGCGGGCTCGACGTCTTCGCGCTTGAGCCGAGCGAATTCCTCTCGGCCGAGGAAATCACGGCGGCGGAAGCGGCGATCTATCCGGGCGACCTGTTCAACCCGCAAACGCAGACGCAGGTAACCTGGCCGAAGGAAGTGCTCGACCGGCTGGAGGCAAGCCGCAAGGGCGGGTGACGCGCGAGTGAGGGCAGCCGCTCTTGCGGCCTGCCCTTCGCATCGACCGGCAAAGGAAAAGGCCCGGCGGATCGCTCCGCCGGGCCTCTTTGTGCCTGTTTGGCTGGGTAGTGCCCTTCGACAGGGCTCAGGACATGCTTAGAAGCCCATGCCGCCCATGCCGCCCATGTCGGGCATCGCCGGGGCCGGCTTGTCTTCCGGCTTTTCGACGATAGCCGCCTCGGTGGTGATCAGCAGGCCAGCGACCGAGGCCGCGTCCTGCAGCGCAGTGCGCACGACTTTGGTCGGGTCGATTACGCCGGCTTCGACGAGGTTCTCGTACACGTCGGTTGCAGCGTTGAAGCCGAAGGTCTCGTCCTTCGATTCGAGCAGCTTGCCCGAAACCACCGCACCGTCATGGCCGGCGTTTTCAGCAATCTGGCGCACGGGAGCAAGGATCGCCTTGCGCACGATGTCGACGCCGCGGGTCTGGTCTTCATTGGCGCCAGCCAGGCCGTCGAGCGCGCGGGTGGCAAAGAGCAGGGCAGTACCGCCGCCCGGGACGATGCCTTCTTCCACGGCTGCGCGGGTCGCGTGCAGCGCGTCGTCGACGCGGTCCTTGCGTTCCTTCACTTCGACTTCCGAAGCGCCGCCAACCTTGATCACGGCGACACCGCCGGCGAGCTTGGCGAGGCGTTCCTGCAGCTTCTCGCGGTCATAGTCGCTGGTGGTGGTTTCGATCTGGGCGCGGATCTGTTCGACCCGTGCCTTGATGTCGTCCGCCGCACCGGCGCCATCGACGATGGTGGTGTTGTCCTTGTCGATGCTGACGCGCTTGGCTTCGCCGAGCATGCCCACGGTCACGCTTTCGAGCTTGATGCCGAGGTCTTCGCTGACCATTTCACCCTTGGTGAGGATCGCGATGTCCTGCAGCATCGCCTTGCGGCGATCGCCGAAGCCCGGTGCCTTGACCGCTGCAACCTTCAGGCCGCCGCGCAGCTTGTTGACCACGAGAGTCGCCAGCGCTTCGCCTTCGATGTCTTCCGCGATGATCAGCAGCGGACGGCCGCTCTGCACC
The DNA here is from genome assembly GCF_052683155.1 of Altererythrobacter sp. Z27. Lineage (NCBI taxonomy): Bacteria > Pseudomonadati > Pseudomonadota > Alphaproteobacteria > Sphingomonadales > Erythrobacteraceae > Altererythrobacter > Altererythrobacter sp. Z27. The sequence continues at coordinate 1,652,269 of NZ_JBQYMC010000001.1, read as the reverse complement.
ACGGCTTCGAGGATCGGCAGCATCGGCTGCAGGTTCGACAGCTTCTTTTCGTGGATCAGGATGTAGGGGTTGTCGAGCTCGACGGTCATCTTGTCCGGGTTGGTGATGAAGTACGGGCTCAGGTAACCGCGGTCGAACTGCATGCCTTCGACGACGTCGAGTTCGAACTCGAGGCCCTTGGCTTCCTCGACGGTGATCACGCCTTCCTTGCCGACCTTTTCCATGGCTTCGGCGATCTTCTCGCCGACTTCACGGTCGCCATTGGCCGAGATGATGCCGACCTGGGCGATCTCGTTCGAACCGGCCACTTCCTTGGAACGGCCCTTGAGGTTTGCGACGATCTTTTCGACTGCGAGGTCGATGCCGCGCTTGAGGTCCATCGGGTTCATGCCGGCGGCGACCGACTTCATGCCTTCGGTCACGATCGCCTGCGCCAGAACGGTGGCGGTGGTGGTACCGTCGCCCGCGAGGTCGTTGGTCTTCGAGGCCACTTCGCGCAGCATCTGTGCGCCCATGTTCTCGAACTTGTCCTTCAGCTCGATTTCCTTGGCGACCGAGACACCGTCCTTGGTGATGCGCGGTGCGCCGAAGCTCTTGTCGATCACGACGTTGCGGCCCTTGGGGCCCAGCGTAACCTTCACCGCATTGGCGAGGGTGTTGACGCCGCGCAGAATGCCTTCGCGCGCGTCGCGGCCGAACTTTACGTCCTTGGCTGCCATTGGTGTTTCTCCTGGAATAGAATTGTTGGAAAGGAAGCGCGTGGCTCAGGCGATCAGGAAATGATCCCCATGATGTCGCTTTCCTTCATGATCAGCAGCTCTTCGCCGTCGATCTTGACTTCGGTGCCCGACCACTTGCCGAACAGGATGCGATCGCCGGCCTTGACGTCGAGCGGGATACGCTCGCCATCGTCGTCGCGATTGCCTTCGCCGACGGCGATGACTTCGCCTTCGCTCGGCTTTTCCTTGGCGCTGTCAGGGATGATGATGCCACCGGCCGTCTTTTCTTCGGCTTCGATGCGACGGACCAGAACGCGGTCGTGCAGCGGACGAAATGCCATGTGGATGACCTTTCTTGCTTGAGTGAATATCTGCCTTGGCACTCTCCCCTCGAGAGTGCCAGCGCGGCGCATTTGGGGATGGTTGGCCGGTGAGTCAACACGCGCGGGCGCAAAAATTTTGCACCCGGCCACAGCGTTTCGGCAGGTCAGGCGGTGCGGATCGTCAGGCCCAGCCGCTCGCGCCGCGACCAGCGGCGGGTGAGCAGCCCGGCGGAGAAGACGAGGCCAATCGCTAGCCCGATCCACACCCCGGTCCCTTCGAGCGGAGTATAGAAGCCGAGCCAGATCGCCACGCCATAGCCGGGCACCCAATAGCTGAAGATCGCGATCAGCATCGGCACGCGCGTGTCCTGCACGCCGCGCAGCGCGCCGGCCGCCACCGCCTGCACCCCGTCGAACAGCTGGAACGCCGCAGCCACCACCATGTAGCTCACGGCAAAACCGACCATCGCGGCATTGGCGGGGTCGAGCGGGTCGACATAGATGCGCAGCAGCAATTCGGGCGCAAGGATCATCAGCGCGGCGGTGAAGCACATGAAGCCGCCGCCCATCACGATCCCGACCCAGCCTGCCCGGCCGATCGCCTCGCGGTCGCCCGCGCCGAAATGGTAGCCGACGCGGATCGTCGCGGCCTGGCCGATGCCGAAAGGCACCTGGAAGGCGAGCGCCGCGACTTGCAGCGCGACTGTATGCCCGGCAAGTTCGGATGCGCCGATGCGGCCCATCAGCAGCGCCGCGCCGCTGAAGAGGCCAGCCTCTGCGATGATGATGACCATGACCGGCGAGCCGAGCTTCAGCAGCAGGCGCAGCCGGTCCCATTCGGGGCGCCACCAATTGCCCAGCACCTGATAGCGCCGCAGCCTGCGGTCCGTAGCGATCGCCACGAGGTAGCTCGCGAGGATGAAGAGCGAAGTGACGACGCTGGCCAGCGCCGAGCCCTCAAGCCCCATGGCCGGCGCGCCGAAATGGCCGAACACGAAGGTGTAATTGGCGAGCACGCTGGTGCCCAGCGCCAGCCCGGTGATCGCGGTGGCGAAGACCGGGCGGCCCAGTGCCGAGACGAAATTGCGCAGCACGTTCGCCATGATCATCGGCACCATCGCCCACATGATGATGCGCAGGAAGTCGCCCGCGCGGGACGAGAGATGCGCGTCCTGCCCGGTCGCGAGCATCAGCGCTTCGCCATGCCAGCAGATCGCCATGCCGACGATGCCCGAAGCGAGTGCGAGCCACAGCCCCATCCGCACCGAGCGGCGCACTTCGCGCACGGCATGGCGGCGGCGGCCAAGCTCTTCCGCGATCAGCGCGGCGACAATGCCGGTGAGGCCCGAGAAAGCCCACATCAGCAGGCCGAACAGCGCGATGCCCAGTGCCGAAGCGGCAAGTTCCACTTCGCCCAGCCGCGCGACGAAGATCACATCGACCGCATGCACCAGCATCTGCAACAAGTTGGCAAGCGCCAGCGGCCAGGCGAGCCGGAAGGTCGCGGCAACTTCGCCGCGCCAGCCTTCGCTGCGCAGGGGCAGGGGCTTCAAGGCATGTCCGTCATGCATAGATCGGGTCGCTGCCCGATTTCGGCGGACAGCCGGACCGGATAGGCGCATGGCAGGGGCGGGGAAAGCGCCTTGTTGGCTTGGCCGTAGCAAGCACGCGTGGCTGCGGTTTCCGTGCCACACATGCAAGAAGGGCGGCACCTTGCGGCACCGCCCTTCCGTGAATTCAGCTAGAGCTGAACGAAGCTTACTTCAGCTCGACGGTGCCGCCGGCTGCTTCGATCTTGCCCTTGATGTCTTCGGCTTCGGCCTTGTTCACGCCTTCCTTGAGCGCCTTCGGAGCGCTTTCGACCAGCGCCTTGGCTTCGGTCAGGCCCAGGCCGGTGATGGCGCGGACTTCCTTGATCACCTGGATCTTCTTGCCGCCGTCACCGGTCAGGATGACGTCGAATTCGGTCTTCTCTTCAGCAGCTGCGCCAGCATCGCCACCGCCAGCAGCGGGGCCAGCAACGGCGACGGCAGCAGCGGCGCTAACGCCCCACTCTTCTTCCAGCGCCTTGGCAAGTTCGGCCGCCTCGAGGACGGTCAGCTTCGACAGTTCTTCAACAAGCTTGGCAATATCGGCCATGATGTTTCACTCCAAAAATTCGGCTGGGGCGTCGGTCCATTCCTTGGCCCCGGAAAAAATCGCTGTGTGCGATGAACCTTATGCCGCTTCCTTGGCGCCATAGGCACCAAAGACACGGGCCAGCTTGGCAGCCGGGGCATTGACGACCTGAGCGACCTTAGTCGCCGGGGCGTTGATGAGACCCACGATCTTGCCACGCAGTTCGTCGAGGCTGGGCATCGAGGCGAGTGCCTTGACCCCTGCTTCGTCGAGCACCTGCGTACCCATCGATCCACCGACGATTTCCAGCTTGTCGTTCGACTTTGCGAAATCGACAGCAGCCTTGGCGGCTGCGACCGGGTCGGTCGACCAGGCCAGCGCGGTCGGGCCGTTGAGGAAATCCTCGAGCCCGACGTAGTCGGTGTCCTTCAGGGCGAGCTTGGCGAGACGGTTCTTCGCAACCTTGTAGGACGCACCGGCTTCACGCATCTTCGAGCGCAGTTCGGTGGACTGGGCCACCGTCAGGCCGAGGTTGCGGGTGACAACCACCACGCCGACCTCTTTGAAGACGTCGTTGAGCTGGGCGACCGCATCGGCTTTCTGCGAACGATCCATGCCATACTCCTTCACTATGACCGCATCGGATGGCTCCGCTGCGGCCGGCTACGTTTGTCCATGCCGCCGAAGCGACATGGGCGAGTCCGTGACAAGGGAAGGAGGATGCCGCACAGGCATCGGACAGGCCGCCATGGAGGAGGCCGGAAAATCTCGTTTCCCCGTCTAGGCTGGAAATTAAGACCGGCAAATTCCGGTCACCAACTGTCTCGGACGGACGACCGGCGGAATCGAAGAGACCCGCCAATCGGTGGCGGGCCTCTACGTGTTTTGCGGCTGCTGTCAAGGAAAAGGCGCTAATTCGCCTCATACCCAAGCAGGTCGCCAGGCTGGCATTCGAGCTCGCGGCAGATCGCTTCGAGCGTCGAGAAGCGGATCGCCTTGGCCTTACCGGTCTTGAGGATCGAAAGATTGGCGAGGGTAAGGCCGACGCGATCGGCCAGTTCGGTCAGGGTCATGCGCCGCGCGTGCAGCAGGTCGTCCAGTTTGACCACGATGTTTGCTCCTTCTTCGGCCGGCATCACACGGTCCCTTCCAGGTCTTCGCGCATTGCGGCGCCATGGCGGAACACGCGGGCAAGGATGAACAGCACCAATGCGATCAGTAGGCCGGTGAAGGAAAACTCCACATCGATCTCGAAGGTCTCGGGCTTGAGCTGGTGCGCGATGAAAACCGCAATGGCACCGGTGGGCAGCTTGAGCAGTTCAATGGCCACGGCGATCCAGCCCATCTTGTGCAGCCGTTCCGCGTTTTCGCCGATGAAAGGGTCGCCCTTCCCGACCGTGTCGATCATCTGCCTGAGCAGTCTCAGGAAGATCCAGCCCAGTCCAACCATCACAGCTCCGAGGAGCATCACGCCGACAATTGCGAATGCAATTGTGCCGACGCTGGCAGTCGCAGTGGCGAGCAGTTCATCGGCAATGTGGTTTTGGCTGGCCAGGACAATCGGGCCGCCGACGATCAGGCCCACGAACAGCAGGCCCAAAAGAATCTGGAAGACGCCGGTGAGCAGTCGGGCCGCTTTGAGCAGTCCGTCGTTTTGAAGGGTGTCGGTCATGCTTTCCTCCCTTTCTAGGCCAGCAGCGGCACGGTGCTGGCAGCGGTTAAGGCCGGCGAGACGCTGAACATCGCGGCGAACGAGGCCGAAACGATGAGGACTGCAGCGATCGCTGCGGCGAACTGTGATTGAAAGCGGGTCATTTATCGATCTCCTTGATCCGTGATATTGATAGTCAATAATCCGAGTCGGGCATATTGTCAATCAATAGTATTGAAAAACGATATATCGCTTATCGTTTCGCAAAAAACGGCTCAATCCGGGAGTGGAGCGGGGTGATTTCGCCGGGGCGCGGGGGGTGCGTACGGTTTGACAAAGCGCAGTCGGCTCCCTATTTCGCCACTCCCAGCCCGCTTCGAGCAAGGCCGATTCATGCGCGGGAATCGACCACGGAATGGAAGCGGCGGGTTCCATATTCGCGACGTTTGATGTGCTGCAGCAGCGCGCCGGGGAAGGCGTGTCATTCGCTGCGGCCTTTTCGCGTCCCGGATTTGGAACACCCTACGCGTGATCGATTGAGTTCACGACTGCCGGCCCCATGTGGTGCCGGCCTAACAGATAAAGAGGCGTTCCTCTCCATGGCTACCAAGGCGAAGTCCCCTAAGGCACAGGGCACTGCAAAGAAGCGCATCCGCAAGATCTTCGGCGACATCCACGAAGTGGTGCAGATGCCGAACCTGATCGAGGTTCAGCGCGAAAGCTACGAGCAGTTCCTGCGTTCCGACAAGCAGACCGGTTATGTGTCGGGTCTCGAGAAGACGCTGCGCAGCGTGTTCCCGATCCGCGATTTTGCCGGCACTGCCGAACTCGACTTCGTCCATTACGAGCTGGAAGAGCCCAAGTACGACACGACCGAGTGTCGCCAGCGCGGCATCACCTATGCCGCCCCGATGAAGGTGACGCTGCGCCTGATCGTGTTCGAGGTGGACCAGGAAACCGAAACTCGCTCCGTGCTCGATATCAAGGAGCAGGACGTGTACATGGGCGACATGCCGCTCATGACCGAGAACGGCACCTTCATCATCAACGGCACCGAGCGTGTGATCGTGTCGCAGATGCACCGTTCGCCGGGTGTGCTGTTCGACCATGACCGCGGCAAGACCCACAGCTCGGGCAAGCTGCTGTTCGCTGCACGCGTGATCCCCTATCGCGGTTCGTGGCTCGATTTCGAATTCGACGCCAAGGACATCGTGAACGTCCGCATCGACCGCAAGCGCAAGCTGCCGGTGACCTCGCTGCTTTATGCGCTGGGCCTCGATAGCGAAGACATCCTGCATTACTTCTACCAGACCGTGACCTGGCAGCGCGCCAAGGACGGCTGGAAGATCCCGTTCGTGGCAGAAGCATGGCGCGGCCAGAAGCCGGCTTTCCCGCTGGTCGATGCGAAGACCGGCGAGGAAGTGTTCCCCGCCGGCCAGAAGATCAGCCCGCGTGCCGCCAACAAGGCTGCCAAGGACGGTCTCGAAGAACTGCTGCTGCCGACCGAGGAAATCTTCGGCCGCTATGCCGCCAGCGACATGATCGACGAGAAGACCGGTCGCATCTACATCGAAGCGGGCGACGAAGTTGCGCCTGAAAACCTCGACATGCTCGACAAGGCAGGCATCGACCAGGTCGACCTGCTCGACATCGACGAGGTCAACACAGGCCCGTGGATCCGCAACACACTGAAGGTCGACAAGGCCGAGAACCGCGACGAAGGCCTGGAAGCGATCTACAAGGTCATGCGCCCCGGCGAACCGCCGACGCTTGAAACCGCCGAAGCGCTGTTCGAAGGCCTGTTCTTCGACGGGGAGCGCTACGACCTTTCGGCGGTCGGCCGCGTCAAGCTCAACATGCGCCTCGGCCTCGATGCCGAAGACACCGTCACCACGCTGCGCAAGGAAGACATCCTGGCAGTGGTGAAGGAACTGGTCGGCCTGAAGGACGGCAAGGGCGAAGTCGATGACATCGACAACCTCGGCAACCGCCGCGTCCGCTCGGTCGGCGAACTGCTCGAAAACCAGTACCGCGTCGGCCTGCTGCGCATGGAACGCGCGGTGAAGGAACGCATGAGCTCGGTCGACGTGTCGACCGTGATGCCGAACGACCTGATCAACGCTAAGCCCGCGGTTGCCGCGGTGCGCGAGTTCTTCGGTTCCTCGCAGCTCTCGCAGTTCATGGACCAGACCAACCCGCTGTCGGAAGTCACCCACAAGCGCCGCGTTTCGGCGCTTGGCCCGGGCGGCCTCACCCGCGAGCGCGCCGGCTTCGAAGTCCGCGACGTTCACCCGACGCACTATGGCCGCATCTGCCCGATCGAAACGCCGGAAGGCCCGAACATCGGCCTGATCAACTCGCTCGCGAGCTTCAGCCGCGTCAACAAGTACGGCTTCATCGAAACGCCGTATCGCACCGTTGCCGACGGCAAGGTCACCAGCGAAGTGATCTACCTTTCGGCCATGGAAGAGCAGAAGCACACCGTTGCGCAGGCTTCGGCAGAGCTGAACGATGACGGCAGCTTTGCTGAGGAATTCGTTTCGGCGCGCCAGAACGGCGACTACTTCATGGCTCCGCGCGAACAGATCACGCTGATGGACGTCAGCCCGAAGCAGCTCGTTTCGGTTGCGGCCTCGCTGATCCCGTTCCTTGAAAACGATGACGCCAACCGCGCGCTGATGGGCTCGAACATGCAGCGCCAGGCGGTGCCGCTGGTTCGCGCCGAAGCGCCGTTTGTCGGCACCGGCATGGAAGAAACCGTGGCGCGCGATTCGGGCGCTGCGATCACCGCGACCCGCGGCGGTATCGTCGACCAGGTTGACGCGACCCGCATCGTGATCCGCGCGATCGGCGATGTCGAACCCGGCCAGTCGGGCGTTGACATCTACACGCTGCAGAAGTTCCAGCGCTCGAACCAGAACACCTGCATCAACCAGCGTCCGCTGGTGAAGGTGGGTGACGTGGTCGAGGAAGGCGACATCATCGCTGACGGTCCCTCGACCGATCTCGGCGAACTGGCGCTCGGCAAGAACAGCCTCGTCGCGTTCATGCCGTGGAACGGCTACAATTACGAAGACTCGATCCTGATCTCCGAACGCATCGTGAAGGACGACGTGTTCACGTCGATCCACATCGAGGAATTCGAAGTGATGGCTCGCGACACCAAGCTGGGGCCGGAAGACATCACCCGCGACATCCCGAACGTCGGCGAGGAAGCGCTGCGCAACCTCGACGAAGCGGGCATCGTCTACATCGGCGCCGAAGTGCATCCGGGCGATATCCTGGTCGGCAAGATCACGCCGAAGGGCGAGAGCCCGATGACGCCGGAAGAAAAGCTGCTCCGCGCGATCTTCGGCGAAAAGGCCAGCGACGTGCGCGACACTTCGCTCCGCCTGCCCCCGGGCGTGGCCGGCACGATCGTGGAAGTGCGCGTGTTCAACCGTCACGGCATCGAGATCGACGACCGTACGCGTGCGATCCAGCACGAGGAAATCGAGCGCCTGCGCAAGGACGCGAAAGACGAACGCGCGATCCTCAACCGTGCGACCTACAACCGCCTCAAGGACATGCTGGTCGGCCAGACCGCTTCGGCAGCTCCCAAGGGCGTGAAGAAGGGCGCGGTGATCACCGACGAACTGCTCGAGGAAATCGAACGCCACGAATGGTTCAAGTTCGCGGTGGCCGACGACAACCGCCAGGCCCAGCTCGAAGCGGTCAAGAGCCAGTATGACGAAGCCGCCAAGGGCATCGACGACAAGTTCGAAGACCGCAAGGAGAAGCTCGAACGCGGCGACGAACTCGCTCCGGGCGTGCTCAAGATGGTCAAGGTCTTCGTTGCGGTGAAGCGCAAGCTGCAGCCGGGCGACAAGATGGCCGGCCGCCACGGGAACAAGGGCGTCATCTCGCGGATCCTTCCGCAGGAAGACATGCCTTTCCTCGAAGACGGCACCCCGGTCGACATCGTGCTCAACCCGCTGGGCGTGCCTTCGCGCATGAACGTCGGACAGATCTTCGAAACGCACCTCGGCATGGCCGCGCGCGGCCTCGGCCAGCAGGTTGCCGCGGCGCTTGAGGAATGGCGCGATGCCAACCCCGATCCGCAGGCGGCCAAGCCGCCCAAGGCGGTCCGCGAGAAGCTTGTGGACGTCTATGGCGACACCTACGAATCCGAGATCAAGGCCCGTTCGGATGACGAGATCATCGAACTCGCCGGCAATCTCACCGCCGGTGTCCCGATGGGCACGCCGGTGTTCGACGGTGCGCGCGAAGCGGACGTTTCGGACATGCTTGCCAAGGCCGGGCTCGACACTTCGGGCCAGGTCACGCTCTATGACGGGCGCACCGGCGAGGCGTTCGACCGCAAGGTGACCGTGGGCTACATCTACATGCTGAAGCTCCACCACCTGGTCGACGACAAGATCCACGCCCGTTCGATCGGCCCCTACTCGCTCGTCACCCAGCAGCCGCTGGGCGGCAAGGCGCAGTTCGGCGGCCAGCGCTTCGGTGAAATGGAGGTCTGGGCGCTGCAGGCATATGGCGCTGCCTACACCCTGCAGGAAATGCTCACCGTCAAGTCGGACGACGTGGTCGGCCGTACCAAGGTCTACGAAGCGATCGTCAAGGGCGACGACACCTTCGAAGCGGGCATTCCGGAAAGCTTCAACGTGCTTGTGAAGGAAATGCGCTCGCTCGGCCTCAACGTCGAACTCAAGTCGCTTGGCGAGGATGAGGAAGACCAGGACGAATGGCCGGAGGCGGCGGAATAACAGGAGCGGGCCGAGCCGGCCCCTCCGCTTCCGTCCCGAGATTTCACCCGTAAGGGAACACGAAAAATGAACGAACTGACCAAATTCACCAACCACCTGGCCAAGCCGGAAACCTTCGACCAGATCCAGATCGGCATTGCCTCGCCCGAGCGCATCCGCAGCTGGTCGTTCGGCGAGATCAAGAAGCCGGAAACGATCAACTACCGCACGTTCAAGCCTGAGCGTGACGGGTTGTTCTGCGCGCGCATCTTCGGCCCGGTGAAGGATTACGAGTGCCTGTGCGGCAAGTACAAGCGCATGAAGTACAAGGGCGTCGTCTGCGAAAAGTGCGGCGTGGAAGTGACCGTGACCAAGGTCCGCCGCGAACGCATGGGCCACATCGAACTGGCCGCGCCGGTCGCGCACATCTGGTTCCTCAAGTCGCTGCCTTCGCGCATCGGCCTGCTGCTCGACATGCAGCTCAAGCAGCTTGAGCGGATCCTCTACTTCGAGAACTACGTAGTGATCGAGCCGGGCCTGACTCCGCTCGACAAGTACCAGCTGCTGTCGGAAGACGAGTTGCTCGAATACCAGGACGAGTATGGCGAAGACGCCTTCAGCGCCGGGATCGGCGCCGAAGCGGTCAAGCACATGCTGATGGACCTCGACCTCGAGTCCGAGCGTGAAGCGCTGCTGGAAGAGCTCGCGACCACCAAGTCCGCGCTCAAGCCCAAGAAGATCATCAAGCGCCTCAAGGTCGTCGAAAGCTTCATCGAATCGGGCAACCGCCCCGAATGGATGATCCTCGAAGTGATCCCGGTCATTCCGCCCGAACTGCGCCCGCTGGTGCCGCTGGACGGTGGCCGCTTCGCGACGTCGGACCTCAACGACCTCTATCGCCGCGTGATCAACCGCAACAACCGCCTGAAGCGCCTGATCGAACTGCGCGCGCCCGACATCATCGTGCGCAACGAAAAGCGCATGCTGCAGGAAGCCGTTGACGCGCTGTTCGACAACGGTCGCCGCGGCCGCGTGATCACCGGCGCCAACAAGCGCCCGCTCAAGTCGCTCAGCGACATGCTCAAGGGCAAGCAAGGCCGTTTCCGCCAGAACCTGCTCGGCAAGCGCGTCGACTATTCGGGCCGTTCGGTGATCGTGACCGGTCCCGAACTCAAGCTGCACCAGTGCGGCCTGCCGAAGAAGATGGCGCTCGAACTGTTCAAGCCGTTCATCTACGCGCGCCTCGACGCCAAGGGTCTTTCGATGACCCTGAAGCAGGCGAAGAAGTGGGTCGAAAAGGAACGCAAGGAAGTCTGGGACATCCTGGATGAAGTGATCCGCGAGCATCCGGTGCTGCTCAACCGCGCGCCGACGCTCCACCGCCTCGGCATCCAGGCGTTCGAGCCCGTGCTGATCGAAGGCAAGGCGATCCAGCTCCACCCGCTGGTCTGCGCCGCCTTCAACGCCGACTTCGACGGTGACCAGATGGCCGTGCACGTCCCGCTGAGCCTCGAGGCGCAGTTGGAAGCGCGCGTGCTCATGATGAGCACCAACAACATCCTCTCGCCCGCCAACGGCAAGCCGATCATCGTGCCTTCGCAGGACATGGTGCTGGGCCTCTATTACCTGTCGATGGAACGCCAGGAAAAGACGCCTGAGTTCATCGAGGAAAAGGGCGGCGAGAAGGTCGAAAAGCTGCAGCGCTTCTCAGACATGGCCGAAGTGCACCAGGCGCTCGAGGTCAAGTCGGTCACGCTGCACACCCGCATCATCGCGCGCGTGCCGCAGGCGGACGAGAAGGGCAATGTGTCGATGCAGCGCTTCGTCACCACGCCGGGCCGCATGCTGATCGGCGAATGCCTGCCGAAGAACCACAAGGTTCCGTTCGACATCGTCAACCGCCTTCTCACCAAGAAGGACATCGGCGACGTGATCGACGAGGTCTATCGCCACACCGGCCAGAAGGACACCGTGCTGTTCGCCGACGCCATCATGGCGCTGGGCTTCCGCCACGCGTTCCGCGCCGGCATCTCCTTCGGCAAGGATGACATGATCATCCCGATCGAGAAGGTGGATCTGGTCGAGCAGACCAAGGCGCTGGTCGCTGACTATGAACAGCAGTACCAGGACGGCCTGATCACCCAGCAGGAAAAGTACAACAAGGTGATCGACGCCTGGAGCCGCTGCGGCGACCAGGTGGCGGACGCCATGATGGACAAGATCAAGGCCCGCCCGATCGGCGACGACGGCAAGGAAGCGCAGATCAACTCGATCTACATGATGAGCCACTCGGGTGCGCGCGGTTCGCCGGCGCAGATGAAGCAGCTCGCCGGCATGCGCGGCCTGATGGCCAAGCCTTCGGGCGAGATCATCGAAACGCCGATCATCTCGAACTTCAAGGAAGGCCTGACCGTCCTTGAATACTTCAACTCGACCCACGGCGCCCGCAAGGGCCTGGCCGACACCGCGCTCAAGACGGCGAATTCGGGCTACCTGACCCGCCGCCTGGTCGACGTGTCGCAGGACTGCGTGATCGTCGAAATCGATTGCGGCACCGAGAACGCGCTCGAAATGCGCGCCATCGTGCAGGGTGGTTCGGTGATCGCTTCGCTCGGCGAACGTATCCTCGGCCGCACCGTGGCCGAAGACCTCGTCAATGCGAAGACCGGTGAAGTCATCGTCAAGGCCGGCACTCTGCTCGACGAGCCGATGGTCAAGTCGATCGAGGAAGCCGAAGTGCAGTCGGCCAAGATCCGCTCGCCGCTGATCTGCGAAGCCGAACAGGGCGTGTGCGCGACCTGCTATGGCCGCGACCTCGCTCGCGGTACTCCGGTCAACATCGGCGAGGCTGTCGGCGTGATCGCCGCGCAGTCGATCGGTGAACCGGGCACGCAGCTGACCATGCGTACCTTCCACATCGGCGGTGCTGCGCAGCTGAACGAAACTTCGCACCTCGAAGCGATTTCGGACGGCACCGTGGTCTATCGCGACATGCCGACCATCACCGACAAGCGCGGCCGGATTCTCTCGCTCGCCCGCAATGGCGAGATCGCGGTGATCGACGCCGAAGGGCGCGAGCGCGAAATCCACAAGGTACCTTACGGCACCGTGCTGATGCACAAGGATGGCGGCAAGGTGAAGGAAGGCGATCGCCTGGCCGAATGGGATCCGTTCACTCTGCCGATCATCACCGAAACCTCGGGCATCGTGAAGTACCAGGACTTGGTCGAAGGTACGACGCTGGAAGAGCGGGTCGACGAAGCGACTGGCATCGCCCAGCGCGTCGTCACCGAAAACCGTGCGATCGGCCGCAAGAAGAAGGAAGACCTGCGTCCGCGCCTTACTCTGCTCGGCGAAGGCTCGGTCAGTTCGGGGGCAAAGAAGGGCGAGGAAACCGAAGCACAGCGCTACATGCTGGCTCCGGGCACCACGCTCTCGGTCGAAGACGGCCAGGAAGTGCAGGCGGGTGACATCCTTGCCCGTGCTTCGCGTGAAGCCGCCAAGACGCGCGACATCACCGGCGGTCTGCCGCGTGTTGCCGAGCTGTTCGAAGCGCGCCTGCCCAAGGACAATGCGATCATCGCCAAGATTTCGGGCAAGATCGAATTCGTCCGCGAGTACAAGGCGAAGCGCAAGATAGCGATCGTGCCGGAGGAAGGGGATGCAGTGGAATACCTGATCCCCAAGACCAAGGTGATCGATGTGCAGGAAGGCGACTATGTGAAGAAGGGCGATACGCTCATCTCCGGTTCGCCCAACCCGCATGACATCCTGGAAGTGCTCGGCGTGGAAGCGCTGGCCGAATATCTCGTCAACGAGATCCAGGAAGTCTATCGCTTGCAGGGCGTGAAGATCAACGACAAGCACATCGAGGTGATCGTTCGCCAGATGCTGCAGAAGGTCGAGATCACCGACGGTGGCGACACCACCCTGCTGCCGGGCGAACAGGTCGACCTCGAAGAGATGAATGCGATCAACGCGAAGCTGGCCAAGGGCAAGCTGCCGGCCACCGGCAATCCGGTGCTGCTGGGCATCACCAAGGCCTCTCTCCAGACCCGCAGTTTCATCTCGGCCGCGTCGTTCCAGGAAACCACCCGCGTGCTCACGCAGGCGGCGGTCGAAGGCAAGAAGGACACGCTGATCGGTCTCAAGGAGAACGTGATCGTGGGCCGCCTGATCCCTGCCGGTACCGGCGCGGGCATGAACCGCATGCGCGTCACCGCTTCGAGCCGCGACGCGGCCCTGCGCGCAGCGTGGAAGAAGCAGCAGGATGCGCTCACCGCGTCCGGCCAGTCGGAGCCTGAGCCCGAAGCCGACGCCATTCCTTCGGAAGAAGCGATGAAGGCGGCGATGGCAGCGATGGCGCCTGCGGCACCTGCGGAAGGCGGCGAAGAGTAATCTTCGCCCGGCCTTTCGACTGACGAACAGGAGCCCCGCTGGAGCGATCCGGCGGGGCTTCGTTTTTCCGAACAATCCGGCTAACGGCTCCTGCCATGACAACAACCCGCTTCGCGCCCTCTCCAACCGGCCGGCTGCATGTCGGCAATATTCGCACCGCGCTCCATAACTGGATGCTCGCGAAGAAGCATGGCGGGCGCTTCCTGCTGCGGATCGACGACACCGATGCCGAGCGTTCGCGCGAGGAATATGTCGAGGCGATCCGTGCCGATCTCGCCTGGCTCGGGATCGAACCCGATGGAGAAGAGCGCCAGTCGGCACGGCTCGATCGCTACGAGGCGGCGTTTGCGGTGCTGAAGGCCGCAGGCCGGGTCTATCCCTGTTATGAGACCGCGCAGGAGCTCGACCTCAAGCGCAAGGTGCTGCTGGGGCGCGGCCTGCCGCCGATCTACGACCGCGGTGCTCTGGAACTGAGCGACGCGCAGCGCGCAGCCAAGGAAGCCGAAGGCATCGCCGCGCACTGGCGCTTCAAGCTTAATCATGACGAACCGATCGAATGGACTGACGGCATCCGCGGCGCGCAGAAATTCGACGCTGCTCAGCTGTCCGATCCGGTTGTGCGCCGCGCCGACGGAAGCTGGCTCTACATGCTTCCTTCGGCGGTCGACGATGTCGACATGGACGTGACCCATGTGCTTCGCGGCGAAGACCATGTCTCAAACACAGCCGTTCAGATTCAGATCTTTACCGCACTTTATGCTGCAGGTTTTGCCGCAGCAAAACCGCTGCCCGAATTTGCGCATGAAGCGCTGCTGGTGGGCAATGAAGGCAAACTCTCGAAGCGGCTTGGATCGCTCGGCTGCGATGCCTTTCGCGAGAAGGGGATAGAGCCCGAAGCGCTCATCGCCTTGCTTGCGCGGCTGGGCACGGCGCAGCCGGTCGAGCCGATCGCGGACCGTGCGAAACTGATCGAGAGCTTCGACCTTTCGACCTTCGGCCGCGCCCCGGCCCGGTTCGACGATGCCGAACTCGAGCGGCTCAACACCGCGATCGTCCACCAGATGGAATTCGATACTGTCAAAGATCGCCTACCCGCCGGAATGGACGAGGCGGGCTGGCATGCGGTGAGGCCGAACCTGTCCACCGTGCATGAGGCCATCGAGCTGTGGCGGCTCGTTACTGGTCCGATCGACCAGGTCGAATTCTCTGCCGAGGATCGCGCTTACCTCGCCGAGGCCGCGCGCCAGCTCCATTGGGGCGAGGACCCGTGGCATGCGCTCACCGCAGCGCTCAAGGACAGCACCGGGCGCAAGGGCAAGCTGCTGTTCTTGCCGCTGCGGCAGGCGTTCACCGGCATGGATCATGGGCCGGACATGGGCGAATTGCTGCCGCTGATCGGCGAGGCCGAAGCGCGCGCCCGGCTGGAAAAGGCCGCGCACGGTTGATTGCCAGCGGGCCGCACGGCCCAATCTTCACCTCCGCGAAACGCTCTTTGTTAACCAATTAGAGGGCATGATCGTCATCGGATTGGCAATTGCGTTGCGTTACTCCGGGCAAAGCAATTCAGCGTGTTTGAAGCTAAGGGAACCTTGCGATGGAGCGCAGACAGAACGATCGCTTTGCTGCGAACTACAGTGCCGAAGTGCGCTATCGTTCGGGCATGAAGCTCCAGCTGCCGGTGCTCGACATCAGCCTGGGCGGCTGCATGGTCGATGCGCGTTCGTGGTCGATCCGCCCCGGCGAAGCGGTGTCGGTCAAGCTGCCCGGCCTGGGATTCCAGCCAGCCGAAGTGATCTGGATCGAAGACCAGCGCGCCGGGATCGCGTTCGAAGAGCCGCTCTACGAGCCGACGCTCGAACATCTCAGCCGCCTCGCGGCCTGAACCCTACGAAATTTCGAGTGCGCGCGGGTTAGGTGCCGTGCTTGTCCAGCTCGTCGCCGGTCAGCGTCACGACATGCAGCAGGTTGGTCGCGCCCGGAGTGCCGAATGGGACACCGGCCAGCGCGATCAGCTTGCTGCCCGCCTTGCCGTAACCATGGCGCAGCGCCATCCGTTTGCCCTTGGCGATCATCTCTTCGAAGCTGCCGATATCCTTGGTCACCACCGCATGCGCGCCCCACAGCAGCGCCACGCGCCGGGCGGTCTTGCTCGATGGCGTCAGCACCAGCATTGGCGTGTCGGGCCGCTCGCGCGCGACGCGGCGCGCGGTCGAACCCGATGAGGTGAACACAGTGATCGCGCTGATCGAAACCGTGTCGGCGATCGTCATGCAAGCATGGCTGAGTGCGTCGGCGGTGGTGGCATCGGGCGGTGTATCGAGGAAGCGCACGCGCGCGCGATAGTCTTCGCTGCGCTCGACCTGCGTCGCGATCTTGTCCATCATCGACACCGATTCCTCGGGCCATTCGCCCGCCGCGCTTTCGGCGCTCAGCATCACTGCATCCGCCCCGTCGTAAACGGCATTCGCGACGTCGGACACTTCGGCGCGGGTCGGCGTCGGGTTCTCGATCATCGATTCGAGCATCTGCGTCGCCACGATCACCGGCTTGCCTTCGGTGCGCGCTGCGTTGACGATCTTCTTCTGCAGCGGCGGAACCTCATAGGGCTCGAGCTCGACCCCCAGGTCGCCGCGCGCCACCATGATCCCGTCGGACATCTCGATGATCTCGTGCAGGCGGCGGATCGCCATCGGCTTTTCGATCTTGGCGCAAAGCGCGGCCCTGCCACCGATCAGCTTGCGCGCTTCGGCAAGGTCTTCGGGGCGCTGGACGAAGCTGAGGCCGATCCAGTCGACGCCCTGGTCCACCGCGAAATCGAGATCGCGGCGATCCTTTTCGGTCAGCGCCGGGATCGGCACTTCGGCATCGGGCACGTTGACGCCCTTGCGGTCCGAAATCACTCCGCCGACCTCGGCCGAACACAGGATTTCGTCTTCGCTCGCGCGGATCACCTTGAGCCGGATCTTGCCGTCATTGATCAACAGCCGCTGGCCCTTTTCCAGGATGCCGAACAATTCGGGATGCGGCAGGCACACGCGCGTTTCGTCGCCCGGCTCGGGATTTCGGTCGAGCGTGAAATGGCCCGAATGGCGGATCACTGCCTGCCCGTCCTTGAAAGTGCCGACGCGCAGCTTCGGCCCCTGCAAATCGGCCAGGATGGCGATCGGGCGGCCGTATTTCTTCTCGAGCGCGCGGATCGCCTTGATCGTGCCGCCATGCACCGAATGCTCGCCATGGCTCATGTTGACACGGAACGCGTCGGCCCCGGCCTTGAACAGCCGGTCGAGCATATCGGGTGAGTTGCTCGCCGGACCCACGGTGGCGAGAATCTTGACCTTGCGACCGCGCGGGTCGACCTTGCGGGCGGCGATGGTACTGGCAGTTTCGCGTCTCGACATGGCGCGATGCTATGGCACAGCTGTGTTGCAACTCAAGGAATAGTCTCAATGGATACGAATGCGCCCGATCCGCTCGACGATCTGGACGATCGCGTCGCCGCTGCGGCTTTTCGCCGGCTGGTGCGCCATCTGCGCCACCGACACGATGCGCAGAATATCGAGCTGATGGGGCTGGCGGGGTTTTGCCGCAATTGCCTGGCCGACTGGATCCGCGACGCAGGCTACGCTGGCGACAAGGGTGCCGCGCGCGAACTCATCCACGGCATGCCGATGGACGAGTGGAAAGCGAAGCACCAGCGCGAGGCGACGCCCGAGCAGCTGGCAGCGATGGAGGCGAGCCTGGCAAGAAACGCACAGCAATAATCGCCGCAGCGGGTTCACGCCCCGCAACCGGCTGGCTATCGACCACCCAACCGATTCTCAATTCACCGGAGCTAATACAATCATGGCCGAAGCCACCGACGACCGCCTGCGCCTGCTGATCGAGCGTATCGAACGCCTCGAGGAAGAGAAGAAGGGCATCGCCGACGATATCCGCGACGTCTATTCCGAAGCCAAGGCGGTCGGCTATGACACCAAGATCATGCGCCAGATCGTGCGCCTGCGCAAAATGAAGCCCGACGATCGCGCCGAAATGGAAATGGTGCTCGATACCTACAAGGCGGCGCTCGGGCTCGCCTGATCCGAAACGTAACGGGAGATAAAGCATGGCCGGACCCTGGAAGGACGCTCGCGGGATCATCGTCACCACCACGCCCACGATCGAAGGGCAGCCGATCCAGCAATATCTCGGCATCGTGACCGGCGAAGTGATCGTGGGCGCGAACATCTTCCGCGACCTGTTCGCCAATATCCGCGACATCGTGGGCGGCCGTTCGGGCAGCTATGAGCGCATCCTGGCCGAAGCGCGCGAACAGGCGATCCAGGAACTGCAGGCCGAATGCGGCGCGCGCGGCGGCAACGCCGTTGTCGGCGTCGATCTCGACTATGAAGTGATCGGCGACACCGGTTCGATGCTGATGGTCAGCGCCAGCGGCACCGCGGTCAGGATCTGATCGCTTGACCGAGCCGACGCCCCGCAAGTTCACCGCTTCCGACGGCCTTGCGCTGGCCGGCGATATCGGCGGGCCCGAAGGCGCGCCGCTGGTGCTACTGATGCATGGCGGCGGGCAGACGCGGCACAGTTGGGCGGGGGCGATGCGCGCGCTCATTGCGGCGGGTTACCGAGTGGTCAATCTCGACGCTCGCGGCCACGGCGAAAGTGAATGGTCTGACGCGCGGGCCTATACGATCAACGACCGGATCAAGGACATTCACGCTGTGGTCGACGGTTGCGGCACGCCCTTCGCGCTGGTCGGCGCGTCGATGGGCGGGCTCACTTCGATCCATGCGGTGGGGCAGGGGCTGGCGCCCGCAGCGCTGGTGCTGGTCGATATCGTGCCCGACATGGAGCCCAAGGGGGTCGAACGCATCGTCGGCTTCATGAATGCGCATCACGGCGGTTTTGCCTCGCTCGACGAAGCGGCCGATGCCGTCGCCGCCTATTACCCCGAACGGCCGCGCCCCAAAGACCCCAGCGGGCTGATGAAGAATTTGCGGCTGCGCGATGACGGGCGCCTTTACTGGCATTGGGACCCGGTGATGTTCCAGGTCGAAGACCCGAGCCAGTTCCGCGAGCCGCTCGCGCGTTCGACCGAAAAGCTGGGCCAGCGCGCCGAAGTGCCTGTGCTGGTGGTGCGCGGCAAGCTGAGCGACATCGTGTCGGATTCGAGCATCGCGTCGTTCCGCGCCAAGGTGCCGCATGCCGAATGCGTCGACGTGAGCGAAGCGGGGCATATGGTGGCGGGCGACAAGAACGACGCCTTCAATGCGGCGGTGATCGGCTTCCTGACCGCTCACATGCCGGTTTAGCGCCGGGCATCAGGCTTCGAAACCGGCCGCCAGCGCCACGATCCCCAGGATCAGCCCGTTGTGCGCCGCGTGGAGCAGGATGCAGCTCCAAAACCCGTAATTGACCCGCAGATAGGCGAGGATCGTGCCCAGCACGAATTGCGGCAGCACCAGCGGCAGCAGGATCGCAAGGCTGCCTTCCTCGTAATTGAGCAGATGGATCGAAGCGAAGCCCAGCGAGCTGAGCCAGAACAGCAGTGGGAAGATCGCGCGGAACCAGCGATAGGGCGCTCGATCGCGAAGCAGGTAGATCGCCGCCGCGGCGGTCGCCACGCTCAGCACCGCGATCCAGAAGATCGGATTGAGCTGCTCGAATGTCTGTGCATGGGTAACAACCCATTGCATCCCGAGCAGGCCAACAAACAGGATCGCCGTGCTCCAGACCACGCTTGGCCTGCCTGACAGCCACCCCCGAAAGACGATCTCCTCAGCGATTGGTGCCACCACCACCACCATCAGCGCCAGCTGCAGGTTTATGTCGAGCCCGGCCAGTGCGGTTTCGGGCAGATCGACGCCCACCACCAGCGCCGCGATTGCCGCCGAAACCAGCACCAGCATGATGCTGAGGTCCAGCACCAGCATGCGCCCCAAGGCGCGCAATCCGGGCGCTCCGATCGGTGCGGCACGCTCCGGCAAAACAGGGCGCTTTACGAAAGCGAGATAGTTCTTCCACTCCGCGCGAGCATCAGGAAGCGCGGGAAGGCTTGTGGTTTCACCAATCATGCGGCTAATGCGACCCCCGATTCCCACCATCCAGATTTTCGAAGTGAAAACCCATGGCAGGCCATTCCAAATTCAAGAACATCATGCATCGCAAGGGCGCGCAGGACAAGAAGCGCTCGGCGATGTTCTCCAAGCTTTCGCGTGAAATCACCGTCGCGGCCAAGATGGGCATGCCCGATCCGGACATGAACCCGCGCCTGCGGCTGGCGGTCAACGCGGCCAAGGCGCAGTCCATGCCCAAGGACAATATCCAGCGCGCGATCGACAAGGCCAGCATGGCCGGCGGCGAGGACTACGAGGAAGTGCGCTACGAGGGCTACGGCCCCGGCGGCGTCGCGCTGATCGTCGAGGCACTGACCGACAATCGCAACCGCACCGCCACCAATGTGCGCACCGCCTTCAGCAAGAACGGCGGAAACCTCGGCAGCGAAGGCTCGGTCCAGCACGGGTTCGAGCGCAAGGGGCTGATCGAATATCCCGCCAGCGCGGGCGATGAGGAAAAGGTGCTCGAAGCCGCGATCGAAGCGGGCGCGGACGATGTCGAAAGCTCGGACGACGGCCACACGATCTGGACCGCTTCGGACGATCTCCATGCAGTCGCCACCGCGCTCGAAGGCGTGCTGGGCGAGGCTGAGAACGTCAAGCTGGCGTGGAAACCCAACATCACTGTCGCGATGGACGAGGCAGGCGCCACGACCTTGCTCAAGCTGGTCGACACGCTTGACGATGACGACGACGTCCAGACCGTGTGGGGCAATTACGAGATCAGCGACGAGATCATGGAGAAGTTGGGCTGATGTGGGCTTTTGTCGCGAAGGCGCTGCTGGCCGGCGTGATGATCGCGGCGATTGCGGAAGTCGGACGGCGGCTTCCAACCATGGCGGCGCTGATCGCGTCGCTTCCCTTGGTCTCGATCCTGGGAATGATCTTCCTGTGGCACGCGCGGCCCGACGCGGAGAACATGGCGGTGCATGCGCAATCGACCTTCTGGTTCGTGCTGCCGAGCTTGCCGATGTTCCTGCTGATACCGATGATGCTGCGGCAGGGCTTCAGCTTCTGGGTGGCACTCGCGGCCGGATGTGCGCTTACGCTGGTGCTCTATCTGGCAATGGTGCAGTTCGGGCCGCGCATCGGCATCAGGTTCTGACCGCACTGTGATCATCCTTGGCCTCGACCCTTCGCTCAGTTGCACCGGATGGGGCGCGGTGCGGGCCGAAGGTTCGCGCATCGCGCATGTCGCCAATGGCGAAGTGAAGACCGATGCCAAGGCGCCGATAGCCGAGCGCCTGCATCATTTGCACGACGCGATCCGTGCGGTGATCGCGACCTACGCGCCCGATCGTGCCGCGGCGGAAGAGATATTCCTCAACAAGAACCCGCAATCGACGCTCAAGCTGGCGCAAGCGCGCGGGGCGGTGCTGGCAGCCTGCGCGGCGGGCGGGCTGCTGGTGAACGAGCATGCCGCGCGGCTGGTCAAGAAATCGGTGGTCGGCACCGGCGGTGCGGACAAGGCGCAGGTCCAGGCGATGCTCAAGGTGCTGCTGCCGGGAGCGCAGATCGCCGGGGCCGATGCCGCCGACGCGCTGGCCGTGGCGATTGCGGACGCGCATCTGGTCCCCAGGGCATAGGAGAGAAAATGGCCATCGAGTTTTACGGCATCCCCAATTGCGACACGGTGAAGAAGGCGCGCGTGTGGCTCGAAGCGAAGGGGCTCGCCTACACATTCCACGATTTCAAGAAGGAAGGCGCCGATCCCGCGCGCGTGGCCAGCTGGGTGGAGGCAAAGGGCCTCGACACGGTGCTGAACCGGCGCGGCACCACATTTCGCAAGCTTTCAGATGCCGAAAAGGCCGCGATCGACGCGGGCGATGCTGTGCGGGTGATGGTGGAACAGCCTTCGCTGATCAAGCGGCCGGTGGTCGAGCATCAGGGCGCGATCCTGGTCGGTTTCAAGGAAAGCGAGTGGGACGCGAGTTTCTAGGTCGCGTCGGCGCCCCAGTCGCCACCTTCGATTTGCGTGCGACCGCTCATGTTGCCGGCCTGCTTGTTGGCGGCACCCAAAATGTCATCCTTGATCGCCATTACGTCATAGCCGGCCCCCCACAGGCCGATAATGACGATCAGAGTAGCCAGGAGCAGCTTCTTGAACATAGCCAGCGAATGTAGCGCGATCAGCCCTAACCACAGGTTAAATTCGTGCCTGACCAGCCTGTTTACCCTGATCGGCCTCACGATGGGCGCGCCCGCGCCCTTGCTCGCGGCGGAAGGGGAGGTGCTGGTCATCGCGCATCGCGGCGCCAGCGCCGAGCGGCCCGAGCACACGCTGGCGGCCTATGAAATGGCGATCGAGCAGGGTGCGGATTATATCGAGCCCGATCTGGTCGCGACCAAGGACCTTGTGCTGGTGGCGCGGCACGAGAACGAATTGTCCGACACAACCGACGTCGCCAGCCGCGATGAATTCGAGGATCGCCGCCGCGACAAGACCGTCGACGGGCAGCGCGTGGCGGGCTGGTT
The DNA here is from genome assembly GCF_052683155.1 of Altererythrobacter sp. Z27. Classification (NCBI taxonomy): domain Bacteria; kingdom Pseudomonadati; phylum Pseudomonadota; class Alphaproteobacteria; order Sphingomonadales; family Erythrobacteraceae; genus Altererythrobacter; species Altererythrobacter sp. Z27. The sequence continues at coordinate 1,629,727 of NZ_JBQYMC010000001.1, read as the reverse complement.
CGTCGAGGATTTCACTCTGGCGGAACTGCGCACGCTGCGTGCGAAGGAGCGGATACCGCTGGTGCGCCCGGCCAATGCGCGGTTCGACGGGCTCTACCAGGTACCCACGCTGGAAGACATCGTGAAGCTGGTGCGCGCGAAGGAAGCCGAGACCGAGCGGCGGATCGGCCTCTACCCCGAGCTCAAGCATCCCAATTTCCTGCTGCAGGAAGCGGGGATCGACATGGTCGACCTGCTGCTGCGCGAATTGCGGCGGCTGGGCGTGAACGAAGCTGACCCGGTGTTCATCCAGAGCTTCGAAGTCGGCGTGCTGCAACGGCTCGACCGGCGCAGCGACTTCAAACTGGTGCAGCTGGTCAAACCCGAGGACGGCCCGGCAGACGAGCCCGCGATGCGCTATGCCGAGATGATCGCGCCTTCGGGCCTGGCCGAGATCGCCAAGTATGCCGACGTGCTGGGTGCGCATATCGGCCTGGTGCTCACGCTCGACGGATCGCCTACCTCGCTGGTTGCGGACGCAAAGGAGGCGGGGCTGGAGGTCCATGCATGGACCCTGCGGCCCGAGAATGCCTTCCTGCCGGCGCCCTTGCGTGGGGCAGGCGGCGATGCCGCGCACGGCAATGCCACGGCGCTGAAGGACATGCTCGTGCGTGCGGGCGTCGCCGGGATCTTCACCGACGCGCCCGACCTGTTCGAATAGGTCAGGCGCGGGTCGCGGTGACGAGGTAGTTGAGCGAGAGGTCGCTCGGCGACAGATGCAGCCCCTTGCCGGGGCGCCAGGCGATCCCGCATGGCGCGCCCATTACCAGCCCCGCTTCGGACAGCAGTTCGTCCAGCTCCTCCGGCGTGACGAAATCTTCCCAGTGATGCGTGCCGCGCGGGACATAGCCGACCCGCTCGGCCGCTTCGACCAGCAGCAGCCGGCTCGCAGCGGTGCGGTTTGGGGTCGAAAGGACCAGCAAGCCGCCCGTGGCCACGCTTTCCGCTAGCGCTGCGACGAAGGCGCGCTTGTTGGCCACATGCTCCACCACTTCGAATGAAGTGACGAGATCGAACGTCCCGAGATCGAGGCTGGCCAGTTCGCCTGCCATATAGCGGATATCGAGCCCGGCACCTTGGGCATGCGCGCTGGCGACGCCCACATTCTCAGCCGAGGCATCGACCCCGGTCACGTCCGCTCTCCAGCGCGCCAGCGGCTCGCACACCAGCCCCGCGCCGCAACCCACGTCGAGCGCGCTCCTGCCCGCGAGCGGGTGCACGGTGCGAACATCGCCACCCCAATGCCGGTCCACCGCTTCGCGCAGGAAGGCGAGCCGCACCGGATTTACCTGGTGCAGCGAAGCCATCGGCCCCTTCGCATTCCACCATTCGCGCGCCAGCCCGGAAAAATGTGCTTCTTCCTCTGGGCGGATAGTTACATTTGTGACATTTGCCTTTGCCATGCGGCATCCCTAACAGCGCGCGGGGATTCGGACCAGCTAGGAGCACGGAAGCCTTGGCACGTATCGTGATGAAATTCGGCGGAACCTCGATGGCGGGGACCGAGCGCATTCGTCGCGTGGCGAATATCGTGCGCAAGCAGCAGGCTGCCGGGCATCAAGTCGCGGTGGTGGTTTCGGCCATGGCGGGCGAGACCGACCGGCTGGTGAACTTCTGCCGCGAAGCCAATGCGCTTTACGATCCGGCCGAATACGACGTGGTAGTGGCCAGCGGCGAACAGGTCACATCGGGCCTGCTGGCGCTGACGCTGCAATCGCTCGGCTGCAAGGCGCGCAGCTGGCTCGGCTGGCAATTGCCGGTCCACACAATTGAAGCGCATGCCAAGGCGCGGATCGATTCGATCGATTCGGACGCGCTGGTCGCGTCGATGGAAGCGGGCGAGATCGCAGTGATCCCGGGCTTCCAGGGCATCGGCAGCGATGGGCGCGTGACCACGCTGGGCCGCGGCGGGTCGGACACTTCGGCAGTGGCGGTGGCTGCAGCGATCGATGCGGACCGCTGCGACATCTACACCGATGTCGACGGGGTCTACACCACCGACCCGCGCATCGTCGCCAAGGCGCACAAGCTCAAGGCAGTCACTTACGAGGAAATGCTCGAACTCGCTTCGGTCGGGGCCAAGGTGCTGCAAACCCGCTCGGTCGGGCTGGCAATGAAGGAAGGCGTGCGGGTGCAAGTCCTCTCGAGCTTCCTCGGCGATGACGCCGTGCCCGCCGACCAATTGCCCGGCACGCTGATCGTGTCGGACGAGGAAATGGATCAATTAGTGGAGAACGGCGATATGGAACGCCAGCTCGTCACCGGTATCGCGCATGACAAGAACGAAGCCAAGGTGATCCTCACCCGCGTGCCCGACAAGCCGGGTGCGGTGGCCAATATCTTCGAGCCGCTGGCGCAGGCCGCGATCAATGTCGACATGATCATCCAGAACGTGGGCCGCGACAAGGGCGAGACCGACGTGACCTTCACCGTTCCGCAGGCCGACCTTGCACGCGCGCAGGCGTTGCTTGAGGACAAGCGCGACGTGATCGGCTACAACCGCATCATCACCGACAGCAAGATCGCCAAGATCAGCGTCGTCGGCGTGGGGATGAAGAGCCATGCGGGCGTCGCCAGCACGATGTTCCGCGCGCTGTCAGATCGCGGGATCAATATCCAGGCAATCTCGACTTCCGAAATCAAGGTCAGCGTGATGATCGACGAGGACGAAACCGAACTGGCGGTGCGCGTGCTGCACACGGCTTACGGGCTTGATGCGAAGGACGAAGCGGCCTGATCGCGCAGGTGCCTTCGCGTCATCGCGCCTTGGCCTCCGTTAATCCGAGCCACTAACCAAAACTTAAGGGTATTCCCCGCACCCAGGGCCTGTAGCAAGGAGCACAGGCGATTCCGATCAGGGGACATCTCGAACAGCACGCGCCGCAGGGCGATGCGCGGAGCCATGACAGGCGCCACCTCTACCTTGAGGCCAATGGCGGGTTTGCCTCCGGCGAGCAGGCCAATGTCACCCTGCACAACATCTCCGAAGGCGGGATGCTGATCGAATCAATGCTGAAACTGGCTAGCGGTGCCGAACTCACGGTCGAACTGCCGCATGAAGGCGCAGTGGCGGCGCAAGTCGTCTGGGCCAGCGGCAGCCTGTTCGGTTGCCGGTTCCTGCGCCCGATTGGCGCTGCTGCATTGAGTGCGGTGCAGCTCAAGGCGGATGCACCGCTTCCGCCGCTGATCGGGCGGGCAGAAAGCCCAAATGCGCGCGGAGTGGCGCTGGGCAAGAGGCTCGAACAGAGCCGCAAGGCGCGCGGGCTCACGCTGGCGCAGGTTGCCGATCGGCTGGGCGTGAGCAAGCCGACCGTCTGGGCCTGGGAAAAGGGCAAGGCACGCCCGGTGGACGAGCGCCTTCCCGCGATTGCCGAAGTGCTGGGCCTCGATGCCGAGGAAATGCTTGAAGCGCAGCGCCCCGATGGCGTTTCCGAGCTGCTCCAGTCGAGCCGCGAACAGATCGCCCGGGTCTTGGGAATCGACGCCAGGCAAGTCCGCATCCTGATCGAGATTTGATCGACGGGCCAGGCAATTCCTGCAATAGAATCGCTGTGCAATCCGAATAATATGGTAAACAATACCATAAGTTGATTCGTTTTTTAGTCAAGTTAAATGAACAAACTAACAGTCTATATCGGCATTACACTAAGGTTCTGCGTAATCGACGCAAAGTAATGCCGGGAGTTAGCTAACTTCATTTGCTTGGCCGAGGGCGGATTGGCGGGGGTTGGTCGCCAGAGCCGGGGGGCAAGCGGCAATGACAGGAAATTTCTCCGCAAGATACGGGGATATCTTGCAGGACATGTTGGCCGAAACGGCTGGCAGTATCGTTATCAAAACCGATGCGGGGGGCTTCATCGAGGATGCTTCGCGTGGGATCGAGGCATTGGGGCTGCGGCTCGCCGAAATGCTGTTCAGGCCACATATCGCCGATCTTGCTTTGGCCGGGCATGCCACCGCCGTGCGCGCCTTCCATGATGAAGCGCTGAAGGGGCGAGCCCCGACCGCCGGTCGGCTCGAATTCCCCGTGTCCACCCCATCGGGCGAGGCGGCATGGTATTCGCTCAGCCTGCGCCCCGCGCCAGACGAGGATGGCCGCATCAGCGGCACACTGGGCCTGCTGCGTTCGGTCGAGGGGCGGCGCTCGCTCGAAGACGAGCTGGCCGCTGCCGCTATGACCGATACTGTCACCGGGCTTGCCAACGGGCGCGCCTTCCATGCCATGCTGGCGCAATTGCTCGTGCACGGCGCGCCGGGCGCGCTGGCGATTTTCGAGATCGACCGCTTCGCTTCGCTCAAGCTCAATTTCGGCCATGCCATCGCGCAGGAAATGCTGTGGGCCTTCGGGCGCTTCCTCTCGAACGTTCTGCCCGAGGATTTCATCCTTGCGCGGCTCGACGGCGATCGCTTCGCAGTGCTTATGCCCGGGTGCACCGGCGCGGCGGCAGACGACATCACGCGCGACATCCTCGCCACCTTCGCCGGGCTTTCGAGCGACGCGCAGCGCGCCGAAACGCGGCTCAGCGCCTCTGCCGGGATCGCCCCGATCGCGGGTTCGATCGATGCGGTGATGATCAATGCCGAACGTGCGCTGGTGGTGGCGCGCGCGCTGGGCGGCAGGCGCGCCGAAATCCGCGACTCCTTGCCGCCATGGCATGGCCAGCGCACCGGAACCTAGGTGCAGGCGCTTGGAGGCGCGGCAATCTGCCGCTAAGGCAGCGGCATGCCATTCACTGCAAAGATCCTGCTGCTGGGCTCGGGCGAGCTGGGCCGCGAATTCACCATCTCGGCCAAGCGGCTGGGAGCCTGCGTCATCGCTTGCGATTCCTATACTGGCGCGCCCGCGATGCAGGTGGCCGATGCCAGCGAGGTCTTTTCTATGCTCGACGGCGCGGCACTGCGCGCGGTGGCTGAGAAGCACCGGCCCGATCTGATCGTGCCCGAGATCGAAGCGATCCGCACCGAAGTGCTGGGCGAACTCGAGGCGGAAGGTTTCAACGTCGTCCCCTCGGCCCGTGCGACCCAGCTGACCATGAACCGCGACCGTATCCGCGACGTGGCGGCGGACGAGCTTGGCCTCACCACATCGCTCTATCGCTATGCGGAGAACCTTGAGGAAGTGCGCGCGGCGGCGCAGCGCACCGGCTTTCCCTGCGTGATCAAGCCGGTCATGTCCTCTTCGGGCAAGGGGCAGAGCAAGGTCGATAGCGAAGCCGGGCTGGAAGCGGCGTGGGACTATGCCGTGGCCAATATGCGCGGCGACCGCCAGCGGGTGATCGTCGAGCAATTCATCGACTTCGATTATGAGATCACCTTGCTCACCGTGCGCCACGCGGGCGGCGTGACCTTCTGCCCGCCGATCGGCCACCGCCAGGAACGCGGCGACTATCAGGAAAGCTGGCAGCCCACGCCGATGAGCGATGCTGCAATCGCCAGGGCGCAGGACATGGCGCGCAAAGTGGTCGAGAACCTTGGCGGCGCGGGCCGCGGCTGGGGCCTGTTCGGGGTGGAATTCTTCGTGAAGGGCGAGGAAGTGATCTTCTCCGAGCTGTCGCCGCGCCCGCACGACACCGGCATGGTGACGCTGATCTCGCAGGACCTGACCGAGTTCGACTTGCATGCCCGCGCGATCATGGGCCTGCCGGTCCCGGACGAAATCCATGCGTGCCCTTCGGCTTCGGCAGTGATCCTGGCCGATCGCGACAGCGCCGATTTCGAGTTCCATGGCGTGGCGGATGCGCTGGCGGTGCCGGGCGGCTCGGTCGATGTGCGGCTGTTCGGCAAGCCCACCACGCGGCCGTATCGCCGTATGGGCGTGGCGCTGGCGGCGGCAGGCAATACCGACCATGCACGGCGGATCGCCGCCGAGGCGGCGGGCAAGGTGCGGATCGAGTATCGCGATTGATAAGCTTGCCGTAGGCGCGCATCGGCCCTAATCGCCCGCGCCATGAGCAATTTTACCAAGACCAGCCGCCTGATGCAGCGCGGCAAAGACTTTCTCGGCTGCGAATACGCGATCCTGTGCGGCGCGATGAGCTGGGTGTCCGAACGCAACCTCGTCTCCGCCATCAGCAATGCCGGGGGCTTTGGCGTGATCGCCTGCGGTGCGATGACGCCCGAACTGCTCGATAAAGAGATCGCGGCGACGAAGGCGCTGACCGACAAGCCTTTCGGCGTGAACCTCATCACCATGCACCCGCAGCTGTTCGATCTGATCGAAGTGTGCCGCAAGCATGGCGTGAGCCATGTCGTACTGGCGGGCGGCATTCCGCCCAAGGGCAGCGTCGAGGCGATCAAGGGCGAAAGCGGGAATGACGCCAAGGTGATCTGCTTCGCCCCCACGCTGGCGCTCGCCAAGAAGCTGCTGCGTTCGGGCGCGGATGCGCTGGTCATCGAAGGGATGGAAGCGGGCGGGCATATCGGCCCGGTTTCGACCAGCGTGCTGGCGCAGGAAATGCTGCCTGAACTGGCCGACGAGCACCTGATCTTCGTCGCGGGCGGGATCGGCAAGGGCCAGGCGATTGCGGGCTATCTGGAGATGGGTGCCGCCGGGGTGCAGCTTGGCACGCGCTTCGCCTGTGCGACCGAAAGCATCGCGCATCCCGACTTCAAGAAAGCCTTCTTCCGCGCTTCGGCCCGCGATGCCGTGGCGAGCGTGCAGGTCGATCCGCGCTTGCCGGTGATCCCGGTGCGCGCGCTCAAGAACAAGGGCACCGAGGAATTCACGGCCAAGCAGATCGAAGTCGCCGGCTTGCTGGATCGCGGTGAAGTCGAGATGGGCGAGGCCCAGCTGCAGATCGAGCATTTCTGGGCTGGCGCGCTGCGCCGCGCGGTGATCGACGGCGACGTCGAGAACGGATCGATCATGGCCGGGCAATCGGTCGGCATGGTCAAGGCGGAAGAGCCGGTGGCGGACATCATCCAGGCGCTGATGGCCGAAAGCGAGGAAGCGCTGACGCGCCGCTGACATGGCCGAACCGCTCGTCCTCACGCTTAGTTGCGCCGACCGGCCGGGGATCACCGCAAGGGTGACCTCCTTCCTGTTCGAGCGCGGCGGCAATGTGCTAGAGGCGCAGCAGTTCAACGACCGCGAGAGTGACCGCTTCTTCATGCGGGTCGAATTCGATCCGGGCGCTCTCCAGCGCGAAGCGATCCGCGAGGCATTCGCTCCGCTCGCGGCCGAGCATGGCATGGAATGGAAGCTGGCGCTGCGCGACCGGGCGCGCCGGGTGCTGATCATGGTCAGCAAGTTCGACCACTGCCTGGCCGATTTGCTTTACCGCTGGCGCATCGGCGAATTGCCAATGGAGCCGGTGGCGATCGTTTCGAACCACCCGCGCGAAAGCATCGAACATACCGATGTCGGCGACGTGCCCTTCCACCATTTGCCGGTGACGCGCGAGACCAAGGCGGAGCAAGAGGCGCAGGTGCGCGCGATTGCGACGGAAACCGGCGCCGAGCTGGTGGTGCTGGCGCGCTACATGCAGATCCTCTCGGACGAGCAGGCGGCGCATTTTTCCGGCCGCTGCATCAACATCCACCACAGCTTCCTGCCCGGTTTCAAGGGCGCCAAGCCCTATCACCAGGCACATGCGCGCGGGGTGAAGATGATCGGAGCCACCGCGCATTACGTGACGCGCGATCTCGATGAAGGGCCGATCATCCACCAGGATGTCGAGCCGATCACCCATGCCGACAGCCCGGAAGAGCTGGTGCGCAAGGGCCGCGATATCGAGCGCCGCGTGCTCGCCGAAGCGGTGCGGCTGCACCTGGAAGAACGGGTGCTTGTGAACGGCACCCGCACGGTGGTGTTCAGGGGCTAGGCGGCGCCACTCGCGCCGCCCGCTGCCTTATTTCCCTTCGAGCGCCTTGTCCTCATTGGCGCGCTTGAGCACGTAGAGCCGCATCGCTTCGATCTGGTCGCGGCTGAACTGGTCCTTCCACGCAACCATGCCGTTGTCCGCCAGCAGTCCGTCATGGACGACTTGTTGCCACAGGTCCTTCTTGCTGAGCGTGGCCGAATGGCGCAGGTCCGGATTGAGGCTGCCCGCTACCGCAGAGATGCCATGGCAGACGCTGCAGCTGTTGCTGTAGAGCTTTTCGCCGAGGGCGATCTGCTCTGGCGTACCTGCCGGAGCCGGCGGATCGAGCACCAGGGCTGGCGTCGGCTTGAGCGGTGGCAGCTTGCCGTCGGCGCCCAGCTTGAACACCATCAGGCGGCTGATGTTGGGCGTGATCCCGCCGCCCAGCCTGCCTGCGGACACGTCCCACACGCCGCCCCAGCCCACCAGCACGGCGACATATTGCTCGCCGTCGATGGCATAGGTCATCGGCGCGGCGAGCACGCCGCTCTGGGTTTCGAACGACCACAGTTGCTTGCCCGTATCGGCGGTGTAGGCGCGGAATTCGCCCGTGGACGTGCCCTGGAACACTAGGTTCCCTGCGGTCGCCAGCGTCCCGCCATTGGTCGGGCTCGGCTGCGGCACCTTCCAGCGCACTTCGCCGGCCACCGGGTCGAAGGCGACCAAGGCGCCGTTGAGCGCTTCCTTGGTCGCTTCGCGCACGGCCTTGTCTGCCGGGATGTTGCCGCCGCTCACGTCGATGCCCAGCTGGAACCCGGTCTCTCCCGGCTCCCAGTTCGGATCGTGCGCATAATACTGCGGTGTGTTGTTGGTCGGGATATAGACCAGCCCGGTCATCGGGCTGTAGCTCATCGGCGACCAGCTATGCGCGCCGACTGCGCCCGGCACGCCGATCCACGGCTTGCTGGTCAATTCGTACTTGGCTTCCGGATTGACGTCGGGCTTGCCGGTCACGGGATCGAGCCCGAAGGCCCAATTGATCCCGTCGACGAAGGGCTTGCCGGAGATGAACTGGCCGGTCACCGCATCGAGAACGTAGAAGAACCCGTTCTTGGGCGCATGCATCACCACGCGGCGCGACTTGCCGCCGATTTCGAGGTCGGTGACGGTGATCTGCTGGTTGGAATCGAAATCCCAGCGATCCTCGGGCGTTTCCTGGAAGTGCCAGGCATATTCGCCGGTATCGGGCTTCACCGCCACGATCGACGCGGTGTAGAGGCTGTCACCCGCGCCATCGGTGTTGCGATAGGCCGGGTTCCACGGTTCGGCATTGGCGGTACCGAAATAGATCAAATCGGTCTGGGGATCGTAAGTGATCGAATCCCACACCGTGCCGCCGCCGCCCAGCTTCCACCATTCGCCGCTCCAGGTCTTGGCGGCCTTTTCCATCGCTTCGTTCTCGAAGCCGTCGGCCGGGTTCCCCGGAACGGTATGGAAGCGCCACAGCTCCTCGCCGGTCTGCGCGTCGAACGAGGCGATATAACCGCGGGTGAAATATTCCGCGCCGGCCGATCCGATCACGACCATGCCCTTGACGATGCGCGGCGCGCCGGTGATCGCCATGTGCGAGCCCTTGGGGATGGTGAGCTTATCCCACACCACCTTGCCGGTTTTCTGGTTAAGCGCGACCAGTCGCCCGTCGAGCGTCGCGACATAGAGCTTGTCGCCATAGAGCGCGACCCCGCGGTTCACCGCATCGCAGCACACTTCGACCAGCTTGGAGCGCGGGACCTGAGGGTCGTATTCCCATTTGAGCGCGCCGGTCTTCGCGTCATAGGCTTTCACCATGCTCCACGCGGTGGAGATGTAGAGTGTGCCGTCATGCATCAGCGGAGTGGCTTCCTGCCCGCGTGCCGTGTCGAGATCGGCAAACCAGGCGAGGCCCAACTGCGACACGTTCCCGGCATTAACCTGGTCGAGCGGCGAGAAGCGTTGCTCGTCATAGCCGCCGCCATAGGTCAGCCATTCGTCGCCTACGCCCGCTGCGATCATCGCATCGGTTACGCCTTCGGTCGCCAGCGGCGAACGTTCCGCGCCGCGTTCTCCGCAGCCCGCCAGCAGCAATGCCACTGCGCCGATCGCTGCGGTCATGAAACCTTTCGCCATCATCGTGAGTTCTCTCCCTCGATAGACAGAGTGCCCCTTGGCGCTTGCGCTGTCCATTGCGCATTTATGAGAGTGCGGGCAGGATCGCCGACAGGGAATGGGAGCTGGAAAAATGTGCGATGAAGCAAATCTGGAGAAATGGGCGCGCGAAGGGCTGACGCGCAGACAGTTCGGCGTCGCCACCGGAATGGCCGCGATTGCTGCCGCCTGCACGCCCAAATCGGGCCAGGCGGATAGCGGCGCGCAGGTGGTCACTTCGCCGGGCTTTCCGGCATGGACCGAGCAGCCGGTCGCTTTCGAAACGCCGGACGGAACGATGGACGGGTGGTTGGTCGCACCCACGTCGGGTCCGGCCCCGGCGGTTATCCTGTGGCCAGATATTGCGGGCCTGCGCGAGAGCAAGAAGGCAATGGCGCGGCGGCTGGCTGATCGCGGTTTTGCCGCGCTTGTGGTGAACCAGTATTATCGCGATACGCCTGCCCCGATCTGGCAGGATTTTGCCGATTTCGCCGGGAATGGCGGCTGGCCGCGCGCGCGCGAAATGCGCGCCAGGCTGGATGCCGAAGCGATCATGCGTGACGCCACAGCGGTGGTCGCCTTCCTTGACAGCCGTGACGAGGTCGACAGCAAGCGCGGCATCGGCACGCAAGGCTATTGCATGGGCGGGCCTTTCACCATGTGGACCGCCGCGGCGGTTCCTGCGCGCGTGAAAGCTGCGGCCAGCTTCCACGGCGGCGGGCTGGTGCGGCCCGACTATCCGCTGAGCCCGCACAAGCTGTTCGACCGGATGGAAGCTTCGTTGCTGATCGCGATCGCGCAGGATGACGACGCCAAGGCGCCGGGTGAAAAGGATGTGTTGCGCGAAGCGGCCTCTGCTGCGGGGCGCAAGGCGGCGATCGAGGTTTTCGCCGGAGATCACGGCTGGTGCGTGCCTGACAGCCCCGCATACAACGAGCCCGAGGCGGAGCGCGCCTGGGCCGAAATGCTCAAGCTTTACGGGGATGCCTTGTAAGGAGGTTTGCCGGCTGCCGAAGCGCGGCTTGCCAGCAGAAAAAGGTGGGGGTGGGCCGGGCCCACCCCGCATGCCTTAGATATCGTCAACGCTCTTGCTGACGAGGATGTTCACCGAAACGCGGCGGTTCTGCGCCTTGCCTTCGCGGGTGCTGTTGTCAGCCAGCGGGTCGGACGCGGCCATCCCGGTGGGCGAAAGCATGCGCCAGGGTTCCCACTTGCATTCCTGCTGCAGGAAATTCACGACGCGGCCCGCGCGCCGTTCGCTGAGGGTCTGGTTGACTTCATAGCTGCCGGTGGAATCGGTGTATCCAACCACGAGCAGCAGTGCGTTGTCGATCGACTTGGCATTCGCGGCCGCATCGCACAGGTCGCGCTGGGCGGCCGGCGAGAGGTTCCACTTGCCGGTGTCGAAATAGACGTTGGTGGTGCCCTTGATGTTGTACTTGTCGATGTCGCCCATGCGGCCGCGCAGCGCTTCGGTGGCTGCAACGTTTTCGGCGATGGCGGTCTGGTTTTCCGAGATCGCTGCTTCGTTTTCGCCGAAGCGCTGGTCGGTGGCGTTGCGGATCATCGCAGCGGTCTTCAGGTCCTTGCCCTTGAGCGCGATCCGGCTGGCGACGAGGCCGCCTTCCCATTGCACCGTTTCGACGCTGACCGGCAGGCCGTTCATGAGCGAGCTCGAGGTGAGCTTTTCGCGGCTGAGGCCCAGGAAGCCGCCGCTGGTCCTGATTTCCGTCGCCGGGCCGACATTGACCACGGTCTTGGTGCCGCCTGCGACAGTGATCTGCACCCGGTTGCCGTTGCGCGCCGAAATGAAGCCGTCGAGATCGGGCCCTTCGGGCAGACCGGACAGATCTGTCGGAAGCGAACCATACACATTAATGTTGTCGGCGGTCGCGGACTCGTTCTGCTGCGCCGACAGGCCGCCCGTTGCGGGCACGGCAAGTGCGGCGAGCAGGAACAGGGCTCCCTGCCTGGTGGAAATGACACTCATTACGCTACTCCTTAAAACTACTTCAGCCGGCTCTGTGCGCCCGCGGCCTTTCGTTTGGCCGGTTCTCGGGATGGCGTGTCCGGCTGCCAGACCCCTTCATCTCGTTCCATAGCGTGTGCGGCATATGGGCCACACAATGACGACATGAAGCCGCTCGGTGTGCAGGTCAACCTTTCTGCCAGATTAACAACCGGCCTGATTGCACCCTCTGCAGGGGTGGTTCGGGCCTTCCGTGCGGCGAACCGGTGTATGCTGGCCCTCTGAAGGGTGCCAACATGGGCTTGTGGGCACCTTTGCCGGGCAACGCAGGATATTGTGTGTCGGCCGAGTCCACGGGCGGTTTCGGGCCCGCTCGGGCCGTTTTCCTACATGGGTTTCGTGCGGTATGGGCGGTGTTGCGCCCTCCTGTTGGAACTCCTCGGAACCCGCGCGTCTTGTCCGCTCGTTGACATGCCGTTCGTGTGGGTTTCATCAACTTGCATGGCGCGCAATGGGGCATGGGAATTCGAAAGCTGGCCAGGCCGGTTTCCCTTGGAAGCGGGGGGCTTGCCATGTAGTCTCCTCCCGAACGGGATATTGAGGAGAAATATTCGATGGAATTCGTGCTGCTTGCGCTGCTGTTCCTGCTGGTCACGTTCCTCATCATGGCGGTGCGCGTGGTGCGGCAGGGTTTTGTCTATACCATCGAGCGGCTCGGCAAGTTCACTATCGCCGCCGATCCGGGCCTCCACCTGATCATCCCCTTCATCGACCGCGTCGGGCAGAAGGTGAACATGATGGAGCAGGTGCTCGACATTCCGGGCCAGGAGATCATCACGCGCGACAACGCCATGGTCGGCGTGGACGCTGTCGTGTTCTTCCAGGTGCTTGATGCGGGCAAGGCGGCCTATGAAGTGCATAATCTCTACGCCGCGATCATGGCGCTGACGACTACCAATCTGCGCACGGTGATGGGCAGCATGGACCTCGACGAGACGCTGTCGAAGCGCGACGAGATTAACGCACGCCTGCTGAGCGTGGTCGATCACGCGACCTCGCCCTGGGGCGTGAAGATCACGCGCGTCGAGATCAAGGATATCCGCCCGCCGCATGACATCTCCGAGGCGATGGCGCGCCAGATGAAGGCGGAACGCCTCAAGCGCGCCGAAATCCTCGAGGCCGAGGGTGAACGCGCCAGCCGCATCCTGCGCGCCGAGGGTGAAAAGCAGTCGGCAATCCTTTCCGCCGAGGGCAAGAAGGAAGCCGCATTCCGCGACGCCGAAGCACGCGAACGCGCCGCGGAAGCGGAAGCGCGCGCCACCCAGATGGTGTCGGATGCGATCGCGCAGAGCGGCAGCGCCGCGATCAACTACTTCATCGCGCAGGAATACACCAAGGCGGTGGGCAAGTTCGCCACCAGCCCCAATGCCAAGACTATCCTGTTCCCGGTCGAAGCGACCCAGCTGATCGGCTCGCTCGGCGGGATCGGCGAGCTGGTGAAGGAAGCGATCGGTTCGAGGGACGGCGATGTGACCGTGCCGGGGAGCGCGGCTTCGGGCCAGCCGCTCCCGCCGGTGCGCCCGCGTTCGAGCGTGCCCCGGGCGGGTGATAGCTGATGAACCTTTTCGAAGGCCTCGACGCGCATTGGGTGTGGATCGCCATCGGGCTGGTCCTCGCCGCGCTCGAAATGCTTTTGCCGGGGGTCTACCTGATCTGGCTGGCAGTGGCGGCGATCGTCACCGGCGTGCTGACTTTCGGGCTCGATCTCGCGCTTCCCTCTCAGATCGTGGTTTTCGTTTCGGCCTCGCTGATCGCTGCCTTCAGCGCGCGCCGCTTCCTGAAGGATTCGCCGATCGAAAGCTCGGACCCCTTGCTCAACCGGCGCGGAACGCGACTGGTGGGGGACACGGCGGTAGTGACGCAGGCATTCGACGGCGGCTCGGGCCGGATCAGGCACGGTGACAGCGAATGGCTGGCAAAGGGCCCCGATCTCGCGATCGGCACTCGGGTGCGCATTACAGGAAGCGAAGGTGCCATCCTGATCGTCGAACCGGCTGCCATGCTGGCGCCGCCCGAGGAATCCTCGAGCGGTGAAGGCGGAGATTAGGCTGCGCTGGCGCCTGTAACCGGCGTGAAGCGCCCGTGCTTGCGGTAGCGCATCATCCACTTGTCGAGGAACAGACCCAAGGGGCGCGGCTCGATCCCGAGCTGCTTGTAGCCGGGGCATTCGCCTGAAACGACATTGCCCTGCCGGAGCAGCGCCCATTGGTCGCGGCTCATCGGCGTGCCCGGAAGCGCGGCGAAGAACGAGGATGCGCCATCGGGCATCGGGATGAAGTACCGCTTGCGACCTTGCGCTGCGGCAATGCGGTGGTTGATTTCGAGCATGGTAAGCGATTCAGGTCCCCCCAGTTCGAACATCTTGCCGCCGTAGCGGGCAGGGCCTTCCAAAGCCACGGCGATCGCTTCGGCGACATCGTCGACAAAGGTCGCCTGCAATTGCGCATCGGGCCCGAAAACGGGCAGGACGGGCAGCATCTGGATCAGCCCGGCGAACATGTTGATGAAGTTGTCGTCCTCGCCAAAGATCACCGACGGGCGAATGATCGTGGCTTTGGGGAAGTTCGCCAGAACCGCCTTTTCGCCAAGGCCTTTGGTGCGGGCATATTCGACTTCCGATACGTCATCGCTGCCGATCGCGCTGACATGCACGAAGGACTGCACACCAGCCGCCTTCGCCAGTCGCGCCATTGCGCCGGGCGCCTCGCTCATCAACCGTCGTAGATCGCCTCCGAAGGCGCCGACTAGGTTCACTACCGCTTCTGATCCTTCGATCGCTGCCGTGAGGCTGGCTTCGTTGGTGATGTCGCAGCGGAGGAATTGCAGCTGGCCGAGATTGGCGAGCGGTTTGAGGTTGAACGACCGCTCGGGATTGCGACTCGCGATGCGTAGCCGGACGCCGCGCTCAAGTAGCGCTTGCGCGACATAATTGCCCAGGAATCCGCTGCCACCGAAGATGGTGACGAGCTTGTTCGCGAGAGGATTGGTCTTGGCCATCGGGGGTCCGTCGTTGATTGCTCTGCTTGGTGTGAGGGCGCATTGCCGCAATGCGCCGCGCGCCGCAAGCGTTGCGGCTTGCACGATGTGTTTTCTGGCGTTGACAGAGTGCGTCGGCACTCGCTATTGGCCCGCGCCTACCTCAGGCCGGACTTTGATGACCGTCCCGATTGAGTGCCCAGATGGCGGAATTGGTAGACGCACCGTCTTCAGGTGGCGGCGGGGGCAACCCCGTGGAGGTTCGAGTCCTCTTCTGGGCACCAGTAGCTTCGTCGCCGTGACGCCCGGCCAAGCACAATCCACTGAAAAACATAGATAAATTTCGGGCAATTGTTCGCGTCCGTTCGCGGCTGGTTGATGGAATCCGTGAATAACCGGGGGGCGCTTTTGGGGGTCCTTCCGCAGGATTCGCGCGCGCGGCCAAATCGCGCGCGGCCGACGCAAAGAATCAATCTTAACAGACTGCCACTGCGTCTAAATCGCTCGCCTGGGCGTTGATTTGGCCCGGCAGCGGCGCAGAAAATTGGTATTCCGCGCCGCCCTAACCTTGTTCTCAAGATCAATACCAGATCTCAGGCAGTGCAGAGGCAAGCCAGCAGAAATCCACTTTCCTCTTAAGTCGTCGAACTGTCCTGCCGCGACCGATACCTAACCTTCGATGGCAGCAAATGCCCTGCCCATTTCGTGAACAGTCGAACTGCGCCCAATCTATCGGGCGGAACGTTTCCCAGAAATTTTCCTAAACTTTTCGGCGGTTGGTGGGATTTGCCAATCGAAGTTTTGTGTTTCTTCATTTGAGGGTTCTTGGGATGGTTGCGATATTCACGGGATTGGGTTCTGGTTTTGCCCGTGGATCATCGAGTGTGCTGGGCTCTGCCGGTCAATTGGGATCGGCATTTTTCGGGCGCGGCGGCGAGGGGATGTCGGTCAACGCGGCGACAGGCAATCTGGTATTGTCGCGCCAGGACGAGTTCTTGATCGGCCGCGGCCTCGATGCCGGGATTTTGCGGACCTATAACAGCTTGGGCCAATTGAGCGATGACCGGGACAATGGTGACCGCTGGCAGCAATCGACGACGCAGCGAATTTATGGCCTGACTGGGACCCTGTCTGCGGCCGGGAGTACGGTGAAACGGCTGAGCTCGGATGGCTCAATTGTTACCTATGCTTGGGGCACCCGCGGCGGTATTTCGGCCTACTGGACCACCGATGGGTCTGGCGCGCATGACCGGCTGGAGCGGGGCTCCGGCGATACGTGGATGTGGACTGACGGCGACAGCCAGGTGGCTGAGACTTATGCCGCGTCTGCAGGCAGCGCGAGCGAGTGGCGACTGGTCGAACGGCGTGACACGGACGGCAACAAGCTCACGTTTAGTTACCGGGCGGGGAGCGATTTACTCGACAAGGTGATGACCGCCAATGGCGAGTGGCTCCAGTATACCTGGTCAGGCAATGCCATTACGCGGATCACGACGGGTTATACGGATATCGCGACCGGCACCGCGAAGACTTTGTCCCGTACATGGTATGATTATACAGATGGCAAGCTGAGCCAGGTGCGCGTCGACCTGACGCCCGATGACAACCTCTCCCCTGACCTCGTGCAATCATACTGGACCCGGTACACCTATGATGGTTCCGGGCGGGTAACACGCATCCTGCAGAAAGATGGGTCGCAGGTCGATATTGCCTATGACGGCTCGGGCCGGGTGAGCAGTGTGACCCAGCAGGTCGCGGCAGGCGATGTGAGGGTAACTAGCCTGTCCTACGGTAGCGGCTTTACCAGCGTTACAGGGCCTGACGGGCAAGTGACGCGGCTTGACTATGATGCGGCAGGTCAACTTACGAAGATCACCGCGCCGCCCGCCTTTGTCGGTGCGGCTGCCCAGGTGGTGCAGTTCGCATATGATGTAGACGGCAATTTGGTGAGTGTCACCGATGCCGCCGGCAAGGTCACGCGCTACTCTTACGACGAATTTGGCAATGTCACCAAGATCATCGATCCCAACTTCAATACGGTTGAGCGCTGGTATGATGCTGGCAACCGTTTGGTTCGGGAGCGCACATACGGATCAGATGCGGCGAGTTCCAGTGTCGAGCAGAACTCGCGCTTTGCCTATGATGGCGAGGGTCATCTGCGTTATTCGATCGACCGCGACGGTCGAGTGATCGAGTACGGCTATAATAGTCAGGGGGAGCTGCAATACACGATTGAATATCCGGAGCATGCCTATCCGGTTGGTTCGGCTGTGGTGAGTGAAGCGACGATGAACGCCTGGCGCGATGCGCTGGCGGACCGTTCTTCAACCAAGGTTACGGTGTTTAGCTACGATGCGCGTGGCAACCAGACACAGGTCCTGAAATACGGCCAGGCTACTGCCGCGGGAGAGGGCTTGGCGACGGAAGGCTATAGCCGGGCCTACACCACATATGACCAAGCGGGGCGGTTGTTGCAGCGGAATGCGCAAGGGCAGGCGGCAGAGAGCTTCCTTTACGACGGGCTGGGACGGATGACCGCGAGCACGGATGTGCATGGCGGCACTACGACTTTCGTGTTCAATGATGCAGCGCTAACCACGACGGTGACGTCGGCATCGGGCTATACGAGCGTTCAATCTTACAACAAAGCAGGCGAACTGGTCAGTTCAGTCGGCAGCGGCAATTTTGATGTGACCGGGGCGAGCCAGTTCCGCTACGACAAGAACGGTCGTTTGCGGATGACGATAGACGAGACCGGCGCGAAGAACTTTCTGGTATACGACCGGGCAGGCCAACTCGTAGGCAAGGTCAATCATCTTGGCCAACTCACCGAATACCGGCTTGATCAGGTCGGTCGGGTGATCGCGGAGGTGCGCTATGCAGGGACGATCTCTGCGGCCAATCTGACCAAGTTGGAGAACCCGGACAACATATTGCAGATGAGCGATCTCCGCCCTGCAGCGAATTCCGCGGATATTTGGTCGTGGACCGTCTTTGATGCGGTTGGGCGAGTTGTAGCCAGTATCGACGGCGCAGGATCGGTTGCGACATTTAAATATGATGCATCTGGAAGAATTATTTCCACGAAATCATATGCAAACAAAATCGATCAATCTGTTATAAATAGTTATAAGATTGCTCCTCCAGATTTAACCGACTTTAGCGCTCTTCGCACAGATAGGCCGCTTCCGGCTCTCGGTTTTGATGAGGCTTATTATCTCAAGAACAACCCAGATATTGTTGCGGCGGGCGTCGATCCTTTTTGGCACTTCAGTGTGCAAGGCTGGCGCGAAGGAAGGAAGCCGAATGTGGCTTTCGATACCAACTACTATCTGTCCCAGAATCCGGATGTAGCGGCAGCGAATATCAATCCGTTCCACCATTTCCTGGTCCAAGGGTGGAAGGAAGGGCGCGCGCCTTCGGCAGTCGATACGGCCCAGACCTATTATGAGAAATACAAGCTAGCAACATTTGAGCTTCCAGGCCTGGACCCTGCACGGGACAAGGTAACCCGCAGCTTCTACAATCGGAGCGGGCAATTGGTCGGCATGCTCGACGGTGAAGGTTATCTGTCTGAGATCATTTACGATCAGGCGGGCCGGAAGATCGAAGAAGTGGCCTATCTCACCCGCACAGAGTCGAAGTTCTGGAATTCCGGGACGCTTGCAAATCTGCGCTGGAGCGCCAATCCGGCTCAAGCCGACAACCGGCGGGTGCGCTACGTCTACGATGGTCAGGGCCAACTACGCTATCAAGTCAATGGCGCGGGTCAGGTTACCAGTTTTAACTATGATGCTGCAGGGAACCTGATCTCAAGCAAGGTTCATGCGATTGCCATCACGCCAGCTGATTACACGTATGACGCGGTCAAATCCGCGATTGTAGCCGACGGCAATGACCGGGTCACAGCACTGACTTACGACAGTGCGGGACGATTGGCGACCAGCACTGATCCACTCGGGCTGGTCACGACTTACACATATGACACCAGCGGTAGAGTCATAAGGGTTCAGACTGGCAGCGGCGCCGCGGCAAGGATCGCACGCAACTACTACACAGCGAGCGGACTTTTGCGGTTCAGCATCGACGCTGAAGGTTATGTAAGGCGCTATGATTATGATGCTGCGGATCGAAAGGTCCGTGAAGTCATCTGGGATGCCCCGGTCAGTGTTAGCGATGCGACCACGATCGTGCAGGTCAATAGCCTTGCAGTTGGTGCCTGGGTGGATACGCGCTGGGAGTATGATGCTGCCGGGCGGGTGAGCTCGACCTATGATGGCCTGGGCGTTCGCACCTTGTTGGAATACAATGCGAACGGCACGCTCGCGAATATCTATATCGCGCACGGCACAGCCGACCAGACGCGCAGCCACTATCAATATGACGGTGCGGGCCGGATCACACACGAATATACCGCATTTGGCGAGGCGGAGCAGGCGTTGGTCCAACATGCCTATGACGGGCATGGCAACCGTACCAGCACAACCGATGCGCGTGGCATGGTAACCACGTTCAACTATGACGTGAATGGGCGGATCGTCTCGATGACCGAGGCAGCCGGGACTTCCTCGGCTCGCACCACTACCTACCAATACAACGCCTTTGGCGATTTGGTGCAGACCACCGATCCGCGCGGGGCGGTGACCACCAGCATATACAATAGGCTGGGACAGCTCACTCGCACGACCGATGTGATGGGACTCCACATCGACAATACTTATACCGCATTCGGCGAGCTGGCGACGGTTAGCCGGGCGGGCGCTGTGACCAGCTTCCAGTATGACAAGCTTGGCCGTGTTACGCGTACGACCGATGCGCTTGGCTTCTATGAGGCCTATACTTATGACGGGCTGGGCAACCGCATAACCTCGCGCAACAAGTTGGGTGGGGTCACTACCTATGTTTATGACCGGCGTGGGTTGCTGACCTCCGAAACCTTGCCGATCGGGTCGTACAACAGCAACGGCACGCTAGCGGCGGCAAGCGTCACCAACACCTATGCTTATGATGCGCGTGGCAACCGCACGCGGGTGACCGAGGCGGCGGGCCTGGCTGAGGCGCACACGACCACTTTCGCCTATGACAAGGCAAACCGGATGGTTTCCACCACTGGTCAGGCTTTCCTCGGCTACCCGGCGCCAGTGACGACCTATACCTATGACGCGCGTGGCAACAGGACGCGGATGACAGATCCGCTGGGCGCATCGACGGTATATTTTTACGATGATCTGGGCCGGGTGACGGCCACGATCAGTCCGGTCGGTACCTACACGACCAATGCCTATGATGTCGGCGGCAATGTGACCAGCGTCAGGGTCTACAACACATCGGTGGCGGTACCGGTTGATGGCGGATCGCGGGCAGAAGCTCCGGCGGTGCCTGCTGGGGGCCATCGCGAGACGATCTTCACTTATGATGCGCTAGGGCGGTTGGCGACGACCGCAGTGGTGGGTGCGGTCCAGACCGGGGTGTTCAATGGCTCTTCCTGGGCAACCATCGTTACAGCGCTCGAAACTTCGTATCAGTATGATGCTGTAGGCAATGTAGTGAAGGTCACCGATCCCAACGGCAATCAGACCTTCTCCTATTACGATCTGCTCGGGCGCAAGACGACGCAGATCGATGGTGAGGGATACCGGACCGACTGGGTCTACAATGCCAACGGAAATGTCCTAAGTGAGCGGCGTTACTGGAACAAGGCGGCAGCTGCCGGCACAACGGCGCCGCCGGCGGTAGCCTCCGATGCGGCGCTCGACCGGGTTACCAACTTTACCTACGATCTCAATGGCAACCGGCTGACCGAGGCACGCACCGGAGTTGTGGTGCACAATGGTTCGGGCGGGACCAGCACGGTCACCGCGACAGTGAGTTTTCTCTACAACGGTTTGGGCCAGGTAACCCGCAAGACCGAGGCTTCAGGCGATCAGGTCAACTATACCTATGATGTCGGCGGGCGGCTGATGGTCGAAGCGCGCCAGGCGTTCATCGATCATACCGGCGCGAGCGTGACGCCAACGGTGGATTATTACTACGATGGCTTGGGCAACCTCACGCGGACACGCCAGCGCGGCAACGCTAATGCCGCCGAGCGAGTAACCACCTATGGCTATGACGGCGGCAAGCTCCGCTGGATGACCAACGCCGAAGCGCAGGAGGGCGTAATCACCGATGGCCTGACCATCTATTATTGGTATGACCGTGCTGGGCGACAGACGGGTGAATACTACACTCGATACAACAGCAGCGGAACGCATACTGCGGGCTTCGATGTTGTGGAGCGGAGATATGATGCGGCCGGCCGGGTGACGAGCAACTGGCTAGCTATCTACAACAACGGCGTGTCGGTCGATTACGGGCCGAGGACGGTTACAACCTACAATGCGCATGGCGAGGTCGTGAGCGTTGCTGTGGGCGGAGTAACGCAGCAGCAGAACCGTTATGATGATGCAGGACGCGTTTGGGCGACCAGTTCGGGCGACGGGCTTTGGAAGTTCCTCGGCTACGACAAGAACGGCAACCAGACGATCGCGATCACCAGCGCGGGGGCAGCGTTTGGCGCCGCCACCACCTTCCAGGCTGCTTTCAACCAGATCGGTCAGACTAACGTCAATGCGACATACACTCTCTATGACAAGCGGGGGATGGCGACCCAGGTCATCGAGGAAGGCCGTCAGCTGACAGTCGGCGGCGCGGCGCAAACATTGACAACCGTGCGCGGCTACAATGCCTTTGGTGAGCTGTCATACGAAACCAATGCACTGAATGCGCGGATAGATTACACTTACAATGCCATGGGTCGGCTGATTAGGAGCGAGAGCCCCACAGTCGAGATCACCCTTGAGAACGGCACCGTGACGGCGGTGAGGCCGACAGAGCACTATTATTATGATGCTTCAGGCCGTATGGTCGCCTCGCGCGACGCCAATGGCAACCTAACCCGGATTACATTGCTGGCAGGGTCCGGTCATGGCGGCAGCGAGGCGTTGGTGACCAGCACCATCTATGCCGATGGCGGGATCAAGCAGTTCAAGTACGACATCCACGGCGACATGCGAGAGCTGGTCGACGAGCTCGGTTTCCGTACCTTGCAGACGTTCGACAGAATGGGCCGGGTAACGGTGGTCCAAGAGGTGCGCAGCGCCGCCACCACCACCGATGACTATATCAACTACTACTCTTATGACGGGCTCGGGCGGCAGCTCAGGCATTGGAACAATTTTCACCAAACGCCGGTTCTCGGCGATCCGGTGTGGGTTGAAGATCCATATGATCCAGACCCTCTAGATGGTAACCCTTCACCTGAGCCAACCGGGCGCTGGATCTCCCCCGTCATAGGCTATACGCCCGATATCAAGACAACCGACTACGACATCATGGGGCGGGTGATCGCGACCCGCAACTTTGGCGGGGACACCACAAGCGCCACCTATGTTTGGGACGCAGGGATGGCCACCGGCGGTCTCGGCACGTTCGGCGGGTGGATTGAGACCACCACGCTCGCGAATGGCCGGACCTCGACCCAGAAGACTGACCTGTTTGGCCGCGTCACCTTCAGCCGCGATCTGGGCGGCAGGGACACCAACTACACATATGACGCTGCCGGGCGCCTCGCATCCTTTGTCAAGGGAGGCTTGGCGACGGGCTATACATGGCTCAATACCGGGCTGGTGGGGCAAATGTGGACCGGCAGCACGAATGCCGGGCAAGTGAACTCCAGCTGGAACCGCGAACTTGCGACCTATAGCTATGATCGGGTTGGCAATCGACTGACCGAGCAGCTGTCTCGCGAGACCGGCGTCTATACTCCTGCAGGCTGGTACTCAGAGTCCAATCCTTACGATCCCGGGACCCCTGAATGGTGGGAGTGGGATCAAGCCAACGGCTCTTGGCATGAAGCATCGTATGACGTCTCGAGCGTACTGCTGAAGAACCAGAGCGCTAGCTATGACGCGATCGGGCGGCTTAGGACATGGGCGGAAGCCGGAACGGCGACCAGCCCGGCATCAAGCATCACCCACCATTATGACGCGGCCGGCAATGTGCGCCGCACTCAGGCATCATGGCGTACGCTTGCTGCTTCCGGCCAGGCCAATGCAACCCCTTCCACTTCCGACTATTGGTTCCGCTTTGACAGCATGAACCGCCTGGTGACCAATCGCGGCAAGCTGGTGAACGGGGTGATTACCCGCGGGGTCAACGTTCCCGGAATGGCCGACGGCGGCCAGGACATCTCCTACAATGTAGCTGGCCAGCGTACTTCGGTTACGACGACCACCACCTATTACGATGAGTACAACCCGGTTACCATCGACAGTAAGGAACTCTACACTTACGACGCCGCCGGTCGCCTTGTCGAAATTCGCCAGCTTGAAGGAACCGGCGCGGTCGGTTCGGGCATGCTCCGCTCCCAGTTCAGCTATGACGTGATGGGGCGCCAGACGCTACAACAGGATTACAACACCACCGGCACCCAGATCGTGTTCTACCGCTCGGCGGTCTACAACAACAAGAGCCAGCTCACCAGCGACACTAGCTACGTTCTCAAGAGCGACAGCAAGACATATTCCAGCTCTACTACCTACGAATATGGCACCGGTGCAGATTATGCATTGGGCTCGGTGGTTTCGCAGCGCGGATTGAGCCGTGTGAACACCGAAGAATGGACGTACTCCAGCACGATAAACACGTTCGAGTGGTACGACGGTGCGGTGCAGAAGACGATCAGCAACCAGCCCAATACCAGCCAGTCGACCACCTACACGACCACGCTAAACTATGATGGAATGGGGCGGCTTAGCTCAGCCTTCATCAATGATGGCAAGGCGCGCACGGTTACGTTCGTTAATGACGAACTGGGCCAAATTATTCGCCGCACTGAGAGCCGCCCCTCTAATGCGCCTTCGGAACAAACCGGATCTCCGCATGAGGTGTGGTACCGGTTCGGCGGGCGGCAGATGGGCTATACCGGCAACAACGGCACGTCAAAACTTTCGGCGCCTGATTCAATTGCCGATCGCCAGGTGGCCAGCCCCAAAAATCAGGGCACGTTTCGCAACAATCAGACGTTCGCCCGCTCCTATGCCGATTTTGCGCAAAGCTATGACCCCATCAACTCCTACTATCAGGGCTCGGCTGGCGGCTCATATACAGTCCAGGCTGGCGACACGCTGCAGGGAATCGCGCAAAACCTGTGGGGCGATTCATCGCTGTGGTACAAGGTTGCTGAGGCCAATGGACTTGGGGCCCAAACCGGCCTGATTGAAGGCCAGCGCCTGATCCTGCCAACGGGCATTGCCAAGAATACACACAACGCCGAGACCACGCGGCCATACGATCCCAGCGAAGCCATCGGCGATATCTCGCCGTCCACATCGCCTAAACCGCCGAAGGGCAAGAAATGCGGTACGATGGGGGCCATCCTCATCGCTGTTGTCGCGATCGCGGTGACGGTGGTGACGGCAGGGGCGGCGCTTGCTGCGATAGCGCCGACTATCACCAGCGTGGGGGCGGGCATCGGAACTGTCCTTTCCGGAGGTCTCGTCGCCGCCGCTGGTGTGCCTGGGGCGCTCGCGATCGGCGCCGGCGCTGCCATGGCCGGTTCCATCGTCAGCCAGGCTGTAGGCGTTGCGACCGGCATTCAGGAGAAGTTTAGCTGGAAGTCTGTGGCCATGGCCGGCATCGGGTCGCTTGTAAGTGCGGGCTTGGGCCAGATTCCCGGAGATAGCTGGCTGGCAGCTGGAGTCAGAGGTGCAGCAGGAAGTGCGATAACGCAAGGGATCGGCGTTGCTACCGGACTTCAGGATAAATTCAGCTGGGCGGGCGTCGCAGCTGCCGGAGTCGGCGCCGCCGTTGGCGCAGGAATTAGTAATAAGGCTGGCGAACTGGGCCATCGCTTTGCAAAAGCCGTTGGAGCAGAGGGTAACGCCTATCAAAGAATTGCAGAGGCTACTGGAACCCTGTTGAGAGGAAGCGCCTCGGCAATTGCAAGTGCGGCAACCAGATCCGCAATAGAGGGAACCAGTTTCAAAGACGGTGTGATCGCCGCCATCCCAGATGTTGTTGCCAGTACTTTGCAATCATTGGCTTCGGCTTGCTTCACCGGCGAAACGCTTATCCACACGCCAAAGGGACTGAAGCGCATCGACGAAATTCGCGTGGGCGACCTGGTGAACTCGCGTGATGAAGGGTTCAAAGACGATCGCGTACAGGTTCGCCGTGTGATGGAACTCTATCGTTTCGAAGATAGAGTAACGCTTGATCTGACCATAGCCTATCCGGATCGCGAAGAGACGTTCCGCGCGACGCCGGAACACCCCTTCGCTATCGCCACAATCGGAAAGGATAGCACTGCTTCCGATCCCATTATTGCCTTCGGATCTGATGGAGATCTGGCGTTCGCAGCGGACGAAGTACGTCCGAGCGGGCCGAAATCCTATGCCTGGCAACCGGCAGGAAAGCTCAGCCCGGGTGACTATGTCATCGATATCAACGGGCGGTTCGGCATGGTTGTTGCCATCGAGCCCGTTAGATCGACCTCGACTGTTTATAACTTTGCTGTCGAAGGCTTCCACACATACTTCGTGGGTAAGACCGGTACTTGGGTCCACAACCAATACGGTGTGGCGGACGTATCTGAAGTTCTCGACAGAAGAGGTCAGCTACGCGCGGATGTTGAAGATCTCCAAATCTATATCGAAGCATTGGGTCAGCAAGAACAGACTGAAGAAGTAAGACTGGCACTTGTGGCCGCAATCGAAGAAGCGGCGAAATTGCACGCTGAGGTCACTGAACTTGCGCATTCTGGCGGCCCTGAGTCTAGAGCTGCCACGTCTCTTGGAATTGCCTGGGGGAATGGGACCGGACTTCTCACCGGCGCAGGGGAATCAGCGCTAGGCGCATTGGTAGGCATAGGGAATGCGATACTCCACCCGGTCGACACATACGAAGCCGCACGCGAGGCCGGCAAACAGCTGTTGGATTTTGCTGACAAGGCACTCAAAGGTGACATTAATGCCATCGACGAAATAACATTTACGGCCAATGTTTGGGAAGCCGGAATACAATTGGAGCAAGCCAGGCGATATCTTTCTGCAGATGGATGGGCGCGTGACTTTACCGGTAACTTCGCGGCCGGAAAATATCAGACCAGCGAAGCCATGCAAGCCGCACTTGCTGTTGCTGGGCCGCCAAACCTCAGGCACTTGGGGCGGCTTCGCAGTGCAAGGGCAGACTTGCCTCATGGTGTAGACCCGGACTCAAAGCCAGCCAGGATCGGCAAATCAGGCCCCAGCTCACGTGATCTCTTGCGAGATGAAGTTGCAGGGATTCTCACCAAGCGAATGCGTTCGGAGTCCCCTAAATACAGGGCGAACATGTTTAAAGAGGCAAAAGGGATTATATATGCGGCCCGCCAGGCGGAACGGCTTGGCTATGGAAAGATAGAAGGCTTCATGCCCAATGCCAGCGGGCATGGCGTTGATATGATTGTCAGTGATGGCAAGGGGCGTTATGCCGTCTTTGAAGCGAAGGGTGGGTCGACACAAAAAAGGCCCAGCGTCCTATCAGTCGATCAGGCGGGCAACCAGCAGGGAACTCACGCGTATAATATCAGTCGATTTGAGAGAGCTGCCGCAGACGTAAATAACCCACAGAGGGCGTTGGCAGAGAAAATGCTCAATATGTACCAAGAAAGCCCCAAATCGATTTCAAGTTATGCAACGTTCTATGGTTCGCGGAGAACATACGAATTTACTGGCAGTATTACAGCCAAGAAATTTACTGGCGTAAGGCAATAAGAAATAGATCATGAGTGATTTCGAAATTCTGGTTTCTAGTCTGAGCAATCGGACAAACACTGCCCTGGCCGCCTACGCGAAACACAAGGCGCAGGGGGATGAACATCAACTCTTCAATCTATCGTCGGCGCAGAAAAATCTATTCCAGCTCGGCCTGCTCGATTGGCGCAGGGGCGATATGTCTAACGCGCGCCGAAACTTTTCCGACTGCGTTGAGGCGTACAATCGGATGGTTAGCGACGCGAGCGAGTTCGCCTCAAGAGATGGATTTTGGGAAGAATTCTGGGAAGGTAATTCTCGTGATGAAACATTTCCGGCAGCTGCCGCCTATCTTTGCGGTGGGGATTTTACAGTAGCTCCGATTCCAGATGGAGTTTCTAGACACGGCGATCAAGGGTATCAGCCGTGGTTCGACAGTAAACTGATTCTTACCTGCATGGGAATTTCATCATTTGCGAGGGATGAACTAAATAATTCTCTATCTCGTGCGAAAAACAATAAGAGATATCCCGATATACTTATTAAGCTGACGGAATTTCACTTTGAAGTTCTTACCGGCCAGTGGTCGGATAGGGCATGTTCCGAAATGCTGGATCAGCATTCTGAGTTGTATGCAGGCCTAAAGAAGCTAAAAGATATGCCGGATCTCATTCACGGCGAGGGAGATCACAATGACCGGGTAGTCGATTGGATTTTCGCTTGTATTCTGAAAAGGATCGGCTGGTCAGGCCGATATCTTCACGCCTGGCCTGAGGATGGCCAAACGGCTGAAACCGGCGATGTGCGTGAAACTCGGATCGTGCCTGCCAACTATGTTTCGATTGATTGACGGGTTCGGCCAGTCAAATCGCGGGCGGGCTAAGACAACGCGCATGGCCATTGCGCAAAAGAGCCTGATTCAAAACTATTCGTCATGATTGCATAGGGTTGCCATGTGTCCGCATAGTGACGGATGGCTGCGATGAACGGCCGCGAAGATGCCGAGACGATGGTAATTTGGAAGCCATCAGCGAAGCGGCTGGCCCGATCAGGCCGGGCCAGAGTCCGATCAATTCCCGACCGGCGCGGTAATGCCCGGAAGCCCTTGTTGGCATGGAGCGCTTGACGACCTGGAAGGGTTCGACTCCAGAGTCGATGCTACTGTACTCAACCGCGATTATTCCGGCGGGTTTCGACTTCGCGCGGCTAGGTTGCAAGCTTCAGAATCTTACCAAGCAATACATTCGATGCGACTCGAAAAGTCGCCCAAGCTTGGGTGAAACTGCCCTGGCGATCGTCTCTCAACACGCCCTTCAGCGCGCCTTTTGGTCGGATTCCGTAACGTCTAAAAGTGGTATCTAAAACTCAGGTTGACAAGCCGAAGCTATTGGATAACCATTGATTCGGAGAATTTCAAAGGGTCGCAAATCTATGGGCTTGCTGGAAACGGCTGCCGCCACCTTGATTGGTGGTGAGCGGCGAGTGGAGACGTGTGCGCGGAATATCACGAACGTGAATACGCCGGGCTATAAGCGCGAAGTTGCGTTTACGCAGTTGCTCGGGGGATCCGGCGTTCCGGTTCGGCAGGCACAGCCGCTCCCGCAAGTCACATCCTTGCGCCAGATGACGCAATCAGCCCTCGTTGAAACCGGCAATGCGCTGGATCTTGCAATTGATGGCACGGGTTTCCTGCTCCTTCGCAGCGGCGACCGTTACTCTCTCGTGCGCGGCGGGCAGTTCGCACTGGGGCCGCAAGGCACGGTCACCGACCCGCTTGGCCGGGTTCTGCAGCAAGCGGGCGGGGGGGATCTCGTGGTTGGTGCCGGTGCGATCGATTTTCTGGCCGACGGCACGGTCCTTGAAGATGGCGCACCGATCGGAGCGATCGGGATCTATGCAAGTGGCCCTGAGGCGCCTGGTGAACAGTTCCCGATTGATCGGGCAGCGGCGCTGCCTGAAGCCATTGGCAGCGAACTCAGGCAGGGCATGCTGGAGTCGTCCAACGTGACCCTTTCGGACGAGATGGTCGAACTCATGCGCTCTCAGCGGCAGGTTGAAAGCGGCGCACAGCTGGTGCGTGCCTACGACCGACTGATCAGCCAGGCGGTTTCAACTTTCAGCAGGAGCAGCTGATGAACGGGGCCTATGAAGTGGGCGCGGTTGCGCTGCGAGCACAGCAGCGAGCGCTTGAAACCATCGCCAACAACGTTGCCAACGTCAACACCGCCGGTTTCAAGCGAGAGGACGTGCGGTTTGCCGAGGTTATGGCGGTCAGGCCGCAGCCAAATACCGAGACCGAGCGGCAGGCTTTGGAAGTCTCGAGCCCGGCGGGCGGGGTCAGGATGGTGTCGCGCTCGATGTATTCTGAAACCGGTGAGCTGCGCCCAACAGCCTCTGAGATGGACATTGCGATCGATGGTCGCGGGTTCATCGAACTGATGGCGCCGAGGGGTGAAAGCTATCTTTGGCGCGGTGGACGCCTTGGCATCAATCGGGACGGTTACCTTTCGGTTGAAGGCGGGCTTCCCCTGCGCTCGCTCATCGCCGTGCCTGATGACATTACGGAGCTGAGAATTGATCCAGATGGGGTCGTGATCGGACGGGCAGAAGCTGGAAATGCGGTGGAACTCGGGCAGATCATGCTGGTCCGCACGGAAACCGACGCGGACCTGGTTCGTGCAGGAGATGGCCTGTTCAAGACAGTTGAGAATGCCCGCATCATTGAAGCCGTCCCGGGCGAAGACGGCAGCGGCAAGATCGCACAGAAAATGATCGAAGGGTCCAACGTGGATATGGCATCTTCGATGGTGGAGATGCTCGTCCTGCAGCGCGCTTATGCCGCGAGTGCGCAGGTCATTCAGGCCGCGGACCAGCTGTCCGCTGTCGCCAACAACCTTCAGCGTTAGATCGGGCGGGAAAGGGAAGCCATGCTTGCGTTGTTTCTTCTGACGGCAGGGCTTCCCGCAGCGACCTCCGACGAGATCGTGCTGCCAGATCGCTACATTCGCGTTGGAGATGTTGCCCAAGCGCCAGGATATGAATCGGAAGTTCTTGGAATGCTCTCGCAACAGCGAACGTCGCTTGAGCTAGATGAGGGCACGGTGCGGCGGATGCTGCGAAATCGTTTCCCTGCACTTCAATTCGTGCTGCGTTTCAACGGGCGAGTCCGCTTGTCTCGCCCCGCACTCCGGACGGTTCACCGCGGGAATTGTTACGCCGCACTAATCGATCTTCCGGCTGGTGAGCCAATCACAATTTCCAATGCTGCTGCGGTAGAGTGCCCTTCCGGCAAGGTCGCAGCAGCATTAGGGTACGATGCAGCCTCCAGTTCGACTTTTGCGCGTGAGTTTATTCCTGCCGGGGCCAACCTTGGCGCCTTGCGCTTGAATCAAGGCGAGGTCGTACCCGAAGGAAAAGCCATCACGCTCCGTTATGCCGCTGGCCCGGTCATCGTCGAGCGCAAGGTGACCATGCTTCAACCCGGAGTACGGGGCGGGCGCGTTTTCGTGAAGACCGACGATGGCGAAGTTATCACAACACGACTTTCACTCGAGCAAACAGGAGCTTCCCAATGAAGGCACAATCGATGCTCGTGTTAGGGGGGGTGCTTTTCTTTAACGCCACTTCTGCCTCGGCTGAGCAACTCTACTCAGGCAATTCGTGGGCTGGGGTCGCCGCCGATATCAAGGCGCGTCAGGTGGGCGATCTGTTGACGATCGTCATCAACGAGGCAGCTAGCGCCACCAATCGGATTGGAACCCGCTCGAGCAAAGGGACAACGTTTGGTGGCGGCGCACGGGTTGGCGGAGTCGACGAATCCCTAAACTTCGGTTTCGACAGCTCCTATCGCGGAGGGGGCGAGACCGAACGGTCGGACCGCTTCGCCGCCAGCATAACCGCAGTCGTGACGCAGGTCTTTCCCAATGGCGAACTCATGGTCGAAGGCGAGCAATTCCTGCTGGTAAACGGCGAACGACGCAATATCCGGCTGCGCGGCCGCGTCCGCCACGTCGACATCTCGCCTGAAAACATGGTGCTGTCGAACCGACTGGCGGGGGCTGAGATACAGTACGATGGCAAAGGCTTCGTCTCAAAGAGCGCCGAGCCAGGGTTGATCAACCGTATTTTCAGTTTCCTGGGGATCGGATGATGCGACGCTCTTTGACTGTCAATCTGATTGCGTTCGTATGCCTGTTCGCGCCAGCGGCCTACGCTCAGGACGTTCCTCTCAAGGGCCTTGGCCGTTTCGATGGGTGGCGTGACAATGCATTGATCGGTTACGGATTGGTCACCGGCCTTGCCGGGACTGGCGACACCCGGCGCAATGAGGTTACAAAGATTGCGTTGCGCAATGTGCTTGCCCGGCTTGGCACAACTGTGACCGAAGACCAGATCAACAGCCGGAACGTTGCCGTTGTCATCGTCACCGCGATACTCCCGCCTTCAGCAAATCCCGGCGACAGGGTCGATGCGGTGGTCTCCTCGGTAGGGGACGCCCGGTCGCTCGCTGGCGGCACATTGCTGATGACGCCTTTGCTTGGAGCAAACCAGCAGCCTTATGCCCTGGCCCAGGGAGCGCTCACAGTGGGCGGGTATGATTTCGAGGTCAATCTACAGCGGCAGCAACGGAATTTTCCGACCACCGCCGTTCTTGCAGGTGGGGCGACGATCGAGTTTCCGGTCGATGCGCAGCTGCTGAAGCCTTCCGGCGAAGTTTCGTTCTTGCTCAAAGAACCGAGCTTCACCACGGCTGAACGTATTGCCATGGCAATCAACGCCTCGCAATCTCGCCCGGTTGCTTATGTGAAGAATGCCGATGAGGTGGTAATTGCCTTTGGTGGCTCCCCATCTCTTCTGCCTTCGTTTCTGGCGCGGTTGGAAAACCTGCCGGTCACCCCAGACACTGTCGCCCGGATAGTGATCAACGAACGCACTGGAACCATCGTGGCAGGTGCCGAAGTACGGCTGTCGAGCGTGGTGGTCAGCCAAGGCGACATCAAAGTGACAGTGCAATCCGAAAGTTTCGCCAGCCAGCCGAGCTTCATTGCTGGCTTCTCGAACGATATCTCCAGCCTGGTAATTACCAACTCTCAACTTACCGTCGATGAGGGGACTGATGATGTTGTCGCCACCTTCCCCAACACGACGGTGGCAGCGCTAGTTCAGGGGCTAAATGCCACCGGAGTGGGTACGCGACGGGTCATATCAATCCTGCAGGCGATCCGCGCCGCCGGGGGACTTCACGCCGAAATTGTTGTTCAATAATCTTGCCCACGAGGGATTATGTCCGAGCTTTCCCAGATTGTCACCATCAAGGTCATGGACGCGCTTGTTCAGCGACAGTCCGCAATTGCGCAAAACATCGCCAACTCCGGTTCGGTAGCCTATGCCCGCAAGGTTGTAGATTTCGAAGCCGCGCTACAGGCTGCGTTTTTACAAGGGCCCGATGCGGTCCGCACTTTTGTGCCCCGGATGACGACCCTTGGTTCCGCCCAGTCAGGCGGCGAAATCAGGCTCGACCTGGAAATGCAAGGCGCGTCAGCAACCGCCATGAGGTTCGCGGCCCTGTCCGATATTCTTGGGCGACAAATGAGCCTTGCGCACCTTGTGGTTCGAGGGGGGCAATAATCATGGAAGCAATGGAAATCAGTCGCTCTGGCCTTGATGTCGAGTGGCGTAGGCTTGAAGTTATCGCTGCAAACATTGCCAATATGAATACAACGCGCACTGCCGATGGCGGACCGTATGTCACCCGTCGACTCGTAAGTGGGCCGGTCGATGGGTTTCCAGAAGCGTTGCGCCAAACCCTCTCCGCCTATGATGGGATACCGCGCAAGGGCGTGATGGTTTACGACATTGCGGCGACCAACGCGGCATCACGGCAAGTCTATGATCCCGGACATCCCCATGCAGACGAAGCTGGCTTCGTGACGCTGCCGGCGATCAGCCAGGCGGAAGAAATGGCGCTGATGATCAAAACACAGCGCTCCTATGAAGCCAACCTCGTCGCGCTGACCGCAGCAACGCAGATGTATTCTGCTGCCTTGCAGCTAGGACGTCAGGCATGAGCGAGATCGTCGCCCTTGGCGCAGTAGGTGCCGATCCGGCCGCCCGTATTTTGGACTCAATCTATTCAGTGCACCTGCTTGATCCGGCTGCACAATCAGGAGGTGCTGCAGGCACGAGCGCGGCTTCAGGAAATTTCGCCGACCTGATCGCCCATGGTCTGGCGCGAATGAATGCCAAAGTCGCTCATGCGGATCAGATGGTCACCCAATTTGCGCTCGATGGAAGCACGCCAATTCATCATGTGACCATTGCGCTCGAGGAAGCTCGACTTGCTGTCGAAATGGCAATGCAAGTGCGCCAGAGGCTGCTGGAAGGCTATCGGGAACTTATGAACCTACAACTTTGATCGGTCTATTGTGTTATGTCCATGCGATCCCCCTCAACGCGCCTTTTCATAGCGATACTTCTGGCCATTATTTGCGTGCTGTCGATCTTGTGGTTCGCGTTTCTGCGGACCAGTTATGCAACGGTCTATGAGAATATTCGCGAAACCGATGCATCGGCGATCGTAGCTGAGTTGGATGCGGTGGGCATCCCTTACCGGCTTGAGAATGAAGGGCATGACATTCTTGTGCCTGAAGACCAGATCGCACAGGCTCGGGTATCAGTCGCAGGTTCGAACTTGGCGATGGGAGGGACTGTCGGCTTTGAGCTGTTCAACGACAGCGATATGGGCCTCACAGAGTTCGCCCAAAAGATCAATTTTCAGCGGGCCATGCAGGGCGAACTCGCGCGCTCGATCATGATGATGGACGGCATTGAGTTTGCGCGAGTGCATTTGGCCATACCGGAGCGGTCCATTTTTCGCGCAGGACAAGAATCGCCAACGGCGGCGGTTTCTTTGGAGACTACCGTAGGAAAAGCGCTGACGGACAAGAAAATTCAGGGAATTCAGCAGCTCGTTGCATCTTCGGTTCCGGGCCTGACTGTCGCAGATGTTGCCGTTCTTAGCAGCGATGGGAATTTGGTCAGTGGAATTACCGCAATGGGGGATGCGGGCGGGTTGGGCGCAATGTCTGAGCTGGCAGCGCTTGAGAGCTATTTTGCTGCCAAAGGGCGCACGGTAATCGAACAATACTTGCCAAAGACATCCTTTGATATCGAGTTTGCGCTGCGTCCGCTGGCCCTAGGGGGAGGCGGTCAAGCGAGCGCTAAAGGTGCAACCGGGCCTATCGTTTCGAGACAGCCAGAGGTTCTTCGCGATGGGTTTGCTTTTCGGATTCTAGTTAGAACGCCAATTGCTTTGGATGAGGAGGAAAGGACCCTCATTCAGAATGCACTGGCGGATAGCCTGCAGATCGTCGAGTCGCGCGGCGACGTGCTGATCTTCTCTACAGGCGCATTGTCCCGTTCGATCAATGCTAACCCAGGCGCTTTGCCTGGCGCGACGCCTGTCGAGCAACCGTCCATGGCGCCGAAGTTGGGTGCTGCTACCGAATGGGGCGATGGCGCGGCCACTCTGCTTTGGTCGAAGTGGTTGTGGATCGGGCTCGTGCTTCTTGCACTGGTCGGTCTTGCCGCATGGCCGCGCAAACGGCTCAATGACGAAGAGATCGTCCGTTTTGCAGATTTGCTCAAAGACGCAGCGGCTAATGGGCGGAGCGCTAATCGTGACTAGTAACTGCACCGAGTATGCCGCCCTCTACCGGCGTTTCGAAGGCTTGGGGCGCAACGACAAGAAGGCGATTCTTGAACTCCTCGATGATGATGAACGGACAGCGTTCGAAGCGGCGGTCGCATCTGAGAAACTTGAACGCGCCGATGAGGCAAAGCGGCTACGTGCGCTGGATCGGCAATACCTTGCATATTCAGCCTGGCTTGGGGATTTAATTGAGAACAGCGATAAGAATGACAACATTGACTTGACGCGCTTGGCAAAAAACACCCTCGTCGCCGAGCATCGGGCGGGTGTCGAGCTGCTCCAGGTGCCGGAACCAATGGGCTGGCGACTACTTTTGACGAGTCTTCAGCAACTGCTGCTCCCGGCGGAATCGAGCCCGCGATGAGCCTTATCAAGCAAACATCATCGGTCCAACGTATCGGACGCCCATTCGCCTTTCGCCGATCGATCGGGGACTATGCCGAAGATACGCGCCCGACATCGCCGTCGACGCAGAACTTGGCGGCACAAGTTTTGCCCGATCAGGCGGATGAGTTGGAGGCCTTGCGAAGCAGGGTGAGCCAGTTGTCCGACGAACTTGAGGCCGCAAAGGCGGAGACTAGCTCGGCGCGAGCCGAGGCAAATGCAGAGGGATATGAAAAGGGGCTGCGCGACGCAGTTTCACAGGAGAAGGAGCGCGCGACCCTGTTGTCCCAAGCGATCGAGGACGCGTTGGTATCTATTGATCAACGTCTCGATGGTGAGCGGGATCTGGCGATCGAACTGGCGCTTGCCACACTGTCCACGATTCTCGGCGATTCCGGCAGGCAGTCAGAGCTGGTTTTGCAGACGGCGTGTAAATGGGCCGAGATGCTCAAGTCTTCCAAGGTCTTGCGGGTGCAGGTGAGCGGAGCTGATTTCTCGGAGGATTCCAATCTTTCCAGCCTGTGCGATCGGTTAGGTAGAATGGCGGTAGAAGTCGACCAAACTTTGCCTTCAGGTTCATGTCTTTTTGATCTTGAACTCGGGCATGTTGATGCATCCATCCCGGTTCAGGCGAAGGCCGCGCAAGATTTTCTGATGAAGCATGCAAACTCCCCGGAAACTGCCGGATGACCGATCAGAACGCACTTGCACAAGCCATCAGGTCGGCCAGCTTTGCGCAGTATTGCGGCGAAGTTGTTGCTGTCGGTCAGGGCTGGATACGAGCGAATGGACCCATCTCGTCGGTCGGCGAATTCTGTCAGTTGGGCGCGGGCGATGATGCCTTGCTGGCAGAGGTTGTGGCAGTCGATGAAGTCGGAATCCGACTGCTCCCGCTGGGGCCGGTAGAACTCGTTCGGCCAGGCACACAGGTTCGTAAATCACCGGAGCATTCGGCATTTCGTAGCGGCGCGGGGTTCGCTGGTCGCGCAGTTGACGCGTTTGGTCGGCCAATCGATGGAGGGAAAGCAATAGCAGCTGCCCCGCACCGAACCGATGCCCGCACCGGAGTACTGAACAGGACCATAATTGCCGACCGTCTGGCGACCGGATTCTCAGCAATTGATGGATTACTGCCGATCGCAATCGGTCAGCGCATCGGAATCTTCGCTGCGGCAGGTGTTGGCAAAACCACCCTGGTGGAACAACTGTCTCACAGCGTGGCATGTGACCGGGTCGTCTTGTGCTTGATCGGTGAGCGCGGCCGGGAAGTAGAGCAGTTGTGGTCAGCCCATGAAAAGGGTGCCCGTGCCGGTCATGTGGCCTTGGTGGCAGCGACGTCAGACGACAGCCCGAGCGTTCGCGTACGTGCCATCTACCAGGCGTTGGCCCTATGCGAAGAGTGGCGCAGTCGCGGGGAGCACGTCGTGCTATTTGTTGATTCCGTTACCCGGCTCGCGATAGCGATGCGCGAGATCGGCCTTGCCGCCGGCGAAGTGCCATCAGTCCGTTCATATACGCCCAATGTGTTCGCTGCCCTGCCCGCAGTAATCGAACGGTGTGGCGCCATCAAGGGTAGCGGGGCCATAACCGCGGTCTTCACGATCCTGAGTGAGACCGATGATGTCGACGATCCGATCGTCGAGACGATGAAATCGATCCTCGATGGTCACATTGTGCTTTCACGAAGGCTGGCTGAGAAAGGTCACTTTCCCGCAATTGACATCGCGGCGTCAGTCAGCCGGACCAGCGACAGAGTGCTTGAGCCCCAAGCACTCAAGGCGGCACAGTCCGTTCGGCGCAATTTCGCCGTCTACCAGGAATCGCGCGATATGATCGAAAGTGGAATCTATCAGTCCGGCTCCAATCCCGAAATTGACCGTGCGGTACGGCTACAATCTGAAATCGCTGATTTTCTGCGTCAGCATAGTCCATTCAAGCCGGATCTTGCGTCAGTCGATCGGCAGCTCGGGCGTCTCGCGGAATTGGGTGAAACTCTATGAACCTGCCAGACCGCCTTGCTTCGCTGGCACGATTGCAGTTGCTGCGTGAACGACGTGAACGCGTCAGTACCGAGCATGCGCGTTCCGCCCTCATTTTGTCCGAAGAAGCGCATCGTCACGCCATGAACTCGGAAGACGAAATCCACGAGGCGCTCATGACACTGTGCGGCGTTCCGGCCATGTGCCTTGACCGCTGGAGCGTGGTTGCCGCGCAATTGAAGCTAGCAGCGGATTGCACAGGCCAAGCGTCGGCGCAAATGACCGTGGCTGCCGATCTATATGCTGAGGCAAAGGACAGGTTGAAGGGCGAGATCGTTCGAAGTCAGGAACTTGGCGACAGGGCGCGAAAGGCTATCCTCAAGTTTGAGGCGAAAAAAGATGAGGCCAAACTGCGTGATGTGAGATCCCTCCGCAACGCGTTAGGTGAAAGAAATTGCGCATGAACACGCCGAGCGTCTCTTCCGGTAGAATTACAAATTATTCTGATCGGCCGACCAACAAAGGTGTCGCGAACTCGCGCCAGACCGACGCAGGTAAAGAATTCAGGCAGATATTGTCTGACGCTTCACAGGGTCCACCAGTGGCCCGACATTTCCGAAGCGTAGCGGCCGAAGGTCTAGAGGGTGGAATGGAGCTTGATGCCAGTGGCGGACGCTTCAATATTGCCATGGCCACCTCTGGTCGTGCGGTCGCGTTCGATGCGCGTCCTGTAGTGGGGCCGACTTCAGTCGAGGTGTTGCAAGAACATTTGGGGCATCTACATCAAAGCAAGGGGCAAGGTAATCCGTTGCACAGATCGCCGGGGCACGGACAGCAAATTGGCGGAACCTATTCTGTTGAATTTCAGCCATATCTTTCATTCGGCGGTGCGCCAAATCGCCTGGAGATTCCGTTTGCACCGCCAGTCAGAACCAGAGCCAGTGCCCCGATACTGCACGCCACCCACACCAGCGAACCGGCGCTAGACAATAAAGCAGGTGCGCAAGGCGCGTCTGAAAGCTGCGACGCTGCTGAAAAGTTGAGCGTTCAAGATGGCATCGAAAGTAATAATCCGCGCACAGAAGGACGATTTCGTCAATCAACGGCCCAACAGATTTCTCGGGCTCAAGTATTGGCAAGCATGTTGGAAGCAACTGACGAATATAGAATATTTGTCCGCGGGGTCACGCTTGATCACCGTGAGAAATATGCGCTCCAAAACGCAATAAAGAACATGCTTGGCGCCTATGGCCTACCTGACAAGCCTGTAGCTATTGTGGGTCAGGGAAGGGAGGGCTGACATGCAGGAAGTCCCTCCCGTGCGTATTGAGCGTATCGCTCCGGCAGCCAATTCGACCGGCGTACAGGCTGAAAGCAACGCGACCGACCAGTTTGGCCTGAGCTTCCAGAGCCTATTGCAGATCGTCCTTACGCAGTTGACCTATCAGGATCCACTTGAGCCGATGGACAATTTTCAGTTTGTCTCTCAGCTGGCCCAGTTTTCGCAGATTCAGCAAACCCAAACGATGAGCGATAACATTGAAGCGCTCGTGCGGGCGCAGACAACCGGTCAAGCTGTCAGCCTGATTGGGCGCACAGTTGATGTCGCAGCCGGTGCGGCAACGCTTACCGGGAAAGTTACGGCAGTTTCTTTCGCTGATGGAGCGCCCGCGCTTACGATTGAGACAGTCGATGGCAGGACCATTCCAGGATTGCCACTTGGAAACGTAAGTCAAATTAGGGAGATCCAGTGATGTTTGGAGCGATATACGTCGGCTTGTCGGGCCTGGGAGCCTATTCCAAAGGCCTTCAGGCGGTAAGTAACAATGTCAGCAATCTAAACACACTTGGTTTCAAGTCTAACAATGTAACTTTTAGTAATCTATTTAGCCCGAAAAATATTAACGGGCTTGCCTACGGAAATAATTCTTCAAGTATCGGCCATGGTGTGACTATGAAGGATTTGACCATAAACTTTGGCCAGGGAGAATTTCGTCAAACCAGTAGAGATCTTGATTTGTCTATTGATGGCAATGGCTTCTTCGTACTCATTGACGGAGATAGGCAAATATATACACGAACGGGCAGTTTTGTGGTCAATGACGAAGGTTTCGTTGTCTTGCAAGGCACGGACTACCGCCTTGCAGTACTTGATTCCGACGGTCGCCCAGTCGCGCTAAATGTTGATGGCTTCCGGACCGATGCTCCCGAACCTACGACACGGATCACGTTCGCCGACAATCTGTCATCGACTGCCACCAGCTTCACAATACCCGACATCAAAGTTTATGGGGCGAATGGCGAAGAATTTACTTGGTCGGCCGCATTTACTCGGTCCGCGACTGAGCCGAACGTCTGGGCTGTCACTGTAAAGGACGCCGCCGGAAGGACAATCGGCGTGCAGACGCTCAGATTTCAGGGCGGTCAGGTCGTGACCGGCGCGGGGGAACTGATCTTCGATGATACCAGCAATGGCCTGCGAATAACTTTCGATTTTTCTAGCAACGTTACATCGTTTTCGTCGGGTACCGTATCATCCTTGCGTGTACGCGAGAACGATGGTCATGCCACAGGATCGCTTGCCTCTCTGATCGTTAACGAAAACGGTCGCCTGGAAATCAACTACACCAACGGAGAAAAGCTGGAACTTGGAGCGGTTGCAATTGCTGATTTTCGCGACCCGCAATCGCTTGAACAGCGCAGCAATGCGCTTTTTGCCTATTCGGGTTTTGGACAGCGTCAGTTTCTGGCTGCAAGCGATCCCAGGGCGGGATCCATTCTGTCCCGTCGACTGGAAGCATCGAACGTAGATCTCGGCGGACAATTCGGTGATCTTATTCTGATCCAGCGCGGCTTCCAGGCCAGCAGCCAGATCATTTCGGTCAGCAACGATATGATCCAGCAATTGTTCGGAATCCGAGGACAGTAATGGCTGAAACCGGCATGGAGTGGTTGCCGCCCAGCTGTCTTGAAACGCGCGCGGCGGTGCAATCGTTTGAACAGTTAGTGCATGCTTGGGCTGCGGACTGGTTTCAAAGCAACCCATGGTCCGTGATGGGCAAATGGGAGAGGTATCCGGAATCGCTTGCGGCTTCGTGGGCAACACTTCGATCCCCAGCGCACGGGATTGCCATACAGGCAGATAATGATGCTGTATTGCGGTTGGCATTAGATGTGCTGGGTGCCGCGCCCCAACGGCATTACACCGAAGCAGATCTTCGCCTGCTCAGGCGATTCAGCTTGAAGATCCTTGACGATCTGGAAGATCGGCTTTCTGCCTTTCAGCGCCCCCCAGTAGCTGGTGCCAATGAGGATACCACCTGGATCAGCCTCTTAATCGGAACCCTGGGCCAACCCATGATCGCCCTGACATGCTCGTCGAGCAGTCTGGTGCCGGTGGTTCGCGCCGGCTTTCCCCAATTGCACCCTAGAGGTCCACTGCACAGCCCGCTCCAGGCCTGTCAGCGACAAGAAATTGATATTTCGGCAATACTTGGGAAAGCGCGTTTGCGCGTTGCAGAGATAAGGCAATTTGAAATCGGTGACGTCGTGACGCTTGACCAACTCAGCAGTCAGCCGATCACACTCTCGATTTCCAGTCGGGAAAGTTCGATTCTGGGGTGCCCTGGAGAACAAGATGGACAGATTATCCTTGAGGTTGCGGAACTGAAATGAACAAGAAAAATCAAACCGAAGCCAAAGAAGCGGACGTGCCGTCCACAAACTGGGCGCAGCTTGTTGATCATGTCGAGGTGGTCTGTGAAGTGATCCTTGGCACCGGCATAATCTCTATTGGCCGTCTTGGCCAGGTCACCGCGGGTGACATCATAACTCTTGATCGGACACCGGCCGATCCGGTCGATATCCGGCTCAACGGACAGACTATAGCACGCGGTGAAATCGTGACGGTCAATGACCGTTTCGCAGTTCGCGTTACAGAAATTGGGTCAAATGAACCAGAAGCCTAGAGGCGGGAACTCATGCTGGCTGTTCTGATTGCTGCGGGCGTGCAAGGCACCTCCCTCGCGCAGGGTTCAACCCCCGACATACCATGGCTGCGAATTGTGCTCGCGCTTGGATTTTGCCTCACGGTAGCGGCTTCGTCGATATGGTTGCTGAGAGCGCGGCACGGCATGTCTATGCTGCCCGAGCGGTTCAAGCGCTGGACGGGCGCCATCAATATCGAAGATCCGCTCGGCGTCGATCGTCTTCGGCTGCTCCAGCGTCTTCCGATTTCTCCGGGTAGCCAACTTGTACTTGTGCGGCTGGGAACCCGGACCTACCTGCTTCATCTGACAGCGTCGAACGTCACCGAAATTGACCGTTTCACTGATAGTCAGGGCGCCGGAGTATGACCAACCGGAAAGCCTTGGGCATTGCAGGCGTGCTGGCGGCAATCATGGTCGCAGTGCCAGTTCATGCCGCCGGTCTGAATGCGGCAGCTCCGGTGTTAGCTGCCGACATGACGGCTTCGACCGAGATTACAAGAACCGCAATAGTTCTGACGCTATTGGCGTTCGTTCCAGCCTTCATTGTCTGTTGCACAAGCTTCCTGCGCATCGTCATTGTGCTCGCAATGGTGCGGCACGCTTTCGGTATGCCGCAAACTCCGCCCAATATCGTCCTGACCAGTCTGGCGCTGTTCATGACTCTGTTCCTCATGGAACCCACGC
This sequence comes from Altererythrobacter sp. Z27, assembly GCF_052683155.1. Classification (NCBI taxonomy): domain Bacteria; kingdom Pseudomonadati; phylum Pseudomonadota; class Alphaproteobacteria; order Sphingomonadales; family Erythrobacteraceae; genus Altererythrobacter; species Altererythrobacter sp. Z27. The sequence goes on along the minus strand of NZ_JBQYMC010000001.1, from coordinate 1,588,176 downwards.
TTGATGCAGTGAATGAGCGAGGCTTGTCTCCCTTCCTCACAGGCACCATCGGCGCGGAGCAAGCGATGGATGGCGCTTCCGAACCGTTGAAGGCGTTCATGCTTCAGCACACGCGCGAACGCGATCTCGAAGTGGTATACTCAATTGCGCGGGCAGAGCTTCCTGCGCGACCTGGCGATGTCGAATTACTGAAGCTCGTCCCGGCATTCATGATGAATGAGCTTCGCGTTTCGTTTACGATAGGGTTTGTCGTCTTATTGCCATTCCTGCTTATCGACCTTGTGGTTGCATCAATCTTGCTGGCGTTGGGCATGATGATGGTGCCGCCGCAGACCATTTCTCTCCCTATCAAGATACTGATGTTCGTATTGATCGATGGGTGGAGTCTAATCCTGGAAGGTCTTCTGGGCAGTTTTGGATGATGCAGCCAGCCTCCGGCCTCGGAATCAAGCTCCTCGTGCGCACCGAACTCGTCGAAGCCGCCGAATGGAGGAATTTCAGGCAGAATCCTTGTCCCGAAACCAAAATCAGGCTGTTTGATCGCTATTCCCCCTTCGCGCGAACAATTGCTCGCATGGAATGGCGGAAACTCAATCTCACGGGTCTTGAATCCTCTGACGCCGAGCAAGTTGCCCACGAGGCCTTGCTTGCGTCCATCGAACGGTACGACCCGGCACGGGGTGTTCCGTTCAAGGCCTATGTGCGTCAACGGCTACGGGGAGCGGTTCGCAACGAATGGCAGCGAACCAGCGAGGCTGCGGCGATTGCAGGCTATCGGGCACGAGTTGAGCGGGACCGGATCCGGTCGATAAGGTCAACCTCAGAGTCTTCACCAGATGATGCCATTGCGCAGCTGCGTGAGCTGGCTGTCGGGATCGCGATCGGACTTATCCTTGAAGCTGACCCAAAGGACAGGATCGATCAGCTGCCCGACCGTGAACCCTCCGCTTATGACGAGCTGGCTTGGCGCCAGATGCTGGGGGAGTTGGGCTCCAGGATTGCACAGTTGCCTGATCGCGAACGACTTGTTCTCGATTATCACTACCGGCAGGATATTAAGTTCAAAGAGATTGCTGGGCTGCTTGGACTGAGCAAGGGCAGAGTCTCACAGATACACGCACAGGCGCTGCAAAGGTTGCGGCGAGCCTTACAAAAGTTCAGATGAGGCAGGAATTGTTTATGGCGGACCAATTGGCGAAGGACGAGGAAATCAGCGAGCTCGTCGCATTTCTGGAAGACCGGGAGCATGATGATCTAACAGTGCTTGACAGGGCGTTGTCCCGCTATCCGAGCGATCCTCGTCTGCACTTCATGCGGGGCTCAGTGCTTGCCGGACAAGCACGTCCGATCGAAGCCCATGCGGCGATGGTGCGGGCCATTGAGCTCGCCCCGGGATTTCGAATTGCTCGCTACCAGTTGGGCTTCTTCGAACTGACAAGTGGCGAGGCTGATCGCGCGCTATCGACGTGGGGGCCACTGCTGACTGGGCCTGCAGATGACTATCTGCGCGTATTCGTTGAAGGCATGACGCATTTGATCCGTGATGAATTTTCTGCGGCAATCAGGACTTTCGAGCACGGTATTTCACTGAATCACGAAAACGAACCGCTCAATAATGACATCCGGCTACTGATAAAGCAGATTTCCCAGCTGGAATCCAAATCACGTGTCAACCATCAGGATGGTGACGATCAGCTGTCAGCGACATCACTAATGCTCGGCCAGTTCAATTCTAACCGTACCTTGAATTGATGCTGGAGATGGTTGAGGACCTCAGGCCATGACACGCATAACCAATTCAGACCAGGTCCTCGCGGTCATTCGCAACCATTTGCAGCGAATGGTAAAGAGTTCGAAGGTCTCGTCACCGGGAAATGCGGCGCGAACCGCCAAGGCTAGGATGACGCCAGCAGAGCGGCTGTCAGCCCTCAATGCAATCGACGGCCTCAATGATGAAGAGTTTGCCAGGGGGATGGTTCGGTATCTGCTGGAAGAGGAACTTGGTGAGAGGTTAGGCAGTTCCGCGAATTTTCTGGAAATAGTGGATCGTACTGCCGCGATCATGCAGGCCGATCCCCAAACCGCTGCCCTGTTCCGGCAAGTCAGAAAAGACCTGTGAAACGGCCCCTAAATTTCCTGCAGCGTTGATGTCCCTGACATTGCCTTGATCAGCTCATCCAGCAGAGTTGTTCCGCCAACTCCAACACGCTGCTGAACTGCAGTGCGGAAGATTTGATCGGCCTTGTCAGGATTGCCTTGCGACTGTTCCCAAAGCATGCTGGCCAACGCCGTTGAGAACGCCTTTCGGTCTAGCCGTTTGGCTACTTCCATTCGCCGTTCAGCCTCTTTGATATTGCCCTTTAATAGTTCGACGACGGCCATCGAACCATGAGCTTCGCCGAACGTGTTATCGTGTTCAAGCGCCGTAGCAAAACGCGCTTGCGCTGTGTCCAAATCGCCATCGAGAAAGTGGGCCCATCCTGCAGCGATCCATGATCCGAGATGATCCTCGAATTGTTCAGCACCCTTGTCGAGCCGCAAGACCGCAGCTTTTTTATTTCCGCCGGCCAGCTCAACGAGGCCAAGACCGATCTCGGCGCGGGGATTATGGGGACGCAGAATGAGCGCCTTTTCGAACTTGAGGCGAGCCTCATCAAGGCTGCGATCACCCAGATCAAGCGTCCCAAGAGTAGTCAGCGCATCGGGATGATCGCCTCCATTTTGGGCCGCCGTGCGGGCAAGGTCGGCTCGATCTAGGTCAATTGCGAGCACTGACGCCACGGCATTCAATGGAGCGTAATCCGGATGCGCTTCGAGATATTGTGTGAGCAATGGTGCAGCCTCATCGAACATGCCGAGTTCATGAACCAGCTGAAGATCCAGCATCGCCGCTTGTGGCAATTGCAACACGACATTGCGGTCAAGCCATTCGCGAGCGCCCGTGAAATCGCCGGCAAGCGCTATGCTCCAAGCCAGATTGAACCTTACGTTCACATCGTCGGGCGCCTCTTCCAGGGCTCGGCCGAACCAGCCTTGCGCAGTCTCCTGTTTGCCGCTGCGCATCGCGGCAATGCCGGCTGCGTTGGCCAGTACGCCGGACAAAGGCGCAAGCGCATCAATCCTAAGGTAGAGTTCGGTGGCCAGGTCACAATCGCCAGCATCAAGCGAAGCGCTTGCACAATCCATAAGCAGCGGCACATTTTCCGGGTCTTCCGCCAAGTAGCCAGCGAGAGTGGCCAGTCGCTGCTCTGCCTCACTATTCGTCACGCGCATTGCTCCTTCAGCCCGCCAATTCCGGCACAGGGTTGTCTTCAAGTTTGACTATCGCAAAGCTGACCAAAGAGATACGCATTGGGACCTCCTCAACTGAGATTACAGACAGCTGGGGCATCGTCCTTTGCGTCAGTCGCATCATGGTTCTGCGAACCGAACCCGCACAAAGAAGGACAGGCGTACGGCCCTGACGCAGCATATTGTCGACCAGCGGCGCCAAAGCCTTGAGCAATTGTTCGACCAGGCGCGGCTCGACTGCGATAAGATTCTCAGTTGCGCCGTCTCCTGACTGCGTAATGATCCGGTTTTCAAGCCTTGGCTCAAGGCTGAGAACCGCGAGTTCACGGTGATGTCCGCGCAGCGCGGAACAAATTGATACGGCAAGGCTCTGACGAACCTTTTCTCCAAGGCTGCGAGGATCGCGATCATGCCTGCCGATATCGACCAGCGTTTCGAGGATCAGGTCAATATTGGCAATTGAAACACGTTCCTGCAGAAGATTCTGCAGCACTCGCTGAATGTCGGACGGAGTCATGACATTCGGGACGAGCTCCTCGACCAGGCCAGGCTGGCGCCGCCTGACTTCATCGAGCAGTTCAATGGTGGCTGCGCGTGTCAGAAGCACCGAAATCTCTGCCTTGATCACTTCATTGAGGTGCGTTGTAAGAACAGTTTCCGGGTCAATGACACTATAGCCTGCATCGCGGCCTTCTTGCGCAAGACGTGGTTCAATCCAGACGCCGTCAAGACCGAACGCAGGATCGCGCCCCCGAATGCCCTCTATTGGCTTGCTGTCTTCATTCTGGCGCAGTGCGAGCATTCGGTCGGGGAACAGTTGGCCCGCTCCATAGGCACTGCCGTGGATTGCAATCTGGTAGTCGTGCCCCCCTAACGCGCTTTGCTCCACAATGACCACCTTTGGGTAGGCGAATCCGAAACTGGCCTCGATCGTTTTTCGTTGGGCTGCAACTCGATCTAGGAGGATCGCTTGCCGGTCGTGCCAGGCAGCCATGAGCTCGGAACCAAGACGGATCTCGATCGCACGTAGGTCGCCTTGCTCCTCATCCTCCGCACCATGTTCACCATCTGTGGTAAGGGCAGATTCCTGGCGACCCGCATTGCGGCTACGAAGCCAACCAAAGGCGGCGAGTGTAACAACCAGCGCAATCGGCCATTTTGGCATGCCTGGCAGCAGCATTATCGCAAACAAGATGCCCGCAACGATCAAGGGAACGCGCCGCACACTGCCGAGTTGTTTGAATATCTCGGTGCTTAGTTCGCGGTCGGCAGACGAGCGCGTGACGATGATGCCTGTTGCAACCGATATAATGAGTGCCGGAAACTGGGTGGCGATCCCGTCACCCACAGTCAAAAGCGTAAAGCGATGCATCGCATCGCCCCAAGTCATCCCCATTTGCAGGACACCGACAATCAACCCCGCGATGAGATTGATCAGCAATATGATGATGGAAGCAATCGCATCGCCTTTGACGAATTTACTGGCACCATCCATAGACCCGTAAAAGGCGGCTTCGCTTTCCAGCTCCTTGCGCCTTGCCTGCGCCTCCTTCTGGTCGATCAGGCCAAGGTTTAAGTCGGCGTCAATGCTCATTTGTTGACCGGGCATGGAATCGAGCGTGAAGCGGGCGGCAACCTCGGAAACGCGCTGGGCGCCGCTGGTGACGACGAGGTATTGTACGACCACAAGAATCGCAAAGACCACAAGGCCGATTACGATGTTACCTTGGACAGCATAGCCACCAATTGAATCGATCACATCGCCTGCGTCGGCATCGGTCAGGATGAGGCGGGTCGAAGCGACGTTTAGAGATAACCTGAATAATGTGGCAATCAGCAAGATGGATGGAAACGTCGAGAACTCGACTGGCTTGGCAACGTAAAACGTTAATAGCAGGATCGTGAACGCCAGGCCGAAGTTCATGATGATAGACAGATCCAGGATCGCCGGCGGGATTGGCGAAAACAGGATCGTCAGGATCAATACGGTCCCAAGGACTAGCGTCAAATCTTTGTTATTCTTGATGAATTTTTCCATCATTAGTATTTGCGTCCCAAAATCGTTTTACTCTAAGGAATCTGTTTCAAGTTCGACCGACTGCGTTACGGAAGGAGAATTGTTCTTCTGTATCAGGCGATATAGCTGCGCGACTGCTTGGTAGTGCTCAGGCATGACCTCTGCGTCCTTCGCGCAATCCGAGTGAAGCCTTCTGGCCAAGGCAACGTCGCGAATGACGGGCAGGGAATGCAACAATGCCTTGCGCTTCATAAGCTGTGCGAAGTGATCGCGGCCTTTGGCGACCACTTTGGGGGCATCCATGGTTTCCGGATCGTATCGCAATGCAACAGCGTAGTGTTCGGGATTCACGACGAGGACGTCCGAGCCGGCGACCTTCCCGAGAGAGTCGGCCTGCTCGCGCATTTGGCGATGTATTTCCTTGCGTTTTTGCTTCTGACGGGGCTCGCCTTCGCGCTCTCTCGTTTCCCGCTTGAGCTCGCTGTGGCCCATCCGCATCTGCTTGCGAAATTCACCGCGAACGATGATCTGATCGATCACCATGAAGAATGAAGCGATCACGATAAAAGCAAACAGCAGCCGTGTCCCGCCGTCTTCCATTGCCCGCGCCAACCAGCTCGCATCGACCAGCCGCAGGCCCCAGGTGTCGATTGCAGCCGATATAATCAGCCAAGCGGCGAAGCCGTAGACGATGAACTTGACGACATTCTTGAGCGTTTCCTTGATCATTCTGACGCTGAACAGCCGCTTCAGCCCCGCGGCAGGGTTCAGCCGTTTGAAATCGGGTTTGAGAGGATGAGTTGTAAAAATGAAACCTCTGAGTTGGATGACCTCCAGTGTCACCATGACCACCATTGTAGCCAACCCGAGCACAATTAGTGGCTGGAACGCCCCCCAGTAGGTCGCGCCGACAACTCCGAGGGCCTCGAGGGGGTCACCTTTCCCGCTTATTCCGGCCGTGAAACTGTAGCGCATCATCTCGGCAAGGCGAACAAAGAATGCTTGCCCGCCAATCGTAGCAACAATTGCCAGCGCTGTCAGACTGCCAACGAAGCCCAGATCCATGCTTCGGGCGACTTGGCCCTTTTCGCGCGCCCGCTTTAATTTGTGTGGGGTCGGCTCTTCGGATTTGTTCTGCTCCTGGCCTTCGTCGCTCATGCCGCATGCCCCCAGTAACTTGAGGGCGCCCACACGGCCAATCGCACCAGTCGGAGAAACAGAGCGCCGGCTAGCCCGATCGAAATGGGCAATGTGATGATCATGGCGATCGCCTTGACCTGAAACCCAAGCAAGAGCACGTTCATTTGCGGCAAGGTCCGGCTTAGGAAAGCGATGACGATATCTGCAAGGAAGATTGCCAGCATCGAGACCCCAACTAGGCCGACAGCAATGAAAAAGGCTGCGCCCATGAAGGCCCCAATCGCGGTTATATCCGGGCGCAAAGTACCGTAGCCGACCGGCAACGTTTCCACCGATACGACCCACAGGGACAGCAGGTCATAATGGCCCCCAGTCGTAAAGAACACCATTGCTGCGACATAAGAAAGGATCGTACCCGCCAACGGAATCTGCGCATTGGTGGTGGGGTCGGCAATCATGGCAAGCCCATACCCTGCCTGGATGTCGAGTGCCTGGCCGGCCCACGCGATCGCGGCAAACACGATCTGCAGGCCCAGCGCTATCGCGATGCCGATCGCGACTTCGCCGAAAAGTAATCCAATAAGATTTCGTCCGGCAATGCGGTCAGCAGTCAATTCGGGACGGGCGGCGACCAACCAAAATGACAATCCGATTGCGATCAAGACCCTGATCGTGGCCGGAATCCGGAACAAGGTGAAAGGCGGTGCGAACGCCATTGCAGGAGCCAGTCGGAGCGCGACCATGAGGCTCGCAAGCCAGAATTGAATATAGTCGGCCATTACTCTCAGACTCTCGGCCGGTTCACGCTATAGGCCCAGCGACGGAATCGTCAGGTAAAGTTCGCGCGCGTAGCCGATGATTTGCGCAAGCATCCAAGGCCCAAGTAAGACAAGTATCAGCCCTGCGGTGATGATCTTGGGGACATAGGAAAGCGTGATTTCCTGAATCTGCGTTGCCACCTGGAAAACAGAAATGGCCAGCCCCACGAGCAGTGTCGCCAGCAAGATTGGCCCAGCAGCCAAAGCAGCATACCACAACATCTCATTCATGAAATCGAGTGCCCGGTCTGGCGTCATATCTGCGTCCCTGCGGATGACCTTTTCGGTCGATCTCTTTTTGTGCGTCCGGGTCTGCTTCATACGAGCGACAAACTTGCGATCATACAGGCGCAAAGCCTGCGTCGGGACCCAGAGGCTACGAGTTAAGCTATTGTGAAAATATCAAAACTTCAAGCCCGCTTGAATCGTTTTGAGATAAGCCGAAACCAGCCCATCACATGCGTTGGCATTCGCGAGATCAAGGAGCACGCCGCGCCCCACATGCCACCCCTGCGAGGGCCCGGTTGCCACTGGTCGGCTGGGTTGAGTACCCCCGGCCACAAACCAAAGCGGCACATGGGAACTGCCGTGCGGGCGCTTTATGTAACCAGTATCCACCTCGGTCGCGCCACAGTCTTCAGCGGCGATCGAACCCTCTGAAAAATGTCGAGGCGACCATGCAGGTGCGTTGGCCGCGCAGAGGTGTCCAGGTGGCCACCTCCGCTACGTTGATAGCGCGTGCGGTCGCCTACGCGGTGAGGCCAGGGATCGGGTCATAAATGGGGGAAGACGACTTACCGATCTGCACCACAAGTCTCGCTAGAAGTTGGTTGTGAAAGCATACAGCTTTGACAGCCAGCCGACCCAAGCGAGGACTAGGAATGCAAAGACAAGCGCGATGCTCCATATCTTTGCCAAGAACATCGTTGCTCCTGTGCACGTCGTGTAGAGATTAAACAGCGCAACCAGCGCCCCCCCGACAAAGCCTGTGATCGACAAGAACTGGAACAGCAGCAACAGGCCATCCATTTGCGAAAGCGTTTCGAACCCGCCATGCCCACTAAGGCCGCTCATTGGCAGCATGGTGACGTAACCCCATCCGGCAATTGCGGCGAGAGCGGCGAGACTGAAACAACGCGTTAGAAAATGACCGAGCTTCAATCGTCCCGCGTAGGGATAGGATGCTTTGTAGTGGGCCTTGCGATTGCCGCGACTGGGCCACGCCAGCACGGTCAGGCTTAGCACCGCAATGGCTGCTAAAAGCGCCGGCAACAACCACGTGGCAGACTCGGATCCAGGCGCGCGCTCAAAGACCATGAAGCCGGCCAGGAGATCATTGGAGAAACGTACGGCCTTCCCATCTCGTACAGTTGCCCCGAGCCTGTCGCTTCCACCGACCTGCCGCCAAAGGAATGGGCCGATAGCCTGGTATTTATAAGGCTCGCCATGACCGATCTCTCCGATGTCATCGCATTCGGTGCGGAGCGTTCGACGCTTGGCGGGCTTGTTGCAGCTGCAGCGATCAAATCCGGAATCACTTTGTCCCCCGATCCGATGCCGCAAGAGGGGCTCTTCATCCGGTCGGACCAATATATGTTCATCAGGCAGGGAGTTCCGAGCGTCTATCTGTTTCCCGGCCTTGGAAATGATGGTGGAAGGTCGATGATGGAGTTCATCGGCCAGCACTATCACAAGCCCACGGATGATTTTGGGCTGCCAATCGACTGGAAGGCAGCCGCAAAATTCGCGGATGTCAATGCATCTATTGCTCCTGCTATCGCCACCGCCGAGGTCGAGCCGCGCTGGTACGAGGAAGATTTTTTTGCCGACCTTTTTGCGCCCGCAGAAGCGCGGGAGAAAAGACCCTAAGTCCTGACCTGCAGCGGATTTTTCCCACGAGCAACGCCGCGATCGGGCATTGAAGCAACTTACCCGCCAGGTATGTCATGTCTCCATTTCGTACGCGGAGGCATTTCAATGTCCGTTCGTTCTTAGACGTTCAATCGATGCGAGGCGTTCCGGTGCGAGCACGCGGATGTGCCGATAGCCGCGCTCGATCAGCCCTTCCGCTTCGAACATGGCAAGGACCTGACCGATCGTCACGCGCGATACGCCGACAAAATCGGCGAGCTGCTGCTGCGTCATATCGACCCGGACCTCGCCATTCGCTGCCATATTGGCGAGAACGCGCGCGATGCGCGCCTGCGCCGGGAGGTTGTGGTCCTCCTCGACACGGTCGAGCGCGCCGCGCAGTTTGTTCGCCAGCGTGCCGAGCAGCCAGCGCGCAAAGCGCGGATCCTCCGCCAATAGCTGGTCGACCTGCGCCATATCGATCCACGCCAGCACCGCCTCGCCTTCGGCGATGGCATGCACTTGCTGGGTAACTCCGGCAAAACAGGCGAGTTCGCCCACCAGATCCCCCGGCCCCAGCACGGCAAATACGGTCCGCTCGCCTTCGCGACCGTAGCGGCATGCCATCACATGCCCCTGTTCGATCAGCCAGAAGCCATTGCCCGGATCGCCCTGGTGCAGCACTTGCGCTCCGCCCGGAAAGCGTTGCCGACGCCCCACCGCGACCAGCGCGGCGAAGATGTCCCCTTCCGCGTGTGTCTGGCTGAAATTCGACAAATGATAAGTTCTTTGCATTCTTCCGATCCATGCGCCCCTAAATGGCGATTCGCAACAACAGCAATGCAATTGCGAAAAATTGTCCAAGGGAAGAGACCGATGACCGACCTGCTCGAAAAGACCGCCGCCTTCCACACCATGGCGGAAGGCACCCAGGAAGACTGGGACATCATCATGACGCATATGAAGCCCTTCGCGCAGAACGGCGGGGCGCGCATTCTCGACCATTTGCGGCTGCTGGAAGGCGATTGCGGCGGTTTTGCCGTGGACCGGCTGACGCATTGCCTGCAGACCGCGACCCGCGCCCATCGCGACGGAAAGCCGGAGGATTATGTCGTGATGGCGCTGCTCCATGACATTGGCGACACGCTGGGTGCCTACAACCATGCGGATATCGCAGCTTCGATCCTCAAGCCCTTCGTCTCGGAGGAATTGCACTGGATCGTGGAGCACCACGCGATCTTCCAGGGCAACAACTTCTTCCACTTCGTCGGGCTCGATCGCGACATGCGCGACAAATATGCCGACTCGCCCTATTTCGAAGCCACAGTCGAGTTCATCGAAAAATACGACTGCCCGGCGTTCGATCCCGATTACGACACGCTGCCGCTCGAATTCTTCGAACCCATGGTCATGCGCCTGTTCGAACGCCCCCGCGCCAGCATCTACAAAGCCGCAGTCGAATAATTTCGAGGAGAATTGCGATGGCTACCCTGCTCAAGACCCAATCCGTCAACGATGATTCCCACATCCGCAGCTCCGTGAGTGAAGAGGAATGGAAGGTCCGCGTCGACCTTGCCGCCGCCTATCGCCTCGTTGCGCTCTATGGCTGGGACGATCTCATCTTCACGCATCTTTCGGCGCGCGTGCCGGGCCCGGAACATCACTTCCTGATCAACCCGTATGACATGATGTTCGACGAGATCACCGCGTCTTCGCTGGTCAAGATCGACGTCGAGGGGAACCCCGTGCTTCCGACCGCGCACCCGGTCAATCCCGCTGGCTTCACGATCCATTCGGCGCTGCACATGAATTGCGAGGATGCGCATGCGGTGATGCACCTCCACACGCCCGCAGGCCAGGCGGTGAGCGCGATGGCCGACGGCCTGCTGCCGCACACGCAGACCGCCATGGTGGCGCTCGCGGACCTTGCCTACCATGAGTACGAGGGCATCGCGACCGACCTCGACGAGCGCGAGCGGCTGGTCGAGGACATGCAGGACAAGCACTTCATGATCCTGCGCAACCACGGCACGCTGGCAATCGGCAAGACCGTGGGCGAGTGCTTCCTGCGGCTCTATTTCCTTGAGCGCGCCTGCGATGCGCAGGTGAAGATGCTCTCCGCAGGGCGTGAGGGTTTGAACAACCCGCCGCAGGGCACGCCCGAGAAGGTGCACGCCCAGACCCCCGAGGAAGGCATTGCCCTGATCGCCAACGGGCTTGCCTGGCCCGCCCTGCTGCGCAAGCTCGACCGGATCGATCCCAGCTTCCGGAACTAGCGGAGTGGGGCCAATCACTCATGGCTTGATTGGCATCGCGATCGCTCCGAATGGACAGCTTGCTGGCGAAGCAACTGCAGACATCACAGCGAGGCTTGCTTCGGGCAAAAGGCTACCGCTCAATGTTAAGCTGAAATCGCGTGAGCCGCTCGCGCCAAGAATTGGACGCCGAGCCCGTAGGCGAAGAGGATTCGAAGCTCTTTCCCGGTACCCTTCCAGCGAGTTGCATTGCATCTGTAATTGTCGGAATCGTGCCGGAAATCCGCGCTCCGATCCGTACGATCTGCGTTTCCCATGGGGAAGGCCCGGAGCCAAGTGCTACTCGGCTCCGGGAATCCAGATCAGAACTTCATTTCAGCGAGGATCGTGAACGACCGTCCACGCGGATCGGCAACGCGCGGCTCCCAAGAGCTGCCCGCGCCGGTGTTGCTGTCATAGGTGATGGCAAACGGCGGATCGGTATCGAACAGGTTCTTGATCCCCGCAGTGATGCGGAAACGCTCCTGAATCTCGACCGAAGCCGACATGTTGTAGATGACATAGGCCTTCACACGCGGGTTGTAGTCAGGCCTGGTCACTGTTCCGTTCGCGATACCCGGCAGCGCCTGGTTCTCATAACCGTTGCGGTAGATCTGCGAGAAGTTGAAGGAGTAATTGTCCTTGGTGAAGTTGATCCACGCATTGTGCTTCCACTTCAGGCCAAGATCGCCCGCATAGGTGAACACACCGCGCACATCATTATACGGAGCCGAGGGAAGGAACTTTTCCTTCTTCTCGAGCAGGTAGGTGCCATCGAGCCCGGCAGAGAACGAGCCGCCGAAGCCGTCGACTCCGCCCCGAAGCGAAACCTCAAGGCCTTCGGTCCGCCGCGAACCGATATTGTCGGCACGCAAATCGACCAGTGTGATGATCCCGTTGGTGCGCGTCACCCGGTCCCCGAAGAACGAAATGTTGTCGAGCAGCTGGCGCAAGGTCAGCGCCCCGATCGTGTCATCGACCGCGATCGACCAGTAGTCGAGCGAGGCGCTGAAGCGCGGTGCGGGACGCAGGACGACGCCGATCGAGTATTGATCCGATGTTTCCGGGCCGAGGTTGAGGTTGCCGCCGGTGAGCGTGTCTGGCGTGATCGCCTCACAGCCAGGAGTGGCGCTAACCGCGCCCGAAGGGCAGGTCGTCGGGTCGACCAGCGTGTTGCCGGGGTTCGGCGATTGGCTGACTCCGTTGAAGATCTGGTTGAAGTTCGGAACGCGGAAGCCCGTGTTGTAAGAGCCGCGGAACATCAGCCAGTCGACCGGCTGGTACTTCGCCGTGATCTTGGGATTGAAGGTCGTTCCAAAGCCGCTGTAGTCATCGAGACGCCCGGCCGCAGTGACTTCGAAGGTGTCGAACACCGGAAGCAGCACTTCGCCGTAGATCGCCTTCACCGTACGGTTCTTGGACGCCAGCGCATTGGCGTTGTCGAAAGCCACGTTGAAGATTTCCGGGCGATCGAATTCGGCATCGGGCGAGCCGTTGAAGCTGTAGCCCTCGCGGCGATAGTCGACGCCCACGGCCAGCTGCACTGCGCCGCCGGGCAGGTCGAACAGCGAGCCCGAAACAGAGGCGTCGAACTGCCAGACATCGTATTTGCCGCCGTAGAGCATCACGCCCTCAGCCGAGATCGCGTCGAGCGCGGCGAGCGCTTCAGCCGACTGCTCCAACGAGAACGGGTTGAGGATACCGCTGTTGAGCAGGCCGACAATGCCCGGTGCGCTTGCACCCGGTGCCGTCGGCGCGCGGGTGTCGATTCCACCCGACACCGCTCCGGGAATGCCGGATGCCGCTGCGCGCGCGCTCGACGAGAAGATGCCGCGATAGGAATAGCCCGAGCCGAGAACCGAAACCGCCTTGCTTTCCGCATAGGAACCGCCGGCCTGGTAATCCCAATCGCCGCCGAGCGGTCCTTCGACGAACAGCCCTGCACGGAACGTCTTGGTGTTGGTCTTGTATTCGCGCGGACCGCACACGGTGCAGCGCCAGCGATAGGCGATCGGCTTGCCATAGTTCACCGCGATCGACGGAAATTCCGCCAGGATCTGGTTGTAGATCGAATTATAGGTATCCGCCGTCAGCGAGTTGAGCGGATAGTAGAGCGGAGTGGTGCTCGTGTTTCCGGCATACTGGTTGGCCGAAAACTGCTTCGATGAATCCGCGTCCGATCCGGTCACTTCCGCGGAAATCTGGTGATCGCCCAGCGCGACGGTAGCGCGGCCATAATAGGTCAGCGTGTCGAGCGGCTGCTGCAGCACTGCCGCGCGACCGGTGTCCCATGCGCAGGCATAATAGGCGCCGTTGAACGCCCACAGTTCGTGGTCGTAGGCCATGCCTCCGTCCATCGAATCGCAGCCTGCACCGCCGGGCAGATCGAGCACGTTGATGCCTCCGCTGGCAGTGAACGTCTGGCCGGGAATGGGAAGCGAAACGCCGCTCAGCAAGCTGCCGGTGGGTGCGAAAAGCGCATTCGCGCCGTTAGGCATTGCAGTTGCGAAAGGCGTGCCGCGGGTGTCGATCGAAAGGCCGCGTTCCGGCTGGTTGCCATTGACGAAATCGCGATCTTCGCCGCGCAAGATCTTGTGCCAGCTCTTGCTGACCGAGGCCATGATGTTGAAGCCTTGATCCGAAAGGTCGCCATAACCCACGGTTCCCGAAAGGCGGTAGATCGAGCTGCCTCCCGCTTCGGTGAGGTCCGCAAAGCCCGATGCCGCGATACCTTCGAAGTCGGTCTTGGTGATGAAGTTAATGACACCGCCGATCGCGTCTGTGCCGTAGATTGCCGAAGCGCCATCCTTGAGGACTTCAACGCGCTCGATCGCGGCGATGGGGATCTGGTTTACGTCGACGGCCGAGCCGGTGAGGCCGTGAGCGGCTACGCGCCGTCCATTCAGCAAAACGAGCGTCGCGGCCGAGCCCTGGCCGCGGAGGTTCGCGGCTGACAGGCCATTGGTGCCGCGCTGGGCGCCGCTGGTGACGTCGCTGTTTGAGGCGAGGTTATCGGCACCGTTGCCGTTGGTCGAAAGGAACGAAATCAGCTGTTCGGGGCTGTTGATGCCCTCGCGCTGGAGGTCCTCCGTGCCGATCACCGTTAGCGGCAGGGCGCTCTGCGTCGGATCGCGCTTGATGCGCGAACCGGTGACAAGAATCGGGCTCGATTCCTCACCTTGCGCCGCAGAATTTCCGGCGACCGAAGCCGTGGCGTCGCTCGATTGGCCTTGGGCCATTGCTGCGGCGGGAAGCGCCGTTAGCGCCCCCAGCGCTGATCCGGCTGCAAGTAAGGACTTAAAGGTAACAATGCGCATGATCTTTGCCCCCATTGACTTACAAATCCCGCCAAATGAGGGGGATTTGCTGGCTAAGCACCATAGTTTCCCTCTGGTTGTCCATAACTAATGGCAATTCAATACCGTGAGGGGCATCGGTGCAGATCGTTTCGTGCGCCAAATGCGGCAATTTGGTTACAGATGTGGCAAGCATAAAGCGGCGTTCCATTGATCGCTGCCTCTGCCTTTTGCGGGGAAGCGGTTGCGGAAATCCGCGCTAGTTGTGTACTTGCCGACGCCCCATTGGCCTTTGACCGAAGGCGATAAGAGGGCATTAAGCGCTATGGTGAGCGACCAGGGAGAAACCATGTCATGAGCGATTTCGTCATCCGGCCCGAGCAGGATCGCTCCACATATTGCACGGCAGAGCAGTACAAGGGCCTCTACCGCCAGTCGGTTGAGGATCCCGATTCCTTCTGGCTGGGCCAGGCCAATAGGCTCGACTGGTTCAAGGCGCCGACCAAGGGAGGCGATTGGTCCTATGACCCGGTGGAAATCGCGTGGTTTGCCGACGGTAAGCTCAACCTTTGCCACAATGCGGTCGACCGGCATTTGGACCAGCGCGGCGATACGACTGCGCTGATCTTCGAGCCCGATGACCCGGCTAGCCCTGGCCGCAGCCTGACCTATCGCCAACTCCATGCCGAAGTGGTGGGCATGGCCAACGCGCTCAAGGCGCTGGGTGTGCGCAAGGGCGACCGCGTGACGATCTATATGCCGATGGTGATCGAAGGGGTGCTGGCGATGCTTGCCTGCGCGCGCATCGGCGCGATCCATTCCGTCGTGTTCGGCGGCTTCTCGCCGGAGGCGCTGGCCGGGCGCATCGTCGATTGCGGCAGCAGGTTTGTCATCACTGCGGATACCGGCCTCAGGGGCGCGAAAGTCGTTCCGCTGAAAGCCAATGTCGATGCCGCGCTCGATCACGAAGGCGTCGAAGTCGACGGCGTTCTGGTCGTGCGGCACACGGGTACGGATGTCGCAATGGCCGAGGGGCGCGACCATTGGTATCACGAGCTTGTTTCCGATGCGGAATGCCCGTGCGAGCCGATGAACGCGGAAGACCCCCTGTTCATCCTTTACACTTCAGGCTCGACCGGGAAGCCCAAGGGCGTGCTCCACACGACCGGCGGCTATGGCGTTTGGACCGCCACGACCTTCCATTACGTGTTCGATTACCAGCCGGACGAAATCCACTGGTGCACCGCCGATATCGGCTGGGTCACGGGGCACAGCTATATCGTCTACGGCCCACTCATGAACGGGGCGACCAGCCTCGTTTTCGAAGGCGTGCCGAACTACCCCGACCATGGCCGCTTCTGGGATGTGATCGACAAGCACCAGGTCAACATTCTCTATACCGCGCCCACGGCAATCCGCGCCCTGATGCGCGAAGGCGATCACTTCGTGACAAGCCGAAGCCGGAAATCGCTGCGCTTGCTGGGGACGGTGGGCGAACCGATCAACCCGGAGGCCTGGCGCTGGTATTTCGACGTAGTCGGCGAAAAGCGCCTGCCGATCATCGACACCTGGTGGCAGACCGAGACCGGCGGGATCATGATCACCACACTCCCCGCGGCACATGACATGAAGCCCGGCAGCGCCGGACTGCCCTTCTTCGGCGTGCAGCCACAGCTGGTGGGCGCCGAGGGTGAAGTTCTGGAAGGCGCGACCAGCGGAAACTTGTGCATCACGCATAGCTGGCCGGGCCAGGCGCGGACCGTCTATGGCGATCACGAGCGTTTCGTGCAGACCTATTTCAGCACCTACAAAGGCAAATATTTCACCGGTGACGGGTGCCGCCGCGACGAAGATGGTTATTACTGGATCACCGGTCGCGTCGACGATGTGATCAACGTGTCCGGCCACAGGATGGGCACGGCAGAGGTCGAAAGCGCGCTCGTGCTACATCCGCTTGTCGCAGAGGCGGCGGTGGTCGGCTATCCGCACGACATCAAGGGGCAGGGCATTTATTGCTATGTCACCTTGAACGCGGGGGAAGCGGGAAGCGACGAACTCGCCGCCGAATTGCGCCAATATGTGCGCAAGGAGATCGGCCCGATCGCAACGCCCGACCACATCCAGTTCACCGACGGCCTGCCCAAGACGCGCAGCGGCAAGATCATGCGGCGTATCCTCAGGAAGATCGCCGAGAATGATTATGGTTCGCTTGGAGATACTTCAACGCTGGCCGACCCGAGCCTGGTCGACCGGCTTATCGAGGGGCGGCAGAACCGTTGATTTCAGGGGCCAGCGTCCCACGTCGGGTGCGTGCGGCGATGTCAGCCATTATCTCCGGCGGGAGTATTTCCTTGCCGCGTCTCAGGTAGGCGCCCTCCCATTTAGGCCTGTCGGCTAGCAGTCCGGCGAGAGCTTGCCGTGCCTCAGCATGCTGCAACACACGCGGCGCCAGTTCTTCCAGCGTCTCGTCATCGTGGGGGAGCGCCCATATCGCCGCAAGGCGCAGCGCCGCTTCACGATAGTCACCGGCGGCGAGGGCAAGGCGTAGTCGCGCTTGCTGAGACAAGGGCTCGCGCCAGCCACGCTTTGCGGCCTGCTGGATTGTAACCAGGCCTCGACCTTGCGGGTTATCCTGCAATTGCAACGCGGCCAGAAGCGCAAGATGCTCGGCCGGAACCGGTCGCCGCGCGATCAGCCTGCGTGCTTCGCTTAACGCCACCTGCCTGTCTTGCAGTTGCGAGGCCTCAAGAGCGATATGGTATTGGCTGAACGCGCGCAGCGGGCCAGGCACCCACCTGGAAAGTTCCGGCTGGTATCGTGACTGCCGGTCAAGCTGCGCCCCGATCGCAACCAGCGCGATAATGGCCAGCGCGAAGTGCCACAGAGCGGATGCCAGGCCGGTCCTCATGTCGTCTCGCTCGCCGCCGGTTCGGAAAACCTGCCAAGCAGCAGCATCGCCAATGCCGCCATGGCAAGCATGGCCTGGCTGCGGAACGGGTAATCCGTGGTCGATTGCAAAGCGATCATCAGCAGCGCTGCACCTCCCACCCAGGCAGTCCATCTGCCCGGCTGCTTCCTTGCCCGGACTGCGAAGGAAGCGACGAGAAGGATCCACGCGATCGCGAGCAGCAGCGCGGGCAGCCCGCCCTCGATCGCCAATTCGAGATATTCATTATGCGCGCGCCCGGCCTTGCGCAGCGACAGATGCTCAAGCGATTCGTCTAACTGGAACACCTCGTCGAACGTGCCCATGCCACTTCCGACCGGCCAATAGCGTCGGGCCGAGTATGCAGCATCCTCCCACAATTCGGCCCTCTGGCCATCACCGCTGCCGAAGCGGTCGAACGCATCTTCCACGCGGCTCCCGGGGACAAATGCGAGGGCGGCTGCAACCAATGCCGCGCCAACGAAGGCAAGTAGTGCAATCGACATGGCATTGCCTGAAGCCTGCCGACGTGCAGACAGATAGGAAAGAGCATGCCGTGACCCCACAATGGCCAACGCGACTAGACCTAGCGCAATGCCGCTGCGCGACTGGGTAAGGATTATGGCAACAGAAAACAGGCTGCCAAAACCGATGCGCAGCAACCAGGTCCAGGGCGCGAGCCGATCCGGGAGCTTAAGGGTCAAGGCGAAAAGCAGGCACACAGCCAGGAAAAGTCCGGTTGAATTGCGATTGGCAAAACCGCCGAACAACACGCCGGGCATGGGGTTTTCCCGATAAAAGATGGCTGTTTCGCCCTGCGAAAGGACCTGCGGGATACCCCATGCAACATGCAACAGCCCAAGCGCTACGACGAACCAGGCCAACCGAACCAGTTGCTCCCCCCGCAATTGCCAGCCGAGGGTGAGCAGGGTCAGTGGCAGGATCAGCCCCAGCGCGGCGAGGAGCGTCCTTGCCGGATCGAGCGAGATCGGCCGCCAACCGATCGGCAATTCGGCTGCCGCCAATGCTTCGGTCACCAGGCTGCGCCCGGGCAATGCCTGCCAAACTTGCGGCGGAAGCGCGATCGACTGGATGATCGGCAGGGCCAAAGCCATCGCGGTGAGCGCCCGCAGTGAAATTGGCGCTACTCGCCAAAATCGAAAGAAGGCAGTGCGGTTGAGCGCCAATATCAGCAAAGCCGCGAGCTGTACCGTGAGGTTGTTGAACCCATAGGCGACGCCGCCGCCTCCCAAGAGGATCGCCGCAGCAAAGAGAATGGCGAGGCCGAGGGGAAGGCGCCAGTTTGCGTCCCCTTCGCCTTGCGAGGCTCCGAATATCTTCGTCAGTTGGCGCCGTTCGAGCGGTTGGGCGGGCGGCGGTCCGGGCTTTTCGAGATGACTGCCGCGAGCAGCAGGAAACCCGCTGCCCCCGCGGTCAGCCATTTCCAGACCTCAGCGGAGTCGCGTTCTTCCGGGAGAAACCACACACTCTCGGGAAAAGCGGCCACCTGTGCTGTCGAAGCTGCGGTGTAATAGGCCCCGCGGTCTCCCGCTCGTGTGTTGGCCATCGCTGTCGAGGGAGTAGCCACTACAGCGTAGGCAGCAAGTGCTGCACAGGCATTCTTGAGGAAATAGGCCACGATGTTCCTCCGGATCGGCTCCGACGGGCGAAAACTATCTGCGGACCGCCCACTCTTCAACCGAATTTACGGGAAACCACTTAGTTTTGCGCGAGGAAATTGTAGGAAAGCGTTACCGCGCAGCTTGGCCTGAAGCCGATTCCCGTGCGGGATTTGGAGCAAGCCGTGGCAGGATTGGTGACCTGAGTTGATCGACCGCGTAACCGACAAATCCGGCGTGGCGCCATTCCACCGAGCGGAAGGTGCACAAGCGATTTTGCGTGACGCAATGCGTGTCCAAAGAGGGCCGTCGCCTCGACTCACGGGCGAAGTGATCTACGAGAATCCCTATTTCCGCATGACCCGCGAGGCCTTTGTGTTCACGACCCCAGGCGGGGCGCGGATCCACTATCGCCAGAGCGCGCAAGTGACGCTTGAATGCCCTGACCCGTCTTTGGAGGGCGAATGCCAGCTTTACTTGTGGGGCACTGTGATGGGGGCCGTGGCATGGCTCAACGGCATGATGCCACTGCACTGCAGCGCGGTGGAGCACGGCGGATCGGCGATCGCTTTCACGGCGCCTTCGGGTGGGGGCAAGTCGACACTTGCTGCCGCTCTCGCCAGCCGCGGCTTTCGCCATTTGTGCGACGATACGCTGGTCATTGCGGAGCAGGATGGAACGCCATTCGCGATACTCGACGGGAAACCGGCGAAGCTTTGGTCCGATGCGCTGGGGCTTGCAGGGGTCGAGGCCGGAGGCGAGGTGCCGTTGCTCCCCGGCAAGCATTACGCGGAGCCTCCGGTTCCACATTGCGAACCGTGCCCATTGAAGCACTTCATCATACTCGAACAGGGGGATGAGGTGTCGCTCGAGCCGATCACCGGCGCTGACAAGCTGGAGCAGCTGGCCGAAGCGATCTATCGCGGCTTCGTCCATACTGCTCGCGGCGACCATGATTTCCATGCGCATATGATGCTGCTGATCGCTCAGAATGTGCGTTTCTGGATCCTGCGCCGTCCACTGGATGTGGAGCGCTTCGATGAATTGACCGATGACATCACCACCCGCCTGTCGCGCCTTGAAGCGCAAGGCTGAAGGCGCCGCGCGGCGATAGTCAAGCATTGTGACTCGTTCTGCGGCTTTGCTTGCCGAGAGTTCCGCTGATCCGTATGCTACGTGAAAACGCGTAGACGATTGTTAGGGAACTCTGGAGACGGGCAATGGGGCAAAAGGAGTCGGGATCGTCAGACTACCTCAGAACCTGGTCGCCTCCTGTGCTGAGGCGCTTGACGGCGGACCTCAGCGCCGTGTCCGGACATGTCTTCCCTCCCGGAGATGGAAATAGCGGGTCCGGCAAGTCGCTCGTTCCGCCGGGGTCATAGGCTCGACGGCAGCATCACTCATGGCGCGCTTGCTTCGCAAACTTCCGAGCAAATTCATCGCCAGCCAACTGGATGGCGAGTTGATCCTGATCCATGGCGATAGCGGAGCCTTCTACTCGATCGCCGAGACGGGCCTCGTCATCTGGCGCTTGCTCGACGAAGAAGCCGAACTGGATACGATTTGCGAGCGGCTTGCTGCAATCTATGCAGTTGACGACAGCGAATGCCGCGCAGCGGTAGAGCGCTTTTCCAACGAACTGGTGCAAGCGGGCTTTGCTGAACTTGCGTGATTGCGCATAAGCGTGATCGAATGGCGATTGCCCCAACCCTTGCGCACCAGCGCTGGCAGACCTTGCGTGCGGCGGCCTTGCTTGTGGCAGCGCGGATGCTGGTGCGCTGGTTGCCGCTATCGTCATGGCGAGCGAGCCTGGGGCAACTTGCCGATGACGACAATCCAGGCGCCGTCCCGGACATGGAGCGAGGCCAGATCTTGCAAGCCCGCGCGCTGGCGCGCCGCGTCGAGCGATCGGCGATGCGGCTGCCCGGTCACAGCAAATGCCTGCCGCAGGCGGTCGCATTGCAATGGCTACTGCGGGCCGAAGCTATTGCGTCGACGTTGGTGATCGCGATCCATCGCCATGACCGCGAGGGCGACCACGCATACCATGCCTGGGTGCAATGCGGTGGCGAGATGGTGATCGGGCAGTGCGACCGCGAGAATTATTCGAGCGTCGCCAGCTTCGCCCAGTTCGGTTAGGCATCGCCAAGGGAAGGATGGCCGCTCACCCCTAATGTCGCGCAACCTGCTCATCTGTGCTGCAGTCGATCTGGAAGGAGGCAATTGGTTCGCCGATTGCTGGCCTCGGATCGTCGCGAGCATGCGACTGGGCAAGGCGGGAGACATCCTCAGCGGAGAATTCACCGGGGCAGGTTTGGCGGTGCGGCTCGACCGCTTGCCGGGCGATGAAAACCCCGCTGAACGACGGCTCACAAGCTCGCGCTCGCCTGATGGAAGCTACACTCTTCTGGCTGGCCGGATCATGCATCGCGCGGAACTCGCCAGCCGACTTGGCATTGCGTTGCCCGAAGGCGATGGCGAACTCTACGCAGCTGCCCATCATGCGTGGGGAGAGGAGTGCGATCGCGCGCTTGTCGGAGAGTATGCAGCGATCCAGTGGTTCCCCGAAGAGCGGTGTTTGCGGCTCGCGCGTTCGCCGCTGCAGGCGCCGCCTTTGCATGTCTGGCGTGATGGAAGCCGCATGGTCGCCGCTTCCTTGCCCCGCTCGATCTTTGCATCCGGTGTCAGGCCGCAAATCGACCCAGCGCGCCTGGCAGATGCCGGTTTGCTCAACTTCAGGGACGCCGCAGCCAGCTATTATGTCGGGCTCGAGCGGGTGCCTTGCGGCGCAATCGCTGTCCATTCGCCTGACCGAAAGGAGGCGCGCCGCTATTGGTCGGTGGATGGCCTAACACCATTAGAGATTCCGGATGCGCAAACGGCGGTCGAGGCGGTTGATGCCGAGATGCAGCAGGCGACCGAGGTGACGCTGGAGGGCGCGCGCAAACCGGCTGTCTCGCTGTCGGGCGGGCTGGATTCACAAGCAGTCGCGAGCTTTGCACTTCGCCAGATAGGCGACGAGGGGAAGTTGCAATCATTCACGGCGGTTCCGGTCGAAGCGTGGCTGCCCAAGCCGGATCATCGGTTGGTCTATGACGAGCGCGCCCATGTCAGCGCGCTGGCCGAATGCTATCCTGCGCTTGAGCCACATTTCCTCACCGGCGAAGAGGCAGCGACGGGCGACACGCTCGACAGGATGCTGCTGTTGGGAAGCTGGCCGGTGCTCAATGAGATGAATGCGCATTGGCTGCATGCGATCCACCGCACCGCCGCGCGCTCGGGCTGCGATGTGTTGCTAAACGGCGAATTCGGCGACAGCGGGATCAGCTATGATGGCCTTGCCGCTTTTCCCCAATGGCTTGCACGTGGGCGCTGGGGGCAGCTGCTGCGCGAACTGAGGGCCTTTGATGATGGGCGGCCATTGTGGCGCAGGGCCTGTGCGCACGCCGTGATGCCATGCCTGCCGTCTGCGCTGCGCCGCTTGATCGATCGACTCCGCGGACAATTGGCATCGCCATTCGAGAAATGGTCGCCCCTGCGCGCAGGTCATCCGCAGACCCTTGCGGCACTCGCACGCGCTCAAGCGGCGGGGCATGACATTCATCACTTCAGCTTCTGCAGCAGCGGTGCGGCGCGCGACGCGATGATCGCTGCCCCGCTGTCCGAAGGGCCGGAGCTAAGCCTGGCGCTGCGCTTGCTCTACGGCATCGAGCGACGCGATCCGACCGCCTACCGCCCCCTGTGGGAGCTCTGCGCTCGCTTGCCGGACGAGCTATTCCTGCAAGGCGGGGTAGCGCGAACGCTTGCACGCGAATTGCTGAGGGGCAAGGTGCCCGAGGATGTCCGACGGCAAAAGCGGGTGGGGATCCAGTCCGCCGACATGCTGGGCCGTATCCATCGCGACCGCGATCGCTTGCTCAGGGAATTTCGCCTGCCTGCACCGGCGGGAAGCGCTGCGGAACTACTCGATTTCGATCGAATGGCGCGGATAGCCGAAGCGAGCAAGGGCCCGCAGGGCGATGGCGAGCGGGATTGGCTGCGCGTTGCCGCCATGGTTCCGCGCGGACTGGCCTTGGCGCACTTCGTGCGGCATGTCGAAGGGCGTAATGATGGCTGAGCAGCGGCTGACCGATCGACAGGCACTTGCAGAACTGGCGGCCATGGCGGGCCGGCGGCGGCTGGTTCCGCTTGCGCTGCTCGCTGCCGCAGCCAGTCTCACTGAAGGCATCGGCTTGCTCATGTTGTTGCCCGTCGCGCATCTGGTTGCAGGCGATGGAACTGCGGAACTTCCGGCCTGGCTTGGCTGGCTCGCCGGGATTTCCTTCCCCTTGCTGCTCCTGGCTGTGGTTGGACTGGTCAGCCTGCGCGGGCTGATCGTATTCGCGTCGAATGAAAGCCGCCGCAATCTTGGCCTTGAGCTTTCGCGCGGTTTTCGCCGCATGGCGCATGGTGCGATGGCGGGCGCCGAGTGGCGCTGGCTCGCACGGCAGCACAGCGCCGACCATGCGGCCATGATCATCGGCGAGTCCGACCGTGCGGCCTCGCTCGCCAATGATGCCCTGCAATTGGCAAGCGCGCTGGTCACGCTGGCGATGCT
Source organism: Altererythrobacter sp. Z27 (assembly GCF_052683155.1). Classification (NCBI taxonomy): domain Bacteria; kingdom Pseudomonadati; phylum Pseudomonadota; class Alphaproteobacteria; order Sphingomonadales; family Erythrobacteraceae; genus Altererythrobacter; species Altererythrobacter sp. Z27. The sequence goes on along the minus strand of NZ_JBQYMC010000001.1, from coordinate 1,564,327 downwards.
TACGCTGGCGGCGGTGATCATCTCGCCTTTGCTGACATTGGCGCTCGCGTGCTTCGTCGTTCCGGTTGCAGCGGTGATGGCCATGATGCGAACGCGGCGCGCCCGGGAAGGCGAAGCTTATTGGGACGCCTATTCCCAGCTTCAGCGCTTGCTTTCCGACGGGATCGAACATTTGCGTGCAGCGCGGATCGCCGGTGCCGAGGCCATCGTGGCCCGCGAGTTCGCGGACAGGTCGGATCGCCTGGCAGAGCTTGAGCGCGCATATTTCCGGATCGGTCATCGCACTCAGATGCTGTTCCAGGTGGCCGCAGCGGCAATGCTGGCAGCGGGCCTGTACCTGGCGCTTGCGGTCTGGAGCGTGCCGCTGGCGCTGCTACTGCCGTTTATCGTGGTCGCAATCCGTGCAGTGCCGCTCGCCAGCACGATCCATCAATCGCGGCGCAGCTGGCGTTACAACGTCCCCGCGCTCGATCGCTTGCTGAATCATGTCCGGGAAGCGGGTGAAAACAGGGATGCGGCGACTGGCGGGGAAGGGCGCCTGCCGTTCACACGCGCAATCGAGTTGCAGGGAGTCACACTGCACTTCGAAGGCCGTGACCGGCCTGCGCTCTATCGCTTCGAACTGACTGTTGAGGCTGGCAGTATTCTGGGCATCACCGGCCATTCCGGAGCAGGTAAAAGCAGCCTTGCCGACTTGCTGTCGGGCTTGCTCATTCCCGATCGCGGAAGTGTGACGATCGATGGCATGCCGCTGTCTGGAAAGGCGCGTGGTCGATGGCGCCGCCAGGTGGGCTTTGTCGAGCAAAGCCCCTTCTTCCTCGATGCCACCATTGCCGAGAACCTTGCATGGGGGCGCGATGGTGTGAGCGACGCCGAATTGAGCGGCGCGTTGCAGAGTGCGGCCGCGGAATTCGTTTTCTCCCTGCCTCTCGGTCTGGCCACTCCAATGGGGGAAGGCGGGCGGCAGTTTTCAGGCGGCGAGCTTCAGCGCATTGCGCTTGCGCGGGCTTTGGTTGCAAAGCCCGACCTTCTGATCCTCGACGAGGTTACGGCCGCGCTCGATACGGAAAGCAGCCGGGCGATCCTCGATTCGATCGAGGTACTTCGGGGACAATGCACCGTGCTGCTTCTCAGCCATGATCGCGAAGTGCTGGCGCGGGCGGATCGCGTCGTTTCGCTGGGCAAGGTTCCATGATCGGCGAACTGTCCTCGGCCCAGCATTTGCTGCTGCGCTGTTGCGCCGATCCTGAGGGTGGCCATGCCGCAGGGCTGGAAGAATTTGGCGACAGCGAAGTGCGGGAGATCGAAGCGCTGGCGCTGCGCTCCCGCACATTCGGCCTGCTTGATTATGGTTGGCAACGCTCGGCTGAACTGCCTGTGCACATCGGGGCATTCTCCGAGCGGCTTGCGGGCTATGCCCGCCGACAGGCACTGGACAGTCTGCAGCAGGGCCGGGCGATTGCGCGGGTTGTCGCAATCCTGCGCGAGGCAGGATTCCGACCGATTGCACTCAAGGGACTGGCATTGGCCTTTGGGGCCTATCCCGCCCCTCAATTGCGCCCGCTGCGCGATGTGGACTTCCTGCTCGAAGCGGGGGACGCGCTGGCCGCGCAGAAGCTGCTTCTGGCGCACCCGAATTATCGCCGGGCTTCATGGGCGGGGCGTTACGGTGTCGAATACGGGCACCAGCTGCCCGAAATCGAAGACACGGAAAGAGGCCTCGTTATCGAACTGCATCACCGCCTCAACGCCCGTGGTTGGGAGCAGGAAGGTGGCTTGCTTGCCATGATCCGCGACGAGGCCGGGACGGTGATGTTGTTGGGCGAGGAAATGCGAGTGCCATCACCCCATGCCAATTTCCTGCACTTGCTCGAGCATGCAACGCTTCACCATGCCTTCGCCAACGGCCCGCTGACACTGGCGGATTTTCACTTCCTGGCGTCTGAAGCTAAGCTCGATTGGGACCGGGTCGAGCGGGATTGCGCGCGGCTCGAGCTTGGCCGGGCGTTGCAGGTCGTGGTTGCGCTGGCGCATGCATTGGGTGCGCGATGGATGCCCGGTTCGCTTGCGGAACGTTCTGAGGTCGCATCGCCGCTTGTCCTTGCTGCGGCCCGCGCCATGCTGGCTTCTGATGAAGCCGTCGAAAGCCACGCGCAGCAGCGCAGGCTTGCCCGGCGTAGCGGAATGGGAAGCGGGCCGTTCGCCGCTATTTCCCGCGTCCTGCAGCCTGACCGCTATCAACTGGCTAAGCTTTCCGGCCGTTCGCCCGACAGCCTTTGGCGCTGGCTCGGTTATCCGGCCTGGCTGGCCGAGAAGGGCGCGCGCTATTGGAAGGGCGCAAATGACGATGAACTTGTCGCCACCGCACTCGAGCGCGATCGGCTGATCGATTGGCTCGACGGTTGAACTGGCGCATATGTTCGGGCAGTCCCGTGCAATGAGGGTCGTGATCACAGGCGCAAATGGCCAGCCCGACCGGGCTGTGCTCGCGCACGGCCGCAGCCAAGCGATCGACGGCATGGTGCGCCCGAATGGCTAAAGTCGGCAAATCGGTGATCCAGTCTTCGCTGGCGCATTTCGGCCAGCTGGCGATTTCGCTTGGGCTGGTGGTGGCCGTATCCCGGATCCTGTCGCCGGAGGCCGTCGGGGTGTTCCTGATGGCCTATGTCGCCATCCTGATCGTACTGCCGCTGCACGAGTTCCAGATCCAGAGCTTCGTGATCCAGCGCCAACAGATCGACAGGCTTGGATTGCGCGCAGTGAGCTTCGCGGCCTGGGCAAGCTCGCTTGTGGCTTTGGCGGTGTGCCTGGTGGCCGCTGCGCTGTTCAAGCTGACGTACCCTGATGGAGCCATCGTCGAGTGCCTCCTGATCGCATGCATCGGTTTCCTGATCCGGCCCTTCTCGGTGCCTGCTGCGGCCGTGCTGGCACGCAATATGCGCTATGGCGTGCTGTCGGCGATCAAGCTCTGGGCCGCTGTTGGCAGGGCGGTCGTTACGCTCGGGCTGCTTGCGGCGGGTTTCGGGCCAGAAGCGCTCTCATGGGGGCTGGTCGCTGAAAGCGTCGTGGGACTGTTGGCGCTGAGGTATGTCCACAGTGAGAGCAGGCTGATCGCGCCGTCACCGCGCGGCAGCCGGGAAGTGTTCGACTTCTGCGTGCCATACTCAGGGGCGCACCTCGTCATCACATTGTCGACCGCGCTCACCCCGCTCCTGATCGGCAGCTTCCAGGGGCTGGCCATGGCCGCCTTCTTCAATCGCGCGCGCACCGTCACCCAGTTCTTCCGCTCAAGCGTGGAAGGCGCGATCCAGCCGATCGTCCTGTCGGAGTTCACGAAGGTGCGGCACGACAAGGCGGAACTGCAGCGTGTCTATCTCCGCGCCACAAGCCTGCTAACCGGTCTCGCCTGGCCATCATTGGCATGGCTCGGGTTCAGCGCCGGCCCGCTCACTCTTACCGTGTTTGGAGAGGAATGGGCCATGGTGGCGCCGCTGGCCACGCTGCTGGCGCTGGGGGGGCTGCTCTATAGCGCAACGGCTTGGTCCGCTCAGCTCCACGCTGCGTTCGGACAATCGAGATTGCTGCTGCTTCGCGATGGCCTGCTGCAATTGCCTTTGCTGCTGATCCTTTTCTTCACTGCGCACATGAGCACGCTGGCGGTGGCTGGCGGGATGGCCGTCGCCGCCGGGCTCAGCTTGGCGGTCAATTTGATGCTGGTGCGGCGTCACTTTGGTATCTCGATCGCGCAGGCAATTGCCAGCCTCGACAAGAGCTGGTGGGCAGCAGCCATGACCGGCGGGATACCCTATGCCCTGAACCTGTGGGTTGGGGAGGGTCTGTCAGCCCCGCAAGCTCTGGCGCTGATGGCGGCTTCCGCCGCCATCGTCTGGCCGTTTGCGCTTTGGCTTACCCGGCATCCATTGCTCGACGAAGCGAAGCTCCAATGGGAAAGCCTGAGAGGGGCTGACAGACCGCTGGCCTAAGCCTCCGAACCTGCCGAGGCACTGGTCGATCTGCGTGTGCGCCCGGTCCGGTCATGCTTTACGACGGGAGGTTTGCGGTTCGCCAACATGCTGCCGGCAGGCGTGAAATCGCCGGTCGAGGCATCGGCGAACAGGCTCGCCTGGTCTCCGCCGCTGCTTGTCCCCACGCTGCCGGCGGGAACCGGTTGCCCGGCATGGATGTGGTTTCCTGCGATTGGTAGTGCAGCCGCAGGGGAGCCGTCCCACTCAATACCGAGCATGCAATTGTTGGCCACAAGCGACCAGGCGTCAGCTGTCATCCCCATGCCGGCGCGAAGAAGGAATTTCTGGTTCGCCAGGCTATTGTGAGCCACGACAATCTGGCTACCGGGCCTGTTCCATTGGCTGATCTGGTTTGCGAAATAGGGATTGATGCTCTCGTCCGTATGCGCAGCATTATTGACGAAAAACATGTCCTCCGAGCCACTTGCTCCGAACCCCATGATTGGGAGATCGTTACCGAACATCAGGTTCGAGTAGAATATGCCGTTCCTGGACGACGCATTGTTGATCGCCCACATATCCCCGTGGACGTCGAAGACGGTCTGGAAGGTGACAGGTGCGGTCTTGGTATCAACAGCCCCGAATGAGCCGCCAAGCGTCGCTGCGCTGGCGTGAATCAGCGAAGTCGTCCGGCGGGTATCATCGAGCAGTGTGGCGTGCCACCCTGTCAGGCCATTGAGCCAGGCCACGACATCGGCGACGTCGTAGTTCGTCCCCGCGTTGAAGTCTGCGTCTGTATTCCTGACGGTGAAGGTGGATATAGTTCCGCCATTCTCCTTCGCGGTGAAGACGCGATTATTGGCGTCATTGGCACCCGAGAGCTCGATCGTGGCCGTAGCAGCGGCACCGGAATATTGCACGGTCATGGCATCGAGCGGTGCCCGCCAATCGGCGTTGTGGTGCCCCGTCACCCGGTTTGACACGACACACCGTGCATAGCTGAAGGAGTCATGAGCGCCATCGCTATAGTCGCAGCCGCGCACCAGCGATGCGTTGAGGAAGGCGTTCTGGACGACCGACACGCTGCATTCGAGGAAATAGGGATTGTCGCGGCAAGCGTAGAAAGTCGGTTTCTGCCCCTTTAGCCAAAGCGCCCCGCGACCGTTGCTGTCCGTGAAATTCACGCCCTCGAACACATGTTGGATGTTCGCGGGAGACTCGTGGTAGATGTAATGGACGTTGGCGAAGTCGAACGTGATGTTCGCGCCGCGGAACCAGAGCCCATCATAGCGAAGCCGGAGCAGGCCGTTGGTCGCGCCAGATCCGCTGGCGGGAACGTAGCTCGCCTTAGCAATAGTGACGGGCACGCTGGCTTCAATGGTGCAGTAGCCCGCACCGACATAGGTCGCGTTGATCGGGGTCAGATCGTAGCTGCCCGGCTCGGTGATGAGGATGCGGGGGTGCTGGGCATTGAGCGTGCGCAAGGCATTCCCGGCGGCAGTGATGGTCTGGTAGCGCTGGTTGGTGAGGACCGGTTGCGAGGGGGCGATCTCGATCTGGTAATCATGCATCTGCGCCGCAGGAAAGAAGCTGAACGGCCCGATCACGCGGTTCTGCATCGTCGGGTCTGCCGGGACGGCTTCGAAATAGACCTGCGCCTCGCCATGCGAGCCATTGTGCTCAAGCGTGATCCACCATCCGAAGTATGCCCGCTCGACGCCGTTGACATCGACGAAACGATGCAGGCTTGGCGCCGCGATATCGTGCACGCCGCCTTCGTAGTGAACCCGCACATGGCGAAGCCCCAGATTGGCCAGCAGTGAGCCCTGGTTGTTGGCCATCGCCAACACGCCGACCGTCAGGCTTTCAGTGAAGCGCTGCCTTGGCGGCACCAGCAATTGCAGGCCCGGCTTGGCGGTCGTGCGGACCGGGTCGGCGGGTATGGTGCCAAAGCCGCTACCTGGCGTTCCGTTCCATGTCGCGCCAGGCTGGATTGTGGCGATGACGGTTCCATCCGATTGCGCTCGTCGCCTGCGGCCAGCCGGAAACCCGATACCGAGCCGCCCCATCAGGCGAGCCCGACGATGTTGGTAGCGGTAGTTCCGGTGGCGCGGACTGCGCGCACGCGGACATCCAGAATCGCACCGGTCGGTACATTGGCAAAGGTAACGTCACCCGGCCCGTCGATCGTGCGCAGAGTCACATCGCCGCCTTCGCCGACATAGATCGCTTTGGTGACCTGCAGCAGTTCTTCGCTATCGCTGGGCGCGATCGGAAAGCAGATCTGCGCGGGGGAGATCAGGCTGTCGGCAGAGTTCTGGAAATTGTCCTTTGGCATCGTTCGCTCCATTCGATTCGTCAAAGCGACTATCAAATGAAGAACCGTGTAGGAAAACAGAAACTGTATTAAGAACCGATTGGGTTCAATGGTTGATGTCTATGGGGCGTTATTGTCTCCGTGCCGGCGATAGCCGCGCATCCAGCTCCATGGTTTGAAGGCGAGCGGCGCCAGCGAGCGAAACCTGGCCCGCTGGCCGGTGCCGACAAATTGCGCTGCTCCGGCCAAAATCGTGCGCACGAAAATGGACAGCCACATGAGCGCCACATGCGCCCATGCGCGCGGACCGCTGAAATGCTTATGGTGGTATGTCGCCGTTCCCGTTTCGCGGTATTTCAGCCGCTGTGGCGAAACGAATTCCCCGCTGCCGATATCGTGGAAGATCCGTGCTGCCGCAACCCGCCCGACCTTCCATCCGGCATCCTGTGCGCGGTGGCAGAAATCCATGTCTTCCCCGTAGAGGAAGAAGCGGTCATCAAGGCCCGAGAGCTCTTTCCAGACCGAACGACGGATCAGCATGAAGCCGCCGCTGGTCGCGGAAACTGAAGCCACCGGGTCGGTCCCGGGCAGTGCCGATTTCCGTGGCGCTCGACCGACCAGGCCTCGCAGGATCGTGCGATGATCGGGCAGTTCGAGTTCTGGCAGCAGCGCCTGGCTTTGCTTGTCGATCACGGTCGTCCCGCCGAGGATGCCATAATTTTCGGCGGACGCCGCTGCATCGAGCATGAGATCGATTGCGCCCGGGTAAAGCTCGGTATCGGGATTGAGCAAGAGTAGCCATTCGCCGCTTGCTTGCCGCGCCAGCAGATTGTTGGCGGCTGCGAAGCCGATGTTGCCTCTGCCCGGCAGCACGATCGCAGCAGGTTGCAGCCGGGTGATCATTTCGGCTGACCCATCGCCGCCATTATCGATGAAGAGCAGTTCGAAGCTGTGCCTTCTTGATGCGAGATCGAGCGAACCGATGCAGTCCGGAAGGAAGCGGGACGAATTGAACCCGACGATCAGGATGCTCAAGCGCGGGGTCACTCGGTGGGCTCCAGCCTGGCGTCGATGCGATGCAGGATCTCTGATCGCTTCGCGTAGTCGATGCCGAGGTTGGATTGGATCAGGACACAGGCATGGTGAGGCTGCGCTGCCTCGACGAATCGCTGCACTCCCTGCTCGGTCGACAGGTCGTGCCCCCAGCACAAATGGCAGAAACTCCAGTCGCCTGAAGGAAGGCCAGTTTGTCCATCCAGCCCCAGCTTGTCGCAAAAGGTGCCGTACAGCAGGTACTCAGAGAACCGGAAATGCCCGGCAAGCGTATCGTACCATGCACGCCCCGATACGGCTTCGAGCCGCTCGATCATGGCTCGGACTTGGTCGGGTGACCAGACCACGCCGGGGCCGATGTAATCGCAGCCGGAATATCCGGTGATCGGTAGTCCGAGCGATTTTTGGGCGATGCGATGCCAATCGTCGTGCTGCGCGCTGGCCCCGCCACCGGGATTGCGCAGCAGCCGCGCTGTCGCTCCTTCGACAATGAAGCGCTCGTCAAGCGGGGCACGGAAATGGACATCGCTATCGATATGCACGGCGGCGCCTTCCTCCATCTCGGCGACGAAAGCGATCTTGGCAAGCTGCTGGTAGATCCAGCCGCGAACGAAGGTCGCTGGAAAGCGCCACCACAACCTTCGGCCCAGCAAGTCCAGTTCCTTGAACTTGGGCAAAAGGGCACTGCAATCGACGAGTTTCCGCCGATTTGTCGCAAGCGGCTCGAAAAGCTTCAGGTCTGCCGCATCGACCAACAGGTAATGCGTCGTTTCGGGCATATGCCGGTCAATGCCTTGGCAGAGGCTCCGGCAAAGTTCGAAATCCCCGCGATAGCTCTTGGTTACGAAGGCGAAGCTGCTCATCCCGGATTGTCGCCTCTTCCGGCGGCGCGAAGATCAAGTTTGGCCGGAGGCGTGCCGAGCGTCACCGCTGCCCCGCACAGCATGACCATCCATGCGCCCAGACCTTCCCACAGGGCGACGGTGAAGCCGCTGAACACGATCGCAATGATCGAGAACGATATCCCGATAGAGACCCGTGCTGCATTGGCTGTCTGGAAGCGCGAGTTGCGGAGCAGGTTCAGCGCAGACCCAAGCATCACGATTATCGCTCCGAGCCCGGCTGGCAGGCCGAAGCGCATGGACCAGTTGAGGAAATGCGCATCGATCGAATCCGACTGCATCCAGCCGGGCCGCATCCAATCGCGCAGGCCGATCCCGATCACCGGGTTCCTGAAGATTTCCGCCCCCGCATATTGCCAGATCAGCACCCGCCACTGGCCCGATGCCTCGGATAGCGACAGCCTGCGCGCAGCGAAGGACAGCAGCCCGCTCTCCGAAAAGACCAGGATGAGCGCGACGAAGGTCAGGGTGCCGATCAGTACCAGCGGGAATAGCGGCAGGCCGGTCACGCGCTGCATCTCGTGGATCGCGATCAGGCCAGCGCACACTAGAAATGCGAGAATGGCCGAGCTGCTGACGGTGAAGATCATCCCGAAAGCAACCATGATCGCGACGATCCGAAACCGCCTGTCGTCGAGGGTAAACCAGGCGATTGGCAACAGGGTAGCAAGGAAGACCCCGCCGAGAATTGGGTGCGGGAACGGGCCGGTCGCACGGTAAAGGCCCAATCGCGCCTGGTCGTGGATTTCCGGTGGCGGAAGACCGACCATGCTGGCGACGAACGGGCGCAGCAAATGGCGGTATGCGACGGACTCGGCGAACAGGACCAGCGTGATCAGCGCGAGGCCCGGAAGGAGCGCCATGAAGAGCTGCTGGAAATCCTTCGACCTGCGGATCGAAACCCGTCCGATGAGGTAGGCAAGTCCGAAATCGAGCGAAAGCGCGAGCCCGGTCTCCATGGCGCGCGCGAACGGCTCATGAACGAGGAGGCTGACGAGCACCCAAAGCGACACTATCGCTGCGACGAGGTCGATCCAGTGCGGACGGAGCGGAGCCTTGACCAATTGCCGGATCATCAAGGGAAGCGTCGCCAGGAGCACCAGGCGATAGGGGTCGAGATTGGCGCTCCCGATCGAGATCGCGAGCTCGCGCGGCATCATCGCTGCATAGCCGACCAGAATGGCAGGCCAGACATGCCAGGGGATGCCCAGCAGGCCCGCCTGCGGCTGGAGCGGTTCGATCCCCGGATAGGTTGGGACGGCGGCTCTGGTCATCGGCTACGACCTGCTCGACATGTCGCGGCTCCAGCCCTTGCGCCCGGCGGCGCTGCCCAACGCGTGGAGGAGCCGGGCGAGGAGCTTGGTGGCGATGTAGATCGCGATATTGCCGATCCCTGCGCCCTGCCGCGCTGCGGCCATCAACACGCTGATTCCATTGATTGTTCCGCTATGCGCGGTCGGAAAATCGGTGTCGATCTGTCGCTTTCCGCGCAGCCGGCGTGCCTCGATCCGCAGCAGGGTGAACCAGTTGCGCGGCGGGATTATCGTCGTGAAGACCGGCCGCCCTCTGCCGTCTTCGGTCACATTCGCGCGCTCGCAAGGGGCGAAGCGGGTGCGCACATAGAGGTCATCGGCCACCACGCTCGGCAATTCTCCTATCCGCCGCAAACCCGTTTCAGACAGGCCATAGACCCCTCCACCCACCAGCTTGTCGGTGACATAGGGCAGCCGCAGCCATGTTCGATAATAGGCGCGGACCCATGCGCTCGCATCGTCGAGCGCGACCCGCACCGATGGCGAGGCGGCCATGATTCCCGGCTCGCGCAGCGCCTCCGCGGTCGCCGCCAGCGAAGCATAGTCGCAGACGATGTCCGCATCGACCACCAGCCGCGGGAAATAGCGGCAGTGCGCCTGCGCTGCGTTGATCGCGGCGGTTTTCGAAGCCTGGGCGATCTCGATCACGCGGGCTTGCGGCGCGGCTTCGCGTGCGAGCTCAACAGTGCGGTCCGAACAGCCGTTCGCCGCGACCACCAAATCCACTTCGGCGGATGGCGGCGCGGTGTCGAAAATTGCACTCAGGCACCGCCCGATAACGGCGGCTTCGTCATGCGCGGGAATGATCACCGAGAACGGCAAGGCGGAAGTGACTGCGCCGGGCGATGCGGGCTTTGTGGCCGCCTGCTGCATGATCAATCGGAAGAGTAGCTGTAATAGCGATACTCATAGCCCGAAGACTGGCCCGCTTCGAGCGCGCGATATTTGGTAAGGATCACGCCGCAGATGCGCGCGCCCACGCTCTTCAGGCGGCGCAGCGAAGCCTTGGCCTGGCCGAAGTGGACGCGATTGGCCTCGACGATAAAGATTGTGCCGTCCGCATGGCGCGAGATCAGCGGTGCGTCGGCAATGCCCATCACGGGAGATGTATCGAAAATGATCCGCGAGTAATGCGGCCTGACCGACTGGACGAAGCGCGCGAAAGCTTCGGAAGAAAGCAGGTCGACCGGGTTGGGCGGCAGCTTGCCCGCAGGCAGCACGTCGAGATTGTCCGGCGTGCCGGGCAAGAGCGCGGTGCTCAGGTCGCAATGCCCCAGCACCACTTCGGTCAGCCCCTTCTCGGCTCCCTCCTGCCCGAACTCCCCTGCCAGTGCGGGGCGCCTGAGGTCCGCGTCGATCAGCAGGGTCTTGCGGCCCAATTGGGCGTAGCGCTCTGCCACCACCTTGGCGGTTGTCGTCTTGCCTTCGGAGGATTGGCTGCTGGTGAACTGGATCACCTGGCCATCGCGCGGCAGCATGTATTCGAGCGTCGAGACGATCGAGGAATAGGATTCGTTCAGCGCGCCGAATGGCTTTGCCGCCTCTTCCTCCATCTGGCTTTCGGCGATGTAGGGCGTGTGGCCAAGCAAAGGTGCGCCGAACTTGGCCTCGACATCGTCGAGTGTGCGCAACCGGTCGTCGAAGACTTCGCGCAGGATCGCGAGCACTGCGGCAAGGCCAAGCCCCAGCACCAGCGCCACAAGCAAATTGCGGAACAGATTGGGCGACACGGGCCTTTGGGGCGCAATCGCAAGATCGAGCAGAGTGACCGATCCCGCCTGCACGTTCTCCGCCGCGGCAATGTTGTTGTAGCGCTCCATCAGCGCAGCCAGCTGCAGGCGCAACGCCCCGGCTTCGCGATCGAGCAGTTCGTAACGCACGCGGCGGTCCTGCTCGTCCAGCGTCGCGCCTGAAACCCGGCCGAGCTCGGCCTCAAGCGCGCGCTCCTGCCGCAGCGCGACCTGGTACTCGTTGCGCAGCCCCGCCTTGATGTCGCGCCCCGCATTGTCGATCTGGCGGTCGAGCTCGGAAACTCGAGCTGCCAGTTCCGCGACTTGCGGGAAGCTTCCGTTATAGCGTTCGCGCAAGTCCGCCAGCTCGGCGGCCACGCTGCTGCGCTCAGCCACGATCTGCTGCAGTGCCTGGCTCTGCTGCACTTCGGAGATCTGGCGAGCGGGGACGTTTTCGATCGCCAGCCAGCGCTGCTCGAGTGCAAGCCGGTTCGCGCGCGCTTCGGTATAGGTCGCATTGATGCGGGCAAGGTTCGCCGCAGTTATCGTCAGCGTATCGTCATTGCCGAAAAGCACTTCCGAGGAAGCGCCGCCGGATGGGCTGACGATCGCATTCCGCTTGGCATAGGCATTCGCGGCAAGCTCAGCTTCCTGCAGCCGGTCCCTCAACCCGGAAATTTCGCCGCCGAGATATTCGAGCGCATAGCGATTGGCCTCCATCCTCCGCTCGCTGTCGACCAGCACGAAATTCTGGGCATAGGCATTGGCGATCCGGGCCGCGAGCTGCGGGTCGGCGCTTTCATAGCGAATGGTCACGATCCGGTTGTCGAACGGAATCTCCGCCGAAACGTGTTCTTGCAGGATCGACGCCGCGTCCTGTTTCCGCTGCTTGTCCCATTGCTCGTCGGAAAGGCCGGATGGGCGCTCAGCTTCGAGGTTCGATTGAGCGAAGGCGGGCAAGTCCTCGAGCTTGAGGCTCTCGACCACCTTTACCGCCATCTTCCGGCTTTCGATGACCTGGCCGAGCGTTTCCATGTACTGATAGACCTGGTTGGTCGCGACAGTCGGCGACAAATCCTGGCCTTCGACGATCGTGTTCCCTTCCGGATCGACCCTGACGGTGGCTTCGGCCTCGTAAGTCGGGGAAGCGATCAGGGTCACGATCAATCCGCCGAGCAGAGCCAGCGCGAGCGTAGCCGCGATTACGAAACGCTGGCGGTACAGGAAGCCGCGCACATGCGCCATTTCGATGGCGCTGCCCCGTGCCCTGCCTTGCGATCCCGCCTGATCGGGATGGCCGATCCAGTCGGAAGCCTGGTAATCGCCTGGGGCTGGAGACTGGTTCATCCTGCGCTCCGCCCTAGATATTCGTGAACAGGCCGAATGCGGGCAGCGCCCGGATCAGGTCCTGCCAGAATTGCGACAGCCCCGAGATGCCGACCACCACCCGGTCGCCGGGTTCGATCAGCGGATCGGCCATGGTTCCCTGCCGCACCTGCTGGTAGTCGAACAGCGCGACCGCCATGCCTTGTTCGGTTTCGCGGAAGATCACGACTTCCTGAAGCTTGGAGACACGGCTGGGCCCCTTGGCCAATGAAAGCGCCGATGAAAGCCGCGCCCCCGGCTGGAAGCTGTATACGCCCGGCTCCTGCACCCCGCCTTCGACCGTGACGATGTGCGAGCTGTATTCGACGACATTCACATTCACGATCGGGCGGCGGAGGCCCGCCTCAAGCAGCGCCTGGCGGATTTCGCTTGCCAGCTCGTCAGTGGTCCGCTCGGCGGAAACCAGCGAACCGGCCAGCGGCACCGAAATCTTGCCATCAGCCGAAATCGACACTTCCTCGAGCGAAATGTCGGGCTCGCGGAACACCTTGACCGCGATCTTGTCAGACGGGCGCAAGCGGTAGGTCGAGGGCGCAGTTGTCGCATAATCTGCCTGGCCGAGCGCCGCATTGGTATCGGTCGCAACCGGCCCGATCGCAGGCCTTGGCGTGGCGCCGCATGCGGTCAGGCCCGATGCGAGCGTTCCAACCAAGATGACCTTAAAAAAGTGCATGACCAATTGTCGAACCGAGTCGGCTGTCCCCGAAGATGCCCTTGGATTTTGTTAGTTAGCGGGCCGGTAACTGACAACCGAACGGGCCAGAATCCTGTTGGTAGCACCCGCGCCGTTCTTCCCATGTCTTGCGACCGCAAATATGCCGGTCGGCAGCGCAGGCCGGAACTGCTCCCGGCTTGGCGGCAGAAGGGAAGGGGCTTCGTTTGATCACCGCTGAGGGACCGTCCGAGCTCAGCCTGCTAGGAGCTGGCCTCTATGTCCTCGTGGCCTTGGCCTGCATCATGACGGCGCTTGCCGCACGCGGCGCTGGCGAGGCCCGCTCAGGCCCGCGCGGCTGGCTGGTGATCGGGGCGTGCTTCCTGCTCTTCGCACTGATGCGGTTCCTCCAGACGGAGGACATATTGGGTGACCTTCTACGCGGATTGTTCGAACGGTTCGATGCGCGGGAAGATCGCCAGACGTTCCAATGGCCGCTTTCTTTGCTTGCGCTCGCGATCGTCGCGGTGTCGGCTGTTCGTTTCACGCGACGGATACGGGCCGCGGGCATTTGGAGCAGGAGCGCGACCGTCGATTGGGCGCGCATGGCAACGCTTTGCATGGTCGCGCTGATCGGCTTGCGCCTGATCTCGCTCCACCGCGTCGATGCGATCCTGTTTTCGCCCGCGATCGGGCCGCTGCGGATCAACTGGATGCTCGATATCGGCTTCAGCGCCACAGTGCTCATCGCAGCGCTCGCCTATGCGGGAAAGCTCAGGTCGAGCCGCCGCATGTAGCCGGGGTAAGGTGCCTTGCTTCGAGGACGCGCAAGATGCGCGCAGCGGCCTGCCCGTCGCCGAACGGATTGCAGGCACGCGCCATCCCGGCATAGCTCACCGGGCAATCGAGCAGGCGACCGGTTTCCTCCACGATGTGCTCGCTTGAGGTGCCCACCAGGCGCGCAGTGCCCGCCTCGATCGCTTCGGGCCGCTCGGTTTCCTGCCGCATCACCAGCACCGGCTTGCCAAGGCTGGGCGCTTCTTCCTGTATGCCCCCGCTGTCGGTCAGGATCAGTTCGCTCAGCTCCATCATGCGCACGAAGCCGGGGTAATCGAGCGGCGCGATCAGCGCGACATTGGCCAGCCCTTCCAGCACCGGTCGCATCGCGCGCTGCACTTCGGGATTGGGGTGCATCGGATAGATGATGGCGACATCGCTGCGGCAGGCGAGCTGGCGCAGCGCCTCGGCGATCTGGGCCATGCCCTCGCCGAAATTCTCGCGCCGGTGGGCGGTGACGGCGATGATCCGCTTGCCCGCGAAACGATGGCGGATGTCCTCGATCGCCTGCGCCAGCTCGGGTCGGCGCGCAACCAGCTCGCGCACCCTGAAAAGCGCGTCGATCGCCGTATTTCCGGTGACATGAATGCTCGCCTCGTCGATGCCTTCGCGGCGAAGCGCGCTCGCTGCGCGCGACGTGGGGGCGAAATGGAGGTCCGCGATTACGCCGGTGATTTTGCGGTTCGCTTCCTCGGGCCAGGGCGAATAGATGTTCCCGCTGCGCAAGCCCGCTTCGACATGGCCGACCGGGATCTGCCGGAAATAGCAGGCAAGCGTTGCGGCCATGGTTGTCAGCGTATCGCCATGGACCAGCACACGATCGGGTTGCAGCCTGTCGAGCGCCGCGCCGAAACACGAGATGATGCGCGCCGCGAGCTCGTCAAGGCTTTGCGCTTCCTGCATCAGGTCGAGATCGATGTCCGGAACGATGCCCGCCATCGACAGAACTTGGTCGAGCAATTCGCGGTGCTGCGCGGTTACCGCGACTTTCACCTCGAAGCCGCCGTGTCGCTTCAGTTCCTCGATTACGGGGAACAGCTTGATCGCCTCGGGCCGAGTGCCGAATGCCACGAGGATACGCGGCTTGCGAACGCCACCGTGCATGCGCGGATCAGCTATGGCTGGCTTGTGGTTCGGCCTCTGCCGGAAGCGCGCCCGAATTGTCCGAGCCGAGCGCATTGCGATAGGCCGCGATCAGCGGGGCGATCTGCCGGTTCCAATTGAGTTCCTGCTCGATCCGTTCGCGACCCAGCGCGCCCATGGCTGCGCGCCGCGCGGGATCGTCGATCAATTCGACCAGCTTCTCGGCGAAATCGATCGGATCGTTGGGCTTGGCATAGGCCGAAGCACCTTGTGCCGAGAAACGGCCCTCGGTCACATCGAATTGAACGACTGGTTTCGATAACGCCATATATTCCAATATTTTGTTCATTGTGGATAGGTCGTTCATCGTATTCACCCGATCGGGGTTCACGCCCAGGTCCATGGTCGAAAGCACTTCGATCAGCTGCTGGTCGGTTGCGCTGCCGGTGAAGGTGACGAACTGGTCGAGCCCCTTCGCCGCCACCGCGTCCCGATGCTCTGTCAGCGAGGGGCCATCGCCGACCAGGCAGAACTGGATATCGCGGCGCCCCTTGTCCCGCACGACATGCTCGATCGCTTCGATGAGCAATTCGATGCCTTCCTGCTCGCCCATCACCCCGACATAGCCGACGAGATGGGCGCGCCCGTTCTTCCAGCTCTCGACCGGAGGGACGGGGCGCAAGCGCGACAAGTCCGGGCCGGAGCGCACGACATGC
Organism: Altererythrobacter sp. Z27; assembly: GCF_052683155.1. Lineage (NCBI taxonomy): Bacteria > Pseudomonadati > Pseudomonadota > Alphaproteobacteria > Sphingomonadales > Erythrobacteraceae > Altererythrobacter > Altererythrobacter sp. Z27. The sequence continues at coordinate 1,548,373 of NZ_JBQYMC010000001.1, read as the reverse complement.
ACCTTGCCCGGGGGCATTTTCCCCCGGTCCATCGCGATCCTGCGGTAGCTGTCGTTGGTCGCGATCGAGACGTCGGCCGTGCGGAAAGTGAGCCATTCGAGCACGCGGGCGATTCGCCAGAAGACCCCGCGCTTGCCGAATTTGGCTTCGAACAATTCGGGCACGATGTCGTGATGGTCGAAGATGTATTTGACGCCGAACGGCTTGAACAACAGCGCCACGAGGAAGATCAGGTCGGGAGGGTTACAGCCATGGATCGCGTCGAAGCGCTGCTCGCGCCAGATCTTCCATGCCAGCCGCACCTGCCAGAACAGCGCTGCGCCGTACTCGACGAGGAATCCACCGACCTTGCTCGCTTCGAGCGGGAGCGGATGGCGATAGATCGCGATGCCGTCGATCACTTCATGCGCTTTGTAGAAGCCGCGCCCCTTGGGGCAGATCACGGCAACTTGGGCCCCGGCGGCCTCGAGCGTGCGCGCTTCCTGCCACACGCGGCGGTCGAACGGCACGGGCAGGTTTTCGACAATGATCAATACCGATTTGCCGCGCAGCGGTTCGCCCGGGATCACCTCCGGTATGCCTTCCTGCATCGGCGGCGTGTGGTGGCTCAGGGGATGGTGCATAGTGCCACCACCTTGCTCCGGTCGATGTCGAGCTGCTCGACCAGCTTGTTCCCCGCAAGCACGCGTGCATAGGGCCGGGCTTCGGCGACGGGCTTGTCGACCATCATGCCGGCAAATCCGGGTAGATGCGCTTCGACATAGCGCAGATTCTGCCCGAGCAGCCGCCCCGGTTCGACATAAGGATCGAATATGTCGACGCGGAATCCACGCTCCACCAGGCTGCGCGCAAGATCGACCTGAGGACTTTCGCGCAAATCGTCCGTGCCCCGCTTGAAGGCGAGGCCAACCAGCAACACATGCGCCCCAGGCTCCAGCCCGGCGGTCGCCCGCTCAAGCTGGTGCCGTTTGTGCGCCTCGTTGCTGTCGAGCAGCGCATCGACGAGACGGACGTCGGCACCCGTTTCACGACCCACCTGCCTCAACGCGCGCACGTCCTTGGGCAGGCAGGATCCGCCGAAAGGAGCTCCCGGCCTGAGATAGGACGGGCCCGTGTTCAGCCGAGTGTCGGCAATGAACATCGCGTGCATCTGTCGCGCCGAAACGCCCAGCGTTTCGCAAAGGCGGCCGATTTCGTTCGCGAACGTCACCTTGGTCGCATGCCAGGCATTGTCCATGAACTTGGTCATCTCCGCTTCGCGGATGCCGACATGGAAGATGGGCGCCGAGTACCCCTCGTAGAGAGCTGCGCAAGTCTGAGACGGTGCCCCATCGAGCGTGCCGATTACGATCCGCGGCGGGTCGAGAAAGTCGTCCACGGCCTGCGCCTCGCGCAGGAATTCCGGGTGGTGAACCAGTTCGACCAGATCGTTCGCCGCTTCGCCCAGGCACTCTCGATAGATCGGCAGGATCACATCCTCGCATGTGCCGGGGCGTACCGTCGAGCGATAGGCGATGGTGAGTTTGTGGCCCCTGTTCGGCGTGATCGCTCCCGCGATCGAGCGGCTGACCTCGACGATCTGGTGGAGGTCATGCGCGCCATCTTCGGCGCTCGGAGTTCCGACGCAGACCATGGCGATGTCGCAATCGTCGAGCTGCGTCGAGACATCTGCCTGCGCGTACAATTGGCCGGCTGTCACCGCCCTTGCAATCAGCGCATCGAGGCCGGGTTCGACGATCGGGGAGCGCCCCGAATTGATCGCTTCGACTTTGGCCGGGTCCGTATCGAAGCCGACCACGCGGTGGCCCTGGCTGGCAAGACAGCCTGCGGCAACACTTCCGACATGGCCCAATCCGAAGACGGCGACTTTCACCCGTAACTCCCGATATAGAAATGGACTTGTCCGGGCTTTAACATTCTCCCAAATCGATTGGAGAATTACTGTCTTGCAAACCCGATTTTATTTATTTGTAATTAGTTATCGCTATCACTTGATAATCGTGCCCATCCCCCTACGCAAGCATGCGGGCCGCGGTTTTCCGCGATTTTGACAGGGGGCGGTGGCGCCAAACGGTCTTGCCAGCGCCAAGCGCGCGCGCCATGCATCAAACACTTCAAGGGAGAGCAACAGCATGTCGCAATCGAACGGTCCGCTGACGGGCCTCAAGGTCGTCGAATTCGTCGGGATTGGCCCCGGCCCACATGTCGCCATGCTGCTCGCGGATCTGGGCGCGGAAGTCGTGCGGATCGAACGGCAAGGCACGCGGGTGCTCAATCCCGTGGTCGAGCGCGCCCGGCACCGCGTGGCGGTCGACGTCAAGAGCGAGGAAGGCCGCCAGTTCTGCCGCGATGCGGCAGCCAGCGCCGATGTGCTGATCGAAGGCTTCCGGCCCGGCGTGATGGAGCGGCTCGGGCTCGGGCCCGACGAACTGCTCGGGGTCAATCCGCGGCTGGTCTATGCGCGCATGACCGGTTGGGGCCAAGAAGGCCCGCTTTCCCATGCCGCCGGGCATGACATCAACTATATCGCGATCACCGGCGCGCTGGCGGCGGTGGGCAAGAAGGGCGAGCCGGCCACCCCGCCGCAGAACCTGGTCGGCGATTTCGGCGGGGGCTCGATGTATTGCGCCTTCGGCATCCTGGCGGCGCTTTATGAACGCGAGCGCTCGGGCAAGGGGCAAGTCGTCGACGCGGCGATCGTCGATGGCGCAACCAGCCTGATGAGCTTCTTCTTCGGCATCCGGCAGTTCGGCTACATCAAGACCGAACGCGGCGAAGGCCTGCTGGGCGGCGCGGCGCATTATTACCGCTGCTACGAATGCGCGGACGGGCGCGAGATTTCGGTCGGGGCGCTTGAGCCGCAGTTCTATGCCGAACTGCTCGAGAAGATCGACGCACCCGAGCTTGCCGAAGGGCGCGACAATCCCGCCAATTGGGACGATATGGCTGTGCGGCTGACCGCGCTGTTCAAGACGAAGACGCAAGCCGAATGGTGCACGATCCTGGAAGGAAGCGATGCCTGCGTCGCGGCGGTGCTGCCGCTCGAGGAAGCACGTGAGCATCCGCACCTCAAGGCGCGCGGCTCCTATAAGGAGCATGACGGCATCTGGCACACCGCGCCCGCGCCGCGTTTCAGCCGCACGCCCGGGACGATCCGCAGCAGCGCGGAAGACGGTGCCGATGTGGTGGCTGGCTGGAAGCAGGGAAGCTGATCGCGATGGCCGGCAAATTCTTCGACGAATGGCAGGTGGGTGAGCGGATCGATCACGAAATCCGCCGCACGGTGACCGAGACGGACAATCTCCTGTTCTCGACCATGACGCACAATCCGCAGCCGCTCCACATCGATCTAGAAGCGGCCAGGGCCAGCGAGTTCGGGCAGATCCTGGTCAACGGGACCTTCACCTTTGCCCTGATGGTCGGCCTGTCGGTGGGCGACACCACGCTTGGCACGCTGGTGGCCAATCTGGGCTATGACAAGCTGGTCATGCCCAAGCCGGTTTTCATCGGCGATACGATGCGCGCGACCACCGAGATCAAGGAGCTGCGCGAGAGCAAGTCGCGCCCCGATGCCGGGATCGTGACCTTCGTGCACGAGCTGATCAACCAGCGCGACGAAGTGGTTTGCCGCTGCGAGCGCTCGGCCCTGCTCAGGAAGCGAGTCGCCTGAATTTTCGCTTGGCGAAGGGTTGCGCCCAGCGACTGACGCTACGGCAGGCTAGGGTGTAAGTCGTTCGCTTGACGGCACCCCGCGCGGCGCGCACACTTGCGTTCGAAAAGAAGAATGGAGAGGTGGAATGCGCAAGTTTCTTGCGGCTGGCCTGCTGGGCGTGGCGACGCTCGCGCTTGTCTCCTGCGAAGCCGCGATCGATGAAGCCCAGAAGGGCACGGGCGAGGGTACGATCGACCTCGCCGAGTTTCCCGACCGGCCCTATTGGGGCGACACCCACCTGCACACCGATGTGTCGTTCGACGCCTATGGTTTCGGCAACAGGCTGGGCGCGGAAGATGCCCTCAAATTCGCAATGGGCGATGAAGTTACATCGACCACGGGCGTGCCTGCAAAGCTTGCCAGGCCGCTCGATTTCCTCGTGATCGCCGACCACAGCGACGGGATGGGTTCGCTGGCCAGGCTGGCTGAAGCGCCGCGGCTGTTGCTGCGCGATCCCACCATGCGCCGCTGGCACGACATGCTCAATGGAGGGCCAAAGACGTCGATCCGGGCCACGTCGGAAATCATCACGGCCGCGGCGGGGGGCACCTTGCCCGAACAGATGGATATCAACGATCCCGACCGGGAAAAGGATAGCGAAATCTGGAGCGCCCATATCAAGCTGCTCGATCGCTACAACAAGCCGGGCAAGTTCACGGCACTGGCCGGGTTCGAATATTCGCTGCTGCCAAGCGGCAACAATCTCCACCGCGTGGTGATGTTCCGCGACGGCAGCGATCGCACCGGCAAGGTGCTGCCTTTTCCCAGCCTCGACACCAAGGTCGAACAGCTGTGGGATTATATGGATGCCTACCAGCGCGACACGGGCGGGCAGGTGTTGGCCATGCCGCACAATTCGAACATGTCGAACGGGCTGATGTTCGAAATGACGCTCGCTGACGGTCGCCCAATGACGGCAGCTTATGCCAAGAGGCGCGCCAAACATGAGCCTGTGGTCGAAGTTACGCAGATCAAGGGCGACAGCGAAAGCCATCCCTTCCTTTCGCCGAATGACGAATTCGCAGGCTTCGGGGATGCAGGTTGGGACATCGGCAACCTTGACCTGTCGCATTCTACCACGCCCGAAATGTTTGCCGGCAGCTATGTTCGCGAGGCGTTGAAGCGCGGGCTTTCGCTCGAACAGCAGCTGGGGGTGAACCCCTATGCCTTCGGCCTGATCGGCGCGACCGACAGCCACACCTCGCTTGCAACCGGCGATGAGGACAATTTCTTCGGCAAGCACAGCGGCAACGAACCCTCTCTGCACGATCGCGCGCTGACGCCGCAGAACCTCGGCACACGCAAAGGCCGCTTCGGCTGGAACTACCTTGCGGGCGGATATGCCGCCGCCTGGTCGCGCGGCAATACACGCGCGGAAATCTTCGACGCGTTCAAGCGGCGCGAGGTTTACGCCACCACCGGCCCGCGCATGGTGGTGCGGGTGTTCGGCGGCTTCGACTTCAGCGATGGCGACTGGGCGGGCGACTGGGTGCGCGCCGGCTATGCCCGCGGCGTGCCGATGGGCGGCGAACTGGTAGGCCGCAACAAGGCGCCCAGCTTCCTGATCTCCGCGCTCAAGGACCCCGACGGAGCCAATCTCGACCGCGTGCAGGTGGTGAAGGGCTGGGTCGATGCGTCGGGCCAGACGCATGAGCAGGTCTACGATGTCGTGTGGAGCGACATGGACAAACGCGCTAAAAAGGGCGGCAAGGTGCCAGCGGTGGGCGACACGGTTGACCGCGCCAAGGCGACCTACTCCAACAGCATCGGCACCGCCGAATTACGCAGCGTGTGGACCGATCCCGACTATCGCCCGGGCCAGCGCGCCTTCTATTATGTGCGCGTGCTCGAAATCCCCACTCCGCGCTGGACGCTGTTCGATGCGGTGCGCTTCGGCATAAAACTGCCGCCTGAAGCGATGGCTGACGCTGTGGCGCAGGAACGCGCATATACCTCGCCGATCTGGCTCAAGCCGGCACCGCCAGCGATCATGGAGAAGAAGTGAACCTGCCACGCTGGACGCGCGAACCGCTGGTCCATTTCTTTGTCGCCGGAGCATTGATCTTTGGTCTCTTCGCGATGCGCGGGGAGGAAGTCGATCCGGCCAGCCGCAGCATTACCGTAAGCCGCGAGCAGCAGGCGCAACTTGCGCTGATGTTCGAACGGACGATGGGCCGGGCACCGACCGATGCGGAGCTCGACAACCAGGTCGATCGCTTCGTCCGCGACGAGGTGCTCTACCGTGAAGCGCTGCGCATGGGGCTCGATCGGGGCGATGCCGTGGTGCGGCGGCGCATGGCGCAGAAGATGGATATGCTGGCGAGCGCGCGTGCCGAAGCCACGCAGCCGGGTGAGGACGAACTGCGCGCCTGGTATAGCGCGCACGGCGAACGATTCTCCAGCGAAGCCAGCTACAGCTTCGATCAGCTCTGGTTCGACAGCGAAGCCGCCGCAAGGGCGGCGCGCGCGCAGGTGGCTGGTGGGGAGCCCCCACAAGGCCTCGGCCAGTCGGTCAATCTGCCGCGCTCGGTAGATGCGATGCCCGCCGCCGAAGTGGTCGGCCGCTTCGGCATCGAGTTCGTCGAAGAGCTCGCACCGCTCAAGCCCGGCGACGAGTGGCAGGGGCCGCTGCCATCGGGGCTGGGATGGCATCTTGTGCGGCTCAGGCAGCGCGAAGCCGGAAGCGTGCCTCCGTTCGAGGAAGTGCGGGGGCAGGTCGAGAACGACTGGCGTTCCTCCACCATGGCTGCGCGCGAGGATGCTGCCTACCGGTTGCTGCGCGATGCCTATTCGGTGAAGGTCGAACGGTGAGATTGTGGCTGGCCGCCTTACTTGCGGCGCTGTTGCTCGCGGTCCCGGCGCTGGCTGACGAACTGCGCCCCTTCTCGATCGAATTCAGCGAACGCGAAGCAGGGAAATGGACGATCGACTGGAAGCAGCCGCTCACTTCGCCCGATGCCAGCCAAATGGCGGTTCCGGCTTTGCCCGCGAATTGCGAGTATCTTGCCGATCCGGTTGTGAGATCCGCGCCGATGGCGCTGATCGGGCATGCCGAAGTGGCGTGTTCGGACGATGTCTCGGGCGGCACGATCGGCCTGCCGCAATTGTTCGGCAATAGCGACGCGCTGGCGCTGGTCACGCCGCTTGGTCGCCCGGTCCAGACGCTCAGGCTGACGGCGGAAAAGCCGCTCGCCACCATCTCGGCACGGCCCGATCGCTGGGCAGTGGCGAAGGACTATTTCGCGATCGGCACCGAACACATCCTGATGGGCTGGGACCATCTGCTGTTCGTGATCGCGCTCGTGCTGCTGGTGCAGGGCGGCTGGGCCGTCGTGAAGGCCGCGACTGCTTTCACGATCGCGCATTCGCTCACGCTGGCGGCAGTGACGCTCGGCTATGCCGGGCTTCCGCAGCGACCGGTCGAGGCGCTGATTGCGCTCTCGATCATGTTCCTGGCGGTCGAACTGGCGCGCAACCACCCGGAAAGCTGGACCCGGCGCTGGCCGTGGATCGTCGCCTTCGGGTTCGGCCTGCTGCACGGCTTTGGCTTCGCGGGGGCACTGCGCGAAATCGGCTTGCCCGAAGGCGAAGTGCCGATGGCGCTGCTGACCTTCAACCTTGGCGTCGAAGCGGGGCAATTGCTGGTCATCGCGGCGGTGCTGGCACTGCGCGCAGCAGTGCAGCGGCTGGTGCCCAAGGGCGAGCCGCCTGCTCTCAAGGCAGCGACTTACGGCATCGGGATCATCGCCGCCTATTGGGTGGTCGAGCGCGTCATCGCCTGAGCATCGCTGCCCAGCGCTAGCCACAAACGCACCCGCGCCAGCCGCGCCTGGCCCAGCGCCGCTGCCGCGCGTTCGCCGCTGGCGTCGGCGGCTCGGCGGGCTTCGAGCACGGTGAGGAAATCGGCCAGCCCCGCGCGATAGCGGGTTTCGGCGAGCGAGGCCGCACGTTCGAGATCGGCGCTCTCGCGAGCCGCGGCTTCAGATTGTGCATCTGCGCCTGCGACCACTCCATATGCAGCCTCGGTTTCACCCAGCGCGTTGAATACCGCCCCCCGATAGGCGGCGAAGGCCGCGCGCTTGCCCGCTGCAGCGCCGTCGATCTGGGCTTCGATCCGCCCGAAATCGAGCAAGGGAGCCGCGATTCCGCCGCTTACCGAGTAAACGTCGGAACCTGAATCGAACAATTTGCCCAGGTCGAATGCGAGCAGGCCAAGCGCAGCCGACAGCGTGAGGCGCGGGAAGCGCGCGCGGGCCGCGGCGGCAAGGTCGGCATCGGCAGCCGCCAGATCGGCCGCTGCGGCACGCACATCGGGGCGCTGCACCAGAAGTTCGGACGGCATTGCCGCCGGGGCCAGTGGCTGTTCGGAGAGCGCAGCCTGGGCCGACAACAAGGCGACGATCGCATTCGCATCCTGGCCCGTCAGCGCCACAAGCCGCCCGACGATCTGCGCGCGTTCGCCCTGCAGCGCTGCGAGGCGCGAGCGCGACTGGCTGGCGGCGGCTTCGGCGCGCACGCGGTCGAAACCCGGGGCGAGCCCTGCCTCCTCGCGCTTCGCAGCCAATTGGGCCAACCGCTCGGCTGCGGCGAGATCCTGGGCAAGTGCGGCTTCGCGCGCGGCGTTGCTGCGCCAATCGATCACCGCACCGGCAATCTCCGCCAGCAATGCGATCCGGACGGCTTCGGCACTCGCTCCCGCAGAATCGACCCTGGCCAGAGCTGCGCGTTCGCTTGCCTTGAGGCGGCCGAACAGGTCGATCTCCCAGCTGCCGGTCAGATTGGCGGAATAAGCGGTCCTTTCGGAATCGATCGCGATCCCTGCCGGGAGGCCGGTTCCGAACTGGGCCGGATTTGTGCGGCTGGCGGTGATCGAAGCGTTGGCGCCGATGCTAGGCAGTCGCGCGGCGCCCGCGCCCCGCGCGGCAGCACGCGCGGCATCCACTCGTGCGAGCGCTTCGGCCAGCGTCGGGCCTTCCGCCAATGCGCGCGCGGACAAGGCGGCGAAGGCCGGGTCTTCGGCCGGCAGCAGCGCGGCAAGGCCCGCCTGCGCGGCGGCGTCGGGCGTGTAGAGATAGGTTTCGGGAAGCTCGGGCGCGGGCGTCGCGATGTCCGGCGGTGGGCCCGCAACGCAGGCCGCCAGCGCCAGAGGTGCCGCTGCAGTGAGAGCCGCTGGCAGCCTCATTCGCCTTGCGCCTCGATCGCGGGAATGAAGGCATCGACCTGCTGGCCGACGCGGAAGGTGCCGCGCGCATTGTCGGGCAGGGCATAGATCAGCTGCAGTACGCGCACGTCGACCCGCTCAGCCGCCGAATTTGTCAGCGAACGTTTGGGCACGACCAGCGGTTCGGCGCGCACGAAGCTGGCTTCGAAACGCCGGTCGGCGGCGCCACGCGGAGAGACCACCGCATTCTTGCCCAGCGCCACGCGCGTGGCATCGTCTTCGTCGATGTCGATGCGGATATGTAGCGGGCGCGTCTCGCCCATGCGGATATAGGGATCGCCCGCACCGCCCATGGTCGTGACCAGCTCGCCGGGGCGAATATTCACTTCGAGGATCTCGCCCGCGATCGGCGCGCGCACGGTCAGTCGGCCCAGCTCGGTTCGCGCGCTGTTGGCGGCAGCTTCGGCTGCGGCGAGCCTTGTGCGGGCCAATTCGAGCCGCGAGGCTGCGGCCGCCGCATCGCCTTCCGCACGGATCACTTCGCTGCGGCTGACCGCCGCCGGGTCTTCGATTGCAGCATAGAGATCGAGCTGGCGCTGCGCCGTGGTGCGCGCCGTCTGCGCTTCGGCGATGGCCGCGCGCGCTTCCCCGATCGCGGCACTGGCTTCGCGCAGCCGCGCGCGCGCCGCCCTCTCGTCGACCACGAACAGCGCCTGGCCCTGGGCAACGAAATCGCCCGGTTTCACTGCAAGCTGCGTGACCAGCCCCGCCAGCGAAGTGCCGATATCGATGATTTCGCTCGAGGGTTCGACCACACCGGCGCCTGCGACGCGCGGCGAATTGGCGAGCGCCCCGGTTGCCGTAAGCGGCGTCTGCTCGGGTTCAGCCAGTTCGCGATCGGGCAGGCCGCTCCAGATGAAGATCGCCGCACCGATCAGGCCGACCAGCGCCAGTACCGGCAGGATCTTGCGCGAAAAGCTGAAGTCGTCGGGGAGGATTGCCATGTCAGTGGTCCTTCGGCAGGTCGGTGCCGTCATGCGTGAGCCTTCCGTCCTCGAGCACGAGTATACGGTCGGCGAGGTCGAAAATGCGGTTGTCGTGAGTCACGATGATGCAGGCGCGGTCGGCCGCGACCGCCACTTCGCGCAGCAGGTCCATCACGCGGCGGCCGGATTTCGCGTCGAGCGCGGCGGTGGGCTCGTCGCACACGACCAGCCGCGGTTCGTGCACCAGCGCACGGGCGATGGCAACGCGCTGTTGCTGTCCGCCCGAAAGCTGGTTCGGCAGCTTGGCGGCCTGATCGGCAATATTTAGCTTGGCGAGCATATCGACCGCACGTTCGCGCGCTTCGCGCCGGTCCATCCCGCGCGCGATCAGCGGCACTGCAGCATTGGAGGCGGCATCGATCGAGGGGATCAGATTGTACTGCTGGAAAATGAAGCCGATGTTCTCGAGCCGGAAGTTGACCAGCGCGGTGTCGTCGAGCGCGTAGATGTCGGTGCCGAACACGCGCACGTCGCCCTCGGTCGGGTAGAGGATGCCGCACATGATCGAGATCAGCGTGGTCTTGCCCGAGCCGGATTCGCCGACGAGGTAGGTCAGTTCGCCTGCGCGAATGTCGACATTGATGTCGTGCAGCACGCGCAGCGTTTGCTGGCCTGCGGTGAAATCGCGCGCGATGGCGCGCGTGCAGATTGCCGCAGTGGGGGCGCAACCGCCGATCTGGCTGGTGTCGAGTATCATCTGAACACCGCCGCCGGTTCGGTCTTGAGGACGCTGCGCAGGCTGATCCATCCGGTGAGGCCAAGGATCACGATCACTGCCCCAAGGCTGATCAGCGGGATCTGCCAGGGGATGTAGAAAGCCTTGAAGAAGGGATTGCCCGAAAAGCTCCACATGAACAGTGCGGTTCCCACGATCCCCAGGCAATAGCCGATGAAGCCCACCAGCCCGGCCTGCACCACCACCATGCGGCGGATCTTGGTGTTGGTGACGCCGATCGCCTTGAGCGCGCCGAATTGCCTGATGTTGTCGCGGATGAAGAGGCTAAACGTCAGCCCGACGATCGCCACCCCGACAATGAAGCCCAGCACCACGGTGATCCCGAAATTGGTGGGGATGCCGGTGTTCTGGATGATGAAGTCCACCCCGTCGCGCGCGAACTGGTCGCGGGTGCGCGCGCGCAGGCCGGTGCGTTGCTCGATCCGCTTTACCAGTTCCTCTGCGCTGACATCGTCGTCGCGGCCAACCAGCACGAAGCTCATCCGGTTGCGCGTGCCCGGTACATAATTGAGCGCCTGGCTGTATTTGGTGAAGAGCACCACCTGGCTGGTGAAGCTGGGAATCGAATCCGCCACTCCGCGGATCACCGCGCGCTGGTCGTTGAGTTCGAGCCGTTGCCCGATCGGATTGTCGCCGTTCTCGAACATGTTGGTTACGCCGACATCGTCGATCACGACGGTGTCGGGCTGCGAAAGGACGTCCTTGTCGCCTTCGATCATGTGCTTGGGCAGGCCGATCAGCGTCGCATCGTCCACTCCGATGATCCCGACGCCCTCCAAATCGCCGCTGCGGGTGCGCACCGCAGCCACTGCGCGCAAGTGCGGGACAGCCCATTTCACTCCGGGCACCGCTCGCACCCGGTCGAGCGCGGTCGAGGGCATCGCATAGTTGACCTCGGTGGTGCGGCTGACCGGGTCCATCACCCAGACGTCCGCTGTCGGCACATTGTAAACCCCGCTTGCCCCGCGCTCGACCAGGTTCACGAAAATCGTGAGCTGTTGGGTGATCAGCAGCGTCGAAAAGGCAATGCCGAACAGTAGCCCATAGAACTTCTGCTTGTCGCCAGTGAGCATGCGGATGGCGATCCAGAGCATGGGGGAGAGGGACCTTTGCTGCTCGGCGGGGTTGTGTTGACGACTCAATTACCGCATTAGTGAACGGTATCGTTTAATTGAACGGGAGCGTTCAGCGTGTCAACCGGGCAAATCAGGCGAGGTTCCCGGCCTGCAGCAAAGAAATCGCCGACAGGGCGAGGTCGGCCGCCTGACAGCTCGAAGCGCGAAGCGATTGTCGCTGCCGCGGCCGAATCCTTTTTCGTGCAGGGTTTTGCTGCCAGTTCGATCGAGCAGATCGCGGCCAGTGCGGGAGTCTCCAAGGTTACGGTCTACAACCACTTCGGTGACAAGCGCGCGCTGTTCGCGGCGGCCGTCGAGTGCGAATGCGAGAAGATGCGCGGCTATTTCTCGATCGACACGCAGCTTTCGGGCAGCAGCATAGGCGAGCGGCTGACTGCAATCGGCGAAGCGATGGTCGCGTTCCTGTCGCAACCCAAGATGGTCCAGTTTGAGCGCCGGGTCGCTGCCGAAACCGAGCATGAGCCCGAGATCGGCCATGCCTTCCTCAAGGCAGGGCCATGGCGGATGAAGGCGGCCTTCAGCGCATTTCTCGCCTTCGCCAATGAGCGCGGCGAGTTGAAAATTGCCGATCCCGAGCTTGCGGCGGAGCAGTTTGCCTCGATGTGCAAGGGAATGGGCGATCTCGAGCGCCGCTTCGGAGCGGTTCCCGACAGTGCCGACAATTCGCGGCGCATTGCCGGTGCGGTCGAGATGTTCCTGAACGCTTACGCCCCTGAAACGAGCGACCCGGCAGATTTCTCTGATCGAGAATGACACCAAATCGACCTTCGGTCGTTATCTTGCCATTCACACCGCGCCGCCTACATTGGAGCGGATGAAAGGAATGTCTGAGAAATGAGCGACCAGCACGATCCGCGCGATCCCAACGGCGGCCAGGGCCCCGAAGGGCCCAACCCGATGATCAAGACCCTGATGATCTGGGGCGGGGTGTTCCTCGCGCTGCTGCTGGCTGTGTCCATGTTCGGCAATTCCGCTCAGCCGCAGGGCACGCAGATCCGCTATTCCGATTTCCGCGAGGCGGTGGCCGAAGGTTCGGTCAAGGAAGTGCAGATCGCGCCCGAGAAGATCACCGGCGTAATGAAGAACGATACGCCGTTCTCGACCGTGCCTGTGCCGGGCGATTCCGAACTCACGCGCCTGCTCGATGACAATGGCGTGCAATATTCCGGGCAGGCGGCCGAAGAGCCGAACCTGCTGCTCTACATCCTGATCCAGTCGCTGCCTTTCATCCTGATCCTTGGCATCGCTTTCTTCGCGCTGCGCCAGGTGCAGAAGGGCGGCGGAGGCGGCGCGATGGGCTTCGGCAAGTCCAAGGCCAAGCTGCTGACCGAGCGCCAGGGCCGCGTGACCTTCGAAGATGTCGCCGGCATCGATGAAGCGCGCGAGGAGCTTGAGGAAATCGTTGAGTTCCTGCGCGATCCGCAACGCTTCTCGAAGCTTGGCGGACAGATCCCCAAGGGTGCGCTGCTGGTCGGGTCGCCCGGTACCGGCAAGACCTTGCTCGCTCGCGCGATCGCGGGCGAAGCGGGCGTGCCCTTCTTCACCATTTCGGGTTCGGACTTCGTCGAAATGTTCGTCGGCGTCGGCGCATCGCGTGTCCGCGACATGTTCGAACAGGCCAAGAAAAACGCGCCTTGTATCGTCTTCATCGACGAAATCGACGCGGTCGGCCGCCATCGCGGCCATGGCCTCGGCAACTCGAACGACGAGCGCGAGCAGACGCTCAACCAGCTGTTGGTCGAGATGGACGGCTTCGAAGCCAATGAAGGCATCATCATCATCGCCGCGACCAACCGGCCCGACGTGCTCGATCCGGCGCTGCTGCGCCCCGGCCGTTTCGACCGCCAGGTTGTGGTGCCGATCCCCGATATCGACGGGCGCGAAAAGATCCTTGGCGTTCACATGAAGAAGGTGCCGCTGGCGCCCGATGTGAACCCGCGCACCATTGCGCGGGGCACGCCGGGTTTCTCGGGTGCGGACCTCGCCAATCTCGTCAACGAAGCGGCGCTGCTCGCTGCACGGCGCAACAAGCGCCTCGTCGCCATGCAGGAATTCGAGGACGCCAAGGACAAGGTCATGATGGGCACCGAACGGCGCTCTATGGTGATGACCGACGACGAGAAGAAGATGACCGCCTATCACGAGGCGGGCCATGCGCTCGTCTCGATCAACGAGCCGGCGTCCGACCCGATCCACAAGGCCACGATCATTCCGCGCGGCCGGGCGCTGGGCATGGTGATGCGCCTGCCCGAACGCGACAATTACTCGTACCACCGCGACAAGATGCATGCGAACCTTGCGGTGGCGATGGGTGGCCGCGTGGCGGAAGAGATCATCTTCGGCCATGACAAGGTTTCGAGCGGCGCTTCGGGCGATATCCAGTACGCCACCGACCTTGCCCGCAACATGGTCACCAAATGGGGCATGTCGGACAAGCTTGGCCCGCTGCAATATGAGCAGAGCCAGGAAGGCTATCTCGGCATGGGCCAGACCGCGCGGACAATGGCCGGTGCGGACACGAACAAGCTGATCGATGCGGAAATCAAGGACCTCGTCGAAAGCGGGCTCAAGCGCGCGCGCGATGTGCTGACCAGCCAGGAAGACAAGCTGCACCTGATCGCCCAGGCATTGCTCGAATATGAGACGCTGACCGGCGACGAGATCGACCAACTGACTAAGGACGGCAAGATCGACCGGCCCGACCGGCCTTCCGGCCCCGCAGTCGTCCAGCCTGTGGCGGGCGCAGCGGTGCCCAAGGCAGGCAAGAAGTTTGGCGGCGAAGGCGGCACCGCACCGCAAGGCGCGTGATCCCGCCAACGTGAAACACCAGCCTATCGTCTTCGCGCTGGGCCCGCGGCCCGATCTCGACGCGTTGGCGGAGGAGTTCGCGCGGACCGGCGTGATTTCGATCCCGAATATCCTCGAAGAGGATTGCGCGGTCGCGCTCCACAACCTCCTGCGTGGCCGGGACGATTGGTCGCAGGTCATAAATAGCGGCGACAGGCTGGTAGAGCTCGATCGCAAGACGCGTGCGGGGATGGATTCGGCCAAGCTCAAGCAGCTTGACGATGCCGTCTACGCACAGGCGCGCTATGAATTCCAATATCGCTACGAAACGGTTCGCGTGCCCGATGGCCAGCGCGAAAGGCGCAAGAGCAAGGATCCGCTGGCCGCATTTGCCGATTGGTGGTCGAACGGCGAACCGCGCGACCTGCTGCGCAAGATCACCGGATTTGCGGAGATCGAATTCGCCGATGCGCAGGGCACGGCCTATTCCCCAGGGGACTTCCTCACCGGCCATTCCGACGATGTCGACGGCAAGGGCAGGCTGGCGGCCTATGTGCTCAACCTCACTCCGCGCTGGCGCGTGGAATGGGGCGGGCTGCTGATCTTTCACGATGAGGCAAATGCGCAGGTCAGCGGCCTCACGCCGGACTTCAACCGGCTCAACATGTTCCGCGTGCCGCAGGTCCACAGCGTGACCGAGGTTAGCCGCGCGGCGGCCTTTCGCCGCTATTCGATCACTGGCTGGCTGCGCGCCAAGGCGCAATAGGCGGCCCGCACACTTCCTGCCGGAGCTCAGGTCGCGCCCAGCAGCAGCAAGATCTGCAGGAACAGCATGATCACCACCGTGATGAAGACCAGCAGCAGGCACAGACGCCAGAAGGCGGAAAAGCGCGACAGGCCATAGGCCTTGCGCAGATCCTTGTAGATGTGGAGCGGCGGGATGATCGCCAGTGCTCCGAACACCCAGCCCTCGGCAACTCCGCTCAGCGAGAGCAGCGACAGCGCAATGAACAGCAGCGACATGAACGCGATCGAATAGGTTACGAAGATCGCATGGTCATAGGCCCTGATGTGGCGCTTCCAGGCGAACATCAGCCACAGGAAGGGTACCGATAGCGGGATCAGCAGCCAGCTGAATTTGTAGGCATTGGTCTGCAGCTTGTAGAGCATCAGCCCGGGGTTATCGCGCCACTTCTCGAGAATGGCGTCCACCGGGCCGATCCCTGTGCCATCGCCTTCTGCCAGCGCGTCGGTGCCGAGCATGAACTTCTGGTTCTCGTCGAGCTGGTTGAAGAATTTCTCTGCATTGGCGATGTCGGCTTCGGCTTGCAGCCGCTCGGGCGAACCTTCGGGATAGGTTTCCGCGCGCTGCCGCGCGTCCTTCAGCTGGGCAAGCGCCGAGCCCTGGACCTGGCTGACCGCATCGCCGGTCGAGATGTCCGGCTTGACGTCGCTCGGCGTGGTCAGCCCCACCGCCTGGAACACGGCGAACATCAGGAAGACGGAGAACAGGAACATCGCCATTGGGCTGACGAAGCGGGCGCGCTCGCCGTCGATATAGCGGCGGGTAAGCTCGCCCGGCTTGAAGGCCAGCAAGGGCAGCGTCCGCCACAGCTTGCCATCGAGATGCAGCACGCCGTGCACGATGTCGTGCAGGATCGCGGAGATGGTCCGATGGACCTGCGCCTTCTGGCCGCAGGCGTGGCAATGCGGGCCGAGCAGCTCGGTGCCGCAATTGAGGCAGGTGCCGCCCGGGGATGCAAAGCCTTCACCGGCCTGCTTTTCGACCGCGCGCGCAGTCAGAGCACCTTCGATGGCGCCGCCCAGTCCTTCGGTGATTTCGCTCATAAGCCCCCCGTCACGGCGCCATGACTTCCGCCCGCCGGAAACAGAAGGATAGGGCAAGCGGGTGAAAACAAAAAGGCCGCCCGATCAGGGGCGGCCTCTTTCTCGCTCGCTCTGACGCGCGATCAGCCGTCGAAAT
This sequence comes from Altererythrobacter sp. Z27, assembly GCF_052683155.1. Classification (NCBI taxonomy): domain Bacteria; kingdom Pseudomonadati; phylum Pseudomonadota; class Alphaproteobacteria; order Sphingomonadales; family Erythrobacteraceae; genus Altererythrobacter; species Altererythrobacter sp. Z27. Next base: position 1,531,811 of record NZ_JBQYMC010000001.1, on the reverse strand, counting down.
CGCCGCCGATCGACTGCGAACGAACCGGAGCCGATGCGGTGATCCGCAGCGCTTCGGCCGACTGGCTGAGCGAACCGATTTCATCGGCTTCGTCTTCATCGTCGGGCAGGATCTTCTGCAGGCCGGTGACCAGGGCTTCCTTCAGCTCGCCCGGACGGATCGTTTCTTCAGCGATCTCGCGCAGCGCAACCACGGGATTCTTGTCGCGATCGCGATCGATGGTCAGCTCGGCGCCGCCCGAAATCTCGCGAGCGCGCTGGGCAGCCAGCAGGACGAGGTCGAAACGGTTGGGAACCTTGTCGACGCAATCTTCAACGGTAACGCGTGCCATGAAGGCCTCTCATGCAAATAGGTTTGCCGGGGTAGCGCGCCAGATAGGTGCGGGGCGCTCGCGAGTCAAGAAATTGCGCAGCGGCCCTGCCTTGGCCTAAAGCACGGCATGGCCGAAGCCGATGGCGCCCCGACCCTGCCCGAAGCGAGCTTGGATTATCGCGATCCGGCGGCATTCACCATTGCAGGCGGCGACCATGTGTTCAGTTTCCATCCCGAAGGGGCTGACCGGCTGGCGAGCCTGATCGAACTGATCGAGAGCGCCAGCGAAACGCTGCAACTGTGCTTCTACATGTTCCAGCCCGATCATGTCGGCACATTGGTGCGCGGCGCGCTGGTGCAGGCCGCCCAGCGGGGCGTAAAGGTCCACCTCATCATCGATGCCTTCGGCAGCGACGCGCCCGAAGCCTTTTTCGAGCCGATCGTGCGGGCCGGGGGCCGGTTCAGCCTGTTCTCGCCGCGCTGGAACGTGCGCTACCTCATCCGCAACCACCAGAAATTCGCCATCGCCGACGGGGCGAGAGTCATCACCGGCGGCTTCAACGTGTCCGACCACTACTTTGCCGCACCGCAGGAGAACGGGTGGAGCGATCTGGCGGTTACGATCGAAGGGCCGGTGACCGCGCGCTTCGTCGAATGGTTCGGCGAGCTTGAGGAATGGGTCGTCAATGGCGGCTCGCGCTTCCTTGCTATCCGCCGGCTGGTGCGCGACTGGAAAGAAGGCGACAGCAGCGTGCAGTTGCTGCTGGGCGGCCCGACGCGCATCACCAGCGCATGGGCGCGCACGGTGAAGCAAGACATTGCGCGCAGCAAAAGGCTCGACTTGGTGATGGCCTATTTCTCGCCGCCGCGCAGCATCAGGCGCCTGATCCGCAAGCTGGCGCAGCGCGGCGGGGCCCGGCTGGTGATGGCGGGCAAGTCGGACAACACCACGACCATCGGCGCATCGCGCGCCTTGTACGGCAATCTGCTGCGCGCGGGCGTCAGCATTGCCGAATTCGAACCGACCAAGCTGCATTTGAAGCTGATGGTGATCGACGACGTGACCTATTTCGGCAGCGCCAATTTCGACATGCGCTCGATCCGCCTCAATCTCGAGCTGATGGTGCGGGTGGAAGATGCCGCGCTGGCGCAGAAGGCGCGCGGCATGATCGATCATCTCGAAAGTGCCAGCAGGCCGGTCACGCTCGAATGGTACCGCCGCGAAGCGACGCTGTTCAACCGCATTCGCTGGCGGCTTTCGTGGTTCCTGGTCTCGGTGATCGACTACACGGTTGCCCGACGGCTCAATCTCGGCCTGTGACGTCGCCTATTCGTATCCGTAGTCGGAATAATCGCGGATATTGGGCGAGGTGAACTTGGTGATCTCGCTCTGGAAATGCAGCGGTACATTGCCGGTCGAGCCGTGGCGCTGCTTGGCCACGATCAGCGTGGCCTTGTTCTTCAGCTCGAGATAGCGCTCTTCCCAGATGCGGTATTTCTCGGTCGCTTCGGCCGAAGTGGTCTCGGTCGGCATGTCGGGGCGCGAGGCCTCGTGATAGTAGTCCGCGCGATAGATGAACCACACCATGTCGGCGTCTTGCTCGATCGAGCCCGATTCGCGCAGGTCCGACAGCTGCGGCCGCTTGTCTTCGCGCTGTTCCACCGCACGGCTGAGCTGCGACAGCGCGATCACCGGAACCGCGAGCTCTTTGGCCAACGTCTTGAGCCCGCGGCTGATCTCCGAAATCTCGTTCACGCGATTGTCGTTGGCGCGGCCCGATCCTTGCAGCAGCTGGAGATAGTCGACCACGATCAGCCCGATATCGTGCCGCCGCTTCAGCCGGCGGGCGCGGGTGCGCAGCGCCGCGATGGTGAGCGCTGGCGTATCGTCGATATAGAGCGGGAGTTCGGCCAGCTGCTGGCTGGCGAAAGACAGCTTCTGGAATTCCTCGCGCGTCAGCTTGCCGCTGCGCAGCGATTCAGAACTGATCTCCGCCTGTTCGGCCAGGATACGCGTCGCCAGCTGGTCGGCGCTCATTTCCAGACTGAAGAATGCGACCGGCGCACCATAGTTGAATTCGCCGCCATCGCGTTGCCAGCGCAAATGCTCTTCGGCGCAGTTGAAGGCGATATTGGTGGCAAGCGAGGTCTTGCCCATGCCCGGGCGCCCGGCGAGGATGATAAGGTCCGAATTGTGCAGGCCGGACGTCTTCCGGTCGATCACGTCGAGCCCGGTGGTCTTGCCCGACAGGCCGCCGCCCGAATTCATCGCCGCTTCGGCCATGCGGATCGCGGTCATCGCCGCGCTGCGGAAGCTTTCAGCTTCGCTGCCGGTCGCGGCACCGTCAGCCACCTTGTAGAGCTGCGCCTCGGCTTCCGAAATGCGGTCCATCGGCGAGACTTCGTCGCTGGTGTCGAGCGCGCCTTCGACCAGCCTGCGCCCTACGCTCACCAGTTCGCGCAGCAGCGCCAGGTCGTAAATCTGCTGCGCCAGTTCGCCCGCGGCGAGCAGGCCGAGCCCGTCCTGCGTCAGCTGCGCGAGATAGGTGGTGCCGCCCAGTTCCCGCAGCGCGTCATCGGCTTCGAAATAGGGCTTGAGCGTCACCGGGCTGGCGGTGGCGTTGCGTTCGAGCAGCTTGAGCACGCGCTCGTAGATGCGTTGGTGCAACGATTCGAAGAAATGATCGGGTCGCAGCGGCGTGCGCAATTCCTCGATCACGCGATTGTCGATCAGCACCGCTCCCAGGAACGCCGCCTCGGCTTCGATATTCGAAGGCAGCGCGGTCGCCTTGGAGGTTTCGGCACCGGGCCGGACAATCACATCAAGTTCGGACATGCCCCCTTTTGCGCGCTGGCAGGCGCCCGACGCAATAGGCGCGTGCCGCCCGAATCGAATTTCTTGCCAGTCCGGTCTGTGGATAGCGTGGATTGAATCTCGAAATGCTTGCTCAACCCGTGCTGCATCTGCGAAAGGCCGGATGACCATGGCCGACGATCAGCGCATTTCCCACATCTCCCTCGACGAGGAGACGATCATCTGGCGCAATGCCGATGTCGAGCAGGAACGGCGAGTCGCGATTTTCGACCTGATCGAGGAGAACTGCTTCAAGCCAGTGCGCAGCGCAGCGCGAGGGGCAAGCGGCCCCTATCGCCTCAGCCTTTCGGTGCACGAAGGGCGGCTGGTGATGGATATTCGCAGCGAGGATGACGAGCTGCTCGAAACGCTGCTGATCGGCCTGGCGCGGTTCCGCCGCCCGATCCGCGAATATTTCGCGATCTGCGACAGCTATTACCAGGCGATCCGCAAGGCGACCCCGACCGAAATCGAAACGATCGACATGGCGCGACGCGGCATCCACGACCATGCCGCCGAATTGCTGCTCGAACGGCTCGAGGGCAAGGTCGAAACCGATTTCGCCACCGCGCGGCGGCTTTTCACGCTGATCTGCGTGCTGCATATCAAGGGCTGAAAGAAGGCGGGGTCGGATGGGACGCAAGCGAAAACCTGCGCGCCGCGCGTGGCGGCGATATCTCCTTGCAGCGATGGTGCTTGCGGGCCTGTCAGGCGCCGCGTGGTATTGGTGGGACCTGCAATATTTTGCGCCCGACGAGGCAACATTCCCCGAGCAGGGCGTGGCGGTGAGCGAGCGCGAAGGGCTGGTCGGCTTCCAGAGCGTGCGCGCACTGGGCGGCAGTTTCGCCTATATCGAAGCGAGCAGCGGCGCAGCGGGGCAGGATGCGCGCTTTGGCCGCAACCTTGCAGCCGCCCGGCAGGCGGGGCTGAAGGTCGGGGCGCTCCACCATTTCGATCCATGCGCCGGGGCCGATGCGCAATCGGCCAATTTCGTGACCATGGTGCCGCGCGACGCAAGCCTGCTGCCTCCGGCGATCTCGCTCGAGGAAACAGCCGACCGATGCGCCGAAAAGGTCAGCGATGCGGCGGTCGAAAGCGAATTGCTCACCTTCATCAACCAGGTCGAGATGCACGCGGGCAAGCCGGTGATCCTCAAGCTGTCGGAAGATTTCGAAGATCGTTATGGCATAGCAACTCGGATCGAGCGCGACCTTTGGCTGGTGCGTGACCGGTTCCTTCCGCGCTATGCGCAGCGGCCCTGGCTGCTATGGAGCGCAAACGGGGCGCGGGTGACCGAGGCCGCCGAAGAACCGCTCGAATGGGTGGTGGTGCAATCGTGATGGAGCGCGCAAGATGAGTGAAGACAACAACCGCGACAGCCTGATCGCAGCTGCCCGCACGGCGCTCGAAAATTCCTATTCGCCCTATTCGAAGTTCCGCGTGGGCGCGGCGCTCCGCTTTGCCGATGGCACTGTAGTGACCGGCACCAATATAGAGAATGCCAGCTATGGCCTGACTTTATGCGCCGAAACCGTCGCAGTGGCGAAGGCGATGGATGACGGCCATCGCGGTGGGCTGGAAGAGATCGCGGTGATCGGCGACACTTCTGCGCCCGTCACTCCCTGCGGCCGTTGCCGCCAGGTGCTCAACGAACTCGCCGAGCTGGGCGGCACAGACCCGGTGGTGTGGTGCGCCGGCAATGCGGATGTGGTGAAGACCAGCCTGTCCGAACTGCTGCCGCGCGCTTTCGGCCCGGCGAGCCTCGGCTAACCGTCAAGCCATTCGAGCAGCGCGGCAAGGCAGTCGCGGCCCAGCAGCTTGCACCGCTCGGGGCTCCAGCCCTGCTCGGGCTCGGGGAAGTCGGCCAGATCCTTGTAGGGCATTTCCAGCGTCATCGATGTCGCGCCGAAGCGTTCGGCGACCTGGTTGGTGCTCATCGACAGATTGGCCTTGCCCTTGGCGGATTTGGGATAGCCCAGCTTGACCTGGAAATCGGGCGTGCGCCGGTCGAGAATCTGCTGATAGCGGTAATAGCTCTCGCCCAGTTCAGAGGTCCATGAAGGGATGCCTTCGAAACCCGCCAGGAACACGGCGGGAATCGCTTCGTCGCCATGCGCGTCGAGCGCGAAATCCACCCCGGTCGCATCCATGTGGTTGCGGATCGCCAGCACTTCGGGCGACTTCTCGGGCGTGGGATTGTCCCACTCGCGGTTGAGGTTGGTGCCTACGGCATTGGTGCGGAGATGGCCGCGGCGCGACCCGTCCGGGTTGCAATTGGGCACGATGTGGAAGCGGCAGCGCTTGCGCAGCCCGCGCGCGACCGGGTCGGCCGGATCGGTCAGGCATTCAAGCACGCCTTCCATCCACCATTCGGCTTGCGTCTCGCCGGGATGCTGGCGGGCATAAAGCCACACCTGCTTGTCGCCTTCGCCCATTTCGAGGCAATCGATCGGTTGCCCGTCGAGCGTGGTGCCCAGCCGCACCAGCGAAACGCCTTCGCTGGAGGCAGCCTCGGCAACCAGATCGTGGTGCCTTTCCATCGAATAGGGCGCGAAATAGGCGAACCACGCGACATTGCTCGCCGGAGTGTAAGTGATGGTCAGCGTGCCGTCGGCCTCGGTTTCGTCGAAGCTGCTGGCGGCGCGCACCCAATATTCGCGGTCTTCGGAAACGCAGGCGTCATAGCCCGGCCAGCCGCCCGGATAGGCCGATTTGTTGAGGCCGGTGAACTTGAGCTGCAATTCCTCGCCTGCAGCGCAAGTGACGCGGAAATGGAACCACTGCGCGAATTCGCTCATGTGGTCCTTGCGTATCGCCAGCGTGGCCTTGTTGCCTGCAATCGACAGCACTTCGATATTGCCGCTGTCGAAATTGGCGTCGATTGCAATGTCAGTCACTCGGCTACCTCTATTTCGATTGTCTCGCCATTGTTGCCCGGGAAGTCGCGGAACAGCGCCCCGGCGATGGCCGCCGCGCCCTGTGCGGGATCGGCCAGTTCCGACTTGGGCGAAACGGTGAAGCGTGCACGGCCTTCCCAAACCGTCTGCCCGCTCGCCTTGTCGCGCAGCATCACGCCAAGCTCGGTGCCCAGCCGCTCGCTCGGCCTGCTTCCGCCAAGGTTGATCCCGATGCCGAGGCCAACGCCCGAACCGTAGGAACCGGTCGAGCCGCCGACACCCACGCTCACCGGGCCGCTGCGCTTCTCTTCGCCGCCGATCCGGAAATGTTCGACCCGCACCTGCGCGATGAGGCCGGCCGCATCGCTCCCCGCTTCGGAGAAGCCGAGTTGCGCGAGTTCGCTGGCGACTGCCGCCTTATAGGGTGCCAATGCGAGCGAATCCTGCCCGGTGCCGGGCGCGCTCGAGACAAAGACCGTGCCGTGATGCGCCGCCGCAAGCGCGGCCGCATCGTGGAAGCGCGTCACTTCAACCGGGCCGGGCGCCGGGGTTGAAGCACATCCTGCCACTGCGACAGATGCCGCCAGGGCCAGGGCAATCCTGTGGAGCTTGGTCATAGTCTGTTTCCTCGTTGCTGCCCCTAGCCTTGTGCAGGAGCATTTGCCAGTGCCGCTTACCTCGATCGGAGCACTCGTCGGCAAAAGCGGATGCATCCATGTTTTTTCACACAATCCTTGCACTAACTTGCTAACGCCGAGCCATGACTGAAGGAAAGAGCTTTCCCGTGCTGGTGACCGGCGGTGCCGGCTATATCGGAAGCCATGCAGTGCTGGCGCTGGTCGATGTCGGCTGGCCGGTCGCCGTGATCGACAATCTTTCGACCGGCTTCCGCTTTGCCGTGCCCGAAGGCGTGGCCTTCTATGAAGGCGACATCGCGGATGAGGCGCTGCTGGCGCGTATCTTTGCCGAGCAGGGCATTGGCAACGGACAGGGCGCGATCATGCATTTCGCCGGGTCGATCCTGGTGCCGGAATCGGTCAGCGACCCGCTGAAATATTATCTGAACAACACGGTGAAGAGCCGTACGCTGATAGAGGCGGCGGTGCGCGCCGGAGTGCCGCGTTTCCTGTTCAGCTCGACCGCGACGATTTACGGCATGTCCGATGTCTCGCCGCTGCACGAGCAACTGCCGCGGCAACCGATCAACCCCTACGGCTGGTCGAAGATGATGACCGAGCAGATGCTGGCCGACACGGCAGCAGCACATGACATCGATTATTGCGTACTGCGTTATTTCAACGTCTCGGGCGCCGATCCGCAGGGGCGCAGCGGCCAGTCGACCGTTGGGGCAACGCATCTGATCAAAGTGGCGGTCGAGGCCGCGCTGGGCCTGCGCGATCATGTGGCGATCTTCGGTGACGATTACCCGACGTCCGACGGCACGGGCGTGCGTGACTACATCCATGTAAGCGACCTCGCCGATGCCCATGTGCTGGCGATCGAGGCGCTGGCGGCCCAGCCCGGGCGTTCGATGCTGATGAATTGCGGATATGGCCGCGGCTTTTCGGTCAATGAGGTGCTCGATGCGGTCGACCGGGTGACGAACCTGAAGATCGAGCGGCGGCTCCAGTCGCGCCGCGAAGGCGATCCGGCGTCGCTCGTGTCCGATCCCTCGTTGATCCGTGCGACTCTGCCGTGGCAACCGCGTTATGACGATCTCGACACGATCGTGGCGCATGCGCTCGCCTGGGAGCGCAGGTTGCTCGAAATCCGCGGAGCGGCTTGACCCGAATCTGTTCACGCGCTAACGGCGCGCTTCGAATTTGCCGCGTCGGGGGCAGCTCCGGCGCGTTTACTTTTGGAATTGAGACCATGAAGATCCGTAACAGCCTCAAGTCGCTGAAGGGCCGCCACCGCGATTGCCGCGTTATCCGCCGTCGTGGCCGGACCTATGTGATCAACAAGACCAACCGTCGCTTCAAGGCCCGCCAGGGCTGATTGCGCCGTTTGGCGAATCGCCCCCGGGCGATTGCGCAGCGATACCGGCCCGCCTCCTAATGGAGCGCGGGCCGTTGCTGTTTGAGGAGCTGCTGACGTGAGCGAACCAGTGCAGGCCGTGGTTTTCGACGTAGGGCGGGTGATTATCCAGTGGGACCTGCGCCACCTCTTCGCGCAGTTGATCGACGACCGGGAAGAGCTCGACTGGTTCTGCGCCAATGTGGTGACGGAGGAATGGCATTTCGAACATGACGCCGGGCGCCCGCTTGACGAGATGGTGCCCGAACGCAAGGCGATGTTCCCCGAGCACGCCCATCTGATCGACGCTTATCGCTATCGCTTCCTCGATACGATCCCGGGTCCGGTGCCCGGCACGGCGCAGCTGATAGAGGCGCTGGCCGCACGCGGGATGCCGCTTTACGCGATCACCAATTTCGGAGACGAGTTCTGGGAAGAGTTCTTCCCGAGCGAGCCCGTGCTGGGCCATTTTCGCGATATCGTCGTGTCCGGAAGGGAAAAGCTGGCCAAGCCCGATCCCGCGATCTTCCGGCTGGCCGAGCGGCGTTTCGGCCATGCCGCTTCCGCAATGCTGTTCGTCGACGACAATCCGGCCAATATAGCGGCAGCGGCGGCATTGGGCTGGCAGACCCATCATTTCAGCGATGCCGAAGCGCTTGCGCGCGATCTCCAGGGGCGCGGCCTGATCTAGCGCGATTGCGCCGATACCGGGCAAAAAAAGCCCCCGGCGTGGGGACACCGGGGGCCTTGGGGACAAGCCGGGCGTGGAGAGGGTTGCCCGGCGAGGGATCAGGTAAGCTTACTTGCCGTTGCAGGCAGCCAGCTGGTCTTCGGCCATGGCTTCGCCCTGCGCCTTGAAGCTGGTCACTTCGCCGAATTCACGGGCGAGGCCACGGCAGATGCGCAGCGGGCGCGAATTGCCCTTGGCAGCCTTGCAGGTCGTGCCTTCGCAGAACCATGCCACGCCCGAAGCGACGGTGCGGGCATCGGATGCCGGGGCGGCGAGTTCGGCCACATAATAGGGGCCGCTGGCAGCCGCCATCGCCGGAGCGGGGGCGGTGAGCGTGCCGAAAGTCAAAGTGGTGTAGGCGAGGGCGAGAACGAGCGCGCCCATGCGATTGGTGCTGGAGAGGGAGAGGGTCATTGTCTTGTCCTTCATTGAGGGGTCTTGTTCTGTGCTTTCAAGTTTCGATTCGAAACCAGTTGCGAATCACTACCTAATCGATTAGGTTTCAGGTTGCAACTAGAAACTGAAAATTTTTTGCGAGCACGCGAAACAAAGGTTAGAAAGGTTGCAGGAAGAGGACTGATCTATGGGTGATATCCGGGAATCGCTGCGCGACCTGATCGAATGCGGCTTGCCGCAAGCGCTTGAAGTGATGGGCGAACGCTGGTCTTTCATGATCCTGCGCGCCAGCTTCAACGGGGTGTATCACTTCGAGGAATTCCTCAGCGAACTCGGCATCGCGCGCAACATCCTCTCGAATCGGCTCGCCAAGCTGGTCGAGCACGGCATCCTCAAGCGCGAGCCCTGCGCCGACGATCGCCGCAAGATCGAATATCGCCTCACCGAAAAGGGCCTCGACCTTCTCCCGGCCATGATTGCATTGCGCCAGTGGGGCCAGAAATATGGGGCCGAAGTGGTCGAAGACCCGGTGCTGGTCGACGAGATCGACCGCCTGCCGATCGGCCCGGTCTCGATCCTTTCGCATGACGGGCGCATCATGGGCCCCAAGGACCTCGCACTGGTCAAGCGCGAGAATATCGGCCTGCGCACCGACGGCACCCGTGCAATCGCCGGAGACGCGATCGGCCGCGGCGACGTGGTTGACCTCGAATCGGCAAAGCGGCGAGCGGCCGCCGGCTAAGCCGCCTTGCCTGCAAGGGCATAGGGCCAGATCCGGTCGCAGCTTGGCAGGAGCGGTAATGGCTATGAAATTTTCCCGCGAAAGTTTTCTCGAAGATTGCCTCGCCGCGCGCCGTCGTGACGGCATGCCTGCGGTGCGCGAATTGCTGAAAGAGGCCGTGCGCGATCCCGCTCCGATCCTCGCCGAACTGGGCGATCCGACCGAAGCGAAGCTCGATGTGTTCCACAATTCGAGCGAGCTGACGATCTTTGCGGCGCATTGGACGCCGCGGATGAACCTCCTCCCGCACGATCACCAGATGGAAGCGCTGATCGGCATCTATACCGGGCGCGAGGACAATATACTGTGGCGCCGCACCGAAGGACGCATTGAAGCGGTCAAGGCGCGCTGCCTGTTCGCGGGCGATGTGGTCGGGCTGGGGGCGGATGCCATCCACTCGGTCACCAATCCCCTGCCGCGCTTCACCGGTGGCATACACATCTATGACGGCGACTTTTTCGCGACCGAACGGCACCAGTGGGACCCGGAGACCCTGGCAGAGGAACCGTCCGACGGCGATACGATCAGGCAGATCTTCGCCGAGGAGAACCGGCGCTATCGCGCTGCGAATGGCTGAGTATCAGGCTCGCGGCGCTTGCCGCCGATAGCTCAGCGCTTCGGCGATATGGATGCGGCCCACGCCATTTGCGCCCGCCAGATCGGCGATCGTCCGTGCGACCCTGAGCATCCGCGTATAACCGCGCGCCGACAGCCGCATCGCTTCGGCTGCCTGCAGCAGCAGCTTCTGCCCGGCTTCGTCGGGCTTGGCCCATCGCTCCAAAGCTTCGCCATTGAGCTCGGCATTGCTGCGCGCACCGGTGTCGGTGGCGCGAGCGGTCTGGACCCTGCGCGCCGCGGCGACCCGGGCGGCGACCTCAGCCGAGCCTTCGGCAGGGGGTGGCAGCGCCATGTCGGCAGCGCTCACAGGATCGACTTCGACATGTAGGTCGATCCGGTCGAGCATCGGGCCGGAGACCTTGCTCTGGTAATCCGCCGCGCAGCGCGGCGCGCGGCTGCAGGCGAGTGCGGCATCGCCCAGATGCCCGCAGCGGCACGGGTTCATCGCCGCCACCAGCTGGACGCGCGCGGGGAAAGTGACATGGGCGTTGGCGCGCGCCACGTCGACACTGCCGGTCTCGAGCGGCTGGCGCAGCGAATCGAGCACCGCGCGCTGGAATTCGGGCAATTCGTCGAGGAACAGCACGCCCAGATGCGCCAGGCTCACTTCGCCCGGTCGTACTTTCAGTCCGCCGCCGGTGAGCGCCGCCATGCTGGCCGAATGGTGCGGCGCGCGGAACGGGCGGGTGCGGCTGATCCGCCCGCCTTCGAGCGTGCCTGCGACTGAGGCAACCATCGAGACTTCGAGCGCTTCGGGCGGCGTGAGTTCGGGCAAGATCCCGGGAAGGCAACTTGCCAGCAGGCTCTTGCCTGCGCCCGGCGGCCCGACCATCAACAGGTTGTGCCCGCCGGCCGCGGCGATTTCGAGCGCGCGCTTGGCAGTCTCCTGCCCCTTGACCTGCCTGAGATCCGCCGCGGGAGCCGCCAGCTCGACTTCGCCGCGCTCGGGGTCGGGCAGGTGTTGCGTGCCCTTGAGATGGTTGAGCAGGCTGACGAGGTTTGGCGCGGCCAGCACCGGAACTCCGCTGGCCCATTTGGCTTCCGAACCCTGGATTGCGGGGCAGATCAGCCCGGCTTCGGCCTCGCTGGCGTGCAGCGCAGCGAGCAATACGCCCGGCGAAGCGACGATCCTGCCGTCGAGCGCGAGTTCGCCCACCGCGATCCAGTCACCCAGCTGTTCGGCATCGGTCACCCCCATCGCCGCGAGCAGCGCCAGCGCGATCGGCAAATCGTAATGCGAACCGTCCTTGGGCAGGTCGGCGGGTGAGAGGTTGATGGTGATCCGCTTGGGCGGCAGCGCCAGCCCCATTGCGGCGAGCGCGGACTGCACGCGTTCGCGGCTTTCGCTCACCGCCTTGTCCGCCAGGCCCACGATATTGAATCGCGGCAGGCCGGGCGCGACCTGGCACTGCACCTCGACGGCGCGCGCTTCCAGCCCGAGATAGGCAACTGTATTGACCAATGCGACCACGGGCGACCCTTTTGCCCTGTTTATCGGGCAAGTTGTGGCGCGTTTTCCGTAACTTGTCGAGGGCGCGATGCAGCGTTGCCAACTGCCATTTGAATCCGCCGCCATCTTGACTCGGGATGCGGCTTGGCTTAACGGGCCGCGGCAATGGCGGTCGCCTGTCGCAGGCGGCCCTTTTTGTTGGTGCTCCAAGGGCACCAGTTTTTGATTTCGAGGACGATATGAAGCGGACTTTCCAGCCCAGCAATCTCGTGCGTGCCCGTCGCCACGGTTTCTTCGCTCGCAAGGCGACCCCGGGCGGCCGCAAGGTCCTGCGTGCCCGCCGCAAGCGTGGCCGCAAGACGCTTTGTGCCTGAGCACAACGGCTGAGACTCACGACATCGCGGTGATGCGTCGCCGCGCTGACTTTATTGCCGCGAACCGGGGCCTGCGCGTGGCGCGCCCCGGTTTCGTGCTTTTGGCGCATCCCAATCCCGGCAAGGGCAAGCGTTACGGCATCACCGTGACCAAGAAGGTCGGCAATGCCGTGGTGCGCAACCGCATCAAGCGGCGTTTCCGCGAATTGCTGCGCGCCGCGCTGCCCGAACAGGGCCTGCCCGATCACGACCATGTGCTGATCGCCCGCGATGGCGCGATCGAGCGTGACTTTGCCATGATGCAGGGCGAGTTGGCCGAGGCGCTGGCCCGTGCAGCCGCAGGGCAGGGCGATCCCCCACGGCGGCGCCCGCGCAAGGGCAACCGCAAGGGGCCGGGCAAATGAAGCATGTGCTGATCCTGATCGCACGCATGTGGCAATGGGGGCCGAGCCGTATCCTGCCGCCGACCTGCCGCTATGCGCCTTCGTGCAGCGAGTATGCGATCGAGGCGCTGGGCAAATATGGTGCGATCAAGGGTGGATGGCTGGCGATTAAGCGGCTAATGCGCTGCCACCCTTGGGGCGGGCATGGCTTTGATCCCGTACCGTAGTACCTATATAACACACTCTTGAGTTTCAGACGCACGGGATTTCACCTTGGACAACCAGCGTAACCTATTGCTTGCCGTCGCGCTTTCGGGCCTTCTTATCCTTGGCTGGGACATGGCGATGCGGGTCTTCTATCCGCAAGCCTCGCTCAGCGGCCAGCCCGACGCAGTGGCGACCAGCAGCGAAGCGGCGCCTGCCGCGGCATCGCCTGCGGCAATCGGTGGTGCGGCGGGCGGCGGCGCCCCGGTCGATCTCGACGCAGCGCTTGCTTCACCCGAGCGCGTGCGCATCGACGCACCGCGCCTTGAAGGCTCGATCAATTTGGTTGGCGCGCGACTCGACGATATCGAGCTGAAGGACCATCGCGATGCCTTGGGCGAAGACAGCCGCCCGGTGCAGCTGTTCGCACCGCAGGGCACTTCGGGCCAGTATTTCGCCGAGTTCGGCTTCCTCGCCAATGGCCAGCGCCTGCCCGACGACCTGCAGTGGCAAGCCAGCGGGACCACGCTGACCACGTCGACCCCGGTAACACTGACGCACACGAGCGAAGACGGGCTGACCTATTCGATCACTTTCTCGATCGACGACAATTACATGATCGACGCAGTCCAGTCGGTCGAAAACACCGGAACGGCTGGTGCAGTGGTCCAGCCCTTCGCGCTGATCAACCGCACTTCGGCCAATGCCAGCCCCAGCACCTTCAATGCCCATTCGGGGCCGATGGGTGCGTTTGGCGACACGGTCGAATACGGCCCCGACTATGACGACCTTGCCGAAGAAGGCTCGCACACCCCCGCAGGCGGCGCGCCCGACTGGTTCGGTTTCAGCGACATCTACTGGCTGTCCGCGCTGGTCCCCACGGACCAGAAGGACGCCACCGCCGGTTTCCGCTCGCTGGGCAACGATATCTATCGCGCCGACCTGATCTATGCGCCGCAGACGCTTGCTCCGGGTGCCAAGATCAGCCGCGACACGCGCCTCTTCGCCGGGGCGAAGGAAAGCGTGGTGCTGGGCGACTATGAAAAGTCCGGCATCGAGAATTTCGGCAAGGCGATCGACTGGGGCTGGTTCGAATGGTTCGTGAAGCCGATGGTGTGGCTGTTGCGCCACCTTTACGAGCTGGTCGGCAATTTCGGCGTGGCGATCATCCTGCTGACGGTGATCATCCGCGGCGTGATGTTCCCGATCGCGCAGAAGCAGTTCGCCAGCATGGCGGCGATGCGCGCGGTCCAGCCCAAGATGAAGGCGCTCCAGGAACGCTACAAGGACGACAAGCAGAAGCAGCAGCAAGAGGTGATGAAGCTCTACAAGGACGAGGGCATCAATCCGCTCGCCGGCTGCCTGCCGATCCTGATCCAGATCCCGATCTTCTTCGCGCTCTACAAGTCGCTGATCCTTGCGATCGAAATGCGCCACAAGCCCTTCGTGCTGTGGATCCAGGACCTTTCCGCGCCCGATCCGGCCAAGATCCTGAACCTGTTCGGCCTGCTGCCGTTCGACCCGCCGGGCTTCCTCGGCATCGGCGTGCTGGCAGTGCTGCTCGGCATCACCATGTGGCTGACCTTCCGCCTCAACCCGACGGCGATGGACCCGGTCCAGCAGCAGATCTTCTCGTTCATGCCGTGGATCCTGATGTTCGTGATGGCGCCGTTTGCAGCAGGCCTGCTGCTCTACTGGGTCACCTCGAACCTCCTGACGCTGGCCCAGCAAAGCTATCTCTATTCCAAGCATCCGCAGCTGCGGGCGCAGGCGGAGAAGGACAAGGCGGACCAGGCATTGGCCGACAAGCGCAAGGGCTGAGGCGTGACGCCGGACGAATTGCAGGAACAGGCGGAACGCGAGGAAGCGGCATCGAAACTCTTTTCGGGCCGCGTCCAGTTCCTGCTGTCCGCTCCGCAGCTCAAGTTCCTGCCTGAGCCGACCGTGCCTGAGATTGCCTTCTGCGGGCGCTCGAACGTCGGCAAGAGCTCGCTGCTCAACGCGCTCACCGGCCGCAAGGCGATCGCCCGCGCTTCGGTCACGCCGGGCCGCACGCAGGAACTCAACTTCTTCGAAGTGGGCGAGCCGACGCAGTTCCGCCTGGTCGACATGCCCGGCTATGGCTTTGCCAAGGCGCCGGTGAAAGTGGTCGACAAATGGAAGCAGCTGGTGCGCGACTATCTGCGTGGGCGGCAGGTGCTCAATCGCACCTTGGTGCTCGTCGATGCGCGGCATGGCCTGAAGGAAGTCGACCGCGAGATGATGCGCATGCTCGACGAATCCGCCGCGAGCTATCGCATCGTGCTGACCAAGGCCGACAAGGTGAAGGCGAGCGAGCTTGAAGCGACTGCCGCCAAGGTGGCCGAGGAAGCGCGCAAGCACCCTGCCGCCTTTCCGGTGCTGCATATCACCAGCAGCGAAAAGGGCATGGGGATTGCGGAACTGCGTGCGGCGGTCCTGCAAGACGCGGCACTCTGAGCTGGTTCCGGCTGCTCAAGGCGCGCCGGGCCGGTTGAGCGAAAATCTGCCCGTGGCCGGAAAGCGGATATTCAATCCTTTTCCTTGAGCGCCTCGAAATAGGCGAGCAGGTTGGCGATGTCTTTGTCCTCGAATACGAAGACCGGCATTTCAGCGGTATGGCCGACCTGAACTCCGCGCTCGAACGAACCCGCGACCATCCATTCGGGCAAGCTATGGGCCGCACGGCGAAGGCTGGGGGCATGCGGATTGGGTGAGGCACCGTCATCCAGTGCATGGCAGCTGGCGCAGTTCGCCTGCGCAAATGCCCTGCCTTCGGCTGCACTTGCAGAGAGAGCGTTGGCATCGCGATCGGTCGCGCAAGCTGCCGCGAGGAGCGGAGTTGCAAGGATGAGCAGGCGCTTGAGCACGATTTGGCCCCCTTTGGTTCAGCGTTGGTTGGCTGCGACATATTCGGCAATCTTCTGCTTGCCGAGCTGGCTCATGTGAACCTCGTCCGGGCCGTCCGCGATCCGCACGAAACGGTTGAGCGTAAAGAAGCTTGCGATCGGCGTATCGTCCGAAACGCCCATGCCGCCGTGAACCTGGATTGCCCGGTCGCAGACGGTCTGGGCCATCTGAGGTGCCACGACCTTGATCGCGGCAATCAGGTCCTTCGCCACCTTGTTGCCATGGCGGTCCATTGCATCCGCCGCCTTCAGGGTGAGCAAGCGGGCCATCTCGACTTCGCAGAAGCTTTTCGCCACGTCCTGCCGGATCGAGGACTGGTCGGCGAGCTTCTTGCCGAATGCGACGCGGCTGTCGGCACGGCGCGCCATGATCTCGAGCGCCCGCTGGGCCTGCCCGATCGATCGCATGCAGTGATGGATGCGGCCTGGCCCGAGGCGGCCTTGAGCAATTTCGAACCCGCGCCCGGGCCCGAGGATCATGTTCTCTTTCGGAACGCGCACATTGTCGAACCGCAATTCGCATTCGCCGCCGGGTGAATTGTGCGATCCGAATACGGTGAGATGGCGCACGATCGTGATGCCTGGCGTGTCCGGCTCGACAAGCACTTGCGAATGCTGGGCATGCCGCGGGGCATCGAAATCGGTCTTGCCCATCACGATCCAGATCTTGCAGCGCGGGTGCATGGCGTTGGAGATCCACCATTTGCGGCCATTGAGGACATAGTCATCGCCATCGGCGGTGATGGACATCTCAAGGTTGGTCGCGTCGGATGAAGCCACTTGCGGCTCGGTCATCACATAGGCCGATCGAATCTCGCCTGCTAGCAGCGGCTTGAGCCATTTCTCCTGCTGTTCGGGGGAACCGTATTTGGCGAGCACTTCCATGTTGCCGGTGTCGGGCGCGGAGCAGTTGAAGACCTGGCTGGCGAAAGGCACGCGCCCCATCACTTCGGCCAGAGGCGCATATTCGAGATTGGTCAGGCCGGGCGAGAATTCGCCATATTCGTGCGGCAGGAAGAGGTTCCAGAGGCCCTGCGCCCGCGCCTTATCCTTGAGCGCCTCCATGCCGGGCCATTCCTGCCAGAGGTTGGCGGGGTCATGGACGAAATCGAGATAGGCCTGCTCGTTTGGATAGACGTGTTCGTCCATGAACGCTTCGACCTTCGCCAGAAGCTCGGCTACTTTGCCTGTATATTCGAAGTTCATGCGTGACCTTTCCTCAAAGCAGGAGTCCGCCCTCTGCGACGAGCGCTGCGGAAGCCTTGTTCAGCCTCGAACTTCCCCTCGTCCACGAAGCTCGCAGATTGTCACTGTTCAATGCCCTCCACAACATTGGCAAATGTGTGAGGCATGAGGCGCGTCGCCTTCACTCGCATTGCCGGCCGGACCGTCTGCGACGATCAATCGGTTCAATCAGCGGCCGCAGCCGCCAGCATTTCCCGCAATGTCGCGTTCCCGGCCCCAAACGCGGTTTCCGGCCAATCGGGATCCAAGCGGTCAAGGGCGCGAGCCATCGCAAATCCATGCGATTGGCTCCACCACTTGCCCCTCGTGCCGAAACCGGATTGTGCGATTTCCCTGTCGAAATTGCCCCCGTCCGGAGCAATCAGCCACTGGTAGCCAATCCATTGGCCGGAGCCTTCCAGCGTCCAGAACAGGTCCGAGACCCGCCGAAGCTCGATCCGTTCGCCGGAAAGGTAACGGTTGTCCCGTTCCTCCATCATGTGGAGAGCCTGCCGGACCTTGGCCCTGGCAACGGAATCATCCTCGGCGCTGGCGGCGGCCAGAAACAATTGCCGCTCGCTCGCAATGGATGCCGCAAATTCGGGATCATCGCCAAAAAGCTCCTGAAGGAAATCGTCATCGATTTCCTCGGAGTTTTCCATGCCGGCCACTGCGGATGAAATCTGCTCGCCGTAGCTTTGAAACTGCATCACATGCGCGGCCTCGTGCAGCAGGACGGCGGTCATCAGAGCCTCAAGCCCAAGCTCTTTGCTGTCGACTCCGCCTGCTCTCCAGAGGGATGGCAGCGACATCACGAATACAGGTGTGCCGTCGTCCATGGGAAATGCCGCAGACATCGGGCCATTCGGAGCATCGAAAGGAGTCTTGCCATCAGGCAGTTGCAAGGCACCTGAGTAGCCGAGAAAGCGAGCCGCAATAGAAGAACCGACCGGCATTGTCATCGCCTGGGGCAAGGTGGCGCTGCATTCCCCGTCATAGAAGCTGGCGGCCAAGCCGTGGGGGAGTTTCACGCCTTGGATCTTGTGAACCGACTGCCGCCAGGCCTCGACACTGCGAATGAGCCAGTGCTCATCGTCTGCGCCAAGATCGCAATCGGATTCACTCGCGCGTTGCAGCAACCAGCCGTCCGCTTCGTTGACGACACGATCAACCGGCGTCGCGCAGGACGCGCAAATACAAGCGCAAATTCCGATACTGAGCGATTTCCCGAGCATCATTCGCGTCCATTTAAGGATCGGCTCGCTAGCTGACGATCCGGTTCCCGCTCCGGATGCAGCAATTCAGGTCGCGAACAGGCTGTCGAGGTTCTCGAAGGCCTTCATCTCGATCGCATTGCCGGCCGGATCGCGGAAGAACATCGTCGCCTGTTCGCCCGGCTGCCCCTTGAACCGGATCGTCGGCTCGATCACGAAGCGGGTGCCGGCGGCGGCCAGGCGCTCGGCCAGGTCCTGCCAGTCTTCCATTTTCAGCACGATGCCGAAATGCGGCACCGGAACGCCGTGGCCGTCGACATGGTTGCTGGCGCGGTCGCCCGCATTGCCGGGTGCGAGATGCGCCACGATTTGGTGGCCGTAGAAATCGAAATCGATCCACTCGTCCGACGAGCGCCCTTCGCGGCAGCCCATCGCTCCGCCGTAAAAGGCGCGGGCGGCGGCAAGATCGTCAACGGGAAAGGCGAGATGGAAGGGGCGCAGGCTCATGCCCGCATTCTTAGCGCGGACGGTTTCATTTTCCTACAGCCGGTTGCACGTGCCACGCTCCCCAAATGGCCAGGCCGATGACCGCCCGAGAAGTGCGCGCGCAAATGGAGAAATCTTTCATTGGACTATGTCGCATGTGTCGCATCGTTCAGCCTCGACAGCGCAGGGATGAACGACTAACTGCCGACTCGCAAAGAGCGAGGCGCGGTATGAAGCTGATCATCGGCAACAAGAACTATTCGAGCTGGTCGATGCGCGGTTGGCTCGCCGCCAAGCAGTCCGGCCTCCATTTCGAAGAGCTGACGGTCAATATCGACGGCGATGAGTGGGGCGATCGCAAGCACGCCATGGGCGAGGTCCAGCCTTCGCACGGCAAGGTGCCGGTGCTGTGGGATGGCGATACCGTGGTGTGGGACAGCCTCGCCATCCTCGAATACCTGGCCGACAAGGTGGGGCGCGAGCGCTTCTGGCCCAAGGAAGAGAGCGCGCGGGGCATGGCGCGCGCGATGGTTGCCGAGATGCATTCGTCATTCCTCTCGCTGCGGCGCGAGCTGCCGATGAACGTTCGCCGCCGCATCGCGCTCGATGACCTGACCGATGCGACCAAGCATGACGTGGTCCGCATCCTCACGCTGTGGGCGGAAGCGCGCGCGCGCTTTGGCAGCAGCGGGCCGTTCCTGTTCGGCACATTCGGTGCGGCGGATATCTTCTATGCGCCGGTGGTGACCCGCTTTGTGACCTATGGCGTGGGCGTGCCCGGCTTTGCGCAGGCCTATATCGAGGCGATGTGGGAGCATGACTGGACGCAGGAATGGATCGCCGCGGCTGAGGATGAAGAGTGGGTCATCGAGCAATACGAAGTGATGCCGAATTGAGAATGATGACCGTGGCATTCCGACCTGCAATCTGGCTCGCGACGCTGGCGCTTGCCGCCATGGCTCTGGTGCCCGGAAAGGCGCTCGCCTGGGGCTTTTACGCACACGGCACGACGGCCCAGATTGCCGAGGCGAACATTGAGCCCGGGACGCGGGCGAAGCTCGACCGGTTGTTCCGGGCCGAGCAGCAACTCGGCACGTCCCAATGCCGCTTGCGCAATTTGACGGATGCTTCGACCTGGCCCGATTGCCTGCGCGGCGAGGGCTGGCGCTGGGGCTATACCTTCGCCTGGCACTATCGCACCGCGCCCATCGACGAGCCTTACAACCCGCGCAGCAATTGCAGCGGCGGGAATTGCATCCTTGCGCAGATAGAGCGCAACCAGCGCATCCTCGCCGACGAGAGCCTGCCCGACAACGTCCGCCTCGAAGCGCTTGCCTTCATGGTCCATTTCGTGGGTGACGTGCACATGCCGCTGCATTCGGGCGACCATGACGATCGCGGCGGCAATGACCGCGTGACCGATTACGGCATCGTCCCCGGCCTCAACCTGCACTGGATCTGGGACGGCCCCCTTGCCGAACGCGCGATCACTTCCGCGCAGCCGTCGCTGGTGCGGCGCTACAGCGCGGCAGAGAAGGCCGAACTGGCAGGCGGTGATCCGGCCGAATGGGGCCGCGAGAGCTGGGAACTGGCGCGCAGCTTCGTCTATCCCAACGCCTTCGATTGCACGGATTGCTCGGGCAAGTTGCCCAGCGAGACGGTGCTGACGCAGGAAGACATTGTCGCCGCGATTCCGGTCAGCCAGCGCCGGGTGACGCAGGCGGGGTTGCGGATTGCACGCTTGCTGGATGAGGCCTTTGCCCCGGGGTCTTTGGCGGTCAAGGATGGGCGCTGATCGCGGCTTAGCTGTCAAACCGCGAACCGTCTTTGCGTCGCTGTTCCCCTGCTCCGGCGAAGAGGTGCATGTCGATGTCGGGATAGTGGCAATCGGTAGCGGCCGGATTGCCCACTGCCACGAAAACGCACGGCTCGTTTGAGCGGTTCTGGAGCACATGGCCATTGCCGTCGTTCTTGGGAAAGGCGGCGATATCGCCCGGCAGCATCGGTGTTTCGCCATTGTCATCGACCAACACCGCCTCGCCGGAAAGCATGATGACGATCTCGTCTTCGCCCTCGTGCCAGTGCCGCTGAGAAGACCATGCGCCAGGTTGCAGAACGACATGGCTGACCCCGAAGTCCTCAAGCCCCGCAGCTGGCGCAAGGCGGCGGTACCAGCGGCCCTGCACGGCGTCGCTATGGGGCGGAGGATAGCCGGTGGCATTGGTTTGGGGGATGGCCGCGAGATCGAGCTTGGGCATTGGCATACTCTCCTGCTAACCGGTCGATCATGAACCAAACCGCCGAGCTCGCCAATCGCCTGATTGCCGCACCCAGCGTCACGCCCGCAACCGGGCTGGTGTTCGACGAGTTCGAAGCCATGCTTGCCCCGCTCGGTTTCGATGTGCATCGCTTTACCCGGGGAGATGGCGAGCCGGGCAGTGAGGAAGCTCCGGTCGAAAATCTCTTTGCGATCCGCCATGGGCCCGCGGGATCGCGGCACTTCGCTTTCGCAGGGCACCTCGACGTCGTGCCGCCGGGGGAAGGCTGGACCAGCGCGCCTTTCGCTCCCGAAATACGCGGCGAGTTGCTCCATGGACGCGGCGCGGTCGACATGAAGGGCGCGATCGCCGCCATGGTCTCCGCCGTCGCGCATGTGCCTCAGGATGCAGGCACGATAAGTTTCATCATCACCGGCGACGAGGAAGGCCCCGCGCTGCACGGCACGCGGGCGCTGATCGACTATATGCGCGAAGCCGGTCATCAGCCCGATCTGTGCCTGGTGGGAGAGCCCACCAGCGTCCACCGGCTGGGCGACATGATGAAGATCGGGCGCCGCGGATCGCTCAACGTCTGGCTCGAAGTCGATGGCGCGCAGGGGCACGTCGCCTATCCGCACAATGCCGACAACCCTCTGCCGCGCATGGTCGCCATGCTGTCCGAGCTCAATGCGCTCCATCTCGATGACGGCACCGAGTGGTTCCAGCCGAGCAATCTCGAGATCACCGATATCGAGGTCGGCAATCCGGCCACCAATGTGATCCCGGCCAAGGCCAAGGCGCGCATTTCGATCCGTTTCAATGATCTCCATTCGGGCGCGTCGCTTGCGCGGCAGGTGGTCGAGATTGCCGAGCGCCATGGCGGCAAGGCCCGCCCGGTGATTTCGGGAGAGCCGTTCCTTACGCCGCCCGGCGAATTCTCGCGGATCATCGCCAAGGCGGTAGAGGCCGAGACCGGGCTGGTGCCCGAGGCTTCGACCAGCGGAGGCACATCGGACGCGCGCTTCCTGCGTGCTGTCTGTCCGGTGATCGAATTTGGCCTGTGCAACGCAACCATGCATAAGCGTGACGAGGCTGTGGCCTTGGCGGACCTCGATACGCTAAGCCGCATTTACGCGCGCATCGCCACGGCTGTGCTGGCGCAGAGATAAGAGGGAAGGATCGCAATGGGGGCCTGGTTCCGAATTCCGCTGTGGCAGCGAGTGATTGCTGCGCTCGTGCTTGGCATCGCGGTTGGCTGGTTCTGGGGACCGGGCGCGGCAAGCATCAAGATCATCGGCGATATCTTCGTCGCCTTCATCAAGATGCTGGTCGTGCCGCTGATCTTCTTCAGCCTGGTGGCGGGCGTCGCCAGTATCGGCGACTTGCGAAAGCTGGGCAGCGTCGGCTGGCGTGCGATGCTGCTGTTCGTGGTGAGCGGCCAGATCGCGGTGTGGCTGGGCCTGGGCCTTGGCACTTTCATGCAGCCGGGCACGGGCGTCGACACTTCGATGATCCAGATGGGCGCGATACCCGAACCCAATGAGACCACCTGGCGCGAGATGCTGCTGGGCATGGTGCCGCAAAGCCCTGTGCAAGTCATGGCGGACGTGAACGTGCTGCCGCTGATCATCTTCTCGCTGCTGCTCGGCATCGGCATTCTTATGGCCAAGGAAGAGGGCGCCCCGGTCCAGCGCATCTTCGATTCCGGCGCGGTGATCATGCAGAAGGTCACGATGATCGTGATGGAGCTGACACCCTTCGGCGTCTTCGCGCTGATGGCATGGGTGGCAGGCACGCTGGGCATGTCGGCGCTGGCGGCGCTCGGCAAGCTGGTATTCCTCAACTATCTCGGCTGCCTGCTGATCATCCTCGTGATGTATTCCTCGATGATCAAGTTCATCGCGCGGCTGCCGGTGATCGACTTCTTCCGGGGCATCGTTGACGCGATTGCGGTGAGCTATTCCACCGCAAGCTCCAACGCCACGCTGCCGGTGACGCTGCGCTGCGCCGAACGCAACCTCGGCATCAGCAATTCGGTCGCGAGTTTCGTGATCTCGCTGGGCGCGACGATCAACATGAACGGCACCGCGATGTATCTCGGCCTTGCGACCTTGTTCGGGGCGCAGATCTTCGGCGTTCAGCTCGACTTCGGCGATTACCTGCTGATCTCGATCCTCGGCACACTGGGCGCGGTCGGCGCTGCGGGCATTCCCGGCGCTGGCCTGATCATGATGGCGCTGGTGTTCGGAGCGGTCGGCGTGCCGCTCGAAACGATCGCTTTCGTCGCCGGCGTTGACCGGATCATGGACATGATGCGCACCACTACCAATGTCACCGGCGACGCAGCCGTGGCTACCACGGTCGCAAGCCTGACCGGCGAGATCGACCGGGCGGAGATGGTCAGCGCGGACGACGTCTAGGAATTGGGGGAGGGCTCAGCCTTCGCCTTTGGGCGGCGTAGCGCTTTCCCCTGCCTCTTCGCTTGAGCTTTCTGGAGCCGCATTTTCGGGCAGGCAATTGCGGGTACAGACCGCACCCGCAGCAGGGTTGAGCCGTCCGCTCACGCTGATCCGCGCGCCATTGCCCAGCGTGTAGGAGGCCGCATCGGTGCCTTCGAGCGCATCGACGCCGGCCGGAAGTGTCCGTGAGGTATCCGCTTGAGGTTGCCCTCTGCCGCGGGGTGCGGGCCTGCCGCTTGTACGCACCCTGACGGTTCCCGCGGCGCGCTGCATGCTGCCGGAGATCGCCGATCCCAGATTGCGCGCGCCACGCGCCTGCGGGGCAGAGGTTCCGGCGATGATGGTGGCTGTCTCTGCCGCATCCTGGGCAGTGGCGCTTGTCGCGGTCGAACCGGCGGCGGCCAGCAGGCCAAGCATAACCAACGGGCAAATCCGCATCGCTTGCTTTCCCTTCACATCAGAAGCGGGCGCTCCGGTCAGGCGCGGTCAGTCTTCCGCTTCATCCTTGGCATATTCCACCGGCACGAACTTGCCGAGGCCGCAGCCTGCGCCGCGGCGCATCTGCCCGCCGACATTCTCAAGCACATAGATGATTTCTGTGTTGCACAGCTGGCTGATCGATGTGCTGTAGGTGAAAGCCTCGCGGAAGCCGAGGCTCGGGCAACTCTGCGGCAGTGTGTTGCGATAGACCTTGCGGCCCGCCATCTCGAAATCGATGGTGCGATCGTCGCGCACCAGCGACTGGCGGATCTGAGTGATCGGAATGCAGCTGACCGGTTCGCCCACGACTTTCACGGGCGGGCCCTTGGTCACGAATTCCTCATTGGATTCAACCGGCGCACAGGCCACTGCGAGCAGCGGCAGGAAGGCGATAAGGCTGAAACGGTTCATGGCAGGCGCTCCTTCTCCAGGCGCCTGACCAAATCAGGCGCGGGCTTTCGATTTTGCCGCCTCACCCGGCTTTTGTAGCACTTTCTTGCGGTAGCTGCATAGGTCTTCGACCTTGCAGCGCCAGCATTCGGGCGTGCGCGCCTTGCAAACATAGCGACCGTGCAGAATCAGCCAGTGATGCGCATGCAGGCGGAATGGCTCGGGCACGCGCTTCTCGAGCTTGGCTTCGACCTGTTCCGGCGTCTTGCCCTTGGCGAGCCCGGTGCGGTTGCCGACGCGGAAGATATGCGTGTCGACCGCGAAGGTCTCTTGCTTGAACCAGCAATTGAGCACGACATTGGCGGTCTTGCGCCCGACTCCCGGCAGCTTGACCAGTTCCTCGCGGGTGTCCGGCACTTCGCCGCCGTACTGATCGACGAGTATCCGGCTCATTGCGATCACGTTCTTGGCTTTCGAATTGAACAGGCCGATCGTCTTGATGTGCTCCTTCAGGCCATCCTCGCCGAGATCGAGCATCTGCTGCGGCGTTTTCACCTTCCTGAACAGCGCCCTTGTGGCCTTGTTCACGCCTACGTCGGTTGCCTGCGCGCTGAGCGCCACCGCCACGACGAGCTGGTAGGCATTGCCATATTCAAGCTCGGTCTCGGGCTCGGGATTGTCCTCCGCCAACCGTCGGAAGAAATCGAATATCTGGTCCCTGGTCATGCGCGCCCGGCTACAGCCCCAGCACCTGCGCCATTGTGTAGCGGCCCGGCTCCTTGCCCACCAGCCATTGGGCGGCCCTTACGGCGCCGCGGGCGAAGATCACGCGACCTTCCGCACGGTGGCCGAGTTCGAGCCGTTCGCCTTCTGCCGCAAAGATGACCTGGTGGTCCCCGGCCACCGAACCGCCACGCAATGTAGCAAACCCGATGTCTCCGTACTGCCTTTCGCCGGTGATCCCGTCCCTGACAGTGACTTTGGCGCTATCGAGGTCGATGCCGCGCCCTGCGGCGGCGGCATCGCCGAGCATCAGCGCTGTGCCTGAAGGCGCATCGACCTTGTGGCGGTGATGCATCTCGAGGATCTCGATATCCCATTCCACCGACAGGCGCGAAGCGGCATCCTTCACAAGGGCCGCCAGCAAATTGACCCCCATGCTCATATTGGCCGACCAGAGGACGGGGATCGAGCGCGCGGCGCGGTCGATCATCGCATGGTGGCTATCCGTCAGGCCGGTGGTGCCGATCACGATCGGTTTCTTCGCCACCTGTGCTGCCCAAAGGTTCTCCTCGAGCACATCGGGACTGGTGAAATCGATGATCACATCGCCGCCGCCACGCGCCAGCTGTTCCAGCGGCACACGCGGTGGGGGATCGCGACGCGGATTATTGTCGATGTCCGGTTGGTCGACCCCGGCAAGGTGCGCTCCACTCGACACAAGGGCTTCGTAAACGGCGCGCCCCATCCGACCTGCGGACCCGAAGATGATGATGCCTGTCATTGTCCTTGCGTCCTGGCCCGGTTTTCGTGTCTGATCGGGCGCATGGCAGATGTGCGCTCAATTGTCATCCTCACCGGCGCGGGGATTTCCGCCGAAAGCGGGATCGATACCTTTCGCGATGCTGGCGGGCTGTGGGAACGTCACCGGGTGGAAGACGTCGCCACGCCCGAAGGCTTTGCCCGCGACCCGGACCTTGTGTTGGGCTTTTACGACATGCGGCGCAAGGCGCTTCATTCGCGCGAACCGAATGCCGCCCACAGGGCTTTGGCGCGGCTCGACGCGGAATGGGGCGGCGAACTGTTGATCGTGACGCAGAATGTCGACGACCTGCACGAACGCGGCGGCGCCAGGCGCGTGCTGCACATGCATGGTGAGCTCAAGAGCGCGCTGTGCACCTCATGCGAGATGCGCAGCTCGTGGGACGCGCCTATGTCAGCCAATGAAGAGGGCAAACGTCCGCCGTGCCCGGTGTGCCAGGCGCCGAGCTTGCGTCCCGACGTCGTGTGGTTCGGCGAGATGCCCTACCAGATGGACCGCATCTATCGCGCATTGCGCGGGGCCGACCTGTTCGTCAGCATCGGCACTTCGGGCGCGGTCTATCCCGCAGCAGGTTTCGTTCGGGATGCCCGTGAATTGGGCGCGCGGACGCTCGAACTCAACCTGGAGCGGAGCGAGGGCTCGCACTGGTTCCACGAATCGCGCCAGGGCAGGGCGGGGGAACTGGTCCCGGCCTGGGTGGATGAAATTCTGACACTCGCGTAGCGCCAGAAAGCGAAAGCCCCGCGCGGAGGCGGGGCTTTGCTTAAATGAATTGTCGCTTCGGTCAGCGGCTGGCTGCGCGATACTTCCGGTCCGCCGCGACGTCGGAAAGCGCCATCAGTTCCACATCGCCGATCGCGCGGACGATCTCGTTTTCGAGTTCTTCGGCGCAATAACGCTGTGCGCCGGTGGAGATCAGCGGCGAGCTGGACTGGCACGACCTTGCGGAAACCAGCTTGATCCGGTCGAGCAGCGCTTCGCGCGCCTCGGGGGTGGCGAGCTCACCCGTCTTGTAGGTGAATTCGACCTGTTCGCTGCCCTTGGCCATGGCCGGAGCTGCGAGCACGGCCAGCGAAAGTGCGGGGATGAGAAATTTGAAGTGGGACATTGCAACCTCCAATTGATGCTGCATTGCAATATGTCCGCCGGTGTCAAATTTGCCATCGCAAAGCCTTCAAGAGCGCATTGCAATTTGAGCAACGCCTATAGAGCATTGATTTATAGAAACTTTGATTGGGCCGGTGTGTCCCGTTGCGTCACAATCAAATCATTTGTGCAACGCAGCATAGTCAGGCATAAGGCTCAACTTTCGAGTACAAGACAATGCGACGCCTCCCCCCCACCGGATCCCTCGAAGCCTTCCTGGCTGCAGCTCGAGCTGGCTCGCTGCGCAAGGCATCGGCCGATTTGAGCCTCTCCGTGTCGGCGCTCAGCCGCCGCGTCCAGAAGCTCGAGCAGCACACCGGGCAGATCCTATTCACCCGCAGCGGCAATGAGTTCCGGCTCAACAGCAACGGTCGGCGGCTGTTTGCCGAGATCGAGGAACCCTTCGACCGCATCAGTTCCGCCTTCGAAAAGCACGGGCCTACGAAGAAAAGGAAGCTGACTGTCGGCGTGCCGACCTCCTTCGCGACGGCGTGGCTGATTCCGCGGCTGGAAAGCTTCCGCAGCGAGCACCGCGAGGTGGAACTGCAGCTGGACACCTCCGGCTCGCCGATCGAAAAGCTGGGTGACACGCTCGACATGATCATCTTCTTTGCGGAAGACGGTTCCGAGCGGGTGAATTTCGAGCCCTTGCGGCCGCAGGGCGCCTTCGCCGTGGCGCGGGAAGGGGTCGTCGATCCACTCGCCGGGCTGCGGGCGACGCTGCGCGAAACCCCCGTTCTCATCCACCAGCACTTGCCGCAAATCCTTGCGACCTGGCTGCAGGAAATGAAGATTCCGAAGAGTTTCCCGCTCAAGGTCGAGACATTCGACGATGGACCATTGCTGATCGCCGCGGCGCAGAGCGGGCTCGGCATGGCGCTGGTGCTCGAAGACATGCTCAATTTCTATGGCGGCCAGTCAGGGCTGGTCCGCCCGTTCGGCGAATATGTGCCGACCCCGTTCAGCTATGCCATCGCGACCAAGCCCGCATCGGGCAGCGCGCAGGCGATCAAGCTGTTCCGCGACTGGATCATTCGCGAATCAAAGCATGACAGCCTGCTGCAGCTGGAGCTCGCATAAAAAAACTGGAGGCGCCGTGGCGCCCCCAGCTTGAGAGTTTGGGAGAGGATGCCTGAAGGGCGAGAAGCCCTTCTGACCTCCATTGGTTGGCGCATCGATCGGACGAAAGCCATCGCAAATGAGGGAACGCGCGTTGCAACTTGTGCAACGCGCGTTCAGGAGAACGGTTTGGCGGGATTTCGCTTTTGGCAGGGCGGGGCAGGCCCCCGCTCAATGCTGGATGCGCAATATCCGGGCGACGCTTTCGGCGCCGGAATAGATTTCCTCCAACGTCGCTTCGGGAGAACCCGGCATCCTCGGCGCATCGCTGAAGGTGGCTATCCCAGCGCCAGTGTCGATGAAGAGAATCATCTTCGGAGTGAAGAGTTCCGGGCCGGGCTCGCCTTGCTCGACAGGCGATTCCGCCTCCCTCGCCGGTGTCAGGTCGAAGCGGATCGCGGGAAATTCACCGAGTGCGAAACGGTGAGGATTGGCCAGGGCATAGCCCGCGTCTTCCTCTGAGATGAAATCGGCAGCGTATTCTTCCAGCGAGACGGGCGCGTCCCAGGAGATAATAAAGATATAGCTGAGGCCCGGTCCGGACCGCAGCCGCGCCGTGCCCAACACGCCCGTGGGAGAGGCGTCGACGAAGCTGACCTGCACATCGGGGATATTGGTGCACACGGAAAGCGGCGGTTTCACAGACACGCATGGATCGCTCACCCCGAAGAAATTCCATGCCAGTGACCTGATCGAGAACGGATCGCTCGTGAAGCGGAAGGCTTCTAGGTCGAAGCCATGGGCCAGCAGTGCCTGCTTTGCCGCGGCGATGGCCGCATCGGGTCCGGTGGCGGGAGTCATGAATGATTCGGGATCGACGAAGAAGGTGACGCGATTGTCGAGAATGAATGGCCCCATGAAGGCATCGGCGTTCTCGATCATGCTATCCGCATCGCCTGTCAGCAGCTCGCCTGCCTGGCTGCCCCAGCGGTGCAGGTCGACATAATTGTACGCGCCGTGGCGGATGTCGATCGACAATCGCTCGCCACAGTCTTGCGAGGCCGCTTCGATATATCGCGTGAGCAGATCGCGCGCTTCGGCGCTGGTTTCCGGATCGAGCAGATAGGCTGCCACCTCGCATGGCCCGAGGTAATTGTAGCCACCAAACCCCGCGATGTGCTCGCTGAGACATGCCTGCTGATCGCTGTCTTCGCCTGCATTCGGATCGGGCAGGCAAGGGAGGGGCGCGGAAACGGCGGGCTCGCTTGGCCGATTGTGCGGTTGCTGCGCGAGGCCAGTGCTTCCCGTTCCCAGCAGGATCATTGTGACAAGTCCAAGCAGCCATGCTGCCGCCGAACCACGCCCGGTGCGATGCCTTGAATAATGTCCTGCCTCGAAGCTCACGGCTCTACCTGCAACCAGTCCTTCTCATGCGTTATGCGATGCTTATGTCCTGACCAAGGCCATGTGCAATGATCGAGGTCAAATGGCGGCCCGCAGCCGGGCTGGTGCCTCAGGGCGTCGGCTCGCTCGCCAGGAGATCGACGAAGGGCGCGAACTTGGTTTCGCGCTTTACGAAGCTGGTCTCGTAGCGGCGCACGACCGGATCGATTTCTAGGACATCTTCGACCACCTTGTTGAACTCGGCCATATTGCTGCAATCGATCATCGCCAGCAGGTCAAATGTTCCGGTGAGTTCGTAGCAGAACTGGATCTGCGGCACCGCGTCAATGCGCCTCAGCAGTGCGCTCTTCCCGCGCTGGTCGGCGTGTTCATTGAGCTGCAGCATCACGATTGCCCGCAAGCGCCGCTCGGTCAGCCGCGGCGAGAGAAGCGCGATTGTCCGCGCGATCCATCCATCCCGGCGCAGCTTGCGCAATCGCCGGGCGAGCGCCGATGGCGACAGGGGAATTTGGTTGGCCAGCTGGTCGGCCGTGAGCGAATCGTCGCGCTGCACGGCATTCAGCAGGGCGAGGTCGAATCGGTCCATCACGGCGCATCTTGTGCCAAAATTTGGCGCGAAGTGCAGTAAATTTGCGCACAATTCGCATCGCCGGGGCCGTACTGTATTGCTCAACTAAATCAGTGGAGTTTGTGAATGCGTGGTTTGATTTTCATGGCTTTGGCGGCAGCGACCCCGGCTGCGCTGCTGGCACAGGCGACCGGTCCCTCGACCGCGTCGTCCGACGTAATGCCGGAGCCGTTCGATCAATCGGTGGCCGACGAAGCGGTGAGCGTGCTCGCGACCAAGCTCGAGGACAATTTCGTGTTTCCCGAAACCGGGAAGGCCTATGCCGCGATGCTCCGTACCAATCTTGCCGCTGGCAAATATTCCGATTTTCCCGACGCAAAGACATTTGCCGAAGCGGTGACCGCCGACCTCCAGGCGATCCAGAAGGACGGGCATCTGAAGGTGCATGTGGTTCCGCCGGAAGCGCGCGCGGGGCCGGAAGGCGAAAGCCAGGCGGCGACTTCGGGGCCGGTCGGGCCGCAACAATCGACCAATACGATCTCGAAATCGGGCTGGATCGCCGAGGGAGTGGCCTACATCCGGTTCGAAGCATTCTTCGGAACCGAAGCCACCATGGCGGCGCTCCGCAGCTTCATCGACGAACATCGCGGGGCGAAGTCGCTGATCATCGACATCCGAACGCACCGCGGCGGCGGCCTAGACGAAATGGACCTGCTGTTTCCCCAGCTGTTCGATGCGCCGACCGGGCTGGTCATGATGGACACGCGCGCCTCGGTTGCCGAAGCCGCAGGCGACGCGCCGCTTGAGGCATCGCTGCACCGGGTCGACGCGCCCGCAGGCATTGTCCGGCATGAGCATCGTGTCGTTCCGGCCGAAAACGGGGCCTTCCAGCAAAGCGCTATCTACCTGCTCACCGCGAAGCGCAGCGCTTCGGCAGCAGAGCACCTCGCGCTGGCGCTGAAGCGGACCGGGCGTGCCACGCTGATCGGGGAGACGACGCGCGGCGCGGGCAATTACGGTTCGATGGAACCGCTCGACGCGGGATTCAACTTCGCCGCCTTCATTCCCTTTGGCCGCACGTTCGATCCCGATACCGGCGAGGGCTGGGAAGGCGTGGGGATCGAGCCCAACATCCCGGTCTCCGCGGACCAGGCGCTCGGCGAAGCGCTCAGGCTGTCAGGGGTTGGCGAGCCTGCCGAAGCGGCGCTCTCTGCGATGAAGTAGGGGGCGTCAGCTTGCGCCGCCGCAGCACCCCTTGCACGCCGGGTCTTTCGCGATCGTCAGCGTGCGCATGCCCGGCGCCATGCCGTCGAGTATGTGCAGCTTGCCGAATTGCGGGTCGCCGAATGCGCTGACCCCGCCCAGCAGCACGCGCACCGCCTGCATCGCGGCGAAGCTGCCGGTCCAGCCCGCCATCGCCCCCAGCATGCCGTCTTCGGCGCAAGTGTCGCAATCCTCGGCATCGAAGGCATCGCCCACGAAGCAGCGATAGCAGGACTGCCCCGGCAGGTGCCCCGCAAAGGCGCCGACCTGGCCCTGGAAACGCCCGACGGCGGCTGACAGCAGCGGAATGCCCGCCGCGACGCAGGCGTCGGACACGGCGAGGCGGGTAGCGAAATTGTCGGTCCCGTCGAGCACGAGGCCCGCCCCGGCGATCATGCTCCCGGCATTCTCTGCCGTGATGCGCGTGTCGCTGATCTCGACCTTGAGCGTGTCGTCGAAATTGGCCAACCAGCGGCGCGCGCCCACCGCCTTGCCATGCCCCACGTCGCGCGCGGAAAAGATCGTCTGGCGCTGGAGATTGCTGGCATCGACCGCGTCATTGTCGACCAGCGTGAACTGGCCGATCCCGGCGGCGGCGAGATATTGCAGTGCGGGCGAGCCGATCCCGCCGAGCCCGATCACCGCGACATGGCTTTGGCTGAGGGCGACTTGCCCTGCGCCGCCGATTTCGGGCAGCACGATATGGCGCGCGAAACGCTCGAGGCGTTGTGGAGAAAGCGGCGCAGAGCTCATGGAAAGGCTGTTTACACGCTGCGCACACGCTGTCGACAAGCCTGTGGACAGGCCTGTCGATCAGCAGTGGGTAGTATGTGGGTAGCGTCCCCCAAAGGGCCGGAGGCTATGCCTCTCAGCTTTCCAATTGCCGCAGCAGGCTGCGCACGTCTCCATCCATGTCGGCATCGCGCTTGCGCAGGTCTTCGATCAGCCGCACCGCGTGGATCACGGTCGAATGGTCGCGCCCGCCGAACTTGCGGCCGATTTCCGGATAGCTGCGCGGCGTCAGCACCTTGGCAAGGTACATCGCAACCTGGCGCGGGCGAACCACAGCGCGGGCGCGGCGCTTCGACGACATTTCTGCGCGGTCGATGCGATAGAACTGGCACACCGTGCGCTGGATCTCGTCGATCGTGATGCGGCGGCGGTTGGCCGAAAGAATATCGGTGAGCTGTTCCTCGGCCAGCTGGAGCGACACTTCCTGTCCGGTCAGCTGGGCATAGGCGATCAGCTTGTTGAGGCCGCCCACCAGTTCGCGCACGTTGCGGGTGATGGTTCGGGCGAGGAAATCGACCACGTCATCGGGCACGTCGAGCGGCGCGAAGCGGGTCAGCTTCGATTCGAGGATCGAGCGGCGCAGCTCGATATCGGCGGGCTGGATGTCGGCCACCAGGCCCATCGAAAGCCGGCTGAGCAGGCGCGGTTCGACTCCGTCGAGCGCTTGCGGCGCACGGTCCGCGGCGAACACCAGCCGCTTGCCTTCGGCCAGTAGCGCATCGATCGTGTAGAGCAGTTCTTCCTGCGCGGAGGCCTTGCCGATGATGAACTGGATATCGTCAACCAACAGCAGGTCGAAGCTGCGCAGCCGCGCCTTGAACTCGATCATCTGGTTGGCTTTGAGCGCCTGGACGAATTCGACCATGAAGCGCTCTGCCGAACAGTAGAAGATGCGCGCACGCGGATGCGCCGTGAGATAGGCGTGGCCGATCGCGTGGAGCAGGTGCGTCTTGCCCTGGCCGGTCGCGGCCTTGAGGTAGAGCGGCGAGAATTGCGGCTGTTCGGTCGCCGACATGCGCTGCGCCGCGTTGCAGGCCAGCACGTTGGTTTCGCCGGTGACGAAGGCTCCGAAAGTGAGCGAGGGGTCGAGCCCGACCGAGCTGGTGAAGCCCGCATCGCCGATCGTGCCAGCGGCAACCGCAAGCGCGCTCGTTTCGGAACCGTCATTGGCCGGGCGGCGGCTGCCGTCGAGCATCAGCTCGGGCAGCTGGCGGCGACCCGGATGGACCGAAATCTTCACCTTGCGCACTTCGCTGCGCATGATCTTCCACGCCAGCTGCAGCCGGTCATGGAATCGATCGTTCACCCAATTCGCGGAAAATTCGGTCGGCAGGTAAAGATCGAGCGTGCCGGTTTCCTTGCACAGCATGCCCAGCTGGATCGGCTTGATCCACTGGCTGTGGAGCTGGTGCCCCAGATCCTTGCGCAGGCCCTGGCTGATATCGGCCCAATCGGCAGCGAGGTTAACGGCTTCGGCGTCTTCCATCAGATCTTCGTCGATTGCCCGTTTTGCCACCCGTGCCTTGTCATTTTTCTGGACCATTCCCCAACCAATCCTGAGCACCTCCGGCTGAACACCAGAGTCATTGTAATCGACATATACGATGGCAAAGCTCTGCCTTCGCCCGGAATCGGCGTTCCGAGCGTTCCCCCATCGCATCAGCTTGTAAAAACCCGGGCTGTCCCGCCCCAAGTGAAGTCGATTTATGTACGCCTTTGACAGCAAGGCAAGGGGGCTAGCCGTAAAAAAAGAGAAATAATTCGGTTGACTCGCCTCAAACCCGCAGCCTTCCGTTCAAATTATTGAAAATAAACGATTTATGGCCTTCGCGCGATGCGAATCGTGGAAAAACCTAGGGTTTCTTGCGAAGCGGGCTTTACCTGCCGGGCAAAACAAAAGGGCCGGACCCTTTTGGGGTCGGCCCTTGAGCTATTCAGCGGCGCCGAAACGCCGTCCAAAAGCGAATCAGAGTGCTGCGACTCGCTTGGTCAGGCGCGACATCTTGCGCGCCACGGTGTTCTTGTGGAGCACGCCGCGTGCCACGCCGCGAGCCAGTTCGGGCTGCGCAGCCTTGAGCGCTTCAGCGGCGGTAGCCTTGTCGCCACCTTCGATCGCGGCTTCCACCTTCTTCACGAAGGTACGTATGCGGCTCATGCGCGCACCGTTCACTTCGGCGCGGTTGTTGTTGCGGCGGATGCGCTTCTTGGCTTGCGGCGTATTGGCCATGTTCGTCCTTGTCTCTCGACCGCCTGATACGGCCGGAAAAATCTGTCTTTAATGTTGCTCGGAAACGGCAGCGAACCGCCGGAAAGCGGCGCACATAGTCGCCAAGACCCGAATCGTCAAGCCGAACTCGCCCTGCCGCCTAGCGCTGGCAGTTGGGGCAGAACCAGCTGCTGCGGCCGCCTTGCGCGAGGCGCCGGATGATGCCTCCATCCGCGTGGCGGCACGCTTCGCCCTCGCGGCCGTAGACGTCGAAGCGCGTGGCGAAATAGCCCAGCTCGCCGTCGGGCTGCGCAAAGTCGCGCAGCGTCGAGCCGCCATCGCGAATCGACTGCTCCAGAACTTCGCGGATTGCGGGCACCAGCCGCTCGAGCTGCGGCTTTGTGACCTTGCCGCCTGCCTTGCGCGGATGGATGCCCGCGCGCCACAGCGCCTCGCACACATAGATATTGCCGAGCCCGGCCACGATGCGCTGGTCAAGCAGGCACAGCTTGATCGCTTGGCTGCGCCCCTTGAGCGCGGCATTGAGCTGCGCGGGGCCAAGATCGGGCCCGAGCGGTTCGGGGCCCATCGCGGCGAAGGACGCCCACGTCTCGAGGCCGCTGGTCGGCACCAAGTCGACCGAGCCGAACCGGCGCGGGTCGCACAGTGCAAACCGATGGTCTGCGGTTTCGATCACGAGATGGTCGTGCTTGTCGGGTTCTGCGGGGTCGATCCGCCAACGACCGCTCATGCCCAGGTGGAACACCATGGTCTGCTCGCGGTCGGTATGGATCAGCCCGTATTTGGCGCGCCGCGACAGGCCGGTGACTTCGGCTCCGGTCAGCACCTGCACCAGATCCGGCGGGAACGGGCGGCGCAGATCGGGGCGGTTCAGCGCCACGCGGGTGATCCGCGCACCATCGAGGAACCGCGCAAGGCCGCGGACCGTTGTTTCTACTTCGGGAAGCTCCGGCATGGTTTCTTTCGATTGGCGGACTGGCGCCATACGCAACAAAGATGTTCCCTTAACACCCTTTGCCGCGCTCGCAATTCATCCTAAGGCGCCCCGCGATGACCGATAAAGTTTCCTTCGGCTATGAAGACGTAGCCCCCGACGAAAAGACCCGCCGCGTGGGCGCGGTCTTTTCCAACGTCGCGCGCAAGTATGACGTGATGAACGACGCCATGTCGGGCGGCATGCACCGGCTATGGAAGGACCGCTTCGTCAAGCGCGTGAAGCCTCAGCCGCATGAGGCGATTCTCGACATGGCGGGCGGCACTGGCGACATCGCCTTCCGCATGGCGGCGCGAGGGGCCGAAGTGGTGGTGGCAGACATCAACCAGGACATGCTCGACGTCGGTATAGAGCGCGCGATGGAACGCGGGATCGACGGCCTTTCGTGGTCATGCCAGAATGCGGAAACGCTGACCTATCCGTCGAACACTTTCGATGCCTACACGATCGTGTTCGGCATCCGGAACGTCACTCACATCGACAAGGCGCTGCGTGAAGCGCATCGGGTGCTGAAACCTGGCGGGCGTTTCTATTGCATGGAATTCGGCACGACCGACTGGCCGGGCTTCAAGGAAATCTACGATCTCTACTCACATCAGATCATGCCCAAGCTGGGCAAGGCGATTGCCGATGATGAAGAGAGCTATCGCTACCTCGCCGAATCGATCCGCCGCTTCCCACTGGCGCATGAGTTCGAACGGATGATCAGGGACGCGGGGTTTGTGAACACGCGCGTCGAGAAGATCCTGGGCGGCGCAGTGAACATCCATTCGGGGTGGAAGATATAGGGTGCCACGTCCCGCCACGCATATCTTTCGGCTCCTGAAATGGGGCCGCACGCTGGCGCGGCACGGAGCGCTGCGTGGCATCGAGCGCGATCCCAATACGCCGGCCGCGGTCAAGCGGCTCGCACGGATCGCGCGCTTCGGCACCTTCCAGCCTGTGATCCCCGACTATGCCGGGGCGTTCAAGGATATCGGCCCTGCCGCGATCAAGCTTGGGCAGACGTTGGCGACCAGGCCCGACCTTGTGGGCGAAGTGGCCGCCAACAACCTTTTGACCTTGCAGGACAGCCTGCCGCCGGTGCCCTTCAGCGAGATCGAGGCGTCGATTGCAGCCACCTTCGACAAGCCGCTGAGCGAGCTGTTCCAGCATATCGACCCCGAACCGGTCGGCGCGGCCTCGATCGCGCAGGTCCATCGCGCGGTGACGAGCGACGGGCGGCAGGTCGCGGTGAAGGTGCTGCGCCCAGGCATCCGCGAACGCTTTGCACGCGACATCAACACCTATGAATGGGCCGCGGCGCATCTCGAGGCGCTCGGCAGTGATGAGGCGCGGCGGTTGCGCCCGCAGCTGACCATCGCCAATTTCAAGCGCTGGACCAATCGCGAGCTCGATTTGCGGCGCGAAGCGGCTTCCGCTTCCGAACTCGCCGAAGCGATGAAGGGCTTTGCCGGTTATCGCGTGCCTGCGGTCGATTGGGATCGCACTAACGGCCGGGTGATGACGATCGAATGGATCGACGGCATCAAGATCAGCAAGGTCGAAGAGCTCAGGGCCAAGGGGCACGATCTGCCCGCGCTGGCCAACCGGCTGGTGCTGGCATTCCTGACGCAGGCGATCAGCGGCGGTTATTTCCATGCCGACATGCACCAGGGCAATCTGTTCGTCGAAGACGACGGGACTATAGTGGCGATCGATTTCGGCATCATGGGGCGGATCGACCGGCGTGCGCGTGTATGGCTGGCCGAAATCCTCTACGGCCTGACCACCGGCAATTACCGCCGCGTGGCAGAAATCCATTTCGAAGCGAAATATGTCCCGAGCTATCACTCGGTCGATGAATTCGCGACCGCGCTGCGCGCCGTGGGCGAACCGATGCGGGGCAAGCCGGTGAGCGAACTCAGCGTGGGCCAGATGCTCGACGGGCTGTTTGCGATCACGCGCGATTTCGACATGCAGACGCAGCCGCACCTGCTGCTGCTTCAGAAGACCATGGTGATGGTCGAAGGCATCGCCACCCAGCTCAACCCGCAGATCAATATGTGGGACACTTCCGCACCCTATGTGCGTGGCTGGGTGCGCGACGAGCTGGGGCCGGAAGCCGCGTTGGCCGATGCGATCCGGGAGAATTTCTCGACGCTGCTGCGCCTGCCCGATCTGCTGCGGCGGGTGGAAGTCCAGTTCCCGGCCAAGGGCGGCGCGCCCGAGCCGCCCCCTCTCCCCGAAATAGAGCTGATCGTCGGCCCGACCGCGCGCAAGGGACGTAGCTGGTTGAGTTACCTGCTGCCGGCGTTGGTTGGCGCCGGTCTTGCGCTGGGAGGCATGGCGCTTTGGAACTAGTTGCGGGCGCGCGTGCCCCGGTCTCGATCCTTCAGGCGATAGCGCTCGGCTTCATAACGGCGATCGTGACCGGCGTGTTCGGTATGTTCCTTTTCAGCACCGCGATGGTCGCCAAGGATCCAAGCGAGCTGACCGATGGGCCGCTTCTTACAAATTTGGGCGAATATCTTGGTTTGCTTCTTTTCGGCTCATTTTTTGCGATACCCTTTTCTCTGATGATCTCGTGGTTACCGACAACGGTAATGGGCTGGGCGCTAGGTCAGATTTCGAGACGGTATCCGTCAGCTTCCAGGTCCTGGGTTTACACAGCCGTGGGCGCTATCGGGGGCGCGCTGGTGATGGCATCGCTCGACGGTTTTGATCCGCATGGCGACTGGTTTTTCGTTGGCTATGGCGCCGCATGCGGTATCTTCGCTGCGCAATTCTTTCGCTACCTGACCAACAAATTACCTTCTGCCTAGTCCCCGCCCTCGAACGAAGTGTGCGGCAGCACCCGGCTGCAGATCAGCGCCACAATCGCTGTCACCGCCTCGACCACCATCGGCTGCCAGAACATGTCGTGCGGCCCGTCAATCGCAAGCGTTGCGAAACGCCCGACCAGCGCGATGCCCATCAGCGCGGCAGAAACCAGCAGCGGATCGCCCTTGCGCGCCCAGGCGCCCCATACCAGGCAGCCGCCTGCTACGATGAAGAATGCGGTCATGTCGGCGCGGATCGAGGCGAGGCCCAGCGTGCCTTGCGGGCTGATCCCGAAATTGGCGCCGGCTCCCACCGGATCGAGCAGGAAGCCGATTCCCATCAGCACGAAGAACAATCCGCCCACGAAAAGCAGCGCGCGCAGCATCAGGATCATCTGTGGCTCCCCCAAAATCTTCCTGACATTGTTAGCCGCATGTTAGGAAAGCGCTAGGTAAAACTTAACCACTATAACGCAGGGTTGGCTGGGGCTGGCTATGCGGCTAGGCTTCGTTAAGGCGGTTCGAACCAGGGGAGCTTTTCGCAATCATGTGTGTGTCGCAGCGCGCTGACACGGGATTTTGCTCGTGAGCGGCGCAGGGCCGAAAATCCTGCTCGTGGTGGGAGGCGGTATCGCCGCCTACAAGTCGTGCGAGCTGGTCCGCCTCATCCGCAAGGGTGGGGGCGATGTCACTTGCGTGCTGACCGCGGGCGGGCAGCAATTCGTCACGCCGATGGCGCTCGCCGCATTGAGCGAGAACCAAGTCCACACCACGTTGTGGGACCTCAAGAATGAAGCCGAAATGGGGCATATCCAGCTGAGCCGCGAGGCAGACCTGGTTGTGGTGTGCCCGGCGACAGCGGATTTGATGGCCAAGATGGCGGCCGGGATCGCAGACGATCTGGCAACCACGCTGATCCTCGCCACCGACAAGCCGGTGATGGCGGTCCCCGCGATGAATGTGCGCATGTGGGA
This sequence comes from Altererythrobacter sp. Z27, assembly GCF_052683155.1. NCBI lineage: Bacteria > Pseudomonadati > Pseudomonadota > Alphaproteobacteria > Sphingomonadales > Erythrobacteraceae > Altererythrobacter > Altererythrobacter sp. Z27. The sequence goes on along the minus strand of NZ_JBQYMC010000001.1, from coordinate 1,492,587 downwards.
ACATGACGCGACTCAACGCAACCTCGCATGGCTGCGACAGGCCGGCGTCACGGTGCTCGATCCCGATGAAGGGGCGATGGCCTGCGGCGAGTTCGGCTATGGCCGCTTGCCCGAACCCGAAGTGATCTGGGCGGAGATCGCCGGCCATTTCGGCATCGAAGTCGAATTGCCAGAGCCCAAGCCCGCGCGCGTTTCGGCTGCAGAGCCCGAGGAAGAGGAAGAGGTATCCGACGAGGCGCTCGAACCAGAAGTCGCACCCAAGGGCGGCGGGCTGGGCGGATTGCTCGCTTCGATCATCCCGCGCTCCACCCCCAAGCGTTCGGCAGACGAGATCGAAGCCGAATTCCTTGAAGAGGAAGAAGCGGCCGAGCTGGCAGAAGAAGGCGAGGAAACGCCTGAAGCGGGCGAGGGCGCCGAAGAGGCCGCTGCCGCTGCCGAGGGCCCGATCCTGGCCAAGAAGGGCGCGGCGAGTTCCGCTCCGCCGACCGATCCCGAAGCGATCAACCACACCGTCAAGACCGGTGCGGGCGATGCCGAGCCCGAGCCTTTCGATGGCGAAGAGAGCGACGCCCCGATCGAGCCGCAGGATGTCGTGGCGGACGAGGAAGACGCGCTGGCCGGCATGGCGTTCGCAGTCGAGCGTGGCCATCGCCCGCTCAAGGGCAAGCATGTGCTGGTCACTGCCGGGCCGACCTGGGAAGCGATCGACCCGGTGCGCTACATCGCCAATCGTTCGTCGGGCAAGCAGGGCTTCACCATCGCTGCAGCTGCAGCCGCGCTGGGGGCCAAGGTCACGCTGGTGTCCGGCCCGGTATCGCTCAAGACGCCCGAGGGAGTCAAACGGATCGACGTCGAAAGCGCGCAGCAGATGAACGATGCCGTGAAGAAGGGGCTGCCTGCCGATATCGCGGTGATGGTTGCAGCAGTCGCAGACTGGCGCCCCAAGGAATACAAGCCCGAGAAGATGAAGAAGCGCGGCTCAGCCCCACCGGCGCTGGTACTGACCGAGAATCCGGACATCCTCACCAATGTCGCCGCGGCTTCCGATCGCCCGTCGCTGGTGGTCGGTTTCGCCGCCGAGACCGAGGATGTGATCGAAAACGCCAAGAAGAAGCGCAAGCGCAAGGCGGCCGACTGGATCGTCGCCAATGACGTATCGGGCAATGTGATGGGCGGCGACACCAACCGCGTGCACATCGTCAGCGACGAAGGCGTCGAAAGCCTCGAGGAAATGCCCAAGCTAGAAGTGGCGATGGCGCTGGTCCAGCGGATGGCGGATGCATTGAAGGCGAAGCAAGCCGATGGGTGACAAGGTGGGGGTGCGGGTCAAGCGCCTGCCAAACGGTGTCGGGCTGGATTTGCCGCATTACGCCACTGGCGGCGCTGCCGGGATGGACGTTGTTTCGGCCGAGACGGTCTCGATCGCGCCGGGCGCGCGCCATGCGGTGGCGACCGGCCTCGCGCTGGCGATCCCGCACGGATACGAAATCCAGGTTCGCCCGCGTTCGGGCCTCGCGCTGAAGCACGGCATCACCGTTCCTAACACGCCGGGCACGATCGACAGCGACTATCGCGGCGAGCTGAAGGTGATTCTGATCAACCATGGCGCAGAACCCTTCGCGATCGCGCGGGGCGACCGTGTGGCGCAGCTGGTGCTCGCGCCGGTGACGCAGGCCGAATGGAACGAAGTCGACGAACTCGACGAGACTGTGCGCGGCGCGGGCGGATTCGGTTCAACCGGCGGGCACGAGAAGCTTTGACAGGAGGCCACGATCGCGGCTGACGACTGGTTTCGCGGCCCCGAATGGGACGATGAGGCGCAGGAGCTTTATCGGAAGAAGATCGCCCGCGCACGCGACCAGCAGTGGTTCTATCGCCGGGTCAAGGCAATGGCGATTGCCCCTGAGCATCCGGGAGATGCCATCGCGCTATTGCAGGAATGCCTTGCGGGTGACCCGGAAGAAGCCGGAACCTATCACGAGACCCAGGCGCAGGTGCATCTGATGCATCAGCAGATCCCTCAGATGTTCGCCGCGTTCGATCGCGCGCTGGGCAGGGACGGCTTCGGCATGATGGCGCATGGGGCGATGCAATATGCCTTCCTCGTTGGCCTCTATCGTGACGAGACCCGGTATCGCCGTGCATTGGGCCTGCTCAAGGGCTGGGATCGCAAGGCCATGCTCGCGCTGATGCGCCGTTTCGAAAAGAGTTTCGGCGGCAATGCCGGCGAAGCGATGATTCTCTTTGAAATGGGCAAGAGGAAGCAGGCGATCAAACCGGCGAGGCGCGCGCTGGAGCAGGCCATGGCCGAGCATGGGCCGATTCCGGGGCATCCCGAAATGGGGCGCGTGCCCAACCTTCCGGATGCGATCCGCAACCGGCTGATCGTGGCCGCTGATTTGTGGGATGAGGATGTCATGGGCCCGCAGCCGCCGATCGATTGATCTCGCACGGCTCGATAGCAACTGCCTTGAAAACAGGAAGGGCGGAGCCTTGCGGTGCCGCCCCTTTCATCTCCGCCGTGCGGAAATTGGCTGTGCGCCGTATCAGTTTTCGATCTTGCGGACCTTCGTCTCTTCGGGCCGGATCGTGATGCGCAGCGTCTCGCCCGAATTGCCGGGGAAGTCGACGAACATCGCTTCGACGAGGTTGGGCACGAGATATTGCAGGCGGTTCGAGGTCGAAACGGCTTGCGCTTTGCCTTCGAACAGCCGCTCGCCAGTGCCCGCACGGTCGATCTTCACTTCGATCCCGCTGGTGTAGACGGTGTAGCTGCGCACTTCGGGGCCGCCGAACCACGGATCGTAGAAGCCATAGCCCCAAGCGCTGCGCGGGCGGTAGAGACGGCTGCGGTAAGAGCCGCGATACCACGGATCCCAGAACGGATCGTAGAAGCCGGTGTCTGTGGTGCGCACCTTCTCGCGGCCATTGTCGACGCCATAGTCGAACCGCACCAGCAGGCTCGCTTGCCCGGCATCGGCCTGCTTGTAGCCCAGCCGTTCCATCTGCGCTTCGACCAGATCGGCATAGCGCGCGAATTCGAGCCCGCCCGCCAGCGCCGGATCGTCCGCCACCACAGTAAAGCTTTCGCCCGCCGGGTCGGGAAGCTGCGCCTGGAAGCGCGACACGTCGGCCTTGAAGCCCGGCGAGGCGCAGGCTGCGAGGCCCGCCAGCAGCAGCGGCACGGATGCCAGCTTGAGGTTTCGGGCGCGGAGCGGCTCTCTCATCGTCATGATACCACCTTCATCCTTATTCGCGCGGCAAGGCGCGCAGTGAACCCACCGAACACCGGCAGGCTGTCACTCATGGCACCGCTTGTAAAGCCGAAGTGCTGAATAGGGATTGAATGCGCGCGCGCGGCAAGTGCCGCAAAAAGCGCAGCTTACCCGCGCACCAGCCCCAGCGCCTTGTAGGCTTTGCCGAGCGTGGGCAGGCCCAGTTCGCGCGCCCGTGCGGCGCCGCGCGCCAATATGGCGTCGAGCGCTTCGCGGTCCGCCTTGAGCTCGCGGAAGCGTGCGGTGATCGGCGAAACCGTCTCGACCAGGACTTCGCCCAGCGCGGGCTTGAATACGCCGAAGCCCTGTCCGCCGAATTCGCCGAGCACGTCGTCGGTACTCTTGCCGGTCAGCGCGCAATAGATCCCGACCAGATTGAGCGCCTCGGGCCGCCCTTCGAGCCCCGCCGCTTCGCTCGGCAGCGGTTCGGGATCGGTCTTGGCCTTCTTGACCTTCTTCATGATCTCGTCGGCATCGTCGGACAAATTGATGCGGCTCATGTCCGACGGGTCGGACTTGCTCATCTTGGCGCTGCCGTCGCGCAGCGACATGATCCGCGCGGCTTCGGGCGGCACGATCGGCTCGGGCAGAGTGAACACGGGCGCATCCTCGCTGCAGAAGTCGTTGTTGAACTTCTGCGCAATGTCGCGCGCCAGCTCGAGATGCTGCTTCTGGTCTTCGCCCACCGGCACATGCGTAGCCTGGTAGAGCAGCACATCCGCCGCCTGCAGCACCGGATAGGTGAACAGCGCAACGCTCTGCCCTTCGCGGTTCTTGCCCGCCTTGTCCTTCCACTGGGTCATGCGATTGAGCCAGCCCATCCGCGCGGTGCCGTTGAGCAGCCATTGCAGTTCGGCATGCGCGGGCACTTGCGCCTGGTTGAACAGTATCGAACGATCTGGGTCGATCCCGCAAGCGACCAGCGCCGCAGTCATCTCCAGCGTGGCGGAGGCCAGCTCGGCCGGATTATGCGGCTGCGAAATCGCGTGAAGGTCGGCCAGGAAGAACAGGCAATCGCTACCGTCACTCATCTCGTCCTGCATCCGCACCCAATTGCGGATCGCCCCCAGGTAATTGCCGAGGTGGAGATTGCCAGTGGGCTGGATACCGGAAACGACGCGCATGAAAGAATCTCTGATGGGTTTATGCTTGGCGGCGCATTAGGCGCTGGACCGTTGACTTGTCGAGCACTCCCAGAACCACGGCTGAGAGTGCATAGCTCACCAGCCCGATCGCGATCAGGGCAAGGATCGATCCCATCCGCTCGGCCGTTGTGCCGGTGAAATAGGGATCGCCATAGAGCATCGCTGCCCAGAGCGCCGCACCCATCGGCACGGCGGCAAGCACGATGCGCGCGATGCGCCCGACCACGCGGCCGGTGAGGGTGAAGAAACCGCGCCGCGCCAATATGCCATAGAGCAGCGCCGTGTTGACCCAGGCGCCAATCGCGCCCGCAACCGCCAGCGACATCACGCCGATGCGCGGCACGAAATAGAGGTTGAGCGCGACCGTCACCACCAGGCTGAGCGCAGCGGTGATCACCGGCGTGCGCGTGTCCTTGCGCGCGAAGAAATTGGGGGTCAGCACTTTGACCAGCACATAGGCTGGCAGGCCGATGACCAGCCCCGATACGAGCGATCCGGTGACAGCCGCATCTTCGGCGGTGAATGCGCCCGCCTGCATGAACACCCGCACAAAGGCGCTGCCCGTTACGAACAGGGCCACTGCCGCAGGTACGGTCAGCAGCATGGAAAGCTCGATCGCGTTCGATTGCAGCCGCTGCGCCTCATCGCCTTCCTCGCGCGCGATAAAGCGGCTCAATGCGGGCAGGATCGCGGTGCCCAGTGCGATGCCGATGATCCCCAGCGGCAGCTGGTTCCAGCGGTCGGCCATCGCCATATAGGTCAGGCTGCCGTCGGGCAGGACGCGGATGAAGGCGAGGTCGATGAAGCGGCTGATCTGGTAGACGCCCGCGCCGAACACGGCGGGCACGATCAACACGCCCATTTCCTTGACCCGCGCAGTGAGCCGCGGACGCGCCAGCGGGATCGAGAATCCGGCCTTGCGCATCCAGTGTCGCAGCCACAGCAATTGCAGCAGCCCGCTGACCGACACCGCGATCGCAAGGAACATGCCCGTCGATTGACGGGTCGCTTCGCCGCCCGGTTGCAGCGCGCCCCAGAACAACGCGACCAGCAGGCAGATGTTGAGCAGGATCGGCGCGGCTGCGGCGGCGGCAAAGCGCGACAGCGAATTGAGCACTGCCGCGGTGAGCGTGGCGAGGCTCATGAACAGCAAATAGGGGAAGGCGATCTGCCCCATGGTCACAGCCAGCGCGTAATGCTCGGCATCGGCGCGCAATGTGGCATTGGCGAACAGCCACAGCACCCATGGCATTGCCAGCATCATCACTGCGCCGAACACCACGAGGATCGGCAGCAGCACCGCCAGCACTTCGCTGGCGAAGCGCCGTGCCTCGCTTTCGCCTTCGGTCATGTGGCGATTGAACAGTGGTACGAAGGCGCTGGCGAAAGCGCCTTCGGCAAACAGCCGGCGGAACAAATTGGGCAGTTGGAAGGCGAGCTGCCATGCATCGGCCACGCCGCCCGCGCCAAGGACGCGGGCCAGCATGATGTCGCGCAGGAAACCGAAGATCCGGCTCACGGCGGTCAGCCCGCCGATCGTCCCGACGTTCTTGAGCAGGCTCAAGTCAGAGCCTCCCGGTCATTGGGTCTCGCTCAGGCCTCGCCAGCGGGAGTTGCCGCAGCGGCAGCTTCCTGCTCGCGCTTGGCCTGCAGCTGCTGGACGTAAAGCCCGTTGAAGTCGATCGGATCGATCATCAGCGGCTGGAATCCGGCTTCGCGAGTAGCGTCGGCCACAACCGCGCGGGCGAAGGGGAACAGCAGGCGCGGCGCTTCGGCGAAGAGGAAGGCATGCGCCTGGTCTTCGGGCACGTTGCGCAGGCCGATCAGCCCGCAATAGACCAGCTCGATCAGATAGGCATTGCCCTGCGAGCTCTTGGCGGTGACGTTCACCTTCAGCTCGACTTCGGTCACTTCGTCGCTGACCTTGTTCGCGCCGATGTTGAACTGCAGGTCGATCTGCGGCTGTTCCTTCCACTGGTACACGGCGGGCGCGTTGGGATTTTCGACCGAGAGGTCTTTCACATATTGCGTGATGATCCCGGCGGTCGGCAGCGTGTCCTCGCCATTGCCAACGGGGGTATTGGTGTTGAGATTGGTCAGGACGTCGCCTTCTTCGGCCATAGTCTTGTTACTTTCGCGTCTTGGATTTCAGGAATTGCGGTGTTTCTGCCGCCCGTGAGCGGCTTGGCGCGCCGCCTAGCACTCTAGCACTTCGCTCGCAACCGATGCTGCAAAGCCATGCGCGCAGAAAAAAGGAACCCGATCCGTCCATCCGGCGTTGTGGTTCGGCCCTGAAAGACCTATCTAAGGCGCTGGGGGCATGTAGAAGGCGGGGTGCCTGATCCCCGCAGCTAGGCTGGATAGATCAAGTGATTGTCGAAATTGTCATTCTCGCCATGATTGCAGCCTTCCTGGGCCTGCGGCTCTATTCCGTGCTGGGCCAGCGCGCCGAGCATGAGGAAGAGGCGATTCCGCATCGCTTCGACGCGAATGACGATGAGCGCGGCCCGCTCGCGGCTCCCAAGGCGGCGGCTGCCATTCCGGCGCGCGCGCCCCAGCGTTTCGACGGGCTGATGCCTGCTGTCGAGCGTGGCGTGCGCGAGATTGCCGCGGCCGATCCGCGGTTCGACATCATCGGCTTCCTCGAAGGCGCCAAGGGTGCCTATGAAATGGTGCTCGAAGCCTTCTGGAAGGGCGACCGCGAGACGCTGAAGGAATTGTGCGACGCTGACGTTTACGCCAGCTTCTCCGGAGCGATCGACGCGCGCGAACAGGCCGGGCAGACGCTGGACAACAAGCTGATCCGGATCGAGGAAACCCGCATCCATTCGGCAGTGCTCGACGGGCGCATCGCGCGCGTGGCGGTGCTGTTCATCTCCGACATTGCAGCGGTCACCCGCGACAGCGACGGCAATGTGATTGCCGGCTCGCTCGACGATGCGATCGAAAGCCGCGACATCTGGACCTTCTCGCGCGATGTCGCTTCGCCGCGGCCCGACTGGCTGCTCGACGAGACCGACGAAGGCTGATCGCCTTCCGCACCCCACCAGCAGGAGAATGGGCATGATCCGGCGCAGACACCGCTCCGCGCCGGTGGCTTTGGGCTTGCTTGCGCTGGCCGGATGCGTGCCGATGGTGCCGCCGCCCGCTCCCCCCACTATCCCGCCCGAAATTACCAGCGCGGTGATGGCGGGCATTTCCCCCGGGCCCGCACTCGCCGAGCTTGGGCTGGCGCATGAAGACGCACGCAGCGCGCTTGCGGGTTTCGTCGAATCCTGCCCCAAGCTGCTCGCGCGTGAGGATGAAAGCGGGCTGACGCAGCGTGAAGACTGGCGCCCTGCCTGCGATGCCGCTTCCGATTGGGATGCGGGGCAGGCGCGCGAATTCTTCGAGCAGCAATTCGAAGCGGTTCGCGTGGGCGAAGGCAGCGCCTTTGCCACGGGCTATTTCGAGCCCGAAATCGCGGGATGCCGCACCCGCCAGCCGGGCTGCGAAGTGCCGGTCTATGCCGTCCCTGCCGATCTGGTGCGAGCGTGGCCCGCCGAAACGCCCGAAGACGCGCGAACCGGGCGCCCGCCGCTGGGCCGGACCGACGCCGATGGCGCGCATGTGCCTTATTACACAAGGGCGGAGATCGAGGAGGGCGCGCTCTCGGGCCGCGGGCTCGAGATCGCCTGGGCGGCCGATCCGGTCGAGTTCTTCTTCCTGCAGATCCAGGGTTCGGGCCGCTTGCACACGCCCGATGGCGAAGTGATCCGCATCGGCTATGCCGGGCAGAACGGCCATGGCTATGTCGCAATCGGCCGCGTGCTGCGCGAACAGGGGCATCTCGGCACCGAGCCCGGGCAATATCCCACTTCGATGCAGGGCATCGTCGCATGGCTGCGCGACCATCCCGAAGAGGGGCGCGAGGTGATGCGCATGAACCCCAGCTGGATCTTCTTCCGCGAGCTCAAGGGCGATGGCCCGCTCGGCGCGCTGGGCGTGCCGGTGCGGCGCGAAAGCTCGGTCGCGGCCGATCCGCGCTTCGTGCCGCTGGGCGCGCCGGTGTGGCTCGACATGGAGCGCGACGAGGCGGACGGGCTGTGGATCGCGCAGGATACCGGCGGCGCGATCAAGGGCGCCAACCGGTTCGACACATTCTGGGGCGCAGGCGAGGATGCACAGCATATCGCAGGCGGGATGAGCTCGCGCGGCTCGGCGCTGGTGTTCCTGCCGAAAGGGGCCGCAGCGCGCCTCACTGGCCAGCGATGAGCGTTCCGCGCGGCCTCAGTGCAGAGGAAGCCGAAGCATGGACGCGGCTGGCCTCGACCGTCACGCCGCTGCCAGGGCGCAAGCCGCCCAAGCTGGCAAAGCCCGCGCATGCCGAACAGCCTGCCGAACCCAAGCTCGTCCGCCCGGCGGCAAAGCCGGTCATGCCCGCCGCCAAAGCGCATGTCGCCGCGCGCACACCGCCGCCGCCCCAGCCGGGGCTGGATTCGCATTGGGACCGCAAGTTCAAGGCCGGCACGATCCAGCCCGACTATACGCTCGACCTGCACGGTTACACGCTCGACACGGCCTATGACCGGCTGATGCACGGGCTGGACCAGGCGCGCGCGATGGAGGCGCGGGTGGTGCTGCTGATTGCCGGACGTCCGCGACCGGTCGATCCGGCGGACCGGGCAGAGCGGCGCGGCGCGATCCGGGCCAAGCTGCTCGACTGGCTGGCTTCCAGCCGCCATTCGCAAGCGATCTCTGCCGTGCGCAAGGCGCATATCCGCCACGGCGGCGAAGGTGCGCTTTACCTCGTGCTCAAGCGCGCGCGGCTGGCGTAAGGCGGCGCAGGCCCAGCAGCAGTGCGCCCATGGCCATGAAGAACAGGCCAAGCCCCACCAGATTGACCAGCAGTTGGGGCCAGCCGAGCGTGGGCAGGTCGAGGAAGAAATAGGGATAGAAGCCGCTCGCCGCACCATAGGCCAGCGCGAAGGCGGTGTAGCCAACCGGCACCGGGGTAACGAGCGGGAGCGAGCGCCAGGTCAGATGCGCCCGGTCCGACCAGGCGATCCACCATGCGATGGCGGCTGCCGGGATGATCGTGTGGAAGGCGAGGTTGGTCCACCAGTCGAGCCCGACCGGATGATGGTCAGCCGCCAGCAGCGCATGATAGACGAGCGCCACCACCGAAAGCGCGGTCGCGAGCGCGAACAGCACCCGCTCGCCCGGCTTGCCGCCCAGCGCCACCCCCAGCAGGATCAGTCCGGCGGCCAGATTGCTCCAGATCGTGAAGTAACGCAGCAGCAGCGCGAAGGCGGCCAGCGGCGAACCGTCCGGTTCGAGATTGATGGTCGTCTGCAGCGCAATCGCGCAGAGGGCGAGCAAAGCGGTGGCACCGGCACAGGCGCGGGCGATCGGGGGCATGGGCTGGTCCATGAGGCGTGTTTAGCCGCCGGAAATTTGCGCGGCTAGCTGACCCGGCAAAAAACCCCGGCCACCCATTGGATCGGGCGACCGGGGATCTTTTGCGACTGTGGAAGACTGCGCCTTCCGGGTCAGGCACTCACGGCATCAGCCGTGGTATCGATCTCAGGCCCGGTCGAAGCGGTCCGCGTCCATCACCTTGGTCCATGCCTTGACGAAATCGTTCACGAACTTCTTGGCATTTCCGCTCTGGGCGTAGACCTCGGCCACCGCGCGCAGCTGGGAGTTCGAACCGAACACCAGGTCAGCGCGGGTTGCAGTATACTTCTTCGCGCCGGTCTTGCGGCAAGTGCCGACGAACTCTTCCTCGTCTGCATCGGTTGCCGACCACTTGGTCGACATGTCGAGCAAATTGACGAAGAAGTCGTTGGTCAGTTGGCCCTTGCGATCGGTGAAGACGCCGTGATCGGTATTGCCGCTATTGGCGCCGAGCACGCGCAGGCCGCCGACCAGCACCGTCATTTCGGGGAGCGACAGGCCGAGCAGGTCGGCGCGGTCGATCAGCAGGTCTTCGGTCGAAACGCTGGTCTTGCCGGCACGATAGTTGCGGAAACCATCGGCAAACGGCTTGAGCCATTCGAAGCTGTCGGCATCGGTCTGCGCTTCGGTGGCGTCGCCGCGACCGGTCGAGACAGTGGCAGTTACGCTGTGGCCAGCGTCCGCAGCGGCCTTTTCAACCGCAGCAGCGCCTGCCAGCACGATCGCGTCGGCCATCGACAGATTGCCGCGCAGCTCGTCGATCTTGCCGAGAACCTTGGCCAGTTCGGCCGGATCGTTCACCGCCCAGCCGCTTTGTGGAGCCAGGCGGACGCGTGCGCCATTGGCACCGCCGCGATGGTCCGTCCGGCGATAGGTCGAAGCCGAAGCCCAGGCTGCCTTGACCAGTTCGCTGACCGAAAGGCCGCTGGCGAGGATGGCAGACTTGAACGCCGCCACATCGCTGTCCGACGGCTTGGTTCCGGCCGGAACCGGATCCTGCCAGATCAGGTCTTCGCCCGGGACTTCCGGGCCGAGGTAGCGCGCCTTGGGCCCCATGTCGCGGTGGGTCAGCTTGAACCATGCGCGGGCGAAGGCGTCCTTGAACGCTTCATGGTCGTGCAGGAACTTCTCGGAAACCTTGCGATAGTCCGGGTCCATCTTCATCGCCATGTCGGCGGTGGTCATGATGGTCGGAACCTTGACGTTCGGATCCCCGGCAGAGGGTGCCAGATCTTCCGGATCGGGGTTGATCGGCGTCCACATGTTCGCACCTGCGGGCGACTGAACCAGCTCGTAGTCATACTTGAACAGCAGGCGGAAGTAGTTCTTCGACCATTCGAACGGGGTGTTGGTCCACGGACCTTCGATGCCCGAGGTAATCGCGCTGTCAGGCAGGCCGTCGGCATTGGGGTTGTGCCAGCCGAAGCCCTGCGCCGCCATCGAGGCGCCTTCGGGATCGGGGCCGAGCGCACCGGCATCGCCATTGCCGTGGCACTTGCCGAAGGTGTGGCCGCCAGCGGTCAAGGCGACAGTTTCCTCATCGTCCATCGCCATGCGGGCGAAGGTGTCACGAATGTCGCGCGCCATGCCTTCCATGTCGTGCGGATTGCCGCCGGGGCCTTCCGGATTGACGTAGATCAGGCCCATCTGGATCGCGGCGAGCGGGTCTTCGATGTTCCAGCCCTTTTCCGGCTGGTTGCGCGTTTCCGCACCGGTGTTCACCCACTCGTTTTCCGTGCCCCAATAGACCTTCTCGGGATAGAAAACGTCGGCACGGCCGCCGCCGAAGCCAAAGGTCGGGCCGCCCATGGATTCGATCGCGACATTGCCCGCGAGCACGAACAGGTCGGCCCAGCTCAGCGCATCGCCATACTTGGCCTTGACCGGCCACAGTAGGCGGCGGGCCTTGTCGAGGTTGCCGTTGTCGGGCCACGAGTTGAGCGGAGCGAAACGCTGCTGGCCTTCGCCTGCACCGCCGCGGCCGTCATGCACGCGATAGGTGCCGGCGGCGTGCCACGCCATGCGGATGAAGAAGGGGCCGTAGTGACCATAGTCGGCCGGCCACCAGTCCTGGCTGTCGGTCATCAGCGCGGTCAGGTCCGCCTTGACCGCAGCATAGTCGAGCGACTTGAACGCGGCTGCATAGTCGAAATCGGGGTCCATCGGGCTCGGCGAAATGCCGCGATCGCTGATGATGCCCAGCGGCAGCGCATTGGGCCACCAATCGTCATTCGTGCGACCAAGCAGCGAGCGCGTGCCGGCGCCGGTGAAGGGGCACTTGCCGCTGATGTCTCCGGTCTTTGCGTCCATGATTGTCTCTCCTTGCGGGGGTTAAAGCAGCATCAAGGCGCGCGACTCGGCGCGCACCCTTCGATTACCCAGCGCTCATAGCCAGTGCATTGATCCAGGCTAAACGAGATCATCCGATGAGTTTGAACGAATAAATCAATAAGTCGCGATTGAGTGATCCAGTCGATCAATATGCAAGCCCTTTGTGGGTTGGCCTTGGCGCTTCGGGTAGCGCAGCATTCCCTGTCAAAGTCCCGAGGGACGCTTTGCCTCGGGCCGCAGGCCCGCAAGGCCGACCGGCCGCCCGCAGCCGCCCGATACCGGACTTGTCCGGTGGAGGAGTCGCGGCGAGGACGGATGCGCGGAGGCGCATCCGGAAATCAGGAATTCTGCGCCCGGTGCAGCAGCTTGTGATCGGCCAGCACCAGCGCCATCATCGCTTCCACCACCGGGGTTCCGCGAATGCCCACGCAGGGATCGTGGCGGCCCTTGGTGCGCACTTGCGTCGCTTCTCCATCGGCAGTGATCGAATCCACCGGGGTAAGGATCGAGCTGGTCGGCTTGAAGGCCACGCGGCACACCACCGGCTGCCCGGTCGAGATCCCGCCCGCGATCCCGCCTGCGTGATTGGCGGCGAAGCGCGGCTTGCCCTCGTTACCCGGCCGCATCGGATCGGCATTCTGTTCGCCGGTCAGGCGGGCGGCTTCGAACCCGTCGCCGATCTCGACGCCCTTTACCGCATTGATGCTCATCATCCCGGCGGCAAGGTCGCTGTCGAGCTTGGCATAGACCGGCGCTCCCCAGCCTGCGGGGACGCCTTCGGCCACGCACTCGACCACCGCGCCGAGCGAGGAACCGGCCTTGCGCGCCGCATCGACCATTTCTTCCCAGCGCTTCGCCGCTGCCGCATCGGGGCAGAAGAAGGGGTTGTTGCCGATTTCGGCATAGTCGATCGCATTACGGTCGATCTTGTCGCCGCCGATCTCGCAGACATAGGCGGTGATTCTGACTTCGGGGATGACCAGTCTTGCCACCGCGCCAGCCGCCACCCGCGCGGCGGTTTCGCGCGCGCTGCTGCGCCCGCCGCCGCGATAGTCGCGGATGCCGTATTTCGCGTCATAGGCGTAATCGGCATGGCCCGGGCGATAGGCCTTGGCGATTTCCGAATAGTCCTTGCTGCGCTGGTCGGTGTTCTCGATCATCAGGCTGATCGGCGTGCCGGTGGTCTGGCCTTCGAACGTGCCTGACAGGATACGCACCAGGTCCGCTTCCTGCCGCTGCGTGGTGAAGCGGTTCTGGCCCGGCTTGCGCGCATCGAGGAAGGGCTGGATGTCGGCTTCGTTCAGCGCGATGCGCGGCGGGCACCCGTCAACCACCGCGCCCAGCGCGGGGCCATGGCTTTCGCCCCAGGTGGTGAAGCGCAGCACGCGTCCGAATGTATTCCAGCTCATGCCCGCTTCCATAGCGCAATTGCCTTGCCTGTCGAGAACCCGAACGTTTTCCTACTTCGCGGCTTCGTGGCATGGGGGGCGGATGAATTTGCCCGCTCCCTTCCTGCATTGGATTTCGGGCGCCCGGAGGGGCCGGTTTTCTTTCATTGGACAGTGTCGCATGTGTCGCATCGCCGGGATGCGCCCGGCATCGCTGCAATGACGATAACCCCGATGTGCCTCTGGCATTCGCGCATCAACTGATGCAGGAACAGAACATGATCGCAAAGCTGAAGGGCCTGCTCGACGAAACCGGCACCGACTGGGCGGTGATCGACGTGCAGGGCGTGGGCTATCTGGTCCATTGTTCGGCCAAGACGCTCGCCGCGCTGGGCGAGAAGGGCGAAGGCTGCACCGTCTATACCGATTTGCAGGTCAGCGAGAATGACATGCGCCTGCTGGGCTTTGCCGACGCGGCCGAGCGTGACTGGTTCCGGCTTTTGACGCAGGTTCAGGGAGTGGGCAGCAAGGTGGGGCTGGCAATCCTTTCGGCGCTTTCGCCGGGCGAATTGCGCGATGCCTGCGGGCGTGGCGATGCAGCCATGGTGGCGCGCGCGCAGGGAGTGGGACCGAAGCTGGCCGGGCGCATCGTCAACGAGTTGAAGGACAAGGCGGGTGCATTGCCCGGCGGGGGCATCGCGGGGGTCTCCGGCCTTGCCGTTACGCCGGCTGGCAGCGCCAACGCCGATGCGGTGAGTGCGCTCGAGAACCTCGGCTTCAAGACTGCGATCGCGACGCAGGCAGTCGCCCGCGCGATCGGCGAACTGGGCGAAGGCGCAAGCGAAGGCGAATTGATCCGCGTGGCGCTGAAAAGGGCGGCGGGGTGATGGTTACGCAGAATCGTCATCCTGAACTTGTTTCAGGATCCATCTGCCCTTCAGCGCCGGGCAATCGGAGGCAGCCCCAATCCGACCGCAAGGTCATGCCAATCGGGGTTCTCGCCTTCGATGAGGTTGATCTTCCATTGCCGGTGCCATCGCTTGAGTTGTTTCTCGCGCGCGATTGCGCTCTCCATGTCGCCGAACACTTCGAAGCGAACAAGCAGATGGACGTCGTATCTGCTGGTGAAGCCCTCAATGTCGCCATTGCGGTGCTGCCACAGTCGCGCGATGAGGTCGCTGGTGACGCCAATGTAGAGCGTCCCATAGGGCTTGTTGGCGAGAATGTAGACGCAAGGGTAGCGCTCGAACGGCATCAAACCGAGCCTGACGAGAAATGGACCCTGAAACAAGTTCAGGGTGACGAAATTTCAGTGAATTCATTGCCTTCCTGTCATCCTGAACTTGTTTCAGGGTCCATCAAACAGTCAGAGCGGAGCCAGATCCAATGAAGCGACTTTTACTCCTTCCGCTTCTTCTCCTTGCCACCCCCGCAGCTGCGCAGGACATGTCCGCATTCACCACCGGGCCGGTGTTCAAGGACTTCGGGCCGCATGCGCCGGTAGAGGGGATCGCGCAGGTTCCGGCCGATACCGAGTTCGCCCATTCCTTCGACGTCGCCAAGCCCGGCGATGAAGGGCAGCGCAACCGCGGTTTCGAGAGCGCGGCGCGCTTCATCAACATGCATGTGGCTGCAGGCGTGCCCGAGGATAATATCCGCATCGCCGTGGTGGTGCATGGCCCGGCGGTGCTCGACCTGCTTTCGGCGGAGGGCTGGAGCGCGCATGGCAAGGCGGGCGAAAACCCCAATGCCGCGATGGTGCGCGAAATGCTCGACCACGGCGTCCAGTTCATCGTCTGCGGGCAAAGCGCCACGGCGCAGGGCGTGACTTCGGGCGAGTTGATCCCCGGCGTCGAAATGGCGCTTTCCGCCATGACCGCACATGCGCTGCTCCAGCAGCAAGGCTATACGCTCAATCCGTTCTGATGACCGATCCCATTCCCCTCCATTCGCCCGAGCGGCAGGCCGACGATCCTGATGCGGCGCTGCGTCCGAAATCGCTTGCCGAATTCATCGGGCAGGAGGCGGCGCGGGACAATCTGCGCGTGTTCATCGAAAGCGCGAAGTCGCGCGGCGAAGCGATGGATCACACGCTGTTCTTCGGCCCGCCCGGGCTGGGCAAAACCACGCTGGCGCAGATCGTGGCTCGCGAACTGGGCGTGGGCTTTCGCGCCACCAGCGGGCCGGTGATCGCCAAGGCCGGCGATTTGGCCGCGCTGCTCACCAATCTCGAACCGCATGACGTGCTGTTCATCGACGAGATCCACCGCCTCAATCCAGTGGTGGAAGAAATCCTCTATCCCGCGATGGAGGACCGCGCGCTGGACATCATCATTGGCGAGGGCCCCGCGGCGCGCAGCGTTCGGATCGACCTGCCGCCTTTCACGCTGATCGGCGCGACGACCCGGCAGGGCCTGCTCACCACGCCTTTGCGCGACCGCTTCGGCATTCCGGTGCGGCTGACGTTCTACACCCATGACGAGCTTGACCTGGTGGTGACGCGCGGAGCGCGGCTGCTGGGCATGCAGATCGATCCGCAGGGCGCGCGCGAGATCGCCCGCCGTTCGCGCGGCACGCCGCGCGTCGCGGGGCGCTTGCTGCGCCGCGTGCGCGACTTCGCCCATGTCGCGGGGCAGGGCACCGTCACGCGCGCATTGGCCGACGATGCGCTGACCCGGCTCGAGATCGACCGGCTGGGGCTCGATGCGATGGACCGGCGCTATCTCACCATGATCGCCACCACCTACAAGGGCGGGCCGGTGGGCGTGGAGACGCTGGCGGCGGGACTGGCTGAGCCGCGCGACACGGTCGAGGAAGTGATCGAGCCCTATTTGATCCAGCTCGGCCTGCTCGCTCGCACTGCGCGCGGGCGCGTGCTCAACGATGATGGCTGGGCGCATCTGGAGATGAGCCCTCCCAAGGCGCCGCAGGGCGGGCTGTTCGGCGACGGCAAATAGGGCGTTTTCGTTAAGGCCTGCGCGCTGGCCGGTCCCGGATTGGGACGCGGTGCATCAGGTTGGCCAGTTTCGGCACTTCAACGGGCCGGATGGGCGCCAGAACATGGTTAATGGCATTGAGGCGACTCGGCCCGGCATGTTTGATGATGGGCAAGCGAGAGGGCTCCTGGCCCGATCGTCGCGGCGGCTGCAGCTCCGACGGGGGGTTAGGGCGCAGCCGCCCGGTACCCACTTGTGAATGGCCCGCTCCGCCGCGACCTTCGGAGCAGGCAAAGGCAAGTCCCGCAGGAAGCGACAGTCTCCTGCTTCGTTGCGGGTTCAGAACCTGGTCAAAGGGCGGCACCGCATTGTGATGCCGCCCCTTTTTTATCCGCTTTCCTACAGCGCGCCCGGCGCGCTATCGGCAGAGCCGGGATCGGTTTTCTCAGTCCGCAGCCAGCTTGCGCAGCACGTACTGCAGGATGCCGCCGTTGAGGTAGTATTCCATCTCGTTGGCGGTATCGATGCGGCACTGCGCGGTGAAGCTGAAGCTGCTGCCGTCGGCGCGGGTCACTTCCACTTCGACGTCCTGGCGCGGTTCGAGCGAACCAAGGCCCTTGATGGTGAAAGTGTCGTCACCCTTGAGGCCCAGCGTCTCGCGCGTGTCGCCTGACTTGAACTGCAGCGGGAGTACGCCCATGCCGACCAGGTTCGAACGGTGAATGCGTTCGAAGCTCTCGACGATCACCGCGCGCACGCCCAGCAGGATCGTGCCCTTGGCGGCCCAGTCGCGGCTCGAGCCGGTGCCGTATTCCTTGCCGCCGATGACGACCAGCGGCGTGCCGTCGGCCTTGTGCTTCATCGCCGCGTCGTAGATCGGCATGGTCTCGCCATTGTAGGTGGTGAAACCGCCTTCCACGCCGGGAACCATTTCGTTCTTGATGCGGATATTAGCGAAGGTGCCGCGCATCATCACTTCATGGTTGCCGCGGCGCGAGCCATAGGAGTTGAAGTCCGCCTTCGAGACCTGGTTTTCCATCAGGTAGCTGCCGGCCGGGCTGTCTTCCTTGATCGAACCGGCCGGGCTGATGTGGTCGGTAGTGACGCTGTCGCCCAGGATTGCGAGCGGCTTCGCGTCGGTGATGTCGGTCACCGGCGCGGGGGTCATCCCCATGCCTTCGAAATAGGGCGGGTTGGCGACATAGGTGCTGCCCGGGCGCCACTGATAGGTGTCCGAAGCCTCGACCTTGATCGCCTGCCAGTGCTCGTCGCCCTTGTAGACGTCTGCATAGCGCTTCTCGAACATGTCGCGATCGATCGAACTGGCGCGCAGTTCGGCCACTTCGAGGTTCGAGGGCCAGATGTCCTTCAGGAACACGTCGTTGCCGTCCCGGTCCTGGCCGATCGGGGTGGTGGTGATGTCTTCGGTCACCGTACCCTTGAGCGCATAGGCGACCACCAGCGGCGGCGAAGCGAGGAAGTTCGCGCGCACGTCGGGCGAGACGCGGCCTTCGAAGTTGCG
The DNA here is from genome assembly GCF_052683155.1 of Altererythrobacter sp. Z27. NCBI lineage: Bacteria > Pseudomonadati > Pseudomonadota > Alphaproteobacteria > Sphingomonadales > Erythrobacteraceae > Altererythrobacter > Altererythrobacter sp. Z27. Next base: position 1,474,551 of record NZ_JBQYMC010000001.1, on the reverse strand, counting down.
GTTGCCCGAGAGCACCGAAGCGGCGACGATGTCATTGCCGTTGATCGCCTTGCTGATCGGCGGGGCGAGCGGGCCCGAATTGCCGATGCAGGTGGTGCAGCCATAGCCGACGAGGTCGAAGCCGATCGCGTCGAGATGGTCCTGCAGGCCCGCCTTGACGAGATAATCGGTGACCACTTGCGATCCCGGCGCGAGCGAGGTCTTCACCCACGGCTTGGGCTTGAGCCCGCGCTCGTTCGCCTTCTTGGCGACGAGGCCGGCGGCGATCAGTACGTCGGGGTTGGAGGTGTTGGTGCAGCTGGTGATCGCGGCGATCACCACGTCGCCGTCGCCAATGTCATGTCCTTCGCTGTCCACTGGCACGCGAGCCGGGGCCGACTTGCCATAGACCTTCGAAAGGTCGGTGTTGAACAGTTCGTCCACCTGCGGAAGGATCACCTTGTCCTGCGGGCGCTTGGGGCCGGCGAGCGAGGGAACCACGGCGGACATGTCGAGTTCGAGTGTGCTGGTGAACACCGGCACATTGTCCGGCTCGAACCACATGCCCTGCTGCTTCGAATAGGCTTCGACCAGCGCGATCGTCGCTTCATCGCGGCCGGTCAGGCGCATGTAGTCGAGCGTCTTGTCGTCGACGCCGAAGAAGCCGCAAGTCGCGCCATATTCCGGCGCCATGTTGGCGATTGTGGCGCGATCGGCCAGGCTGAGGTTCGACACGCCCGGGCCGTAGAATTCGACGAAGCGACCCACCACGCCCACTTCGCGCAGCATCTGCACGCAAGTGAGGACCAAATCGGTTGCGGTCACGCCCTCGGCCAGCTTGCCGGTGAGCTTGAAGCCGACCACTTCGGGGATCAGCATCGAGACCGGTTGGCCCAGCATCGCGGCTTCGGCTTCGATCCCGCCGACGCCCCAGCCCAGCACACCCAAGCCGTTGATCATGGTGGTATGGCTGTCGGTGCCGACGCAGGTGTCGGGATAGGCGACAGTCGCACCGTGCTGGTCGGTGCTCGACCAGATGCCCTTGGCGATATGCTCGAGATTGACCTGGTGGCAGATGCCGGTGCCCGGGGGCACGGCAGAGAAGTTCTGGAAGCTCTTCGAGCCCCATTTGAGGAAGTCGTAACGCTCGGCGTTGCGCTGATACTCGAGCTCGACGTTCTTTTCGAAGGCCTTGGGGTGGCCGAATTCGTCGACCATCACCGAGTGGTCGATCACGAGGTTGACCGGAACCTGCGGGTTGATCTTTGCGGTATCGCCGCCAAGCTTGGCGATCGCATCGCGCATGGCGGCAAGGTCGACCACGCAGGGCACGCCGGTGAAATCCTGCAGCAGCACGCGCGCCGGGCGGTACTGGATCTCGCTGCCGGTGACGGGGTTCTTCTGCCAGTCGACAATCGCCTGGATGTCATCGGTCGAAACGGTGAAGCCGCCGTCTTCAAAGCGCAGCAGGTTTTCGAGCAGCACCTTCATCGAGATCGGCAGGCGGCTGACGTCGCCCAGCTTTTCGGCCGCTTTGGCAAAGGAATAATAGGCATATTCCTTGCCGTTGACGTTGAGAGTTGCGCGGGCTCCGAGCGTGTCCTTGCCGACCTGGGTCATGGGCTTTCTTCCGTCCTTCCGTGAGCGCAGGCGCGAATCCGGCGCATTGGAGAGGGCGCGGTTCGGCCTGAAGGTGATATTTGCGCGCCACCTGCGCTCTCGCGCGCGCGAGGTCAAGGGGGGAGCCCCCCGAACCGCGCACAAAGCGCCATCGCAAGGGCTTCAGACTGCCGCGGATTCGACGTGCGCCGGGCGGCGGCGGGTCGCGATCAGGCATCCAACCACGATCAATGCCGTCCCGGCAATGGTAGACAGCGTGACCTTCTCGCCGAAATAGAGCCAGCCGAGTAGCGCAGCCCACAGGAAGGCTGTGTATTCGAGCGGTACCAGCGCCTGTGCCTCTGCGCGGGCATATGCCCATGAAAGGAACATCACGGCCGTCACTGCCAGTAGCGCGCCCGCGACAAGGTCGAACCACACGCGTTCGCTCGTCGGCATCTGCAGCATCAGCGGGGCGCCCACCAGCAGCACCGCCACCGCCACGCCGTTCTGGAAGGCGCTGACTTCGGTCGGGCTGGCGAGCAGCGCCTGCTGGCGCTGGAGTACGAGGTTCCAGGCATAGAGCACTGCGGAGAGCAGTAGCGCGATCAGCCCCAGCGTCGCTTCCCCGCTCATGTGTTCGCGCCCGATCTTGCCGCCCACGATCACGATCACCCCGGCCAACCCGAGAAGCGCGGCGATAATCGCCTTGCGTTCGATCTTCTCGCCCAGCAGCACTGCCGCCAGGTAGAGTGCGATCAGCGGGGCGATGAAAGACAGAGCGATAGCTTCGGCCAGCGGCAGGCGCGTGAGCGAGAAGAAGAAGGTCCAGCCCATGAAGGCCACCACCACACCGCGCAGCGCATGCACTTTGAGCACGTGGCGTTCGGGCCATTTGCGCGTGCGCAGCCACCATGCCGGCGCGATCAGCACGAAGCCGATCAGGCAGCGCAGGAAATAGGCGCTGTAGGCGCCGATTGCGAGCGACGCGCTCTTCATCACCGTGTCCATCGCGGAAAACAGCGCAACGCCCACGATGCAGGCGATGAAGGGACGGATCGAGTGGCGGGAGTCGCTCATGGCCGCGGCTATAATCGTGAAGATCGGGTGCGGCCACTGGCGACGGCTGGTGCAAATGATTCAGCCGTGGGAAAGGCGGCGCAATTGATAGAGTGGGGCAGACGCAGTAAGATTGCGTCCATCATCGTCAATGCGCGCACCAGCGCGCAAAAAGGTTTGAGGCAGGGAATGAATTCGCGATCGGGCAAGTGGTTGTTTGCGACAGCGTGTGCGGCATTGGCAGCGGGCTCGCTGGCGGCACAGGAGACTGCACCCGAGGACCTGCTGGCCCAGGCCGGACAGGATTCAGCTCCCGCGCGCACCGAGATGCAGGCTCGGCAGGCCGACGTTCCCGGCAGCATGGAAGAAGCCTTCCCGCGCATGGTGTCCGACCCGGTGGTGCAGGGCGAATATGGCGCCGAAGTGGTGCCGCTGGTGCAGCAATGGAGCCCGCAGCAAGCCTCCGCGCTCGCGATGGTGATCCGTGGCATCGGCGCAGAAGGGCTCGATCCGGCCGACTACCAGCTTGAGCCGCTGCTGGCCGAAATCGGCAGGGGGCCGTCCGATGCGCTGAACGAGACTGCGAGCCGCGCCTTCGTGTGGCTGGCGGAGGATCTGCGCGACGGGCGCACTCCGATGGATGCCCGCAAGCAATGGTTCGTGATCGACCCCGACCGCGATCTCTATCGCAGCGGCGAGCTGATGCGCGAGGCGCTGGCCAGCGGCGACATTGCCGGGAAGCTGATGTCGCTTAACCCGGTCCATCCCGACTATGCGCGGCTGCGCGAGGCGCTGGCGCAGGCAAAGGATCCGGCCCGGCGCAAGCTGATCCGCGCCAATATGGATCGCTGGCGCTGGCTGGCGCGCGACCTCGGCAACCAGTATCTGATGACTAACGTGCCCGAATACCAGCTGCGGCTGACGGTGAACGACAAGATCATCAGCACCTATCGCACGATCGTGGGCAAGCCGGGCCGCACCGCGACCCCGCAGCTTGCCGAAGTGGTCGAAGGCGTGGTGTTCAACCCCACATGGACCGTTCCGCAATCGATCGTGGTTGGCGAAGGGCTGGGCCAGAAAGTGCTAAGCAATCCCGGTTGGGCCAAGGCCAATGGCTACAAGGCTACCAAGGGCGCCAACGGCTGGATCACCGTTGTGCAACAGCCGGGGGCGGGCAATTCGCTGGGCCGGATGAAGCTCGAAATGCCCAATGAGCATGCGATCTTCCTGCATGACACACCATCGCGGCACCTCTTCGCCACCGACGAACGGGCACTGAGCCATGGCTGCATCCGGACCGAGCGTGCGCTGGAGCTGGCGATCACGATGGCGATCCTGGGCAGGGGCGCGAGCAAGGAGGAAGCGGTCGAGATCGCGACTTCGGGCAAATACACGCTCGTACCGATCCAGAAGCGGCTGCCGGTCTATATCACCTATTTCACCATGGCGACCGACATCGACGGCGAGCTGGCGACCTTCAGCGACATTTACGAGCGCGACGGGCCGGTGCTGGCGAGCCTCGATTTGCCGCGCGTTCAGAACCGCGCACGCACGACCGATGAAGAGATCATCGTGATCGAGGACGATCTGCGCGACGCGCCCTAGGGCGCGCGGCAGACCTGGTAACTGCCGAGCTTAGTAACTGCCTGGATTGTAGCGCTGGCTTACCAGCGGGCGACCCGGCTGAAGCAGTTCGATCGAATTCACCGCCAGCTTCTCGCCTTCATTGGCCAGCCCCAGGCTGTCGGCGAACAGCAGCCGCCCGCCCGAAAGGTTCATCAGCGCGATGCGGAACTGCTCCTCGCCCATGGCGAAGCACCCGTTCGAACGGCCCAGCCGCCCGTAGCGCTCGATATGCGCGGGTTCGGCATAATTCGCGCGGTGCATAACGATCGCGCGGCGGAAAGCGGCTTCATTGGTGGGATCGAGCCCGCCCAGCCGCACCGAAGTGCCATAGCGGCCGACATACCATTCCCAAGTAACATAGGCGCCGCGGCTGGTCGCTAGCGAGCCTTCGACGTTGGAATAGGTCTTGAGATAACCGTCATGCTCGGGGTCTGAGCCGGTGCCGTGGCTGACGTGGTAGCTCTGCACTTCCTCGCGATCGAGATTGACGAAGTGGAACCGGCGCTCGGCCGAATGCAGCCCGAAATCGGCGATGCCGACGATGTCGCGCTTCCAGATCGCTTCGCCGGCGCGGTCGAGTTCGCGCTTGGCGATGGCGAACAGCTCGCGATCGCGCGCGGAGCCCTTTTGCGGCAAGGCAAAGGCGCGCGCGGGCATCGCCAGTGCGGCCCCGGCGACCAGTCCGGTCTTGATCAGTTCGCGACGTTTCATCTGCGAACAGCCTATAACGCAATTCCTAGCTTCACGTGAATAGGGCTTATGCAGCCTCGTGGATCGCCTTTGCCTGCATTCCCAGCCGCACCAGCGCGGGCATGCCTTCGCCGATCTTGTCGCGTACCTGCTGGAGCATTGCGATCTTCGGGCTTCCGCTCGCGATAAGCCGGGCGATCGTGCCGCTGGCAAGGTCGAGCCGCGATTTCGCCAGCCAGGCCGAAATCTTCGGATTTTGCGCCCAGATGCCGCGGTTCATCATGTTGACCATCTGGGCATACGGAAAGGTCGCAGGCGTATCGGTGAGCGGGCCGGGTGCGCCGAGCGCGTTCTTTTCCTCGTCGCTGTCGAAATTGGCTTCGATGAATGCCGTGAGCGCTGCGCTGAAGGTGACGAGCGGCGTGTGGAGTGGCTGCAGCACGATGCGATCGCTGCGGAACAAGGGGCCAGCATCCTTGCTGGACATGAAAGGAACCGCACGGGCCGTGCAATCGACGAACAAGCTGCCTTGCGGCACGTCGACCGTCGTATCTTCGAAATGCAGCTTGCCTTGTTCGATCGACTTGACCCGACCTTTGCGGATCACACGCGTGATGCGGCGCAATATGTCGATCTCGCCCTGCGAGATCGTGGCATAGTGGCACATCTCCGGCCGTACCTCGGGGTCGATACGCAGGAAAAATCCGCCTTCGCCCATCAGCTCCATCATCTCGTCGCCGTCGGCGGCGCCGATGGCGGCATCGAACATGGCGACCTGGAAGCGCATGACCGTTTCGATGAAATCCTCGCCCGGCTGGGTGTAGAGCCGGTTCCACAGCCAGCTTTCGCGCGGGCGGACCCAGCTGATGGCATCGGGATCGACGCCCGCTTCGATCAGCCACACGGCGGTGTCCATCGCGGTCTTGCCCCCGCCCAGGATCACATAATGTTCGGGCTGGCTATCCGGCCGCTTCCACAGTTCCGGAAGATCGCCCGGAGGGACGACCCGCACCCCTTCGCTTTCCGAGAAATTGCGAGTGTGTGTCGAGGGAACCGAAGTTTGGTAGAATGTCGCATCCACCAGCTTGCGGCGAACCCTGATGGAGCTTTCCTCGCCCGACAGGATCTTTCGCATCCGTGCCACGCCATCTGTGTCGCGGCCGCAGAATTCGCTCAGGTGATGATAGGCGACGCGACCGCTCGGCAGCAGCCGCATGTTCATCACCTTCTCGAAATAGGCCAGCACTTCGGCGCCGCTGGCCAGCGCGAACAGCCCCCTGTTGGGGCCATGCGTGTCGATCTGTTCGCTGGGGAAGGCCATCGAATTGACGCCATAAGTCGCGCTCGGCTGGTGCAGCGCGACGAAGGAATAGGCGTCGTTCCAATGGCCGCCCGGCCTGGCATGTTTATCGACAAAAGTGATGAGGCAATCGGGGTCTTCGTCGAGCAGCGTATCGGCAAAGGCAAGGCCGACTGCTCCTGCGCCCACGATCAGGTAATCGGTCTCGAAATCGGCCATGGTCTGCGCGCTCCCTCTCCATGATGCGCTAAATAGAAGCGTTCGATAGACCAATCAGCAGTCGCTTGCACCCGGTCAGTTTCTCCGTCGCGTACTGCTACGTCGCCGGAATTGATGCCGATTGGCCCGAGCAGCTAATCTGTAATCTATTGAACGCCCAGAATTGGCAGGGCAATTTGCAGGAGGAAGTTCGTGCGCGCATTTTCGACGAGGCTCGTATTGCTTCCAGTGGCTCTGGCTGGCGGCTTTGCCATGGTCGCACCCTCTGGGGCGAGCTCGTCCATTGAAGCTTCACGGTACCCGAAGCCGCCGCTTGAAGCGACGCGAGTGCTGGATCGTGTCACGCTCAATCGGCTCGTGCAGAACAAGGGCATGTCGCTGCAATGGATTTCATGGGACGATAGCCGCGGCACTGTGAGCGCGCGCATGGTTGACGGCCGGATGCGGCTGACGGGCAGCCAATTTGCGACCAACGGTCCGGGGCAAATCATGCTCGACGGATACGTGACCGAACTCGGCACCGGCTATTTCACTTTCGAGGGCAAGATCCGCATCATCGACGCACCGGATGGTGGGCGCGTCTGCGAGGCCGACAAGAGCTGGCACTTCGCGATCACGCAGCAGCGGCGCTATTTCCGGCTGCGCGAATTCGAATGGTGCGATGACCTCACCGACTACATAGACATCTACTTCTGACGACCATCTGGGGCGGGGCGCTTCAAGCGGTTGTCGTGTGCTCGAGCACGATGTTCACACCCAGAGCGATGAGCATCACCCCACCGGCGATCTCGGCATGCCGACCGAAACGGTCGCCCGCTCGCTGGCCAAGTTCGATCGCGCAAGCCGAAAGTGCCGCGGTGACGAAAGCGATCAGCGCGCAGGTCGCCAGCGGCGGAATTCCCATGGTCGGCAGAGTGATCCCGGCGGCAAAGGCATCGATGCTGGTGGCGATTGAGGCGACAAGCAAAGTCATGCCCGAAAGCTGCGCCGGGCCCTCGCCGTCGTGATCGGCGAACCAGATCATCTGGATACCCAGCGCTGCCAACAAGCCGCCCGCGATCCAATGGTCCCACTGCTGGACGAGCGGAAGGGCGAAACTGCCCAGCAGCCACCCGGCCAGCGGCATGCCGCCCTGGAAAATGCCGAAGGCCAGCGCGATGGTCGCCACGCTGCGCCAGTTGTGGCGGAAGCGGGCGCCTTGCGTCAGCGCGACTGCGAAGGCGTCCATCGCCAACGCGATTGAAAGTGCAAATGCTGCAAACATCGGGTGTGTGACTTAGTGTTTGGCTCGCGAATTGGACAAGTCGTCAGTTTCGATCTTGCCAACCTTTAGGCGGTCGATCCGGGCATCGCGTATACGCAGCCGACCTATCGCCATTCGCCCAACCGCGAGCGCTCCGATAGCGACTGCACCCATCGCAAGCGCGCCAAGCGCGAATGCACCGGTTGCGATTGCCGCGATCGAGCGCGTGCCAGACACCTTGGCTTGTGCCAGTTGCCGGTTTTGGACAACCGGCGACGAACTCGCAACCGTCGGGATATCGGTGCCGGTGGGCGTTCCAGACTTGCTTTCCATCGCTCCTGCTCCTTCATTGGCGGCTGCAGGTGATTTACTCCGCAGCCTCTTTCGCCGCATGCGGATCGAAGGCCACGGCTTCGCCTGCCTCGATCGCTGCGGCTTTCTCTTCGATCAGCCGCACGATGTGGTCGAGCATGTCCTCGCTTTGCACATGGTGATCGGTCACGCCCGAGAGATAGACCATGTGCTTGCCCGCGCCGCCGCCGGTCAGCCCGATGTCGGTTTCGCGCGCTTCGCCCGGTCCGTTGACGACGCAGCCGAGCACTGAAAGGCTCATCGGCGTCTTGATGTGTTCGAGCCGCTTTTCGAGTGCCTCGACCGTTCGGATCACGTCGAAGCCCTGCCGCGAACAGCTGGGGCAGGAGACGATTCGCACGCCGCGGGTGCGCAGGCCTAGCGCCTTGAGGATTTCGAAGCCGACCTTCACTTCCTGCTCTGGCTCGGCCGAAAGCGAGACGCGGATCGTGTCGCCGATCCCCGCCCACAGCAGGCTACCGATGCCGATCGAGCTCTTGACCGTGCCGCCGATCAGCCCGCCCGCCTCGGTAATGCCCAAGTGCAGCGGGCAATCGACCGCGTCGGCGAGGCCATGATAGGCGGCGACTGCCAGGAACACGTCACTGGCCTTCACCGCCACCTTGTATTCATGGAAATCATGATCCTGCAGCAGCTTGATATGGTCGAGCGCGCTTTCGATCAATGCGTCGGGGCAGGGCTCGCCATACTTCTCAAGCAGGTCCTTTTCGAGGCTGCCGGCGTTGACTCCGATACGGATCGCGCAGCCATTGGCCTTGGCCGCGCGCACCACTTCGGCGACGCGCTGCGACGAGCCGATATTGCCGGGGTTGATGCGCAGGCAGGCTGCGCCCGCGTCTGCGGCTTCGAGCGCGCGCTTGTAGTGAAAATGGATGTCCGCCACGATCGGTACGCGCGCCGCCTTGGTGATCTTGCCGAATGCTGCGGTCGATTCCTCGGTGGGGCAGGACACGCGGATAATGTCTGCACCGGCTTCCTCGCAGCGACGGATCTGGTCGATCGTCGCAACTGCATCCTCGGTGGGCGTATTGGTCATGGTCTGCACGGTGATCGGGGCATCGCCGCCCACGGGCACATTGCCGACCATGATCTGACGGCTCTTGCGACGCATGATGTCGCGCCAGGGTCTGACTGAAGACATGGCGCGCATATAGTCGCCGCGATCCGGCGGGGCAATGACGCGCTGCGGCAAGAGGGGCGGGCCTCAAACGCGCTCCTAGTACAAGTGGCAAGCTTGACTTTGCCCCGGCCTCCCGCAGACGTTGATCCCTGAAAACAGGGAAGAGATATGTCCGGAGAAGATGTGTTCGAATTGCGCAGTGCAAAGCCAAGCTGGCTGATCCGGTTGGGATCGTGGGTGGTGTCGAAGCGGCCCAGCGTGTTCCCGCAGACTGCCGGAGCGGTGCGAGGATTCCTCGAGGGGCGCAAGCTGCCGCAGGATGCGCCGATGCCCGCAGGTTTCGAGCGCCGCTTCACGGTCGAGCGCTGGCAGGCGGTCGGGCTTGAGTGCATCACGCTGCATCCCAAGGCGGGGAAGGGCGCGAAGCACATAATCTATTTCCATGGCGGCGGCTTCGTGCTGCCGATGTTCAAGGAGCATTGGCCGCTAGTGGCTGCGCTGGTCGACTTTACCGGCGCCAGCGTCACCGTGCCGCTCTATCCGGTCGCTCCCGAAGCGACCCAGCAGGCGCAGGATGCCGTTGCTGACGCTGCTTACGCGCGCGTCGCGGGCGAATGGGCGCCCGGCGACATCGTGCTTTCGGGCGACAGCGCTGGCGGGCACATGGCGCTGGCGCTGGCGCTGCGGCTGGTGCGCGCGGGCAGCCCGCTTCCGGGCAAGCTGGTGCTGTTTTCGCCCTGGCTCGACGTTACCATGGCAGACGATGCGATGCGCGAAGTCGAACCGCATGACATCATGCTCAAGGTCGATGCGCTGCGCGAATTGGGCAAGGCATGGGCAAGCGATACGGACCCGGCCAGCCCCGAATGCAGCCCGCTTTTCACGCCCGACAGCGAGTTGGCGCAGCTTCCACCGATGCAAATCTTCGTCGGGCGGCACGACATCTTCGTGATCGACAGTCGCAGCTTTACCCGGCGGCTATGCGCCGCGGGCGGCGAAGTGAAGCTCTATGAATATGCCGGCGCGCCGCACGTATTCATGGCGCTCACGCCGACGCGCGAAGCGAAGGATTGCCTTGGTCTGGTGCGCGATTTCCTGAAGGAATAACGGCTCAGGCCGCGAAACTCTCGCCCACCAGTTCCTCGCTCAGCGTCCACAGCTGCTCGGCCTTGTCCGGGTCGACCGCATAGGAGCGGACGCCGCCCGTAGGAGACGCGTCGTCGACTACGGCGACGTGGCAATCCTCGCAATAGACCCCGCCATGGCCGGCCAACTCGGGCGCGGTTGCCGCCCAGCAGCTGGTTGCCGCGCCTTGCTCGACCGTTTTCCATGAAAAGCTTTGGTCCGCTTGCGTCACGCGCGCCTGCAGCGCCGCGCGATCCTCTTCGGTCAGGTGGCGGCCCAGATTGGTCATGATTCCGCCAGGATGGACCGCGAACACATCGATACCCTTCCCGTTCAGGCGCTTGTCGAGTGCCACGGTGAACAGCACATTCGCGGTCTTCGACTGGCCATAGCTCTGCCACTTCTCGTAATCGCGGCTGGCGTAGTTCGGATCGTCGAAATGCACCTGGTCCATATGGTGCGCGCGGCTGGACAGATTGACGATCCGCTTGCCGCTGCCATTCTCAACCAGCGGCAGCAGGTACTTGGTCAGCACGAAATGCCCGAGGTGATTGGTGCCGAATTGCAGCTCGAAACCCTCAGCGGTCCGGCCCAGCGGGCACGCCATCACTCCGGCATTATTGATCAGAAGGTCGATCTTGTCGAAGCGCTCGTTTGCTTCCTTGCCGCAGGCGCGCACGCTGGCGAGCGAAGCGAGATCGCATTGGATTGTGTCGACCTTGTCGCTGCCGGTCTGCTTGCGGATTTCCGCCGCCGCCGCATCGAGCTTGGACTGGTCGCGCGCGGCGAGGACCACATGCGCGCCCTTGGCGGCCATCGCCCGCGCTGTTTCCTGGCCAAGGCCGGATGCTCCACCGGTGATGAACACCGTCATGCCGGTAAGGTCGTGGCCCGCCAGTACTTCGTCGGTGGTCGATTTCGCTCCAAAGCCGCTCATGCTTTCTTCTCCTCTTCCAAACGCATCTCATACAGGAATTCAGGGTCGATATGGTCGCCCACCTTGAAGGTGATGTCAGCGATCTTGCCGAAGCCGTATCGCTGGTAAAACCGCTGCGCGCCGAAGTTCTCGGCATAGACCGAGAGCTGGATTGCGTCGCAACCCTTCGCACGGGCGTGGCCGATCGCCCAATCCATCAGCGCCGCGCCAATACCTCCACCAGTGCGCCCGGGCGCGGTGTAGAGCTGGCTGAGAGTGATCGGGTTGCGCGCATCCGAATATTCCCCGAACGAGCTGGGGTATCGCATCTTGCAATAGCCAACCAGTTCGCCTTCCACTTCGGCCAGGCAGTGGCGGCATTCCTCGCCGGTCACTTCCTCCAGTACAGCGCCATCCGCATGAACTTCGTCGAGGAATTCGGCGAGGTCTTCGGGGCGATAGAGATGCGCGAAGGCGTGGTTGAAGCTGTCGCGGCCCAGCCGGACAAGGTTTGGAACGTCATCTGGGGTTGCCGGGCGCAGGATCATGTTGCGGGTCTACTCTTGCCGGTGGTCCTTGTTAAGCGCGACGGTGGCGCGAAATCGATAGGCTGCGCAAAAAGCCCTCCCGCTCGCTGCGCGCTGTGTTATGCCGCGCCCATGAAGAAACTCGCAGCATTGCTATCCGCACTCGCCATGTTCACCGCAGATCCATCGCAGGCACAGGATTGGTCGATCGCCATTCACGGCGGGGCGGGGACACTCCAGCGCGACAAGATGACGCCTGAAATGGAAGCTGAATACGAGGCAGCTTTGCTGCGCGCGCTCGACGCCGGGGCCGATGTCCTCAAGCAGGGCGGCAGCGCGATGGACGCGATCCAGGCCTCTATCGTGCTGCTCGAGAACGATCCACATTTCAACGCCGGGCGAGGCGCCGTGTTTACCTGGGAAGGCGAGAACGAACTCGACGCGGCGATCATGGACGGGCGCGATCGCAGCGCGGGTGCGGTAACCGGGGTCAAGACGATCAAGAACCCGATCCTGCTGGCCGAGACCGTGCGGCAGGATGGCCGCCATGTTTTCCTGAGCGGGGCAGGTGCGGAAGAGTTCGCCAAGGAGCGCGGGCTTGAGACGGCACCGCCCGAATGGTTCGCTACCGAACCGCGGCGCAAGGCGCTCGAACGGATGAAGGCCGATCCCAAGATTTCGGCGCTTGAGGTCGATCTCAAATTCGGCACCGTCGGCGCGGTGGCGCTCGACCAGCATGGCAATGTTGCGGCAGGCACTTCGACCGGCGGTATGACAGGCAAGCGCTGGGGCCGGATCGGCGATGCGCCGGTGATCGGCGCGGGCACCTATGCCGACAACCGCAGCTGCGCGGTTTCGGCCACCGGCTGGGGCGAATTCTTCATCCGCGTGGGCGTGGCGCATGAAATCTGCACTCAGCTGCGCATGGCCAAGGAAGCCGAAAGCACCAGTATCCGCGGAATGCTGCGCTCGCTGACGAAGAACAAGGATGTGGCCGCTCGGCGCGCCGAGGCGACCCGGCGGGCGCAGTCGATCGCGGATGCGGTGATGGCCGATGTGGCTGGGCTGGGTGGAGACGGCGGGGTGATCCTCGTCACGCCCGAAGGCGATGCGCTGTTCAGCTTCAACACCTCGGGCATGTATCGCGGCCGCGCGACCAGTAGCGGCGTCAACGAAGTGGCGATTTTCGGCGGCGAAGCTGCGCCTTCGTCAGCGCCTGAGCATTAGAGGCTAGCCAGCGGCGAAATCCACCAGCACCCGTCCGACTTCGGCCAGTACCCGTTCGGATGCCGGGTCCATTCCTTCGTGCACGTCTCGCGCGCGGTAATAGGTGGCGAAGGTGAGCGGCGCCCGGCCGGGAGGCTGCGCAAAGCCGACGTCGACATAAAGGCTGCCCATGCCGGGCCAGATCGACGTGCCGGTCTTGTCACCGGCCAGCCAGCCTTGGGGAAGTCCGGACCGCACGCGCCGCGCGCCGGTGCCGGTTTCGACCATCCATTGTCGCAGCAGCGCGCGGGGCTCGTCGTGCAGCGTGCTTCCGAAGCACAGCGCCTGCACCGTCCGCGCCATCGCTTCGGGCGTGGTGGTGTCGCGCAACTCGCCCGGCGGAACCTGGTTGAGCTCGGGCTCGGTGCGGTCGAGCCGGCTGACATTGTCGCCTAGCATGCGCCAGAATTCGGTCAGTGCGGCTGGCCCGCCGGTTTCGCGCAGCAGCACATTGGCAGCGGTATTGTCGCTTTCGGTCTGGGTTGCCTTCGCCAGTTCGCGCAAGCTTGCGCCCTGTTCGAGGCGTCGTGTGGTGAAGGGGGAAACCGACATCAAATCGCTTTCGTTCCAGCGTACCAGCCGGTCGGCATCGTCGATCCCCTGCTGGTCGCGCCACAGGATCATGGCTGCGAGCGTCAGCTTGAAGGAAGAGCAATGGCCGAAGCGTTCGGCCCGGTTGTGGCCGACCATTTCGCCACTGGATGTATCGAGCAGCGCGACGCCCAGCGTACCGCCCGCTGCCGCTTCGATGATGCGCAGCCGCGCCGCCAGCCTTCCGCGCGGCGAGGTGTCGACCGGCACACAGGCGGCTGACGCAAACGCAAGCGAGCCGGCGATGGCGGCCCGGCGGGTAATCCTCATCGGCGCTTCTCCATTTGCCGCCCGAAAGGGCAGGGTTCAGCCGCGCGGGCGTGCCTGGCGATAGGTGCCCAGAATGGTCAGTTCCTTGCTGTGGAAGGCAAGTTCTTCCAGCGCGCGGTCGATCGCAGGATCGCCGGGTGCGCCGATAATGTCGGCATAGAACATCGTCGCCGCGAAGCTCGTGCCCTTCTGGTAGCTTTCGAGCTTGGTCATGTTGACGCCATTGGTCGCGAAGCCACCCATCGCCTTGTAAAGCGCGGCGGGGATGTTCTTCACTTCGAACACAAAGGTGGTGATCGCATCCTCGCCCTCGAGCGTGGCCGGATCAACCGCTTCGCGCGCACAGATCACGAAACGCGTCATGTTGTCGGGCGAATCCTGCACATGCTCTTCGGCGATTTCGAGCCCGTAGAGTTCGGCCGCGATCGGTGGAGAGATTGCCGCCAGCGTCGGATCGCCCTTTTCCGCGATGAAGGCGGCGGCGCCCGCCGTATCGGCATAGCTCATCGGCACGATCCTGCGCCGGCGCAGGAAATGGCGCGACTGGCCGAGCGCCTGCGGGTGGCTGTAGGCGGCGGCGTAGGGGCCCTTGCCCACGCCCATCAGCGCATGGTCGATCGGCATGAAATATTCGCCCACGATTTTCAGCCCGCTTTCGGGCAGCAGGAAGTGGATGTCCGCCACCCGCCCGTGCTGCGAGTTCTCGATCGGGATGATTGCGCAAGAGGCCCGGCCCCCCTTCACCGCGTCGAGCGCGTCTTCGAAGCTGAAGCACGGCAGGGGCAGGCAATCGGGGCACGCCTCCATCGCCGCGCGGTGCGAGTTGGCGCCGGGCGAGCCCTGGAACGCGATCGCTCGCTCGGGTTCGGCCTGGGCCGATTCGCGCATGGTCTCGACCATCGCCATTGCGGGTGCGGGGAAACTGTGCATCGCCAGTGCTGCTATCCGCCACCGCCGCCCGCCGCAAGCCTGCTTCCGCAGCTTGCCGCAGATAGTGCCCTGATCGGTCTTGCTATGCCGCGCGGTGCCGACTAGAGCGGCCAACGAAAACTCAAGGTCATTTCGCGGATCACATCACACCATGGACGATCGTTTCAATACAACCGCCGGTTGGGTGCTCTTTTCCGGCATCGTTGCGCTGGGCCTCTCGGTGCTCAGCGGCAAGTATTTCCACGCTGACAAGGAAGACCGCCCGGAACAGCTCGGCTACGTCATCGAAGGCGTCGAAGCTGAAGGTGCAGGCGGCGGCGCTGCCGCTCCCGATCTCGGCACGCTTGTTGCTGCGGCCACGCCGGAAGCCGGTGAGAAAGTGTTCGCCAAGTGCGCGGCCTGCCACACCATCGCTCAGGGCGGCGCAAACGGCATCGGCCCGAATCTCTTTGCCGTGATGGGCACCAAGATTGGTGCGCATGCGGCAGGCTTTGCTTACAGCCCCGCGCTTTCAGGCCACGGCGGCCAGTGGGATTGGGAAAGCATGGACGCATGGCTCACGAACCCGCGCGCCTTTGCCGATGGTACGAAGATGAGCTTCGCGGGCCTCAACAAGCCTGAAGATCGCGCCGCGATCATGGTCTACATGGAAAGCATGGGCGGCGCTCCTGCGCGTCCGGTTCCGGTTGTGGCTGAAGCGGCTACGGCTGAAGAAGCCGCCGCTGTCGAAGGCGAAGCAGCTGCTGAAGGCGAGGAGGCCGCACCGGCCGCCGAAGCGGGCGCATAAGCTTCACTGAAAAGGTCCGGAAGGACAATTGAGGGCCGTGCGACCTGGTCGCGCGGCCCTTGGTGTATCGGCGTCGGATCTGCGATCAGGCTAGCTGTTCTGGCCCTTGAAGCCTTGCGCCACGACATACCATTCGGATGAGCCCTTGCGACTCGCGGGCGGCTTGGCGTGCTTGACCGTTTTGAAGTGTGATTTGAGTAGCGCCAGCAGGTCGCTGTCGGTGCCGCCGGCCAGCACTTTGGCTACGAAGGTGCCCCCTTCGGCCAGGTTCTCGATCGCAAACCACGCCGCCGCTTCGACCAACCCCATGGTGCGCAGATGGTCGGTCTGTTTGTGGCCCACGGTGTTCGCCGCCATGTCGGACAGCACGAGGTCAGCCTTGCAGCCCAGAGCTTCTTCGAGCGCCTTGGGTGCGGCATCGTCCATGAAGTCCATCTGGAAGATGGTGACGCCTTCGATCGGATCGGTTGGCAGAAGGTCGATCCCCACCACGGCGGCTTTGGGGGCGAGCTTGCGCACCACCTGGCTCCAGCCGCCCGGTGCGATGCCGAGATCGACCACGCGCTGCGCCCCGCGAATCAGCCCGAAGCGCTCGTCGAGTTCGATCAGCTTGTAGGCCGCACGGCTGCGATAGCCCTCGGCCTTGGCTTGCTTGACGTAGGGATCATTGAGCTGGCGCTCGAGCCAGCGGGTAGAGGACGCGGTGCGCCCGCGCGTGTTCTTGACCCGCTTGTCGGGATTGCGGCCTGCGCGGCTCATTTCGCTCGCTCCTGTTCGGGTTCGCGCGCCGGCCAAGCGGGGCGATTCTCGTGCAGCGGGTGCGGATGCGCGAGTTCATGCGCCATCAGGCTGCGCAGAATTCCTTCGCGAATGCCGCGGTCGGCCACCCCCAGCCGGGTTGCGGGCCAGATGTCGAGAATCGAATCGAGGATCGCGCAACCGGCCACCACCAGCTCGGCACGGTCGCGCCCGATGCAGGGCAGTTCGCTGCGTTCGTCGGGCGACATCCCGGCCAGCCGCGTCGTGATGCCGCGCATCGATTGAGCGGGCACGATCAGGCCGTCGACGGCGTTGCGGTCATATTGCGGAAGCTCAAGGTGGAGGCTGGCCAGCGTCGTCACGGTGCCGCTGGTGCCGAGCAGCCGCAGTTCACCCTGCTGCGCCGACGGAGCGACGCGCTTGGCGAAGGCGGAAAAGCTGTCGCTCACAACCCGGCGCATTTCGGCATAGCGGGCTTCGCGTTGTGCGGGTTCGCCTTCGACCCGGCCGACCGTATCGGTGAGCGACACCACGCCCCACGGCACGCTCAGCCAGTCGCGCATTTCGGGCACGCCGCCGCCCTGTTCGAGCAGCACAAGCTCTGTCGAGCCGCCGCCAATGTCGAAGATGATCGCGGGGCCAGTGCCGGGCTCGAGCAGGATTTGGCAACCGAGCACTGCCAGCCGCGCCTCTTCCTCTGCGCTGATGATATCGAGCGCGATCCCGGTTTCCCCGCGCACGCGGGCGATGAATTCCTCGCCATTTGTGGCGCGGCGGCAGGCCTCTGTCGCGACCGAGCGTGCGAGGTAGACGTTGCGGCGGCGCAGCTTTTCGGCGCAGATCGTCAGCGCCTGGAGCGTGCGATCCATCGCCGCGTCGCTCAGCTTTCCGCTCTTGGCGAGTCCTTCACCCAGCTTCACCACGCGGCTGAAGGCGTCGATCACGGTGAAGCTGTCGCCCGTGGGGCGGGCGATCAGCAGGCGGCAGTTGTTGGTGCCCAGGTCGATCGCAGCATAGGATTGGCCCGGGCGCGGACCCCAGCCCATGGCAGGTTTGCCGCCGCTTTGGCGTTCTGGCAGTCGATTCGTTTGTTTGGAAGCGCGTTCGCTCTTGGGCGGCTGCGACGAAGGCTTCCCGCGCGCATTCGGATGGCGCGAAGACCTGTTTTCCTTAGGCTTGGCGGGGCGCTTGTAGCGAAAATCGGCTACCTTGCCGGACTTGTCGCCCTTTCTGTTGCCAGCCCTCTTGTTACCGTCCGGCGGAGAAAATTCCGCCATATTCAATACTTTCTTTCCTCCCGCCGCTGCTCACGCACGGGGACCTGAGCACTGGTTAGCGCGTGGGAGGGCGCGGGGCAAGCCGCACGGGATGTTAGCCTTGACCTGAAGGCTGGCGGAAACTAGATGCACGCACCGCTTGAGCAGGGCCGCAACGGCTCCGCCCGGCAATTGCCCCGTCGTCTAATGGTAAGACTACGGACTCTGACTCCGTCAATTGAGGTTCGAATCCTCACGGGGCATCCAACCATCCAGAAGCTAGCCTTGAGGGCCGCCGCCGAACGGCCTAATCGCGTTGCGCGTCGTTAAAGCCTGACAGCCCCAGCGGGCTGAACGGCCCCATGATCAGCTGTTCGAACACGCCGATCCCCGTCTCTTCGGGAGCCAGCACTTGCGTGATCATCTGCACATGCAGGTTCTCAGGCGCGAGCGGATCGAGCGAAGCCAGCTCGAAATCCTCGCGCGCTACTCTCAGCGGCCCATGATGCAGCCCGTGGCCCCATTCGGGGTGAGTATAGCCAAGTCCCTTCATCTGGAAGCGGCCGAGCATTTCGAACGTCACCTGCTCGGGCGCGCCCATAAGCGCGAGCGACAGCGTGCCGCCGCTGGGCCAGCGTGTGCCTTGAGTCAGGCGGGTGCGCATCGATCCGTCGCCTTCGGCAATCCCCGCCGCACTCGCACCATCGGGCGCCCAGGCCGCGCGTGTGTTCCACGCATCGCCATGCACATCATTGTTGACGTGGAAGAACATGCTGCCCTGCTCGAAATTGACCGGGGTCCATTGCCAGAAGAAGCCGGGAAGCGGCGCGCCGGGCATCGGCTGCATGTCGCGCGTGCCAATCGGGCGAACACCCCAGCTGCGATCGCGCGTGCCCATCGTACCCGCCGCCATCTGGTGCCGCGCGCCGTCGAGCGCGATCCAGCCTTCGAAATGGCCGTTCTGGGTCATCCGCGTATAGTCCATGAAGGCGCGCGGCCCGATCCGGTGGATGAAGCGCGGTTCCTCGATCGGGAAGGCTCTGCCGGTGAAGGTGAATTCGCCGGCGATGCCATGGCTTTCCTCGATCGTGACCTTCAGCCGTTGCAGCGGCTCGACCACTTCGATCGAGATCGGCCCCACGCGCATCGACATCCGTTCCATACCCAGCTCGCAACTGGCATGCAGGCAATACTGGATCCCGTCGCGGATGAAGCTGAAATGCGCGTCCGCGACATCGAGATGCGGATAGACCCCGAAGGCGAGCGCGAAGAAGCCGCTGCCGTCGGGTGCGTAGCCGTTGAAGAAATAGCGGTCGTAGAAATTGCGATCGGTGCCCGAATAGGCGACCGGTTCGGCCGTCTGGTGCAGCGGAAAATCGTCACCCTTGCTCAGTGTCATGGTGTTATCCCTCCTCGAGCAATTGCAGGCTGCCGTGTTCAAGCGCGAGCGCGCAGGCGCCGCGCGCCATCGACAGGAAATTGGCGTCGCCGCGCGGGGTGCGCTCGACGAAAGCGGCGCTGAACACTGCGGTTGAGACGCCGTGAAGCGCGCCGAGCACATAATCGCGCCAGATTTCGCCCCGCGTCAACGGCACACCGCGCCGTGTCATCTCGTCGCAATAGAGGTCGAGCAGTTCGGTCTCGTGCTTGCGACGCAGGATGTCGCCGATCCCGCAGCCGAGGAAATAGCCGATATCGGTGAGCGGGTGGCCGACACCGAGCGTCTGCCAGTCGAGCACGGCGATCGGTTCGGCGCCATTGCCGATGCCGAACAGCATGTTGTCGAGCCGGAAATCGCCATGGACCAGCGAGACTTGCGGGTGCGAGCGGGCCATCCATGTGCCGTTCGCGGCCAGCCGCTCGCAGATATCCATGAATTCGGGCTCAAGCGTATCGGCATAGCGTTCGCGGAACAGCGCCTGTGCGCCCGGATAGAGCGTGCGGATCTGCGCCGTCGCGGCTGGATCGGGGCGCAGCCAGTCGAGTTCGAGGATGGCCGGATTGCGCCACGACGGGGCATGGATGCCTGCGGCCTGCGCGATGGCGTGGCGTGCATCTTCTATGCTGCACCCCTCAAGCTGGTTGCCGCCGCGCTGCGGAGCAAGGTCTTCGAACAGCAGGATGAAGCTGCCGCCATCCTCGCTCACTTCGGCGGCATAGGTGGCGGGCACGCGCACTTCGAGCTGCGGCGCAACGTCGCGGTAGAAGCGCACTTCCTTGGCATAGAGCCCCAGCATGGCGGCTGTTCCGCGGCTGGTGGGGTCGGCAGCGGGGAACTTGCCCGCCAGCGTTGCCGGGCCCGCATCCGGTGCGTCATACTCAAGGTGAAAACGCACGCTGTCGCCCACCTGGCCGGTGCCGATCGCTTCCCAGCGTACCGCCGTGATCCGGCCATTCCCCAGCAGCTTTGCTTCGCGCAGTCGCTCGGCGAGCCAGTCGCCGGTCACGTCATCCGGATGTGACGGGAATCCCGCCATAAGTTTCTCTCCTTGCGCGCAGCATATGGCGCGCCCGAAGCCCTCGCAATGGCGCTTTTGAGGAGGGATGCGAAGTTGGCTTGCCGGAACCTTCGCCCCCGCCTAATGCTGTGATTATGAACGAAGAAAGCACAGAACATGACCTGGTAGACCACAAGTTCTACCACGCCGGGCAGGAAGCTGCCTTCCTTGAAGGCAAGGATCCCGGCACCCCGCAAACACGGCATCCGGCATACCGCCTGGCCTATGCCGACACCGATTTCCTGCTGCGTGACGAGCTACGGCCGGTCCGCTTCCAGCTCGAGCTGCTCAAGCCCGAAATGCTGCTGGAAGAGGCGGGTATCGGCTCGACGCTGGTGATCTACGGCTCAGCCCGCATCCCTTCGCCCGAACAGGCCGAGAAGCTCGTGGCCGAGGCCGATGAAGAGCGTCGCCCGATTGCCGAGCGGCTGGCCGCCAATTCGAAATATTACACCGAATCCTACAACCTCGCCCGCCGCGTCAGCGAGTTGGCGATCGTCGAGGACGGCAAGCGACAATTCGTGATCTGCTCGGGCGGCGGGCCCTCGATCATGGAAGCCGCCAATCGCGGCGCCAGCGATGCCGGCGCTGAGTCGATCGGCCTCAACATCTCGCTCCCGCACGAACAATATCCCAATTCCTACGTCACACCCTATCTCAGCTTCCAGTTCCACTATTTCGCTCTGCGCAAGATGCATTTCCTCCTGCGCGCGCGTGCGGTGGCGGTGTTCCCCGGCGGCTTCGGCACGCTCGACGAATTCCTTGAGCTGCTCACGCTGATCCAGACCGGCAAGATGAAGCCGATACCTGTGCTGCTGTTCGGCAAGGAATTCTGGACCAGCGTCGTCAATTTCGAAGCGCTGGTCGAAGCGGGCACGATCAACCGCGCCGATCTCGACCTGTTTCACTGGTGCGAAACGGCGGAAGAGGCATGGTGCCACATCGCCGAATTCTACAACCTCAAGTGCTGAACAGGAGCTAGCTGCCCCGCACGGCCTGGTGGCCGAGCGGGCCGCTCCCAGCGCCGAAGCCGGGTGCCGCCTCGATCGCGCGATAGACGAAACTGCGCGCCAGTGTGATCGCGTGTTCGAGCGGCTGGCCATGGCCCAGCAGCGTCGCGATCGCGGCTGACAAGGTGCAGCCGGTGCCATGGGTATGGCGCGTGTCGAGCCGCCGATGGCTGTATTGCAGAGCCTTGCCATCCGGGGCGACCAGCATGTCGATCACCTGCTGCGTGTCGGTATGCCCGCCCTTGGCCAAAACGTGCACGCCATAGGTTCGAGCAAGTTCGCCAGCTGCCCGCTCCATCAATCCGCTGTCGCGCAATTCGCGCTCGGCCATGTGTTCGAGCTCGGGCAGGTTCGGAGTGACCAGCGTCGCCCGCTCGAACAGCAGATCTTCGATCGCGGCCATGGCGTCGGGCGCGATCAGCGGTGCACCCGAGGTGGCGATCATCACCGGGTCGAGCACGACGGGAACCTTCTGCGGCAAAGAGTCCAGCGCAGCCGCAACGTGCTCAATGATGTCGCGATCGTGCAGCATGCCGATCTTGATCGCATCGACGCCGATGTCTTCGACACAGGAGTCGATCTGTTGCCGCACGAAGGAGCCCGACAGCGGCGTGATCGCCTGCACGCCAACCGTGTTCTGCGCGGTCGCCGCGGTGATCGCGGTCATGCCATAGCCGCCGAGCATGGCGATCGTCTTGAGGTCAGCCTGGATCCCCGCGCCGCCCGACGAATCCGAACCGGCTATGCTGAGGATGCGGGGCGGGGGCTTGATGCTCATCCCTTATGCTTGCGCTCGGTCGAGGGCGGGAATTTGTCGTGCAGCTTCTTTGCCCGGGTCGGCCGGTCCATCAGCTCGCCGCCGCAATTGGGGCAAGCATCGTCGAGGGTGTCGGCACATTCGGCGCAGAATGTGCATTCGAAGCTGCAGATGAAGGCGCCGGGCGCCTCGGCCGGGAGATCCGCTCCGCAACGTTCGCAATCGGGCCGCATTTCGAGCATCAGCCTGCCTCCTTCACTGCGGCGCAGATGCGGTCGACCACGGCTTCGACTTGGCCCGCATCGTCGCCTTCGGCCATCACGCGGATCACCGGTTCAGTGCCCGAAGGCCGGATCACGAGCCGGCCCTTGCCGGCTAGTTCGGCCTCGGCTTCGGCGATCACCGCCTTGACGGTGGCGTTCTCGAGCGGCGCACCGCCGCCGTAGCGCACATTCTTGAGCAGCTGCGGCACCGGGTCGAACAGATGCAGCAATTCGCTGGCCGGTTTTCCGGAGCGTACCAGCCCCGCCAGTACGCGCAGCGCGGCAATCGTGCCGTCGCCGGTGGTGGCATGATCGAGCAGGATCATGTGGCCCGATTGCTCCCCGCCCAGGTTGAAGCCGCCTTGCTTCATCCGTTCGAGCACATAGCGGTCACCCACCTTGGTCCGTTCCAGCGTCAAGCCGATCCCGGCGAGATAGCGCTCGAGCCCGAGATTCGACATCACCGTGGCGACCACGCCGCCACCTTGCAGTGTGCCCTTTTCGAGCATGCGGGTGGCGATGAGTGCCATCAGCTGGTCGCCATCGACCTTCTGCCCCTTTTCATCGACCACGATCAGCCGGTCGGCATCGCCGTCGAGCGCGATGCCCACGTCGGCTCCGGTTTCGAGGACCTTGGCCTGCAATGCCTCGATCGCGGTCGAGCCGACGCCGGCATTGATGTTGAGCCCGTTGGGGCTGACGCCGATCGGGATGACTTCCGCGCCCAGTTCCCAGATCGCCGTGGGAGCAACCTGGTATGCGGCGCCATTGGCGCAGTCGATCACGACCTTGAGCCGGTCGAAGCGGATGTCGGAGGCGACCGATTGCTTGACCGCGTGGATATAACGCCCAGCGGCATCGTCCACGCGCCGGGCACGCCCGATCTTCGCGGGTTCCGCCAGCTGCGGTTCCTGCTCGATCAATCGTTCGATCGCGATCTCGTCTTCGTCCGAAAGCTTGAACCCGTCGGGCCCGAACAGCTTGATGCCATTGTCCTCATAGGGATTGTGGCTGGCGGAAATCATCACGCCCATATCGGCGCGCATCTCGCGCGTGAGCATTGCGATCGCAGGCGTGGGCAGGGGGCCTGTGAGAATCACGTCCATGCCCACGCTGGTGAAGCCCGCCACCAGCGCGTTTTCCATCATGTAGCCAGAAAGGCGCGTGTCCTTGCCGATCACGACGCGGTGGCGGTGGTCGCCGCGCATGAAGTGCGCGCCTGCGGCCTGCCCCACGCGCATGGCGGTGGCGGCCGTCATCACCCCGTCGTTGGTCCGCCCCCTGATCCCGTCAGTGCCGAAGAACTTGCGTGCCATTGCGATCCTGTCCCTACCTTTGATGTGCGGCCAATTGCCAGCCGCTTGTGGCGTGGTTATCGCGTGATGGGAAGGGCAGGAAGGGCACTAATTGACCAACACACAGACAAGCCGCTTCGAACTGGTTCGGATCGAGCTACCCGTCGCATGGACGTTCGCTGGGCTTGTGGCCGGGCTGGGGCTGGGGACCATTCTCTCTGGCGGTGCCATGATCGAAAGCGTGGTCGAATGGACGGCGCCGATTGGTACGCTTTGGCTACGTGCCTTGCAGATGACGATCATCCCGCTGGTCGCTGCGCTGCTGGTGCTCGGGATCGCCCAGATGGCCGCTGCCGCGCGCGCCGGTGCCGCCGCCCGGCGCATGCTGCTGCTGGTTTTCGTGCTGCTGACTTTGGGCGGGATCATCACCGCTACGGTGATGCCATTGCTGCTCAAACTGGCGCCGATTCCTTCCTCGGCTTCGGCATTCCTTGCGCATACGCCGGAGCAGGCGCAGCAATTGCCGTCATTGGCCGATTTCGTCGCGTCGCTGGTTTCGCCCAACATCGTGGCGGCCGCCGCCGAAACGGCGATGCTGCCGTTCACCATATTCTTTGCCTTGCTGGCGGTGGCGATAGCAAAGCTGCCGGAGGGGCAGCGCGCAAGCCTGCTGGGCTTCTTCCACGCGCTGGCCAATGCCATGCTGATTATCATCGGCTGGGTGCTCTGGCTCGCCCCGGTTGGCGTGTTCGCGCTGGGGCTGGGCGTAGCGGCTCAAGCCGGAGGCGGGGCCTTCGGCGCGTTGCTGCACTACATATTGGTGGTGAGCGCGATGGGCGGCTTCGTGTTGCTCGGCGCCTATGTGCTCGCGTGGCTGGTTGGCGGGATCACCCCGTGGCGTTTCGCCAAGGCCATGCTGCCCGCGCAGGCGGTGGCGCTTTCGACGCAGAGCTCGCTCGCCAGCCTTCCCGCCATGCTCGACAGTTCCGGTCGCCTCGGGTTGCGACAGAGCACAGCCGAATTCGCGCTGCCGCTGGCGGTGGCGATTTTCCGCGCCACCAGCCCGGCGATGAACCTCGCCGTGGCGATCTATGTGGCTCACCTAGCAGGGGTCGAACTCACCCCCACCTTGCTGGCGGCGGGGATCGGGGTTGCGCTGATCATCAGCGTCGGTTCGGTCAGTCTTCCGGGTTCGATCAGCTTCGTGGTTTCGATCGGCCCGATCGCGCTGGCGATGGGCGTACCGATCGAGCCGCTCGCGCTGCTGGTGGCCGTGGAAATGTTGCCCGACATCATGCGCACGCTAGGCAATGTGACCATGAACGTAGCGGTGACCAGCGCGGTCGATCGCGTCCAGCACGACTGAGTTCCCGCCATCGCACGACCGGTTGCAATCTTTGCAAGGTGAGCCGTGCAACCATAGCGCGCGCTATGCGTTAAGGGGAGTGAACTCATTCAATTCGTTGAAGAAAGGGTATCATCATGGCTTTCAATCTGATCCCCCTGCCATATGATCCGGCTGCGCTCGATCCGGCGATCTCCGCGGAAACGCTGGGTTTTCACCACGGCAAGCATCATCAGGCATATATCGACAAGATCAATGCCGCGATCGAAGGCACAGAGCTTGCCGACAAGTCGCTCGAAGCGGTGATCGCGAACGCGCGCGGGGTGAACCAGGGGCTGTTCAACAATGCGGCGCAAAGCTGGAACCACGGCTTCTACTGGCATTCGCTCAGCCCGGCGGGCGGTGTGCCTTCGGGCAATCTGGCGGCGGGGATCGACGAGGCTTTCGGTTCGTTCGACGCGCTCAAGGATCAGCTCAAGGCGCGCGGCGCCGGGCACTTTGCCAGCGGCTGGGTATGGCTGGCGGAGAAAGGCGGCAAGCTATCGATCGAGGAAACGCATGATGGCGACACGCTGGTGGACAGCGGCTTCAACCCGCTGCTGACGATCGATGTGTGGGAACACGCCTATTACCTCGATCACCAAAACAAGCGCCCGGCCTATCTCGATGCTGTGATCGACGCGAAGCTCAACTGGGCTTTCGCTGCCGAGAATCTGGCACGCGGGACCGTCTGGACCTATCCCGCCTGATCAGTCTCCGGCGGGTTCTTCCTGCCGCGCGGCGACTTCGTCCAGTTCCTGCAGGATTGCGCGATGCGCATCGGCGTCATCGCTGGAACGCTGGGGGATTGAGCCGTCCTCAAGCATCGCCGTGAGCGCGGCGCGGGCACGCCCCACACGGCTCTTGATCGTGCCGACGGCGCAGCCGCAGATCGCCGCCGCTTCTTCGTAGGAAAAGCCCCCGGCGCCCACCAACAGCAGCGCTTCGCGCCGCTCGGGCGGCAGCGTTTGCAGCGCGCGTTGCAGATCGGCGAGGTGGATCGGGTCTTCCTGCCCTGCGGGGGCGACCAATAACCGTTCAGCAACTGTCTCGTCATATTCGCCGCGGAACCGGTTGCGCCGCATGTCGGTGAGATAGGCATTGCGCAGGATCACGAAGGTCCACGCACGCATCGAAGTGCCCGGCTCGAACCGGTCCTGCGCGGCCCAGGCCTTGAGCATGGTTTCCTGCACCAGATCGTCTGCCATGTCGGGGCGGCCACACAGCCCGCGTGCGAAGGCGCGCAAGTGCGGTATGACCGCCGTCAGCTCGCGCTTGAAATCAGCCTTCTCGGCGGGGCTACGCTTGTTCCCCGACATTATGACGTTCCATTCGGAGTGGGATCATCAAGCCTGTCGAGCAAATCCTTGAAACTGTCGGGCAAAGGCTCGTCGACGACCGAATCGTAAAGCGCGCGAAGTCCTTCGGCCCACTCGGGCCTGGTGTGCTCGCCCTTGGCCGGCGCGCGGTCGCCCTGCGTCTTCGCCTTGCCCGGCTGATGCTTTTCCGCTGCCATGCCTTTGCCCGCGCCTTGCCTTCCCTTGCCCCCCATCGCCATCCGGAGCCACTAGCCCGGATAGCGCGTTTGTGGAACGATAGTTGCCTTCTCTGGTTCCCATCCTACCAAGGGGGGGAAGAGAACCCATCGCCATGCATGGTAGCACTGAAACGCGAGTCGAAAAGGAGCGGCAGGGGAGAGCCGGTCGCTGGCTCGTGCGCTTTCCGCGCGGCGTGCCAGTGGCGATCTTCCTGGCCATTGCCCTGATAACCGCGCTCAGCGTGGTCGCGATCGAAGCGGGCGAAGATCGCCGCGAGCGTGCGGTCATGCGCGAAGTCGCGCAATCCATCGCTTCGGCGCTCGATCGCCGCGGCAATGCGACCGAGGCCTATCTTCGCGCAGGATCGGCGCTGTTCGCCACTGCCGATGAAGTCAGGCTGCCTCTGTTCCGCCGTTTCGCCAGCGAATTGCGGCTCGATGCGGACCGGCGCGGATCGGAAGGGATCGGCTGGGCGGAAGTTGTACGGCGCGAAAACCTCGCGGAATTCGAGCGCGCCGTCCAGGCAGAACGAATGGGGCCGTTCGAAGTGCGCAGCGAAGCCGGTGCGGCTGGCGATGTGCTGGTGCCGGTCACATTCCTCAAACCCGATACCGAGCGCAATCGCCGCGCGCTTGGGTTCGACCTCTATTCCGATCCGGTCCGGCGCGAAGCGATGGACGAGGCCGCGCGCATGATGCGGCCGACGGCGACCGGCAAGCTGGTGCTGGCGCACGCAACTGGCGACGATGCGACCGGTTTCCTGATCTTCATGCCGGTGTTCGAGAGCAGGGCAGGCACCCGCCAGCTCATGGGCTTCATCTACAGCCCCTTCGACGCGCAGTATTTCCTCAGTTCGGCCATGGACATGCTGGCGCACAAGCAGATGGGCGTGAGGCTGTATGACGGACCGGCAGACCGCGCCAATCTGCTGGCCGAACATGCGCCCGAGCAGGAATCGGGCAACCGGATAGAGCAACAGATTCGCATCGCCAATCGTGCGCTCCTGATCGAGATCGAATCCGCGCGAACGGGAACACTGTCACCATTGTCGATGGCGACCTTGCTGTTCGGGCTCGCGGTGGCCAGCCTGCTGATGATGCTGGCGCGCCTGCTCACCCGGCAGGCGCTGGAAGACGAGGCTTCGCTGGAGTTCTTCGAAGAGCAGAATTCGATCCGCAACTCGCTGACGCGCGAGCTCAACCACCGGGTCAAGAACACGCTGGCCAGCATCCTGTCGATCATCTCGCTCACCCGGCGACGGACCGAAAATCTCGACGAGTTCGTAGACGGGCTGGAAGGGCGGGTGAGGGCGCTTTCGGCCACGCATGACCTTTTGACCCAGTCGGATTGGGGCACAACCCCCGTACGCTCGGTGATCGAGGCCGAACTGGCTCCCTATTCTGGCGGGGACGCCGGCATCCGGCTGGATGGCCCGGCGATCGAGCTGGCCCCGAATGATGCCCTTTCTCTGGGGCTTGCGATCCACGAACTGGCTACCAATGCCGCCAAATATGGCGCGCTGAGCCAGCCCGGCGGCAGTGTGACGATCGAGTGGGAGCTTGAGGCCGAGGAATTGGTAAAGCTGCACTGGATCGAGCGTGGCGGGCCGAAAGTCGATCCCGAACGCAAGTCGGGCTTCGGGACCGACCTGATCCAGAAGATCGTGGCGCATGAATTGCGCCAGCCGGTCGAATTGCGTTTCGACCCTGAAGGCGTCAGCTGCACATTGCGGGTTCCCATGCGGGTGCGCAGTGCCTTCCAGATTCGAGAGCGGCTGGCCCGGTTGTCGGATTGATCCGGGGCGGAGCGCTCAGGCGCTCGCGGTGTTGGACTTGAAAAACAACGCCTGGCTGATCGCGGTCCGCACGACGCGTTCCTGGAACGGCTTGGTCACCAGATAAGTCGGTTCGGGCCGGTCGCCGGTGAGCAGCCGTTCGGGATAGGCGGTGATGAAGATCACCGGCACATCGCCGATCGAAAGGATATCGTCCACCGCGTCCAGGCCGGACGAACCATCAGCGAGCTGGATGTCGGCCAGCACCAGCCCGGGCATGGCGTTGGCGATAGCTTCCTGCGCCTGCGTGCGGGTGGCGGCGGTGCCGAACACCTGATGTCCGAGCGATTTGACAAGGTCTTCGAGCTGCATCGAAATGAGCGGCTCGTCTTCGACGATGAGCACATTGGTGGCGGCTTCTCGGTCGATTTCGGCGACCGCTTCGGCAACCAGCCGCTCAACTTCGGCAGCGTCGATGCCAAGGATTTCCCCTGCATGTACCGGACTGAATTCCTCAAGCGTGGTCAGCAACAGCGCCTGGCGGTTCAGCGGCATGACGGCCCCTAGCGTCGCCTGTGCGGCGCCTTCGCGTCCCTTGGCTTCCGGCGATGCCGATCCGGCATCGGCTGACTGTGCAGACCAGAACCGGGTGAAGGCGCGGTAGAGCGGAACCCGCCCGTCGGCGAGGCTGGCCTTGAGCGCGGGATCGGCCAGCGCAGCTTCGAGCGTTGCGCGCACGAATGTGTCACCGCTTGCCTGCGATCCCGTCAGCGCGCGTGCATAACGCCGCAAATAGGGCAGGTTGGCTGCAACCTTGCTGCTCAGTGACATCGGATACCTTCCCGTCCGTTCCACTGCCTGTAACGGATGCTGCAGGCTTCGGTTCCGTCATTGGGCGATAGCAAGCACGCCCCGCAAGTGCCCCAAAAAAATCGCACAATGCCGGGAACCGGCGGCTTGGTCGCTCATTTGGAGTGTGTCACCACCGAGACCCCCTCCCGTCCAAGCGGTTGGTGACACGATCCCCGGCCTCCGTCCGCAAGGGCGGAGGCCATTTTTGTCGGTCGCTGGATAGCGCTTCAGCCCAGCGGCTTTTCGAACACGATATATTCGCGGTTGATCTTGCTCTCGATCGCATCGGCAATGGCGACCATCCCCTGATTGTCGTCGAGGATCCAGCCGATCTCGCCACGTTTCGAGCCATAGGTGCCTGCGGCATTCTTGCGGATCTGGCTGATCATCATGAAGGCCAGCTGGCTCGCGACGCGCGAATTGTGCAGTTCCTTCTTCACGCCCATCAGCGGCACGCGCATGCCCGCTCCCTTGGGGAAGCGCAGCCAGCGCAGCAGGTGGAACCAGCCGAATGGGAACAGTTGGCCTTTGATCCGCGCCAGCACCTGGTTGATGTCGGGGAAAGTCAGCATGAAGGCGACCGGCTCGCCATCGAGTTCCGCCACCATGTTGAGCGGTTCGAATATGATCGGGCGCAGCTTCTTGCCCGCATAGGCGACTTCTGCGGGCGTGAAAGGGACGAAGCCCCAGTTCTTCGACCAGGCGTCGTTGAGGATGTCGAGTACCACTGCGACTTCCTCGTCCCAGCGGCTCTTGTCGACCGGGCGGATCTTGATCCGTTCGTTCCGTTCGCCCGACTTGACGATGCGCTGGATCAGCGGCGGGAATTCCTTCGACACGTCGAGATCATAGGTCAGCAGCGATTTGGCGGCGGTGTAGCCATGGCTCTCGATCCAGCCGCGGTAATGCACGGGGTGGTGGCCCATCATGATCATCGGGGCATGGTCCTGCCCGCGCACAAGCAGCCCTGGCTCTTCCCAGATCGACATCGAGATCGGGCCGAGCACGCGGGTCATGCCTTCCTTGCGCAGCCAGGATTCGGCAGCGCCCAGCAGCGCATGCGCGGCCGCTTCATCTTCAGCGTCGAAATAGCCGAACATGCCAGCGCCGGGGCCGAAACCCTGTTCGGCCGGCATTTGGAGTGCCAGTTCGTCTATATGCGCGGAAATCCGCCCGACCGGCTTGCCGCCGCGCCGCGCGACGAACAATTGGGCCCGGGCATGGCCGAAGAAGGGGTTCTTGCCGGGATCGACCAGTTCGATCTGCTCGTTGCGCAATTGAGGCACATTGTGCGGCTCGCGCGCCGCGAAAGCACGCCCGATATCGACGAATTCGCCGAGGCCATGCTTGCCCGAGACCGGCTCGACCACTAAATTCCGTTCTTCGCTCACACGATGCATCCTGTTCAATCCCGCTATACCCAGTGCGGGCATTTTGCGCCAAGTCAAGCAAGCCAGTCGATTACACTGTTAGACAGGACTTGTTTGTCCTCACCGCAGTTTGTGCGGTAAAGGCCTTTTCAAGATACAGAAGCATGACCATGGAACAGACCCTCGAACCCAACTCAATGCCGCGTACGCAGGGTGCGCCGGCCACGCGCGCCCAGTTCATCTCCGCCGATGACAAGGATATGCTGCGCGCGGCACGCGACCTGACCAAGGGCCTCGGCGAAGCGCGGGCTGCCTGGTACTGGCCCGACATGCTGGCGTCGGTGACGATCGGCTACGGCGCGATGGCCGGTGCAATCCTGGCCGACAATTTGGCGCTCGCCGTGGCGCTGGGACTGGTTTCTGCGCTGGCGCTCTACCGCGCACTGATGTTCATTCATGAACTGACCCATATCCACCGCGATGCCCTGCCGGGGTTTCGCACCGCGTGGAACATGCTGGTCGGCATCCCCATGCTGGTGCCCAGCTTCATGTATGAGGGCGTGCACACGCTCCATCACAAGCGCACGCAATATGGCACTGTCGAGGATCCGGAATATCTGCCGCTCGCGCTGATGAAGCCGTGGAGCCTGCCCAGCTTCGTGCTGATTGCGCTGCTGGCGCCGATCGGGCTGTTGCTGCGTTTTGCAGTCCTGGTGCCGCTGGGTGTGGTGATCCCGCCGCTGCGCCGGATGGTGTGGGAACGCGCCTCGGCATTGATGATTAATCCCGAATTCCGCCGCAAGCCGCCCGAAGGCGCATTCGCCAAGCGGGTCTTCTGGCAGGAACTGGGCGGGTTCATTTGGGCCTGGGCAGTGC
The DNA here is from genome assembly GCF_052683155.1 of Altererythrobacter sp. Z27. Lineage (NCBI taxonomy): Bacteria > Pseudomonadati > Pseudomonadota > Alphaproteobacteria > Sphingomonadales > Erythrobacteraceae > Altererythrobacter > Altererythrobacter sp. Z27. Next base: position 1,443,300 of record NZ_JBQYMC010000001.1, on the reverse strand, counting down.
TCGCCAGCACGCAATTCATTGGCTGGCGCCCGCTGCTGATCGCACTGGCGATCGTTTCGCTCACGGCTGTTCTCAACCAGCTGCGCACGCTGGTGGCGCATCTGTGGGAGAATGACGGCGAGCCGATGACAGTGACCGCGCAGTTCCTCGACAGCGTCAATGTCCCGCCGCCGGGCCTCGCTGCGGAGATCTGGGCACCGGTGGGCCTGCGCTATCACGCGCTACACCACCTCATGCCCTCGATGCCCTATCACGATTTGCCCGAGGCGCACCGCAGGCTGAAGGCCGCGCTGGGTGTGAGTTCAACCTATGATGGGGCGAACCATTCCGGAATGCTGGCTCTGGTGGCGCGGATTGCACGCAGCACAATGGGGCAAAAGGTCGCCTGATTATTCCTCTGTTCGGACGAGCACTGTCTCGCCCACCAGCAGGAACAGGAAAAATGGCGCCCACGCCGCGAGGAAGGGCGGATATCCGCCGAAATTGCCCATCGCGAGCGCGGCATTGTCGATCACGAAATAGGCGAATCCCAGCGCCATGCCGATGATCGCGCGCAGGAACAGCTGGCCTGAACGCGCCAGGCCGAAGGCGGCGACTGCCCCCAACAGCGGCATGAGGAAGGCCGAAAGCGGGCCTGACAGCTTGTGCCACCACTTTGCGCGCAATTCTGCTGTGCGGCGGCCCACCGCTTCATAGGCTGCGATCGAGTCTGACAGTTTCCAGAAGGGCTGGGCATCAGGATCGACCGTATCGAGCTCGATCTTGTCGGGCGTTAGCTCGCGCCCCACGACCATTTCCGGAAGTTCCTGGGCCTTGGCGGTGCCGACGTCGAAGCGCTCGGCTTCCTCGAGCTTCCATCCGGGGGCTGCGTAGCTTGCGCGAGCGGCGCGGACCTGCGTCAGGATCATCCCGCTATCGCTTCGCGAATACCAGGTCACGTCGCGCATGGCGATACTGCTGCCGGTCCCGCTCATGCTCGCCGCGGTCAGGACGCTTGTTCCGTCGGTCAGATAGACATTGGCCCGCACTTCTGAATGTTCCGGTACCGGGCCGTAATCGGCTGCTTCCCACGCTTTCAACGTCGCAGTGGCGCGGGTCACGACCCGCTCGTTGAAGCCAAAGCTCACTACCGAAACCAGCGCCGCAGTGAGCAGCAAGGGGGCGAGCACCTGGTGTGCGGAAAGCCCGGCGGCCTTCATCGCGATCACTTCGCTGTTTTGGTTGAGCGTGACCAGCGTGATGATCGTTGCCAGCAGCACCGAATAGGGCAGGAAGCGCGCAATCAGCTGCGGGATCCGTAACAGGGCATAGGTCCACAATTCGCCCTGGCCATTGCCTTCCACGCTCAGGATCTCGCCGCTGGTCGCCAGCAGGTCGAGCATCATCAGCACCAGCACAAGCATCACCAGCACCGCGAAAATGCGGACGATGAACATCCGCGCGAGGTAGAAGGTGAGTGTGCGTGAAGGGAAGAAATCAAGCTGCATGTGATTCGCGCCCTATTCCGCCGGTGCCGCTTCGAGCGCGGCGACCTGGCGCGACTGGCGCCGCTTGAACAATTTGCGCAGCCGCTTGCCCAGCTTGGCCGAAGCGGTTTCGAGCGCGCCGATAGCCTGGCCGCCGGGTACATTGGCCACGCGATGATACATCCACAGGATCAGGATCGCGAAGAGCACGAAGGGCCCCCATAGCGCGATGATCGGATCGACCCTGCCTAGCGCGGCGATGTCCTCACCATACTGGTTAACCTTGTGGTACGAGACCACCATCACGATCGAGACGAACACGCCCAGCGCGCTGGTCGATCGCTTTGGCGGCACCGCGAGCGAAACCGCCAGCAGCGGCATCAGCAGCATCATCACAACCTCGACAAGGCGGAAATTGAAACTGGCCTGGCTCGCGTCGCGCTTTGTCTCCGGCTCCTTGTCGCTCCATCCGATCCGGAGCAGCTCGGGCAGGATGTACTCGCGCTCTGCATCGCCGCGTTTGCGGAATTCCTCGATGCGCGGCAGGTCGATCGGCAGGTCGTGGCGGGTGAAACTGAGCACTCGCGGCGTATTGCCGCCCGTATCCTGCACGATCGTGCCGTCGGTCAGGCGCAGGATGATCGTGTCGGGGCTGTCGCTGGTAGCGAGAAACGCGCCTTCGCGCGCGGAGATCGAGAGCACTTGCCCCTTGGTGTTGGAAACGCGGGCAAAGATGCCCTTCAGGCGACGTCCTTCATCCTCGCTCTCCTCGATCCTCAACGCCATCCGGTCTTTCAGCGTGGTGAATTCGCCGACCTTGATCGACGCACCCAACGCGCCCGAGCGCAGCTCGTACTCCATCTGCTCGTAATAATATCGGCTGATCGGCTGGATGTAGAACACCAGTGCGACGTTCACCGCCACCAGCACAAGCGTGATCAGATAAGGCACCCGCAGCAGCCGCGTGTAGCCCAGCCCAACTGCGCGCAGCACGTCGAGTTCGCTCGAGACCGCCAGCTTGCGGAATGCCAATAGCACGCCGAGCAGCAGGCCGAGCGGGATCGCCAGGCTGGCATATTCGGGGATCAGCGCCCCCAGCATCTTGAACACGACCGAGACCGGCCCGCCTTCGACCGCGACGAAATCGAACAGCCGCAGCATCTTGTCGAGCAGCAACAGCGATGCCGCCAGCGCAAACACGCCGAGCATGGGGAACACCACCAGGCGCAGTATGTATCGGTCTATGCTGGGCAGGAATTTGAGCACGTGGTCGCCGAATTTCGCTAGCTATTGCCTCTTGAGGCATCCCTAGCGCGAAAATCTCGCGCGGTCATGCCCCGAAGCGCAGCAAGCTACAGATTACACGGCGTTTGGAAGATCAGGCCTTTTCCAGCGTACACTGCAGCGGGTGCTGGTTCTGCCGGGCGAAGTCCATCACCTGGTTCACCTTGGTCTCGGCCACTTCGTAAGGGAAGATGCCGCAAACCCCGACGCCCTTCTGGTGGACGTGCAGCATCACCCGGGTCGCCTGCTCGAGGTCCATCGCGAAGAAACGCTTCAGCACCATCACCACGAATTCCATCGGGGTGTAATCGTCATTGAGCATCAGCACCTTGTACTGGCTCGGCTTCTTGGGGCGCGCCTTGGCCTTGGTGGCGATACCGACTTCGTTCTCATTGCCCGGCTCGCCTTCATTGCCGCTTGCGGCAATGGCAAGCGGTGTGGCGTGCGCCTTGACGACGTGGAAAGGAGAAGTGCGGTTCAGCATTTGAGTGCGCAATATCGTATCGCTTGCCTCAATCGCAAGATGGGATGTGCCATCTAATGCAGCATCGCGGTTAACAGCACGCGAAGCATGACGACAAAAGGAAGGGCCGGCTGGACTATCGTCCAACCGGCCCTTTGGATTCTGCCGGGGTGGGAGAGGAGAGAGTCCCCGGCCAGAACTTTGGGGTGCGCCGAAGGGCTTAGGCAGCCTTCTTGATTTTTTCTGCAGCGAGGCTCACGCGGCTCGAGATCGGCGCGAAAGCGTCGTTGTAGAGCTTCACCAGAGCTTCGGTGTTCTTCGAGCCGAACGAAACAGCTGCGTCGAAGTTGCGGCGAGCGAGTTCACCCTGGAGCTGCACCAGCTCGGTCGGCGACTTCACGGCAGCCATCTTCTTGAAATCTTCGGTGACGGTTTCGACGACGGTCTTGGTCGCTTCAACCTGTTCGCGGCCGAGGTCCTGCATGCCGGCGAAGAAGATCTTGCCCGATGCGACGACGGCTTCGACGTTGCCTTTGTTGAATTCGTTGACTTCCGAAGCCAGTTCGCCCGACTTGGCGAATGCGGTCTTCGCGCGGGTCTGTGCGTCGGCCAGGAATTCCTTGGCGGTCTTGCTGAAATCGGTTTTCTTGGCAGTGGCCATGACTTTGTCCTTAATCTGGATGAACGGGTTGGTCGGCGCGGCGGTCTTCGCAGCAGCCTTGACGGTTTTCTTCGGTGCGGCCGGCTTGGCAGCAATTTTCTTCGGAGCCGCCTTCTTGGTGACGGTCTTCTTGGCAATTGCCTTCTTGGGCGCCTTCTTGGGGGCAGCGGTCTTCACGACGGTTTTCTTGGCAGGAGCCTTCGCCACCGTCTTGGCAGCAACCGGCTGAGCCTTGGGGGCCTCGGCTTCGACCGGCTTCTCGACGGTCTTCTCGCTCAAACCCTTCTTTGCAGCCGCTTCGGCATAGGCTTTTTCGGCGGCAGCATCGATTTTCGCTTTGGCTTCGTCGGCCATGGTAACCTCGCTTTATGTTGCAATGCACAAAATAGGCATTGCAACTGCGAAGTCAAGGATTTTTTGTGCACTGCACAAAAAATTGGATAGCGACGATATTTGAATGAATTAGCGCGTCTTCACGTAGCGGCCGGGCGCGTCCTCGATCACGTGATCGCCCTTGCCGCCGGGCTTGCGTTTGCCGCTTGCGGTGACGCGCTTCGCGTCCTGGCCCTCGAGCCATGCCAGCCAATGCGGCCACCAGCTGCCCGGATGCTCGGTGGCTCCGGCGACGAATTCATCGAGCGAGTTGGCCTCGCTGTCGCCGGTCCAGTACTGGTACTTGCCGGCGGAAGGCGGGTTGACCACGCCGGCGATATGGCCCGAGCCTGCCAGCAGGAAGGTGAGCGGCCCCTTGAAGTGCTCGGTGATCCGCCACACGCTTTCGGCTGGGGCAATGTGATCTTCGCGCCCGGCCTGGACGTAGCTCGGTGTCTTCACCTGCGTCAGGTCGATCGGCGTGCCGTCGGCCGAAAGCGCATCGGGCACTACCAGTCTGTTGTCGCGATAGAGGTCGCAAAGATAATCCGCGTGCCACTTGGCGGGGAGGTTGGTGACGTCGCCATTCCAGTGCAGCAGGTCGAAGGCGGGATAGTCTTCGCCGAGCAGGTAGTTGTTGACGACATAGTTCCAAATCAGGTCCTTGCCGCGCAGCGAATTGAAGGTCGCGGCAAGATAGCGCCCGTCGAGATATCCGTCGGCTGACAGGCTCTTGATCATGTCCAGATGCCCGTCATCGATGAAATGCTTGAGGTCGCCCGCCTTCTCGAAATCGACCTGCGCGGTGAAGAAGGTCGCGCTCTTGACCTTGTCGGCCTCACCGCGCCGCGCCAGCACCGCCAGCGTGGCAGCCAGCGTGGTTCCGGCCACGCAATAGCCGATCGCGTGGACTGACGGCACATCGAGCCGCGCACGCACCGTGTCGATCGCGTCGATCTGGGCGCGGATGTAATCGTCCCACACCACGTCCTTCATGCTCGCATCGGCCGATTTCCAGCTTACCACGAACACAGTGATGCCCTGGTCCACCGCCCATTTGATGAAGCTCTTTTTGGGTGTGAGGTCGAGAATGTAGAAGCGGTTGATCCACGGCGGGAAGATGACCAGCGGCACTTCGAACACCTGCTCGGTCGAAGGGCTGTACTGGACCAGCTGGTATAGCGGCGTTTCATGCACCACCTTGCCGGGTGTGGCGGCAAGATTGACGCCCAGTTCGAACGCCTCGGCATTGGTATGCGTCAATTGCCCGCGCTTGAGGTCGTTGATCAGGTGGCGCATGCCTTTGAGCAGGTTCTGTCCCTTGGTCTCGATCGTGCGTTTGAGCACGACCGGATTGGTAAGGATGAAATTGTCCGGGCTCATTGCCTCGACCAGCGCGGTGGTGGCGAATTCGAGCTGCTTGCGCTTTTCTGGCGCGATGCCTTCGACCTTCTTCGCCGCCCCGATGAAATATTCGGCCATCATCAGATAGGTCTGGTGCAGCAACGTAAAGGCCGGATGTGCGCGCCATTCCTCGGCGGCAAAGCGCCGGTCCTTGCGCGGCAGCGCATCGGCGGCGACCGCATCCTTGCCGCCCGCGCTGCCAAGGAAGCTCCCCATCACGCCTTGCCACACCGCCATGGTGTCGCTGGCCAGCTTCTGCGCAGCTTCGAGCGGGGGTTGCGGCATCTGCTTTGCCATGCCTTGTGCCAGCGTGAGCCATTGCGCCGGATCAAAAGGATTGGCGCTGTCGCCTTTGGCCTGGGTGCGTTCGGACATGAATTCGAACCACATCGACTGGATTTCGCGGGCGACCTTGGCAAATTCCTGCGCGTCGCTGGCGGCGATGCCTGACTTCGACCAGTCAGCCAGCGCTTTGGCCGGGAGGAACTGGCCCATCATTTCGCGCATCGCTTCGCCCTGCATGTCGAAGAAAGCACGGAAGGGTTCGTCCAAGCCGCCCAATTGGTCGCTGCCGTCGCTGGCCATCGCTGGTTCGATCCTCTTTATCTGTGCTGCGATGCGGTATAGCGAGAATGCCTTTTCAGTTCGACTACTATTAGCGTAGATTCGTATGCACTGGGCCGGGCAATCATGCTGCGGCTCGATGGAAGGACCCGGATGGATACCGACTTTTACCGCATGAAGCGCCTGCCACCCTATGTCATCGCCGAAGTGAATGCGATGCGGGCAGCGGCGCGCGCGGCGGGCGAAGACATCATCGATCTGGGCATGGGCAATCCTGACTTGCCGCCGCCGCCGCACGTCATCGAAAAGCTGTGCGAAGTGGCGCAGAAGCCCGATGCGCATGGCTATTCGCAGTCCAAGGGCATCCCCGGTCTGCGCCGCGCGCAGGCCAATTACTACGCCCGCCGCTTCGGGGTCGAACTCGATCCCGAACGTGAAGTGGTGGTTACCATGGGTTCGAAGGAAGGGCTTGCCAGCCTTGCCACGGCGATCACCGCGCCGGGCGACGTGGTGCTGGCGCCCAATCCGTCATATCCGATCCATACATTCGGCTTCATCATCGCCGGGGCGACGATCCGTTCGGTGCCGACCACGCCAGACGAGAATTATTTCGCCAGCCTGGAGAAGGCGATGGCCTTCACTGTGCCGCGGCCCAGCGTGCTGGTGGTGAACTATCCATCGAACCCCACCGCAGAGGTCGTTGACCTGGCTTTCTATGAGCGGCTGGTCGCCTGGGCGCGCGCGAACAAGGTCTGGATCCTGTCGGACCTTGCCTATTCGGAGCTCTATTTCGACGGCAATCCGACTCCCTCGATCATGCAGGTGAAGGGTGCGAAGGATGTCGCGATCGAATTCACCAGCATGTCGAAGACCTATTCGATGGCCGGGTGGCGCATGGGCTTTGCGGTCGGCAACCAGCAGCTGATCGCGGCGATGACGCGCGTGAAGAGCTATCTCGATTATGGCGCCTTCACGCCGATCCAGGCGGCGGCCTGCGCCGCGCTCAACGGGCCGCAGGACATCGTCGAGTCCAACCGCCAGCTGTATCACAAGCGCCGCGACGTGATGGTCGAGGCGTTCGGACGTGCAGGCTGGGAAATCCCGCCGCCGCCGGCCTCGATGTTTGCATGGGCGCCGCTGCCGCCGGCACTGGCGCATATGGGCAGCCTGGAGTTCTCAAAGCAATTGCTGACCGAAGCGAAGGTCGCTGTGGCGCCAGGCGTTGGCTATGGCGAGAATGGCGAAGGCTTTGTGCGTATCGCCATGGTCGAGAACGAACAGCGCTTGCGCCAGGCAGCGCGCAATATCCGCCGCTACCTTACCAGCCTGGGAGTGAACAGCACGGCTGCATGATGCCCAGAGGCCAGAAAACGATCGACTAGCATACTGATTTCGGAGCCTTAGCCGATTTTCTGTGTTAGTGGGGGGTGTGGCATCAGGATATTGGAGTAGCCGATGGTCCCCCCTGCCGGGCGGAAGCTGACCAGGCGTCAGTTCGCCGTACTGGAACGAATCGACCGCCGCGTTCCGATCAAGGTCATCGCGCAGGATCTGGGTGTGTCTGAAACCCGGATCAATCAGCATGTCCGCGCCCTCAAGGATTTCTATAGTGTCGACAGCCTCAACGAGCTGGTCGAGTGCTTTCGCGCCGAATACGGTACGAACGAGGAAGAGCCGTCCGATGTCGGACTTGAAGCCGCCACAGGCTTCAGCGAATCTGCATACAGGAAAAGTCAGCTCGCCGGCGCAGGTTTCGCGAGGGAAAAGTCGGCCCGGGTCGATCCGGGCGAGATCATTCTGAGCGACGTCATGCCGCTCGGTGGTCTCTCACCTTGGCAAATGGCAACAGAGCCCCGTGTCGTCCCCGGGATGCTCGACGGCGAAAATGCCGTCCTGATCCGTCTTGCAGCGATCGTTGCGATCGCATTCGGCATTCTGGCCGCGGTGGTGCTGATGGTCACCACTGCCTTGACGCTGAGCGAGGCGATGGACGGAAAGGCGCAAGTCCCCGCGGATTATTATCAGCCTGCCGATTGAGCCCGGCAGGCATGGAGACTTCCAATGTCAGATCGTATCCTCAGCGATGCATACAACATCAAGAAGCTGATACGTGAGGCCGAAGCGCTGGCCGACGAATCGATGATCGCTTTCGCAAAGCTCAAACAGGCCATGCTATCCGCGCGGCTGAACCCCGAAGTCGGGGTCGACACCGGCCAGCGTGCGCTGATTCGCCTGAACCAGGCCGAGCAACAGGCGATGGCGATGTCGACCAATCTTCTGCGCGTCCACGATGAGCTGAGCCGGCTTGCGCGGGTCCATGCCGGACCTGAGGAGAACGTTCCGACTGAGCTGCCGGAATTGGCAACTGCCGAATTTCGCGCATCCGAGCTCGCCCATGCCTAGGCCTCGTCCCGCTCGATGCTAGACCTCATCCTCGCATTTCGGGGTGAAGCACAGACCGTCGCCGCCTGGCTGATCTGTCTCGCCGCCCTCAAATGGGGCGGCGGGCCGGAGCGTGCGATCGCGTTAATCTGGCTCGCCGTCTTCGAGCTTGGCCATCGCGGGTACCACCTGTTGTGGAACCCGATTTTCCAGGTCGACCAATTCGATACCTATCACGCGATGCAGGATCTGGTCGTGCTGTTCGGCTTCGTTATGGTCGCGTTGCGGGCAAACCGGATGTACACGCTCTGGATTGCGGCGTTCCAGCTGATCGCCTTCAGCGCGCATCTGGCGCGTGGAATTGCTGACCAGATCACCCCCATTGCCTATGCCGCGCTCGTGATCGGGCCATCCTATTTCCAGCTTGGCCTGATGGCGGGCGGGCTGGCCATGCATATGAGGCGTGTCCGCAAGAGAGGCCCATATCGTGACTGGACACCGGCGAGCGCGAACGTCGGTTGGCAGGCATTCCTTTCCATGCCGGGGCGGCGCCCATGATCGCGGCGCAAGGGCTGGCGCCGCTCGATCGGGATGCCGGTTTCGCACGTGTGCAACTGGCCGCCATGATGGCCTATTTGCGTCAGATCCTCGCCACGAAGCGAGCCGATGAGGAACAATTCCATGCGATCTTCCTCGATGCCGGGCGTGGTTATCTCGACGACTGTCGAATGGGGGCGGGGCATGCCGCGCATATGCCAATCAGGCTGCGCGAGCTCTTCGCCAAGGCGCTTTCGCTTGGCGCGCGCGGGATTATCGTGGCGCATAATCATCCTTCGGGCGATTGCCACCCGAGCGAGCGCGACATCGCGGCAACGCGCCGGTTGGCGGAGGTTGGCCGTGCGCTTGATATCGAATTGCTCGATCACCTGATCGTGACCCCAGAGAAGGTCTATTCGATGCGGGCGGGGGGCAAGCTGTGAGTTCTGCCCCAGCTGCCTGCCCATGCCCGCTGGGCGAGGACATGATCCCGCGCTTCATCGAAGCGGGCGACGTCACGCTCGACTTGCTCCATCGTGACGGCAGGGTCGAGGACAGCTGGCTCCGCCTCCATCCGCGCGAGTTCGAACTGCTGTGGCGGCTTGCGCAAACGCCGGGCGAACGGCTGAGCCGAAAGCAGCTTCTGGCGGAGGTTTGGCGGCTTGAGCGGGAACCCGGGACCAACAGCCTTGCGGTGCATGTCGCGCGCGTTCGCAGCAAACTCGCGAGTTTCGGGATTGAGCACATGCTGGTGACGCATCCGGACGGGGGATATTTGTTGGATGCTCCGCCCGGCCCAGGCGCTTTCAGGTTCCGGCGTGTGCCGCTTGACTCGCAATAGCAGTAGCTGGACAGGCGCCGCCGCTTCGGCCAACCTGCCGGTTCAATCTGCAATCCAGAAGGCAGGGAAACTATGCAGGACAACGACCGGATCTCGATCGAATTGGGCAGCGACGGTGTGGCGCAGGTGCGCTTCACCCGCGCCGACAAGATGAACGCGCTCGACCAGGCGCAATTCGATGCGATCATCGCGGCCGGGCGCGCGCTTCACAACATGAAGGGGCTGCGCGTGGTCGTGCTGGCGGGTGAAGGGCGCGCGTTCTGCGCCGGGCTCGACCTGTCCAATTTCGCGCGCAAGCCGAGCCCTGACGAACCGGAGCTGACCGAGCGAACGCATGGCAATGCCAATCGTGCGCAGCAGGCGGCACTGTTGTGGCGCAAGCTGCCGGTTCCGGTGATCGCCGCCGTGCATGGCGTATGCTTCGGGGGCGGCCTGCAAATCGCCAGCGGCGCAGATATCCGCGTTGTCCATCCCGATACCCGCATGGCAATCATGGAGCTCAAATGGGGCCTGGTGCCCGACATGGGCGGCTATGCATTGTGGCGCGGGCTCGTGCGCGACGATGTGCTGCGCGAATTGGTCTACACCAATCGCGAATTCACCGGAGCCGAGGCGCAAGGCTTTGGCCTTGCCACCCATGTCGATGACGATCCGGTTGCGTGCGCTACCGCCATCGCCAGCGAGGTCGCCAATCGCAACCCACATGCGATCCGCGCGGCGAAGCGGCTACACGCCGGCATGATCGAGCGCAGCACCGATGCGATCCTGCTTGAAGAGAGCATCGAACAGCACGCCATCATGCGCTCGAAGAACCAGGTCGAGGCGGTGATGGCCGGGATGGAAAAGCGCGCGCCGCGGTTCGAAGACGTCTGACCCGGTCGGACGCCGGTCGCGCGGTCTTCAGCCGAAGATCGCGACCGACTGCATGCCGTCCAGCACTTGCTTGCCCGAGCTGTTCCACAGCCGCAGCCGCTCTGACGAATAACCGCCATCGGCATGCTGGCTGGCGTTCTCCGACAGCCACCAGCCGCCTTCGGTAAATGGCGCAGTATCGAGCAGGTTGAAGCTCCAGTTGATCGAGCTGATCGGCCCCTGCCGTCGCATCGCGCGCATCGCGCCGGGAGGCAGAACGTCGCCCATGAGCACGAGTGCGCTGATGGGATCGAGCTCGTCCGCATCCTTCAACTTTGCCCAGCGGCGTACGACCGGCGCACCGGGGCCGGTGGTATCCTGCGCCCGCCTGAGTTCGAAATTGTTTGCGATGAAGCCGGGGCCCTTGTCGGTCGGCATCACGTCGCATTCTTCGGGAGGAGGAGGAAAATCCTCCGGCGCCGCCGCCGGATGCGAGGCATTGGCTTCGCGAGGTTCGGCGAAAAGCAGTAATGTGGTCAGTGTAACCTGGCCTTCGCAGCGGATCTCGCTGCGGACCTGGGTCACGTTGCGGCCTTGTCGAACGATCTCGGCACTGAGTTCGACCGTTTCGCCGACCGGGGCAACAAATCCGACCTGTGCCGCACGCAGGGGCGGCAGGTCCGGGAAGGCGCGAATCGCCTGCGTATAGGCGATCAGCGCCGATGCGCCGCCATACAGCGTGCGGCCCTGCATCCAGTTGGCTGCGCCGGGGAGGGTGACGATACCAGGTTTTCCGGTAATCGGCTCAATCAATGCGGAAACGCTCATGGCGCGTTTCCTGTCGTTTTTGCACGCCTTCGTCCAGCGTGACGTTACGGAAGGTATCAATGCGATTGCCATTGGGATCGTGAATCGCTAGTGCGCCGGCTCCCCGTTCGAGAGGGCGGGGCGAGGCCCGATGGCGGAGTGGTTACGCAGAGGACTGCAAATCCTTGCACGCCGGTTCGATTCCGGCTCGGGCCTCCACTTCGTTTTGGCGCATGATGGCGTTGCGGCATGCCCGCGGTGCGATTATGGGCCGCAGGCGAGAGTGCCGCTTTAGCTCAGTTGGTAGAGCACATCATTCGTAATGATGGGGCCACTGGTTCGAGTCCAGTAAGCGGCACCACTCACTCCCGAAATTACCAGACTTCCGGCCGGCTTGCATGATGGAGCCTGTGTAGCCCGCATTTCCGCGGGCTTTGGTGCCTGCATCAATACTGGTGAGGTCGTGAGACTTTGGAGCTGGGGCAGTCACGCCGGATTTCCGGCCCCTGTCTCAGGTGGCCGAATTCCAGACCTCACCTGGTTTTCGGTGGGATCAGAATCCGAGAACTGCTTTCTGGTTCGCCCAGTCCAAACGCAGGTCCACCGCAAGAAGCGATCTGGGGCTGAGCGAAGGCGGCTGTCGACCAGCGAGGATCGCATCGATGATCTCAGGCGCAATCCACGAGAGACGGAACAACCGGCTCATGCGCTTGCGGCAGCGACCGCTTGATGTGGCGATCTCGGCGATGGTCAGTTCGGGTGTGGACAGCACTTCCTCTCTTATCGCCATCGCTTCGCGTAGCAGGGATACCAGCGTCTCGTCGCGTTCAACCCCGCATCCGTCGCCAATGACGAGCTTGATTTCCTTGCTCTTGCGTATGCGGGATACCGGAGCAGTGAGGGAAGGCAATCGCAGCGGGTCGATCTCTATCCCGACAAGGTCCGAGAAGCCGGAAGGGCACAGTGAAATCCTGATCGCATCGTTCCCGACCTCGACCTTCTCGACGAGTGCAGGAACCCTGGTACGCCGATGGTAGGTACTGGACCACAGCTGTTCCGCGGCGCGCTTGCAATGCGTGATGGCAGCGGCCAGCTTCCCGGCATCATCGGTCCCGACCAACTTGCGGATTGTCCTCTGGTCCGAGAGGAAATCTGTCAGCTTGCCGACTACGTTCTTCTCGATGTCGTGCGCCGGCAAACGCCAGGCAGGTGTCTCATCGACGATCTCCGCTGCGTGCGTCACGTAGTAGCGGTAGCGCTTGCCCTTTCGGACCGTGTGGCTCGGGCTCATCCTTCGTCCAAACCTATCACGGATCATTCCGGCCAATAGGCTGGTCTCCTTCGAAGTTCGGCGTAGCTTTCTCTCGACTGTATTCTCGGCAATGCGAAGCTGGACCCGTTCCCAGAGCTCCTCATCAATGATTGCCTCGTGATCGCCAGGGTGCGACTTACCCTTGTGCACCATCTCGCCCCGGTAGATGCGGTTCTTGAGCAGATGGAACAGCGAGCCGCGTGTGAAGGGGATATCTCCCCGAACAGTTCCGTCGCGGTAGACGCGCCGCTTGGTCCGGATCCCCTGTTCGCGCAGTTCTTCCAGCAGCAACTGCCCGGTGCCGAGTTTCGCGTACCGCTCGAAGATATGTCGAGCCGTGGCGGCTTCCAGTTCGTTGATGACCAGTTTGCGATCCTGCACTTCGTAGCCAAGTGGCACAGGACCGCCCATCCACATGCCCTTCTTCTTGGAGGCAGCGATCTTGTCGCGGATGCGTTCACCGGTCACCTCGCGTTCGAACTGAGCGAAGGACAACAGCACGTTGAGCATCAGCCGCCCCATGCTGGTCGTCGTATTGAACGACTGCGTCACGGATACGAAGCTGGCACTTGCCTCATCCAGGACTTCGACGATCCGCGAGAAGTCCGACAGGCTGCGGGTCAGCCGATCGATCTTGTAAAGAACGATGACCTGGACCTTCCCTGCAGCGACATCGGCAAGCAATCGCTGGAGGCCCGGTCGTTCCATTGTACCGCCAGAGAAACCGCCATCATCGTAGCGCTCCTTCACGATTTCCCATCCCTCGTGACGCTGGCTCATGACATAGGCAGCGCAGGCTTCGAACTGAGCATCGAGGCTGTTGAACTCCTGTTCAAGCCCTTCCTCGGTCGACTTGCGCGTGTAGATCGCGCAGCGCACTTTCACGCCAGCTTCGACCTGGCCCTGACTAGCCATTGGCTGCCTGCTCGCGAAGTCCGAAGAAGCGCGGGCCGGACCAATGTGCTCCGGTTACCTCGCGGGCGATGGCCGAAAGCGACGGATAGTTCCTGTCCTCGAACACAAACCCGCCTTCATCTACCAAGACTGAGATGGTCCTGCCATTCCAGCTGCGGACAAGACGTGTGCCGGGCTTGATGGCCGGTCGGGCGGACACAGTCGCGTTCAGCTCGAAGAGAGAGGCCCGCGAGAGACCCCCGTGAGCCTTTTCTTGCAGTCGATAGGCGATCCCGAGGCGGAGCAGGTCGGCCGACAGGTTGGGAGCAGACTGCTTGCAGACCCGCTCCCATTCCTTCCGAAGTTCTGACCGTCCCATCTGGGTGAGGCTGACCAGTCGTTCCTTTAGCTTCACCACGCGTCAGGTGCCCTTGGCGATCGAGTAGCGGCTCACGCCATCTATCGTTGTGCGCTCGACGGCATTTCCCTTCTTCCGAAGGCCTGTCATCGCTGCGCGGGTCGTGTGAGGCAGCCAGCCAGTAGCTTTGGTGAGTTCCTCGAGCGATGCGCCTTTGGAGCGCTTCAGCAGTTCGACAACCTTGTCGGTCTTGGTCGTTTGCTTCGTCGTCGTTGTCTTTGGCATGGGTGGTTCTCCTGGTTCGGAGCGACCCAATAGTCGCCCCCACCACCCAAGGCCCCGGTCAGCGCACTGCGTCGGGGCGGCGGCCAGTTTCAAAGGCCGCGGTTCAGTGCAAGCACCAATGCTTGCTTAGCAAAGGAAGTCGAGTGGAATGTCGGCAATGCGTCCCAATAACAGACCTTCGAGGTTGGCTTCCAATAGCCCAAGAGCCGAATGTCTGCTTTCACGAGCCGGTCACGATGGCTCTATCGTCCGAGGCTGGGTGGAAAGCGGTCTCAGGCTTCGCCTGGCACACTGCTGCTGGCGCAATAGGAGTCGTAAGCTGACGGAACAAATGCATCCATACCGATCTCTGCCCTGAACTCAGTAACGCGTTGGACGTCTTCCAGTTCGCCAAAGTCCGCTCGGCCATTGCTACACATGATTTGCGTCGCGTAGCGCTGCGGCTCGCCATTGTTGCGAGCAATGCGGTCGAACATCGCGGCATAGTGCCACGGTGTTAGCTGGTTTACCTCCACGGCCTCGCGAACCTCCGGCAAGATGCTTTCGGCGAGCGCAACATCCCACTGAGATGTGCCCGTTTCGTCGATTATCTGTGCATGTTGGGCAAGATACCAAGCGGCAATCTGAACATCTTCGCTGAATGAGGGCGGCTCGGGCCAACCGTGCAGATCCATGATCTCTTTCAGGCGCGCTGTATTGGGCATGTCGACCCTGAACACAGTTGCCCCCATCACCATGCCGAAGCACATTTCAGCTTGTTCGTCGACAAAGTCAGCGCATAGCGCATTGCTCGAAAACTGCTCTCGCGCCCATTGGTCGACACGATAACGTGCGATCAATTCTTCTGACAGACAGTCGAGATCACGATCAGCGCAGTTGAGCGTGGCAATCGATTCTAATTGCCTCGTGAACGCCTCTTCAATCACAGCATTGACTTCTGCCTGCGCCGCTGGTGTCTCTTGGGCGACTGCGGAAGCCGCCAAAGCCAATGCCATTCCTGTAATACTGCCAGTCACTACTTTGCGCATTTCTCACCCCTCAATTTTTACCGCAACATTTGGCCTTGAAGCTGAATGAAGGCTTACGTCTTGAATTCAGGGTGTAGCCTCGGGATTGGGCGTTGTTTCCATGTTGCGGACATGCGAGATAGAGCCAACTGTGCGTCCTCGCTACGATCGTAAATGCACGGATTGGTTCCGACCCAAAACGAACAACCCGAGCGTGCATATTTGCAAGCGAAGCGCAGCAAGTCATCTCGTCAAACTAGTTTCAGCCGGCACTTCCATCGACATGACGAAGTAGCGATAACTGGCTGCTTGTAGCTTGCAGATATCTTGAAAGCTCATAAGCTTGGCCCGTCGCTGATAAGGGGCAGGGCATGGAGGCGGGGGCTTCATCACAGGACGCGAACCGGGCATCGGCGAGCCTGGACGATGAATTGTTCGCGGAAACCTATGACACTTTGCGCCGTATCGCCTCCCGCCAGCTGGGGCGGCAGTCCAATAAGCCGTCGCTCAATACAACGCTGATCGTGCATGAAGCCTGGCTAAAGCTCTCACGATCGAATTCTGAGCGTTATCTTGATCGCTCGCATTACCTGGCTACCGCCGCGCGCGCGATGCGCCAGATACTGATCGACCACGCCCGCCGGAAATTGGCTGTGAAACACGGTGCCGGAGCGGTTCATCTGCAGCTTGACGAAGGGCGCGACCATTCTGAAGAGATCGACAGTCGCTTCCTGGAACTCGACGATGCGCTGAGAGCACTTGGCGAGCAGTTTCCAGAACTCGAAAGCGTGGTCGAGTGCCGCTTCTTCTCTGGTCTGACGGCCGAGGAAACCGCCAGTGCCCTGGGTCGCTCGGTGCGTACCGTGGAGCGACAATGGGCGCGCGCTCGCACCTATTTGGCCGAAATCATGGAAGGGTAAGCACGGCAGGTGGCGGGAGAACTGGCCTGTTTTCGTTATCCCGCAGCGATGGCCTGCAATGTTTCTTCTCGGTCTCTGCGCGGAACAGTCAGCAGAGCGGCATGCACGGTAAAACCCGCAGCATGACAAATTCGGTTATCCCTCTCATGGACCAGGCCGAACTGGATGCGGCTCTCGACAGGCTAATCGAAGTTCCGTTCGAGGAGCGTGAGGCGCGTTTGCAGGGCGAGTTTGCCGATCGTCCGGAAATGCAGGTCAAACTATCTCGCTTGCTGCACATGGAAGGACGGAGCAGGGACCTGTTCGCCCGACTTGAAAGCCAGCGCATGGCCACTCTGGCCGGGTTGTTCCGGGAGGACGGAAAGGGCGAGTCAGGCGATCCGCGGATTGGCCGTTGCTACGGGCCGTGGAAAGTTGTCGCCCATCGTGGAAGCGGTGGCCTGGCAGAAG
Source organism: Altererythrobacter sp. Z27 (assembly GCF_052683155.1). NCBI lineage: Bacteria > Pseudomonadati > Pseudomonadota > Alphaproteobacteria > Sphingomonadales > Erythrobacteraceae > Altererythrobacter > Altererythrobacter sp. Z27. The sequence goes on along the minus strand of NZ_JBQYMC010000001.1, from coordinate 1,426,441 downwards.
TCTACGAAGTGTGCAGGGCCGATGGCCGATATGAACAACGCGCGGCGCTCAAGATATTGCGCAACGGCATTATCGGTCCCGTGGCGCGCGAATTGTTCTTGCGTGAACGCCGTCTTTTGGCCAGCCTCGATCATCCCGGTATCGTGCGGATCATCGATGGCGGTGAAACTGACACAGGTGCGCCGTGGCTAGCGATGGAACTGGTCGAGGGTTTGCCGATCGATCAGTACTGCAAACAGAACGACGTCGATATCAGGAGGCGACTTGGATTGCTGGCCGACGCCGCCGATATCGTCAGCGCAGCACATGCCCGCATGGTAGTCCACGGCGACTTGAAGGCCGAGCACATATTGGTCACGCCAGGCGGCAAGCTTCGTCTGTTGGACTTCGGCATAGCCCAAGCACTGGATGAGCGAGCTCAGGCAGAGCGGCCAATTGGCGAACTTGACGGCGGACATGCAGCGCTTGTCTTCACCCCGGATTACGCCAGCCCGGAACAGTCTGCTGGACGATCTCTCTCAGCTGCCAGCGATATTTATCAAATGGGGCTGATCGCCGGGCAACTGGTCCCGTCCGATCATCAGGATCGCGCGTTGACTGCTGTCATTGCGAAGGCGATCGCGAGAGAGCCTCAGGATCGCTATGCCTCAATGACCATGCTGGCGGGCGATTTGCGGGCTCTTGTGGCGGATGTTGCGACAATGGCCTTGCCGGACAGTCGCCGGCAGACCCTCCAGCGGGCTGTGCGGCACAATCGCCTGGCTGCAGCACTTGCCGTTCTGGTTGTGATCGGCTCTGTCGGCTGGACGCTTACAACAGCGCTTTCGTCAGCCGCAATCAGTCGCGAGCGCAACGCTGCGGTCACCGCTGCGGACCGCGAGCGGCGGGGTAAGGACGTTCTGTTGCAACTGTTCCGGCGGGCCGATCTGCTGGAAGCAGACAGCCTTGGCCTGGAACCTGCAGCGGCGGCGGCCATGCTCGACGAGGCATTAGCCGATGCCCGCCAATCGGTCGACGACGATCCCGTGCTACTGGCAGACCTGATCAACTGGGCTGCGCGAGCGCATCTTCGTGCCGGCAACCAGGATAAGGCGCGCGCGCTAGCTGAAGAAGAACTCACAGTGATCCAGAGCAGCTCTAAGAGGGGCACCTTGCGTGAAGGAGCTGCGCAAGCCTTCCTTGGCAATATTCTGGCCAATTCCGGTGATGCCGAAGAGGCGGATCGCCGCACTGCAGCCGCGCTTGCGATACTGGAAGAGGCTGGTGGCACGGTCGACCCGCTCGCGCTCGACCTTCTCCTTGCGACGGCTTGGGCCAGCGAGGGCGACTGGCAGAGGCAGCGCGGGTTGTTTGAGCGCGCCCTGATGATGGCCGAGACTTTGGGCGACCCAAAGTCAGAACTTGAAGTCCGCTCCGGGCTAGGCCGCGCACTCACCGGACTGGGTGAATTCGACCCGGCGCGTGCCGAATTGGCAAAGGCGCTGACCTTGGTCGACACCTTGTTTGGCGCACGCCATCTGCGCCGCGCGCTGCCCCTGTCAGACCTTGGCCGGCTGGAGGACCATGCAGGAAATCCTGCAGCTGCGATCTCCTATCACCGGGAGGCTCTGGCGATCAGCGACGCGGTCTTGGGAGCCGATCATCGATCCACCCTTGCCCATCGCAACAACCTCGCCAATGCATTGATGGCTGCGGGACAGGCCGATGCCGCGATTGACGAGTATCAGCAACTGCTCGAACTCCATGGCGATGGCCTGGCGCGCGGTGAGGTAGCGCAAAACCTCGGGGCTGCGCTGGTGCAGCGTGGGGACTTTGGCCGGGCGGACGAAATGTTGACGCTGGCCGAACGTGCATTCAGCACCCATTTGCCACCGGACCATCCACGGCGCGCATTTCCGGCGCTTACACGATCGGAAATGCGGTTGGCGCAGCGCCGCTGGACCGATGCCGATCGCGATGCGCGCTCTGCCTTGGCCCTGCTCGAGAAAGCCCTGCCAAATGGGCATTTTGCCACGGAAACCGCACGCTGTCGCGTGGGGATGGCGCTTTTGGGGATGGGGCGGAAGGCGCAGGCAGCCGACCATATCCAGCCTGCGCTTGCCGCGCTGATTGCCTCTGGCAACGCCGCCCCCGCACGCTATGTCGAACCCTGCCGGGGCGCTGCAAAGCTGCTCTAGCCTAGGATCACTCCCAGGGCTTGCCGGATACGGCGAGCACGATCTGGCGGATGCCGTCTTCATGGTCGAGGACCTGAAGGTTGGCATTTTCCAGCCCGTTGCCCTTGGCCAGGGTTGCGAGGTGGACATTTTCCACGCGCGCCTCAAGGCGCGCGCTGTCGAGACCATGCGATTTACCCCATGCGACGATGGCATCTGCAACAGCTTCACCGTCGCTGCGCGTTCTGGCTTGTATCATGTAAATTGGTGGATCCTGATCTTCCTTCGCCACGGTGATGAATATTTTGGCATCCTTAGGGAGCGGGAAATCGGCTGGCAGCCAGGTGGGCCGCGGCAGGTGGACCGAACCGAGCCCATCATCGTCATCATCCAATCCCATTGTCACGACGGTCTCGCCGTCGTTCGGGATTGAGTCGCTTTCGCTATCCCCGCCGCAAGCGGCAATCAGAAAGGGGACCGCGAGAACCAGGCTTCGACGTATCGGGGGCATAGGCACTCTCCATCATGGCATTCGGGGAGACAGCGAAATTTCACTGCTGTTCCGGAAACGTGGGATTGGCCCGGTTTCCGCCAGATACGTCTGCTTACCACCGAATGTCCTTCATGCGTGGCGGGTTTGATCGCCCTTTCCCGTTTGGGATTTGGGAGCAGGGCTTTCCATTGAAGCAGGGGGACCATGATGCGGGGCGGTAATTCAGGCAGGCGTTCGGCTTTGAGCATTGCGCGCCACGCGATGCTGGCGGTCGCGTTCGCCGGACTTGTTTCTGGCAGTGCAGTGCCGGCAGAGGCGCAGGACATCCTCGGGGGGCTCAAGCGCAAGGTCCAGAATGCGGTGAAACGCGAGACTGAGCGCAAGGCCGACGAGGTAGTTACCCAGGCAACCCGATGCGCGATGGGCGAGGTGAACTGCGCACCAGCGAGCAGCGAGGGCAGTGAAACGACGAGCACCGGGCAGCAGAGCCAAGGCCAAGGCGGGTCGGTGGATCCGGGAGGCGATCACCCGCTGGTGACACCCTATGCCGGTTCGAAACAGAACACGCGCCAGTTCGAGTCTTATACCGACTATCGCCGGATTGTCGGCGTTGACAAGGCACGCCAGGTCATCACCCAGACCCTGGAAGGCAAGCTGACCAGCATCGTCTACAACAATCCTCCCGGGCGCTCGACGCTGGAAATCATCCGGAATTACGAGCAGGCCCTGAAGGAACGGGGCTTCGCCATCGACTACCAGATGTCAGGTGGTGAAACGTGGCTGGACAATCCCGCCAAGATCAACGGCATGGTCAGCTACGGGCAGGACGTGCGCTATTTCACCGGCAAGCTGCGATATGGCGATGGCGTCGCCTATGTTTCCATCCTCACCTACAGGCAGAGGGATTTCGGTCGCACTTCCGTGCAGGTTCTCGAAACCGCCGAGATGGATACAGGCATGGTTTCGGTCGATCCTTCGGCCATGGCGGCCGAGCTCGACCAGAGCGGGCAGGTCAATCTGCAAGGAGTCTATTTCGACACCGGGCGCGCGACGCTGAAGCCGGAATCGGATGCAGCAATCGGCCTCGTGGTTGCGCTGATGGCTCAGCGGCCCGAGCTCAAGCTGCAGGTTGTCGGACATACGGACAGTGTCGGCAATGCTTCCTCCAACCAGATACTCTCGCAGGATCGAGCCAATGCGGTACGCAATGCCATCACCATGAGAGGCATCTCGGCAGACCGACTGGTCGCATATGGCTTGGGCAGTCAGCAACCGATCGCCAGCAACGACACCAGCGAAGGTCGGGCACTGAATCGCCGCGTGATGCTGCTCCGCCTCAACTGATTTCCATCAGCTTCGAAAGGAACGATGACTATGCGCAAGACCATGTTCAGCCTGCTCGCTGCGGCAATGCTGGCAGGCACACTGGCAACGCCGGTGGACGCAAAGCGACCCACGCCAATCCCCTTGATGCCCCTGCGCGGCGAAGCGGCGGCTCTGGCGCTGCTGACCGACCAGGATCGCGTGGTCAATGCATCGGGTGAGGAGCTGCTTGGCATCGTGGCGACCAGCCTATTCCTCTCGGCAAACCGCGAAACTGCGGAAGGCGGGATAAAGGTTTACTTCCTGCGGTTGGAGGCCGGCCGGGTAGTGGCCATGCGAACGACGACGTTCTATGCAGAAGACCTGCGCGACATGCGCGCGCGCCTTCCGGGCGATACGTTCCTGCCCGGAGACACATTCCTTCCCGGAGATACGTTCCTGCCCGGCGACACCTTCATGCCGGTCGATATCTATCTGGGCGCCGAGCGGCCCGATGCCCGCATCGGCAGCATGGAGCCGCGGGGTCGGCGAGAGGAGCAATTGTTCAGTGCGGCCACGCGGCTTTCGGAAGGCGGGCGCGGCGCGGTCGTGGCAGCCTATCCAGCGCAAAAGCCCGACAGCCTCGATGGTGGCGGCTTCTTCCTGCCGCAGGATTGAGGGCGGGCGGCCAGATTGCCGCCTTGCCAGTGACACATGCCATTCATCGTATCGGAGACGTTCATGGGTACCGCCAAAAGCCTCGCTAATTCCATTGCGCGCAAATGGCACAAGCGGCCAGCCGGGCTGCTGCTGGCAGGCTCGGTATTGGCGGCGTTTTCTTTGCCACTCCCTGTGCTGGCGCAAGTGGTGATCGACAATGGCGACGTGGAGACCGTCAAGGGCGATGGCAGCGGGACCCAGCCGAGCCCGTGGGATGCTGGTACCGGGATTTATGTGGGCGACACAAACACCGGCACCCTGGCCATTTCGGATGGCGGGGTCGTCAATAGCGAATTCGGCACTATCGGCCTGCGGGCTGGATCTGACGGCACGGTCACTGTCGATGGTATTGGCTCCACCTGGGCCCTGAGCCAAAGCCCCTATGTGGGACACTACGGCACCGGTCGCCTTACCATCACCAATGGAGGCCTCGTCACCAACAACATCGGGACAATCGGCTACCATGTCGGATCGGACGGCACGGTCACGGTAGACGGTGCGGGATCCCAATGGACGAATGCCGGCCTACTCCGGGTCGGCTACTCAGGGGTTGGCCACCTCGCGGTCACCAACGGTGGTAACGTCAACAGTCTCAGCGGCTTCATTGGCTACAATGCCGGTGCGGTCGGCAGTGTGCTGGTCGACGGCGCGGGTTCGACCTTGGCCAACAGTGGCCAGCTGACCGTCGGGAGAGCCGGAACGGGCAGCCTGACCATCGCGAACGGCGGCACTGTGTCGGCGGGCTGGGTCGCGGTCGCACAGCAGGCAGGTTCGGTCGGCACGATCAATATCGGCGCCGCGGTAGGCGCTGCAGCCACTGGTGCAGGCACGATCGACGCTCCGCTCCTGACCTTTGGCAACGGCAGTGGCACGCTGGTGTTCAATCATACGGACAGTGCTTACATCTTTGCGCCCGACATCTCCGGCAAAGCCGCGCTTGAACACTATGCCGGGGATACAATCCTCACCGGTCAGGCCGGCTATTCCGGTTCGACATTGTTGCACGGCGGCACGCTGGAGGTCAGCGGTGGCGGCAGCGTTTTCGCGACTTACGAGATCGTGATCGCCGAATTTGCGAGCGACGCGGCGAGTCTTGTCGTGAGCGGCGCCAATGGCGGTGGTTCGGTGTATTTGCCGGGCGACTACGATGACTTCGACGAAGACACGGGCACCGGCCCAGGTTACCTCTTCGTTGGCGCCAGGGGCACCGGCAACCTGACGATCGCCAACGGTGGCACCGTCAATGACCTCCAAGCCTATGTCGGGACTGGCGTCGGCTCCGAAGGCACGGTCACGGTGGACGGTGCAGGCTCGGCCTGGACCAACAGGAGCCATCTCCACATTGGCTGGCTGGGTTCGGGCAGCCTGGCAATCACCAACGGCGGCACCGTTACCAGTAGCTGGGACACAACGATCGGCTCCGGCGCGGCCGGCTCAGTCAGCATCGACGGGGCTGGTTCCTCGCTGTCGACCGGCGGCTTGCTTTTCGTCGGCGATTACGACGGGGGCACTCTGTCTATCGCCAATGGCGGCAGCGCATCGGCCGCTGCAGCCGCCATCGGCTATGGCGAAGAGAGCTTCGGCTCCGTCACGATTGCCGGCACCGGATCGAAGCTGGAGATCGACGACCCTCTGTTCGTCGGCTTGTATGGATCGGGCGAACTGACGGTCAGCGATGGCGCAACAGTCAACAGCCTGTTTGGTTATCTCGGGAATAGCGCAGGATCCGACGGCACCGCTACCGTCGATGGCGCCGGGTCGGCATGGGCGATGGACGGAAATCTCTTCGTCGGCCTGGAAGGCCGGGGCAGCCTGGCCATCACCAATGGCGGCAGCGTCAGCGACAGTGTCGGCTATGTCGGATCATCCGCCGGATCTTCGGCCGAAATCAACGTTGACGGCATTGGGTCGATCTGGACGAGCGAGGTCGCGTTGGACTTCGCCAGCCTGGGCAATGCCAGTCTGGCAATAACCAATGGCGGCACCGTGGCCACTGGATTGGCCAAGATCGGGGCCGGATTCAGTGGGGTTGGCGAAGTCTTGGTCGATGGCCCGGGATCAAGCTGGATCAATGCCGAGGAGTTGCTCGTGGCTGACGGCGGGACGGGTAGCCTGATCCTGGCCAACGGTGGCTCAGTATCGACAGCCTCGATGGTGGTGGCACAGTATGAAACGGGTGTCGGAGCCGTCAATATCGGCGCTGCGGCTGGCGAAGCGGCGGCGGCTCCCGGCACGATCAATGTGCCAACGCTCACCTTCGGCGATGGGACCGGTACGCTCGTGTTCAACCACACCGCGACCGATTATGCCTTCGATCCGGTGATTTCAGGCACGGGCACGATCCTTCATCGTGCCGGCTACACTTCGCTGACCGCTGACAGCTCGGTTTTTACCGGTACCACTGACCTTGCCGGCGGCACGCTCAACGTGGCCGGCTCTCTCGGCGGCGTGGTGAATGTCTCGGGCAACGGAACGCTGGTCGGCACCGGTTCGATCGGTTCGCTCGCGCTTGCCGAAGGCGGCACGATTGCTCCGGGCAATTCGATCGGCACAATCAACGTGGCCGGAAACGTCACCTTTGATGCGGGCTCGGTCTTCGCAGTCGAGGTCGATCCTTCGAGCAGCGTCAGCGACTTGATCGCAGTTGCCGGCACCGCCACGCTCAACGGCGGCACTGTCACCCATGTCGGCATGGATGGCGAATACGCCCCGGCCTCGACCTACACGATCCTGACCGCAACCGGCGGCGTGACCGGCGAATTTTCCGGGGCGACTTCGGACTTTGCCTTCCTCGCTCCTGTCCTCGGTTACACGCCGAACGCCGTGACGCTCACCCTGCTGCGCAACAGCACCGCCTTCGGCGACGTTGCCCAGACCTACAACCAGTTGCAGGTGGCCGGGGCGATCGAGGAATTCAGCTTTGAAAACCCCGTGGTCCAGGCTCTCCTCACACTCGACGAAAACGAGGCGCGCGCGGCCTTCGATGGCCTTTCGGGCGAAATCCATGCCGGGCTGCGCACGGCCCTGGCTGAAGACGTTCGACTGGTGAGCCACACCGTTGTCGAACATATGGTTCCGAGCACCAGTGGCACCTCCCTCTGGGCTGAATTGATCGGTAGCTGGAGCAGTTTCGACAAAGCTGAAGGCACGGCGAAAATCGAAAACGACATAATTGGGCTTGCGGGCGGCGCGCAGTTTGCTCTCGACGAAAATATCGTTGCCGGATTCGCGGTGGCCTATACTGACAGCGACGTTGAGATCGCGCAGCGGCATTCCACGGCTGACGTTCAGTCCTTCCATTTGATGGGCTACTTCACCCTAGGCTCGCGGGCTGTAAACTTGAGTGCAGGCGTCGGCTACGCGCACAGCACAATCGACACCCGGCGGGAAGCTTCCTTTCCCGCTTTCGATGAATTGCTGTCTGCCAAGTACAATGGCGAAACGCTTCACGCCTTTGCCGAGATCGGCCATGAAATGCCGGCAGCAGGTGGGACAGTCGAACCGTTTGCACGGTTCACATTAGTTCACCTCGACACCGATGGTTTTACCGAAACGGGAGGTGATGCAGCACTTTCGGGCGTAGGCCATGCTACTACATCTGCCTCAAGCCTGATGGGCGCGCACTATGCGACCTCGCGAGAACGTGTGTTTCGCTTCGCAGGGACTCTGGCCTGGCAGCATGTCTTCAGCGGGTACCAAAGCTCGGCAAATCTGGCATTCGACGGTGGACTTCCTTTCGAGATCGTTGGAGCCAATAGTTCCAGAAATGCAGGCGTGCTCGATCTGTCGGCTGGTGTTGGCTTGTCCGGTTCCGCAGAAGTCAGCGTAAACTATCGCGGCCTGGTCGGGAACTTCGGCGATAGGCATGCGCTGACTGCAGGTGTCACTTTGCAGTTCTGAGCGTACGGCAGCTTTGGCATACGGCCAAGCTGGAACCAGCCGCTCGGCTAACGGCCCACTTCCTGCCGCCCTCGCTTAGCATAAAATCACTTCGCGTTCCGTCCCGGGTCATTCCTCCTCGGGGTTCACCGTTCCAAGCTCTATACCCCTGACCCAGCGGGTCCGACCGGTCTTGCACTCGTGCAGCGACATGAAGAGATCCCGGGACGAACAAAGGAGCGTCAGCCATCGGTCGACCAGGACCGGCTTCACGAACAGACTTGTTTGCCACTCTGGCTGCCCTTTCACCTTGCCGAGCACGCCAAGCCCCTTCGGCGGCCTGTAGACCGGTACTTCCTTGCCGCGATACTGCCGGTATCTTGGGCTGCCATGATCATCGAGTTCCGCGATGTCCTCCAGCCGCGCATCGAGATCGAATGCCGGTGACGGGTCTCCATAAAGCGTGACGAGGCAGCAATTCGTCGCAGACTTCCCTTCCGAAACTATCGTCCCTGCAACAACAAGGCGGCTGGAGAACTCGTGGACAGGTTGATCGTCGAGCGGCCGAAAGGCGTAGCGCGGCTCGTAGGCATAGTGATTGACTCTCGCCGAGACGGACGCTTCGTATCCTTCAACCGCGATTGTGAGGTGTGAATGCACCTCGGTGGACGACCGTCTCGCTGCCGTGCCTCTCTTCATGAGTTACTCCCCGATGTGCAGAGGAAGCGTCTCATTGGTCGCCACTGACGGATCCAAATGGGCGATCGCGGCTCACATCTTCCTCGCGAGGCATCTCAAGCAAGCGCTCAGCGATGATGTTGCGCTGTATCTGATCAGTGCCTCCCCCGATCGATGTCATATACGCATTGGCGGCCAGGTAATGCGCATGAGATGCGGCGGGAAACTGGGAGCCATCGAGCAAGGAGGCTGATCCAAGCAGCTTGCGAAGAAGCCGCGCTTCCTGGTGAAGCACGCGCGACATTGCCAATTTGCCCAAAGCAGCAAGTTGTGGCGCGTTGCCAACGCGAGCGCGCCTTTCATTGAGGCTGTTGAGCTTCCGCCACGCGAGAACCCGGGCGAGGTCGTCCTGAATCAAAGGATCCTCCAGCCTACCCGCAGCTCGCACGGCGTCCAGCACAGGATTACCTCTGGCGCGCGTTTCCCCCTTTCGGCTTTCGCCGACTCCTTCGGCCATGAGCCTGCGCTCGATGGTTAGCGCGTACTGGAGTATCTTCCATCCTTCGCCCTCGGCGCCGAGTCGATGGCTCACCGGTATTCTGGCACCATCGATGAATACCTCGTTGAACAGACTTTCACCCGTAATCTGACGGAGCGGACGCACATCGATTCCGGGCTGGTGCATGTCCAGAAGGAAGTAGCTAAGCCCGGCGTGCTTGGGCCTGGACCAGTCTGTTCGGGCCAGGAGGAGGCCAAAGTCAGCCTGTGCCGCCCCGGAGGTCCAGAGCTTGTGCCCCTGGATGACATAGCCTTCGCTTCGATGGTCAGCGCGGGTCCGCACGGCCGCAAGGTCGGATCCCGCTTCCGGTTCGCTGTAAAGCAGGCACTGTCGAAGGGAATGGCTCAAGAAGCCGGGTACAACGGATCGTCGCAGGTCTTCGCTTCCAAACGCCATCACTGTCGCCGCAGGTATGTTTGTGCGATCCTGTCCTGCGCCGGGCGCACCAACCTCCTTGAAGGCACGGCGAATCGCCCCAGATCGTTCGGCGTCAAGTCCCAGACCCCACCATTCGCGGGGCCAGGAAGGTACTGCCCAGCCGGCCCGGAAAACATGCTCATACCAACTGCGAATGTCACCTGCCTTTGGAGATCGACGTTCGGTGTCCCAGTTGGCATCGAGCCACTCCTTGACGCTGTCGATCATACAGGCATTTCCTTTGCCATCGCGCGCAAGAACTGTGCACCATGGAATTCGCTGGAGCCGAACAGCCGAGTGCCCGCATGAGCGCGTCGCCAGAACAGGTGTGCTGAATGCTCCCAGGTGTAGGCAATGCCGCCGTGCAACTGGATCGCCTCTGCTGCAACAAGTTCAAATGCGTCAGCGCAGCTGAATGCCGCGAGATTGACCAGCATCTCCCGGTCTGGACTGTCTGTTTCGATTGCGTTTGCTGCCGCGCGAGCGGCGGAAATGGCTGACTCGGCTTCCAGCAGCAGATCAGCCGCCTTGTGTTTCAAGGCCTGGAAGCTGCCGATGGGCCTGCCGAACTGTACGCGTGTCTTCATGTATTCGACCGTCTTCAACAGCCAGTACATGGCAGCTCCGGCCTGTTCGGCTGCGAGTGCGATTCGCGTCATTTCGAGAGACCGGGCAAACGCCTCGTTACAACGAGCCGCAATCCGTAAAGCGGGCACTTCGCTGAAGGTCACCCTTGCAAGACGGCGAGTTGCGTCCCAGCCTTGCATTGGCATGATATCGACGCCTGGCACATCAATGGTCGTCTCGAAGATGCCCAGGCCATCTTCGCAACGAGCAATCACGAGGAGAGTATCTGCCATGTCGAGATCGGTTACGAACGACGATACTCCATCAAGTTGCCATGTCCCATTGCGTGTTATGCGCCCGGAGACCTCTACACCATTCTCGGTCCAGCAACCTGCGTCTCCGGTATAGGCCACGGTCAGCACGCGTTCGCCACTCGCCAGGCCAGGCATCAAACGCGCGTTGGCTTCACCATCCCCCGCGTGAGAGAGGAGAATTGAAGACGCAATAGCGCTCGACAGAAACGGGCCGGGCAGGAGTGCGGAGCCAGCTCGTTCCATTATTGCCTCGAGCACGACAGCGCTTGGCCCGATTCCACTGAATTGAGGCGGTAGCATCAGTGCAGCAAAGCCTGCCTCTGCGAGCTTGTGCCACAGCTCTGTCGCGACAAATTCCGGCTCCTCGATCAGCCGGCGGGCATCTGTTTCGCTCCAGTGTCGATCAAGCAACCGTCCGAAACTCTCGCAGATCGCGTTCACTTCGTTCGAATCGTCACCATTTCCGCTCATGGCAGCTGGCCAATTGCGGTGTTTGGAATGGTCGCAATGATCGAGCCGGGACCAACGGCCAACCGGCGACCTACATGCGACCTCAAACTGATCTCGATGAGGCCATCGTCGTTCTCAATCCACTTTCGCGTGACTTCACCGCTTGCGGTTACTGTGCTTCCAGCGCAGCAGAAACTGTTCATCCTGAACCCTCGCAGGCTTCGGATTTGTCCCTTGTTTCCGATGAACTGACGAACCAGCCGTTCCCACATGCCTTGCAGCAGCATGGCATTGGCATACATCTCGGGCGCACCTGACGCCTTGGCGAACTCGGAGTTGTGATGGATGGAGTTGAAGTCGCGGTTCGCCCCGGCAGCGACTACAAGTCGATAGACTGAAAGAGGGAAGTCGATCGGCTGCAAATGTTCCCCGACTTCCACTTCGTCCCAGTACCGCTGCATCACGACACTACCGGTTCATAGAAGTAGACCGTTGAGCGCACGGTTGCGACGAGATCGCCGTCCTGATCAACGATCTGCGATTCCAAGGTAAGGAATGCGCCTCTCCCGACACGCGTCTGCTTGGGTTCACAGGAAAGCAGGACGGGATTTTCACGGGTCAGTCGATCGCCCACAAAGGGCGGGCGAACGAAGTCCATTTCGACCTCCGTCGCGAAATAGCCGGTAACGGGTGGCATGCCTTCAGGTGCGAAGGGTCGAACATTCGTTCTCGCAGGCTGAGAGTTGTAGCCATCGTCAATGAAGAGGGGTTCACCTGGCCGCCACAGCTCGCCGAGTGCGAAGCTTGTTACCGAGGTATATGGCGCGATGACTTGCGGGTAGCCGAATTGTTGGGCGGTGGCGGTGTCGTAATGCAGCGGGCAATCAAATTCGAGGGGTTCGAGATAGCGGCGAATGGCTTCGGCTGTGATTTGCTCCGCTCCCGGGACGGGTTCAGGCCCCGACAGCGGTTGACCAACAAGTGCGATGACCGGTCGCCATGCGTCTTGCCAACGGGTCTCTTGAAGTGTCATTTGAGATCGCCTGGCATGGTTCGTGCGGCGCAAAAGTAGAGAGCAAAGCCTACGATCAGAACGCCAGTGGACCATACCTGCGCCCACCTTATCCCGCCGCCTTCTCCCAGGGCCCACGACGTAGCCAGCCAGTCACTCAGAATGCCGATGGCAACAGGGCCTATTCCAAAGGAGATCAGGCTCACGACAAGCAGCATGACTGCAGAAGCGGTTGCCCTGATCGAACGGTCAACCACGGCCTGCACTACCGCCACGGTCGGCGCCAGGTAAAAGCTGTTGAAAATGGCTGAAAGGCCGAGGAGCAAAATCGAGGGCATGAACCCATCAACCAACATGGCGGCGACGTAGATGGGTGCGCCAATGAGTGGTCCCCCAGCAGTAACTGCAAGGTAACCCCGCCTGTCTGCGCGGGCAGCGCGATCTGCAATAACGCCGGAAAGATAGGTTCCGACAGTAGCAGACAATCCGTATGTAAGTCCAAGTGCGACACCCAAAAGCGCAAGCGGTTCAAGTCCGGTCCCCGATGCCAACGTCTCCAGTCCATCAGCGTGATTGCGCAAGTAGAAGGAGCCAAAGAACGCGGCGTGGCCTATGCTGACCATGCTGACAAATCCGCTGCCGATGACGGTGTACCGAAAAGTCCGGTTGGCTTTGAGCTCGCGTACCGCGGCAGAGAAATCGGAGCTGCGATCAGTCCTGACTACCGGATTCTTTGCGCGCGGATCGCGAAGCGTGAGGACCAGGAGCAGCGCAATAGCAATTCCGGGTAGGCCAACCACGAAGAAAGCCGCTCGCCAGCCCATCGCACTTGCAAGAAGACCTCCAATGGCAAGGCCAAGCAGAGAACCGATCGGAGCTCCCATCGAGAACGTCGCCAGCGCCCTTGCACGACGATCCTCGGGTACGATGTCGCAGATGAGCGAATGGGCCGGCGGAGCACACCCAGCCTCACCGATCCCTACCCCAATACGAGCGAGAAGCAGGTGCACAAAGCTTTGCGCCAATCCCGAGAGTGCAGTGAAACCGCTCCATACTGCGAGGCAGACGGCGATGATCTTCGGCCGATTGCCATATTCGGAGATCCTGGCGATCACTACGCTGAGCACGCTGTAGAAGAGCACGAAACCCAAGCCGGTTAGGACGCCCAGTTGCCAGTCGGGAAGCCTGAGGTCCTGCTTGATTGGTTCTGCGAGGATATTGATAATCTGGCGGTCGAGGAAGTTGAGCGTGTAGACCACGCATAGGAGGCCGATGATATAGCGCTGCTGTCCGCGAGACAGATGGTCCTCGGATTCGACCATTACCTGCCGGTCCAGATTGGAGCACGCTTTTCGACGAAGGCGCGTGGTCCTTCCCTGGCATCCTCGCTGCGACCTATGACTTTGGCCGCAGCCATGTTCATTTCCCAGAGTGCGGCTTCGTCCAGATCATCGGAGGCGCGTGCAATGCGCAGGCTCTCGGTAACGGCCAACGGTGCATTGGCAGCGATCTTGTTGGCGATAGTCATGGCCAGCTCGTTGACATCGCCGAGTGGAACAACGTGATTTACCAGCCCTGCGGCCATGGCATGAGTTGCTGTCAGTGGCTCGCCGGTGGCAATCATTTCGAGCGCCAGGGGACGAGGGACCGTGCGTGGAAGCCTGAGTACACCACCGGCTCCAGCGAACAGGCCGCGCTTCACTTCAGGCAGCCCGAAGGCTGCTGTTTCCGCAGCGACCACGAAATCGCAGGCCAGGCACAGCTCGAGTCCCCCACCAAGTGCATTACCTCGAACGGCCGCTATCCAAGGTTTGTTGCGCTTGGCCTGGACGAAGCCTGCGAACCCGCTCCCCGGGAGTGAAAGCTCACGGCCACGTCCCGCCGCAACTTCTGCCAGGTCCGCACCAGCGCTGAACGCCTTGTCGCCCGATGCGGTCAGTATGGCCACGCGCAGGTCGTTGTCCTCGTCGACACGGCGGACAGCCTCATTCAGACCAAGCGCGACGGCACCATTGATCGCGTTACGTACATCTGGGCGATTGATTGTGATGAGCGCTACGTGAGGCGCCGGGATTTCGAATAGAACTGCTTCATTCCGTGACATGGCATTGCCTCCGGTTAAATGAATTTCGCGGTGTTAATGGGAGATCCCGCCGAAATCTCGATCCGCCGGCCAATGACCGTCTCGTCCACCATCGCCTCCAGGGACGCGGGGTCGATAATCGTCGCGAGACAGCGTGCGCCGCTTCCTTCCAGTCTGGCGAAAACTGGTGCCGAGCGGGGTGCTCCCTTCTCGAAGAGCACGGTGTAGGTCTCGATGACTGCGGTGCCAGCGGGTGTCTCATCGAACGGGGGCGAGGGCAAATCATCGATCTTGTGTTGGTCTATCGCCGGCTCCCGGCGCCGGTAGAGCTGCTCGGGTGTTCGCGTCGAATAAACTCCAAAGGCATGCTTGGTGAGGAAGTAACCGTTACCAAAGATCAAGCCGTTGCTGCCGGGCCGCTGGCGTAGCTTTTCGACCATCGACGCTACAGCATGGGTCACGTAATTATTGCCGGGGCCGCCAAAGCAGACGAGGCCGCCGGTAACGGTCAGTCCTCTTGGATCGTCGTGTGCGATTCCAAGCGCATCGGCGGCGATCTCGACGGGCGAGGCGAAGCACGAATACAGGTCAAGAAAGGTCAGTTCCTCGACACTGATTCCAGCTTGCTCCAGAGCAGCGCGGGCACCGATTTCCACGGATGGTGCGGTCGAAAAGTCAATGCGGTCGCTGAGGAACCATTTCTCGGTCGTTTCGGCCGAACCGTGCAGATAGACTCGCTTCTCGCGCGGAACATCCAATCGGTCTGCGGCGGCTTCAGACATCAGCAGGACGGCTGCAGCCTGATCGACGAACATGTTCGAGCACAGGTACTTGGTATAGGGATAGGCGATATACCTGTTGTCCTCTCCAGGCTCGGCTATCTGGAGTGCAGACTTGGCTTCACTACTGATTGAAAAGGGATTGGCTGCAGCGATCTCGCTGAAACGCTCCATCAGCCTACCAAGTGCAGCGCGGTGCTCGGCGGGCGATCTGCCATAACGATCAGCGAGCGCGTTTTCGAACATTGCATAGCCGCTGGTTGCAAGAGAGAGACCGTGCTTGTGTTCGGATTTGGTGCTGGCGGGTGGAGCGCTACCCGGCGTATCGGGCTCGTCGCCACCAGGGTCATCGGTCCAGTTCAGCTCGATGCCACGGCGCTGAGCACGGGCTGCGGTACGCATGTTCTCAGCGCCTGCCAGCAAGCAGATATCGGCTTCACCGGCAGCGATGGCGTCAGCGAGGAGGTTAATGCTCCATTGCGGCGTGTTGCCGCCTGGGTGTGGGTAGGTCAGCTTTGCGGGCTTTGCGCCGATCCTTTCCGCAAGTGAGCGGGGGAGGTTAGGGTAGCTCCAACCCGGAAGACGAAAGGCAGAAGCACCGGAATCGGCGAAAGTGCGGATGACCGTGATCCGATCAATGTGTTGCAGGAGTCGCTCGCCCGCACCACTGTCGCGCGCGGCTCCACGTGTGACCTGTTCGAGGAAATCCAGCGGTGAGGCTGCTGCCTCAGGATCTGATTCGCGATCAACGCATTGCGCGACGCCGACAATAACTGGGGTACGTGGATTGATGCTGCTCATGACGCTACTTCCAGGATTGAAGGCTGGTTCAAACGCTGTCCGGCGTGCCGACGCCAAGCTCGCTCAGTACCTCGGCATTGTGCTCTCCGAGCCGAGGTGCTGGTCGCGAGGTCTCGCTCGGTCGAGCGGAAAAGCGCACCGGCGGTCTTACGTCTATGTAGCCGCCTTCGCTCGGATGCTCAGCCTTCCGAAACAACCCCACTGCCTGGAGGTGGGGGTCGGTGAAGATCGCCTCGACATCACGTACCTCCATTGCCGGAATGCCGGCTTCGGAGAGGAGTTCGAGCCATTCGGCCGTGGTCCGCTCGTGAGTAATGGCATTAAGCCGAGCGTAGAGATAATCCTCGTTCAGAACGCGGTTTCGGGGACTGTTAAGTCGTGCATCCTCGAGTACCTCGGGATGACCCGCAACGTCGAAGAAAGCGATCCAGCGCTCGTCGACGTATGGCGCAATACTTATCCAGCCATCCCGGGTCGGCGCGGGCTGACGCTCGGGATTGGTCTGGCGCTTGTAACACATGGGGCCGTTCGGCGGGTCAAAGGTGTGACCGGCCAAATGCTCCAGCAGTGTGAAGCTGGTCATTGTCTCGAACATCGGAATCTCAACGTGCTGACCCTCTCCGGTGCGCAACCGGTGAATGACAGCGGCAAGCGTGGCGTAGGCAGCGTGCAGGCCACAAACCTTGTCGGCCAATGCCATAGGTAGGTAGCGCGGGCGCGGGTTGCCATCGACGCGTGGCAGAAGCGAGGCTGTACCCGAGGCCGCTTGTATTACATCATCGTAGGCCGGGTAGCTTGCGTAAGGCCCATCGAGTCCAAAGCCAGTGCAATGAACGTAGATTACGTCCGGGCGGATTGCACGAACACTGTCGTAGTCAAGTTCGAGCCGGTTGATCGCGTCAGCCCTGATGTTGTGGAGGAAGATATCGCCGCTGGCGATCAGCTGTTCGAGGGCCTTACGTCCTGCGGCTGACCTCAGATCCCAGTTGACCGATCGTTTGCCTCGATTGATGGTCAGGTGTGAAGGACCCATTCCTCGGGTTCTGGCCGGTTTGCCCACATATCGGAAATTGTCCCCCTGCGACGGCTCAACCTTGATGACGTCTGCACCCATATCCGCCAGGAGCTGCGTGCAATGGGGGCCAAATATGACGGTCGACATGTCAATGACACGCAGGCCTTCGAGCAGTCGCGGGGTTGCACTCATCCGAATACTGTCTCCATGCGCAGGTCGGCTATGGTCTCGCCTTTCATGCCAAGCCAATCGGCAAGGATTTCTTCGGTATGCTCTCCCAGTCCGGGAGCGCAGTCATACCGTTCAATTGGCGTCTTCTCGAATCGAAGCGGATTGGCGACGAAGTCCACGGGACCTGCAAGGGGATGCTGAATTGTGCGCCGCGCGCCGGTGGCCATCACGTCAGGGTCAGCGTAGCATTGCCTCACGTCGAGAATAGGCGAACAGATGAGTTGGGCCTCCTGAAGGGTCGCATACCATTCAGCGACGGTGCGTTGCAGGAATGCGGGCTGCAGCTGATCTTCAAGTTCGTCCACGTGGGCTACTCGTTGGTCTCGCGTGAGATAGCGAGGATCATCGGCCAGTTCGGGCAGGCCAAGCCGCTCACATAGAGAGCGAAAGTGGTGATCAAAGCCAGCCTGGACGTTGATGAAGCCGTCCCGGCAACGGAACATCTGTGCAGGAGCGGCGCCTGTGGTCCGATGGCCAAAGCGCATTGGCACGTCGCCTGTCGTGAAGTACTCGGCGGCTCGCGCCGACATCAGGGCCAGCGCACAGTCCAGAAGCGACAGGTCAATTGCCTGGCCTTTCTTGTCATGGCCCCGCTGGATCAATGCGGCCAGCGCTCCGATCGTGGCATATAGTGCCGTTACGTAGTCGACGACCGGGGTGCCTACCTTCTGCGGCAGTCCGTCCGGATCGCCGGTCACGCTCATCAATCCGGTCAGGGCCTGAAATGCACTGTCGGTACCGGGCCGACGAGCGGCAGGACCAAATCGGCCGAACCCGCTGATCGATATGTAGATAAGACCAGGGTTGATCGCCTTCAGGTCTTCACGACCGAGGCCTTGTGCATCAAGCGTTCCGGCACGGAAGTTCTCGATGAAGATATCGGCCTTGGCTGCCAAGTTGCGCGCGAGCTTGCGGCCTTCGGGCAATCCAATATCCAGAGCGATGGAACGCTTGTTTGTGTTCGCGACGAGGAACCCGGCAGACATGTCGGTGCGCTCGCCGTCGATGTCACGAATATATGCAGGACCATAGTTTCGATACTCATCACCACGTCCCGGGCGTTCTATCTTGATCACGTCTGCGCCAAGGTCGGCGAGGATTTGCCCAGCGATCGGCGCTGCGATCAAGTGGCCCATTTCCATAACCCTGATACCGGCTAGCGGGCCAGTCCGCATCCTACTTCTCCCCTCAATCTTGCGTCCAAATTAAAAATAGATTTAAGTTTGTGTCAATAGGCGAGGATACCTCGCCGGAAGGTGTAAGGGATGGGAAAGGATGTACGACGCCCGAGCGATCAGGAAGTGCGGGCTGGAAGCGCCTGCCATTGGTGAGGTCCTTCCAGTTCTGCCGGGAATTGGATGGATCCGCATGCCTGTTCCAGGTCCCCTTGGCCACATCAACCTGTGGGAATTACGGGAAAGCGATATCACGTTTGTCGATGCCGGGCTGGGTGAAAAGGAAACCATCGATGCGTGGCAGGCTGTCCTTTCTGAGTGCGACAGGAAAGGAAACGTCGCACGACTCCTGCTGACACATCATCATCCCGATCATGCCGGCGCCACAGGATGGTTATCCCGTCATTGCGACTGCCACGTAACCATGACAGGTCTCGAGTTTGCCGCTTGCCGACGCGAACTGTCACTTGCTGATCCTGCTTCACAAGTCGTGAATGATGCGTTGCGCGCAGCAGGATGGGACGATGCAATGCTGGATGCCCAGCGCGCATTCCATGGCCGTTTTGGGCAGGCACTGCAGGGCTTCCCTGAGCGCATTCGACTGCTGGAGGAGGGCAATGTCTTACTCGGCGGCCGCCAATGGCGGGTTATTGTAACCGGAGGGCACACTCCAGCACATGCCAGTCTCTACAATGAACAGGACTCCATCCTCATCGCCGGCGACCAGCTGTTACCCGACATGGCGGCTATCGTCCCTGTTTCGTTGGACGATCTGGATTCCGATCCACTGGGAGAATGGTTTGCTTCTCTTTCCCGTATGGCCTCAATCCTGCCAGAAGACGTTCTGGTATTACCCTCGCATGGGCACGTGTTCCGGGGTGCACATGCCCGGATTTCAGAGATCGAGGAGGGGCATCGGGTCAGGTTGGAGCGTACATTTGACGCCCTGAGCATACCTCGAACACCAGCTGAACTTGTGCGCGCGCTGTACCGCCGACCCGTGGATGGCCGCACCGTAAGTCTTCTGACAGGCGAGGCGATGGCGTATGCAAATCGTCTGGTCGCATTGGGTCAAGCGAAGGTGGAGGAGGATGGAAAACTACGCCGCTATTCTCGGATCTCGTGAATCGGAGAGGAGGAGGTAGAGGCTTGCGTCAACGGCAAAGAGGATGTGAGGCGATTTGCCCACGTGCCGATTGAATGGGCTTTTAATTTCAGCTGGCTTATGGTTCGGTCCAGGAGAAAAACGGGGAAACCATGGTAAAGAAGAAAGCGCGGCGCGCGCGCGGCAACCGAGAGACTACGGGTGAGCAGTTACTGGATTCCGCGGCGGCGCTGATGGCCGAGTGGGATACGATCGACGTGCCGCTTGCAGAGGTAGCAGAGAGAGCAGGGGTCAACATCGCGCTTGTGAAATACTATTTTGGCAACCGAGAAGGTCTGCTCATGGCTCTGGCGGTCCGCGACTCGACGCTGATCGTGCGAGAATTCAATGCACTGGTGGCGATGACGGACCTGTCGGCGGTCGAGAAGCTGCGCCGCCACATTACCGGTCAGGTACTCATATACTGGCGATTCCCCTATCTGGACGCGCTTCTGCGTGCATTGATGCGCGACACGACCTCAGAAACGGCTCGAACCATTGCCAACGACTACATCGGACCAATCTGTGCAGCACAAGCCCAGTTGCTGACAGAGGCGCAAGCCGCCGGAGACATTCGTGATATCAGTCCGGCCAGCTTCTATTTCGCGACCTCCGGTGCATGCCATTACCTGTTCGCCGCCCGGGCGACGCTCGATAACGTGTTCGGAGTCGCCCGGATTGATGCAGAGACGGCACGAGGGTACGCACGCGATGTGGCTGGCATGATCATGGACGGCCTCGCCACTCACGCTTCCACCTGAACACCCCATCTTCGGACTGGCTTGGCCGGTCGCAAGCAGGCGTCGGCAGGTGCTGATGTCGGGGTGTTGACTAAATTTAAATATAAATTTAATTGAGCCGGGATGAGCATTTCGACTGCGACAGCCGGAACTACCATGTCCGCCCCGTCTGGGCGCGATCGACCGATCGCAATCATAGGGGCTGGGGCGTCGGGGATGTTGGCGGCGATCAAGCTACGTGAAGCTGGCTACACCCGGATCTCGATCTTCGAGAAGAAGGACGACATTGGCGGAACATGGCGCGAAAATCGCTATCCTGGTCTTCATTGCGACGTGCCCTCGCAATCGTACTGCTTCTCGTTCGCCCTCAATCCGTCATGGCGTCAGACATTTTCGTCCGGACCTGAGATCCAGAGCTATTTCCAGCAGGTGGCACAACGATATGGCCTGCGAAACCTCGTTCGTTTCAATAGCGAGGTTGGTACCGCGCGATTTGACGGCAAGAGCTGGCAACTGACCATGACAGACGGGCATGTTGCGCATGCCGATTTTGTTTTCGCCGCCACGGGAGTGCTGCATCACCTCAATTACCCGCAGATCGCAGGGATGGAGGAATTTGCGGGCCTCTCCTTGCATACGGGCGATTGGCCCGATGGATTGGACTTGGCGGGTCTTCGCGTCGGGATCATTGGTACCGGCGCTACAGCGGCGCAACTGGTTCCGGCAATAGTCGACGAAGTTTCACGGCTGACACTATTTCAGCGCACTGCGCAATGGGTCGCTCCTTCACCGAACCCCGCGATCCCTTGGTGGCGCCGGGCACTATATCGCCTTGCACCGTGGGTACTCCGCCGCAGGTACCGGATGCTCACCGATGAGATCGAGGCCACAGCAGGCAGGTGGGTACTGAAGGACTCGGAGGTCTACCCGAGACTCGTCCGCACGTGTCAGCGCAATCTGGAAACCATCGCTGACCCTGAATTGCGGCGCAAATTGACGCCTGACTACGAACCAGGCTGCAAGCGGCAAATTTACTCGTCAACCTTCTACCCGGCCATCCAGCGTCCAAACGCAACGCTTTGCACTGAGCCGATCAATCGGATCGAGGCCTCAGGAGTACGGACTTCGGACGGTGCGCTGCATCAACTCGACGTGCTCGTCTACGCGACAGGTTATCGCATGCATGACTACATGCGCCCGATGCGGATCAGTGTCGAGGGGGGCACAAGTCTGGATGAACTTTGGAGCGACGGCGAAGTAGCCCATCGGGGAGTTGCCATCCCAGGTTTGCCGAATTTCTTCATGCTGGTTGGGCCAAACAGCCCGCTCACCAATTACTCGGTCATCGCTGTGGCGGAGATGCAGATGCGCTACCTCCTCGAGCTACTTGATCGAGTGGTTGACGATGGGGCGGTCGCAATCGAGCCGCTCGAACAGGCCTGCAGGCAATACGAGGATGAGTTGAGTCAGGCCATGACGAGCACGGTCTGGGCGACCGGCTGCAACAGCTATTACCTCGACCGCAACGGGCGACCCAACACTTGGCCTTGGTCGATCGACAAGTTTCGTCGCGACATGGCCAAAGTCGACTTCAATGAATTCAGAATGAGTAGATAGAATAATACAGATGTAATTCAATTACATAAATCAAAAAATGACCTGCCAAAAAGATCGTCACAATTATAGGGAGGGAGAGATGAGTTTAGGTAAAATCTTGTCAGGATCGGTCCTGTTGGTCCTGTGCCCGGGGGTAGCCCTGGCTCAATCCGAGCCTGCTGAACCGGGAGCCGATGCGGTTGACCAGGGCATCGGGGACATTGTGGTGACCGCGCAGCGCCGCGAAGAGCGCCTGCAGGAAGTGCCCGCCGCTATTACCGCCCTTTCGACTGATGCTCTCGTCAAGGCCAATGTCGTAACTACCGAGGACCTGGGAAAGGTAACGCCTGGATTCTTCTTCGGGCGATCAAACTTCGTGTCGCAGCCGACAATTCGCGGCATCGGCACGCGTGGAGCAAACGCAGGAGACGAATCTGTTACGCCAATCTTTGTCGACGGCGTCTACCAGCCATTCCAGTTCGGAGCGCTCTTCACCTTCAATAACGTCGAACGTATTGAGGTGCTCAAGGGACCACAGTCGATCCTCTATGGTCGCAACGCGACCGGCGGCGCGATTAACATCATTACCGCTACTCCGACCGATGAAACAAAGTTCAAGATGCGCGCCAGCTACGGCAACTTCGACACGGTTGATATCGCAGGGTACCTGAGCGGTGGCTCGGGCCCGATCGCGGCCGATATCGCGGCGAACTACTACGATGATAATGGCTACGTCACAGACCTCGCCAATGGTGGCAAGACCGGCGACAGGAAGTCATTCGCCGTCCGCTCGAAGCTACGTGCCGAGATGGGGGACCTCACGGCGACGCTGGCGCTCGGATACATGAATTCGACCGATCACACCGGAGCCAGCCAGCCGATTCATGGTAATACCATTGCGCAGCAGACGCCTGGTGCCATTTACGGCACTCGTCACTGGGAAGCCGCCATGAGCGAGGAATCGCTCGGTGCACTTACGCAATACCAGGCATCACTGACGTTGCGGTACGATCTCGGTTCAGTCGCGATCACGAGCATCACCGGTTATCAGGACAACAAGTTTGACTTCGAAGTCGATTCCGATGCTTCGACCTTGGTGAATGCCGGCTTCAATGGAACGATCTCGTCCGAGTCACTTTACCAGGAGATTTACGCGCAGTCAGACAGCGGTGGTCCGCTTAACTGGATAATTGGCGGGGTCTATTTCAACGACAAGGCAGCCTTTGATGAGCTGAACATTCTTTCACGCGGGAACCTCGGCGCAGTCGTGAAATCCGACTTGGATACCGACTCACTCGCCATCTATGGTCAGCTCACCTACGAGATGACCGATCAGCTTACGCTAATCGGTGGCTTGCGGTACACGACTGAAAAGAAAACTTACCTGTACACGAGGATCTACCCAAGCGTCTTGGCTCCCCCGGAAACATCGGCTCGTTTCAACAAGCTGACGCCGAGCTTGGTAGCCCAGTTCCAGGCCACACCGGAGTTGCAGCTGTATGCGCGCTATTCCTCGGCGTTCAAGAGCGGCCTATATGCCTCGACGTCCGCGCCGATACCGGCTGATGATCCCGAGCCCGTGCGGCCTGAAACGGCGACCCAGTACGAGATAGGTCTGAAGTCAGACCCGGCGCACTGGCTGCGGCTGAACCTTGCCGCTTACTATACAGACTACGACAACCTGCAACTCACTGCTCGTGATCCGGTGCTGAGCACGCCGATCCTCACCAATGCGGCAGCAGCCAAGATTGTTGGCTTCGAAGCAGATGTTCAGATCAGGCCGACACGCAACTTCGGGGTGACACTGGCCTTGTCCCAGCTCGATGGCGAATATCGCAACTTCGACCAAGGGCAGGAATACGTACCAGTTCCCGGGGGAGGTGCGGCAGCCAACATCACCAACCTCTCAGGCAATACCCTGCCCAAGGCACCTTCAACGATGATCAGCGCGTCGAGTGACTATACCTTCCCGGCGCTCGACGGGGAAATCCGTCTGAGCGGCAACCTTTCTTACCAGAGCAAGGTCTATTTCGATCCTGGCAACAACATCTCCCAAGACGGTTATGTTTTGCTCGGTGGAGACATCACCTGGCGCAGCATGGATGAGAGGATCGCTGTAAGCTTGTATGGGCAGAACCTCACCAACAAGTTCTATGGTGTGGGCGGTAACATCGGAAGCGCAGGTTCGCACTGGGCCATGAGCCGCCCTCGCAGCTACGGCGTACGCCTCTCCTTCGAAATGTGATCTAACTTATGGCTGGCCACTGCCTCCTCCGGTTGGCCAGCCGCCCAATCGAATGGAAGGGTTTGGTACACGCCGCTTCATGTGAAGCGGCGTGTACTAACAGTTTCGGGCCGCCGCTGGATGTGTGTCTCAAGCCTTCGTCAGTAGCCCCCCTACCCCGGAAGGGCGACCTCGCCTATTGGAACCCAGACGTAACTGTGAGACCACGCCTTCGGGTCAGGTCAGTGTTTCGCCGATTGATGTCAATAATTCTCCCACATGTGATGCAAGGCGCCGGGCACGCTGATCCGTTTGCCGTGGGAGCTCCGCGGTCGAGTAGGTTCGATCAAGAAGCCCTTAAGACGCTCGGCGGTGATCCTCCCTCTTGAGCTCGCAAATTTAAAGCCGTCGCTTCCTGCCTTGCGTGCGCCCTCGAGCGCGTAGCGCAGAGCATCGATCACGTGATTGTCCCGGTCCGCTAGCTGAGAAAGTATCTCCCCTGTCTGGCGATCCACCTTGTAGCTGTAGTGCGTCAATTCCTCCTGTAGATGCCTGCATCGCGGGTGCACGATGATATCGAAGCTTCGGAGGAACTCGATTCCGTCTTCGACGGATCCAGGCCCCTTGATCGCAGCCTGGATATCGAAGCCTAGCCTTTTCATGTGATCGATCGTTTCAGGGCGTGCGCTATCGGCGGTGATCTTCGTTCTCGCGGCCCCCTCTATGCCAGGATAAGCATTCACGTTCGGCCAGCGCGGGGGAGTGCGGCGATCGCTACCTGCAAACAGGGCAGGCGTCGCATCGATCGGACAGCCAACCGCATAGGCTTCGAAGTCAATAAAGAGAGCACGTCCTTTGCTGTCCGGGACAGCAATCGCCGCCGTGCCTTCAGATTCCAGCCGTCCAATGAAGCAGCGGACCAGGACCGTTGGATCCCTGCTAAACCCCCAGTCGGCACCGAAGCGGTAGCGAGCGTCTTGGGGACTTTCGAAGCGAAGGACCTGCCAGTTCCTGAACACCTGCGCTTCACTGCGGATAACATAATGGCCTTCCCAGACATGCGCATGACGTTCCGGGTCGCGCTCACGATCATATTCCATGTCCCTGCGGAGCACTTCAGGAAACCAGGGATTGTCGCGCCATTGCACCTCGAGGACAATCGAACCGGGGGGCGGCTTTCCTCCCCGGAACAACTGATCCACCGGATCGCTTGGATAGCGCGGGTTATAGCTCCACCAGATCTCTGAGCCTTCCTTGCGGATCGTAGGGATGAGCGCATCGAGGGAGGCCTGTGACAATGTGGCAGCCTCTTCAACCCAGGCAAGGTCGTAGCCTTCGAGTGACTTGATGGCCTGCTCTTTGCCGTTGAGGCCGAGGAACGAAATTACAGAACCGTTGCGCCCCCGGATTTCATTTTCGGTGATCGTGAAGAAGTCGCTGAGGCCAAGGCGAGCGATCGAGTCTTCGATGAGCTTCTTGGCAGAATCGCGGATCGAGTTCTGAAACTCGCGCGTGCAGAGGATCCTCAATTTCTGCCTGCGTGCCCGTTCAACAATCTTGTGCGCGATCGTCCACGATTTTGCTCCGCCTCGCCCACCGAACAAGACGCGGTGCCGAATGCGCTCTGCATCTTCGGTGAAATAGATGTCGAACCAGACCGCCCATTCGGGAAGATCGTACCTCATTGACCGGGCCGCTCGAACTGGCCAGGCTTGGGCAGGGGAACGCTCGACCCCTCGGCACGGTGATGAACGATCTCGAGCCGGTTATCTTCTGTAGTGAGCACATCGGGAAGAAACCGCTCGATCAGCGCGACCACATTCAGGAGATCGCGCGAACTTCCAGTTGCTACCATCTGGATGATCCGTTCGATCAACAGTTCAGCAATGGACATCTCAATCAGCTGGGCACCGCGCTTTATTGTCCGCTTGGAAGCCAGCGCTCTCTCGAGAACCTCTGGGATGGAGATCGCCTTCTTCTTGCGCTGCCCCTTGCGCTTGCTTGCGGCCTTGTTGCCAGGTTTGAAGCGGTGCTCCTTCGGCGCCTTGCAATAGCCGACCTCGTAGTCCTTGCTCATGCTGCCCACTCCTCCTGTCCAGCAGCGCGAACAATCTGACCGGTAGCTGCATTTACGACCTCGATGCCTGTGACCGAGACAAAGCGGTGGAGTATGACGTCGGCATAAAGTGGATCGAGTTCCATCAGGGCGGCCCTGCGTCCCGTTCGTTCGGCGGCAATTGCTGTCGTCCCCGAGCCCGCAAAGGGGTCGAGCACCAGTCCCCCGCGGCGCGAGCAATCGAGCATCGCATCGGCTACCAGCGAGACCGGCTTGACCGTCGGATGCCAGCTGAGCTTTTCCGCACGGTCTTTCTGGAACGAGTTCATGCCGGCAATCGACCAGACATTGGTCCGGTTGCGACCATGCTTACCCAGGGCAACATTGTTGATGTGAGGCGCGCGCCCGCGCTTGAATACCGCCACCATCTCGTGCTGTGACCGGTAGAGCGACCCCATTCCGCCCTGATGCTTTACCCAGCAGCAAATATTCTTGAGCTCGTCGTAAACTTCCTCTCCCGCCTCGAGCAGCACTTTGAGGCCCCGCCAGTCCATGCACTGGTAATGGATCGAACCATCCTCGCTGAACCTCGCCATCTGATCGAACGCGCGGCGCAGAAATGCCTTGAAGGTATCTCGGTCCATCTCTCCTGAACCCATCACGAACTCGCGCGCGTCCTGCTGCCCTGAGACGTGGCCTCGGATCTTCACATTGAACGGGGCGTCCGCGAACACCATTTGCGCCTTTTCATGATCGAGCAGGACGCGATAGCTTTCCTCTTCAAGCGCATTGCCGACAAAGAGCCGGTGGCGTCCCATCAGCCAAAGATCTCCTAACCGCGCCACCTTCGGGACTGAGCCCCTGGCGATTGGCAGATCCTGAGACACTTCATCAGCGCCCTTCTTGTGCCGGTCCTCGACCAGGCGGTCGACCAGTTCGAGATCAAATCCTGTATCGGTGATCTCGAAAGGGGCGTCGCTCAGCGCGATCTCCTCCAGCTCCAGAGCAAGGATTTCCTCATCCCAGCTACTGAGCTCGTTGAGACGGTTGTCTGCAAGCATGAAGGCACGCCGCTCTGCCTCGCTCAGGTGACCGATTTCGATAATTGGCACTTGGCTGAGGCCAAGCCGCCTTGCAGCCTCCACCCGTCCATGGCCTGCAAGGATTGTCCGCTGCCCATCGACAATAACCGGGACATTGTAGCCAAACGAGCGGATCGATGCCATGATCTGACCGATCTGCTTTTCAGTGTGGGTGCGCGCATTGCGCGGATTTGGGAAAAGCGCATCAGGGCTGACATAGGTGACTGCTAGCGGGTCCATTGGGAAACTCCATGTCTATGAACCCGTCCTATTATTAGCATAAAATTGGTCGCGACAATGCTGAAACTTTCGATTTTCTCGATTCGCAATTTTCGTATCGATCCTATACGCAAAACGCGTATCGCAATTCCTGTTTTGTATTTGGTTATTACTTCATTCCGCACGGCAGTCTTCCCTTCATCTGTACTCGGATGAAGGCACTGTTCCACCATGCTTCACACGCCGTAAGGCTGATCTAATCAGAGGCCCCCTCGCGCAGCACTACGAGCTGGGAGAATCCCTGGAAGCTGCGGTTTCGGCTCGCCTCTCCATGGTGCGACACCGATATGGAAACCAGCCGAGTGGTTCCCGATCTAGCTTTGAGCAATTCCCGTACTGTGCACTTGGAATTCCCGTTGAATGCCAAACGGGAAATCGTTCGGAAAGTGGCGGAATTGAGCGGCTTGGCGGAGGCTACGACCACCAAATTAGGTCAAAATTGCGAAAATTCCCGTTAGATTCCCGTTTGAACGGGAAAATCGTACTGAGACAGGTCCGCTCAGGACTGGGCTACGCACCACTTCTTTCGACAGGACAACTTGATACCGTCACTGACGGCCAGCCCGCACCGCTCAGTTCGGGAGCGTCCCTACCAGCCGCCCGGCGATGATCTCCTCCGCCTCGTGCACGATCCGCTCGACCAGTTCCTGCACACTCGGCACGTCATGGATCAGCCCCTGGATCATTCCGGCGCTCCAGATGCCGTGATCGGTATCGCCGCTCTGGTAGCCTTCGAGCCCGCGGCCCCCTTTGACGAGATGGGCCACTTCCTCAAACGGCTTGCCTTCGCGTTCCAGCTTGACCACTTCCTCTGAGATCGCATTGGCAGCGACGCGCGCGGTATTGCGGAAGGTCCGGAAGATCAGTTTGGTCTGCCGTTCGTCCGCATCGACCATGGCCTGCTTGAAGTTCTCATGGATCGGCGCTTCCTTGGTCGCGCAGAAGCGCGTGCCCATGTTGATGCCGTCCGCGCCAAGCGCCAGCGCCGCGACGAGGCCGCGCCCGTCGCCGAAACCGCCCGAAGCCAGCATCGGAATGCTGACCTTGTCGGCGGCAGCTGGGATCAGGATCAGGCCGGGGATATCGTCCTCGCCCGGATGGCCGGCGCATTCGAAGCCGTCGATCGAGATCGCATCGACGCCCATCTTCTCGGCGGATACGGCATGGCGCACCGCGGTGCATTTGTGGATTACCTTGACCCCGTGCTGCTTGAAGTGATCGACATGCTCCTGCGGCTTGTAACCGGCGGTCTCGACGATCTTGACGCCGCTTTCGATGATCGCGTGGCGATATTCGGCATAGGGCGGCGGGTTGATGCTCGGCAGGATCGTGAGGTTCACGCCGAAGGGCTTGTCGGTCATGTCGCGGCAGCGCGCGATTTCCTTGGTCAGGGCTTCGGGTGTCGGTTGCGTCAGCGCGGTGAGGAAGCCCAGCGCACCGGAATTGGCGACCGCGGAAACCAGCTCGGCCTTGCCTACCCACATCATTCCGCCCTGGGCGATCGGATGCTCGACTCCGAAGAGTTCGGTAAAACGTGTCTTCAAGGCTTCTCTCCTCCCGGGCTGCGCTTCAGCCGGATGTGCTTGCGTGGTCCGTCAGCGATCAATGGCAAAGCGGCTGGCGTTGATCCATGCATCAATTTGCGCAGGGCGGCGCGTTCAGCGCCAGGCGGTGTCGCCCGGCAGGCCGAGCCGCAGCGCGGCCTGGTAGGCGGGTGAGGTCGGGTCGACCTTCCGGTCGGCCAGCCTCGCGACGAATTTGACCAGCAGCCGGTCCGTGAAGGAGAGGTCCCATTCGCGGCCGAGCCCCAGCTTCTCGCGGACGACTAGTGGTAATATGTCGACCGCGGCGCGCGCGATGGCGCGATGGATGAAGCTTGGTATCTGCGGGCGAGCCTTGCCCGAGGCAACGATGGCGAGGAATTCGCTGTTGATTTCATGCGCTTCGAAACGCGGCACGAGCCGTTCCATCATCACCAGGAACTCGGCTTCGGAATGCGGGCTTTCGGTTACGCCATAGAGCTTGGCCACTTCGTCGCCGCTGTTCCAATATTCGTGCTTCTCCGTCTCGCTCAGCCGGGTGACGAAGCGGTCGTAGGCTGTGACGAAGCCGAATTTCGCCGTGGCCGATACCCAGTCGAGCAGTTCGGGATCGAGTGCCTTGTAGGCCTCGCCCGATGGCGTCGTCCCGGCGACCTTCGCGTGCATGCGGTTTACGCCGCCGATCACCTGCCGCGCGACACTCTTGGGCCCATAGACGCCCACCATTGCAGCCATACCGGTGCGCTGCGAGCGACCGATCGGATCGACCGGGTAGATCGAGTGGTCCCACACGCCGGAGCGGATGCGGGCATCGGCGAATTCGAGCAGTACGGCGGCAATCCCGCCGATGGCCATGGCGATGCTGTTCTTGAAGATGCGCCAGTGCATCGAGCCGGGCGCGCAAAAGGCTTCCTCTCCCGCGGGCTTGGTAAAATCGATCTGAGCGGGGGTGGAGCTTTTCTGGTACGACTTGCCCGAGGGGCTGCCTTCGATCGAAACCTGCTGATTCATAATGTGCCCTGGCTATTGCGATTTGACCTTGCTGGCGGGTCTGTTATCAGACTTGATAACGCGCCGCAAACAGGATTGATATGAACCTCGACTGGTCACTCGACGAAGAAGCTTTTGCCGCAGAGATTCGCGCAATGCTCTCGGCTGAATTGAGCGAGGATATCATTGATGCGGGGCGCAATGCCACCAGCGTCTATCCCGACCATGAGGCATCGATGGAATGGCAGGCGAAGCTGAACGCGCTTGGCCTGGCCGCGCCGCATTGGCCAGAGGAGCATGGGGGGCGGAACTGGAGCGCCGCGCAGCATTACATTTTCACGAGCGAGCTCGCGAAGGCGGGTGCACCATCGCTTTCGCCGATGGGCATCCACATGGTGGCGCATGTGATCGCCGCTTTCGGCACGCCCGAACAGAAGGCCTATTTCCTGCCGGGCATCCTTAGCGGCGAAGTCTTCTTCTGCCAGGGCTATTCGGAACCCAATGCCGGTTCGGACCTCGCCGCCCTTCAGATGAGTGCCGTGCCCGATGGGGATGATTTCATACTCAACGGCTCGAAGATTTGGACCACGCACGCGCAGGAAGCGAACTGGATCTTCTGCCTCGTTCGGACAAACAACGAAGGGCGCAAGCAAGAAGGGATCACTTTCATACTCGTGCCGATGGATCAGGGCGGAGTGACCGTTCGCCCGCTCACCATGCTTTCGGGCGAAACGGTTCAGAACCAGGTCTTTTTCGAAGATGTCCGCGTCTCGCGCGCCAATGTCATCGGCGAGGTCGATCGCGGCTGGCAAGTAGCGAAATACCTGCTCGAATTCGAGCGGGGCGGCTCGGCCTATTCGGCCGGGCTCAAGGTGCGCGCGCAGGGCATCCGCGAGCAAGCGGCAAGGTTTCCGAAGGGGCAGGGCACGCTGCTCGACGATCCGATATTCGCGCAGAAACTCGCGCGCGCAATGATCCGGATCGACGTACTCGAAGTAATGGAGCTGAAGCTGCTCTCCGCAGCGGGGAAAGGGAAGAGCGTCGGCGCGATGTCTTCGCTGATGAAGATCTTGGGGACCGAACTGGCCCAGCACCTTACCGAGATCGCACTTGAGGCGGCCGGTCCGTCAGGCTCGGTTTTCCAGCCCCACGCCACCCGCCCGGGGGCGGAAGTGCCGAGTTATGAAGCGCCGGCAGACGGTTATGTTTCCGGCGGACGCTGGCACGCCAAGGCGCCGTTGCGCTATCTCAACGAGCGGGCCGGGTCGATCTATGCCGGTTCGAACGAAATCCAGCGCAACATCCTGGCAAAGCATGTGCTCGGCCTTTGATGGCTGGGGAACAGGCTAGTCAGTCACTCTCAGTTGGCGATAGCGCGCCGTGTGGTGGTCGGCATTGCCCAGTCGGCCTTCGAGGGCGGTCGCGCGCTTGAAGTAATGGCCGACCCGCAATTCCTCGGTCAGTCCCATGGCGCCGTGCAACTGGACCGCTTCCTGCCCGATCATGCGCAGTCCTTCGGAAACCGTCGCCTTGGCCGCTGCAACCGCTGCCGGATCGGTGACCTTCAATGTGGCGAGCAGCGAAGCGGCAGCCAGTTCCTGCGATTTGAGGAACATGTCGACCATGCGGTGCTGCAGTGCCTGGAAGGAGGCGAGCGCAACTCCGAACTGCACGCGGTCCTTCGAATAGGAAACGGTATCGGCCAGCATCACTTCCGCCACCGCTGCGCCCTCTGCACAGAGTGCAGCCGTGCCGCGCAGGATCGCGGTGCTTAGCGCCGCTTCTGCCGCTGCACCGCGCGCGAGCAAGGCGTCGTCCGGGAGTTCGAGCCCGTTGAGCACGATATCCGCAGACGGTGTCTCGTCGATCAGCGCGTATTGGTGCAAACGTCCGGCAAGTGCATCGCGAGTGAGAGCAAAGATCGCAAGCTCGCTATCGGCTAACTTGGCCGGAACCAGTACCTGGTCGGCATCGCCAGCAAAATTGACCGTCAGTTTTGTTCCGCTCAGCCGCCATCGGCCTTCAATGGTTTCGGCAGAAGCTGCGATCGCGCGGATATCGCCGCGGGTCTGCGCTTCTTCGATGGCGGTAACAGCCAGTTTACGGCCCGCGACCAGTTCAGCGACCAGTTCCTGTTCGCCGAGCGCTGCCAACAGATTGGCCGAAATGACCAGGCAATCGACATAGGGCGTCACCGCCAACGCGCCGCCGAGGCTTCCCGCGACGATCATCTCCGCTTCAGCGCCGCCATCGAAGCCCCCGACCTCCGATGACTGGCCGGCTCCTGCAATACCGAGCTCGCCATCCAGTTCGCGCCAAAAATCGAGGAAGTCGACGCCTTTCTGCGCCGAGCGCCGCTCGAACGGCAGGCGCTTTTCCAGGAAGCGGTCGGCCGCCTGTTTCAGGAGTCTCTGTTGTTCGTCGAGTTCAAGATCCATGGCGATCCTCTAGACCCGGAGCGAGTTATTTATCAAGTCTGATAATTATGCCAGCAAGCCGGCCAGCAGCGTGTCTACCGTCTGTGCCTTGTAACGTTCGTGGAGTGCATCGTCCGCATTCGGGATACCCCCAAACACGGCCGAAAGCGTGAATCGGTTGGAATAGAGCCCGTCGGCTGCGCCGATCGTGTTGAAGTAGAACAGCTTGGGGTCGACCTTGCGGAACTCGCCCGTGGCGATGCCTTCCTCGATGATCCGGTGCTGGGCGCTTGCAATCGGCTTCAGCAGTTCTTCCGCGATATGATAGACGCGTTCTGCCGATGCGTCGCGCACCATCGCCTGGATGAGCCGGTTCAGATACGGGATCTGGTAGTAGGTATCGAGGATGCCGTTGAGGTGGAGCCGCATCCGCTCGGTCGGCGAAATCCGCAACCGGTGCAGCGCTTCCAGCTGCCGGATGCGCACACCGACATCGCGATCGAGCAGGGCCAGCAGCATCCCTTCCTTGCTGCCGAAATAATACCGGATCATCCCGTGGTTGACGTTTGCCCGGGCGGCAATGTCGAGAATCCCGACATCGATCGTGTCGAGTTCGCGCATCAGCGCGCTCGTCGCATCCAGCAACGCTTCGCGGATCACGCCTTTGTCTTCCCGATGGGCTGTCCGCACCTGCCACCCCTCTCCTTTTGTGCAGTTCTAGCTCTAACCCGCAAAACATGCCTTGCAAGTTCTATCAGGTCTGATAATTTATCAGCAATGATAACGGCGTGTCCAGTGCGCCGTCAGGGGAGAGGAAATGACGAAGCCAATTCTGTCGCGCACCGCACTTTTTGTTGGAGCAAGCATCGCAACCCTCGGCATGGCCGCGCCGGCGATGGCGCAGGATGCAGCGGAGGACGAAAACTCTGCGGAAACGTCGAATACGATCATCGTGACTGCCAACCGTCGCGCGGAAGCGATCAATGACGTCGGCCTCGCGATCCAGGCATTCACCGGCGAACAGCTTGCCAACCTCAAGGTCAATTCAACCGAAGACCTGCAGGTCGTCGTCCCCAGCCTCAACGTTTCGCGCGGTTATCAGGGCATCCCAATTTACACGCTGCGCGGGATCGGCTTCAATACGATCAACCTGTCCGCAACTTCGACTGTCGGCACCTATCAGGACGAAGTCGCGCTCGCCTATCCCTTCATGAACAGCGGGCCGGTTTACGACCTCGAGCGCGTCGAAGTGCTCAAGGGGCCGCAGGGCACGCTCTATGGCCGCAACACCACTGGTGGACTGGTCAATTTCATCACCGCCAAGCCCAAGTTCGGCGAACTTGGCGGCAGCCTTTCGGTCGAAGCGGGCACCGAGAGCACGCTCAATTCCGAAGGGTACATAAACCTGCCGATCGGCGAAGCGGTTGCTGCACGCATCGCGTGGCGCACCGAAGACAGCTGGGACGGATGGCAGAAAAGCGTTTCGCGCGATGACGAATTGGGCGAAGTCCATCGCTATGGCGGCCGCCTGACGATCACTGCCGAGCCAACGTCCGACATGAAGATCGAGCTGGCGGGCAGTTTCTGGATCAACAAGTCGGACACGCTCGCGGCTCAGGCTGTCGGCTTCACCCCCAACACCGATCCGGCGAACGGCACCGTCTTCAGCCTGTTCAACGCCCCCGGGCTGGCGGACTATGTTGCTGCCAATGCAGGGAAGTGGGACAGCAGCTCGGCCGACTGGCAGCCCACGTCGCTTCGCGCGGCGAATATCGGGCGCGGCACCGGAATCGACAATCCGAACCAGGAAGATAGCGACTTCATCGGCCTGCGAGGCTTGTTGCAGTATGACCTGACCCCCGACCTCAGCTTCATCTCGCTGACCGGCTACAACAAGGTGACGCGCGACGCGGCATATGACTGGAGCGGCGCGCCCTATGAAATCCTGAGCCAATGGGCTGTCGGCAAGGTCGAATCCTTCTCGCAGGAAGTCCGATTGCAGGGCACGGCCGGCCCGGCCGAATTCGTGGTCGGCGGCTATTACGCCAATGACAAGGTCACCGACACCAACCAGACGCTGCTTGGCGAGAACGCCAATGTCGGCGCGGTGCGCGCGCTGATCCTTATGGAAGACCTGCTGAATTCGCCCTTTAATTCGCCCGGTTACACCGTGACCGACGTTTTGCAGGCGTTCAGGACCTATCGCGATACCGCCGATTTCGACGTCGAAACGTGGAGCATCTTCGCCAATGCCGACTGGGAACTCTCGCCCGAACTGAAACTGACCACCGGAATCCGCTACACCGAAGACAGGCAGGATTATGTCGGCTGTTCGCGCGACTACAACGGCTCGATGGAGCCCAACGTCAACCTGTTCAACCGGGCGTTCTTCTTCCTGGTCTATGGGGAGTTCACCACTCCGATCACCGCAAACCAGTGCAACACCTTCGACGTGGACGCGCTGACCTTTGGCGCGGTGACTTCGACGCTCAAGGAAGACAATGTCGCCTGGCGCGGCGCGTTGACCTGGGAGCCGAATGACGACACGCTGGTCTATGCCTCGGTCTCGCGCGGCTACAAGTCAGGCTCGACCCCGGTCAACGCTGCAAACATCGCGACGCAGAACCGCCCGGCCAAGCAGGAAGAGCTCACCGCCTATGAAATCGGCACCAAGCTCGCTCTGGCCAATCGCCGCCTCAACCTCAACGTCGCGGGCTTCTATTACGATTACACCGACAAGCAGTTGGCGGTCTATTTCGCCGACCCGATCTACACGACCCTGCTGCGGCTCGATAACATACCGGAATCGCGTGCTTACGGGATCGACGGCGATCTTGCGTGGCGAGCCACCGACGAGCTGACCTTCACGCTCGCGGCGACCTGGCTCAAGACCGAGATCAAGAATTACATCGGCATCAACGCAGCGGGCCAGCCATTCGACTTTGACGGCCTCGCCTTCCCCTACAGCCCGAAGTTCTCGGCGGCTGCAGCGGCAACCTACGATACGCCGGTCACTGAAACGCTGGGCATCCGCGCTATACTTAATGGCCGCTACCAGGGCTCGACCTCGAGCACGATCGAACAGTTCGCTCCG
This sequence comes from Altererythrobacter sp. Z27, assembly GCF_052683155.1. Taxonomy (NCBI): domain Bacteria; kingdom Pseudomonadati; phylum Pseudomonadota; class Alphaproteobacteria; order Sphingomonadales; family Erythrobacteraceae; genus Altererythrobacter; species Altererythrobacter sp. Z27. The sequence goes on along the minus strand of NZ_JBQYMC010000001.1, from coordinate 1,390,647 downwards.
CTCGCGATCAAGGATTACGGCATTCTCAACGCCAGCCTCGCGGTTTACGATCTCGACGGAGGCTGGGAAGCATCGCTGTGGGGGCGCAACATCACCGATACCTATTACTGGGCGTCGGCGGCCACCAACGCCAACACTGCCGTTCGCTTCCCGGGCCGCAGTTCAAGCTTCGGCGCGAGCGTGCGCTTCCGCTTCTGACAATGACTTGCATTTCCCGGCACCGTGACGGCACTCTCGGTGCCGGGAGAGAATCATGACCGATACAGCGCAGCCACCTTTCAGCCCGCTTCCGCAAAAGGGCCCCGCGACCGAGGTAGAATGGCGGGACGATGGCTGCGTCCTCGTCCGTTCGAAGCACCCGCCGGCCGATGTCCCTTCGAACATGGCGGCGATACTGCGCGATCGCAGCGAGCGACATCCCGATCGCCTGTGGCTGCTCCAGCGCGAACCGGGCCACGGCCCGTGGACCGGCGTTACTTATGGCGATGCGCGGCGCGCAGCGGATTCGATCGGCCAGTGGCTGGTCGACCAGGGCCTGGGCAGCGACGATGCGGTGATGGTGATTTCGAGCAATTCGCTCGACCATGCCTTGCTGATGCTCGGCTGCTATACGGCGGGCGTTCCCATTGCGCCGGTGAGCGCGGCCTATTCCCTGATGTCGCAAGACCATGAGAAGCTGCTGCACTGTTTTGGCAAGATCGGCGCGAAGGTCGTCTTCGCGAAGGAAGGCCAGTCTCATGCGCCAGCAATCGCCAAGCTGCGCGCGGCAGACCCGGAACTGAGGGTCATCACCTGCGACGGCATGCCCGAGGGTGCGATGAGCTTTTCGAGCTTGCTCGAAACCGGGCCGGGGGAATCGCTGGAGGCGCGCTTCGCCGCGATCACACCCGACACGGTGGGCAAATACCTCTTCACTTCGGGCTCCACCGGCCTTCCCAAATGTGTGCCGCAGACTCACCGGATGATGACCACGGTGATCGCCGGGACCGAGGGGTTGGCGCTCGAACCGCGCGATGCGCGCGAGCCGCCGGTCACGCTCGAATGGATGCCGTGGAGCCACATCAGCGGCGGCAACATCTTCTTCAACGGGATGCTGTGGGCCGGCGGAACGGGCTATCTCGATGAAGGCAAGCCGGTGCCCGGCATGTTCGAGACGACGATCAAGAACCTCTACGAAGTCTCGCCGACGGTTTTCGGGTCGGCACCGATCGCCTTTGCCATGCTGGCCGATGCGATGGAGGCCGACGAACGGCTCCGTGCATCCTTCTTCAAGAAGGTCGTTTCACTGGGATATGGCGGCGCAACCTTGTCTGACGATCTCTACGACCGGCTGCAGGCGCTCGCCATCGCCGAAACGGGCAAGCGAATCCCGATCACGACCATGTATGGTGCAACCGAGACGCAGGGGATCACAGTGGTCCATTGGGAGGCCGAGCGCGTCGGCCTGATCGGGCTGCCGCTGCCCGGAACCACGCTCAAGCTCGTGCCCAATGGCGAGAAGCTGGAAGTTCGGGTGAAAGGCCCCTCGGTCACGCCGGGATATGTCGACGAGCCGCAGAAGAACGCAGAAGCCTTCGATGAGGAAGGTTTCTACAGCCTCGGCGATGCGGCGCGCTTCGTCGATCCGCAGGATCCGGACAAGGGACTGGTGTTCGACGGGCGCGTAACCGAGGATTTCAAGCTGTCGAGCGGAACCTGGGTTTCGGTCGGGACGCTGCGACCGGAGATCGTCGCCGCCTGCAGCCCGCTGCTTCACGATTGCGTGATCACCGGGCAGGACAAGCCCTTCATCGGTGTGATGGCTTGGCCGAGCCCGCAAGCCGCGCAGAAATTCATGGGCGATTTCGGCCCCGAAGGTATCGTCAAACTTGGAGAGGCGGTGGCCGAACGACTGGCTGCCTTCAACCGATCAGCAGGCGGCAGCTCGCGCAGGGTAGGGCGCTTGGTCGTGCTGACGACACCGCCATCGCTCGACGCGGGTGAGATCACCGACAAGGGCTATATCAACCAACGCGCCGTGTTGACGAGTAGGGCTGCGGACGTGGATGCGATCTATTCCGGCCAGGCGGGCCCGCTGCTATTCGATATCGGGTAGCCCGACCACGCCGACGATCTGCCGCTGAACTGTCGGGGCGATGGAACTGCGTTAGCTGCAGCGCGCTAACTCTATGCGGGACTCGGCTGACCTGTCCCGAGTGATTCCATATAAATCACTGAAATTATGTAGCTCTTTGGTAGCGTTGACTCTTCAGGTTCAACGGGTAACCATACTTATCCACAGCCCGAGTCGCTGGAATTAAAAGGAATCCTAGGATTCCTCATTTCCGGCGTTCGGAGCTGAAGAAAACAGGGTTGCGAGCAGTCCTTAGACGGTGATCGGGCGAACGCCTGACCATGTCCAGATACAGCTTTCGCGCTTGGTTTGACTCCGCATCCTGTCCGTACGCCTGCTCGGAAAAACTAGTGCTTACGAATTAGCTCGAATGCTCTGCATTGCGGGCGATTGGCAGTTGTTTGGGCGTAGATCTTGGATGCGCCGGGGAGTCTGAAGATGACGGAAGCAGTCTATACTGATGGCACTGGCGACTATTATGACCTGACCAAAAAGTTGGGTGACGAAGCCGAAATCAACGGCGCGCTGTTCTTCGCTTCTCAGCCGGATAGTACGTCTGGCACCGGCGTGATCCAGGCATTCGTCCGCGTCCAGGCGACTGGCGACGAAGAGGGATACAACACCGACGGTGTCCTCGTTTACGACGAGAACAGTTCTGACTCCTTCACCCACTCGCTCCTGCTGAACGAAGTGCCGATCGTCATTATCGATGGTGTGGAGTATTATGAATTCCGGCTCGACATCAACCAGACCAACAGCAATCCGCTGCTTTCACTCAACGAACTCAAGCTCTACTCCACCAGCGATCCCAACATTACAGGCGAAATCGGCTCGTTCTCCAGCCCGGCAACGCTCGTTTACGATCTCGATGACGCGGACCTGGACGGCGCTGACGATACCGACAACACGATCCTGCTCGATTATTCGAACGAAGCCGGCAGCGGCCGTTCGGATATGTTCTTCTATGTAGCAGTCGCCGAATTCAATGGAGCAAATCCGGCCACAACCTATGTCGTGCTCTATTCCGAATTTGGCACCACTGGCACGCTTGATGCGAGCGACGGGGGCGATTTCATTGTTGGTGGTGACGCGGCGTACCTCTGGGGCAATTACACTTCGAACGACGGATTTGAGGAATGGTCGGTGTCGAAGGCTGCAACCGGCGCTCCCATCTATGGCTACAAATGGGCCGACCTCGATGCTGACGGCGTTTGGGACGAGAACGAAGTGGCGCTCGGCGGTTTCCGGTTCGACTATGAACTGACCTACACGATCGAAGGGAAAGGCAATGATCCCGATGTCACTGACACGATCATTGGCACGACAACAACCGATTCAACCGGGAAATATACGATCTTCCTGCCCGGGGCGGACAGCTACACGCTGACGATCACCGAAGTGTACGATGCGAGCGAATGGTTCAACACTTACGATGGTGACGGCGTGCTCGACGCCGAACTGCTGGAATACAGCTTTACCGCCGATGATCTGCCGCACATCGTAAAGATAAAAGGCGTCGACACGCTAAGCCCCGATCTTGTGAGTGGCACCTTTGGCGAAGCCGACCAGATGAATTTCGGTAACGTCAAGTTCGGTCGGATCGACGGCTACAAATACGAGGATCCCGACGGCCTGCTGGGTACTACCGAGGGCCGGACTGCATGGGAAGGCGTCAAGATCGAGCTCCTCGATGGCGACGGCATCGTCATTGAGACCGACTATACTGACGAGACCGGCTATTACAGCTTCGAAGGGCTCCTTCCTGGCGATTACTCTGTGCGCGAGACGCTGCCAAACGGTAGCTACAACCTGACCGACATCACGGTCGATCTCGACGGCAATGTCGCTACGGTCGATGGTGAAGGGAATGTCTCCGGGTTCGACGAGCAGGTCGACTTCTACAACACCCAGTACGGCTCGATCTCGGGTTACAAGTACGAGGATGCGGACGGGGTTGAGGGCGGCGTCGGC